>NZ_CP032405.1:2530000-3730000 GCF_016806065.1 Rhizobium rosettiformans
AGACGGCCTCTCCGGCTTCACCAAGCGCGCCGAGAGCGAATACGATCCCTTCGGTGCTGCCCATTCCTCGACCTCAATCTCTGCCGGTCTCGGCATGGCCGTTGCCGCGGAGTTGTCCAAGACCGACCGCAAGGTGATCGCCGTGATCGGCGATGGCGCCATGTCCGCCGGCATGGCCTATGAGGCACTGAACAATGCCGGCGCCCTCGATGCGCGCCTGATCGTCATCCTCAACGACAACGACATGTCGATCGCTCCGCCGACGGGCGCGATGAGCGCCTATCTCGCGCGCCTCGCCTCCGGTCGCAGCTATATGGGCTTCCGCGAGTTCGGCAAGAAGCTGACCGCCTATCTCGGCAAGACCGTCGACCGCGCGATCACCCGCGCCGTCGAGCATGCCCGAGGTTATGTCACCGGCGGCACGATGTTCGAGGAGCTCGGCTTTTATCATATCGGCCCGATCGACGGTCACTCCTTCGATCACCTTCTGCCGGTGTTGCGCAATGTCCGTGACAATGCCAAGGGCCCGGTGCTGATCCATGTCGTGACCCAGAAGGGCAAAGGCTATGCGCCGGCCGAAGCTGCTGCCGACAAGTATCACGGCGTCAACAAGTTCGATGTCATCACCGGCACCCAGGCCAAGGCCAAGCCGAATGCGCCGGCTTATACCTCCGTATTCGCCGACGCGCTGGTCGAGGAAGCTCGCCACGATGAAAAGATCGTCGGCATCACCGCCGCCATGCCCTCTGGCACCGGCCTCGACAAGCTGCAGTCGCTCTTCCCCGAGCGCACCTTCGATGTCGGCATTGCCGAACAGCATGCGGTAACCTTTGCAGCCGGTCTCGCCGCCGAAGGCTTCAAGCCCTTCTGCGCGCTCTATTCCACCTTCCTGCAGCGCGGCTACGACCAGGTCGTGCATGACGTTGGCATCCAGGGTCTGCCGGTCCGCTTCCCCATCGACCGCGCCGGTTTCGTCGGCGCCGACGGCCCGACCCATGCCGGCTCCTTCGACACCGGCTTCCTTGCAGCACTGCCTGGCTTCGTCGTCATGGCCGCTGCCGACGAGGCAGAACTGAAGCATATGGTCCGCACGGCTGCTGCCTACGACGAAGGCCCGATCTCCTTCCGCTATCCGCGCGGCGAAGGTGTCGGCGTTGCCATGCCGGAGCGTGGCGAGATCCTTGAAATCGGCCGCGGCCGCATCGTCAAGCAGGGCTCCAAGGTCGCGCTCCTCTCCTTCGGAACGCGTCTCGCCGACTGTCTGCTGGCCGCCGAAGACCTCGATGCTGCCGGCCTATCGACCACGGTCGCCGACGCCCGCTTCGCCAAGCCCCTCGATCACGACCTGATCCGCCAGCTTGCCCGCCACCACCAGGTGGTCGTGACAGTCGAGGAAGGCGCCGTCGGCGGCTTCGGCAGCCATGTCATGCATTTCCTCGTCAACGAGGGCCTGCTCGATAACGGCCTGAAGGTCCGCTCGCTCGTGCTGCCCGACGTCTGGATGGATCAGGCCAAGCCGGAGGTGATGTATGCCCGAGCCGGACTGGATGCTGCGGGTATTCTGAAGACGGTGTTTGCAGCACTTGGGCAGGACGTGCCGGGTGTGATTGCGGCAGGTTGAGGTGGATTGACAGGACGGCAAGCACGACGGATTATACGTAAAACCGTATAAGTCTCGGAGTTGCCCGTTGGAGCGCCTGGAATACGACAATATCTTCGATGTCATAGCGGACAGTTCGACCGAAGCTGCGGATCTGCAGTTTCGCGCGGACCTGATGTTGACGCTTCGCAAGTTGCTTGAGGAAAGAAAGCTGCGGCAGGCTGAGATCGCAGAGGCGCTCGGAGTGTCCCAGCCGCGCGTCAGCGAACTGATGCGCGGCAAGATCGACCTTTTCTCCGCCGATAAGCTGATTGGTTTGCTCGCACGCCTCGACGTTCGGCTCAGGCCCTCGGTTGACGCAGCCGGCCGGGTCGTTTGCGAGGTCGTCCAAGCTGCCTAAGGCTTTGCTTTCAACGTCTGCAACATGATCTTGTATCGCTCGGCGGCTGTTTTCATCGCATGTCGATCAACGCCGTTCGTCGTCTTCGTAAACGCGTGCAGTATGTAGACCGTCTCGGCAAACTTGGCGCAGTAAATGGCCCGATAGGCGTTCGGTGCATTCTCGATAAGCTCAATAGCACCGGGACCTACGGTTTCCGTCAGGTGCTTCCAGCGCGAAAACGGCGGTTCACCGCGCTGAACCGCCTGCAGATCGGCGCCGAACTGGCGCTGCATCTCTCTTGGTAGATCGAGAAAGGCGCGTTTGGCTGCTTCGTCGACAAAGACGAACTTCCTCATGCTTCGACCGTGCCAGACAATGAGGCAACGCTCTGGGTTGCATTTCCGCATATTCGCCTCCGGACTGCAAGCACACCCCTCTCTGGACTTCCACCAATCCCCCCGCTAGACCGGGCCTTCAATCGACGGGCGCTGAAACGCGCCTCGGAGGCCCCATGCAGACGGCACACACCACGGATATCGCAGCCGACATCGCGCCCGATTGGGCAGCGATCGCGGTTGTCATCCTTGGGGTCACTGCCTTTGCGGTGGGGCAGGGGCTCACCTATCCCCTGATCGCGCTGATCCTCGAAAGCCGCGGTGTCTCCTCCAGCATGGCGGGGCTCAACGCCTCGGTCTTTGCGCTGGGCCTCGCCTCATCGACGCTTCTAATCGGGACGCTGACGCAGAAGATACGCGGCGACCGGTTGATCGTCGCCTCGCTGTGTGGCGTCTCCGCCTGCCTCGCCACCTTCTCGGCCTTCGATGAGCTCTGGATCTGGTTCGTCGCCCGCTTCCTGCTCGGATTCTGCACCAGCATCATCTACACCGTCTCCGAAGCCTGGCTGAACACCGCCTGTCCCGACCGCCTGCGCGGACGTGTCTCCGGGGCCTATAGCGCCGGCATGTGTGCAGGTTTTGCCGCAGGTCCGCTCGCCATCCCGCTCGTCGGCATCGAGGACGGCTTCGCCTTCGCCCTGACGGCAGCTTACGTGGCACTCGTCGCCTTTGCCTCGGTCATGCTCGGTCGTTATGCCAAGACCAAGCCGGAAGCCTCGGAAGCCGGCGGCCTCCTGACCTTCGTCAAAATGGCGCCGGTTCTGACGCTGATGGTCGTCGCCTTCGGCTTTTCGGACATCGCGGCGATCTCGATGATCCCACTCTATTTCGTAGAACGCGGCTACAGCCAGAATTTCGCAGCCTTTGTCGTCACCATGGTGGCTTTGCCGACGGCGCTCGCCCAGCCCTTCGTCGGCTGGCTGCTGGATCGCCTGTCGCGACCGGTGATCGCCGTCTCCGGCTCGCTGATTGCCGCCATCGCCTTCCTCGCTCTGCCCTTCATGACGTCGCAGGTCGCTCTGCTGATCGCCATCTCAATCCTTGGTGCTGCGAGCTTCTCGCTCTACACCGCAGCGCTGACCCTGCTCGGCGAACGCTTTCGTGGCGGCCTGCTGGTCTCGGGCGCCGCCGTCTTCGCACTCGCTTACTCGATCGGGAGTGCCGCCGGCTCCGGCAGCACGGGGCTGACCATGGATCTGATCTCGGTCGATGCCGGTCCGGTCTTTGTCGGCCTGCTGATGCTCGTCTTTACCGGCTTTTTCGCCTTCAATCTCGTGCGCTTGCGCGCAGCAAAGCGCTGAAGCTATGCTTGAGACATCCCCACCCGAGATCTTCGATTGTCAATCCTGCGGTGCCTGTTGCGCCTATTCCGCCGATTGGCCACGCTTCTCCATGGAAAGCGATGAGGAGATCGCCGCCATTCCCGAAGCAATGATCGCCAAGGACGAGAGTGGCATGAAGTTCGAGAATGGACGCTGTGCAGCACTGACCGGCGAGGTCGGCAAACATGTCGGCTGCGCGGTCTATCTCGTGCGCCCGCATGTCTGTCGCACCTGCATGCCCGGCGATGAGGAATGCAAGATCGCCCGCGCAGAGTTCGGTTTCCCGATCGACGGCCTGCCGGAGCCCGATATCTACGAGGCCTGACCTTCTCAGGGGATGCTGATGACCACTTGGTCAGCCGGCAGTTCGCCACCGATTTCCGCCTTCTGACTCTTCTTGTCATAGACGCAGATCGAGCTGACCGTCGCATCGGCTCCGACAGCCTTGCCGGTGAGGATGGCGACGCCATAGCTCTCGGTGCCAAAGGGATCGACGACCACCTTCGGCTGTTCGATCTTACCTTCCGCAAGCGCAGTGCATTTTGCCGCGACATCCTTGGCAAACGCGTCCCAAGCATCGCCGGACGAGGCGAGCGCCGGTGAGGAAAGGCTGATCAAGGCAAGTGCTGTAGCGGCGAGAAGCGGGCGGGAACGGAACATGGGAACCTCGGTTGGGTGCATTATGGCGCAGAGCGTCGGCCGGAACGCAAAGTCGCGCAAGTCCAAAAACGGAAGACATTTCTTTCTCTTGAAGTCCCGATTTTGGAAGAGCGAAGGTTGCCTGAGCGATGTTCCGCACCTATGTTCCCGTCACCTGCCAAAACGCAATCCATTTGCCAAAAGGAGATCTCACATGGCCTTCGAATTGCCCGCCCTCCCGTATGCTTACGACTCGCTGGCACCGTTCATGTCTGCTGAAACGCTCGAGTTTCACCACGACAAGCACCACCAGGCCTATGTGACCAACGGCAACAACCTCCTGAAGGATTCGGGCCTTGAAGGCCTGTCGCTCGAGGAAGTCGTCAAGCAGTCCTATGGCAAGAATGCCGGCCTCTTCAACAATGCCGGCCAGCACTACAACCACATCCACTTCTGGAACTGGATGAAGAAGGATGGCGGCGGCAACAAGCTTCCGGGCAAGCTGCAGGCTGCAGTCGACAGCGACCTTGGCGGCTATGACAAGTTCAAGGCCGATTTCGTTGCAGCCGGCACCACCCAGTTCGGCTCCGGCTGGGCCTGGCTCTCCGTCAAGGACGGCAAGCTCGAAATCTCCAAGACACCGAACGGCGAAAGCCCGCTGATCCACGGCGCATCCCCGATCCTCGGCGTCGACGTCTGGGAACATTCCTACTACATCGACTACCGCAATGCCCGTCCGAAGTACCTCGAAGCCTTCGTCGACAGCCTGATCAACTGGGATTACGTCCTGGAAATGTACGAAGCCGCGACGAAGTAATCGTCCAGCAAAATGCGCTTTTTGACGCCCGGTGCCTCGCACCGGGCGTTTTTCGTTTCTGACGAGCTCTGAGATTCTGCAAATGGAACCATCCGGCATTCGCAACGTTTCTTCGGCAACAACACGAACAACGGAAAGGGTATCACCATGGCGTCTTCCAACCTCCAGGCAGAACTTCGTGAACTGCGCGAACAGATGAATGATCTCAAGGACATGATCAGCCGCGAAGCAGGCCGAAGCAGCCGCAACATGCGCAACCGCGCCTCCGAAGCGCTGGACGAAGCAGGCCGCGCGGCTTCTTCTGTGACGGGCTACGACCGCGATGACATCCGCAACCGCGCGTCTGATGTCGTCAACGGTGCTTCGCGCACGGCCCATGTCGTGGCAGACTACGCCCGCGAAGGCGCAGATACGGTCGCTGGCGTGGTTCGCCGTCATCCGGCTGCCGCCACCTCCGCCGGCCTGATCACGCTCGGCATCGTCGGCGGTGTCGTCGGCTACCTGCTTGCCAATTCCACGCCTCCGGCCCGCGACAGCCGCTGGCGCTGGAACTGAGACCAGCCATGGTCAAGGTCACCTATCACGTCGTGGAGCATGACGAAGGTTATGCCTACCGTCTTGGCAACGTCTATTCGGAGCCCTTTCCGACGCACGACGAAGCGGTGGCTGCAGCCCGAAAGGCCGCAGGCGCCCAGCAGCTTGCCGATGGCGACGCCGAAATCAGTTGGCAGGACGCCGAGGGCGAGTGGCATCATGAACATGCGGACGGTGCGGACCGCCCCATGACGGACGTCGTCGATGATGTCGAGGACGACCGGTAGCCTGACTGTTTTGAGTCCAGGCAAAAGAGAAAGCCCGTGGCGCAAGCCACGGGCTTTCTTGATTCAGCTGCAAGGTGATGGGCGCGTGCCGATCAGAATTCCGTCCAGTCCTGCTTTGCCGGTTCTGCAGGCGCCGCAGAACTCATGCCGAAGGCGCGGCCGAGCTTTCCGGCGAGCGCGCGCGCCGGCGACGGGGCAGGGGTATGGGCGGCAGAGGCGGCAGCCGGCTGGCGCGGTGCCGGCCGAGCAGCGGGTGCAGGCATCTCATTCGCAGGCGCTGTTGCGCGGTGCTGCGTCCGGATAGGCGCGGCCGCTGATGCGCCCTGACCCAGACGGAACTGGGCGAGCAGCGTGTTGAGCGAATCCGCCTCCGCCGCAAGTGTATGGGAGGCAGCAGTCTGCTCTTCGACCATGGCCGCATTCTGCTGCGTGCCCTGGTCCATCGCGGTGACGGCGAGGTTGATCTCTTGCAGTCCGGTGGACTGTTCGCGCGCCGCAGTGACGATCGCGCCGACATGGTGGCTGATCTCCTGAACGGCGCTGACGATCTTTTCGAGTTCCGTGCCGGTCTCGCCGACCAGCGCCACGCCATTGCCGACCTGCGCGGTCGAACGAGAAATCAGCGACTTGATCTCCTTGGCGGCATTGGCCGAACGTTGCGCGAGTTCCCGCACTTCCTGGGCGACGACGGCAAAACCCTTGCCGGCCTCGCCGGCACGGGCCGCCTCGACGCCGGCATTCAGTGCCAGGAGATTGGTCTGGAAGGCGATGTCTTCGATCACGCCGATGATGCTGGAGATCGACTGCGACGACTGCTCGATCTCTGTCATCGCCTGAACGGCGTTCCGGACAACCTCACCGGAGCGTTCGGCACCGGAACGCGTGCTGTCGACGAGCTGACCGACATCTTCGGCGCGTTTGGCCGTGTCGCGCACGGTCTTGGTGACCTGCTCGACGGCAGCGGCCGTTTCTTCGACAGACGCTGCCTGCTGTTCGGTGCGACGGGCTAGGTCGTCTGCAGAGGCGCGAATTTCGGCTGCACCGGCATGTATCGCATGGGCGTTGGCGCCCACGGTTCTCAGCGCCGCATGCAGCTTCTCGAGAGACTCGTTGAAGTTGCCACGCAGACTATCGAGATGGGCTGCGAAGGGCTTTTCGAGCCGGAACACCACATCCCCTTCCGAGAGTGCCGAGAGGCCCTTGGCGAGTTCGGTCATCGCGAAGCGCACTTCTTCCGCCTCGCGGGTCTTCTCGGCCTCGGCTTTCTGACGGTCCGCCTCGACCTGTTCGCGCATCGTGCGGCGCTCGTCGGACATGCGCGCGCTTTCGATTGCGGCATCCTTGAACACCAGCACGGCTTTCGCCATGCGGCCAACTTCGTCACCACGGTCGACGGCCGGCACTTCGACGGCGTGGTCGCCGGAAGCGAGACGGGCCATGGCATCGGTCATGCCGGTGATCGGCGTGACGATCGATCGTGCGAGCAGCCAGATCAGGCCGACCGCAAAGACGCCGGCGACGGCTGCACCGAGGGTCAATGCCAGTTCGAGGGCGAAATGCGCCGCGTCGAGACGGGCGCGAGTGGCAGCTGTCTCCGCTGACAGCAGGCTCTTGATATCGGCGGCAGCAGCACGAAAGGTGTCGAGCGCACCGGCGGCGTCCGACTTGCCGATCGCCGCAATGTCTTCGATCGATGTCTGGCCTGCCTTACGGGCGGCGATCTGCGGATCGGCGATCTGTTTTGCATAGGTTTCGGCAGCGGCCCGCATGGCATCAAGCCGGGCGACGAGCGCATTGTCGCTTGCCGCCAGCGTTTTCGCTTCGGTGATCGCTGCATCAAGGGCCTGACGCTCGGTCGTCACCGCAGCAAGCGTGCTTTCGCTGCCGAACAGCAGGTAGCCGCGCTCGTTGGCAGCCTGCTCGGCCATGGCGGTCTTTGCGGCATCGACGAGATTGACGATGCGCTGGGCACGGTCCTGGTCGACCAGCGCGGACTTGGCCGTATAGGCCTGCACAAAAACGACGACGGAGGCCAGGAAACATCCGGCCATGATGGTGCAAAAGGTGAGGATCAGCTTTTTGCTGAGCGAAAGGTTTTTGAGGAACATGATCATGACTTTCGGGCGCGCGAAAACGGCGGGACAGCCGGAAGGCCGGCGTCCAGATGCAGCGGTGACATGATCCGTTCGGGCGTTTGCGCCTCCATCATGGAGTGCTCAGGGGGACACCGGAAACGATCGATCGCTGGCAATCCTGTCGGAAACGATTTTACAAGCCGTTACCAAGACATGGCCGAATGACCGCAGTCGCCGAATTTGGTGGAATTTGCCACCATTTCACGGAGCCTGCATCGCCACCTTGTTCGACACGACGAGAAGGATGTTGAGGTCGCGTTCGGGATAGAAGTCCTTGGCGCGCATCTCGAATGTCGTCGGGCCGGTCTTCTTCACGCCTTGCCCGCAGAAACTGACGATGGATTCCGGGTTCAGCTTGTCGACGGTGAGGCGGAAGTCGCCGATCGGACCATACCAGTTGTTGCCGGTGGTCAGAATGTAGGACAGCCACTGCTCGAAATAGTAGATCCCGGCATCCGGGTTCTGCTTCTTCTCCAGCTTGATCGCCGCATTGAGGAATGCGTCGTCGATGCAATAACGCTGCTGGTATTCGGCATAGGCATCCGATGGTTTGCCGTCCCACATGAAGACAAGGCCGGCGCTCCCGCCGACACTCGGGCGATAACTGTGTTCGACTTCAACGTCGGCGCCGGCCGGGAAGGTCGTCTCCCACCAATAGATGGATTCGAGTTCCCAGACGGGCGCATATTCCGGAGCAGCCTCACCACCGGTGCCGTAGTTGATATCGACGATCAGTCCCTTCGACAGCCAATCCTTGATCACGTCGGGCTCCAACGTCTTCAGCGCTTCCGTTGTCTCCTTGAGGAGGGGCTGAAGCGGGATCTCCTGCTCTTCGACATCCGCGGTAAAGTCGATGCCGCGAACGAGCACGCGCTGTTGCAGGTTTGGCTCGATCTCCTCGCCGTCCTGGACCACGGAGAAGTCCATGAAATTGTCGCTCTGCTCGTCCGGCACCGCCGACATGATCTCGATCGGGCCGCCGATCTTCGGCATGGGGAAGGCGACGATGGTGCTGACCGGCTTGTCGCTGGTATTGCGGTAGAGATATTTCACCTCCACCTTCTCCGGCGAAATGTAGAGATCTTCCCGCGCCATGGTGATCTCTTCGCTGCGCGTGAAGACTAGGCCTCCGGCCTCGAGCGTTGCCATGGAATCATTTGCCAGGACTGTAGTGGTGGCGAGGGCCTGCAGAGCGCAGGCGAGCATCAGTTTCGGCGCGGTGGTCACGGTTCGAAATCCCCCAGAACCCAGAACGGAAAATGCCACCTTAGCGGTGGCATTTCGATTCTTGAACGACGCTTTCTGGGTGTTATGCGCGGGCCGGCAGCAGCGGATAGCCGACGAGCACGGCGCGTGCCGCAAGCGTGGCGATCGCAGCCTTGACCAGGTCGCCCGGGATGAAGGCGAGCGAGCCGAGGACGACTTTGTCGAAGGGCGTGCCGGCCACGAGCGACAGCCACGGCATGCCGCAGAGATAGACGACACCGATGCCGCCGACGACGCTGGCGACAAAGAAGCCGGTCATCTGCCGGACGGCCGACTGGCCCTCGCGCACGAGCTTTTCCGCAAGGAAACCGGTGACGAAGGCGCCGATGATCCAGCCGAAGATATAGCCGCCCGTCGGTCCCATCAGCACGTGGAGGCCGCCACGACCACCCGAGAGGACGGGAAGGCCGACGGCGACGAGCACGACCAGCAGCGCATAGGCGGCGGCACCGCGTTTCGCCCCGATGATGCAGCCGGCGAGCATGACGCCCATGGACTGCGCCGTGATCGGTACCGGCAGTAGCGGGATTGGCACCGGCGGGATGAAGCCGAGCACGATGATGATCGCGGTGAAGAGGGCGGCGAGCACGAGGTCTCTGGTGGTCATGGAACGGGTCCCCGGTAAACTTGGAGGCTTTTTAGTGACCTCGAATTCCCCGGGCGTCAATCGCTTCGGCGATCCGATCGGCATCCTTCAACGTCGAAATGATGAGCGGCCCGAGCATGCGCGAGAGCTTCACCGGAATGCCGCGCGCCGCATGGGCTTCTTTCAGCGCATCATAACGCACCGCGATTTCCGGCACGAAACGGAGCACGAGCCCAAGGGCAAGGCCCAGATCGGCCGCCTTCATTAACCCCAGCTGCTCGAGTGGTCGGGCAAGATCGGTGACGGCGGCCATGAAGTCGGCAATGGTGGTGGAAGCCGTAACGGCAGCCGCGAGCAACAGGATCGCAACGAGCCTGAGCGTGATCACGAGGGCCTCGTGAGGCGACAGAAGCAGCAGATTGACCAAAGCGAGAAAGGCAATCGTGAACAGCACCGGCTTCAACCGCCGAAATCCTTCCGACAGGCCGACACCGGTCGACAGATAGAGAGTGCCGGTCGCGATCATGGCAAAGGTCAGGGCGAACGGTTGATCGACAAGATAGAGCCCCAGCCCGAAAGCCATCAGCCCAACAAGCTTCGGCTTGACCGGGATGCGATGCAGGAGGCTTTGCCCCTCCACATGCAGGCTCGTCAGCATCCGGCGATCTCCCGGTAGCGGGCGATTGCTTCGATAGCCTCTCCGTCAAAGACGAGCGCCCCTTCGTGGAAGACCAGCACGCGGGAAAAATCCGCCACCAGATCGAGGTCGTGGCTGATGACCACGGCCTGTTCGCCCAACCCCTCAATCGCCGACTTCACCCGCGCCCGGTTTCTAAGGTCCAGCTGATTGGTCGGTTCGTCGAAGATCACCACGTCAGGACGGTTGACGCAGACGGCCGCCAGCGCTGCAAGCTGTAGCTCCCCTCCGGATAGCTCGTGGGGCCGCCTTGCCGCGAGATCGCTGATCCCGAACCGGGCAAGGACCTCATCCACCAGTCGATCCACCTCGTGAGCGGCCATCCCCCTCGATTTCGGCCCGAGCGCGATATCCTCGCGAATGACAGGCAAAATGATCTGATGGCCCGGGTTCTGGAAGATGAACCCCGTCTTTGCCCGGGCCGCCTTCTCGTCGGCAACCGTATCCAGCCCATCCAGCGTCACCGTGCCGGATGACGGCTTGGCAAGCCCCCCGATCAGCCGCGCGAAACTCGTCTTGCCCGAACCATTAAGCCCGATCACGCCGATACGCGTCTCGACGAGCGACAGCGAAAGCGGCGAGAGAGCAACTCGGTCGCCGAAGCGCAACTCGGCCTGGTCGAAACGGATGTGCAAGGTGAGGGCTCTCCTGAAAGATCCGTTCCTATAGACCGCTGGAGCCCGGGCTTCCAGCCTCTGCTGTGAAGCAATCGATGCGCTATGTGGATCCTTGTCCGGCCAAGGTTGCAGATCGTGGCCCCCTACAAGTTTCCGCCATTGAACAAACCGCGAACATGTCCTAGCCTCTCAGTCATGACGATTCCCGTCCCCAACACGCTTGCGCGAAAAATCTTCCTTGAACGGCAGGGCCTGTCGCGCTCGCCGAGCAGGGCGCTCGGGCGTCAGGGGCTTTACGACCTGATCCACGAACTCGGTTTCGTTCAGGTCGACAGCATTCAGTGGGTCGAGCGCGCCCATCACCAGATCCTCTTCTCGCGCAACCAGACTTATCGGCCAAAGGATCTGCAGCATCTCCTCGAAAATGACCGCTCGCTTTTCGAGCACTGGACCCATGATGCCTCGGTCATCCCTTCAGCCTTCTTTCCCTATTGGAAGCACCGCTTCGTCCGCCGCGAAGAGCGTATCCGGCAAAACTGGGCGAAATGGCAGGGGGAAGGCTTCGACCAGGCCTTCGAAGAAACCTATGCCCGCATCCGTGACCGCGGTCCGGTCATGGCCCGCGATGTGAAGGCTGAGGACCACAAGTCCGGTGGCTGGTGGAACTGGCATCCTTCGAAGACGGCGCTGGAATTTCTGTGGCATACCGGCAAACTGTCGATTGCCCGCCGCGAAGGTTTTCAGAAGGTCTATGACCTCTCCGAGCGGGTCATCCCCGCCGAACATCACTCCGCAGAAGTAGACCACGACACCTTCGTCGACTGGGCCTGCCGGGCGGCACTCACCCGCCTCGGCTTCGCCACCTCGGGTGAAATCGCCGCCTTCTTCGATATCGTCACGCCAGACGAGGCCAAGGCCTGGGTCATCGCCCACCGCGACGAACTGCAGGAACTTGCGCTCGAAACCGTTGATGGCAAACCTCGCGCTTCCTTCGCCTTCGCCGACACGATGGCATCGCTCCTCGACGCCCCTGAGCCGCCGGCACGCATCCGTGTGCTCTCGCCCTTCGATCCCTTGATCCGCGACCGGAACCGCACCGAACGCCTTTTCGGTTTCTTCTATCGCATCGAGGTCTTCGTGCCCGAGCCGAAGCGGAAATACGGCTATTACGTCTTTCCGCTGCTCGAGGGCGATCGCCTGATCGGCCGCATCGACATGAAGGCCGAGCGCAAAGAGGGCGTTCTCGACGTGCGCCGCTTGTGGCTGGAGGCGGGCGTGAAGCCCACGGCCGGCCGCCTCGACAAGCTGGAAGCCGAACTCCAGCGTATCGCCCGCTTTGCCGGCATGGAGGCCGTGCGCTTGCAGCCCGGTTGGCTCGGCTGAACAAACACAATCACCACAGACAGAAAGATCCGACGTGACCGACAACAGCGCCTACCGCATCGAACCTCGTATGCCCGCCATCGACGACTACATGCGTCTTCGCCTCGAATCGGGCCTCACGCCTTTTGCGCGCGAAGCCGCTGAAAAGGGCCTGCCGAACTCGATCTTTGGCGTGAGCCTGATGCTGGGCGACGAGACCGTCGGCATGGGCCGCATCATCGGCGATGGCGGCTGCTTCTTCCAGGTGACCGACATCGCCATCCTGCCCGCGCATCAGGGCAGGGGCCTCGCCAAATGGATCATGGCGGCACTCTCCGACTTCATCGCCACGCTGCCCAAGACCGCCTATGTCAGCCTGATCGCCGACGTGCCCGCCAACCGTCTCTACAGCCAGTTCGGCTTCGACGAGACGGCACCGGGCTCGGTCGGCATGGCGCGACGAGTGGTTTAAGGGCGAGCGGCCACCGGCGTTGCACAATGTCCACTCCGTGGGCCCCAGCGTTGCCATCGACTTGAAAACACCTTCAAATGAGTTATATTATTATTGTCATTTGAAGGAGTGATCTAACGTGCTGCTTCCTGTTCAGACCTCTCCTGCGGCTTCCGTCCCGCCTCAGGGCTTCTCGATCGAGGCCGATCGGAAACGTCTTTCGACAACTGCGCTGAAAGCCTTCCGCCGCTTGGTCATGCATTGGGACCTGACCAGCCAGCAGGCGGCGGCGCTGCTCGGTGTCTCGCTCAGCACCTGGGAGCGGTTGAAGCCTGAGAGCGTGACGAAAACCCTGAGCCAGGACCAGATGACCCGGATATCGGCGCTCACCGGCATCTACAAGGCCCTGCATCTGCTGTTCGTCGATGCCATGGCCGATCGCTGGCCGATGCTGGAAAACACCGGGCCGCTTTTTGATCGCCGCACGCCCGTTGCTGCCATGATCGAAGGCGGCATCCCGCATATGCTCGAGGTGCGCCGCTATCTCGACGCCGTGCGCGGGGGTCTCTGACTTGGACGTCGCCGGCGTTCCGGTGAGCACGCTTGCCTATCCGAAGACCGTGCGTCTCGTCTCTACCGCACGCTTGCGGCAGGCGGTGCTCGCGCCGCTCGCCGATACTGCCGATGAACTTGCCGAACTCGCCGAAATCGAGGCAGCCACGTCGACCCGCATCCAGGCCCAGTCGACGGGCATTTCCGGGCTGGCTGCCAACGAGCTCGTCTACGATGTGCCGCATGCCCATTTCATCAATGCGAGCTTCGCCTATGCCAAGCCCCGCGAGCCCAATCGCTTCAACGGCGAGACGCGCGGCGCCTGGTATGCAGCACTCGGCGTCGAGACCTGCCTCGCGGAAATCGCTTTTCACATGACGGAATTCCTGTCGCGGACGGGCGTCTTTGAAGCGGTCGCCGATTATGCGGAAATGCTGTGCAGCACATCGGGAGAATTTCTCGACCTCAGGGCGTTGCCCCATCATCCGTCGCTCTCGCCGGAAAAGGCAGTCGGCTACCCCGAGGGCAACCGCCTGGCATTCGAAGCGAGGCGCGCAGGCTTGAACGGCATCGTCTACCCGTCGGTCCGCCATGATAGCGGAACCTGCTTTGCCATCCTGCGTCCCGCTGCCGTCCAGTCGGTGCGCCAGGGGGACGTCTGGCGGCTGAGCTGGAAGGGTAGGCCGGAGCCGGTGGTGGAAGGGCCGATCGGGACTTGAGTATTTTGACTGGGGTCACCCCCACCCGACGCTGCGCGTCGACCTCCCCCCTCAAGGGGGAGGTGGGTGGTCGCCGTTAGCCTTGGTGCGAGCGCTAGCGGTAACACTCCACCCTCCCCTTGAGGGGGAGGGTCGGACCGAAGGTCCGGGGTGGGGTGATCAGGCGGCCGTAAGCCGCCACATGGCATCAATCGAGAGGGAAGACCCTCAGACGATTTCCGTCGCCGCAATGCGGATCCCGAAGCCTTCGAGGCCGACATAGTGGCGCTCGCGCGACGAGAAGAGCCGGATCGAGGTGACGCCGAGATCCTTGAGGATCTGCGCGCCGAGGCCGATTTCCAGCCACTCGCTCTCGCGCGCCTGCGCTTCGGAATGGTCCTCGCGCTCGTGTTTGCCGCTGCGCGCCGTCGTCGAGACGCCGACGCCGACGGATCCCTCGCGTAGATAGACGATGACGCCACGGCCCTTTTCGGCGATCCGCTTCATGATTCCGTCGATCTGACGATCCGTCCCAAACACGTCCTTGCCGACATGCTCCAGATGCAGGCGAACCGGAATGTCTTCGCCGTCCCGGATGTCGCCGAAGACGACGGCGAGATGCTGCATCGGATCCCAGGGCAGGGAATAGGCATAGGCTTTGGCCGGACCATAGGGGGTCTGCAGATCGAACTTGGAGACGAGCTGGATCAGCGTCTCCTTGCGCTGGCGATAGGCGATGAGGTCGGCGACCGACACCTGCTTCAAGCGATGCTTGACGGCGAAATCGGCAACCTGCTGGCCACGCGTCACGCTGCCGTCGTCATTGACGAGTTCGCAGATGACGCCGATCGGCGGCAGGCCCGCGAGCTTGCAGAGGTCGACGGCAGCTTCTGTATGCCCTGACCGCATCAGAACTCCGCCTTCGCGGGCGACCAGCGGGAAGATATGGCCTGGGCGAACGAAATCGGAAGGGCCGACATTCGGGTTGGCGAGGTTGCGCACCGTCAGCGTCCGGTCGTCCGCCGAAATGCCTGTTGTCGTGCCATGCTTGAAGTCGACGGAGACGGTGAAAGCGGTTGTATGGGCGCTGTCGTTCTCCGCCACCATGGCCGAGAGGTTCAGGCGCTTGGCCTCTTCCTTCGGCATTGGCGTGCAGACGATGCCCGAGGTGTGGCGCACGATGAAGGCCATCTTGTCGGCGGTGCAGTGAACGGCGGCAACGATCAGGTCCCCTTCGTTCTCGCGGCCGTCATCGTCGGTGACGACGACGATTTCGCCGGCTTCGAAGGCGCGGATCGCCTCGACGACGCGCTTCTGGTCATAGCTCATGGGACAAGTCCTTATCTGGTCCGGCCGTTCTGGCCGCGGTCTCTCAGGATATGGTCGAGAATGGTGCAGGCGAGCATCGCCTCGCCGACGGGCACGGCGCGGATGCCGACGCAGGGGTCGTGGCGGCCCTTGGTGCGCACATCGACTTCATTGCCATCGGCATCGATCGAGCGCTTCTCGGTCAGGATCGACGAAGTCGGCTTGATGGCGAAGCGCGCGACGATCGGCTCGCCGGTCGAAATGCCGCCAAGCACGCCGCCGGCATGGTTCGACAGGAAGACGGGCTTGCCGTCCGCCCCGATCCGCATCTCGTCGGCGTTCTCCTCACCGGTGATTTCGGCCGCCTGGAAACCGTTCCCGACCTCGACGCCCTTGACCGCATTGATCGACATCAGGCCGGCTGCAATCTCCTGATCGAGCTTGCCATAGACGGGTGCGCCAATGCCGGCCGGCACGCCTTCGGCGATGACTTCGATCACGGCTCCGACAGAGGAGCCTGCCTTGCGAATGCTGTCGAGATACTCCTCGAAGACGGGAACCATCGCGGCATCAGGGCAGAAGAACGGGTTCTGTTCGACCTGCGCCCAGTCCCAGTTCTCGCGGTTAATCTTGTGCGTGCCGATCTGCACCAGCGCGCCACGAATGGTAACGCCGGGCATGGCAAGGCGGGCCAGCGCACCGGCTGCCACGCGGGCGGCCGTCTCGCGGGCGGAAGAGCGCCCACCGCCACGATAGTCGCGGATCCCGTATTTCAGATCATAGGTATAATCGGCATGGCCGGGGCGATAACGCTTGGCGATCTCGCCGTAATCCTTCGAGCGCTGGTCGGTATTCTCGATGAACAGCGAGACCGGCGTGCCGGTCGTGATCATCGTTCCGTCTTCCTGCGGCATAACGCCGGAGAGCACTTTCACGATATCGTCTTCGCGCCGCTGGGTGACGAAGCGCGACTGGCCGGGTTTGCGCTTGTCCATGAAGACCTGCAGATCCTCCTGGGCGAAGCGGACACCCGGAGGGCAGCCGTCGACAACAGCGCCGAGCGCCGGCCCGTGGCTTTCGCCCCAGGTGGTGACGCGGAAGAGATGACCGAAGGTATTGTGCGACATGCGTATGCTACCGTCCCATTCTCGCCTTCCGGAACGTCTTCCGGCGGGCCCTGCCTTGGATGGCGTCACTCATAGAGCAAATTGACAATTTCTGTGAAGCGCTTTTGCGCCGCGCGCCGCCGATTTGCGACGACACAGTGTCACCGAAGCGTCTGTGATCCGCCCATGCGCCGGCTCAAGACGCCTTGCGCTGCGGCAGGCGGTCGACGAAGCGGGTGAAATCCTCGAAGGAGAGCGGTTTGGCGAAGGCGTAACCCTGCAGGTAGTCGCAGCCGAGCTGCCGCAGGATGCCCGCATGTTCCTGCGTTTCGACGCCTTCGGCAACGGTCTCGATGCCGAGCGAGCGGGCGATCTCGACGATATTGCGCACGAGGCTTCGTTCCTGTGGCTGCACGGTGACCGGCATGACCAGCTGGCGGTCAATCTTCAGCCGTTTCGGCTTGAGCTTCAGGAGCGAGACGATCGAGGTATGGCCGGTACCGAAATCGTCGATTTCGATGTCGATGCCGAGCGCCTTGATCCTCTCGATATTCTCGGAGGCAAACGTGTCGCTATCGTCAAGGAAGATCGACTCCACCAATTCGAAACAAATCGAACCGGGCGCAATGGCAAGGCCTTTCAACTGGTCGATCAGGTTGTCGTCATGCAGGCGCTTGGACGATACGTTGACCGAAATGCGAGGCACCTGCATGCCAAGCGCCGTCCAGCGCATCTGGTCCTTGAGCGCGGTCTGCAGCACGAGTTCGTCGATGCGTGCCATCACGTTCAGGTCTTCGGCGACCTTCAGGAAGTTGCCGGAGGCAAGGATGCCGCGGTCCGGATGGCGCCAGCGGATCAGGGCTTCCGCGCCACAGAGCTGCATGCTGGAGGCCTCGAATTGCGGCTGGTACCAGACGATGAACTCGTCGCGGTCGAGACCGGCCAGCATGTCGTCGGCCATGCGTTTCTTGGCGACGATGTTGGCCTGCAGGTCCGGGGTGAAGAACTCGTAGCAGTTCCGGCCCTTTTCCTTGGCTTGGTAGAGCGCGATGTCGGCGTTGATCAGCACCTTACGCGGGTCGGGTGCCGCGCCATGCGATTGCGCGATCCCGATCGAGACGCCGCAGCGGCAATCGAAACCTTCGAAGTCGAGCGGCTGGCGCATCTCGTCGATGATCTTGTTGGCGAGCGTCGCGAGCTCGTCGACCGAAGTCTGCCGCCGTGCCAGGACCACGAATTCATCGCCGCCGATACGAGCGACCAAATCACCGCGCGGGACATGTTTCATCAGGATGCGCGACGCATGTACCAGCATGGCATCACCCGCCGCATGTCCAAGCGTGTCGTTGATTTCCTTGAAGCGGTCGAGGTCGAGATGCAGGATCGCGAATTTGGACGATAGACGGTCGCCGTTGCGCACTAGCGTGTCCAGCTCGAGATCGAGCTTGCGGCGATTGGCGAGCGAGGTCAGTGGATCGTGCAGGGCGTTGAACTCGATCCGGTTCTTGGCAAGCTCCAGCTCGATGTTGCGCATGTCGGCTTCCGCCTTGGCATTGCGCAGCTGTTCGGCAAGCAGCGCGTCGGCCGTGACGTCAAAGGCAATGCCGATCAGCTTCTTCTTGCCGTCGCGCCCGATATGCGGCTGGCCGACCGAGCGGATGTAGCGGGTCTCACCGTTTTGAAGGACGACGCGCTGAGTCGTGTTGAGCGTCTGATCCAGCGTCGCGGCCCGCTTGGTGGCGAGCTGGATTTCTCCGCGATCGTCGGCATGCAGGCGAGACAGCCAGAGATGCTCGGTCACAGGCTTGTCACTGTAGGGGATCCCGTAGAGCTGGTGCATGCGCTCGTCCCAGATCGCGCTCCGTGTCACCGGATCGCCCTCCCAGGTGCCGCAATTGTAGGAGCCGAGCGCCAGATCCAGGCGCTGCGAGGCTTCTGCCAGCTGGTGCTCGCGGCTGGAAAGTTCCTCGAGAGCAAGCTCCAGCTCGGCATTCTTGATGTCGCTGTTCTCCTTGGCGCGGCTCAGCGATTGGGTGACCAGCGTATCGGTCGTCACGTCGCAGACGATGCCGGTAATGCTGCCATCGCTGGTGCGGGCACCCACCGAGCGCAGATAGCGGAAACTGTCGTCGGACAGCGGAACGCGGTAGCTGATGTCCCATTGATCGGCGGTCGCGGCGACGACGGCGTCGAAATAGAGCTGTTCGGCGCGACCGATATCATCGGCATGCAGCGATGCGAACCAGTCCGCCAGTCGGTCTTCCTCATCCGTGAGGCTGTTGGGCAGGCCATGCAGGCCGGCACTGCGACTGTCCCAGATCAGCGCATGGGTCGAGGCGTCGATCTCCCAGATGCCGATATTGGACGTCTCCAGCGCGAGCTGAAACCGCTGCGACAGTTCGAGCAGCCGCTGTTCGCGACCCCGCAAACGCTTGATGTTCAGGTTGCGCTCGCGCAGCAGGAAAAGGGCAAGCAGCACGGAGCTGGTCATCGCGACGACGCCGGCGAGTACCAGGAGGCGGCTCGGCAAGAGCCTGTTCATGGCGGCATTCCAGCCCTCTGCCGGCACGCCATACAGAGTGTAGCTCAGATGTTCGTCGGCAGACGTGGCGGTGACCGGGTTATCATCGAAAATCGTCTCGTCACCGAAGACTTCATCGGTTCCATCGGCGGAGGGCATGACGATGGCGACCTTGGTATGGTCGTGACCGTCATGGTCCGGCAGGTCCACTTCCGTCAGCAGTTCATAGTGATCGAAGAAGCGGTCCGCATTGATCTCGACGACGAGGGCGATCCATGCCGCGCTCGACTGCCACGAAACGGGCGGCACCGGAATATCGATGCTGATGGTGCGCGAATCCCTGGTGACTTTCGGGGTGAAGGCCATGCGAGCGGGATCGTCGAGCGTGGCGAGGCGAATACTATCAAACTGAGGGTTGTCGACGATCAGGCGGTTTACAGTCCGATTGAACTCCAACGGAGACAACATGCCGTCATCGGCGATGTCGTCCGCCAAAGACAACGCAAGATTGATGTCGTGATCCAGATGGGTCTTGATGTCCGACTGCACCCGCAGGAGGCGATCCAGTATGCCGTGCTCGATGCGGCCCTTCTCGGTCAGCGCGGTCTGGCGGTCGATCATCAGCCCGGCGGACACGATGAGCACGCTCAGCACTGCAGCACCGATCAGCCAGAGCATGCCGTTGCTCAGTCGCCTGTCGGCACGCGCGTCCATCGTCAACTTGCGCAAGTGTAAGCTTCCCTTGACCCCGATTGCGCTAAGCCTATGGGTCTGCGGTTAATTTAGGATTTCGTCAGGGGCAGGTTTTTTTATCGTTTCGCTGTTTATCGGACGCACGAAAGACCTTGAGCCCATAGTTTGTCGGGGGACAGCGGCGAACGCGCTTGATCCCGGTTGCCCTTCGGGTCCACTATCCCCCGAAATGACATTGTCAGGGGCGAATTCCGCCACATTCAGGAGGCTAGTTTGCAGTCGGTTTCAGCAGTGATTTGGTCGAGGGTGGTTTGCATGCGTATCGTTATATCCCTGCTTCTCGCCACCGCGGGCTTCCTGTCACCGGTCAGCGTCTATGCCGGCAGCGCCGATGTGGAAGCCACCATTCGTGATGTGAACGTCGACGGCATGAGCCTCGTCCTGGATGACGGCAAGACCTATGCCGTTCCCTCGGAATTCAACTTCGAGGGTCTGGAGCCGGGCCAGAAGGTCATCGTCTTCTACACCGAGGTGGATGGCAAGCGCGTCGTCGATGATCTGGAAGTTCTCCAGTAGAAAGCGCGGGGCTGCCCGAAGACGGCGGCCCGTTCGGGACCTCAGATCCAGCCTATCAGTTTCCGGTCGCGATCGATCTTCAGGATCCGGTCCTGCGGAATGTTCATCTCGCAGGCTTCGTCCTCACTGACATTGCCAATCAGCCGGAAGCAGCTGCGGATGACGCCACCATGGCTGACGCAGACGGTCTGCTGCTCGACAGAGGTCAGCCAAGCGCCAATCCGCCAGGACAGGATCTCATAGCTTTCCGCATCGTCGCCGGGCGGTATGAACCCCCACTTCTGGCGCGCCCGTTCTTCGACCCGCTCTGGCGCGCGTTGTGCCAGTTCCGGCAGTGTCGAGCCCTCCCAATCGCCGAAGGAGAGCTCCTTCAACCGATCGTCGAGCCGGTAGTCGCCCGGCGGCAGACCCATGGCGCCACGCACCCGTTCCATCGTGTCGCGCGTGCGTCCGAGCGGGGAGCTCACAAAGTCGAAATCCCCGGCGCGGCGACCGAGGATTTCACCGAGCTTGCGCCCGTTTTCAGTGGCCTGCTGGCGGCCGGTGTCGTTGAGGCCGATATCCTTCTGGCCTTGCATCCGGCCCTCGGCATTCCAATCGGTCTGGCCGTGGCGGATCATGTAGATGAGCACGGCGTAGTCTCCGAATTCAGTCTTTGCCGAGAACGATGTCGGGCGCGTCGACCGACTTCATGCCAACCGTGTGATAACCGCAGTCGACATGGTGCACTTCGCCGGAAACGCCGGTCGAGAGGTCGGACAAGAGATACATGCCCGACTTGCCGACCTCGTCGGTCGTGACGTTGCGCTTCAGCGGCGAATGATACTCGTTCCACTTGAGGATGTAGCGGAAGTCGCCGATGCCGGAAGCCGCAAGCGTCTTGATCGGGCCGGCCGAGATGGCGTTGACGCGGATGCCGCGACCGCCCATGTCGACGGCGAGATAGCGCACGGACGCCTCGAGTGCAGCCTTCGCCACGCCCATCACGTTGTAGTGCGGCATGACCTTTTCGGCACCGTAATAGGTGAGCGTCAGCAGCGAACCGCCGTCGTTCATGATCTTTTCCGCACGCGCCGCGACGGCGGTGAACGAATAGACCGAGATGTCCATGGTCCGGGCAAAGTTGTCGCGCGTCGTCTCGATGTAGCGGCCCGTCAGCTCGTCCTTGTCGGAGAAGGCGATGGCATGCACGACGAAGTCGATCTTGCCCCACTTGGCTTCGATATTGTTGAAGACGGCGTCGATGCTCTCGAGATTGGTGACATCGCAGTCGCCGGCGAGGAAGGCATCCAGTTCCTGGGCGAGCGGCTCGACGCGCTTCTTCAGGGCATCGCCCTGCCAGGTCAGCGCAATCTCGGCGCCCTGGTCGCGGCAGGCCTTGGCGATACCCCAGGCGATGGAGCGATTGTTGGCGACACCCATGATGACGCCGCGCTTGCCTGCCATGAGGCCGGAACCTTGAACCATATCGGGATCCTTTGAGACTTTCGTTGGGGAGCCTATGGCATAGGCCGATCCGGGGTTCAAGATTGAACCAGATCATCGATGGTGCGAACGGGGGACATTGCCTGTGTACTTCAAAATTCCCTCATAAATCAGCGATGAAGCACCGTGCTGCCTCTTTGCCGGTCTCGGAATTGGGAACCCTCTGTCGCTCTTGCTGTTGGGCTCGTCATGACGGAGGGCACGATGATGGACGAGATATTCACAGCAAGGCGCAAGACGGGCTACGCGGTCATGGGATCAGCCGCCCTCGGTTTTGCGCTGGGAGGATTCTTCGACGGCATCCTGCTGCACCAGATCCTGCAATGGCACCATCTCTTAAGTGGCCTGCCTGAAGCCGCCGCCGATCTCCGATTTCTGGTCATGACGGATGGGATGTTCCATCTCGCCATGTATGGCGTTGCCGCTCTCGGGATCTTCTGGCTCTGGCGGGGTCGCAAGGCGATCGCAGCGGAGGGCGCAGGCCGCCTCGGGCTGGCCTGGGCAATGATCGGTTTCGGCAGCTGGCACGTCGTCGACGCTGTTCTGTCCCACTGGCTTCTCGGCATCCACCGCATACGGATGGACAGCGAAACGCCGCTCTTTTGGGACATTCTCTGGCTTTGTCTCTTCGGGCTCGGACCCATCCTGCTCGGCATCTGGATCAAGAGTGGGGGCAGGGGAATGGGCCTCCGCTCTGCGCCTCTCGTTCTGGCCGCGATCACCATCGCTGCCGGCACGATGCAGGCTTTCCCACCAGCAGCAGAGGGGCCGGTAGTTGTCCTCTTCCGGTCCGGAATGGCGGAGGCCGAAGTCATGGCCGCGATCGAAGCGGTTGATGGGGTATTCGCGGCAAGTGATGCCACCGGCACCCTCTGGGCGATCGCTCTGCCTGACGGCGCGTCAGCAACCAGCCTCTATGCTCATGGTGCATTGGTCGTCAGCGGCGCGGGCCTGTCGGCCGGCTGCCTCGACTACGTCAGAGCCTGATGATCCGATGAGTATGTTCAGGAAGGGAAGGGCTCAGATATAGAGCCCTTCGCGCATCAGCCGCATCAGGTCGGTGACCTTCTCGTCCGGCTTCTCCCAGAGCATCACGCGCAGTTCGACGACAAGCGCGCCACGGCCGCCTTCGGCGTTGGGAAGGCCGAGGTCGTCGATTCGGATGACCTGATCCGAGTTCGACCAGGCCGGGACCGTGACGGGCACCATGGTTCCGTCAGGTCCTTCGACCTGTGTCTCGCAGCCCAGCACGGCGTTTTCGAGCGTGATCGGCAACACGGTGCGGATATCGAACTGGTCGACAGCGAAGCGTTCGGCGCGCAGCACCTTGATCGTCACGGCGACATCGCCGCGCTGAAGGCCCTGGAATTTTAGCCCCTGACCCTTGAGGCGCACGACATGGCCCTCGGTCACACCGTTGAGCGGCACGCGCACTTCGCGTCCGTCGTTCAGTGTGATCGACACGGATTTCTGCTCGAGCAGATCGGCAATCGCGACCACGGCATCAGCAAAGATATCGGGTGCCTTTTCCGGCAGCGGCGGCGGGGCGCCGCGCAGGCGACGCACCAGCGAACTGAAGAGCTCGATCGGCGCCAGCAGGGGCGATGCCGCCGGCTTCAGGGGAATGCCCTCCTGAAGCTCTGCGGCCTCCTGCTCGCGGCGCAGGCTTTCAGCAGCTGCTGCCGCTTCGGGGCTATCGCCGAAAATGCGTGAAGCGGTTTCTTCCGGGCCTGAAGCCGTGCCGCCGACGGTGGCGCTTGGACCCGATTTAGGGCCAGCGCTTGCACCGGCAGTCGAAGTCTTATCGGTGCCGGCCGCAGTAGCCGTTTCTGCGGCTGCATCCTTTTCACCGGATTCGGCCTGGGCTTTGGTCTTTGCCTCGGCGGCCTGTTCCTTTGCAGCCTTCGCCTTGGCGGCTTGGGCTGCCTGGGTCGCATCCGCCTTGGCCTTCTCCGCCTCGGCGCGCGCCAGCTCCTCAAGCACGCGCTCGGCATTTATCTTGGCCTGCTTGGCTTTTTCCGCCGCCTCGCGCGCAGCCTGGCGCTGCTGCATGATCGTCTGTTCGCGTTCCAGAGCTTCGACCTTCATGCGCTGTTGATCGTACCGGCTTCGCTTGGCCGGATCCTTGAGCACTTCATAGGCGCGGCCAATCTCGGCGAAACGGTTGTGGGCGTGCGGATCGTCACGATTCTGGTCGGGATGCACGGATTTCGCCTTCGTGCGCCATGCTGCCTTGATCTCGTCAGAGCCGGCATCGCGCTTCACGCCAAGGATCGAATAAAAATCACGCATCGAGGACACCAACACACCTCAGGCGGAAAAGGTCCGTTCATGGGGCCCCGTCCGCGAAACTTTTATGCCGTCCTGCGGAATTCATGCAGATCCGGGCGCTACAGTCTCGGGAACCGTCGCATGTCATATGCTAATCGAGTGTTAGCTGTCGGCCGGCAGGGCGACCTCATTCTTCCGGTTTGCTTAAGCAAGTCTTTCGAATGCGACCGAAACCGATCCGCCGTTTACGATTGGCGGTCGAAGCTCAACAGCTGCCAGTTTCCGGTGCCGGACGTGCATGTCTTGCCGGAGAAATAGGCGATGCCTTCATAGGAATGGCGGGTCGTCGAGAAGTTGCGGCAGATGACGCCATTTCCCTTCTCTTCCTGGATCGCAGTCACGACACCGGCACTGCCCGTTGTCGCATTCGCCCAGGGAAGCGGCTTGCCTTCGGTCTTGGTGAGATCGGCTGAAGAGACCGCACTCTGCACGGTAAGCTCGTCGGAGCGGCTCGTGGGATTGCCGCCCTTGACGACCGTCGATGTGGAGATCGAGCTATCGACCGTATCGGAGCCGAACAGGTCCATGCTGCTGCCGAAGCAACCGCTGAGCGGAAGTGTCGCAGAGATGACGAGCAAGATAGAGCTTCTACGCATGCACCAACCCTTTGTCCGCTCGACCGATTTTGCTATGTCTGCCAAGGGGCCTGCGATCCAGTGCTTCGTCATCGACGGCCAATATGCATATCGGGAGCATTTTAAACAATATGTCAGATATCGGGTTAACAAGTGGTGACTTCACCGAAGAGAGCGAACCCTTTGCGCTCTTCGCGACCTGGCTGAAGGATGCCGAGGCCTCGGAGATCAACGATCCCAATGCCGTGGCGCTCGCCACCGTCGATGCGGATGGCCTGCCAAATGTCCGTATGGTGCTGCTCAAGGGTTTCGATGTCAGGGGTTTCGTTTTCTACACGAATTTCGAGAGCCAGAAGGGACAGGAAATTCTCGGCCAGAAAAAGGCAGCCATGTGTTTTCATTGGAAATCGCTGCGCCGCCAGATCCGCCTGAGGGGCGAAGTCGAGGTGGTTTCCGATGAAGAGGCCGACGAATATTACCAGTCCCGGCCGCTCGGCAGCCGGATCGGAGCCTGGGCTTCGAAGCAGTCCCGTCCGCTTGAAGGCCGCTTCGCTCTGGAAAAGGCGGTCGCCGAATACACCGCCAAGTACGCGCTCGGAAACGTCCCCCGTCCGCCGCACTGGTCGGGCTTCCGCATCATCCCCCGCTCGATCGAGTTCTGGCATGATCGCAAGTTCCGTCTGCACGACCGCATCGAGTTCCACCGCGACGGCGACGGCTGGTCTAAGGTCCGGATGTATCCCTGATCAGGGGAGGGGCTCAACCGCCGACAAGCTTCGACGGCAGCCCCGACGCCAGCGCCTCGACATAGCGCGGCTTCTGGTAGAGCCCGTTCAGCGAGATCCGCGGCAGAAGCTGCGGGCTCGCCATCGAAGCCGGCGTCAATGTGCCCGGCCGAGTGGTCACCGACAGCTTGAAGCCCGCCCAGTCTGCATAGCCAGCCGTCCGAACCGTGGCGCTGCGGGCATCGCCGTAAGGATAGGCGAAGGTGACGGGCCGCGTACCGGTGATGCCAGCAACATATTCGGCGCTCTCGTTATACTCCTGCAACAATGCCTCATCGTTGAGATCGGCAAGACCGCGATGGCTCACGGTATGCGCGCCGTAGGAGACGAGCGGGTTGCTGGTCAGGGCAGCCAGCTCTTCCCGATCCATGACCGTTTCCGCGACCAGTGCATGCGGGTTGATACCGGCAGCATTCGCCGCCGCATCGAGTTGCGCCACCCCCTTCGCCTCGTCGCCCGCCATGAGCAGGCGCGCCACGGCATCGAATGCGGCGCGCTTGGCGGCCGTCGAACTGCAGTCGATGTCGATCCGTCCTGCCGGCAGGCAGAGCGCCACTCTCTGCCGGGCCCCGATCAGGGCCGCAAGTGTATCCCACCACATCGTATGGCTGCGCTCCGAAAGCCCCTTGCAGACGAAGATGGTGAAAGGCACCCCGTGACGCTCGAAGACCGGCAGGGCATGGTCGCGATTGTCTCGAAACCCGTCGTCGAGGGTGAAGACGGCAAACGGCTGACCAACTTCGGGTTCGGCAAGGGCGGCCGGCACCTCGTCCAGTCGGATGAAGCGATAGCCGCGCCGGATTAGCGTCTGGATCGCCGCGTCGAGAAAGTCGGGCGTGATGTCGAGATGCCGGTTCGGCTGGAACGGTCTGGCATCGGCGGGCCGGACATGATGCAGGGTGAAGATTACCCCGCAGCCTCGAAGGCCGCCCGCCAGCCCGAGCCGAGACAACAGAAAGGACGCCTCCAGTCCTCCCGCAATCGCCGCGCGCCTTATCTGCTGCTTGATCCGTCCTGCCATAGTCCTGCCTGAAAACAACTTTGTCACAATGCCGCCAAGGCTAGCCCCAGAGTCCTTAAGCGAGGTTCAACGGTATCTCTCAATGTTGTTGAGAATACTTCGGCAGTTCTGCTGCCAATCTGGTTGCACGCCGCGCCAGGAGGATGGCGGGGATTGTCCAGAGCACAGGGATCAGGAAGGTCGTGGAAAAGGCGCCATTCGCCCCCTCATGGATGGAGAGGTTGCCCAATCCGAAACTGTTGCCGGTCAGGCCCGCAAGCGCAGCGCCAATCGCAAAGCCGGCCGATTGCAGCGTCGGGATCAGGCCTGAGGTCTTGTCCCGCTCCGTAACCGCACTCGCTTCCATCAACATCTGGCTCAGGAAGGCCCAGCTCGAGCCGAAGGCTGCGCCGACGATGATCTGGCCGACGACGAGCAGGGTGAGTGATCCCTGGTAAAATCCGAGTGCCACCAGCATCATGCCGGCGCATTGCAGGATAGGGCCTGCTTCGATGGCCCGTCGCCTTGCTTTTGCGGTGCCCACATGGGCGACCAGGACCGCAACCAGGCTCCAACTCATGGCCATGATGGCGCCGAGCCCGCCCGCCGCCAGCGGCCCAAAGCCGAAGCCGTGTTGCAGGCCGAAGACGAAGTAGACGCTGCTCGTTGCCTGGGCCACGGGCATCAGCAGCACCAGCCAGAGACCGGTGCCGACCGTAGAGGACAGACGGAAGGCATTGTGAGACATGAGGCTGACCGGCGAGGCTCGATCGCGCTGGACGCTGAAGGCCAACAGGATCAGACCCGAGACGACAAGCACAGCCGACAGCCAGGCCTCCGCCATGACGCCCGAGGACAGGATCATCAGCAGGCCGATCGACAGAAGCAACAGTGGCGAAAGCGGGAGCCCATGCGCATCGGCAACCTCTTCGCGTGCTCGCGCCGTCAAGAGTGCCAGCAGAAGGAAGACGAGGCCAAACGGCAGGTTGATCAGGAATGCCATGCGCCAGGAAAAGCTCTCTGCCAGCCAGCCTGCGGCAAACGGGCCACCGAAGGAAGCCAGGGTCCAGACAAGCGCCTCGACTCCGAAGACCTTGGGAACCAGGCGGGAGGGATAGAGAGCGGGGATGAGGGCATAGCAGATCGCCGCGACGACGCCCTCTCCGAGACCCTGTCCAATCCGTCCCAGCAGGACCTGCTCCATGGAGGACGCCATGGCGGCAGTCACTGTTCCCGTGAGAAAGACCAGTGTGGCGACCACCAGCACGCGGCGAGCCCCGAACCTCTGCTTCAGCCGCGCAGCGGTCGCGCCGGCCACAATCGAGCCGATGAGGTAGAGGGAAACCGACCAGGCTATGAATTGACCGCCGCCGATCTCGGCGATCGCGCTTGGCAGCACGGTCGAGACAAAGAAGCCGTTGAAGGCGAAGAGGGCGACGCCCATGCTGAGCATCAGCGTGGTGGTGAGGTGATCGCGTGACACCAGATCGAGCCAGCCGCGGGTCTCGCCGGAAGGGCGCGCGACGTCATCAGGGCTGTCAGCAAACGCCGGCAGGGAAGGGCTTTCCGGGCTGCCGGTCACACGGTCTGTCATGGGAATACTCTCTGCATGAACTGGAATTGGATGCGATTTGCCCGGATGCTACAACCTCAACCAAGGTTGAGGTAAAGCCATGTCCGAGAAGAAAATGCATCTGACCGTCGGAGACGTCGCCCGCCGCACAGGGATCGCCGTTTCTGCCATCCATTTCTACGAACGCAAGGGTCTGATCGTCGCCGACAGAACAGGTGGAAACCAGCGCCGCTACGGTCGTGATGTCTTGCGGCGCCTTGCGCTCATTCGGGCCGCGCAAGAGGTGGGATTGCCACTCTCGGACGTTGCCGACGCCTTGGCAGGCCTTCCGCAGAAACGCACGCCGACACCGGAAGACTGGCGACAGATTGCCAGCATCTGGGCCGAAAAGCTCGATGCGCGTATCCGTATCCTCCAGCGTCTTCGCCATGATCTCGACGGCTGCATCGGCTGCGGCTGCCTGTCTCTTCAGCGCTGTCAGCTCGTCAATCCAGCGGACAGATTGGCAGAGGAGGGCACAGGCGCGGTAACACTTGCCCGCTGACGGTTTCGTGAGCGCTGCTGCGAGCTTTCGCCCTGTGGATTAACTCTCCATTCACCATGATTGAGCGACGTTATGGGGAATGACGGTTGCATTTGATTCCGATCGGCTGATTGTCGCCCCATTCTTGCCATAGGGGCTCAAGCCCAAGACGGCGGATCGATCGAATCGGACCAGTCGCAGTCATCAATGAAATCCGGGCGGCATTGGAGTTTTCATGAGCAAGTTGCTGATCGCGTTCTCGTTTTGCGTGGCGATCCTTACCCTCTCGGCGACAGCCCAGGCAGGAAGTGCCCAGCTTCTCCTCGATGCCCGCACCGGCGAAGTTCTCGCCTCCGAAAACGCGGATGTGCTCAATCACCCAGCATCGCTGACCAAGATGATGTCCGTCTACATGGTTTTCGACGCGATCAAGGCCGGCAAGCTCAGCTGGGATAGCCCCGTTCCCTTTTCGAAACATGCCGCCTCCCGCCCGCCGACAAAGCTCTTCGTCAAGGCAGGCGACAGCATCACCGTCCGCGAAGCTGTTCTGGCCATGATCGTTCGCTCGGCCAATGACGCTTCGGCCGCGATCGGCGAGAAGATCGGCGGCAGCGAAGAGGGCTTTGCGGCCCTGATGACGCGCAAGGCCCGCTCGCTCGGCATGATGAACACCACTTTCTTCAATGCCTCCGGCCTGCCGCATGCGCAGCAGTTCACCACCGCCCGCGACATGTCGACCCTCGGTGTCGCCCTGATGCGCGACTTCCCGAAGGAATATGAGCTCTTTGCCACCAAGAGCTTCAAGTTTCGCGGCAAGACCATCAATGGTCATAACAACCTGATGTATCGCTACAAGGGCATGGACGGCATCAAGACCGGCTATACCAATGCCTCAGGCTTCAATTTGGTCAGCGCCGTCGAGCATGATGGCCGCCGCGTCATCGGCGTCGTCTTGGGCGGACGCACGGCGGCGGGCCGCGACAAGATCATGGAGCGTCTGATCGACGCCAACATCAAGAAGGCATCGACCGGCCGCCAACTTCTCGTCTCCCGCTCGACCGGCGCGCAGATGGATCTTGCCCGCCTTGGCGACGCGGTGCCGGTTCCGGGTTCACGGCAGTCTGCGCTGGCTGCAGTACAGGGGCTCGCCGGCGCTTCTGAAGTCGCAACGCCGGGTACCGCCTCGGCTTATGCGCCGTCGTCTGGGACCGCAACCGCAGAGATCGTCGCGACGCCGGCAAGTCGCTTTGCCGCCGTCGACCCGCAGCAGACCGCCAGCACGCCCTCGTTGTCGTTCGAAAGCAGATGGCAGGTCCAGATTGCCGCTGCGACATCCGCCCAGGCCGCCATGGACTTACTGTCCCAGGCCCGCCAGAAGGTCGGCGGTCCGCTTCAGGGCCTCGACACCTATACCGAAATGGTCATCCGCAACGGCGTCACCTTCTACCGCGCCCGTTTCACCGGATTCGAGACCAAGGAAGCGGCCCGTGCGGCCTGCGACAAGCTGGTCCGCCAGCGCTACGACTGCGTCCTGATGCCGGCGCGTGGGTGACTGTCCGCTCGTAAACCCTAGAATGCTGGAGCTTTCACAACCTCCGGCTTGCGCTAACGTACCCGAGCAGGCAGCGATACTTGATAGCTGCGTCGATTTGTGTATATATACACAAGGTGCGACATGGGTTCAAAACATGCGCCGCTGACACCGAGAGAGGTGGACCGTATGCTCTGCACCGATGGCTGGTCCATCAAGCGAAAAGGGCCGGGTGATCATGTTCAGTACGCCCACACGGAAAAGCCAGGTAAAGTTACTCTGGACATGGGCGTCCGGGAAATCCCGACCGGCACCTTGCGATCCATCTTCAAGCAGGCTGGCTGGGAGTGGTAGCGCCCGGCACGAGGGAGAGTGGCGATGCCTTTCGCACATGCTGTGATGCATGAAGAAAACGGCGCCTTCGGCATTTCCTTTCCCGATTTTCCTGGCTGCATTACGGGCGCCGATAGCGAGGAAGAGGCTATCCGTAAGGCTGACGAGGTCTTGACCTTTCACGTCGCCGGTATGCTGGAAGACGGCGAAATGCTGCCGGTCAGGAGAAGCCTCAAGGAGCTGCTCTCGGATCCTGAGGCCAAAGAGGGGCTGGCCGACGGCGTGCTGTTTCTGGCGCGCTACGAATTGCCCCGGAAATCCGTGCGGATCAACATCTCAATGGACGAGACGCTCATCGAGGCAATTGACCGCGCCGCCGAGCATGCCAATCAGTCGCGCTCCGGATTTCTGGCTGATGCCGCACGCCAGCGAATTCGTGACCTCCTGAAGACCGAGTGAGCTACCCCACCTCCACCACCGCAAAGAACCCCATGCACTCGGTCAGATCCTGCGCCACAAATGCGCAAAGTGCCTCGATCTCCTCAGTTGGCGCCAGCAGGTCCGGCACCATCACTGCCATCATCCCGGCTGCATGGGCAGAGCGGATGCCGTTGTGGCTGTCCTCAAGTGCCAGGCAATCCCGTGGCGCCACGCCCAGCCGTTCGGCCGCGACGAGATAGGGGTCGGGCGCCGGTTTTCCTCTCGCATAATCGCCTTGCGCCACCACGGCATCGAAGCGTCGATGCAGGTCGAAACCGGCGAGGTGATGCTCCACTTGATGATGCGCTGAGGAGGTGGCGATGGCACGCGGCAGGCCAAGCGTATCCAGCAGGTCGAGCATTTCGACCACGCCTGTCTTCAGCCTGAGATCTTTCTCCAGAAGTGCGTGGAAATGCTCGAGCCAAAGAACACGGAAGCCATCCGCGTCGAACTCCGTGCCCCAGCTCCGCTTGAAGAGCGCCGCGATGCCAGCCCAGGGCTGGCCCAACATGCCCTCATAGACGCGCTCGTCTATCGGCAGGCCCCATTCGCGCGCCGCCGAAATCACCGAGGCGCGGTAGTGGATCTCGGTATCGAGCAGCAAGCCGTCCATGTCGAAGACCACGGCCTTGGGCGGGCGAGGGAGCGTCAAGAGCTTATCTTTTCGGTGGGGTAGCGGTGACGTCCCTCAAGCCTTGGTCCCGCCCACCGTGATCTGGTCCATCCGCAGATGCGGCTGACCAACGCCGACGGGCACCCATTGACCGGCCTTGCCGCAATTGCCGATGCCGGTGTCGAGCTTGGTGTCGTTGCCGATCATCGAGATGCGCTTCATCGCATCGGGACCGTTGCCAATCAGCATGGCGCCTTTGACCGGTGCACCGATCTTGCCGTTTTCGATCAGATAGGCCTCGGTGCAGCCGAAGACGAATTTGCCCGAGGTGATGTCGACCTGGCCGCCGCCGAAGGACACGGCATAGATGCCCCTCGTCACCGAGGCGATGATCTCTTCCGGCGTCTTGTCGCCCGACAGCATATAGGTATTGGTCATGCGCGGCATGGGCTGGTGCGCATAGCCCTGACGGCGGCCGTTGCCGGTCGCCTTCATGCCCATCAGGCGGGCATTCTGCCGGTCCTGCATGTAGCCGACGAGTTTGCCGTTCTCGATCAGCACATTGTAGGCGGACGGCGTGCCCTCGTCATCGACGGTGATCGAGCCGCGCCGGTCGTTGATTGTGCCGTCGTCGACGACGGTCACGCCGGGGGCAGCCACCATCTCGCCCATCAGGCCGGCAAAGGCAGAGGTTTTCTTGCGGTTGAAGTCACCTTCCAGCCCGTGGCCAACCGCTTCGTGGAGCATGACACCCGGCCACCCATTGCCAAGCACGATGTCCATGGTGCCGGCTGGGGCCTCCTGGGCTTCAAGATTGATCAGCGCCTGACGCAATGCGTCGTCGGCACCGCGTCTCCAGCTCTCCTCGGTCAGAAACTCCTTGAAACCCATGCGTCCGCCCACGCCGAAGGAGCCGCTTTCCTGGCGGTCGCCCTGGCCGGTGACAACGGAAATGCTGATGCGGGTCATCGGCCGGATGTCGCGCACGCGGTGGCCGTCGGCGCGCAGGATCTCGACCACCTGCCAGCTTGCGCCGATGGTTGCCGTCACCTGCCGCACCTTGGGGTCCTTGTCACGCAGATAGGCATCGATCTCCGAGAGCAGCTTCACCTTCTCCTCGAAGGTCGGGGAGCCGATCGGATTGCCGTCGCCATAAAGTTTCGCATTGGTCCGCTGCGGTGCCGTCGCATAGGAGCCGGAATAACCATGCGTTACCGCACCGACGGCGTCGGCAGCACGGGAGAGGGCGGCAAGCGACAATTCCCCGGAATGGGCATAGCCGACCGCTTCGTCGGCCACGGCGCGAAGTCCGAATCCCTGGTCCGTGTTAAACGAGCCACCCTTCAGGCGACCATTGTCGAAGGTTAGCGATTCCGCCTGGGCATGTTCGACGAACAGCTCGCCGTCGTCAGCGCCCTTCAGAGCATCCGCAACGCGCCGCGTCAGCGTGGCTTCGTCGCAATCGAAGAGGGAGAGAAGGTCCTGGGTCATGCATGTCTCCTTGGGCGCTGGCATCCAGCATGTAGGCGCGCAACGAAAGAGGGGCAAGCCCGCCGGACTTGCCCCTCTAGAGAATGTCATCACGATCCGGCGACTGCGCCTTACGGCAGCGTGTCATAGCCTTCGCCGAAACCGGCAAGCTCGATCGGAATGCCGACGCGGTCCTGATCTGCCGATTCGCGCAGTGCAAAGACGGCAGCCTTGCCGGCACGCAGGATCTTCATCAGCTCTTCGTCGATCTCGACTTCGACATAGCAGCCTTCCGAGAAGCAGCGGGTGAAATAGGCGCGGCCAATATTGTTGCCGTCGACGAAGAGCTCCATGCCGTCCTTCAGGAGAACGCCAAGCGGTGCGAGGATGCGCAGGATGCGGGCCTTGCGATCGGCGGTCTTCAGAACGACAACAGAGAGACCGACTTCCGGCCTGTCTTCCGCAATCACGTTCTGCATCAGCGCACATTGCTCTTCCGAGGCGCCGGCCGGCTTGTCGCAGATGACAGACCAGGCACCATGGTTGGAACGGATCGAGCCCGGCTGTTGTTGCGGTTGCTGGCTCAGCGCCGGTGTGGCGAGTGCGGCCATCAACACGGCGCTCGCGGTCAGGCTCGACCAGGCAAGTCTAGGCAGACCCATGAAAACCTCTGGAAAACGAATCATTGACGACATTCTTGTCGCGAGGGTCCGTAAATGGAAGCCCCGACCCCTGTTTTAAGGTCGAGTGCGGCATAATTGGGACTGCCGGTTTGCGATGCGAGCGCAATCATGAGCCCTTTTCGACGCGATCTGGAGAAAGCGTGTGAATGCAAGGCGCATCTATTTGATGAAGCGCAAAAATGCCGCACCGCCTTTCGCGCGGGCGTATTGCGATTGCGGCCAATCTGTGATTTGAAACGGCGACACTAGCATGATTTTTGCGCTATGGTTTGATGTGGATCAAGCGCTTGTGGGAGACCAAACCGTGATGAAGAGAACCTATGCAGCCTTGGCCGCCTTGGCCTGTCTGCTTTTCGCTTCTGTAGGCTTCGCCGATCAGCCGAAGCCCTGGCAGATGGGTATGCAGGAACCAGCCACCTCCATCATGGAGTTCAACAGCTGGTTCGAGCAGTACACACTGTGGTTCATCGTTCCGATCACCATCTTTGTTCTGATTCTCCTGATCATCGTGGTCGTGAAGTTCCGCGCCGCCGCCAATCCCGTGCCATCGAAGACGAGCCACAACACGGCGATTGAGATCGTCTGGACGGTTGCGCCGGTTCTCATTCTCTTCGCGATCGCGATCCCGTCCTTCAACCTGCTGACCTACCAGCTGAAGATGCCGGAAAACCCCGACATCACCATCAAGGCGACCGCCACCCAGTGGCTCTGGTCCTACGAATACGAGGGCGAGCAGGCCGTCTCCTTCGATAGCTACATGCTGAAGGAAACCGACCGCGCGGCCACCGGCAAGGAAGATGTCGCCCGTTATCCGCGCCTTCTGGCTGTTGACAACGAAGTCGTCGTTCCCGTCGGCAAGACGGTCCGTCTGCTGGTCACGGCTGCTCCGACCGACGTTATCCACGCCTTTGCAATGCCCGCCTTCGGCATCAAGATCGACGCCATCCCGGGCCGCCTGAACGAAACCTGGTTCCGCGCCGACCGTGAAGGTCTGTACTACGGCCAGTGTTCGGAGCTGTGTGGCAAGGACCACGCCTACATGCCAATCGCCATCCGCGTCGTCACCGACGAGCAGTACGCGACCTGGCTTGAGGCTGCGACCTCGGATCTGTCGGGCGCCAACCGCGCTCTCATGGCTGCTGTCGACGGCGCTCCCGCCGTCCAGACTGCCGAAAACACCACGAACTGAGAGGAGTGAGGTCAATGGCTGGCTCTGTTGCCCACGACGAACACGCACATCACGACCATAAGCCGGGCTTCTTCGCTCGCTGGTTTCTGTCGACCAACCACAAGGACATCGGTACCCTCTACCTGATCTTCGCGATCGTCGCGGGTATCATCGGTGCCGCCATGTCGGTTGCCATGCGCATGGAGCTGCAGGAGCCTGGCATCCAGATCTTCCACGGTCTGGCTTCCATGGTCTACGGCTTCGAGGGTGATGCTGCCATCGACGGCGGCAAGCACATGTACAACGTCTTCACCACGGCGCACGCCCTGATCATGATCTTCTTCATGGTCATGCCAGCGCTGATCGGTGGCTTCGCCAACTGGATGATCCCGATCATGATCGGTGCTCCGGACATGGCCTTCCCGCGCCTGAACAACATCTCCTTCTGGCTGATCGTGCCGGCCTTCCTGCTGCTCGTGCTGTCGATGTTCGTCGAAGGCCCGGCCGGCGGTTATGGTGTCGGTGGTGGCTGGACGCTCTATCCGCCGCTTGCGACCTCCGGCCAGCCCGGTCCGGCCGTTGACCTTGCGATCTTCGCGCTCCACGTCTCCGGTGCGTCGTCGATCCTCGGTGCTATCAATTTCATCACCACGATCCTGAACATGCGCGCTCCGGGCATGACGCTGCACAAGATGCCGCTGTTTGCCTGGGCCGTTCTGGTCACAGCCTTCCTGCTGCTGCTGTCCTTGCCCGTTCTCGCAGGCGGCATCACCATGCTGCTCACCGACCGCAACTTCGGCACGACCTTCTTCTCGCCTGAAGGCGGTGGTGACCCGGTTCTCTACCAGCACCTGTTCTGGTTCTTCGGTCACCCGGAGGTCTACATCCTGATCCTGCCCGGTTTCGGCATTGTCAGCCACATCATCTCGACCTTCTCGAAGAAGCCGGTCTTCGGTTACCTCGGCATGGCCTACGCCATGGTCGGCATCGGTGCCGTCGGCTTCGTCGTGTGGGCGCACCACATGTACACGGTCGGTCTGTCGCTTCAGGCGCAGCGCTACTTCCTCTTCGCAACCATGGTCATCGCGGTGCCGACCGGCATCAAGATCTTCTCTTGGATTGCAACGATGTGGGGAGGTTCGCTGACCTTCAAGACCCCTATGGTCTGGGCGATTGGCTTCATCTTCCTGTTCACCGTCGGTGGTGTCACGGGCGTCCAGCTCGCCAATGCCGGCCTCGACCGCTCGCTGCATGACACCTATTACGTCGTGGCCCACTTCCACTACGTTCTGTCGCTCGGTGCCGTCTTCGCGATCTTCGCCGGCTGGTACTACTGGTTCCCGAAGATCACCGGCTACATGTACAACGAGTTTGTTGGACACCTCCACTTCTGGGTCATGTTCATCGGCGTGAACCTGGTGTTCTTCCCGCAGCACTTCCTTGGCCTTGCCGGCATGCCGCGCCGTTACATCGACTATCCGGATGCCTATGCCGGCTGGAACTATGTCTCATCCATCGGCTCCTACATCTCGGCCTTTGCGGTTCTCGTCTTCCTCTACGGCGTCTTCGAAGCCTTCGCCAAGAAGCGCGTCGCTGGCGACAACCCCTGGGGTGAAGGTGCGACCACGCTGGAATGGCAGCTGTCTTCGCCGCCGCCGTACCACCAGTGGGAACAGCTGCCGAAGATCAAGTAAGCAGCGCCTAACCTGCGAAACGATATCGGGCGTCGCGATCATCAGGATCGCGGCGCCCGCAAAGCCAAACGAAAGACGGAATTCGAAAGCATGACGGTCATCGACAATCGCGACGTATTCGGCATCGAAGGGGAGGTACGCCTGTCCGAAGCCGGCCCGCGCGATTTCTTCGCGCTCCTGAAGCCGCGGGTCATGTCGCTCGTCGTCTTCACTGCACTGGCCGGCCTCGTGCTCGCCCCCGGCTCCATCAATCCGGTCATTGGTTTCATCGCGATCCTCTGCATCGCCGTCGGCGCCGGCGCATCCGGCGCGCTGAACATGTGGTACGATGCCGACATCGACGCCATCATGAGCCGCACGGCAACCCGTCCGGTGCCATCAGGTCGCGTGACGCCCGAAGAGGCGCTCGCTTTCGGCCTCGTTCTATCGGTCTTTTCGGTCGGCGTGCTCGGCCTTGCCGTGAACTGGTTTGCCGCCTTCCTGCTCGCCTTCACCATTTTCTTCTATGCCGTCGTCTATACGATGTGGCTGAAGCGCTCGACCCCGCAGAACATCGTCATCGGCGGTGCGGCCGGCGCCTTTCCGCCCATGGTAGGCTGGGCCTGCGTGACGGGTGGCGTCTCGCTCGACAGCTTCATCCTGTTCATGATCATCTTCCTCTGGACGCCGGCGCATTTCTGGGCGCTCGCGCTGTTCAAGATGAAGGACTACGGCGATGTCGGCGTGCCGATGATGCCCAACGTGGCTGGCATCGCATCGACCAAGCGTCAGATCGCCGCTTATGCCGTCCTGACGGCCGTGACCGGCGTGCTGCCGACCTTCACCGGTCTGTCTTCCATCGGTTATGGCATTGTCGCAGCCATTCTCGGCGCCGTCTTTGTTCACTGTTCCATCGCCGTCTGGCGCATGGCCGACGGCGACGAGAAAATGGTGCCGGCCAAAAAGCTGTTCGCCTATTCGATCTTCTATCTCTTCGCGATCTTCTCGGCCCTGATGATCGACCTCTACGTCGCTCCCTTTGCGGCAATCCTTGGAGGTGCTGCCTGATGGAAACTATCGAGCTGAACGACAAGCAGAAGAAGTCCCGCCGCGGTCGCAACATTGCGCTCGGCGTGGTTCTCGCAGCTTTGGTGGTCATCTTCTACGTCGTGACCATCATCAAGATCGGCAACGTGGGTTAACGAGGCTTCACACCGTGACTGTATCCTACGATGACAAAAAGGCTACGGAGCGTCGCAATGCCAGCGTCGCGACCGCTTGCGTGGTGTTCGTCGGCGCAATGGTGGGCATGGCCTATGCGGCCGTTCCGCTCTATCAGCTCTTCTGTCAGGTGACCGGCTACGGCGGCACGACGCAGCGCGTTGAGCAGCTATCCGATGTCGTGCTCGACCGCACGATCAACGTCACCTTTGACGCCAATGCGTCTTCCGGTCTGAACTGGGATTTCAAGGCGGTCGACAAGAAGGTCACGCCGAAGATCGGCGAGACCGTTCAGATCACCTATACAGCGACAAACAATTCGTCCCATCCGGTTACGGGTGAGGCGGTCTTCAACGTCACGCCCGGCGAAGCCGGCGCCTACTTCAACAAGGTCCAGTGCTTCTGCTTCACCAAGACCACGTTGCAGCCGGGCGAAACACTGGAAATGCCGGTCGTCTTCTTTGTCGACCCCGCCATCGTCGAGGCGGATGAGACAAAGGGCATCGGAACGATTACGCTGTCCTACACCTTCTACCCGCGCAATGATCAGGAGCCGGTGGCCGCACTGTCGGTTGGTGAGGACAAGGAACAGCCGAAACTGTGAGAGGGCTCCGGTTCGCCGGAACTCGTAATGAAATTGACATTCGGGGATTGCTGAAATGGCCGAAGCGCACCAGAAGAACCACGACTACCACATCATTGATCCGAGCCCCTGGCCGCTTCTGGCCTCGATCGGCGCCTTCGTCCTCACCTTCGGTGGCGTCGGCTACATGCGCTACCTCAACGGCGGTTCGCTGAACCTGTTCGGCGTGGATTGGGCCAACCCGTGGCTCTTCTATATCGGCCTTGCGATCGTGCTTTTCACCATGTTCGCCTGGTGGGCAGATACCATCAAGGAAGCTCACGAAGGTCATCACACCCGCGTCGTGTCGCTGCATCTGCGTTACGGCATGATCATGTTCATCGCTTCTGAAGTGATGTTCTTCGTTGCCTGGTTCTGGGCTTTCTTCGATGCCAGCCTCTTCGCGAACGAAGTGATCCAGACGAGCCGCGTCGAGTTCACCGGTGGCCAGTGGCCGCCTGTCGGCATCGAGGTCGTCGATCCCTGGCACCTGCCGCTCTACAACACCGTGATCTTGCTGCTCTCGGGCACCTGCGTGACCTGGGCCCACCATGCCATGCTGCACAACGACCGCAAGGGCCTCGTCTACGGACTGCTCTTGACCGTGCTGCTCGGCGTCCTGTTTTCCTTCGTGCAGGCCTATGAATACGCAGTCTCGCCGTTCGACTTCAAGAACTCGATCTATGGTGCGACCTTCTTCATGGCGACCGGCTTCCACGGCTTCCACGTTCTGGTCGGCACGATCTTCCTGATCGTCTGCCTGTTCCGTGCGCTTGCTGGCCACTTTACCCCGCAGCAGCATTTCGGCTTCGAAGCCGCCGCCTGGTACTGGCACTTCGTCGACGTGGTCTGGCTGTTCCTCTTCTTCGCCATCTACATCTGGGGCGACTGGGGTGCACCGCTTGCCCATTGATCCGGGTGACGACAGTTCCAGAAGGGCGGCGAAAGCCGCCCTTCGTGTTTTCGGCCCGTGCGACGATCCGGCACTCGTCGGGAACCACTGCATGCTCTAAGGGTTGGCCGGGGACACGTAGCAGCATCAAGGAGAGGTTGTGTGACCGAAGACAGTGCAAAATTCCCGCCGGTGGATCCGGTCAAGGCGGCCCTGACCGCGTCGTGCCCCCGCTGCGGCAATGGCAAGCTCTTCGACGGGCTCACCAAGCCGAAGGCCCGCTGCAATTCCTGCGGTCTCGATCTTTCTTGGATCGACGCCGGTGATGGTCCTGCTATCTTCGTCATCCTGCTCGCCGACCTGCTCGTCGTTGGCTTCGCGGTCTGGGTGGAGCTGACCTATCAACCCTCAATGTGGTTGCACATCCTCGTTTTTGCCCCGCTTGGCGTGGCGCTGACGCTTTGGCTCATGCGCTTCCTGAAGGCGCTGCTGATCGCCCTGCAATACAAGCACAACGCCTCGCAAGGGGTGATCGATCGTGGCTGAGACGCGGATGAACGAGGCAGATCGCGAGGGCCGCCGCACCTGGCGGTTCTGGGCCGCACTGGTTCTGGTGCCGGTGGCGCTCGTCATCCTGCTTTCGCTCGGCACGTGGCAGGTCAATCGACTGCACTGGAAAGAAAGCCTGCTCGCCGACATCCAGGAGCGCAGCAATGCAGCTCCCGTGGATATCGCGGGTTTGGAGCGCCTGATGGCCGAGGGCGGGGCGATCGACTATCGCCACGCCACCGTCAGCGGTCGCTACCTGCATGACAAGGAACGTCACTTCCTGGCGACCTTCGGCGGTCAGTCGGGTTTCTACCTCTACACTCCACTCGAACTCGCCGACGGGCGCTATCTCCTGGTCAACCGAGGCTTCGTTCCCTACGACCGCAAGGATCCCGCCAGCCGCACCGAGGGACAGATAGAGGGCGTGCAGACGGTCACCGGTCTTGCCCGCGCGGAACTCACGGAAAAGCCGTCTTCGCTTGTGCCTGATAACGACGAGCAGGCGAACATCTTCTACTGGAAGGATCTGGGCCGCATGGCCGCTTCCGTGGATCTGCCGGCCGATCGCGTTCTGCCCTTCTTCCTCGATGCCGATTCGACCCCGATAGCCGGCGGTCTGCCGAGGGGTGGCGTGACGCAGATCGACCTGCCCAACAACCACATGCAATATGTCATCACCTGGTACGGCCTGGCCGTCGCCCTCGTGGCCGTCGCGGTCGCAGGTCTGTTCAGGCGCAAAACCCGATAGTCCGAAGAGAGCTTTTCGGCTAAACACGCAAGGCCGAGCGGTCCCGATCGATCGCCGCCAAGGGGTACATGCATGTCCTATCTCGCTTCGACACTGGTCGCGCTGGTTGCGCTTGAACACATCTATATTCTGATCCTCGAGATGTTTCTCTGGACCACGCCCACCGGCCGCCGTGCCTTCGGCATGAAACCCGAACAAGCCGAAGCGACCAAGGTCATGGCCGCCAATCAGGGCCTCTATAACGGCTTCCTCGCGGCCGGCCTGATCTGGGGCCTGCTCCATCCCGATGTCGCCCTTGGTTTTCAAATTCAGTTGTTTTTCCTTGGCTGCGTACTGGTCGCCGGCCTATATGGGGGTGCAACGGCCTCGCGGAAGATCTTCGTCATCCAGGCGCTTCCCGCAGCCATCGCCATTATTGCTGTCCTGATTGCCGGCTGACCCGATGAACATGCACATGAACCGCCCCCCTCTGACGATCAGGCTCTGCGGCCCGCGCGGCTTTTGCGCCGGTGTCGACCGCGCGATCCAGATCGTCGTGCTCGCCCTCAAACGTTATGGCGCGCCGGTCTATGTCCGCCACGAAATCGTCCACAACCGTTATGTCGTGGAAGGGCTTGAGGCCAAGGGGGCGATCTTTGTCGAGGAACTCGACGAGATCCCAGCCGAGCACCGCCAGCAACCCGTGGTCTTTTCCGCCCATGGCGTGCCGAAATCCGTCCCGGAAGACGCGGCAAGCCGCAATCTCTTCTATCTCGATGCCACCTGTCCGCTGGTTTCCAAGGTCCACAAGCAGGCCATGCGTCACCAGCGCCTTGGCCGCCACGTGATCCTGATCGGCCATGCCGGCCATCCCGAAGTCATCGGCACCATGGGCCAGCTTCCGGAAGGCACCGTTTCCCTGGTCGAGACGGTCGAAGATGCCGATGCCTACCAGCCGGCGGACCCTGACAATCTCGGCTACGTCACCCAGACGACGCTTTCCGTGGACGACACCGCCGGCGTCATCGCCCGCCTGATGCAACGCTTCCCGAACCTGACTGCCCCCTCGGCCGACAGTATCTGCTACGCCACCACCAACCGCCAGGAAGCGGTGAAGGCGGCCGCTCCCGGCTGCGACCTCTTCATCGTCGTCGGTGCTCCCAATTCGTCGAATTCCAAGCGCCTCGTCGAAGTCGCCTTGCGGGCAGGGGCCACCCGCTCGATGCTGGTTCAGCGGGCCTCCGAGATCGACTGGTCCGAGATCGGCGAGATCGGAACGCTCGGCATTTCCGCCGGTGCGTCTGCCCCGGAAGTCATCGTTGACGAAATCATCGACGCCTTCCGCGAACGCTTCGATGCCAAGGTCGAACTGGCGATCACGGCGGAAGAGAACGAACACTTCCTGGTCAACCGCGAATTGCGCGATGTTGAACTGACCCGAGAGGATATGGCTTGGGTCAATGGATGACCGCCTCAGCAGCCTGAAATTTGAGGATATCGATTTTGAAAAAGATGGTTTCGTCTGGCCTCGTTTGCCTTCTGTCTCTCACCGCTTGTTCCACTTCGTCCGAAGCGCCGAAACCTGCAGCCAGTCCAGCCATCGAAGAAGCTTTCTTTGACTACACGCTCGAGGTCGGCAAGGCGCGCCTCCTGCAGCGCAAATGCCCGGAGCTCGCCATGAACTTCGATGGCCTGATGGCTGAACTCAGGTCGCGCCCGCAACTGGCCGGCTCACAGGGGCGGCTATCCGCCGACAGCATCGACAAGGGTCGGTTGGCGGACGCTTTCGATCGGTTCGAGAAACAGAACGGCCTGTACCGCGCCGATCAGAGCGCCTATTGCGCCTTCGGCAAGAAGCAGATTGCGGCCAAGACCAGAACCGGCCGACTGCTGCAGCTCCGGAGCAAATAGGACGACCGAGGTTTTTCGCGTTAGCGCCCCGTCGACGGGATCTTCGTTGCGATCCCTCCAGTCCGGTCGACGCATGCCAGCGCATCCATAAGGCGCATCGGGCGGCCATAGAGATAACCTTGGCCTTCCTGGCAACCGATCTCGCGCAAGACCCTCTCTTGCGCGACAACCTCTATCCCCTCGGCCACCGTGCGCAATCCCATCTCCCGGCTCATCGCAACCAGCGCCTTGGTGATCGCGGCATCCGAAGGTCGCGTGCGAATATCGCGGATGAAGCCGCGATCGATTTTGAGGGTGGTCAGCGGATAGCGTTGCAGCGAACTCAAGGACGCAAAGCCGGTCCCGAAATCGTCGAAGGCGACACCCACGCCGAGGTCGCGGATTGCCTTCAGGGCCTGGACGCTTGCATCCGCATCGTTCAGCGCCACCTGTTCGGTGATCTCCAGTTCGAGCCACTCGGGCGCCACATGATGGCGTTCCAGCGCCTCTCCGACGCGGTCGCACAGATGCGGCGACCGGAACTGTTGCGGAAAGAGATTGACGGCGATCCGGTATCGGCCGTCCGGTCGATTAACGAGCGCAGCCATCCGGCACGCCTCTTCAATGGTCCACCAGCCGATATCGCAGGCAAGCGAGCTCTGCTCCAGAGACGGCAGAAAGGCGCCCGGCAAAAGCAGGCCGAGCTCGGGATGGTTCCAGCGGATCAGCGCTTCGAAGCCCACAACGCTGCGTGTCGCAAGGTCGACCTGCGGCTGGTAGAACATCTCGAATTCATCATTCTGCAGCGCGCGACGCAGCCGGTCGCGCATGTCGCGTTTGGCCTGGCTTTCGTTGCGCATGGATGTCTCGAAGAAGCGATAGGCTCGGCCACCGGCCGCCTTGGCGCGGTAGAGGGCGAAATCAGCCGAGGCCAGCAGTTCTTCCGCTTCGCCGCCATGCGAGGGCGAAAGCGCAATCCCGATGCTCGCCCCCAGTTCGAGCTCCAGACCTCCGAGGCTGAAAGGCTTGCGGAATGCTTCGAGGATCCGCGCTGCCTCGCTTTGTGCAAAGAGCGGATCACCACTGTCAGGGAGGAGCACCGCAAACTCGTCGCCGCCGAGGCGTCCGATCACCGCGTTCTCTCCAAGCAGATAGGGTAGCCGCACACCGACTGCTTGCAACAGGCTGTCACCGACAAGATGGCCATGCGTATCGTTGACGTCCTTGAAGCCGTCGAGATCCATCATCAGGAGCGTGCAGGCAGCACCCAAGGATAGCTTTTCAGCCAGAACGCTCATGAATTCGTGCCGGTTGTGCAGCCCGGTCAAAGTGTCGTGCGAGGCAAGGCGCATCAACCGCGCATCCCGCTCGCGCCGTTCGGAGATGTCGCGAATGGTGCCGCCGGCCCAGAATTGACCCTGTTCACTCCAGGTGGCGAGCGTGATTTCAATCGGAAACTCGCTGCCGTCGCTTTTGATCGCGCACACTTCGACGGCTCGTCCGGCAAGGCCGGGCTTCGAGCCCCCTGCAACATTGGACATGCCCGCCGTATGCGCGCCCCGCATGCGTTCGGGAATGATCCGCGTAAGAGGTTGGCCAATGATATTCTCCGGCAGATAGCCGAACATGTCGCAGAAGGCCGGATTGGCAAAACGAATGGTCCCGGACCGATCTGCGACGATGAGCGCGAGATGCATGGCCTTGGCAAATTCGTCAGCCAGTCGCGGCGAGTCCGGTAGATTCATGGTTGCGCCCCGGTTTCATGAATACCGACCAAAGTAGGGGGCTGAGATTAGGGAAAGGTAAAATTCGAGATCGGGCTTCAATCCGAGCTTGCGGAGAGCAAGGAGACGGGAGTGCGCAGCGCGACCCCCGGCCTGCAAGCACCATTTCCTGTGCCCCGTGTCGCAGCAGGGCTGGCATGCCCGCCGCGCCCGTTATAGGACTGCTGTCATCCCCGAAGCGGCACGGAACCAACGCTGTGGCAGTCTATACCGATATCAACGAAATCGACTTGAAGGCCTTCCTGGCGCAGTATGAGGCAGGCGAGCTGCTCTCCTACAAGGGCATCGCCGAAGGCGTGGAGAACTCCAACTTCCTGCTGCACACCTCGAAGTTTCCGCTGATCCTGACGCTCTACGAGAAGCGGGTCGAAAAGTCGGACCTGCCTTTCTTCCTCGGCCTGATGCATCATCTCTCCGAGCGCGGCCTCAATTGTCCGCTGCCCTTGCCACGCAAGGACGGCGAGCTGCTCGGAGAACTCTCGGGCCGCCCGGCCGCTCTTATCTCCTTCCTCGAAGGCATGTGGCTGAGAAAGCCCGAGGCGCAGCATTGCCGCGAGGTGGGGGCTGCTCTTGCCAAGATGCACATCGCCGGCGAAGGCTTCGAACTCACGCGACCAAATGCCCTGTCGCTCGAAGGCTGGCAGGTGCTCTGGGCGAAGTCCGAGGCACGCGCCGACGAGGTGGAGGAGGGGTTGGAGGCCGAGATCGGCGCTGAGCTGGATTTCCTCTCCATCCATTGGCCGAAGGACCTGCCGGCCGGCGTCATCCATGCCGATCTCTTCCCGGACAATGTCTTCTTCCTCGGTGATACCCTGTCAGGCCTGATCGACTTCTATTTCGCCTGCAATGACCTTCTGGTCTATGACCTCTCGATCTGCCTGAATTCCTGGTGCTTCGAAAAGGACGGCGCCTACAACATCACCAAGGGCAAGGCGATGATCGAGGGCTACCAGTCGGTCCGTCCGCTCTCGGCCGCCGAAATCGAGGCTCTGCCGATCCTCTGCCGCGGTTCTGCTCTCCGCTTCTTCCTGACCCGCCTCTATGACTGGCTGACGACGCCGGCAGGCGCCTTGGTGGTGAAGAAGGATCCGCTCGAATATCTGAAGAAGCTGCGCTTCCACCGCGCGGTCACCAACGCCTCCGAATACGGACTGATTGCATGAAACATGTCGAGATCTACACAGACGGCGCCTGCTCGGGAAATCCCGGCCCCGGAGGCTGGGGCGCGGTGCTGCGCTACGGCGAGGTAGAAAAGGAGCTTTCCGGCGGCGAGGCGGATACCACCAACAACCGGATGGAACTGCTCGCCACGATCACCGCACTGAATGCGCTGAAAGACGCCTGTGAAGTCGACCTCTACACCGACAGCAAATATGTCATGGACGGCATCTCCAAGTGGATCTTCGGCTGGAAGAAGAACGGCTGGAAGACGGCCGACAAGAAGCCGGTGAAGAATGGCGAACTCTGGCAGGCGCTCGACGTCGCCAATCAGCGCCACAAGGTCAAGTGGCACTGGGTCAAGGGCCATGCCGGTCATCCGGAAAATGAACGCGCCGACGAATTGGCGCGCAAGGGCATGGAGCCCTTCAAGAAATCGGGCGGCTTTCCCAAGTCCCTGATGGTGAAGTGAGCTGAGTGGGAAAGGGCAAGGCGCGTCCTCATCCCCTTGCCCTTTCGCCCGTTGCCCCTATGCTCCGGTCAAAACACCATCACGGGAGACATCCATGATCCAGCACTGCGTGTTCTTGCGCTTCAAGGCCGCTGTTCAGGAGGCCGAAAAGCAGGCGATCTATGCGGCCATTTCCGATCTGAAGGACGTGGTACCAGGCATGCTGGAGGTGAAGGCCGGGGCAAATGTCTCGCCGGAAGGGCTGGCAGGCGGCTATAACGATGGCTTCATCGTCACCTTCGAGGACGAGATGGTCCGAGACTATTACCTGAAACATCCGAAGCATGTTGAAGTCGGCGAACGCATCGTCGGCGCGACCGATGGCGGGCTGGCCGGCATCCTCGTCTTCGATCTGGCGTACTGACCCTTCCCAAAACGAGGAGAGGCCCGGTTTCCCGAGCCTCTTCAGTTCTAAAATCTCTCTTGCGGGCTCAGGCGCTGAGCTGCTCGATCATCGTTGCAGCCGAGGAAACCGTCGCCTGGCCCGGGTTCTCCTCGATGTTGAGGCTCTTCAGCACGCCGTCTTCGACCAGCATCGAATAGCGCTTCGAGCGTACCCCTAGCCCGCCGCCCGACAGGTCGATGTCGAGGCCGAGTGCCTTGGTGAAGGAGGCGTCCCAGTCGGCGAGGAAATGGATCTTGCCCTGGCCACCCGAATGCTGCGCCCAGGCGCCCATGACATGCCAGTCGTTGACAGAGACGACGGCGATGTCGTCGACGCCCCGCGCCATCAGCGCATCACGGTTTTCCAGGTAACCCGGCAGGTGATTCAGCGTGCAGGTGGGAGTAAACGCGCCCGGAACGGCGAAGACGACGACCTTCTTGCCCGCGAACAGCTGTTCCGTGGTGATCTCCACCGGACCATCGGCGGTCTTTTCCTTGAAGGTGGCCTGGGGCAGCTTGTCGCCAATGGCAATGGTCATGAAATCGTCCTCGCTTGGTTGCTCCATCCAGAACCCCTCCGAATGGCAATCGAGGCGAATATAGGAATGGGTCAATCAAAGGCAAGCGTGGTTTCCATGGTCCTGTCGCCGCTGACCACGAGAATTCCCCACTGCTTGCCGGCGATCTTGTATTTCTTCGGCAACTTGCCGATCGGCAATGTCAGAACCGTCTCGCCATCGGCGCCTCGGGAGGCAACGGAATGGGTGAAGACATGGCCGCTTGGCCCGCTCACAAAAGCCTTCGGACTGACCGCGTCAGCAGGCATCTTGAGCCGGACGACGAGCTCCCTTTGATCTGCGCCGAGTTGGTGGTCGACGACGTGAAACTCGGGCGAGGGGCCGGGCGGCACCTGGGCCTGGGCGGAGCGAACAAGCGCTGTTTCGACAGAATTGGCGATCCCGTCTTCGTCCGGCGGCACGCTGAGATCGGCCTGGAAGGGAATGCAGATGTTCTGGCAGACCCCGACAAAGGCACTCAGCGTCACGGCGGTGTCATCGGGCGCGTTCTTGAGGGTGATCGGCAAGGTCACAGGATGGTCATAGCCGACATCGGTCATGTCGCCATTGGTCAGGACCTTGGGCACGGGAAAGCCGACACGTTCGACGGTGTAGGCGGCGCCCGGCGCCGGCGTGATTGCGGGCGGAATGCCGACATCGCCCGGCTCTTTCCAATAGGTGATCCAGCCCTGTTTGGGCTCGATTACGAGCGCACCATGTCTCGTCCCGTCGGCCTCCTTGGGAAGCAGGATCAGGCGCATCCGCCCGCCTTCGTTCAGGGCCCAGTCGCTGCTCGCCGCAAGTGACGGCATGGCGGGGAAGAGCGAGACCAGGCCGATGGCTGCCGCAACCATCCATGCGCGGCTGCCGCGGGAAATGACTGAGAGATTGGAACAAGACATCGCGAAGTTCATTCTGGGGGTCATGTCTCCGGCTCTAGAAGATCGTCGTCGGCTTGGCCAGTCACGCTTGCTTCATGGTCATCATTTTGGGTTGATCGGAACCCGCTTCTGGCCCATCTTGAATGGGAGACTACATCTGAACCACGCGTGAAGCCGATTGCCGACAAGGCGAACCAAGGAGGCGGGCATGGCATTGTCGTCGAAAACCGATCTGAGAGAACGCGGCTTCCTGGATGGACAGCTGCTGATTGCCATGCCGGGCATGCCCGATGGCAATTTTGCCCGCGCGGTCGTCTATATCTGCGCCCATTCCGATGCCGGCGCCATGGGCTTCATCATCAACCGTTCGCAATCGGTGACCTTCGCCGATCTCCTCCTGCATCTGGAGCTGATCGACCGCAACGATGCCATCATGCTGCCCGATCACGCCCGGCATTTCCCCATCCAGTGCGGCGGCCCGGTCGAGCAGAACCGCGGCTTCGTGCTGCATTCGGACGACTATCTGTCGGATAGCTCCATCCCCGTCAGCGACGACATCTCGCTCACCGCCACGCTCGACATCGTCCGCGCGATCTCGGATGGCCGAGGTCCCCGCCACGCCACCATGCTGCTCGGCTATGCCGGCTGGGGCCCGGGGCAGCTGGAAGAAGAGATCGCCCAGAACGGCTGGCTGCATTGCGCGGCCACCGAAAGCCTGATCTTCGACCGTAGCCTGGATAACAAATACGACCGGGCGCTGGGGCTGATGGGCATCAATCCCGCGATGCTGTCCATGGATGCCGGCCACGCTTGAGGGCCGGCGGGGAGGCGGTAACTCCGTCTCTCACGCCCGCTTCATCAGCGGAAACCGTTCCTTCAACAACCTCAGCACCGACTCGGCGCCAAGCGGCGGTCCGAACAGATAGCTCTGGCCGTAGTCGCAGCCCATCATGGCGAGGTCGGCAGCATCCTGGTCGGTCTGGATGCCCTCGGCCACGACCTGCATGTCGAGCCCGCGGGCCATCGAGACGACGGAGCGCAAGAGCACGGACTTCTTGTCCGACTGGTCGCAGACCAGCGCCTTGTCGAGCTTGATCGTGTCGAAAGGGAAGCGGGTGAGATAGGCGAGCGACGAATAGCCGGTGCCGAAATCGTCGAGCGCCAGGCTGATGCCGGTGTCCTTCAGCTTTTCCAGCATCAGGCGCGCCTGTTCCGGGTTTTCCATCACGACGCTTTCGGTCAGCTCCAGCTTGATCCGCTTCGGATCGCACTGTGTCTTCACCAGCATGGCGCGGATGTCGTTATAGATCTCGCTCGAAATCAGCTGGGCCGAGGAGAGGTTCACCGAGACGAAGACCGGAAGCTCGCCGGTCTGGCGTTCCCACTCCATCAGGTCGCTGGAGGCGCGCTCCAGCGCGAACATACCGAGCGGCTCGATCAGGTCGGACATTTCCGCGATCGGAATGAATTCCGTCGGCGAGATATTGCCCCGCTTCGGATGATCCCAGCGCATCAGCGCCTCGAAACCAGCGATCTCGCCATTGGAGAGATTGACGATCGGCTGATAGGCCATCGACAGCTCCTTGCGCTCGATGGCGCGGCGGAGATCCGTTTCGAGCTGCAGCCGGTCGGTGCTGACGGTGCGGAACGCCGGGCGGAAAGGCTCGACGCGATTGCCGCCTGATCGTTTCGCCCGGTACATGGCAAGCTCCGCATCGGCAAGCAGGCTCGCGGCACTTTCCTGCTGGTCGACCCAGGAGACAAGGCCGATCGAGGCCGTCAGGCTGATCTCGCGATTGGCAAAGTTGAGCGGCACCATGATCGCCTTGGAAACGGCATCGGCAAAGTCGGCGATCTTGGCCGGATCCTTTTCCGACACCAGGATCAGGCCGAATTCGTCGCCGGAAAGCCGCGCCAGCGTATCCTGAGGCTTCAAGAGCCGGCGCAGGCGGCGCGTGATCGCGATCAGGATATTGTCGCCGGCCGCGATGCCAAGAGCGTCATTGACCTGCTTGTAACGGTCGATGTCGATGGCAAGAACGGTGGGTCGCACGCTGTCGGAGGTGGAAGCCAGCGACAGGATCGCCTGCAGCCGGTCGAGGAAGACTTCGCGGTTCGGCAGGCCCGTCAGGTTGTCATGCATGGCATCGACCAGCAGCCGGTCGATCGAGTTCTTCTGCTCGGTGACGTCAATGATCGTGCCGACACAGCGGATGACTTCGCCATTCGAGCCGAGCACCGGCCGTGCGCGGATCTTCAGCCAGTGGAAATGCCCATCTTCGGCGCGAATTCGGAATTCGTGGCTGAGGCGGCCCTTGCGATGCTCCAGCAGCACGTCGAGCGTCGCGCGGAAGCGATCGCGGTCGTCTGGATGCAGGCGCGGCAGCCAGTTGCGGGCAGGGCCGTGCATGGTGCCGGGCGACAGGCCGAGACGTATCGAGACGTCAGGGCTCGTCACCACGCGGTCGCGCGCCACGTCCCAGTCCCAGACGGTGTCGCCAGAACCGGTCAGCGCCAGCGACTGGCGTTCGAGATCGGAGAACAGGCCCTGCTGATAGGCGCCGCCGGCAAAGGCGTGCTGCATGACGGTGAAGCCGATCAGGAGAACGATGAGAACCAGACCACCGCCAAGCGCCGGCTGGATGATGTCATTGTCAAGCTGGCCGGTCACGGTCAGCCAGCCGGCGAAGAGCCAGACGAGGATCAGGGCCCAGGTCGGCACCAGAAGCACGGCCCGGTCATAGCGATTGAAGCCGAGATAGATGATCAGACCGATGCCGACCACGCCCGTCAGCGCAAAGGAAACACGCGCAATGCCGGCCGCAATCGACGGGTCGAAGATCGCCACGCCGAAGAGAACGGTCAGGCCAAGCATCCAGGCAAGCGTCGCGTAGCCGAGATGCACGTGCCAGCGATTGAGATTGAGATAGGTGAACAGGAAGATCACGAGCGATGAGGCAAGCGCGACCTCCGCCCCCGCACGCCATATTCTGATGTCGGAGGAGGTGAGCGAGATCAGCTTTTCGAGGAAGCCGAAGTCGACGCAGATATAGGCAAGAACCGCCCAGGCAAGCGCTGCCGCCGCCGGCAGCATGGACGTTCCCTTGACCACGAAGAGGATGGTAAGGAAGACAGCCAGCAGGCCGGCAATCCCAAGCACGATGCCGCGATAGAGTGTGAAGGCGTTGACCGTGTCCTTGTAGGCGTCCGGTTCCCACAGATAGATCTGCGGCAATTCCGGCGTCGCGAGCTCGGCTACAAAGGTAATGACGGTGCCGGGATTGAGCGTGATGCGGAAGACGTCGGCATCGGGGCTTGGCACGCGGTCGAGCGCAAAGCCTTCCGACGGCGTGATCGCCATGATGCGCTGCGAACCGAGATCCGGCCAGAACATCCGGGAGCCGGAAAGACGGAAATGCGGTGCGACGATGACGCGCTCCAGCTGTTCTTCCGAGACATTGGCGAGCGCGAAGACCGCCCAGTCGCCCTGGTGCTCCGGCGAGCTCGAGCGCACCTCGATGCGTCGGCGAATGCCATCAGCGCCGGCTGCGGTCGAGACCTGAAAGGCCTCGCCTTGGTTCGTATAGATCTCGGTCGTGGCCGTGAGGTCGAGTGCGTTGTCGTCGCGCGCAATCTTCACCGGCTCGACGGCGAAGGCCGCCGATGCGGCGAGGCACAGATAGGCTGTCGTAAGCGCAGCAATCCACAGGGCGGCGAGGCGAGGCACGGCGCGCGAAAGGGTTCGGGTATTCGTCATGAGGGCGTCTTGCCGTTCCGCGCCTTATGGCCGCCGATCCGGGAATACAGCAGATGGTCGCGCCATTCCCCGTTGATTTTCAGATAATCGCGCAAAAGACCTTCCCGCTCAAATCCCGCTTTTTCGAGTAGCCTCAGGCTGTTGACGTTGTCCGGAATACAGGCTGCTTCGATACGGTGCAACTCGAGTGGCCCGAAGATGTAGGGAATAGCCAGTTGAAGTGCGGCAAACATGTGGCCCTGGCCGGCATGACGTTCGCCCATCCAGTAGCCGATCATGCAGCTTTGTGCCGCTCCGCGGCGGATGAGACCGATGGTAAGCCCGCCCAGCAAGGTGTTCTCGGCCCGATCGAAGACAAAGAAGGGCACAGCCATGCCGGAGTGAAATTCCTGTTCATTACGCAGGACACGCTGCCGAAACGCGCGCTCGGTCAGTTCATCAGTGCGCCAGGACGGCTCCCATGGCTGCAGGAAGGCGCGGCTCTCTTTGCGCAGCTGGTGCCATTGCTCGAAATCGCGGAAGCGGGGCAGGCGAAGGAGATGATGTTCGCTGGCAATCTCCGGCATATCCGGCTGCCGGGACAGAAACCGAAACACAGAGCGCGTCATCGTCAATCCCCAAGCGATGTCCGGCGGGGTCCCCGCCGGTCGCGGTCTATGCCGGCGGCCTTTAGCCGACGGCCTTGCGGATACCGGCAGGCTGTGTGGTCAGCGCGCCCTTGATATCGTCGAGCGGAACCAGGTGGTCCATCGGGCCGATGGCCGACAGCGTCGGAACCGTGTCGAAGAACAGGCGACCGGCAAGGTCGGTCAGGCGTTCGGTGGTGATGCCGGCAAGCCGTTCCATCATTTCCTGGTTCGGAATGGTGCGTCCGTAGAGCATCATCTGCCGGGCGATCTGGCCGGCACGAGCGGCCGGGCTCTCCTGGCCCATCAGAAGCTGGGCGCGGATCTGCGCCCGCGAGCGCTCGATTTCCTGCTGATCGATATGGTCGGATGCCTTGCGCAGCTCGTCGATGATCACGGGCACCAGTTCCGGCAGGTTCTCGCCGCCGGTCGCGGCATGAATGCCGAAGATGCCGGTATCGGAAAAGCCCCAGTGGAAGGCATAGACCGAATAGCAAAGGCCACGGATCTCGCGCACTTCCTGGAAGAGGCGGGACGACATGCCGCCGCCGAGAATGTTTGCGAGGATCTGCGAGCAGTAGAAATCGCGCATGTGATAGGCCTTGCCCTCGAAACCGAGCAGGACCTGGGTATCCATCAGGTCGCGTTCCTCGCGGGACTCGCCACCGGTATAGTGGGCGGCATCCATCACCGGCGTCGCAGACGGCTTTGTCGGCAGCGAGGCGAAACGCTGCTCCACCTGCTTGACGAAGGCATCGTGGTCGACCTTGCCGGCGGCCACGACGAACATCCGGTCGGTCGTGTAATTGCGCGACAGATAGGCGCGGATCTGGTCGCTGGAGAAGGATTGCACCGTCTCTGGCGTGCCGAGAATGCTGCGGCCGATCGTCTGGCCGCGATAGGCCTGTTCGGAGAAACGGTCGAAGACCACGTCGTCTGGCGTATCGTCGGCCGCGCCGATTTCCTGCAGGATGACGTGCTTCTCGCGCTCCAGTTCCTCCTCGTCGAAGACGCTGTCCGTCAGGATGTCGGCGAGAATATCGACCGCGAGCGGCACGTTGTCCTTCAGAACGCGGGCATAATAGGAGGTCGTTTCCGTCGAGGTGGCGGCGTTCACTTCGCCGCCGACATTCTCGATTTGCTCGGCGATCTGCCGGGCCGTGCGCGTATTCGTACCCTTGAACGCCATGTGCTCGAGCAGATGCGCAATGCCATGCTCGGCTTCGGTCTCGTTACGCGAGCCGGACTTGATCCAGGTGCCGAGAGCCACGCTTTCCAGATGGGGCATGTTCTCGGTTACGACAGTCAAACCCGATGGAAGCCGGGTGCACTCAACATTCATGGTCCGTCTTTCTGCACTTCCTACCTGACTGCTCGCGCCTGTTTACCGACAAAGCTTTCGATGGCTTTCAGTTCCGCGGGCAGGACTTCGAAGCGCTCCTCCCTGTCCATCAGATCAGCAAGCCACGCCGGAAGCGCGGGGTCAATACCGGAGGCCGATTTTACTGCGGCGGGGAACTTGGCCGGGTGTGCCGTCGCCAGAACCACCATGGGGCTTTGCGGCTTTTCGAATTTTTTCGCGACATGCACGCCGACGGCCGTATGCGGATCGAGCAGGTAGCCGGTCTCGTCGAGAACGGCGCGGATCGTCTTCGCCACTTCCTTCTCAGTCGCGCGTCCTGCGCGGAAATCCTTGCGGATGAACTTGAGAGCTTCCGGCTTGATCTCGAAAGCGCCGGACTGCTTTAGCCCCTCCATCGACGAACGGATGGCAGAGGCATCGCGGCCATAGGCCTCGAACAGCAGCCGCTCGAAGTTCGACGAAATCTGGATGTCCATCGATGGCGACGTGGTCGCGGAGACGCCCTTCATTTCGTAGCGACCGGTCTTCAGCGTGCGCGCCAGAATGTCGTTGTCGTTGGTCGCGATGACAAGCTTGTCGATCGGCAGGCCCATTTTCTTGGCGACGTAACCGGCAAAGATGTCACCGAAATTGCCGGTCGGCACGGTGAACGACACCTTGCGATCGGGGGCGCCAAGCGCGACTGCAGAGGTGAAGTAGTAAACCACCTGTGCCATGATGCGGGCCCAGTTGATCGAGTTGACACCGGAAAGACCGACGCGATCCCGAAACGGTACGTCGTTGAACATCGCCTTCACCAGGTTCTGGCAGTCGTCGAAATTGCCTTCGACGGCGATGGCATGAACGTTTTCATCCTTCGACGAGGTCATCTGGCGCTGCTGCACCGGAGAGACCTTGCCGTGGGGGAAGAGGATGAAGATGTCGGTGCGCGCGCGACCGGCAAAGGCGTCGATCGCAGCACCACCGGTGTCGCCCGACGTCGCGCCGACGATCGTCGCCCGTTCGCCGCGCTGTTCCAGAACATGATCCATCAGCCGGGCTATCAGCTGCATCGCCACGTCCTTGAAGGCGAGCGTCGTGCCGTGGAAGAGTTCGAGCACGAAGGAATTCGGCCCGGTCTGCACGAGCGGCGCCACGGCCGGATGCTTGAAGGTCGCGTAAGCCTCGTCGATCATCGCCCGGAAGACCTCCGGCTCGATCTCGCCATTGGTGAAGGGCAGCAGAACCTCGAAGGCGACGTCCTCATAGGACTTGCCACGCAAGCCGCGGATCGCCTTTTTCGACATCTGCGGCCATTCGCGCGGCACGTAGAGACCGCCGTCACGGGCAAGGCCCGCCAGCAATGCGTCACAAAAGCCGAGGCTCGGGGCCTCGCCGCGGGTCGAAACATATTCCACGTCGCTCATCCCTAAAGTTCAAGAATTCGGAGCCGAAGCCGCCGTCAAATCTATGGCGTTTCGGATAAAGAGGTTTGCCCGTTTGCGCCAGTGCACCGGCCAGGATTTCGCAAGCCCGGCAGTCCTGCATGCCCGCGCTGATGTGGAGACTCCTGCCGGCTCTCGAAGGTCCATCGAAAATTGAAGCAAATTGCCGGCTACCCAATCGATTTTTGTCGTGGCCGCTGGTATAGACCATCCGCGAGGGCGCTGAAAAGCCTCAAGTTTGACTGTTTTTCGGCCTTGGGCCGAGCATGCGGAAGGTGAAGTCTCGTGTCTGTAAACGTGTCGCGCGGTGTTGTCGCCGTCTCGCTGATGATGGTTCTCTCGGGCTGCAATGCCGGCGGTATCGGCAGTAGTCTTGGCCTTTCGCCATCGGAGCCAGGCAACGCGGCTGCAGCCGCGGATCGGCAGGCTTTCGTCCAGGGTTTCTGCCCGCAGATCTCGTTGCGTGACGGCACCGCCTCCTATCGCACCTATGCGCGCGGCAAGGATGGTGACGCCGAACAGGTCATCTTCCAGGCCTCGCTCGCCGACACCACGCGCTCCTGCGCTCGCACCGAAACATCGTTGACGATCAACGCGCTTGTGCAGGGGCGCCTCGTCGCAGGCCCGCAGGGCAAGGCCGGCACGATCAATCTGCCGGTGCGCGTCACTGTCGTGGATGGCGGTCAGGAAGTCTTCAACGAGGTCGAGCAGTATGCCGTGACGCTTGCCGACGTGAACCAGCCGACGCAGTTCATCTACAGCAAGGTGGCAACCGTTCCCGGCAATATCTCCGGCACGGCCCGCGTCTTCATCGGCTTCGAACAGCCGAAGAAGAAGTAACCCTTTCAAGGGAATTCGGCTGGTCGAAAGATTGGGGTCTCATCCGACCCCTTTCTCAACCAAGCGATAGCTTGCTCTCGACAGCGATGAGGCGAGTGTTCAGGTCCTCCGCGATGCGCATCGCGTTTGCGGCGTCCTGAAGTGCAGTCAGCACCTCATTGTACTGCCCGACAACTTCAATCTGGGTGCGCTTGATGTCGCGGGATCGCTCGTCGAGCATGGTTTCCGCCTCGTCCAGTCGGGAAATGATCGCACCAAGTCGGGTGGACGTCTCGCTATGATGTTGGGACGCCAGTTCATGCAGGGAGTTCATCTTGCGATTGAGCTTCGTGATTTCGATCTCTATGGAACCGAATTTCTCGATAGCCGCCTCTACCATGCTCAATGTCCGCCTTTGGCCATTGAAGACAGATTCAATCAGTGCGAGCAGCTTGGTCTCATCCATGCCAGTCATGCCGAAATCCTCAGGTTTCAAGGCAATATGGCATCCAGTCACGTTTAGGACAAGAAAAGCGTCATCGATGCGATCGGCTACGCCTATGAGCGCCGCGTCAGGGCCACCAGATAGCGGGTTGCTTGCTCGCTGCCGTTGACGAACACGCAATCGCTGGGCGCGCCGAGTTGCAGGCAGTCACCCGTCGAAAGCTGATGGCTACGTGTGCCTTCGATAAAGTCGAGGCGACCTTCGAGCACGTAGATCTGCTGGTGCTGGAAGCTGAAGGCAGAGGCCGGGTAGGGCACTCGGACACCAGGCGGCAAAACCACTTCCAGAAGTTCGAGTTGGCCGCCATTGGCGGGGGAAAGCGTGCGCCTCGTATAGCCCGTGTCCGGATCGGTCCAGAGCGGCTGCTCCTCGCGGCGCGTCAGCCGATCCCCCTCGCGTTCGGCAAGGGCAAGAAGAACGGAAAGCGGCAGGCCGAAGGCGCCGGAGAGGCGGCCGAGCACGGTCGCCGTCGGGCTCGCCTCGCAGCGCTCCACCTTGCTGATCATCGCCTTCGAAACACCCGATCGCGCCGCGAGTTCTGCAAGCGACCAGCCACGCGTTTCCCGCTCCAGCCGGACGCGCTCGGCGATCGCCCGCGCCTGGCGGTCCTCGGTGTGAGCATCATCTCTGTGCACGGTGTTCATCATCTCGCCCCTTGCCAAATGATCCGGCTGCGTCTTCTATAGTGGACGGGAACATACGATAGATGACGGCGCATCCACAAGTCGCCGCCTGTCGACAAAAGAGAGGGACGAATACGAGCATGGCACGCGAAATCCGTTTCAACGCCTTCGACATGAATTGCGTCGGTCATATCCAGCAGGGACTCTGGAGCCACCCGCGCGACCGCTCGATGGAATATACGAGCCTCGCCTACTGGACCGATTATGCAAAACGCCTGGAGGCGGGCCTGTTCGATGGTATCTTCCTCGCCGATGTCGTCGGCATTTACGACGTTTTGAGCGGCAGTCCGGCGCCGGCGCTCCGCGGTGCCGTGCAGGTGCCGGTCAACGACCCCATGATGCTGGTTCCGGCCATGGCCGCGGCCACCCGCCATCTCGGCTTCGGCGTCACGGCCAATCTCACTTACGAACAGCCCTTCCTCTTTGCCCGCCGCATGGCAACGCTCGATCATCTGACCGGTGGCCGCATCGGTTGGAACATCGTGACCGGTTATCTCGACAGTGCGGCCCGCGCCATCGGCCTCGATGGCCAGATGGCCCATGATGATCGCTACGATCTCGCCGACGAATACATGGAGGTGATCTACAAGCTCCTCGAAGGAAGCTGGGAGGACGGCGCCGTGGTGGCTGACAAGGCGGCAAAGGTCTATGCCGATCCGCAGCGCGTCCATCCCGTCCATCATCATGGACGCCAATACAAGGTCGATGCCTATCACCTCTCCGAACCCTCGCCGCAGCGAACGCCGGTGCTCTATCAGGCCGGGTCCTCGCCGCGTGGCCGACAGTTCGCCGCAACCCACGCCGAATGTGTCTTCGTCAACGGTCAGAAGAAGGAAGGCGTGCGCGAGATCGTCACCGACATCCGTGCGCGTGCCGAGGGCTTGGGACGGCATGGCGATGACATCAAGGTTTTCCTTGGTGCCACCATCGTCACCGGCCGCACCGAAAAGGAGGCACGCGACAAGTTCGAGGACTACCGCCAGTACGTGAGCTCCGAGGCCGCGCTCACCCATGCAGCCGCCTCGATGGGCATTGATTTCGACAAGTTCGACATGGACGAACCGGTCGAGACGGGCAAGAGCCAGGCGATCACCTCCAATATCAAGGCCATGGACCGCGCGGCCGGACCGCAATGGACGAAGCGCAAGCTGATCGAGCAGATGGTGCTCGGCAGCCGCCAGCCGCCGCTCGTCGCCTCCGCCGACCAAGTGGTCGACTGGCTAGTTGATTGGGTCGAGGACACCGGCGTCGACGGCTTCAACCTGTCGCGCACGGTCGTGCCGGAATGCTTTGACGACATCATCGAGCTGGTCGTACCCCGCCTGCAGGAGAAAGGTCTCTACAAGACCGAATACCGCGAAGGGCCGCTGCGGGAAAAGCTCTTCGGCAACGCCCGTCTGACCGATCGCCACATTGCCTCCACCCACCGGCATCAGCGGGGCTGATCACGTCTTTCTCATGTTGTGCAAGGCATCGGTCCGGGCCGGTGCCTCGCCTTGCTCTCTCTGCTCGGCGGATGCTAGCGTGCAATCCATATGGCGGAGCATGCCTGCCCCCTCGGGATGCACGCGCTGGCATTGAGAGGGAGTGGGGCACCAAGGCGGTGTCCCCGGGGAGGCCTTGTTGAAAATTGCTGTCGTGAGAAACCCAATTGCGGGCGGCCGAGCCGGCCAGAAGCAATGGGCTCCCTTGCTTGCCGCCTTCCGCCATCGTTTCCCGGATCTGGAAATCCATGAAAGCCGCTCCAGCGGGGATGCCCGCAGGCTCGCCCGCGAGCTTGCCGCGGGGCCTTATGACGTCATCGTGGTGGCAGGTGGTGACGGCACGATCAGCGATGTCGTCGATGGTGTGCTGACCTCGTCGCGCCCCGAGATGCCGCTCGCCTTTCTGCCGATCGGCACGGGCTGCGATTTCATCCGCAACTTCAAGCTCCCGAGCGATCCGGCAGCCCTCGCAGAGCACATCACAAACGCCTCGGTCCGCCGGATCGATGCCGGGCTGCTGGTCAGCCGCGATGCATCCGGACACGAGCAGCGCCGCCACTTCGCCAACATCGCCAGTGTCGGCATCTCCGGCGAGATCGTCGATGCTGTGAACGCGCCCGGGCGCAAACGCATATTGAACGGTCCCGTCCGGTTCCTCGTCCATGCGGCGCTCGCGATCCTGCGCTATCGTCCCTATGATTTCGAAGTGCTGATCGATGGCATGCAGGTGCATCAGGGTCTGCTGGCGATCGCGGCGATTGCCAATGGCGGCTGGTTCGGCGGCGGCATGAACATCACGCCGGATGCCGATGTCGCCGATGGCCTGTTCGACATCGCCGTCATGCGCGAGGAAAAGATCCTCGGCCTTCTGAATTTACTGGGACGCCTGCATTCCGCCGGCCATGTCGGCCATCCGCTCTTGAGTTTTCACAAAGGACGTCGCGTCGAGGTGCGGCCGCGCGATCCCAAGCGTTTCCCCGTCGAAATCGACGGCGAAATGCCGATCCGGGGCGGTTTCGTCGCGGAAATCCTGCCCCAGGCACTGACCATCCGGACCTGAGCCCGGCGATCGTCAGAAAATTAGAACGCGCCTTCCCACTCGGCCATGGCGGCGATCACGCCCGGCAGATCCTGCATGCGGGCAATCACGGTCTCCGCGCCGGCATCCGTCAACCGGTCTGCATGTGAAGGATAGGTATGCGACGCACCGGTAAAGCCGATGACGCGCATGCCGGCTTCGCGCGCCGCATGCACGCCGTGAACGGAATCCTCGATGACGATGCACTTGGACGGGCTGACATTGAACTGCTTGGCACCATGCAGGAAGATATCAGGCTTCGGCTTGACCCTGTCAGCACCGAGATCCTTCGCCGAATAGATATGCGGGGCGAAGAACTCCTTGAGGCCGACCTTGGTCAGCATCATGTCGAGGCGATGCGAGGACGAGTTCGAGCAGATGCAGCGCGGACCCGCGAGCCGCGCCAGCGCATATTGCACGCCTTCGATCGCCTTCACCTCGCGGGCAAGCCTCTGGTCGAGCAGCTGTTCCGATTTGTCGATCAGGCTGGCCGAGAGCGGGATATCGATCTCCTTCTCGATCGACAGGAGAATGTTCTTCCAGGTCATGCCGGCGAAGCGCTCGCCCATCTCCTCGACCGAGATCGGATAACCGGCCTCCGTCAGAAGCTTCGATTCGACCTTGGCCGCAATGATCTCGGAATCGACGAGCACGCCGTCGCAATCGAAAAGGGTGAGATCGAAGCCGCTCATGGAAATATCCGTCCTGTGGTCCTGAAGAAGGCGGCTTCCTACACGATCGGGAGGGCGAGGACAATCACGCGTCATGCAGGGCTGCCGTGCTGAAGATCGCAGGGCCGTCTAGTTTCCACCCTCAGCCATAGCAAGCAGCACGACCTCGAAATCCTGGGGGTAGCGCTTGAGCCCGCCGTCCTTCTCCATCATGTCCGCGAGCCACACGCCGTCGGCAGCAAGCCGCACGGCAACGAGCCGCTGATCGCCATCGGTTTCGGCATGCCGCGCCATCCGCCCGTCGAGCCAGGCCGACCACAGGGCGCGCAGCGCCGGTTCCGAAACGATCGCAACCGAAAGCGCACCCCAGAGGCTGCGGTCGCCGAGCAGGCGGTCCGAGAAGCAAGCGCGCACATAGGCCCGCGTGAACCGTCCCCGCGATGCGGGATCATCCGCCAGAGTCCGGTCGATTTCCTGATCCATCTTGTCGAGAAGATCCTCAAAGACGGCGGCCAGCAGCGCCTGCTTGCTGTCGAAATGATGCAGCAGTCCGCCCTTAGTCACCCCGGCGCGCTCGGCGACTGCCTGGATGGTGATCGCCGACGCACCCTGTTCGGCAGCGATCTGCGCCGCACAGTCCAGCAAAGCCCGGCGCACCTGCTCCGGCTGTTTCTTGCGGTGATGCGCGGAAAGCGTTCTGTCTCTGCGCGAGGGAGAGGCCGCCATCAGTGCGACACCGTGCTCGACAGCGTGTTCATCACGATGACGCCGGTAACGATCAGGGCGATGCCCACAAGCGCCGCCATGTCCAGGCTCTGCTTGAGGTAGAACACGCTGATCAGAGCCGTCAGCACGATGCCGAGCCCGCCCCACATGGCATAGGCGATGCCGAGCGGCATGCCCTTCAGCGCTTGCGACAAGAGGTAGAAGGAGGCGACATAGAACATCACCATGCCAGCCGTCGGCAGAAGCTTGGTGAACTGCGCCGACTTCTGCAGCAAGGTGGTGCCGATCACTTCGAGCACGATGGCGGCGGCGAGTGCGCCATAGGCGGTCAATACGGGGTTCATGGACAGAGCTCCGGAAATGGGACGGCTTAAACATACCGTATGGTCGGTTTGTTCGGCAAGCGCGCCCTGGATGCAAAAGCGAGGCGGTCCCTGCAATCTGCAGGAGGTCAAAAATTAATTATAGAACACAATATTAACATATCACAATTTCGCCGAGTTCCGCGAGCGAGCTTGCCCTCGGCCGTCCGGCCACCCCATCATCAACAGGACATCCAGCATGTGCCAGGAATGCGAAACGCAAGGTCTCAACCGTCGCAACCTTTTCAAGCTCGCCGGCGTCGGCCTGACCACGGCCGCCCTCATCGGCAGCGCGCCCGCGCGCGCCGCCGCCACGGCGCCCTCCAGCTCATCGGTGACGACGCCGGCAGAAGCGCTGGCGCGGCTGAAGCAGGGAAATAGGCGTTTCGTCGAGGATGCCGAAGCCTGCGCCTCCAACCTTGTGGCGATCCGCGGCGAACTGGCCGGCGGCCAGCAGCCCTGGGCCACGATCCTCACCTGCTCGGACAGTCGCGTCAGCCCTGAACTGGTCTTCGGCGGCTCGACGCTCGGCGAACTCTTCGTCATCCGCAATGCCGGCAACGTGCTCGATACCGGTGCGCTTGGCACGATCGAATACGGAACAGAACATCTGAAGTCGCCGCTGGTCGTCGTCATGGGTCACAGCAAATGTGGCGCCGTCACCGCCGCCTGCGACGAAGTCACCAAGGGTGCCGTGCCCGGCGGTTCGATCGGCAAGATGGTTCAGCCGATCCTTCCCGTCGTGCTCTCCGCCAAGGACAAGGGCGATGGGCTTGTTGCCGAGACGGTCCGCCTCAACGCGATCTCCGGCGCTCGTCGCATCGCCGATGAAAGCCATATCGTCAGCGAACTGGTGACCTCTGGCGCGGTCCGTGTTGTGGCAGCCGTCTATGACATCGCCAGTGGCGAAGTCGAATTCATCGAAGACATCTGAGCAAAGAGGGCAGGGGGCAGTAATGCCCCCTCCAGCGCCGGTGTACGCAGCTTGTTCTCGGTTCAGTCTGCTGCCGGAAACATCGGGAGAAACCGCCTCGCGGAAAAGTTCATCAGGCTCTCGGTCATTGCCTTGACCTGCCGATCCTCGGCACGAACTTGCGATGTGGCCGATGCTTTCGCAGGGAAAGCAGCCTAAGAACGAGGCGCCGCAAAGTATCCCACGCCCTCGGCAGGATAGTGGTCGCCAAACCTGGTGAGCACAAAGGTTGGTGAGAACTGTGTTGCCTTACGCGTCAAGGTTTGACTGTCCCTTGATGAAAAAGCATTTGCCATTTGCACCCGTCATATTTCCAAATGGAGCTTCTCAGCACACACTGCAACGAACCATTGGCTGTAGAGCGTTTGGTCTCGTAGGTGAGCAGCACAGCATCGCTGGAAATCGGTTTCAATGCGTAGTTCGCTGTCTCCAGATTGTTTCCGCCGGTTCCAGGCTCTCGCTCCAGCAGTTCCATGATGGTCGTCCGGTCGTAGACGCTCCCGGACGCTCCAATTTCCATGAAGCCGTCAGCGAGCAGGATTTCTAAAGTTTGCCGGCAGCGTCTCGTGCCGGGCTGATGAAGGGCTTCTTCCAATGACTGGATTTCCTCGAGGCTGGGAATGCTGGTCAATGTCTTACCTCGCTGGCACTATTGTCTAACCTGCTACCTGCACGCGACGGGCAACTGCCTTGGCTCTGTTCCCTTTTCTACCTGCGTCCGTTCAGTCTGCTGCCGGAAACATCGCCAGAAATCGCCGCTCGCCCTCGGGTGAAAACCGGATGATCCGGCTCTCCTCCACCCGCCTTGCATGGCCACGATCGAGGAAATGCGAGAGCAGTGCCGCCCCGAGCGAGCCCGCGAGATGAGTGCGCCGTTCACTCCAGTCGAGGCATCCGCGACAGAGCGGCCGCCGCTTGGCTCTGAGGCTGGCGATATCGAGACCCTGACCCGCGAGCAGGGTCTCGCCCTCGGCCGTCAGCGACAGCGCCTCGTCCTCAGCTCGGATCGCGCCTTGCGTGACCAAGCTGTCCAGCATCCGTACGCCGAAATCGCCGGCCAGATGGTCGTAGCAGATCCGCGCCTTGCGCAGTTCCGGCTCCTTCGGCCCGGTGCGGTGGCGCAGGTGCCCGCGCGTCGCCGAAAAACTCATCAGGCTCTCGATCATCACGCCCACCTGATCATCCGCCAGCGCGAAATAGCGATGCCGCCCCTGTTTACGCTGGGCAAGCAGGCCACCCTCTTCGAGCTTCGACAGATGTGAACTTGCCGTCTGCAGCGTGACGCCGGCAGCGCCTGCCAGTTCCGTTGCCGTCAGCGCTTTGCCGCCGATCAGCGCCAACAGCATGTTGGAGCGGGCAGGATCGCCGATCAGCGAAGCGATGCGCGCGATATCAGGTCCTTCCGCCATATTCGTCTCCGTGAGCCAGTAGCAGTCGCATGTCCAGTGTAGTCGATGCTTCGATCCCGGTCGAACTATCGAGTATACACAATGCTTGCGAGACTTCGATGCCGATCGAAGCATCGCCTTGTGTCGCCATGGCAAACCCACCTCGCAAACCACGAGGAGCCAACATGATCACCTGCATCATCCGTTACCGCATCGACCCCTTTGGTCGCGACGACTTCGCCACTTACGCCCGCAACTGGGGCGAGGCGATCCCTCGCTGCGGCGCCGACCTCGTGGGCTATTTCGCTCCGCATGAGGGGTCTGCGAGCACGGCCTATGGCATCTACAACATCGAAAACCTCGCAGCTTATGAAGCCTACCGAGCAAGGCTTGCTGCCGATCCGCTCGGCAAGGCCAATTATGAATTCGCCAGGAACGCCCGCTTCATCCTGGAGGAAGATCGCCTCTTCCTGAAGAAAGTTTCCAGCTCGCCATCGTCGAAGGTTCAGCCATGATCGCCGTCATCTTCGAGGTGGTGCCCTTCGTCGGCGAGCGCCATCGCTATCTCGATCTCGCCGGCGAATTGCGAGAGCAGCTGGAAGCGACCGACGGCTTCCTCTCCGTCGAGCGTTTCGAAAGCCTGACGACCCGCGGAAAGCTCCTGTCACTGTCCTTCTGGCGCGACGAGGAGGCCGTGCGCCGCTGGCGCGAAACGGAAGAACACCGCGCTGCCCAGATCGCCGGACGAAGCGGTGTCTTCGCCGCCTATCGCCTGCGCGTCGCCCAAGTGCTGCGCGACTACGGTCTTGAGGATCGTGCCGAGGCGCCGGAGGACAGCCGCGCACGGCACGGGTGAGAGGAGGACAGGTGATTGCCACAGCTCGCACGTCGTCGCCATCGACTGAAGGGCCACGACACCGGCCTCCCTCGACAAGCCGCCACCTGCTGACTATGCAGGAACCCATGCCCAAGACGCGCGACGATTCCTCGAAGGACACGGTGGCGAGCCGCATCAGCCGCGCGCTGGCGGAGCGCATCATCCATGGCGAACTGGTGCCTGGATCGCGTCTCGCGCAGGATCATATCGCCGAGGAATTCGGCGCAAGCCATGTGCCCGTGCGCGAAGCCTTCCGCCGGCTGGAGGCGCAGGGCTTGGTCGTCTCGCTGCCCCGTCGGGGCGTGCGGGTCGCAAGTTTCGACCTGAAACAGGTGCGCGAAGTGGCCGAGATGCGCGCCGCCCTTGAGGTCCTGGCGCTCCGCCACGCCGCCCCGAACCTCACGCCGGAGGTGCTGGCCGCCGCCGAACAGGCCGCAGCTGACGCGGACGACGCCAAGGATGTGCGCAGCTGGGAGGAGGCCAACCGCCGCTTCCATCGTCTGATCGTCTCGACCTGCGGCATGCCGCGACTGCTGTCCGTGATCGACGATCTCCACGCCGTCTCCGCCCGCTTCCTCTTCGTCGCCTGGCGCGCCACCTGGGAAGCCCGCACCGACCACGACCACCGCGCCATCCTCGAAGCCCTGAAATCAGGCGACCCTGCAGAGGCTGTCCGCATTCTCGAGCGCCACGTCCAGTGGATCGGCCGCGCGCCAATGCCTGTGCCGGGTCGCGCCGAAACCGAAGGCTTTGCCATCGTCGGTTAAACTCCCACCTCCCCTTAAGGGGGGCGCCGCAAAGCGGTGGGTGGGGGTGACCTCGCTGACATGTCAAGCTTCCACCTGCTTCGATCGCTGCCGTATCGGCTTCGTTTTCTGGAAACGTCGGGTTACCCCACCCCGGACCTTTGGTCCGACCCTCCCCCTCAAGGGGAGGGTGTTGGCGGCGTCTATCATTGACCAGCCCTCGTCCTGAGGCGGGAGCGAATGCTCCCCTCGAAGGACGAGGGGCTCCTCCATGGTCTCGCCCTTCGAGGCCTGCTGGCGCAGGCACCTCAGGGGGAGGGTTTGCGCGCTCAGCCCCTCATCCGCCTGCCGGAACCTTCTCCCCGCATGCGGGGAGAAGGCCGAAGCGCCGACCACGCGTGCCACCCTCTCCCCGCCTCCGGGAAGAGGGGAGGGGTGAGGGGCAAGGTGCCATCCCTCAGTATAAAATTATAGATAAAAGGGACTAACTGCCACCAGATCGTGCCGCGATCACCAAATCCAATCCCTAGTTTAGCAATCTTGCCCAAGATTCCTCAACCCAACACCTTGGCATCCGCCGATTCCATAGATAAAAGATTCTTCGTCACTTCAAATTATCTATAAAATGGAGTTTGCCCATGACGACCATTCTCGCGCCCGCTACTCGCGGTTTCGATCCGCTCGGCATATCGGGCCGTTCGCTTCCCATGCAGGCCTCCCTTCTCCTCTTCGGCACGGGCGTGCTGGCGCTTGCCTCGCAGATCTCTGTGCCCATGGTGCCGGTGCCGATCACCATGCAGACCTTTGCGCTCACCATGATCGGTGTGCTCTATGGCTGGCGTCTCGGCGCACTGACCGTGCTTGCGTGGTTGGGGGAAGCGCTGATGGGCCTGCCGGTGCTGGCCAATGGCAGCGGCGGTCTTGCGCCCTTTGTCGGCCCGACGGCCGGCTATCTCGCAGCCTTCCCGATCATCGCAGCGCTCGCAGGCTACCTCGCCGAAAAGGGCTGGACGGGCAGCCACGTGGTCAAGAGCTTCATCGCCCATCTCTCCGCCAACATCCTGTGCTTGTGCATCGGCGGCGCCTGGCTTGGCTATCTGATCGGTGCCGAAAAGGGCTTGAGCCTCGGCGTCACACCCTTCATCCTCGGTGCCGTCCTGAAATCCGCGCTCGCTGCTGCTCTGCTGCTGGCGCTGGCCCGCCGCCAGACGAGCAGGCTCGACCTCTGAGCGCCTGACAACAGACTGAAACACGCATGACCGTCCGGCTCCGCGCCCACCACCTGCTCTGCGTGCTGACCTATGTCGGCAGGGGCTATTCGCCCGCCTTCGTCGAGAATTACGAGGCAATCGCCACGCGTCTTTCCGAAGGCGAGGAGATCGAGCTGGTGGCGGGGCCGGACGATATCTGCGGCCCGCTGACCGCAGATCCGGAGGCTCATTGCCATGGGCCAGGCGTCATCGAGCGGGACCGGGTGGCAGCAGACGCCATCGCCCGCCTGATCGGCAGCCCGCTGCCGCCGGGCGCCCGCCTCACGCCATCAGCCGCACTCATCGCCCGCCTCCGGAAAACCTTCGCCACCGGCGAGATCCGCGCGGCCTGTTCGGGCTGCGAATGGGCGGGCCTTTGCGATCATGTCGCGGATGGCGACTATCTGGGTGTGAAGGTGAGTGTCTACCACTCCTGCGAAAAATGAGGGCTTCGTCTATGTCACAGCACAGAGTATATTGGCTCCGCTGATCAATGCTGTTGCCTTGGGAGTGAACACAATGAACATGCGGTCAATCATCGTGCGCGCGACCTGGGACGACGAGGCTGAGGTCTGGGTGGCCACAAGCCATGATATCGAAGGTCTTGCGGTTGAGTCGGAGAGCATGGAAAAGCTTCAACCGAAGGTCATGGCGGCTGTCGCAGATCTATTGGAGCTGAACGGGGTCGGCTCGGATCTGCCGGAAATTCCTGTACACATTGTTGCCGAACAGATCGGCAAGGTGCCGAACCCGAGCTTTTGACGCGGATATGGCAAGCTATCTCCGCGAGTTGAAGGAGCGCTTGTCCGCAGCGGGCTGCACCTTCGTGCGGCCGGGAAAGGGCGATCACGAGATTTGTATAGCCCCATCACCAATCGCCACTTCACCGTCGATCACGGTGTGAAGTCCCGCCATACAGCCAACGAAACGCTCAAACAGGCAGGTCTGCCGAAAGCGTTCTGAGTGGAAGGTGAAATAGCCATGATCACCCTCGACATGCTCCGCCAGATCATCCTTGCCCTGCCGACCACGGAGGAAACCACCTCCTGGAATGCCGTGTCCTTCAAGGTCAACGGCAAGGCCATGCTGTTCTGGAACCCGACCCATGACTGTCCGGTCTTTAAGGTCCCTTTCGAGGAGCGCGACCACCTGATCGAGATGGAGCCCGACACCTTTTTCACCACTGATCATCACCGACCCCATCGGCTGGTGCTCGCCCGTCCGGACCGGCTCGACCTCGAATGGGCGCGCGAAAACCTGACGCGTGTCTGGCGAGCGCAGGCGAAGAAAGCGGTGGTGAAGGCCTGGGATTCGGGGCGGTGAGGGGTATTGCCAAGGAAAACAAGAAGCTTCGCGACCCTTCATCTGTCATTCCGACATCTTTTTCCCCACTGGGGAGAAGATGGAGCATCCCATCCCCGCACAAATTCTCAACCCTCTTCACCCTTCGGTAACCAAGTTCGGTAACCATAAGCCTCGTGTTCCCGTGCTGCGTCAGCGTAAGAGTGAGTAACCGATGGCTTCTGTATTTCCGATTGCCGAACTCCGCCGTTCGTCCGACCCGCTTGCCTGGGTCGACAGCATCATCAAGGGCGATTGCGTCTCCGCTCTCGAAGCCCTTCCCGACAAATCCGTCGACGTTATCTTCGCCGATCCGCCGTATAACCTGCAGCTCGGCGGTGCCCTGCATCGTCCCGACCAGTCGCTCGTCGATGCCTGCGACGACGAATGGGACCAGTTCGCCTCGTTCGAAGCCTATGATGCCTTCACCCGCGCCTGGCTCTTGGCCTGCCGCCGCGTGCTGAAGCCGACAGGCACGATCTGGGTCATCGGCTCCTATCACAACATTTTCCGCGTCGGCGCGACGCTTCAGGACCTGAATTTCTGGATCCTCAACGACATCGTCTGGCGCAAGACCAACCCGATGCCGAACTTCAAGGGTCGTCGCTTCCAGAACGCCCATGAGACCATGATCTGGGCCTCGCCCGATCCGAAGGCCAAGGGTTATACCTTCAATTACGATGCCCTAAAGGCCTCGAACGATGACGTGCAGATGCGCTCCGACTGGCTCTTCCCGATCTGCTCGGGCGGCGAACGGCTGAAGGGCGATGACGGCAAGAAGGTCCATCCGACCCAGAAGCCGGAAGCGCTTCTCGCCCGCGTCATCATGGCCTCCACCAAGCCGGGCGACATCGTGCTCGATCCCTTCTTCGGCTCTGGCACCACGGGTGCGGTCGCCAAGCGTCTCGGTCGCCATTTCGTCGGCATCGAGCGCGAGCAGGATTACATCGATGCGGCCTCGGCCCGCATTGCCGCCGTCGAGCCTTTGGGCAAGGTCGAACTGACTGTCCTGACCGGCAAGAAGGCCGAACCCCGCGTCGCCTTCAACGTGCTGCTGGAGGCCGGCCTCGTGAAGCCCGGCCAGGTCCTGACCGATGCCAAGCGCCGCCATTCCGCCATCATCCGTGCCGATGGCACGTTGACGGCAAATGGCGAGGCGGGCTCGATCCACCGCGTTGGTGCCAAGGTGCAAGGGCTCGATGCCTGCAATGGCTGGACCTTCTGGCATGTCGAAGAAAAGGGCGCCCTGAAGCCGATCGACGACCTGCGCTCGATCATCCGCAGCCGCATGGGCGGCCTGGAGTAAAAACATCGGATCGGCCCCTAAATCGCGCCGATCCGATTTTAATATAAGTTAGAATAACTTCACATTCTTGTGATCAGCTTCGAGCAAGTCGAAGCCTTTAATCGGGCTGCATTCGATCTCAAGGGATCGATCTGGCGCGGGCAGGGGTCCGCCAACTCCACCCGCGCCAGCGCCTTATTCCTTCGATGGGCGTTCCGTCTCCGTATCCTGGAGAAGGCCACTCAGCCGCACGGGTTCCCTATCCGGAAAGCGAGCGACGATTTCCAGATCTCCTCCCATAGCCTCCACATAGTCTCTCAGCGTCGACAACAGCAGATCGTTGCGCCGTTCGAGGCGCGAGACGTTCTCCTGATTGATGCCGAGCAGGGCGGCAAGCTTCTCCTGCGTCAGATCCCGGGATTTGCGCAGTTCCTGCAGGGTCCGATAGTCCTCAAGCCGAGCCTGACCGCGCGCTTCGAGGTCCTTCCGCTTTTCGCTCGGCAGTTCCGCCAGCAGATCGTCCAAGGCACGTACCATGATCATTCACCCTCGACAGTTTTTAAGTGCGCGGCAAAGCGTCTGTCGGCCTTGTCGATCAGCACCTTGTAGAACCGCTGCTCGCTCACGCCGGATTTGTCGGCTGCGACCAGCAGGATCGCCTGCCGCTTCGGATCAAAGGCAAAGGCGAGTCGCCAGACACCATCGGCCGCTCGAAACCGCAGCTCCTTCATATTGGCGAAGCGCGACCCTTTGAGCGTGTCCACCCAGGGCCTGCCAAGCGTCGGCCCGTAGGTTTTCATCATCGGCAGCGAGACGAAGATTTCATCCCGCACCGCTTCCGGCAGGGCCTGAAACTCCGGCTCGAAATCCGGATGCAGAAGAACGGGCCAACTCATGGCTCAATATGCTCTTCAATGCATATGCGCTCAAGAGCATTTTTCTTGATCAGGCAGAGACGCTCAGCGCCTGCAGATCCGCCTTAAGTTTTTCCGCACCCGTAAAATGCAAAGCCTGCCAGCCGGCAGCCCGCGCGCCTTCGACATTCGCTAGACTGTCGTCGATGAAGACGGAGTGCTCTGGCGAAAGCCCAAAATCCTTCGCATGCCGCTCATAGATCGCCACATCAGGTTTGATCAGGCCCACTTCGCCTGAGACCGTCACGCCGCGCGGCAGGTTGAGGAAGGGATACATCTTGCGCGCTTCGGAAAAGGTATCGGCGGCGAAGTTGGTGAGCATGGTCACGTCGCGGCCCGAATCGATCAGACCGGTCATGATGGAAACGCTGTCCTCATAGGCATGCGGCACCATCTCGGCCCAGTGTTTGCGGAAAGCGCGGATATGCGCTTCCTTCTCGGGAAACTCTGAGATCAGCAGCGCTTCGGCATCGGCCCAGCTGCGGCCGCGGTCCTGCTCGATATTCCAGTCATGCGTGCAGACCGTTGCGAAGAACTCCGCCCGCTCGTCGGCGTCCGGGATGATCCGCTGATAAGGCAGGTTGGGATCGTAATGGATCAGCACCTTGCCGATGTCGAAGACGATATGGCGGATTTCGGTCATGTCTTAACCTTTGAGTGTTGGAAAGGCGGTTGGAATAGCCGCTGCAATTGCTTTCTTCATGACAGTCGGCAGCGCTTGACCATCAAGTTCGGTGACCGGCACCCAGAAACCGTGATTGACGGGGGGGCGGTCGATCGGCCCGACGCGGAATACCGAAAGCCTGAGCTCGAAATGGGTGAAGACATGGGAGATCGCGCCCGCCGCCTGCCAGTCGGCGGGGAAGGGGGCACCCTCGATCCCCGTCTCGCTGTCCTGTCGCGAGGTCCACTCGGTCGTCGGCACTTCCGTCATGCCGCCGAGAAGCCCGCTGTCGATGCGCTTGCGCAGGAGGATCTGTCCTTCGCGATCGACCGCGATGAAGGCAGCGCCGAGGCGCAGCGGTTTCGCCTTCTTTGCCGCCTTCACCGGAAAACGCTCCGGCTCGTCGGTCGCGAGCGCGACGCAAGCATCGTTGAACGGACAGAGCGCGCAGGCCGGACGCTTCGGCGTGCAGATCGTGGCCCCCAGATCCATCATCGCCTGGGCAAAGTCCCCGGGCCGGTCGGTCGGCGTCAGTTCCGCCACCTTCGCCTTCATCTGCGGCTTGGATCCCGGAAGCGGCGCCTCGATGGCAAAGAGCCGCGAGATCACGCGCTCGACATTGCCGTCCATGACGGCGGATGGCCGGTTGAAAGCGATCGCCGCAACTGCCGCCGAGGTATAGTCGCCAATGCCCGGAAGTGCGCGCAACCCCTCTTCGGTATCGGGAAACACGCCGCCATGCTCTAATGCCACCGCCTCCGCGCATTTCTTCAGATTGCGTGCGCGGGCGTAATAGCCAAGCCCTGCCCAGGCGGCCATGACATCCTCGTTCGGCGCCTCCGCAAGATCTTTCACCGTCGGCCAACGGCTGACGAACTTGGCAAAGTAGGCCTTCACCGCCGCAACCGTCGTCTGCTGCAGCATCACCTCTGACATCCAGATGTGATAGGGATCGGGTCTTACTCCGCGCTTCGCCGCTGCGGGCGAGATGCGCCAGGGAAGCTCGCGATGATGCCGGTCATACCAGGCAAGAAGCGTGGCGGCCGTCGGTCTTGTCGGTGCTTTGCTGGGGAGTGTCACGCCGGTCATTTGCGAAGAGAGGGGAGGATGGCCTATATCTGGCCAAAGCAGTCGCCCATTCAAGGGCGGATTTTAAGGATCCCCAGAGGCCATGGCCACGTTCAAGGGCGCAAACCAGATTTCCGAGATTGCCAATGGCATCGTCGACCCGGTGCTGGCAAGGCGTGCGGGCATCAACACGGCGCTGCTCGGCTCCTGGGAAGACATTGTCGGCGAAGGTTTTGCCGATTGCACCCGGCCTGAAAAGATCGCCTGGCCACGCCGCTCCGATCTGCCTGAGGATGGCGGCCACCGTCCGGGCGTGCTCACGGTTGCCTGCGAGGGCGCGCGTGCGCTCTTTCTCTCCCATGCCCAGGGCGAGCTGATCGCCCGCATCAACGGCTTCTTCGGCTATCCCGCAATCGGCCAGGTACGCATCGTCCAGAAACCGGTTTCGGTGGCGACCACCAGACCCCGTATCCGCAAGCTTGAAGGTGAGAAGGCCCGCCGGCTGGAAGCGATGATGGACGGCATCGAAAACGAGAACCTGCGTCGCGCCGTCGAGCGTCTGGGTACTGCCGTTTTGCAGGCAAAGCGCAAATAGCCGTCGCTTCTCCCCTGAGGCGTTGACCCGTTGAAGGCGACGGGTTGTCTCCTTCCACTGAAGCCTTTTTCTACACCCGATCCGGCCAAGTTTGGGCCGATCCGGATGGTCGCGTTGCCCGTCACGCCAGCGCCGTCTACCAGTCGATGAGCCCGCTGATATCCCGGCGGCGAATGCCTTTTCATCAGCAGGAAAAGCCGTGAACATCCACAATCCAGCGCCAGCCCCGGATCGCAAGGCTGCGGTCGATGTCGTCTCACGACAGCGGGCATGGCGCTATCCGGTTCCAAGCGCGGCGAGACGCCATGTCGCTCCCGTGTTGTTCGCACTGATCGCCGGCATCGATGGCCTCGGCACCAGCATCGCCTTTGCCGCGCTGATCTTTGCCGGGCCGCTGGCGGCGGGCTTTTCCATGGGCGTCGGCGTCATCCTGCTCTCCAGCATCGTCATGGCTCTGTGGATTGCCTTGCGCAGCCGCTATCCCTCGAGCATCGGACAGGTGCAGGAGGCAAGCATCGCTATCCTTGCGACCGCGATTGCCGCCGCCACCCTGCAGCTCGAACTGGCCCCCGAGGAGGTCAAGGTCGCCACTGCCTTTGCCATCCTCGGATCGAGCGCCGTGGTCACCGGTACGGTTTTCTGGCTTTTCGGCCTTGGCCGGTTCGGCCGGCTGGTGCGCTTCATGCCCTATCCGGTTGTCGCCGGTTTCCTCGCCGGCTCCGGCTGGCTGCTCATCCAGGGCGCCGTGATGATGATCATCGGCGACCGCAACCTCGTCGATCTCCTGGTCCGCCCCGAGGGGCAGCAGGCGATCGCCAATCTCTATGTCGCCGTTGTCTTTTCGATTGTCATGGTCTTTGCCATCAGGCGCTCGACGAGCCCATTGACCATGCCGCTCATCCTCATTGGCGGCGGTCTCCTTTTTTATGGCATGCTGGCGGTGATCGGTGTCGAAAGCGAGCAGGCAAGGGCAATGCAGTGGTTGCCGGCCATGTCTGCGGATCAGGGTTTTGCCCTCCCGAACCCCGTCGAAGTCGTCGCCTCTGCCGATTGGTCGGTGGTCCTCCATGCCCTGCCGGCGATCATCTCGGTGGCGCTGCTCGGCATGGTCGGGCTGCTGCTCAACACCAGTGGCCTGGAGGTCGCGACCCGCCAGGAAATCGATGCCGATGCCGAACTGCGCACGACCGGCATCGCCAATATCGTGGCTGGCGGCTTCGGTGGTGCGCCCGGCTTTACCGGTCTGTCCATGACGCTGCTGGCAAACCGCATGGGGGCTAAGGCCCGTTCCGTCGGTATCGCGACTGCCCTCATGCTGGCGCTGATGCTGCCCTTTGCCGGCGAACTGGCCGGCGCCATGCCGACTTTCGTGGCCGCCGGTCTGATGATCGCGCTCGGCATTGAACTGATCCAGGACTGGCTCTGGCGCACACGCACGCAACTGCCGCGCATGGAGTGGCTGGTCGTCCTCGCCATTCCCCTCGGCATGGCCGCCTTCGGTTTCATGGGCGGCATGGCCCTCGGCCTCGCGCTCTCCATCGCCAGCTTCGTTTACAATTATGCCCGTCTCTCGGTTATCCGCGTCAACGCCTCGCTGCGCGAACGCAAGAGCAGCATCGACCGCCCGCCGGCAGAAAACAGCCTGATCGAGCTGGAGGGCGAACAGGTCCAGGTGCTGGAATTGCAGGAATTTCTGTTCTTCGGAACGGCAGAACAGATCATCGAGGCGATCCGGCGCCGACAGCAGGATCGCAGCCGCCTGTCGCTGCGCTTTGTCGTCATCGATTTCCGCCGCGTGAGCGGCATGGATGCGGCCGCTGCCGCCACCTTTGTCAAGATCCGCAACCTCTTGGCCGGCAGCGAGATCGAGCTCGTCTTCAGCAGCCTCTCGCCCGAGATCGAGCAGGCCCTCGCCAGAAACGGCATCGATTTCGTCTCCGACCCTTCTGTCGGCCGCGAGCGTGATCTCGACCATGCCCTGGAGCGCTGTGAGGAACGGCTGATCGCCGCCATCAGTCGCGAAGAGACCTGGCAGGATATCGAGGATTATTTCGCCCAGACCATTGGCCCGAGTGCAAGGCTCAAGGACCTGGTCGCCTCGATGGAGGAAATCCGCCTGCAGACGGGTGATCGTTTCATCCGGGCGGGGGAACCGGGAGAGGATCTCTTCCTACTCTGGACGGGCCGCGCCAAGGTCGAGGCCGTGCTCGCCAACGGCAAGCGCCTGCGTTTGAGAACCGTCAAGCCTGGCGTCGTGCTCGGCGAGATCGCCATCTATCGCGGTGGCCCGCGCACGGCTGACGTCGTCGCGGAAGTGCCCTCGACCGTCTATCGCCTGGCCCGGCGCCAGCTGCGTTATCTCGAGCAGGCCGATCCCGAGCTGGCGCTTCTCGTCCACCGCCTCTGTGCCACCACGCTCGCCGAACGCCTGACCATCGCCAACCGGGTTGTCCAGTCGCTGCACGAGTAGCAGTTCGAGGGCTATTTGCTGCTCGCGGTAAACACGCCGTCCCAGTCTGCCGGAGCAGTTTCCGGCAGCATGGCGAGCCGTTCACTGTAGAGCCTGTGCGTGCCGGAGAGCGGGTTCCGCGGCAGTGCCAGAAGGTCTTTCAGGAGGTTGCGTGCAATTCCGAGATCGCCCGCCTGCCAGGCAGCGATGAATGCCGCATGGACTTGCAGCAGATCAGCCAGATCCGAACTCGTCGCGTTCGCAACCCCAATCAGCGCATGAAGCGTCACCGGCGCCTGCCGCCCGACCACGCGCACCCGGTCCACTTCCGCAAAAACGAGACTGGTCGTGCCAGCCCGTACCTCCTCGGTGACCAGGATCGAGATATCGTAAAGCTTGGTCATCCCTTCGACGCGCGAGGCGAGATTGACGCTGTCACCGAGGCAGGAATAGCTGAAGCGTTGGTCGGAGCCGAGATTGCCGACACAGGCCATGCCGGTGTTGAGGCCAATACCGATCTTCAGGTTCATGCCGCTCTCGCGGTTGAGCCGGTCGAGGGCTGCGACCATGTCGAGCGCCGCGAGGCACGCTTTCTGCGGATGTTCGGCAATGTCGAGCGGCGCGTTCCAGAAGGCCATGATCGCATCGCCGATATATTTGTCGATCGTGGCCTCGCGCTCTAAAAGCACGTCGGTCATCGGCGTCAGGAAGTTGTTGAGCAGCCCGGTGAGCTCGGTCGGCGTCATCGTTTCGGAGAGACTGGTAAAGCCCCTGATGTCGGAGAACAGGATGGTGAGCTCGCGATCCTCGCCGCCAAGCGTCAGCCCCGCCGGGTTTTCGGAGAGGCGTTCGACCAGGGTCGGAGAGAGGTAGCGCCCGAAGCTCTCACGCACGAAGCGTTTCTCCCGATGGGTGAGCATCAGGAGGAGGGGCAGGGCGGTCAGCAGGACTGCTCCGAGGGCCGCCATGGGCATCAGCGGGTCGAAAAGCGTCAGCGCCCGGGAAAAGGCAAGCCAGGATCCGCCAGCGACAAGCCCGGCCAGAACCGTGCCTGTCGCCAAAGAAAGTGCAGGGGCGGCTGTTGCGAGGACCGTCAGCAGGATCAGGCCGCCGATAATAGCTGCTGCCCGTTCTGCCCCGATGATCCAGTCGGGCCGCTGAAGGAATACCCCGCTGGCGATCTGGTCGATGATCTCGGCATGCACCTTGACGCCGGGCATGGCCGGATCGACCGGTGTGGCCACGATATCGCGCAGTCCGACGGCACTGGTGCCGACCAGCATGATGCGTCCCTGGATCAGCCCTGCCAATGTTTCAGCCTTCTCCGGATCGAAGAGATCGGCGGCCGATATCACCGGCATATTCGGCAGGCCGGAATAGTAGATCCAGATCTCGCCGTCGGCCGAGAGCGGCACGTCGAGCGTCCCGACCCTGAGGTCGGTGAAGGCCGAGCCCTCTTCGCTTCCGGCCGAGCGCAGCACGAAGGAGCCTTCTTGTTGTGCGATCCTCAGCACCTCGATCGAAAGCGCCGGGTAGAGCAGGTCGCCGCTCATGGAGACGAGCGGAAAGGTGCGGATGATGTTGTCAGGCGTCGGCGGGAAGGAGAAATAGCCCATTGCGGTCGCGCGTTCGGTCAGCGCGGAAAGGTTCGACAAGGCGCCTGAATAGGGCGTGAGCCGCGCCCGAGGGTCGGGTCCCAGAAACGAAAACCCTGCCTTCGGCTCCGGTGCCGGCACGGTGGTCTCGTTGCTGAGCGCGATCCCGAGCGCCACGGCATTTAAGGCGACGGCGTCGGCCAGCTGGGCGTCCGGGTCAGGCAGATCGGCGCCGATGTCGATGGCGATCCCCTGGCGCCGCATCGCTTCGACGAGCCGCACCGGCGCCGTTCGATCCGGTTCGGAAAACACGATGTCGAAGCCGATGACTGCCGCGCCAAGACCGCTTGCCTTGGTCACCATCTCGGCCACCGTACCGCGTGACCAGGGCCATTGTCCGAGCTTGCTGATCGACACTTCGTCGATATCGATGACCGCGACCGGCGGATCGGTCGCGTCACGCGGTTTCATCACCTGATAGGTGTCGAAGACCAGCGCCGTGAGCCGAAAGGCCTGGGAGGAGAAAGCGGCATGGCCGACAATGACCGCCACGAGTGCAGCCAGGCCGATCAGCACAACGCCGAGCTTGCGGCGCTGCGAGGAAGACAGGCGGCGCAATGTCGGCCGTCCTTGTCTCTGTTCGGGGCGCGGGCCGCCGGCTGCCTTCGTCACGGAACGACGCCTGTCGTGCTGCCCGCGAAGATCCCGGTCGATCCCCAACTCCCGTCCGTTACCGTGAAGTTGCCCATGATGCCCTGGACCGGGTCGGTGCCGTTGGCGGCGAAAGCGCCGGTGACTGTGCCCGAGGCGACGCCGCTCGTCACGTTGCCGCTGAAAGTCGCCGCGCCGCTGCCGAAGTTCACCCCGGCGCTGAAACTCTTGCTGTCATAGTTGGAAACGGAAACCGTCCCGGACCGCGTGCCGAAATTCATCGTCGAGGTCATCGTCCCCGTGGCGATATATTGAGCACCGTCGTTGAGAACGGTGCCGACCGCATTGCCGTTGTAGGTTGCGGTCCCCGAGGTCGGCAGGGCGCTGTTCTCCGGCTGCTTGCCGATGATCCAGTTGCCGAGATGAACCGTGTAGTTGACTTCGCCATAGACATTGCGACCCCACCAGCCCCAGGTCATGAATTCACAGGCATTGCAGATTGTGGAGCTGGTACTGTTGTTGAAGATCTTCGCCGGCACCACGGCAGACGACACCATATAGGCGCCGTCCTTTGAATTGGTTCCGGCAATCACTTGGTCGGACAAATAGGATCGGTCGGCTTCTCCGTAGAATTCGGCGAAGTAGCTTCCGCCGCCCGTGCTGATGCCCCCGGTGAATGTGCCCGCAGCATTGTCGAAGTTGAGGCTGAAGCTGCCGCGCGTCAGATTGTTGCTGCCCCACTGCCGGATCACGGCGGAGGAGAAGCCGTCAACATTCCCGCTGAATGTGCGACTGCCTGAAACAGTTGCCGTGTCGTCACGGCTCGCAACATGTACCTGCTCGTAGCCCTGAAAAGCGGGAGCAGGATCGCCGAATTCTGTTGCGCCGATCGATCCCGACCCGATCACCAGATACTCGCCGTTTGAACCGAGGAAGTGATCCTTCCCGGCGGTCGAGCCAATACTCCCGGCCTGACCCTGGCTGTTCTCGGCGAGCTCGATTGCATCGGTGCGGATCGATCCCGCCGTCGAGGCGACGAGGCCATAGCCTCCACCGGACAAGGACTCGACGCTGCCGCTGAAGATATTGATGGCACTCTTCTGGCCGGCGCCAGTGCCGCTGATGACGAGCGAGGCCTGGAGGGCGCGTCCTACAACAGAGCCGCCGCCGTTGACCCCGCTCACGAGGAGATCGCTCACCACGGCTGCGTCACTGTCCGCGTCGAAACTACCGGTGAACGGGATCGTTGTGCCACTGCCATTCGTCAGCGCAGCAAGCAGATCGGGTTCCAGCACATACGACAGGATTTCCCCGGTCGAGAGTGTTTCCCGTGCATCGGCAGGCGTGCCGCCGATGACATAAAAGGCCTTGGGATCGTCGTTGCCGGCCGTCAGCATGTAGGTGAAGAAACCACCGCTTCCGGTATAAGCCGTACCGCTCACGGCTGTGCCGTTGACCGCGGCCGAAACGTTGCGCTCGGTGAAGACGCTGGTAGAGCTCAGCGCCGGCAGGGTGAAGCGGTTGCTGTCACCGTCGGTCCCGCTCAGTGTCCCGTCGGCGTTGCGGGTGAGTGTCCCGCGTGATGCAGTAAGCCTTAGCCCACTGGAGCCGCCACCGTCACCGCCTGTCGGCGAAAGCACGGAAACGGCGATCTCGGTGTCGGCGCCGCCGTTGCCATTATCGTTGCTGACCGGCACCTGCGGCCTCGTCCCCACATCCCGCTGCGACGCACTTGCCACCTCTTCGACCGGTGTTGTCACGATCGGGCGCGGCGTCGGCACGGGTATGGCGTTATCCGAAGGCAACTGGGCGGAATTGCTCTGGGCAACCGTGCTGCTGGCCACTGTCTGCTCCGTCGGCGCATTGCTCGCGCCTCCGCTCTGGCCAGGCCGGCCGGCGAGCACCTGCTGCAGCCCGCTCACCCATTGCGGCGGGGTGCGCTGGACGCGCGGCTGGCCGTCGCCGGCAACGATGGAAAAGCCCTGTTTGAACAGCCGCTGCGGCGCGCCATTGCCGGTGAGCTGCACTTCCTTGCCATAAACCAGCGTCATGTGCGGTGGTAGGGGCTGGCCGTCGGGCGTCTGGCCGCTGAGGTTGATATCGACCACCGCGCCGCGAATGCCGGCCGTGCCGATCGGTGTCTTGATCGTCACATTGCCGCTCGCCTTCGATGCCTTGCCGCCGATGAAGCGCAGCGCCCCCTTGCTCATCGTCGCCGCCAGCGAGGCCGTGTTCTTCTCCGGATCATAGACGAAGCTGTCGATCACCACGGAGGAGTTCGGACCGACCGTAAACGAGGTGCCGTCGGCGAGCAGGATCTGCACGAGGCCGGCACCGCTCGTTTCGATGCGGTGATTGCGGACCACGGGGTCGCCGAGCGAGATCAGCCGCGCCTTGCCTGCGCGGTCGATGGCGCTTGCTTCAGGATTGACCGCCGCGGTGACGCCGGCGACATCGGTCTCCGCGCTGACGGGATGCGCTATGATGACGAAAAGTGCCGCGGATGCGGCGAGCAGGGCATGACGGGTGTTTGGCTTCATCGTGATGCTCCTAGAACGCGGACTGGATGCCGATCGACAGCGAGATATTGTCGAAGCTCTTGATGTCATAGTTCGACCAGACTTTGCGGTAGCCGGCCTCTGCGACGAGGGCCACGCGCTCGCTGAACGGCATGATCTGGCGCAGGTTGAGGCTGAAGTCGGTGTCGCGCTGGCGCTCCGCCGAATTGATCATGCTGTCGGGATCGTCATAGCCGCGTCCGGCCACGGCCGCTTCCACCCCGGTGATCCAGGCTGGCCCTTCGCCGATAAGGGCGGCATAGCGATAGGTGCCGGAGATCGCTCCGCCCAGTTCGCTGGAGGACAGGTAACCCACCTCCGCGTCGCGCCGGGTCGCAAGAATGCGTCCCGTCAGGCTTAGGTCTTGTGTGAGATTGTGCGACCAGGAAAACTGGCCGTCGAACCGATGGCCGCTCTGCAGGTTTGCGGTCCGGCGGGATTTGGTGTTGGAAAAATCCTCGTAGCGGTATTGCAGGCTGCCAGAGAGAGTGTCGACCGGTGTCACCTGCCAGTCGATCGTCGTCGAGACCCCGGCGGATGCCATATACCGGTCGCCCTCGATCAGCACGCCGCTGGTGGTCAGGAGGACGGAGAGTGTCCGGTCGTCGAGCCCGAAACGTCCGAGATCGAAGACCGGGCCGGCATAGGCCTCGACCGCTGCCGTGTTCAGTGTGTTGCGGTCGCGGTAGCCGGCGGCATAGCCGGACAGGCCCGCCTCCAGCGATAGTCCCTGGATATCGGTGTCATGGCGATAGCGCAGCTCGCCATTGACGAAGCCGTTGAAGTCCTCGCCTGCGACGCTCAAGCCGTCCAGCGTGTAGGACAGGCCGTTCAGCGTCACCGTCGAATTGCCCGGGCCCGCATTGGCATTGCTCTGATAGCGGATGCCGGTCCTGATCATGCCGGAGAACTGCGAGGGGGCGCCGCGCTGGTCGATGGCCGAAAGATACTGATCGACCTTGGCGGAGACCTCCGGCGGCATGTCGCCTGCGGACTTCGCCCCATCAAAATACTGGCGCGCGGTCTCGTAGGCGCCGAGGCGATAGTAGAGAACGCCGAGCTCCAGCTGCAGCCGGGGCAGGCCGGGCGCGTAGATCAGCATGCGTTCGAGCGTCGAGATCGCCCCTTCCAGATCGCCGGCTTCGGAGGACAGCGCTGCATATTCGAAGGCGGTGTCGAGATCGTCGGGTGCAGCCATCATCCGGCCGAACAAGGCTTTGCGCTTGGCCTCGACCTCGTTGATCGATGCGCTGCCCGTACGCGGCGCAACGTTTTGGGATTGCTGCGCCAAGGCTCCGCCCACGGACAACGCCAGGCATACCGCGGCAAGGGCAAGACTGAAATGAGGGGCAGCGAGAGAGAAGGTCTCCCGGCTCTTCGGAAACGTCATGGGAAAAGGAACTCTGACTTTGATCGAGCTTAAATCTCTAGGGCACGTTAAGGTCTTGTTAGAATAAGTTAAATGCGACCTGACCGGCCAAGTTTGGGTCTTTGCCAGCTTCATCGGTCATACGCGATGAATTCTTATAGGCCTGAGGAACCAGCGGCAATGCGCGGGCGCGGATATCCCCGACGACAGTCTAGTGCTGGATCCCTATAACTACGTTGCATTGAAGATACGAAATAGTATATATATTGAATGATGATCAACGATGGGAGCTTCAGCGGTAGGCGAAGCTGTTTCGGCGAAGCGTCATCCAGAAGAGGCGAGGGGCGCCTGCGTCACCCCGGGGGAGGAAACAATGAAAACCAGCAGACGACAGTTTTTCGGTCTGGCGGCCGGCGGAGCGGCACTGGCCGCAGCACCTTTGCAGGGCGCGACGGCACAGCCCGTCAAGACCAGTGCCCGCATTCTGATCCTGGGTGCTGGCGCGGCCGGAACGGCACTTGCCAACCAGCTGTCCACCCGGCTCGACGGTGCCAAGATCACCATTCTCGATCCGCGCAAGCAGCACTGGTACCAGCCGGGCTTCACGCTGATCGCCGCGGGCCTCAAGCCCGCGTCCTATTCTGTGTCCGGCACGGCCGACTGGCTGCCTTCAGGCGTCGAATGGATCGAGGAAGGTGCGGCCGAAATCGATCCCGACGGCAAGAAGGTGGTGACGGAGAGCGGCAAGGCGATTGAATACGATTTCCTCTTCGTCGCGACCGGTTTGAAGCTCGACTACGCGGCGATCGAAGGCATGTCGCTCGATCTGATCGGCAAGGACGGCATCGGTTCTGTCTATGCAGGCCCTGATTACGCCGAGAAGACCTGGGCGGAGATGGACCGCTTCACCGACAAGGGCGGTCTTGCCCTCTTCTCGCGCCCGGCGACCGAGATGAAATGCGCTGGCGCTCCGCTGAAATACACCTTCCTCACCGAGGATTATCTCACCCGCAAGGGTACCCGCAGCAACTCCAAGATCGTCTATGCTGCCCACAACAAGGCGCTTTTCGGGGTGCCTATCGTCTCCGAAAAGGTGCGCATGCTCTATGAGGAGCGAGGCATCGAGACGGTCTACGAGCACGTGATGAAGAAGATCGATCCCGTGCGCAAGATCGCCACCTTCACCACGCCGGAAGGCGACAAGGAACTCGGCTACGACTTCACCAACGTCATCCCGCCCATGCGTGCGCCCGATGTCATCCTGCACAGCCCGCTGCCCTGGGCCGACAAATGGGTAGGCCAGGGCTGGGTCGAGGTCGACAAGCACACCCTGCGCCATGCCCGTTACCCCGATGTCTTCGCCGTCGGCGACATTGCAGGCGTGCCCAAGGGCAAGACGGCCGCCAGCGTAAAATGGCAGGTGCCGGTCGCGGTCGACCAGCTCGTCGCCCAGATCGAGGGCCGCGAGAGCAAGGAAAGCTACGATGGCTACACGTCCTGCCCGCTGATCACCCGCATCGGCTCGGCCATGCTGGTCGAGTTCGACTACAAGGACAATCTCGTCCCGTCCTTCCCCGGACTGATCGCCCCGCTGGAAGAGCTCTGGATTTCCTGGTTGATGAAGGAGATCGCCTTGAAACCCACCTATAACGCCATGCTGCGCGGTCGCGCCTGAGGAGGATGCCATGAAGGACATGACTGTCGGAATGATCGTTGCGGTTCTCGAGGAGATCTTCGGCCACACCCTGTTCTGGGTCATGGTCGCATTCGCTGCCGTCATCACGCTTGCCTATCTCTACGTGCTGATCCGCGATCGCCAGGTTTCCTGGAAGAAGTTTCTGCTGGCCCAGCTTACCATGCCGGTCGGCGCCATCGGCGCCGTCTGGTTCGTCCAGGCCGTGACCCGCTCCGGCTTCGGCGACATCGGCGGCCCCGTCGATGTCATCGTGTTGCTCGGCGTCGCTGCCATGGGTGCCATCGGCATCGCGATACTCGTCTATACGGTGCAATCGCTGGTGAGCCGTCCTGCGGCTCGCTGAAAAGCGCGTTGAAGTCAGATCAGACCGGCAGGCACATCGCTTGCCGGTCTCTGCAATTTTGCCGTGGCTACGGTGAAAAGGTCACGGATCTTTGATTTTTCAGGGGGGAGCCTGCCTTGTTTGGCGCCTTTTGCCGTTATAACGGTGAAGCCATCCAAGATCCTTGCAACGCAGGTAACTGACCCATGTCGACATCCGAACTCTCGATCACCAAGCGCCGCCTCCTCGGCGGTATCGCCATTGCCGCCGTCGGCTTCGCGCTCACTGCCTGCAGCGACGCAGAAGACAAGGCCGCCAGTGCCGAGCCCAAACCCGCCGTCAGCAACGAGACCACGGCCTCGACGACCTCTGCCCAGATCCCGACTGCGGATCGCGACGTCGACATGGAAGAGGCATTGAAGCCCGGTCCGCTCAAGGAAATGGCCCTCGGCGACCCGAATGCGCCGGTCAAGATCATCGAATACATGTCGATGACCTGCTCGCATTGTGCAAACTTCCACGTCCGCACCTTCGACGAAATCAAGACGCGCTATGTCGACACCGGCAAGGTCTATTTCATCGTGCGCGAATTCCCGTTCCCGCAGGACACCGCATCGCTGGCGGCCTTCATGCTGGCCCGCTGCACGACCGAAGAGCGCTACTTCCCCTTCGTCTCCACGCTTCTCAAGCAGCAGTCCGCCTGGGCGGCGCCGGCTGACGGCGACGTGCGCAATGCTATGCTGCAAATGTCCAAGCTTGCCGGTTTTACACAGGAGAGCTTCGACGCCTGCTTGACGAACGCCCAGCTTGCCGGTGATGTGTCGGCAGTCCGCGACCGCGGCGCCCAGGAATTCGGTGTCCAGTCGACGCCGACCTTCCTGATCAATGGCAAGGCCTATTCGGGGGACATGTCGGTTGACTCCATGTCGGCCCTCATCGACAGCATGCTCTGATCGACGATCCGTTCTGACGACGGGCGCCGGGGAAACCCGTGCGCCCGTTTTTCGTGCGTTTCTTCGCGGGTGGGTGGCGCCATGAAATTCAACCGCCTGCGCGTCGTTGGCTTCAAGTCCTTCGTCGAACCCTCCGAATTCGTCATCGAACGGGGCCTCACCGGCATTGTCGGGCCGAATGGCTGCGGCAAGTCGAACCTCGTCGAGGCCCTGCGCTGGGTGATGGGCGAGAACTCCTACAAGAACATGCGCGCCTCCGGCATGGACGACGTCATCTTCTCGGGCTCCGGCAACCGCCCCGCCCGCAACTCCGCCGAAGTCGGCCTCCACCTCGACAATTCCGACCGCACGGCCCCAGCCGCCTTCAACGATGCCGATGAAATCCAGGTGACCCGCCGCATCGAGCGCGGCAATGGCTCAGTTTATCGCATCAACGGCAAGGAAGCCCGCGCCAAGGATGTGCAGCTTCTCTTCGCAGATGCCTCGACCGGTGCCCGCTCGCCCTCGATGGTCGGCCAGGGGCGTATCGGCGAACTGATTTCAGCCAAGCCTCAGGCCCGCCGGCAATTGCTCGAAGAGGCCGCCGGCATTTCCGGCCTGCACTCCCGCCGTCATGAGGCGGAACTCAGGCTGCGCGCGGCGGAAACCAATCTGGAGCGCCTGGAAGACATCACCGCCCAGCTGGAAAGCCAGATCGAGAGCCTGAAGCGCCAGGCCCGACAGGCCAACCGCTTCAAGCAGCTGTCTGCCGACATCCGCGCCCATGATGCCATGCTCCTGCACATCCGCTGGTCGCAGGCCAAGCAGGCGGAGGGCGAGGCGGAAAGCGCCCTGAACCAGGCCATGTCTACGGTTGCCGAAAAGGCGAACCACCAGATGGAGGCGGCCAAGCTCCAGGCCGTGGCGAGCCTCAAGATGCCGGAACTGCGCGAGGAGGAGGCGAAGGCCGCCGCAGCTCTCCAGCGCCTGCAGATCGCCCGTAGCCAGCTCGACGAGGAAGCCAACCGTATCCTTCGCCGCCGCGATGAACTCACCCGCCGCCTCGCCCAGCTCGACGAGGACATCCGCCGCGAAGAGCGCCTCGTGTCGGAAAATGCCGAGGTCATCCAGCGGCTCGCCGAAGAAGAGGCGGAACTCGAGGAAATTCTCGCCGATGCCGGCCGCTTCGGTGAAGAGGCAAAGGAAGCTTTCGAAGCCGCCGCCGCAACGCTCGCCGACAGCGAACGCGATTTCACAAGGCTCACCGCCGAACGCGCCGAAGCCGCTGCCGGTCGCAACCAGCTGGAACGCGCGATCCGCGATCTGACGGAGCGCCGCGCTCGCCTGGAGCGCCAGGTGTCGGAAGCCTCGCGTGAACTCTCCGACATCTCCGACCGCATCGCCGCTCTCCCCGATCCGGACGAAAAGCGCGAAATGGTCGAGATCGCCGAACAGGCGGTTGCCGATGCCGAAAGTGCGGCCATGGAAGCCGAGGCTGCCCTCAATGAGGCCCGCCGCACCGAAGGCCATCTGCGCCAGCCGCTTGAGGCCGCGCGCGCCCGCGTCAACGGGCTGGAGACCGAAGCGCGCACCATCGCCCGCATTCTGGCCTCCACCACGACGGGTGATTTTCCGCCCGTCGCCGACGAACTCTCGGTTGATCGCGGCTATGAAACCGCCCTGGGCGCTGCCCTCGGCGACGATCTCGACAGCGCGCTCGACCAATCCGCCCCCGCCCATTGGCACGGCAATGGCGATGGGGCAGGGGATCCGGCCCTGCCGACGGGCGCCAAGCCCCTCATTGCCCATGTCCGCGCACCGGCGGCACTCACCCGTGCGCTGCGCCAGATCGGCGTGGTCGAGGAAACCGACGCTCTCCGCCTGATGGCAAGCCTCGCCCCCGGCCAGCGGCTCGTCACCCGCGACGGTGCCGTCTATCGCTGGGACGGCCATGTCACCGGTGCCGATGCCCCGAGTGCCGCAGCCCTCCGCCTGGCACAGAAGAACCGTCTCTCCGAAATCGAGATCGAAACCGAGGAAGCCCGCGACCAGATGGTCGAGGCCGAGGATCGCTTGAGCGAAGCCGCCGATGCCATCCGCGCCGAGGAAGCCCGCCTAACCGATGCCCGCGACCGCAGCCGCCTGACGGTCCGAAGCCTGGCCGAAGCCCGCGATGCGCTCGCCCAGGCCGAACGCGCCTCGGGCGATCTCATCCGCCGCCGCGAGGTGATCGAGGAGGCGGTGAATGGCTTGAAGGCCCAGATCGAGGAGATCGTCGAGCAGGAGGAAACCGCCCGTGTAGAGATGGAGGAGACGCCCGACCTCTCTGCCCTCGACGCCCGCCTGCGCGAGGCCGAGGCTATTGTCGCCCGCGATCGTGGCCTTCTTGCCGAAGCGCGCGCCCGTTTCGAAGGGCTCGCCCGCGAAGACGAGATGCGCCGCCGCCGCATTCTTTCCATTCGCCAGGAAAAGCAGAACTGGCAGAACCGCGCGAAATCCGCCGAGGAACACATCGCGACGCTGCGCGAGCGCGAGGCCGAGGCCCGCGAGGAGATCACCGATCTCGAAATGGCCCCCGACGAATTCGAGGATAAGCGCCGCAATCTGATGACCGCCCTCGACAAGGCCGAGAAGGACCGCCGCGACGCCGCCGACCGTTTGGTGGAAGCCGAGACCCGCCAGCGCGAGGCCGATCAGAAGGCGGCAGCCGCCCTTGCTGAACTTGCTGAAAGCAGAGAAAAGCGCGGCCGCGCCGAGGAGCGCCTGGTCTCTGCCCGCGAATGGCGCATCGAGGCTGAGACCCGTATCGGTGACACGCTGAATGTCGGCCCTCATGACGCTTTCCGCCTGACCGGCCTTAAAGATCCCTCCGAGATCGGCGACCTGCGCGAGGTCGAGCGCAATCTCGATCGGCTGAAGATGGAGCGCGAGCGGCTCGGCGCCGTCAACCTGCGCGCCGAGGAAGAGCAGAAGGAACTGTCCGACAAGCTCGCCGCCCTCATCAAGGAGCGCGACGACATCATAGACGCGATCCGCAAGCTGCGTGGCGCCATCCAGAGCCTCAACCGCGAGGGCCGCGAACGGCTTATCGCCGCCTTCGACGTCGTCAACGCCCAGTTCCAGCGCCTCTTCACCCACCTGTTCAACGGCGGCACGGCCGAACTGCAGCTGATCGAAAGCGACGACCCGCTTGAAGCCGGCCTCGAAATTCTCGCCCGCCCGCCGGGCAAGAAGCCGCAGACCATGACGCTGCTCTCGGGCGGCGAACAGGCGCTGACCGCCATGGCTCTGATTTTCGCGGTGTTTCTCACCAACCCGGCGCCGATCTGCGTGCTGGACGAAGTGGACGCGCCGCTCGACGACCACAATGTCGAGCGCTACTGCAATCTGATGGACGAAATGGCCGCCTCCACCGAGACCCGCTTCGTCATCATCACCCACAACCCCATCACCATGGCTCGCATGAACCGCCTCTTCGGGGTGACGATGGCCGAGCAGGGTGTGTCCCAGCTCGTCTCCGTCGACCTGCAGACCGCGGAGGCGCTGCGCGAGAGGGAGCTGGTGTAAGCCGGCCGGTTGCCGACCATCGGCCGATGCAAGTACAATCGATGCATGTGATGGTTTTACGGTACAGGTTATTCTGTCGAGGTGCAGCGAGCCATGTTGAAAGAGATCTCCAACGACAGCGATTATCGAACGGCGCTCTCGGCGGTCCGCCCGTTTTTCGACCATGAGCCTGAAGACGGCACCGCAGAAGCGCTGGAATTCGACCGCTTAGTTGCGCTCATCGAAGGCTATGAGGCTCTTCATTTTCCGGTGACGGAGAAGGCGGCGTGAAGTTAAACCGTTTCTCGACCCAGCTTGCTCTTCTCGCAGTGCTCCTTCTGAGCGCCGCCCCCCTCCATGCCCAAACCGCGTCCACCTCGCTCGCCGGCAACTACCTGCCGAGCGTGCTTGCGGCCTCGCCGGCTCATCGCGACAGCCTGATGGAGATGATCAAGGGCCAGCCGGGTCTGCCTTTCTGGGTGCGCGCCCTGGTGCGCCAGCCGCGTTACGTCGCGCTCGCCTCCGAGGAGGTCGCGGTCAAGGACAAGCGCATGCAACTCTTCCGCGCCTGCGAGCCGCGGACCTGCGAAACAAGCTGGATCCGCGTGCTTTACTCCGAAGACGGCAAGCGAGCCCTGCTTTACGTCTCCGATGCCAAGCTTGGCATCAAGATCTTCGGCGATCCGACACCGGAGGAATTGACGTTTCTGGCGCGCCCCTGAATCAAGCCGCCAGCTTCTTGCGCCGAGCAGGCCCCACCGGCAGCGCGCCGCTCGCCAGGATCGATCCGAGCACCAGCGGCAGGCAGACGAGATAGGCGTTGCGGATGCCGAAGGCCTCGGCCACGAAGCCGAGCAGCGGCGGTCCGAGGAAGAACACGACAAAGGCCATCTGGGCGATCGCCGCGACATTGATCACGGCCGGTCTGTCGGTGCGCTGGGCAGCGGCCGAGACCGCCATCGGATAGACGGCGCTGCAGCCGGCGCCCATCAGCGCGAAGCCGAAAAGGGCCAGCGTCGGAGACGGCGCAATCCACGCCATGGCGATACCCAGTGCCGCCACCGACAGGAGCACACGGCCCACGAGCCGCGCCCCGTGGCGATCGACCACCGGATCGACGGTGAGGCGCGCCAGTGCCATGAAGAAGGCAAACAGCGTCAGTCCAGAACCGGAGATGAAGGGCGAGACGTCGAAGACCTCTTCCATGTAGATCGTCGACCAGTCGATGCCGGCCCCCTCGATCAGGAAGGCCGAGGTGCCGATGATGCAAAGCGGCAGCAGCGCCAAGGTCGGCAGCGCAAAATGCGGTGCCTTGTCCTCTGCACCTGCGGTGGTGAGGACAGGGGCGTTCTTCATGCCGGCGATTGTAACAGCACCGATGACGAACATCAGCCCGAGCAGCACATGCATATGCATCTGCATGCTGATCCCAGCCTGGCGCACCAATGAGGCCGTGATCGCGGTGACGAAGAATCCGAGGCTCCAGCAGCCATGCGCGCGGTTCATGATGCCGAAACCTGCCTGCGCCTCGATACGGCCGATCTCAACATTGAGGCAGATCTCCAGCGCGCCGGCGAGCAGGCCCATGAGGAAAAGGGTCGCAAAGACGAAGGGTGCGGAGGGCAGCAACGGGATGAGGGACAAGAGCGCCATCACCCCGAGCAGGCAGATGGCGAGCGTCGTGCGCGAACCGAGCCGCACGATGATGGGCGAAGACAGTGTCAGCGAGATCAGCGAGCCGATCGCCATGCCGATCAGCGTCATGCCGAGTTCGGCCTTATTCACCCCGAGTTGCACCTGCAGGTCCGGCAGCCGCGAGAACAGCGAGCCGGTCGACATGGCAAACAGGAAGAAGGCGATATAGACGCGGTACTGCGGCTGGAAATGCATCGGGGAGACTCGATTTGTCTGATGACCAGTCAACGGCGTGCCAGCATTCGTCGGGCAAGTCCAGTGACGCCAGACGCCGATCGGTTCGCCCCCGGAAAAAGCCTGTTGTGTGGCGCTGTACGCCGAGACATCTGACGGGCAGGGGGCATGCCCCATAAGCGCCGTCATCCTCGGCCCTGTGCCGAGGATCTGCCAAGGGTGGCCAGGAAGGTGACGCTTAGGGAAGGTTCCAAACGTCGAGCCAATAGCAACGGCAGTAGATCCTCGGGACAAGCCCGAGGATGACGATCCACCGAAAAGAAAATGCCGGAAGCAAGCTCCAGGCATCGTCCTATTGGCTACCGCCTATTCGCTATTCGCTATTCGCTATTCGCTTCGCCCGCTCAGCCGGCCTTGTTGATCTGCTGCGCGACCACATCGTGGTTGAGCCAGAGCACTGGCGCAGACGGGTTGGCCATTTCGCCAAAGATCAGCGCGCCGGTTGCCTCGACCACGAGCACGCTCAGATAGTCCGAGATCAGCGCCTTGCCGTCCTTGTGCATCTGGGCGATTTCTTGCGAGGTGCCGATGGTGATGTCGGACTGGCCCTGGCTGTTGGGCATCGGCCAGTTGTTGAAGTCGTAGAACGGCTTCATCACATCGCTGACCTGGAAGTCGGCGATCTTCTGGAGCACGTCATCGACGGTGACACCCTCGACGAGAAGGGCTTCGCAATCCGCCCAGATCTTCTCGGCGCGGGCGCCGGGATTTTCCTTCTTCAAGGCCTTCAGAAGCGGCAGAAGCGGCAGCTCGATGCCGGCAAAGACATCAGACGAATTGGTGCGGATCTCGGGGCAGTTGAAGACGGTCGCCTTGATGCCGGAAGCGTAAGCCTCTTCGGCGATCGCCTCGAGCCTCATCTTGGCATAGCCCTGGGTGTAGTTCGTGTAGGTTTGCCAGCGATATTCGTCGCCGATCAGGATGCCCGTGCCGTGATAGCCATAGGCCGAGTAACGCACCTGGCCGCCGCTCTTTTCGATGCGGGCGCGGATCGCGGCACTGCCTTCGATCAGGTGGCGGAAAGTATTGGCCGAGACTTCGTCGAAGTTCTGCAGGATGAGCTTGCCGAGATCGCTGTCGAGCAGCACCTGCGAAGACATGTGGCGCGCGCCACGGCCCTTGTAGATGCGGTTTGCCAGAACGAGGAAGACCTTGGCCTTCGGAATGCCGCCGGCCATGGTGTGGGCGAAGTGCACATTCCGGCCATCGGCAATCATGCCTTCCAGCTCGTCCATGATCTTGGCAACGGCATCCTGGAAACGCTTGACGCCAACCTGACGGCACTTTTCGATATGCGCCCAGTCGAGCTTTTCCGTTTCCCAGTTTTCCAGCGTCAGCGTAGCAAGCAGGTCCGTCGGCGTCTTCTCGCCTTCCGGCGCGTCGAGATCGAAGCCGGCCATGGCGGGAAGGTTGATGATCCGGCCACCGAGATTGGCCTCCGCCTGGGCGAGCTCTTCTTCGGTCAGCGGACGCAGCTTGTTGTTCTCGTCACGGCGACCGACGGTGATTCCGATGATCTCCATGCCGGCTTTCTTGGCCTGGTCGAGCAGGCCCGTGACGTAGCCCCGGCCGAACAATTCGCCGAAGAGAACAAACACGTCGCCCTTGCGGTAAAGGTTGTTCTGCGGGATCTCAGTCAGTGAAACCGGGCTGGTCAGGGTCATTTTTGATTCCGGATTACAATTTACTAGAATGCCACCTAGCAAACGCTGGCCCTGAACGCATCACCCTCAATTGATTTGTCTGGTCATTTTGCGTGACCGTTTATTGCATTGCGTGATGACCCTGTAACAATTTCCGGGTCCTGGCACGTCAAACCAGCAGCAGCCGAACCCTCGTACCCCAGGGATCCAGTGCCTCGAACCCGCCTTCGATGGCGCTGACGGCAAAGCCCTTCGCCTGAAGATCCGCGCGGCGCCCCTCGAGGATCGCCTGATCACTCGTGTGCAGCGAGAACCAGTCGAGCCCGGTCATGGCGTCCTGACGCGGGCCGGCATCCCGGCTTTCCCAGATATTGGCGCCGATATGGTGGTGATAGCGGCCGGACGACAGGAAGGTCGCGCCACGCTCGTCGCTGCCGGCCACAACATCGAGGCCGAGCCCATCGGCATAAAAGCCGCGCGCCGTTTCCAGCCCGCCGACCCTCAGATGGATATGGCCGATCCGCAGCCCGGCCGGCACGGTCGTATACTCGTCGCGGTCCGTGCGCGTCTGCGTCTTGAGGAAGATGTCGTCGATGTTCAGTTCCTTGCTGCCCATGGTGACCGTGTTGCCGGCCCAGAGCCAGGTCTCCTGCGGGCGATCGCTATAGACCTCGACGCCATTGCCCTCGGGATCCGTCAGATAGACGGCCTCCGACACCGAGTGATCGGCAAAGCCAGTGAGCGGAATTTGGCTGCGGGCCACATGCACCAGCCAGCGGGCGAGATCGGCACGGTCAGGCATCAGGAAGGCGGTGTGATAAAGGCCGGCCTGGCCCGGAGCCTCGGGCGTCGCATCCGGCCGGGCCAGGATATGCAGGAGTGGCGTCCCGCCGGCCCCGAGCGTCACGGCATCGGGCGCATCCGTCAGCACGTCGAGCCCCAGCATGCTGGTGTAATAGGCCTTCAGCCGCGCGACATCTTTCGCCCGCAGGCAAACCTCGCCGACATGCACCGGTCGCGTCAGACCGAAAGGCAGATGCGGCGTCTGTGCGGCCGGAAGGGCGGTCTGGGTCTCGATCCCCTCCGCCCTTAGCGCACCGGTGAGCGCCCCCGTCAGCGTTGCCGTCCCGGCCAGCCGCAAAAGCTGGCGCCGCGTCCAATGAACAGTCATTCTGGTCCCCATCTACGCCCGCACTTGTAGGTCTTGCTTACAATGCCGTCTCGAAATCCGTGTTTCACGTCTCTCCACGCAGTTTCACATCCGCGTGAGCCTTCGAGGCGAGATCTGCCGCAATTATGATGCATTGCAGCATAAACTTGTCTGTTGAACATTTCCAATCCGTCACAATTGCTGTAAACGGTGGAAAAACAAGCCTGTTCGGGTGGAGAGGGCAATGCGCAAGTGGGTTTACACCTTCGGCGGAGGAGCGGCCGAGGGGAGTAGGGCCGAGATCGAGCAGCTGGGAGGCAAGGGGGCCAATCTCGCCGAAATGGCGGCGCTTGGCCTGCCTGTTCCGCCCGGCCTCACGATCGTGTCAGATGCTTGTGGCCTTTTCTACAAAAGTGGAAAGACGCTCGCCGACGAACTGAAGACCCAGGTTCTCCACGGCATATCCGGCATCGAGGCCGCCACCGGCCGCGCCTTTGGCGACACCAGCCAGCCGCTTCTCCTGTCCGTCCGTTCCGGCTCGCGCACCTCCATGCCCGGTATGATGGACACCGTCCTCAATCTCGGCCTCAACGACCACACGGTCGAGGCGCTCGCGGAGCACTCGGGCGACGCCCGTTTCGCCTGGGACAGCTATCGCCGTTTCATCCAGATGTATGGCGATGTCGTCATGGGCCTCGACCACGAGGTCTTCGAGGAAATCCTCGAAGACGAGAAGGCAAGGCTCGGCCACGAACTCGACACCGATCTCTCGGCCTCCGAGTGGCAGCATGTCGTGAAACTCTACAAGGAAGTGCTGGAGCAGGAACTCGGCGAGCCCTTTCCGCAGGATCCGCATGTCCAGCTCTGGGGCGCGATCGGCGCTGTCTTTTCCAGCTGGATGAACCCGCGCGCCCAGACCTATCGTTTGCTGCATTCGATCCCGGAAGGCTGGGGCACGTCTGTTACCGTGCAGACCATGGTTTTCGGCAATCTTGGTTCGACCTCGGCCACCGGTGTAGCCTTCACCCGCAATCCCTCGACCGGGGCACGAGAGCTCTACGGCGAGTTCCTCGTCAATGCGCAGGGCGAAGACGTCGTTGCCGGCATCCGCACGCCGCAATCGATCACCGAGGCGGCCCGCATCGACAGTGGCTCCGACAAGCCCTCGCTCGAAAAGCTGATGCCGGAGGCCTTCGCCGAATTCCAGGCGATCTGTGACCGGCTCGAATCCCATTACCGTGATATGCAGGATCTCGAATTCACCATCGAGCGCGGTAAGCTCTGGATGCTGCAGGCCCGGTCGGGCAAGCGCACGACCAAGGCCGCGATGAAGATCGCCGTCGACATGGTGGCGGAAGGGCTGATCTCGGAGGAAGAGGCGGTGATGCGAATCGAGCCCTCATCGCTCGACCAGCTGCTGCACCCGACCATCGATCCGCGGGTCACCCGCCATGTCATCGGCTCGGGACTTCCCGCCTCGCCGGGGGCGGCAACCGGCGCCATCGTCTTTACCGCCGAAGAGGCGGTCGAGGCGGAGAGCGAGGGCCGGAAGGTCATCCTGGTGCGCGTCGAGACGAGCCCCGAAGACATCCACGGCATGCATGCAGCCCAAGGCATTTTGACGACCCGTGGCGGCATGACCAGCCACGCCGCCGTGGTTGCCCGTGGCATGGGCATCCCTTGCGTCTCCGGCGCCGGCACCATGCGCGTCGACCTGCGCAACGAAAAGCTCATCGGCATGGGCGTGACGCTGGGGAAGGGCGACATCGTCACCATCGACGGCTCCTCCGGCCAGGTGCTGAAGGGCGAGGTGCCCATGCTGCAGCCCGAACTCTCGGGCGATTTTGCAAAGCTTATGCAATGGGCCGACAGCACCCGCCGCATGACGGTGCGCACTAATGCCGACACGCCCGCCGACGCCCGCGCCGCCCGCTCCTTCGGCGCCGAAGGCATCGGGTTGTGCCGCACCGAACACATGTTCTTCGAGGGTGAGCGGATCCATGTGATGCGCGAGATGATCCTCGCCGAAGACGAAGCCGGCCGCCGCGCGGCGCTCGACAAGCTGCTCCCCATGCAGCGCTCTGACTTCACCGAGCTCTTCACCATCATGCATGGCCTGCCGGTGACGATCCGCATGCTCGACCCGCCGCTGCACGAATTCCTGCCGAAGAGCGATGACGAGATCGAGGAAGTGGCAAACGCCATGGGCCTCGAACCCGGCTTTATGCGCCGCCGCATCGACGCGCTGCACGAGTTCAACCCCATGCTCGGCCATCGCGGCTGCCGGCTCGCCATCTCCTATCCCGAGATCGCCGAAATGCAGGCCCGCGCCATTTTCGAGGCCGCTGTTGCTGCGGCCCGGGAAACCGGCGCCCCGGTCGTGCCGGAAATCATGGTTCCGCTCGTCGGCCTGCGCTCAGAGCTCGACTACGTGAAGGCCGTCATCGACCGTGTCGCAAAGGAAGTCATGGGGGAAGCCGAACTCGAGATCTCCTATCTCGTCGGCACCATGATCGAGCTGCCGCGCGCCGCCATCCGCGCCCATATCATCGCGGAAGCCGCCGAATTCTTTTCCTTCGGCACCAACGACCTGACCCAGACCACCTTCGGCATGTCCCGCGACGACGCCGCCCGCTTCATCCCGACCTACCAGAAGAAGGGCATCATCATCCAGGACCCCTTCGTGTCGCTCGATTTCGACGGCGTCGGCGAACTCATCCGCATCGCCGCCGAACGCGGCCGCAAAACCCGCCCCGACATGAAACTCGGCATCTGCGGCGAACACGGCGGCGACCCGACCTCGATCCACTTCTGCGAGGATGTCGGCCTGGATTACGTCTCGTGCTCGCCGTTCCGCGTGCCGATCGCGCGGCTCGCGGCGGCCCAGGCGGCGATCAAGGCGCGGGGGTGAGGGGCATGGCTGAGATTGTTTCTGACTAAGATCCAGCCGAAGGCCTCACTTCACCGGAAGCCATCGCCGCGTTCGTTAACGGAGCGCTGGGGACCGAAGATGCCGCATACATTGCACATGCACTCGGTGTCGTTGCCCGGGCTAAAGGAATGGCCGGAGTTGCCGAGGTGGCTGAGCTTTCGAGCGAGGGTAATCCGACCCTCAAGACGACGCTTGCGGTGATGAAGGCGCTGGGGATTTCGCTGGCGGCGGATGTGGCGGGGTGAGGGGTTTTGCGGTCGTTCTGAATTCCGATCAATCTTTTCCAGGGTGAAGTCAGACCAGTGACGCATAAGAAACGGATCGCGCCGTCGCGCAGACGCCATATGCTCTGCACCTAAGTTAGAAAACGAAAAAATACCATGATTGATTGGTTGCCCATTGTGGTTCTGCCCAACGCTCAAATGCGTGAGCCTCTTGAAATGGAGAACGTTGCCCTTTGCCCTCCCTCTGACATGAGGGTGATTGCGGCTATCGCACAGCATCCGAGGCTGGGTATTTTCTTGGACAAGTTTACGGATGCGTTTGGCCAGAAAATCTCGCCGGCCGTACTTCTCGTCCGGGAAGGCACTCCAGAAATCTACCGGACTACTGCGGCAATTGGCGGCTTTCGAGACGCTATGGCAGCTTCGACCCTGACAAGTGGGCGTGCCGTTTTGGTCAGTCATAGTGCCAGTATGCGGCGCCCAATTTGGGCTGAATAACTGTTATTCTATCCATGGATGATTGACAGGAATGGCACGTATTTGATCGCCAATACACCGTCGATGATGGGTATGCACCATGTAGATGAATTCCGAGGTCAATCCTTTGCAGGTTTTAGCCCCAACGAAATCGGCCAAAGTGACATTGATGGGCCTCTTTTCACCCAACTTTCTCTCCGGTGGACTAGTCGCTTCCGAGAGGAGGATGTGTCTTGGGAGGATCGGGCACTTTTTCGTTCGCTCAATATGGCGTACCAAGCGTGCATGATGCCCGGCGGCTTGGAGGCAACATTCTACGATGTCGGTCGCCTAATTTCGCTATGGGTAAGTGCATGCGAGATTCTTGTTCATCCAGGCCCCGGCGGTGGCTCCGGGAAAACGCAAGTCATGGACATACTTGACTGCGCGGATTGGTGTAGCGAGCTATTGAAAACAAAATCTGAACAGGTGGGTGGAAAAAAGCAAATGGCGCGGACAGTCGCGTCCGCACTCTACTTCCGCATCGACTCCCTTCGGAGTTCATTCTTGCACGGTAATGACGTCGATCAGAGTGAACTCCTTACTGAAAGTGGTGTTCATCTGCTGCACGTGGCCGCATGCATCTATCGAGTTCTGCTTACGACAAGACTCGAAGTTCACCGACCGCAATTTGAAGAAAATTCCGAGTTCAATGAACGCCGATTCGTAAATGAGTTTGGCGCTTATTGTGATTGGAAAGACGCACAACGGCGGCACGAAAGAGCCATATTGAAAGCTGCCGGTTTGGATAGCTTATCTGACAAGTAGTGGGTCAGGCGAAGCCGATATCTCATTCCCCAGCCGAAGCCTTGCCGCTTCGCAGAACCTCGCGAATGCCATCGAACACTGTGTCTAGATCCAGTAAACTCCCGGGCTCGGCCATCGCCCGGTCATAGGTCGGCGCCACCTCGTCGCGAAGCCACACCTCCAGCGCGTCCTCGTTCGACGCGAGCAGCCTTAAGCTCTCCGAAACGAGCTGACTTTCATCGGCATAGTCGCCCGATGCCACCTTGGCACGAATCAGGTCGAGGAGGTCTCCTGGCAATGTGACGGTCATTGTCTCATGTCTCGACATGAGGATCCCTCCTGGCAGGGCGCAGCATATCTCAGGCCATCCAGCTCCGTCCTCCCGCTCTCCCCCGTGTGGGGGAGATGCCCGGCAGGGCAGAGGGGGGTACCGTTCCATATGTGAAAGCTCTTTTCATCCCCGCATCCCCCCAATTGCCCCCGCCACCCCCGCAGGCTAGGTTGCCCCGTCATCGCCCACCCGGAGTCCCCATCCATGCCTGGCTATTCCGCCCGTCCGCCCGCCATCCCGACCGTGGTCCTCGACGATGCCGTGACCCGCATCACCCGCTGGGATTTCGAGCCGGGTGCTGCAACAGGCCATCACACCCATGGGCTGGGCTATGTCGTCGTGCCGCTCACCGAATGCCATTTCCTGATCGAGGATGCCGACGGTTCGCGCCGCGTGACGAGCAAAGCCGGTGAGGCCTATCGCCGCGATGCCGGCGTCGAGCACAATGTCATCAATGGCGGCGACCAGCCGATGAGCTTTATCGAGATCGAATACAAATGAGCGGCAAGGACGCCGAGACGGGCTCGAAGGTGGTGCCGCAATTCGTCACCACCTTCGAGCCGCAGCATGGGAGGGCGGTGCCGGTTGCAGACGGCGTCGAGCGTCTGACTGCGCCCAATCCCAGCCCCTTCACCTTCCACGGCACCAACACCTATATCATTGGCCAAAAATCGGTCTGCGTCATCGATCCCGGTCCGGACATCGACGCGCATTTCGAAGCCTTGATGGCGGCACTTAAGGGCCGTGAGGTGACCCACATCGCCGTCAGCCACACCCATCGCGATCATTCGCCGCTCGCCCGCCGCCTGAAAGAAGAGACCGGTGCCGTGATCGTTGCCGAGGGCCCGCATCGCCCGTCGCGCCCCTTGCTCGAGGGCGAGGTGAATCCCTTCGCCGAGAGTTCCGATACGGATTTCATCCCCGATCATGCACTTGCCGATGGCGCGACGGTCGAAGGCGACGGCTGGCGGCTGACGGCCGTGCACACACCCGGCCACACGGCAAACCATGCCGCCTTCGCGCTCGAAGACACCGGCATCCTCTTTTCCGCCGATCACGTCATGGCCTGGGCGACCTCGATCGTCGCGCCCCCCGATGGTGCGATGAGTGACTACATGGCCTCGCTCGACCGCTTGCTGACCCGCGATGACCGGCTCTATCTGCCGGGTCACGGCGGTCCGGTCAGCGAGCCCCGCGCTTTCGTCCGGGCGCTGCGCACCCACCGTCTGATGCGCGAGCGCGCGGTGCTGGAGCGCATTCGACAAGGCGATCGCTTCATTCCCGACATGGTCAAGGTCATCTATGCCTCAACCGATCCGCGCCTGCACGGGGCGGCAGCCCTCTCCGTGCTCGCCCATCTCGAGGATCTGGTGGAGAAGGGCCTGATCGCCACGGACGGCCCACCGAAACTCTCGGGAGAGTATCGGCCGGGCTGAGAGGTCACGAGCCTTCGGCTTACACCCCTCTGTCGGCTTCGCCGACATCTCCCCCACAGGTGGGAGAGTGGAGGTTGTTGTCGGCGCCCGCGTTCATCCGCTCTCCCCCCGTGTGGGGGAGATGCCCGCCCTTCGACAGGCTCGGGAGGGCAGGGGGTACCAAGCGCCACAAGGCCAGCCTCAGTTCCCGGCAATCCCCAGCAGTTCCGCGTCCAGCGCATGCAGAAAACCTTCCGCAATCCGGTCGCTGATCCCGAGATCATGCGGCCCGTAGCGGGAGGCGACGCGGATGTCGACGAGCGTCATTTCCGCTTCTTCGCGAAGCCGGACCACCGCATCGAAGGGCAGGCCGAGCACCAGTGTGCGGGTGGCAAACTGCAGTCGGGCCGTCCCCTCCGGTTCGCCGTCGGAAAGCGGCACGAGCAGGCTCGGCTCGGGGCGCGCGGTGGGCAGCGGCCCGCTTTCCGGCAGCGCGTCCTGGGTAGCGGGTACTGCGCCCTCGGCTTCCGCCTCGACCGGGCTTTCCGTCGTCGGCCGCAGTTCCAGCGCCGGCAGGCCATATTCCTCGCCGCGGCTTGCCGTCACAACCAGCCGGTTCTCCGTCGCCACCTTGCGCACCGCCTGATAAACGCGGTCGATTGCCCCTTCATAACGCCGGCCGTTCAAGCCCGGATAGGCGGCAAGCTGGGCTTCGCCGGCATTGTCAGGCAGGGCAGGGCGGGGCAGGAGATTTTGCGGCGCATCCGGCAGGGACACGAAGGCCGGCCGGTCGGCGAGATCGGTGGAAACCTCGGTTAGCTTCGGCTTGCTGACATAGAGGTAATAGCCATAGCCGGGCAAAGCGAGCGGCAGGACCGCATAGATCAGCGCCCAGGCGGAAGCCACGCCCCCAAGCGCCCCGATCTGCCAGAGCCGGGCAAGGCCGAGAAGCGCAAGCGGAACGGCAAGCGCCGCCGGTACCGCAGTTGCCAGAACCAAAAGCACGAAATCCGGCGTTGAAAGCGGCCCGAAGCGATGCGCCAGCACGACGATCAGCAGCAAGCCAAGCGAAAACAGCGCCAGCCGTCGCGCGAGAAAGGCGGAACGGGACACCGGGCGGTCATAGCGGATATGCATCAGGATCTACCGGAATCAGAGGCGACAATGACCGCTTGTAACGGCTGACGCTGAAGGCGTCGACTGGCAATGCGGTCTGCGTCGCTTCACGGCTGGCGGTTGCGCCCGCCGCCGAGCAGCGGATTGTCCCCGAGTTCCGGTGGCGGAATGGCGTTGTCGTCGACGGGGCTATCGAAGCTCCCCGGCGCTTCCATCAGCCCGTCCTCGACCGCCGGATCGAGCGGCGCAAGCGACGGGTCATCAAGGAGCTCGGGCAGCGGCGGAGCATCGGGTGAAAGCGGCACGTAGAGCGAGACGGTAACGATGACCGCGATCACCATCAGCCAGGAACCGATGATCCGTGCCGGGATGGTGAGCCAGGCGCCCCGGAACGGGCGCAGCATCAAGCCGGGAACCACGAGGATCCACAGTGCGGCAAGGACGGCGGTGAACGCGAATTCCTTGATGCCGATGCCGAAGTCGTCGAGCCCGATGAACAGCGCGAAGGAGAAGCCGACGACAGCGGCCGCAAGCGGGGCTGCAATCCGGCGGACCCGCGCCGGCAGCCACAGGACCACACCGGACAGCATCACGGCAATCGGTGCGATCAGGAAGAGCTCGTGCCCGAGCGGGCTCTGCAGGATGGCGCTGAAGATCGGGTCGAAGAAGAGGAGCATCGGCGTGATCACGCCGAGAAAGGCGACGACAATCGCGACGACCTCGCTGCGCCGCCCGGCCATGCCGATGGCGACTGACAGGCCAAGCATGGCCAGCACGAGGTCGTAGATCGACAGCGTGAAGAGATAGCCGAGCTCGAAGAAGGCAAATTCATGCGGAATGGCAAGCGAACCTGCAACCGTGAGAACACCGGCGAGAAACACGGCAAAGGCGATCCGAAACGCCGATGTGCGAACACCGGTGCGGAAGCGTTCGGCAGCAGCGCTCGCCTTGCTCTCGGTGTGTTTGCCCCCGGTGACCTCGTCCACAGCCGTCTCGCGGATCACGGCGTCGCCACCCTTGTCGGGAGCCATGCTGCGGGCGGCCCCTGAAGGCCCGCTCTTCGTGACAGCCCGCCCCGATTTCCTGTGTGGGTGCTTCTGCTTCTTCATGCCCAAGGTCCGATCTCGCGTGGCCAAGTCGCGGCATCTCAGCCTATTTCACAGGAGACTTGATTTGTCACCGCTCGCCGCTGCACTCTCTCGTGAGAGGGGAAAGAATCAGGGCCATGGCCATCGTCATGCTGACGGCCGTGACGCACGTCGAGCGCAAGGCCGCAACGAGTTTCGTCTTCGACACCGTCAACCGCCTCGGCGGCTGGATCGACGACACGCGCATGTATTCGAACCTGATGAACACGATCCGCATGACGCTGCCGGCCGGCGCATTTGGCACGCTGGTCAACGCATTGGAAGAGGGCGGCATTTCAGTTGGGCCACCGGAGGGGCTGGGTGATGTCAGCGATCCCGCTATTGAGCGCATGGCAACGCTGCAACTCACCTTCTTCCATGACGAGCCGGATCTGAAGCGCGAGGTGCCCTCGGTTCCGGGCTGAAGATGCCGTGAGCGCAGGCATAACACAAAAAAACCGGCGGTTGCCCGCCGGGTCTCTCGTATTGTCTGCAGAAGCGATCAGGCGGCGCGGCGCTGATGCCGGCCTTCCTCGATCTCCTCGACGATCTTCGCCACGAAGGCATCGAGATCGCCGGGATTGCGCGAGGTGATGATAGCCTGATCCGTGACCACGGCCTCGTCGCGCCAGTCGGCACCGGCATTGATCATGTCGGTCTTGATCGAGGAAAAGGAGGTCGCCTTGCGACCCTTGACGGCGCCAGCCTCGATCAGAAGCCATGGGCCGTGACAGATAGCGGCGACCGCCTTGCCGGAATTGACGAAGGTCTTCACCACGTCGACGGCCTTCTGCTCCTTGCGCAGGAGGTCGGGATTGATCTGGCCGCCGGGAATGACCAGAGCGTCGAAGTCATCGAGATTGACCTCTTCCAGGGTGAGGTCGACATCGACGGTGTCGCCCCAGTTATCCTCGTCCCAGCTCTTGATCGGCGCCTTTTCCAGCGAGGCGATCTTGACCTTGGCGCCCTTGGCGGTGAGCTGTTCCAGCGGCACGCGCAGCTCGGAGCGCTCATAGCCATGGGTGGCGAGAATGAGGATGCGGGCGGAAGTGATGGAAGGCATGGGATATCCTTGTCGTTGGGTTTTTCTCATCGAGGATGACAAGGAAACGACGCCGCCGCCGCATCGTTCCGGGAAAAACGCACGTTCCTCCTTCCGAAGGTGTTGCCGCCCGGCTTTCGCTTTGCTAATCAGGCCGCGATTTGCAGCGCATCTTTTCCGCCTGCAACTCTGTTGGGGCGTCGCCAAGCGGTAAGGCACCGGTTTTTGGTACCGGCATTCCCAGGTTCGAATCCTGGCGCCCCAGCCATTGTCTAAGCCACCACTCATGTCTCGGACAATCAGCCCTGACCAAGTCCTCGCGTCCGCCACGCTGCATGACCACCGTGGGCATCTCCCGGCTTACCTGCCGCAAACGGCTGACCTGCAAAAATCCATAACTTGACTGAAATTGTTATATATTGCATGCCCATGCGGCCTTTGCCGTAGTTGATCCTACCCTGCATCCGCCGCCCGCCAGCGCCATTGATCACCCGGCAGACCTTGCAGGAACTTCGCATGCTGAAACAGTTTTTCGCCTATTATCGCCCGTGGAAAGGCCTTTTCTGGCTGGATTTTTCCTGTGCTGTTGTCTCCGGCCTCCTGGAGCTTGCCTTCCCGCTTGCCGTCACCGCTTTCATCGACAGGCTGCTGCCGACCGGCAACTGGACGCTGACGCTGATGGCCTCCGCTGGCCTGCTCGCCATCTATGTCGTGAATGCGGCCCTCATGGCCATCGTCATCTATTGGGGCCACAAGCTCGGCATCAACATCGAAACGTCGATGCGCGCCAAGGCCTTCGAACATCTGACGACGCTCTCCTGGCGCTGGTATGATACGGCCCGCACCGGCAAACTGGTGGCGCGCGTCACGCGTGACCTGGAGGAAGTGGGCGAAGTCGCCCATCACGGGCCGGAAGACCTGTTCATCGCCATCATGACCTTTGTCGGCGCTTTCATCCTGATGCTCAACCTGCATGTGGAGCTCGCGCTGGTCACGGCGCTCATCGTTCCGGGCACGGTTGCCATCGTCTCGATCTATGGCAGCCGCATGACCCGCACCTGGCAGGAGATCTATGGCCGCATCGGCGCCTTCAACGTTCGGCTGGAAGAAACGATCGGCGGCATTCGCGTGGTCCAGGCCTATGCCAACGAGGATCATGAGCGGAAACTCTTTGCGAAAGACAATGCCCGCTATCGCAAGACCAAGCTCGACGCCTACAAGGTCATGGCCGCCTCGTCCTCGCTGCATTACATGGGTATGCGCTTCGTCCAGGTGGTGATCATGGTGATCGGCTCGGCCTATGTGCTCTCGGGCGCCATGACGACCGGCAGCTTTGTCGGTTTCCTGCTTCTGGTCGGCGTCTTCTTTCGCCCGCTCGACAAGATCAGCGCCGTCATCGAAACCTATCCGCGCGGCATCGCCGGCTTCCGCCGTTACCTGGATCTGCTCGCCACCGAACCTGAAATCACCGACAGCCCGAACGCCCGCCCGGTCTCGACGCTATCAGGCGAGATCATCTTCTCCAACCTCTCCTTCGCTTTCACGCCCGGCCGCCCCGTCCTGCACGACATTTCGCTGCATGTGAAGCCGGGCGAGACGATCGCCTTCGTCGGTGAATCCGGAGCCGGAAAATCGACGCTTCTGTCACTTTTGCCGCGCTTCTACGAGCCGACCTCGGGCACCATCACCATAGACGGTCTGGCGCTGCCGGACATGACTGTCGAGAGCCTGCGACGCCAGATCGGCCTCGTCTCGCAGGATGTCTTCCTGTTCGGCGGAACACTGCGGGAAAACATCGTCTATGGCCGGATCGGTGCCAGCGACGAAGAGGTGCTGGAGGCCTGCCGCCGTGCCCAGTTGTCGACCATGCTGGAAAACCTGCCGGAAGGTCTGGACACCATCGTCGGCGAGCGCGGCATCATGCTATCAGGCGGCCAGAAGCAGCGCGTCGCGATCGCCCGCGCTTTCCTCAAGGATCCGCCGATCCTTTTGCTCGACGAGGCGACCTCGGCCCTCGACAGCACGACGGAGCGCGAGATCCAGTCGGCACTGGAGGAACTTTCCAAAGGCCGCACGACGCTCGTCGTCGCCCATAGGCTCGGCACCATCCGCAATGCCGATCGTATCGTCGTCATGCAGCAGGGCCGTATCGTGGAAGTCGGCAACCATGCCGAACTGATGAAGCGGGAAGGCGCCTATGCCAGGCTCGCTGCCTGACGGAGCGTGGGTGGGGCTCCTCTGCCCGGGGCCTCATCTGTAATCGATGGCTGGTTTGGCCCCTGATCGAGCCGGTCGGTCGATGTGTCAATGTGGGCTCACGGCAGGCGCAGTTCACCGCAGTTTCGATCAGAACCTAGTGCAGGCGGCGGGGATCGCGCGGCTGAGATGCCGCCGATAACCCGCCGGGAGTTTTCTCCCGATGGCCCAACTGCAGCCGTCCACATAAGCGCGCTTCGGACCAAGGACGGCTTACGCGCCTAGGCCATCCGGGCATATTGCAGCGCAAGCCGCATGCCGGCGGTTTCGACCACCGGCACTTCAAACCCGTAGATCGCCTCCAGCACCTCTGTCCGCATGATCTGATCGGGCGTGCCATCGGCTTCGATCCGGCCATGTTTCATGGCAATGATCCGGTCGGCGCTCGCCGAGGCATGGTTGATGTCATGCAGCACGATGACGATGGTGCGGCCAGTCTCGTCGGCGAGCCGGCGCAGCTCCAGCATCAGCTGGCGGGCGTGATACATGTCGAGATTGTTCAAGGGCTCGTCGAGCAGGATGTAGTCGGTCGCCTGCGCATAGGTCATCGCCACCATCACCCGCTGCCTTTGGCCGCCGGAGAGACGGTCGAGCGAGCGGTTGGCGAGCCCTTCGAGCTCGAAACGGGCAAGCGCCTCCTCGACCATCGCCTTGTCCTCGGCCGTCATCCGCCCGCCGCTATGCGGAAAGCGGCCGAAGCCCACCATTTCGCGTACGGTGACGCGTGGCGGCGGGCCGGAATCCTGGCGGAGGATCGCGAGCTTTTTGGCGAGCACCTTGCCGGGTGTCGAGCCGACCTGCAGTCCGTCGATGGTGATGGACCCCTGTTGCACCGGCAGCAGCCGGGCTGCGAGCGAGAGCAGCGTCGATTTCCCAGCACCGTTTGGGCCGACCAGAGCGGTGAGGCCACCCCTCGGCAGAACAAGGTCTATGCCGTCGAGCACGCGCTGGCCCTCGCGATCGAGGCTGACGGATTGGATTTCGATCATCGGGTGCGCCTCGCAAACAGAAGCAGAATGAAGACAAGGCCGCCGACGAAGTCGACGACGACAGAGAGCGTGCCGGCCTGACCAAGCCCGTGCTGCAACAGCGTCTGTCCGCCGACGAGCACGATCACGCCGAGAGCGGAGGCAACGACGAAGACGGTGCCATGCCTGCGCGAGGATGTGAGCCGTTCGGCAAGCGCTGCGATCAGCAGGCCGAAAAAGGTGACGGGGCCGACGAGTGCTGTGGAGACGGCGACCAGCAGTGAGACGGTGATGAGCTGCACCAGCACCACCCGGTTCCAGTCGAGACCGAGGCCGATCGCCGTGTCGCGTCCGAGTGCGGCGATATCGAGCAGATGGCGACGCGAGACGAGGAAGGCGCCTGCGATCGCGGTGACGAGGGCTGCGATGGCAAGCAGATCCGTATTCGGCGCGGAGAAATTCGCATACATCGCGCGTTGCGCCACCGCGAATTCCTGCGGATCGATCAGCCGGGCCAGAAGATTGGTGAGGCTGCGGAAGAGCCCGCCGATCACGACGCCGGCAAGCAGCATCAGTGTCAGGTCCATCCGGCTTTTCAGCGCCGGCCAGAGGATGAGCATGGCGAGCAGCATCAGGGCTGGTGCCTCCATGCCGAACTTCAGATGCGGCGAGAGCGAGACATAACCCAGCCCGCCAAGCGCAAAGACGAGGGCTGCCTGACCGAACTGGTAGAGCGCGTCGAGCCCCATGATCGACGGGGTGAGGATCCGGTTGCCAGTGATCGTCTGGAAGGTGACGGTCGAGAGCGCGATGGCAACCGCGACGGTCACAAGTGCTGCAAGCCGGATGCCGCGCAGCTCCAGCGCAAAAGCGATATTGCCGCGCAGGTTGACCGTCATGAAGGCGATGATGGCCAAGAGCGCAAGACAGATTAGAAGGCCAATCACGATCCGGTCACGCATCGCGGCGCTCCCGAAGGATGAACCAGAGGAAGACCGCAGGTCCGATCACGCCCATCACGGTGCCGACGGGGATCTCGTATGGAAAGCGCATGACGCGGCCCGCAATATCGGAGGCGAGAACGAGGATTGCCCCGCCGAGCGCCACGAGCGGCAGCGTGCCGCGCAGATTGTCGCCCGAGATACGCGAGACGAGATTGGGCACGACGAGGCCGACAAAGGGGATGAGCCCGACGACAACGACCGAGAGCGCCGACATGACAGAGACCAGCACCAGCCCGATCTGGGTCATGCGGCGATAATCGATGCCGAGGCTGGTCGCCTGGTCCTCCCCGAGCGCCATGATCGTCAGCCGGTCGGCAATCACGATGGCAGAGCCGACGATGATGACGGCGACGAAGAGCAATTCGTAGCGGCCCTTCAGCACGCCGGAGAATTCGCCATTGGTCCAGATGTCGAGATATTGCAGGAGATCACTCTGCCAGGCGACATAGGTGACGGCAGCCCCCACCACGCCGCCATAGACAAGGCCGAAAAGCGGTACGAGATGCGGCTGTTCCGGCGGCAGGCGATGGGCGGTCGCGAGGAAGAGGGCTGTGCCCGCAAGCGCAAAGCCGCTGGCGACGAGGGCCTTCACACCAAGGCCGGCGGCCGGCAGGAACAGTGTCACGATCAGGATGCCGAGCGCCGCACTCTGGGCGGTGCCAGCCGTCGAGGGCTCGACGAAGCGGTTGCGCGTCAGCGTTTGCATGATCTGGCCGGCAACCGCCAACCCTGCGCCGCAGAGCACGGCGGAAAGCGTGCGCGGCAGCCGGCTGATGGCCATGAGATCGGCAAAGGGCATCGCCCCGTCACTGCCGGAGAGCGACAGCTCCTGCACGCCGATGGCGAGGCTCAAGACGACGAGAAGCGCCAGGCAGAGCCCGGCGCCAATCATCACGCGGCGATGTGGTCTATCAGCGATGGCAGACATCACTGGCTGGCGGAGAAACCGGCCTCGATCGTCGCCAGCACCCGTTCGGTGGCCTTCAATCCGCCGGCTGCAATGTAGAAATCCGCCGACGGCAGATAGATCACCTGACCGCTCTTCCAGGCCGTGGTCTCGGCGACCAGCGCATTGTCGAGCGTCGCCTTGGCATTCTGGTCGTTGGCGCCGATGGCGGCGGCCCGGTCGAGCACCAGCAGCCAGTCCGGATTGGCCTTGGCGATGAATTCGAAGGAGACAGGCTCGCCATGGGTGGCGGCCTCGACATCCTCGACCGCTGCCGGCAGGTCGAGCGCCTTGTGCACCCAGCCGAACCGGGAATCGATCCCGTAAGCGGTGATCTTCGGCCCGTTGGTCATCAGGATCAGGCCTTTGCCCTTGCCCTGAACGGCGGCCTTGGCGCGGGCGAGCGCTGCGTCGAAATCGGCGACGGCTTTTTCGGCCTCTACCTGCTTTCCGAGGATCGCGCCATAGGTGAAGGCCCGCTCGCGCGCCTGCTCGATCACGTCGACACCGTCCATGGTCATGTCGAGGGAGGGCGCGACCTTGCCCGTTTCCTTCTCCTTGCCGGAGGAGCGACCGCCGACGATGATAAGGTCGGGCTCAAGCGCACTCAGGGCTTCGAGATCCGGCTCGAATATATCGCCGACGACCTCGGTCTTGCCCTTCAGGTCCGAGAGTTCCGGCAGATACAGGTTTTCCGGAACGCCCGCCGGCATGACTCCGATGGCCAGCAGCGTATCAAGCGCGGCAATGTCGAAGACGGCGACCTTCGACGGTGTTCCCTCGACAGTGACCTTGCCGGTATAGGTCTCGACATCGAGTGCCAGCGCCGGCAGGGCGGCAAGGGTGAGGCCGGCGGCAATCAGCGCGCGGCGGGTAAAGGGGCGGATGGTCATCGCAGTCTCTCCGAAACGTAAGCAGGTGGTCGTGGTTTAGCCTCGCGCCTTCAGGCGCGATGCAGTCTTGTTGTCAGAAGGTCGCCTTGACGGAGAGAAGGAAGCTTCGCCCCTTCTCGTGAAGCGGCGTCACATTGCCGAATTCCTGGCCGTAGGTTGCGCGGCTCGCATAGGTCTCGTTCAGCAGGTTCTGCACCTCCGCGCGAAACGTCATGTGCGGCAGTTGCTCGGGTTTCCATTCGCCATAGAGGTTCACGACCTCGTAGGATCGGTAGGTCGCATCGCCGGAGGTGTATTCCGGCGCTATCTCGACATCGCCGCCGATGGTCACACCCCAATCGGCAAAGCTATGGCCAGCCGAGAGCACGATGATGTCGCCGACCGGCGTGGTCAGGTAATTGCCGGTATCGGAATCGGCCGGACGGCCGTCGATCTCGGCCTCGACATGCGCATACTTCACCTTGATGAAGCCGTCGATCCAGTCATAGCCCGCCGCAAGCTCGAAGCCCTCGGTCTCCACCTCGTAGTTCTGGTTGGCGAGCGCCACCGCGAATTTGGCAACGCGGGCATTGTGGATACGGCTGCGGAAAAGGCTCGCTTCCGCCGTGAAACCATCGTGATGGAATTCGAGACCGGCCATCAGGTTGTCGGCGGTCGTCACCTCCGGCCCTGCCGCGCCATAGGACCAGCCGGGGTTCATGATGAAGGCTTCCGCCAAGGGAATGCCGGCCCAGACATGCGAGGCGCCGGCTTTTGCCGTGAGGACGCTCGTGAGGTCGTATTCGATCGCGGCATTGCCGCTCAGGCCCGCATGATCCCATGTCTGGCCCGTGGTGCCCTCGAACCATTGCCGATCGGCCCGCCCGCCGAAGGACAGTCGCATGGTGTCGAACGGCTCGAGACGGGCCTGGGCATAGACCCCGATATTCCGGGCCGTCTCTGCCGCATCCTCCGCGTCGCGTGCCGTATCGAGCTCGATCCGGTCGCTGTAGAAATCGAGACCGGCAACGAGATCACCATTCTCGAGCGCGAACCTGTTCTGCACGCGTCCGTTCAGGCTTCCGCTTGCGCCCCGGCCCGCATAGGACGCCGGGTTGCCGCTGCCGTCATCGAAATAAACAGGCGTTTCGACCGCGCTGTGGCTATAGGCGAGTCGAACCAGCGGATCCCACCAGCCTTCCGGCGTGGTGTCGCTATAGGTGAAGACGGTGTTGTCCCGGTCGAGCTTGTAGTTTCTGTAGCGCGGTTCCCAGCTGCGGCCGGTGGTCACCACGCTGGCATTGGCGCGGAATGGCCGCTCGGCATCGTCGCGGATGCGCTCGTGGCTGATCTCGAAACGCTCGCCGCTCTCCGCTTCGTAGGCGAATTTGCCAAGGCCGCTCAAAAGGTTGGTCGCGGTGCCGCGGACCTCCTCGCCATTGCCGGCCTGGTAATTCTCTCCCTTGCCATAGTTGAGAAAACCGAGGAATTCGAACCCGTCCTGCATCGCCCAGCCACCGAGCCCGGTGGTGAAGGTCTGGGCATTGCTGTCATAGGTCTCCGACACCAGTCCCCCGAAACCATCCACGGGCAGCAGGTCCTTCACGGTCCGGGTCTCATAGGCGATCGAGCCGGTAAGTGCGCCGGGACCACCATCGGCCGGCGCGATGCCGGCGTCGATGGTGACGCTGCGCAACAGGGCGGGGTCGATCAGGTTGGTAGCATTGTGGTGGAAGACGCGGTTGTTCTGCCGGCTGCCGTCGATGGTGACGGCAAGCGTCGTCTCTTCGAGGCCGTTGACGAAAACCTTCTGCGAGGTCGCGATCGAGCTTCCGACGCTGACGCCCGCCGTGTCGCGAAAGACATCGGCGATGTCGGACGGATTGCGCTCCGCAAGCGCTTCGGCGTCAACAGTGACTGTGCTGACGCCGCCTTGGATCCGCCGATCCGTGACCTTGATCTCGTCGATCACGGTCGAACCATCCGTCGCGGAGATATCGTCGAGCAGGGCGGGCGACGTGGCGCCGATGACGACGACGCCATCCTCGATGCGATAGGCAAGGCCGGTTCCGGTGAGCATTTGCGCGAGCGCCGTGTCCATCGTCAGGGCGCCGGAGACGGCGGCCGAGCGCGTGTGGCGGGCAAGCTCCGCCGCGAGCGACACCTGCAGCCCTGACTGCTGCCCAAAGGCGCGCAATGCGTTCGCAAGTGGCTGTGCCGGAATGTCATACGCCTGCACGGTCTCGCTACCGGCTGCCGTCTGCGCCGCGACTGGCAGGCTGGAGGCCCCCGCCAGAAGCGAAAGCGCGCAAGCCGTCCCCGTCAGCCGGCGGCGCAACGCCGCGCTGATCAAGGCGTCCTGCTTCGCGGGCAGTCTCGTCGAACGCATACTCATTTCCATGCAGAAACCGATCTGGGCTCTGCTTAGATGAAAATACGAGTAATTCAGACAAGTTTTTCAGTGTCGTCCGAATTTTTTGCGTCTGGTATGCCTCTTTCCATCTAGTCGATTGATATTGAACCTAAAAATTATCGACTGGAGATGATCCGCAGATAGGGCGAGGCCTTGCGGACCTGCAGCCCGAAGGGTGCGACAAGCGCCATCAGCGCCTTGTCGGGATCGCTGAGATCATAGAGGCCGGTCACCCTCAAAGCGGCAATGTCGCTTTCGGGCATGACGATCCAGCCGGAATGCTGGCGCTGGATGAGCGCCACGACGTCGCCCAGCGGCTGGTCGGTGACGGCAAGCTTTCCCGTCCGCCAGAGCGCGATGTCGGCGGGGTCGACCTGGCTGCGCTCCGCCTTGCCATCGGCACGTTCGACATTCACGACGTCGCCGGGCTGGAGCGTTAGTTCTGTGCGGTCTTCTGCCGCCTCTGGCGTCAGAGCGATCGCCCCATGCGCCAGTTCCACCCGCGTGCCGTGACCGGTATCGCGCACGCTGAAGGCCGTGCCGAGCACGCGGACCGATGCATCCGGCGCCGCGACGACAAAGGGGCGGGCGGTATCGCGTTCGACTTCGAAAAACGCCTCGCCGGAGATGAGACGGACATGCCGCGCGCCTCCGTCGAAGTCCTCGGCCAGCGCCGTTTCAGGGGCGAGCGTCACCTTGGATCCATCCGCCAGCGTCACGATCTGCGTCTCGCCGGCCCCGGTGCGGAAATCCGCCTCGAGGCGTGTCTGGACGGTAGGAGCAACGAAAACTGCGACCAGTGCCGCAGACATCAAGGTGGTGGCCGCCAGACCGAAGCCGCGGCGCGAGAACCGCCAGCCGTGCCTAGATGTGGATCGGCTCGGGACGGCGGCGATGACCGGCAGAACAGGTTCCGGCGCGGCAGTCGGCATGTCGCCGAGCACCGCCCAGGTGCGACAGATCCGGGTCCAGGCTCCGGCATGGGCCTCAGAGGCTTCCAGCCAGTCTTCCCAGGCCGCGATCAGCGTCGCATCCGTCGGCGCCTCGTTGAGGCGCATCAGCCAGTCCATCGCGTCTTCGAGAAGCCGCTCCTGCTGCTGCTGCTGTGGATGATCCGTGACGCTCACCGGCCGACCGTTCCCTGACTGCTGCGTTCCTGTCTCGCCACGACGGCACGCGATCCGCCGTCACCGCACGACATGGCCGCACCTATCGCACCTTTATCCGTGCCTATTGAAGATACGATCGACGCCCTGGTTTTTTTCATCTTTCCCCCGCCATTTTTCAGTGTCGCCCCCATCAATGGCTCGCCCGATCCATGGAGAGCGCGATCTTGACCATGCCGCTGCGGATCAGCCGATGGGCCGTCGCAACCGAAATCTTGAGTTCGCCCGCAATCGCCTCCAGCGTCCAGCCTTCGATGCGGTAGAGTTCGATCGCCCGGCGCATGTCCGCAGGTAATCCCTTTAGCGCCTCGCTGGCGACCCGTGCCTGATCGGCGAAAAGCACCGTCTCCTCGGGCGAGCCCGGATCTTGCGGCAGGATCCAGAAGGGCGGATCGACATCGCGCCCGCGCGTCTCGACATTGCGTCGCTTCAGCTGATCGAAAGCGAGATTGCGCACGATGCTGTAGAGATAGGCGAGGATCTGGCGCGGCGCATAGCCGACGCCATCCTCCGGCTTCAGCCGCAGAAAGGCATCTTGCACGATGTCTTCCGCTTGGTCACGCGAGCCCAAGAGCCGGGCTGCATAGCTCACCAGGGCCGTTCTGTTCTCGAGGAAAACCTCAAGGGGGCTCTTGGTTTCTGCGCCCATCTTGCGTTCGGTGTCGCCAGTTTAAATGTGAGAATAAAAGGAAGCTTTCGCTTAGCCGATTAATCCGGGTGATTCAATCACACTGACGGCCTGCCCCGGAGGTGCGCTCCTCGGTGGCGCAAACCCTCATATTTCCAGCATTTCTGCTCAATTCGCGCCGTGCCTTGCCGCTTTTGTTCCATCAGGCTCCCACAGACTCAGTTAATCTGAACTTCCATAGGGGATTCGTCTATGGGGACTGCATGGCACATCTTGCCGAGGGTGAGATCGCAATACCGCGCATTGCGCGCATCGAATGGCTGACCGTCGCATTGGCCTTTTTGATCTACGGGGGATTTATCGCCCTCACTTATTTCTGGCGCGACATTCCGCTTCTGATCCTTGTGCCCTTGGGGGCCTGGCTGATCGCCTGGCATGGGTCGCTGCAGCACGAGGTGATCCACCATCATCCGACCCGCCATCAATGGCTCAACGATGCGATCGGGTTTCCGCCGATTTCGCTTTGGCTGCCCTATCATGTCTACAGAGAAAGCCATCTTGCCCATCACCGCGACGAACACCTGACCGATCCGATCGAGGACCCGGAATCCTACTATTTCACCCGAGCAGACTGGGAGCGTTTCGGCTGGGCTGGTCGGACGCTGTGGGAATTCAATCTGACCCTGATCGGCCGCCTGACGGTGGGTCCGGCGATCATCCTCGCTTCCTTCCTCTGGCACGAGGCGATCAAGGTGATCCGCGGCGAGGGCGATAGCCGGCGCCTCTGGGCCTGGCATGGTGTCGGTATGGCCATCGTGCTCTGGTGGGTGCTCATCGTCTGCGACATGCCTTTCCTGCTCTTCTTCTTCGGCTTCGTCTATTCCGGCACGGCGCTGTCTCGTCTGCGCTCCTATGCCGAACACCGCTTTGCCGACAATCACGAGGAGCGCACGGCGATCGTCGAGAGAAGCCCGCTCTTCGGCCTGCTCTTCCTCTACAACAACCTGCATGTGCTGCATCACCGCGTGCCGGCGCTGCCCTGGTACATGCTGCCCGGCATCTATGAGCGGCACCGCGATTTTCTCGTGCGGCTGAACGGTGGTCTGGTCTATCGCGGCTATTTCGATGTCGCGCGCCGGTTCCTTTTCAGGAAACATGACGCTCCGACCCATCCGAGGCACTCCTGACCGCGCGTCCTGACAACAGGCTTGCGAGCCTGCGGATGTATGTCGCGCCATCCGTGGTGGCAGAGGCGCAGCGGGTGCTCTGGGCCTTCCTGCGCGACCATCTGCGCAGTGCAGGCATGGTCGGCCTGCCCGAGATCCTGGACGAGATCTTGCCCCACCACGAGGCCTGGCTCGATCCGCGCCTCGTCCTTGCTCAGACCTGCGGCTTCCCCTTCGTCAAGCATCTGAAGGGCAGGGTCCGCCTCGTCGCCACCCCGGTCTACGAGGTGCCGGGCTGCTCCGGCGCTGACATGTCCAGTTTCATCATCGTCAGAGAGAAGGACGCCCCGGCAAACCTTGCAGCCTGCCGCGGGCTGAGGGCCGCGATCAACGAAACCGGCAGCAATTCCGGCTACAATCTGCTGCGCGCGGCAATCGCCCCCTATGCCGGCGGCCGCGCCTTCTTCACCGAAATCCTTGAGACCGGTGGCCATCTCGCGAGTATCGAGGCTGTTCGCAGTGGTGAGGCCGATCTCGCGGCGATCGACTGCATCACCTATGATCTCCTGCGCCGCCATGTCCCGGAACGGATCGGCGGCCTTGTCATCCTCGCTGAGACCCCGCGCGGCCCCAATCTGCCCTTCATCACCAGATTGTCGGCCTCGGATCATGAGATCGACTTACTCCGCGCCGCACTGAAGGCCGCCATCGTCGCACCCGAACTTGACAAGGTCCGTCAAACCCTCGGGCTGAAGGACGTGACGGTGCTGGACGAGAGCGCCTACGACATCCTGCTCGCGCATGAACAGGCGGCGATCGCAGCGGGCTATCCGGATCTGCGCTAGGCTTCCTTCCGAGACCGTGGCAGTTCGGGAGCACCCGTTAACTCAAAGCTTCACCTTCACCGGGCGCCAGACGATGGTCTCCGGCGTACGGTCGTAAGGGTTGTCCATCAGGGTGATCTTGCAGTTGCGCGTGTCACATTGCTTGCAGCGGAACTTCAGCGAGAAGGGGTCGCGGCCGTGGCCGTAGAAGCTTGCGAGATCCTTGGCGAGAAACCGACCCTGGTTCTGACATTCACGACAGGTGGCAACCACCAGCATGTTGTGGCGAAGCGCTTTTCCAAGGGTATCGATCGTCTGGGTCATGATCGTGATCTTGAACAAAACAAGAACATCGTCAAGTGCGCAAATGATCACGAAATGCTGCTGCCCCTGGTTTCCAAGGCTTTTTCAAGGGCGACGAGAATTACAACGCGTTATTTCTCTCGTCAGCTAGATCACTGAAAATTAACCATAAATTCTGCGGTCTGTAAGGTAACTGTTAACCTTGATCTTCCTATAAAGGGGGGCTTCCACCAAGGTAGTGCGTCGCGAAGCGCTCGGTTTCTGTATTGCGTATCGGGGAGGGCGTCATCCACGGCGTCCTCCCGCGCACGCCCTAAACCGGGTGTTCAGAGGGCATGAGGCCCCGGCGGCGATTGGTGCACGGCCCATGCCACGAAGCCCGTCTGGTTGGACCGGACCTGGAAAGAAAAAGCCTCCACGCCATGCTGGCGGGAGGCTTTTCCATTTTCTGGAGTGCGCGGCGGGGATCAGCTCGCCGTCAGGAACTCCGCGCAGTAACTCTTGCCGCCATTTGTGCCCGGACGGTCGACGACCGTGCGAACGCTGCGGATAATGTAGTCGGAGGAGACCGTCAGCTGGACTTCGCAGCGCAGATACTCCGTGCGCGCGCGGGTCAGCATCTTGCCCCTTTTGCCGTCGCCGAGATCCTCGTATGTCGCGGGCACGACCCGGGTCTTGAAGCCGCCGCGCCAGGTATAGAGTGTTGCCGTACCGGAGGCCGCATCCGAGACGGGCGGTCCGAACTTGGCGAAGAAGGCCCCGGCTTGCTGCCCGTTCCAGCGCGTTTCGATCTCGTTCGTCGGTGCTCCACCCACCGTCGTGCAGCCTGCAGCAGCCAGGCAAAGCGCTGCGATCAGACCCGTCGTCGTGCTTTTCAGCAAATTCATTGTCACTGTCCCTTGAACCCATGAGGGCCGTCGTCGGCGCCATGCCGCCGGGCGCATTCGGCCCACACCTGCTTTACTGCGAAACCGGCGCAGACGAAACGGTCGTGACTCCTTGTGCCGTGCAATTTTTCCAAAGGTGACTTCCCCGCAACGCCGCGCCGCAGTCCGGCGCGCCGGGCGGTGCTCGTGCCAGGTCAAAGCCTCGTCACCGCGGACTCTTCTGGTAATGAATTCAGCAACATGCAGACCCTGTCACGAAAACTTCAACTTTCTAGCCGCTTTTTTCGTTTCCCTGCTTGTGCAACGAAAATCGCTGGTCTATAGAAGCGCCGCTGGTCACGGAGTGTAGCGCAGTCTGGTAGCGCACCACGTTCGGGACGTGGGGGTCGAGTGTTCGAATCACTCCACTCCGACCAGTTTAATTTCCCGAAATTTCCCCACTTGTCCCTGATATAGAACTGCCCGCAGTTGATCTGCGGCGTCGGCTGTCCGTATCTCTCGTCCGGTCAAGTTGTATATCTTGCAAACAGTGGTAGCGGATACACTTCCCCAATTTCGCTCCTGGATGGGGATTGCCTCTGCAAGTCATTGCTGAGGAAGGAAGATTAGGCTATCTTGAATTGTATTCGACGAGGCGGGCGGGGGTGTTTGGTCCGGCCGAGGCTGCCACCAATGATTGCAATCAAACTGGTCGGGTGAGCATGATCCCAGGGACGAGAAAACGTCGTCAGCGCCAGGACAAGGTGACCCTTTCCGACGTGGCGCAAAGGGCCGGTGTCAGCGCGATCACCGTGTCCCGCGCCTTGCGCGACCCGGAAAAAGTCTCGCCGCAGCTGCGCGACACGATCCTGACGGTTGTCGAGGAGATGGGCTATGTGCCCGATCTTGCGGCCCGCGCCCTTGCCAGCAAGAACAGCGGTCTCGTCGGCGTGCTCTCGCCCGGCCTGACCAGCCACGCTTTCCTCGCCCTCATCCGCGGCATCGAGGACCGCGTTCGTCCCTCCGACCTGCGCATCCAATATGCCAACGCCGACAGCAACAGCGAGGATCAGCTACGCCAGCTGCGCTTCTTCATGTCGCAGAACCCCGCCGGCCTCATCCATGTCGGCCAGATCGGCGATCCCGCGATCGACGATCTCCTGCGTCGCGCGCCGTGCCCCGTGGTCGAGATCATGGATGTCAGCCGCCAGCCGACGGATATGGCAATCGGCATCGATCACCGTCTGGCCGCCGAAACGGCAACCCGGCATCTGCTTGCGAAGGGCTATAGGCGCATCGCCATGCTGGGTGGTGCCTGGGATTTTCGTGGCCGGCGCCGGCAGGAGGGCTTTCAGGCCGTGCTGGAGGAGGCCGGGCTTTTTGATCCGGCCCTCGTGCTTTCGATCGACAGCAGCACAAGCGTAGGCCTCGGCTGTCATTTGCTGGATCGGCTGAGAAACGAGTTTCCGGATGCCGATGCCGCCTTCTGCCACAATGACGATATTGCGCTCGGCGTGTTGTTCGAATGCCAGCGGCGGGGGCTTGCCGTCCCCGGTGATTTCGGCATCTGCGGCTTCAACGATCTCGAATATGCCGGCTTTGCCTTTCCGGCGATCACGTCGGTGCGCGTTCCCCGCTACGAGATCGGCTACCGCGCCGTGGACATGATCATCCGCGCCTCCGGATCGGGAGCCTATCCGGCAAAGGTCGTCGATCTCGGCTATCAGCTTGTGTCGCGGGGATCGACGGCCCGCGACGGATGACACCAGGGTCGTCCGCGCGGGCACGTGTGTCTGGGCCGCTCAGGCAGCCCTGTTCATCCGGAAGGCAGCCGCGCCGGACTGCTGGTCGCCGAGATTGAACTGCCCGATCATGCCGCGCAGCTTGTCTGTTTCCGTCGACAGCGTCGAGGCGGCGGCACTGCTTTCCTCGACCATGGCCGCGTTCTGCTGGGTCATCTGGTCCATGCCGTTCACGGCGCTGTTGACCTCGACCAGACCGGACGACTGTTCGCGCGCCGCAGTGGAAATGGCAACGACATGGTCGTTGATCTCGACGATGAGCTGACTGATCGATTTCAGCGCCCCGCCGGTGTCGCTGACGAGCTTCACGCCAGAAGCGACTTCCGTGGCCGAATTCTGAATGAGATCCTTGATCTCCTTGGCAGCCTTGGCTGAGCGCTGGGCGAGTTCGCGGACCTCCTGGGCAACGACGGCAAAGCCGCGACCGGCCTCACCGGCACGCGCCGCCTCGACACCGGCATTCAGCGCCAAGAGGTTGGTCTGGAAGGCGATCTCGTCGATCACGCCGATGATGTTGGAGATCTTCGACGAGGAATCCTCGATGCGGCTCATCGCATCGACGGCATGAGCCACGACGTCGCCCGACTTTTCGGCGCTTGCCTTGGCCGAGCCGGCGACGGTTCGGGCCTCCTGCGCACGCTGGGCGGACGAGCCGACATTGGCGGTGATTTCCTCAAGCGCGGCGGCCGTTTCCTCGAGATTGGCCGCCTGGCTCTCGGTGCGCCGTGAGAGGTCGCCGACGCCTTGGGTGATTTCCCGTGTCCCCTGGCTGATCAGCTCGACACTGGCCGAGATTTCCCGGAAGGTGTCGCAGAGCTGCGAAACCGATCGGTTGAGATCGTGACGCAGGAATTCGAATTCGGCGGAGAAGGGTTCAGTCAACTGGAAGCCGAAGTCACCGGAACAGAGGCGTTTCAGCGCATCGCCGAGCGAGCTCACGGTCCGTACGCGCGCGGTGACATCGGTCGCGAACTTGACCACCTTCACCACCTTGCCGTGGATGTCGAGGATCGGGTTGTAGGAAGCCGAAATGATGACTTCCTTGCCTCCCTTGGTCATGCGCGGGAACTCAGCGGCGACATACTGGCCATCACGCAGCGTCTGCCAGAACTTCTTGTATTCCTCGGAATTGGCATGCGCCTTGTCGACAAACATGCTGTGGTGCTGCCCGATGATCTCCGCCGGCGAATAGCCCATCAGGTTGAAGAAGTTCTGATTGGCACTCGTGATCTTGCCATCGACGGTAAACTCGATGATTGCCTGTGAGCGAGAGATCGCGGCAATCTGTGCTGCATAATCGACATTCAGCAGGCGCGCTTTGGCGTCGGCCCATTCGACCACGAAGCCCACCGTTTTCGAACCTTCCTTGAGCGGTGTGACGAGCAGGTCGAATACCCGGTTGCCGACGGTGATCGTCGCGCTGTGGCGGTTCTTCAGCGCGGCCAGCATGTTGCGCTGATGCGAGGGGTTCTTGTGAAACACGTCGATATTACTGCCGATCAGGCTCGCAACGCTGAACTTCGGCAATTCCTTCTTCAGGTCGGCTTCGGCCTCCTTGAGCAGCTCCATGACGGCGGGGTTCATATAGGTGATGTTGAGATTGGCGTCCGCCACCATGACGTTTGCCTGGAGCGCATCGAGCGCCAGGGTCTTGGCAACAGTTCGTGCATTCGAGAAGCCCGGAAATCCCATGTGTCCTCCAATCGCCCAGCAGCCCCTCCGCTGGTTCCGCGAAAATCAGATGGAGGTAAAATGCATACAAAAAATAAATGAAGAGCTAAAATATGAATGCCTTGTCTATCTTTCATGCGAAATCTTGTAATGGCCGTTGCCGACAATGCTGGACCCGGGTCGGACGGGGCAGCGAGAAACAGGCTGGACGATCCGGCGGCGAACGAACTCGCAGCCTTGCTGGGGGACGGGGCGTCAGGAAGAAGGGAAACCTGAGTGCGAGGTGAGGGCTGCGCTCACTCGGCCTTCGGAAGCGCCGGGGCGGCCGTTGCCAGAGCGTCCAGGAAGACATCCATATTGGACATGAAGGAGACGCCAGCCATCGGAGCGAGGTTCGCGTAAGCCGCCCCGCCGATCCAGATGTCGATGTCGGGCGAAAGTGCCGATCGCAGCGCCTGCAGATGGCGCTGCAAGCCTGCCTTGCGTCCGGTGAGGGCACTCAGACAGACGCAGGAGGCGTCACGCCGATGGGCTGCATCGGCAATTTCGCTGGCCGGCAGGCTTGCCCCAAGAAACAGCGCATTCCAGCCCCTGAGCCGCGCGAGCAGGGTCGCGACCAGCGCCCCGATGTCGTGATCCTCCTTTTCCGGGGTCGTGGCAACAAGGCGCGGTGCATCGGGTGGTGGCATCGGGCATCGGTCGAAGAGCCCGCCGAGGATACGCTTGATATGCGCCGTCGTCATGTGCTCGGCCGCGATCGATACCTCGCCCTCGGCCCACATGGAGCCGATTTCGCGCATCAGCGGCAAGGCGGTGGCCCGAATGAATTGCTCGGGCGCCTCGGTTTCGGCGCGGGTCTGCAACAGCGCCTGCAGACGATCGCTGTCCAGAGCCTGTATGGCGTCGATGATTTCCGAAAGCGCCTGACGGGCTGCCAACTCGCATTCGAGCCGCAACAAGGCCTCGTTGGAGAGGGGAACGAGCGAACTGATCCGATAGCCGCCGTCGCTGCAGGACTTCAACAGCCGCAGCCGTTCCACCTGTTCGCGTGTATAGAAGCGCCGTCCTGTAGGGCTGCGCTCTTGAGGCTCGATCCCGTAGCGCCGTTCCCAGGCATGCAGCAGAAGTTTCGAGATCCCGCTCGTGGCAAGCGTTTCGGCCAGGCCGATCAACACTTCCCGTTCCTGCTGCCTGTTGCGATGCATGCCGGCCCCTAGCTGATTTGCATCGTATATTAGCGTGTCATTTCAGGAAGAAAAGCAGGTTGGCAACAGCGGCTCGAAACGCAAACGGCCCGCGCAAGGCGAGCCGTTCTCAATCGGGTGTAGCGGTTCAGCCGAAAAGCGGCCGATCAACCGTCGATATCGTCGAGCAGTTGCCGTGCCGCACTTGTCGTCACGCGGCGTGTCTCCACCTCGTCGCGCCGGTTGGCGAGCAGCTCGGTCGCCAACAGCTGTTCGGCGAGATCCGCCGGCAGCGACAGGATCACACGCCCCTCATGGGCGTTGAGCCCGCCGAGTTCGGTGCGCTTGGCGGTGATCATCCCGCCAGCCACCGTATTGTTGGTGTCCGGATCGATCAGGATGAAGGCGCCGGTGCCGCGGTTCAGCTCGTAAGGGTCAAAGATCGCCGTCTCGTCAAAGGAAAGATGCACCTTGCCGATCGCGTTCATCTGCAGCATGTCGGCTGACTGCCACTTTCCGGACTTGAGATCCAGCTGCTGTACCGGCTCGACCTGCACGCGCTGGCGGCGCGAGCCGGCCTTCAGCCAGTAGCGCTTGCCGGGCACGATGCCATCGGGCTGCAGGGCCACGATCTGGGCGTCGAAGGCAAGGCCCGTCTGCGGCTGGGCATCGAGCGAGACGATCATATCGCCGCGCGCCACGTCCACCTGGCGGTCGAGCACCAAGGTGATCGCATCGCCGGAAACGGCGGCGTTGCGCACGAGGTCGAAGGTGACGATCTGCTTGACATTGGCGACCTGGCCGGAGGGCAGGATGGCGACGCTGTCGCCGGGCTTCACGGCACCGCCGGCAACCGTGCCCTGATAGCCGCGGAAGCTCTCACCCGGACGCGAAACGCGCTGGACGGGCAGGCGGAAGCCGGTCGACTGGCCGGAACGCAGCGTGGCGAGTTCCAGTGTCTCGACCAGCGTCGGTCCTTCATACCACGGGATCACCGATCGCGCGGAATAGACGACGTTTTCGCCCTTCAGCGCCGACATCGGGATCGCGGTCACCTGGCGCACGCCGAGCGACAAGGCGAGCGCCTTGAAATCGGTGCTGATCTGGTCGAACACGGCGCGGTCATAAGCCACGAGGTCGAACTTGTTCACCGCCAGCACGAACTGCTTGATGCCCATCAGTGAGGCGATGGTGGCATGGCGGCGTGTCTGCTCGAGCAGTCCGGCACGGGCATCGACCAGCAGGATGGCGAGATCCGCCGTCGAGGCGCCGGTTGCCATGTTGCGGGTGTACTGCTCATGGCCGGGCGTGTCGGCGACGATGAAGGAGCGGCGGTCGGTGGCGAAATAGCGATAGGCGACATCGATGGTGATGCCCTGTTCGCGCTCCGCCTGCAACCCGTCGAGAAGCAGGGCGAAATCGGGCAGGCCAAGGTCGTTCTGCTGGCCGCTATCACGACGCAGCGTCGCCGCCTGGTCTTCCTTGACGGCCTTGGTATCCCACAGCAGACGCCCGATCAGCGTCGACTTGCCGTCATCGACGGAGCCGCAGGTGATCAGACGCAGCGGACGGCTGTCGCGAATGACCGCTGCGGCTTCGGCGTGCGGCACCTCGAGGATTTCGGCGGCGAGGGCGGTGTTGGCTTGAGCGGTCATCTCAGAAATATCCTTCGCGCTTCTTCTTTTCCATCGAACCGGCCTGGTCGCGGTCGATGGCGCGGCCCTGGCGTTCGGAGACGGTGGCGATTTCGAGTTCGGCGATCACCTCGTCGAGGGTGGTCGCATGGGAGCGGATGCCGCCGGTGAGCGGCCAGCAACCGAGGGTGCGGAAGCGCAGCATGCCTTCCTGGATCTGTTCGCCGGGCAGCGCTTCGAAGCGCGGATCTTCGGCCCACATCAGCATCCCGTCCCGCTCCACATACTTCTGCTTCTTCGCATAATAGAGCGGCGGCAGTTCGATGTTTTCGGCCTGGATGTAGCGCCAGATGTCGACCTCGGTCCAGTTCGACAGCGGGAAGGCGCGCACGCTTTCACCGCGGCGGATCATGCCGTTATAGATGTTCCAGAGTTCCGGGCGCTGGTTGCGCGGATCCCATTTATGGTCGGGCGTGCGGAAGGAATAGATGCGCTCCTTGGCGCGGGAGGCTTCCTCGTCGCGGCGCGCGCCGCCGAAGGCCGCGTCATACTTGCCGGCATCGAGTGCTTGGCGGAGCGCCTCCGTCTTCATCACGTCGGTATGATAGGCCGAGCCATGGCTGAAGGGACCGATGCCTTCTTCCTTGCCGCGCGGATTGGTGTGTACGATGAGGTCGAGATCGAACTTCTCCGCCGTCGCATCGCGAAACGCGATCATCTCGGGGAATTTCCAGCCGGTGTCGATATGCAACAGCGGGAAGGGCACACGACCGGGGAAGAAGGCCTTGCGCGCCAGATGCAGGAGCACCGACGAGTCCTTGCCGATCGAGTAGAGCATGACCGGCTTTTCAAACTCGGCCGCCACTTCGCGGAAGATATAGATCGCCTCATTCTCCAGCGCCTTCAGATGCGGATCGAGCGGCGGCTTGGTGATCGGGTCGCGCGAATGCGGATCGAATTCGGATGTGTGCGTGTGCATGGTCTCTGTCTGCCTTGATGGCCATCGACGATGGCATTTCGTGGCACCCCCCTCTGCCTGCCGGCATCTCCCCCACAAGGAGGGAGACCGAAATCCGCTTCCCTAGCGCCCAGTCCAGGCAGGGAGGCGAGTGGCTGGCGCCCCGCTCTCCCCCCTTGTGGGGGAGATGTCACGGAGTGACAGAGGGGGGTGAATTCTAAAGTCTCAACTCAAGCCGGCGTTGGCACCAGAGACGTCGCCGCCTCCGGCACATGCAGGCCGCATTCGCGCTTCTCGTCATTCTCCCACCACCAGCGGCCGGCGCGCTCCGGCTCGCCAGGCTTGATTGCCCTTGTGCAGGGCTCGCAGCCGATCGACGGATAGCCTCGGGCATGCAGCGGATTGATCGGCACGCTTTCGGCTTCGACATAGGCGTTGATGTCGTCGAGCGACCAGTCGGCCAGCGGGTTGACCTTGATCAGGTCGCGCTCGGCGTCATATTCGGCAAAGGGCGTGGTTGCCCGGTTGCCGGATTGCGAGCGGCGCAAGCCCGTGATCCAGAAGCGGGCGCCTGACAGCGCCTCCGCCAGCGGAACCAGCTTGCGCACATGACAGCAGGCATGCCGCGCTTCGACGCTTTCGTAAAAGCCGTTCAAACCAAATTTCGCCGCATAGGCGTCGATGTCGTCCTGGTGCGGATGGAAACGCTTGATGGCGATGCCGAAGCGCTCTTCGGTCTCGGCGATCAGGTCGACCGTTTCCTTGAACAGCCGCCCGGTCTCCAGCGTCGAAACATCGATCGGTAGCTGGCCAAGCCCGATCGCTGCCGTGATCACCTGATCCTCGATGCCGAGCGACGTCGTGAAGACGGCGCGGCCATCGAGGCTCGCTACGATGCGCAGGCGTTCGGTGAGGTCTGCGGATGCGAGTTGCTGGTCCAGTGCCCTGGCCAGGTCTGCGGAGGTGTTGATGGTCATGTCGGTTCCCTGCTCAGTCGTGCCATTATCCAGCATGAGCGGCGGGGCGGACAGAAATCGACATGCGCGGAGGCGCGGACAAAGAGCAAATATCTCTCTCTCACGCGCCTATCGCGGCAATTCGTGCCGCAGCGTCGAAATGATCCGTGGAATGCCATGGCAAATTGCGCTATGGCCGGACCCACGATTGTGGCACCGGTTCTGGCAGATTTAGACGCTCGATGATCACACAGAAAGCCAAATACGCGCTGAGGGCGCTGACACTCCTCGCTCGCGCAGAGCCGGGCGAGCCGATCCAGATTCCCGATATCGCCGACCGCCAAAAGATCCCGAAGAAGTTTCTCGAGCAGATCATGCTGGATTTGAAACGTGGCGGCATGGTCGAAAGCCGGCGTGGAAAACAGGGCGGTTATCTGCTGCACCGGCCGGCAAGCGAGATCACCTATGGCGAAGTGCTGCGCCTGATCGACGGTCCCGTCGCACCCTTGCCCTGCCTTTCGCTCACCGCCTATCGCCGCTGCGAGGATTGTGATGGCGAGACCGATTGCGAGATCCGCCGGGTGTTCGCTCGCGTGGCCGACGAGACCCGGGCGGTGCTGCTCTCGACGAGCCTTGCGGATGCCGCAGGCGAAGTCACCGAACCTGCCCACTGAAAGGGACAGGCCGAAAGTCCTTCACGATATCAAAAAATGCAAAAAAGGCCCCGGGACCGAAGCCCCGAGGCCCACCACGCACCCTTGAATCAGGAAGCGTTGGAAACAGTGCGGTTAACCAGGGTCACCGTCTTGTCGGCGTTGACCTTGTAGACTTCGCGAACGTCGCGGCCGTCACCGTTGGAGAAGGTGTGGAAGAAGGTCGAACCGGCGGGTGCCTTTTCCAGCTGAACATTGGCGTTGTCATAGGTGATCGAGCCCGGGATCGGCTGGACGGCTGCAAAAGCGGCCGAACCGGCTGCGAGGGAAATGAGGGCTGCAGAGATGATGGTCTTCATGATCGTGTTCCTTGTGTAGCGTTGGGTTGGCGGCGGCCCGGTTGGGGGGAAGGGGGAGGGGAAACCGAGCCTGCCGTCGAAGGGTGTTGCGTCCTGGGAGGCGCGCTGATTACGAAGCGTTGGAGATCGTGCGGGTGACGAGGGTCACCGTCTGGTCGGCGTTGACCTTGTAGACTTCGTTGACGTCACGACCGCTGCCGTCTGAGAAGGTGTGGAAGAAGGTCGAACCGGCGGGAGCCTTTTCGAGCTGGGCGTTCGGGTTGTCATAGGTGATCGAGCCCGGGATCGGCTGGACGGAAGCGAAAGCGGCCGAGCCGGCTGCGAGCGAGATGAGGGCTGCAGAGATGATGGTCTTCATGGTGATGGTCCTTTGTGCGTTTTGTGGGCGGCGGCTCAGTGTCAGAGGGGAGGGGCCGAGCCTGCCGCCGAAGGGTGCGTCCTGGGAGGCGCGCTGATTACGAAGCGTTGGAGATCGTGCGGGTGACGAGAGTCACCGTCTGGTCGGCATTGACCTTGTAGACTTCGTTGACGTCACGACCGCTGCCGTCTGAGAACGTGTGGAAGAAGGTCGAACCAACAGGTGCCTTCTCAAGCTGTGCGTTCGGGTTGTCATAGGTGATCGAGCCCGGGATCGGCTGGACGGAAGCGAAAGCGGCCGAGCCGGCTGCGAGGGAGATGAGGGCTGCGGAGATGATGGTCTTCATGGTGATAGTCCTTGTGTAGCGTTCTTGTGGGGCGGCGGCTCGGGGCGGTGGAGTGGGCCAAGCCTGCCGCTGGAGGTCTTCACGTCTTGGGAGGCGTGTTGGGTTGATGCGCTTCGAGATTACGAAGCGTTGGAGATCGTGCGGGTGACGAGGGTCACCGTCTGGTCGGCGTTGACCTTGTAGACTTCGTTGACGTCACGACCGCTGCCGTCCGAGAAGGTGTGGAAGAAGGTCGAACCGGCGGGCGCCCGCTCCAGCTGGACGTTCGGGTTGTCATAGGTGATCGAGCCCGGGATCGGCTGGACGGAGGCGAAAGCGGCCGAGCCGGCTGCGAGGGTGATGAGGGCTGCAGAAAGAATGGTCTTCATGGTCAGGTTTCCTTATCTAAGATTGAGTTACGCCTCAGGTTATCAGCTCTAGATTGTGGTCATGGGTAGCGTCTACCCTTGATGGGGATCGTCCTGCGTGCCGTCAGTCGTTCGACGTCGAACGGGAGACGAGGGAGACGGTCCGGTCTGCATTCACCTTGTAGATCTCATGGACTTCCGTGCCGTTGAGATGGAAGGTGTGGAAGAAGTTCGAACCGGCGGGTGCCTGTTCGAGCCTTGGCTGCGCACCGCCATAGGTGATTGAGCCTGGGACTGGCTCGATCGCGAAAGCGGCCGAAGCGGCTGCGATGGTGGTCAGGAGTGCTGCTGCGATGGTCTTCATTGTGTTGGCCTTTAGAACCTTGCGTAATCGAACTGCTCGGTTCGATGAGATGTATTTGGCGTATTGCGATTGGGAAATCAATACCCCTTTGCGCACAATCGAACTGATTGGTTCGGTGAAAGTGCCCGGTATCATGGAGGATACTTGAATGAAGGATTGAGGAAAAACAGCGGGTTAGGCTGGAAAGACACCGTCATTTAACTATGACATACAACGATTATTTTTTGTCACAATCACCCTTTTGTGACGATGATGTGGGGTAGGGAGGCGAGGGGCAGGTCCTCCAATCACCCTGATTGATCGCTGACTGACGGCCACCGGGCAGGCCCTGTGAAGCGCAGGCGCGACTGCCATCACGAGATCGCCGATTGCCAGGCATTGCTGAGCACTCGGTCCACGTCGACCGTCCGCGAGGATGGCTCCGCCATTTCGTCCGTTGCCGATATGGCGGGAGATTTCCCCATGATCGATGACCTTGCCAGCCTGTCCATTCTGTCGCCGCCACCTCTTTCGAGCACCGTTTTGCTATTTTCCCGACCGTGTTGACTAAGACGACTTGTGCGGTAGTCTTAAATCGTTAGCGCCAGAGAGGAGGCACAGATGAAAAAGTGCATTGGGAAAAATCTTGCGGCGTTTCTCGTCGGACTGAGCCTGTCCACCGGACTTGTGCTGCCGGCTGGAGCAACTGAGCTGCTGAACGTGTCCTATGATCCGACGCGCGAGCTCTATTCCGAGTTCAACACCGCCTTCGCCACGCATTGGAAGCAGGAGACGGGCGAGGACGTGCGGATCAGCCAGTCGCATGGCGGCTCGGGTCGTCAGGCGCGCGCCGTGATGGAAGGCCTTGAGGCCGATGTCGTAACCCTCGCCCTGCAAAGCGACATCGACATCATCTCCGAGCGGACAAATCTCATCGCGCCCGACTGGCGTGCACGCCTGCCGAACAATTCGTCCCCCTACACCTCGACCATCGTCTTTCTGGTGCGCAAGGGCAATCCGAAGGGCATCCAGGATTGGGGCGATCTGGTGAAGGGCGATGTGCAGATCGTCACCCCGAACCCGAAGACCTCGGGCGGCGCGCGCTGGAATTATCTCGCCGCCTGGGCCTGGGCCAACAAGGAATTCGGCGGCGACCAGCAGAAGATCCGCGACTATATCGCCGAGATCTACCGCCGCGCCCCCGTGCTCGATACCGGTGCCCGAGGCTCGCTGACGAGCTTTGCCCAGCGCGAGATCGGCGACGTGCTGATCTCCTGGGAAAACGAGGCCTATCTCGCCGGCAAGGAATTCGGCGCTGACCAGTTCGACATCGTCACCCCCTCGCTGTCGATCCTCGCCGAACCGCCGGTCGCGGTCGTCGATGTCGTCGTCGACAAGAAGGGCACCCGCAAACAGGCGGAAGCCTATCTGAACTACCTCTATTCGGCAGAAGGCCAGGCGCTTGCCGCCAAGCACTTCTATCGCCCCTCGCGTCCGGATCTTGTGGCCCCAGGCTCCGGCCCCGAACTGCCGAAGCTCGATCTCGTCACCATCGACGATCCGCTTTTCGGCGGCTGGGCCAAGGCGCAGCCGGAGCATTTCGGCGAAGGCGGTGTCTTCGACCAGATCTACCGCCCCTGACGGGCGGCTCCTCCCAAGGGTCAGGAAGGCGGTTCCGAAAGGGCCGCCTTTTTTGTCTAGAGTAGGCAAGGTCGCATTGCTCGCCGTCAGTCGCCCATCGTTGCGCCGCGCCAGCTTTTCCGCTACACACCCTCATCCACAAGGACCCGGTGCAAATCCGGGTGGCTCTTCTGGCCGCCGATCCGCCAGACAACACAGCAACGCAACCCTTTTCGTTTCCTGGCCCGAGACCCGCTCGGACCGTTGCAACAACTGTGAAAAATCAAGAATGCAAACACTTATCCAGTACCGCCGCGAGTGGTTCTCCAACATCCGTGGCGACATCCTCTCGGGCATCGTCGTGGCGCTCGCCCTCATCCCTGAGGCCATCGGCTTCTCGGTCATCGCCGGCGTCGATCCCAAGGTTGGCCTTTATGCCTCCTTCGCCATTGCCTGCGTCACCGCCTTCGTCGGCGGCCGTCCCGGTATGATCTCGGCAGCGACTGCCGCCACAGCCGTCATCATGGTCTCGCTGGTGAAGGACCACGGCCTGCAATATCTCTTCGCCGCCACCATCCTGATGGGTGTCATCCAGATCCTCGCCGGCTTCCTGAAGCTCGGCCGCGTCATGCGCTTCGTCTCCCGCTCGGTCATCACTGGCTTCGTCAACGCGCTCGCCATCCTGATCTTCATGGCACAGCTGCCAGAACTGATCGGCGTGCCGGGCCTGACCTATGCCATGATCGCCGGCGGCCTCGCGATCATCTACCTCTTCCCCTATGTGACCAAGGCGATCCCGTCGCCGCTGGTCGCCATCATCGTGTTGACGACGCTTGCCTGGTGGACGGGCATGGACTTGCGCACCGTCGCCGACCTCGGCGAACTGCCCTCGACGCTGCCCGTCTTCCTGCTGCCGGATGTGCCGCTCACCTGGGAGACGCTGCAGATCATCCTGCCCTATTCGCTGACGCTCGCCGCCGTCGGCCTGCTGGAGTCCTTGCTGACCGCGCAGATCGTCGATGACATGACCGACACCCCGAGCAACAAGAGCCAGGAATGCATCGGTCAGGGCACGGGCAACATCGCCTCCGCCATGATCGGCGGCATGGGCGGCTGCGCCATGATCGGCCAGTCTGTCATCAACGTCACCTCGGGCGGCCGCGGACGCCTGTCGGCCTTCGTTGCCGGCGCCTTCCTGCTCTTCCTGATCGTGGTGCTCGACGATCTCGTCCGCATCATTCCGATGGCAGCCCTGGTCGCCATCATGATCATGGTCTCGATCGGAACCTTCTCCTGGCGCTCGATCCTGGATCTCCGTCGCAATCCCTGGCAGTCCTCTGTCGTCATGCTGGCAACGGTCGTGACAGTGGTCGCCACCCATGACCTCGCCAAGGGCGTCATTGTCGGCGTGCTGCTCTCCGGCATCTTCTTCGCCGGCAAGGTGGCCAAGCTCTTCCGCATCACCCGCCATAGCGAAGAAACCTCCGGCGCCGTCACCTACCGCGTCACGGGCCAGATCTTCTTCGCCTCGGCCGAGAGCTTTATTCACGCCTTCGATTTCACGGACAGGGCAAGCAAGATCGTCATCGACGTGACAGCGGCCCATCTCTGGGACATCACCGCCGTCGGTGCGCTCGACAAGATCGTGCTGAAATACCGCAAGGCCGGTCTCGAGGTCGACGTTCTCGGCTTCAACGAGGCCAGCGCCGACATGGTCGACCGCTTCGCCCTGCACGACAAGGACGAGCGGCTGGCCGCCAGCGCTGCCTTGCACTGAGATGAGGACAGGGGGCGCCCGCAAACCAGCGCCCTTGTCCCGCTTCACCGCACGATCAAGCAAAGGTGAGGTCGCAAATCCGGATCCGCGCACTACCCTTGAGAGTAGCTGTGACCAAATCCGGAGACGATCATGACCCGCGCATTTTCCCTGCCGTCCATGCCCAAGTTCACGCTGTCCCTCTCGGCCCTGGCCGGCGCTACCCTTATCGCCGGCGCTGCCATGGCCCATCACGGCTGGTCCTGGGCCGAGGCCGACCAGATCGATCTGACCGGCACAATCACCGCCATCTCCTTTGCCCCGCCGCATCCGACGCTCGAACTGGAGACGGCGGAAGGCCCTTGGCGCATCGAACTCGGCAACCCGAACCAGACTCAGCGATCGGGCTTCGTCGAAGGGATCGCTACGGTAGGCGACGAGATCACGGTGCGCGGCAACCGTTCGCTCGATCCGGATGAAAAGCGCCTGAAGGCCGTGCGCGTCATCGTCGAGGGCACGAACTACGACATTTATCCGAGCCGCATCGTCACCAATTGACACCATGGAGTGGCTCTCAGTCCTTGGCGAGACCTCTGTGGCGAGAGCGCTGATCCGTGCGCCGGTGCTCTACATCTTTGCCAGTGCCGCGCACATCCTGTCGCTTGCCATGCTGGTTGGCGCAAGCGTCATCCTCGATCTGCGCCTGCTCGGCCGGTTTAAGAGCCTGCCGCTCGCCGAAACAGCCGAACTGCTTTCGCGGATCGCAGCCCTTGCGCTTTGCCTTGCGGTGTTGACCGGTGCTGTCCTCTTTTCCGTGCGTCCGGTCGAGTATGCCGGCAACACGGCCTTTCTGATCAAGCTAATGCTCGTCGGGCTTGGAACGGCGAATGCCGTGTTCGTTCATCTCTCCCGGGACTGGGCCGAGATGATCGTGGCAGGGGAGGCGTCGCTTCTGTTGAAACTCGGCGCTGTTTTCTCGTTGACAACATGGCTGTCCGCCGTCCTCGCCGGCCGCTGGATCGGCTTCCTCTGAAAGTCTCCGGTCTAAGGTTTCACCCCTTGGTCCACCCGAAAATGACGATTGTCAGTCTGTTTGCGCAGCAATCGACTGGTGTTACTCTGCGACCGTTGTTTCGGGGGATTTCAACATGCCACAACTTTCCATCTGGTATTTCCGCACGGCCATCCTGTTCCTGATCGCTGGCATCTGTGTCGGCCTCTACATGTCGATCACCCACCAGTTCGAGGCGACCGGCGCGCATGCCCATATCAACCTGCTCGGCTGGGTCACCATGGCGATCTTCGGCATCTACTATGCGCTGAACCCGGTGCAGGCCGCGAGCCGCATCGCCAGGATCCAGTACATGCTCTACACGCTGGGCATCCTGGTCATGGCACCTTCGCTCTTCCTGATGCTGACCGGCAATCCGTCGCTCGAACCCGTGGTCGCGGTCTCCTCGCTGGTGACCTTCGCCGGCGTTCTGCTTTTCGCGGTGATCCTGTTTACCCGGAAGGCGTGACGGATCAGCGGGCCACTCCGTCCTGCCACCATGCGAGCGCTTCCAGCCCCGCCGGTGTCAGCCCGTAGACGCCGCGGTCCACCCGTTCGAACCATCCATAGACATTCGCCTGCAGGATCTTGCCCGCTTCGGGAACGCTTGCCCTGACGTCGCGCACCTTCAGGGGCCCGCAGGCAAGTGCTGCAGCACAGCTCAGCGCCTGCTGGCGATAGGCGGTCATCAAGGGGGTGCGGGTGCTGCCGCCGACGGCTGGGTCACCCCGGCGTTTCTGGTGCTCGCGCATCAGGCGTGAGCGGCGCTTGGGATTGGTTCGCGGCATTGGTGTCACCGAACCGACGATGACGTTGACCGTGCCGTTGTCGGCAACGCCGAGCATGCCGATGCCGAGCCTGCGGCAGAGATCGCGGTAGCGTTTGTCGCTCTCGCGGCCTTTGCCCTTGGCGGAGATGCGCGCCGCGATCCAGAGCTCGTCGGCGACCACAGCGCGGTCGACCGCCTGCAGGATGAGCTCGAGATTGAAGCTCAGCTTCAGTTCGCAGACGACCACAACCGGCGGATCGTCGTCGCTTAAGCCCACGAGATCGCAGCCGCCGATCTCGCCCTTCACGGTATAGCCCGCCTGTTCGAGGAAGCTTTTGACGGGAAGGTAGAGCGAGGTTTCCATGGAGCTCGGGATCAGGTTGCGCAAGAATCGACACCTAGCCTGCTTTGTCGGTGAGCGTCATCAGGAAATCTGAGGGGGCACAGGAAACGGGTGGCCCGTTCGGTCCTCTCTGGCGATGCTTATCCGCGTGTTCGCGAGAGGAGATAGCCATGAACCCTGATCAGACCGACGATGCCCGCTGGCAGGCGGTCCGCACCCGTGATGCGTCAATGGACGGCCATTTCGTCTACGGCGTGCTGTCGACCCGGATCTTCTGCCGTCCGTCCTGCCCCTCTCGTCCGGCGCGACCGGAAAACGTCACCTTCCACGAAACGGCTGAGGCCGCCCGGGCGGGCGGCTTCAGGGCCTGTCTGCGCTGCTGTCCGGATCAGCCCGAAACCTGGGCCGAACAGGTGCCGCGCTCTCTCACACCAGGAAGATCGAGATGATCGGAAAGGCCGTCAGAAGCACGATGCGGAAGACGTCGGCGGTGACGAAGGGCACGATCCCCTTATAGGTCTCGCGGATCGGCACGTCGCGCGACATGGCCGATATGATGAAGAGATTTAAGCCCACCGGTGGCGTTATCATGCCGATCTCGGCCACCATCAGCACCAGAATGCCGAACCAGATGGCGAAGTGCTCCGGGCTCATGCCGAAATCCATCGCCGTCACGATCGGGAAGAAGATCGGGATGGTGAGCACGATCATGGAGAGCGAGTCCATGATGCAGCCGAAGATGATGTAGAGCAGGAGGATGATGATCAGCACGGTCATCGGTGCAAAGCCCTGCGCCGTCACCCATTCCGCACCCATTTGCGGCAGGCGGGAGAAGGCGAGGAAGGAGTTGAATACCGAGGCGCCGAGAATGATGAAGAAGATCATGCCGGTGGAAACCGCCGTTTCCTTGAAGCAGGCGATCAGCGACGCGCGGTCGAGCCCGCCATTGGCAAAGGCGACGAGACCGGCACCGACGGCACCGACGGCGGCGGCCTGTGTCGGCGTAAACCAGCCGAGATAGATGCCGCCGACGACGGCAAAGAAGATTGCGACGACCGGCCAGACGGCAATCAGCGCCGGAATGCGATCCTTCCACGGAATGCGCGGCGCCTGGCCGGCACTTTCCGGCTTCAGCCGGACATAGATGGCAATGACGATCAGATAGGAGATCGCCGCGATCAGGCCCGGCACGAAGGCGGCAAGGAAGAGTTTGGCGATGTTCTGCTCGGCGAGGATCGCATAGATGACCAGCACGACCGAGGGCGGGATGAGGATCCCCAGCGTGCCGCCGGCTGCCAGCGTCGCGGTTGCAAGCCCACCGGCATAACCGTTGCGCTTCAGTTCCGGAAGCGCCACCTGCGCCATGGTCGCAGCCGTCGCGAGCGACGAGCCGCAGATCGAGCCGAAACCGGCAGACGCTCCGATCGCCGCCATGGCAACCCCGCCCTTGCGATGCCCGACAAAGGCCGCCGCCGCGTTGAATAGGGCCTGGCTCATGCCGCCGCGGGCGGCAAACTGGCCCATCAGCAGGAAGAGCGGGATGATCGACAGCGAATAATTCGCGTTCGTGTTCCAGGCCAGAACCTTCATCTGCGCCATGATCGGCGTCCAGCGGTCGAGCACCAGATAGGTGCCCACGACGCCGGTGGCGAGCATGGCGGCGCCAATCGGCACGCGCAGGAAAATCAGCAGAATGAGGACGGGGAAAGACCAGAGGCCGATTTCAATGCTGCTCATCAGTGCGCTCCCATCGCAGCGACGATCGTCTTGCCGCGGCGGATGTCGCGGATATCGGCGGCGATCACATAGAGGCAGACGAGGAGATTGGCGATAAGAAGGGCAAGCGCAATGGCAAAGCCCCACCAGACAGGCAGAAGCAGCAGCGGGGTGATTTCGCCATTGCCGAATTTGTCCATGGTGCCGATGGTGTGGCGCCAGGTAACGAGCCCGATCAGCGCGGCGATGACGATGTCGCCGATCAGCTGCGTCCAGTTCATCGCCTTCGGTCCGAAGGCGGAAATCAGGATGTCGACGCCCACATGGCCGCGCTTCAACTGGCAGAAGGGCAGGAAGGCAAAGACTGCGAGCCCGCAGAGCGCTTCGACCAGTTCGATTTCACCGGGCAGGGGGCGGATGGTGACCGAACCGACGATCGAGGCGACGGTCAGCGCGCAGGCAACCACGAGACAGAAGCCGCCGAACAGGACGAGTGCGGAGGCCAGGCTATGGCAAGCCCGCTCCAGTCGTTCGAAGCTGGTGGAAACGGCAGTCGCCATCAGAAAGTCCCTTGAAAATCCGTGCAAAGGGTCCGGGCGCCTTCCGACAAGCGCCCGGACAAGGCGGGGAGGTTATTGGGTATTGGCCTGAATGAGCGAAAGGGCGTCGTTGTAGAGCGCCGTGCCATCAAGACCCTTGCCGTCCATTTCGGCGATCCAGGCCTTGGTCACGGCTTCGCCCGCAGCCTTCCAGCGTGCAGTCTCGGCTTCGTCCAGGGTGATGATCTTGTTGCCGTTCTTTTCGGCAATGTCCTTGCCGCGGATATCGCCTTCATCCATGGCCTGTCCGAAGAGACGGGCGAGTTCCTTGCCGGAATTGTCGTCGATCACCTTCTTCAGGTCGTCTGGCATCGCGTCATAGCTGTCCTTGTTCATCGCGAACACGAAGGTGCCGGTGTAAAGCCCGTTCGGACCGGAGAAGCCGGTGTGGTTCGGCGCAAGCTCGGCGATCTTGATCGCAGGCGTCACTTCCCACGGAACGACCGAGCCGTCGATGACGCTCTTCGACAGGCTCTCCGGAACAGCCGTGACCGGCATGCCGACGGCAGACGCGCCCATGGCTTCGAGCATCTGGTTGATCACCTTCGAGGTGCCGCGCAGCTTCAGACCTTGCATGTCCTCGAGCTTTTCGACCGGCTTGGAGGCGATGGTGTGGATGAGGCCAGGGCCATGGGTGTGGACCGCCAGAACGTGGTAGTCGGTCAACTCGTCCTTCAGGTGCTTCTCGTAATAGTCCTGGAAGGCGAGCGAGGTGGCCTCGGCTGTCGTCACCATGAAGGGGAGTTCGAAGGCTTCCGACTTCGGGAAACGGCCGGGCGTGTAGCCGAACAGCGTCCAGGTCAGATCGACAACGCCGTCCTTCACCTGGTCCACGAGGTCGGCCGGCCTGCCGCCGAGCTGCATGGCAGGATAGAGTTCCACGGCGATGCGGCCACCGGAATCGGCCTGGATCTTCTCGGCCCAGGGCTGCAGCACCTTGGCAGGGATCGTCGCCTGTGGCGGCAACATCTGGTGAAGCTTGAGGGTAACGTCTGCGGCGAAGCTGGCGGACGCCATCATCGACAATGCGGCACCGGACAATCCGGCGATAAGAAACTGGCGCAACATGATTTCCTCCCATGTCTTGTTGATCTGGAAAAATCGTCCGGCTCGAGGCAACAGAGCAATCAGAAAACATGACGAAAGTCATGTAAAGATCGCGTCGCCCGGTTCCTCACTCCCATCCGGCAGACTCTTCCTTATAAGTTATGATTACAGATGGGATGCGGCCACGCAAATAATTATGTGGCCGTAAATCATAACCAGATTAGTATGCATGGCGCTGTGCAAAGCCGCGCGTCGCGGCCCCGTGCCGCGATCGTGACGACGGGCCGGCCGCCGGGCCTTGGCTCCATCCTCGTCTCCGGTTATAGCTCGCGGCTCCGGCCCGGTCATGACGACACGAGGCGGGCGATTGTCGATCTGCAAGGATGATCCCGGATGCGTCTTCTTCCCTTCGGCCCCCGCCGCCGATCGCGCGCGGCCTTCGTGGCGCTCTGCCTGCTTTCGGCAACGGGGCTTGCTTCCTGCGCCGGTCGCCCGGGCCCGGAGACGCTGGGGACGGTGGCGCTGGGTGACTACGAGCCGACGCGCGTCGAGACGCTCTACACGGTCACGACCCGTGACCGCGCCCAACCCGGGGAGAACGTCTTCACGACGACCAAGACCCGGGAGCCCAATTATGCGAGCTTCGCCGTCTCCATCCCGCCGAACCATCAGCCTGCTAACATCGAATGGCCGAAACCCGGCCGCAAGGTCGATCCGAGGACCGACTTCGCCGTCGTTTCGCAATCGGTGATGGACCGTCAGGGCCTCCTGCAGGCGATCCGCGCCCGCGATGCCGGCGCACCGGTGGTCTTCGTGCACGGCTACAACTACAATTTCCAGGAAGCGCTGTTCCGCCTCGCCCAGCTGAAGACGGACAGCAATCTCGACGGAACGCCGGTCCTGTTTTCCTGGCCCTCGCTTGCGGCTCTTCCGGCCTATGTGGCCGACAAGGAGTCCGCGACCTATTCTCGTGATGCGCTTGCCGACCTCTTGAGCGACATGGTGCGGGCGCGCAAGGGCGACGTCGACGTCTTCGCCCATTCGATGGGCGGTTGGCTGACCGTCGAAGCGCTCCGCCAGCTGAGGCTGCAGGGCAAGGGTGACGTCCTTGATCGGCTGAGGGTCATCATGGCCGCACCCGATATCGATGAAGATGTCTTCACGGCCCAGCTCGATGTCATCGGTCGGATGCGGATCCCGATCACCATTCTGGTCTCGCCGGATGACCGCGCGCTGCAGGTCTCGAGCATTCTCGGCGCTGGCACCCAGCGCGTCGGCGCGCTGGACGCGCGCAATCCGGAAGTGGCTGAGGCCGCCAAGCGCTATGGCGTGACGGTCATCGATATCTCGTCGCTCGAATCCGTCGATGCCACCAATCACAACCGCTTCTTCGACGTGAAACAGCTGGCCGCAACCCTTGGCACACCTACCTCGAGTGCGACGCTCGGCGATGCAGGAGCCTTCGTGCTGGATGCTGCCGCCCAGACCGTGTCCAGTCCCTTCTCCCTTGCCGCCAGGGTGCTGCGTCAGCAATGAAGTTGGGCTGAGCGTAGCCATCTGAGAAGTATGACGCGACGCGCAGCTCAGTCTTGCGTTTCGGCAGGTTGACGAGGGACGAAATTCGGTGTCTTGCGCAATTTATGCCAAGATCCAATGCGTCTATGGACTGGAAGAGAGGATACCGCCTGACCGGCGCTAAAAAGGGCGCGCAAAGGACGGCCTCGAACTCATCGCCCGCCCCGGTGGCCATCACTTCGACGAGAATTACGAGATGATTGCAGACAAGATTCTAGGGCGGGTCATGGCACCCTGAACCCGCCCGCCTTATCAGCGCGCGACTTTCGCAGTATGATCCCGCGATATCAGGGAGCCAGCCCATGAACGAGACCGTCAAACCATCAGTCCTCGACGACGAGGAATTCCACGCCGCCGCGGAAAGCGTGTTGCGCGAAGGCGAGACCGTGGCCGATCTGATCGACCGTTCGGCGAGGGCTGAAGTGGAGTATCGGCGCGAAGAGGCGGATTTCATCGCGAGGGGACTGGCGGCGCGCGAACACATGGCCCGCACTGGCATTTCCTACACGACCGACGAGGTCCTTGGCATGATGCGCGAGATCCGCGACGAGGCAAGGGCAAAGGCCGTGAAGTCGAGATGAGCCGAAAGCTGCACTATTCCGAAAGCTTCTTTCGCGACATGCAGCGCTACTATCGGCAACTGGCAACCGTCAATCCGCCCGCGGCAGACAAGGTCTACGACGCGGTCGCTCACCATCTGGTACTTCTCGTCGACTTCCCGATGATTGGTCGCCGCGTGAATGTGTATGTCGATACGATCATGCTGCGCGAAATCCTAGTGCCCTTTGGACAGGCTGGTTACATCATCCTCTTCGAAGTCGTCGATGCCGACACACTCTCCATCCTCGCCATTCGCCACCAGCGCGAAGACGACTATCGCTGACCCTTACCGGTCGCTGATTTCCCAACGCGGATTGATCCATGGCTCCTGATTGCTGCGGGGGAGTGGCTGCTTGCCCAGGATATGATCAGCCGCCTTCTCGCCGGTCATGATCGAGGGGCCGTTGAGGTTGCCATAGGTCAGCCGCGGAAAGATCGACGAGTCCACGACGCGCAGACCCTCCACGCCGATGACGCGGCATTCCGGATCGACCACGGCCATCGGATCGTCCTTCGATCCCATCTTCGATGTCCCGCAGGGATGATAGGCGCTTTCCAGATGCTCGCGCAGGAAGGCGTCGATCTGATCGTCCGTCTGAACCCCTTCGCCCGGCTGGATTTCCGGTCCGCGAAAGGCGTCGAAAGCCTTCTGGCCGAAGATCTCGCGGGTAAGCCGAACGCAGTGACGGAACTTCACCCAGTCTTCCTCATGGCTCATATAGTTGAACTTGATCACCGGATCGGCCATCGGATCGGACGAGCGCAGGGTGACGGCGCCGCGTGATTTCGAGTGATTGTAGCCCACATGCACCTGGAAGCCATGGCTTCTCGCTGCCGCCTTGCCGTCATAGGAAATGGCGACGGGCAGGAAGTGGAACTGGATGTCAGGCTGCTTCACACCGGCTGCCGAGCGTACGAAGGCGCAGGATTCGAACTGGTTGGAGCTGCCAAGCCCGGTGCCGGAAAACAGCCATTGCGCGCCAGCCACCCCTTGCCAGAACCAGGGCAGCCAGGAATAGAGCGAGACCGGTTTGGTTGCGACCTGCTGGAAGTAGAACTCCATGTGGTCCATCAGGTTGGCGCCCACGCCCGGCCGGTCGACCTTCACCTCGATGCCCATGTCCTTCAGATGCTGCGCCGGTCCGATGCCCGAAAGCATCAGGAGCTTCGGCGAGTTGAAGGTCGAAGCGGAAACGATGACCTCCCGATTGGCCTTCACCACCTCGATTTTGCCATTACGCTCGATCTCGACGCCGACGGCCCGGCCGTTCTCGATGACGATCTTGCGGGCAAAGCAGCGCACCAGCTCGACATTGCCGCGCTTCATCGCTGGCTTGAGATAGGCATTGGCGGCGGACCAGCGGCGCGAGCGCCAGATAGTCTGCTCCATCAGGCCGAAGCCTTCCTGTTTCTCGCCGTTATAGTCTTCCGTCGTCTCGAAGCCGGCCTGCTTGCCGGCTTCCACGAAAGCGCGCACCAGCGGGTTCTTCGCGGGGCCACGCTGGACATGCAGCGGCCCGTCGGTGCCGCGCCAGCCTTCCTGGCCGCCATGCGAGTTCTCCATGCGTTTGAAGTAGGGCAACACGTCCGCATAGCCCCAGCCCTTGGCACCACTCTCCTCCCAGCCTTCGAAATCCTCGGCCGATCCGCGCACATAGACCATCCCGTTGATCGAGGAGGAGCCGCCGATCACCTTGCCACGCGGTGCCGTGATGCGCCGGTTGTTGAGGTTCGGCTCTGGCTCGGAGAGGTAGCCCCAGTTGTAGCGCTTCATGCTCATCGGCCAGGCAAGGGCAGCCGGCATCTGAATGAACGGCCCGATATCCGATCCGCCATATTCGAGCACCATGACGCTGTTCTTGCCGTCTTCCGAAAGCCGGTAAGCCAGCGCCGAACCGGCAGAGCCGGAACCGATGATGATGAAGTCTGCGTTCTGCATGGTCAGATCCGAGCGGTTGAAGAGTTATAGCTATTTGCTATAGTGGGCCGATGAAGAAGGTGGAGTATTCTAGGGCCGCCAGCAAAGTGTTGGACCGGATGCAGCCCAGGCGACGGGAGGCGATCCGCCAGAAAGTCGATGCGTTCGCACGAGGCGAGCGGGTCGATTTGAAGAAGCTGAAGGGCAGCCCGCTTCTCAGAATTCGCGTCGGAGACGACCGGGTCATCATCGATGAGCAGAGGATGCTGGTCCTTGTCGTCGAAGTCGGGCCGCGCGGCGGCATCTACAAGGAGTGAACCATGGGCGAACTGCGCAAGACCGTCATCGACGGCGAGACCTATGTTCTCATCCCCGAGGACGAGTACGAAGACCTGATCGATGGCATTGAGGCCGAGAAGATTCTGGCTCGTGTCCGGGCCGGCGAGGAGACCTGGCCGGCGGAACTCGTTTACGAACTCTGGGAAACCGACAGCCGCATCCGCACCTACCGCAATTACCGCAAGCTGTCCGTCTCCGACCTCGCCGCCGCTGCCGGCATCTCGCAGCCCTATCTCTCCGAGATCGAGAGCGGCAAGAAGACCGGCTCGGTTGATGTGCTGAAGCGTATTGCCGCGGCGCTCAAGGTCGATCTCGACGATATCGTGGTTTGACGGATAGGCTTCACTCCGGGCACACCCCCCTCTGTCGGCTGCGCCGACATCTCCCCCACACGGGGGGAGAGTGTTCGCCGACGCTTTACCTCCCGAGTGATCGATCGGCCGAGCGCTCGACGTTTGCAGTGAGCCGACCGCCCAGCCTCCATCCACTCTCCCTCCGGGTGGGTGAGATGCCCGGCAGGGCAGAGGGAGGCGAACTTGCGCGACGGCCACGCTCATCTCAATACGGCGCCTCACACTTGCCCATGCCGACATAAATCGTCTTCAGCTCGGAATAATGCTCCAGCGCCGTTGCCGAATTCTCGCGGCCAAAGCCGGACTGCTTGGACCCGCCGAAGGGGATTTCGACCGGGCAGAGATTGTATGTGTTGATCCACAGCGTGCCCGCCTCCAACTGACCGACCACGCGATGCGCGCGGGAGAAATCAGCCGTAAACACGCCCGCCGAAAGCCCGAACTCGGTGGCGTTCGCGCGTGCGATCACCTCCGCCTCGTCCTCGAAATCGAGCACGCACATCACAGGCCCGAAGATCTCTTCGCGCGCGATGGTCATGTCGTCGGTGACATCGGCAAAGACGGTCGGCTGGATGTAGAAGCCTTCGCCGGTGACGCTGTTGGGAATGCCGCCGCCGGTGATAAGTGTCGCGCCCTCCGCCTTGCCCTTGTCGATATAGGAGAGCACCTTCTCGCGCTGCGCGAGCGAGACCATCGGCCCCATCTGGGTTGCCTCGTCCTGCGGATCGCCGATCAGGATCGCTTCCGTGCGGGCCTTGAGCCGCGTAAGAAACGTCTCCTTGATTGCCTTGTGCACGAAGACGCGCGTGCCGTTCGAGCAGACCTGGCCGGTCGAATAGAAATTGCCAAGCATGGCGCCCGAGATCGCGCCGTCGATATCGGCATCGTCAAAGACGACGATCGGCGACTTGCCGCCGAGTTCCATCGTCACATGCTTGAGCTGCGATGCGGCAGCGCCTGCCACCTTGCGGCCCGTCGGCACGGAGCCGGTCAGCGACACCTTGGCAACGTCAGGATGCGACACGAGCAGCGGCCCGGTCTCGCGATCCCCCTGGATGACATTGTAGACGCCCTTCGGCGCGCCGGCCTCGATCAGGATCTCGGCGATCTTCAAGGCGCCGAGCGGGGTGACTTCCGAGGGCTTGAACACCATGGCATTGCCGGCAGCGAGTGCGGGTGCGCCCTTCCAGCAGGCGATCTGCTGCGGATAGTTCCAGGCACCGATGCCGACGACCACGCCGAGCGGCACGCGCTTGGTATAGGCCCAGTCGCCACCCAGCGGGATTTGACTGCCATTCATGGCAGTCGCGATGATGCCGCCGAAGAATTCGAAACTGTCGGCCCCCGAGGTCGGGTCGGCCACGATCGTCTCCTGGATCGGCTTGCCGGTGTCGAGCGTCTCGAGCTCGGAAAGCTCGCGGTTGCGCTCGCGCATGATCTCGGCCGCCTTCTTCAACACGCGTCCGCGCGCTGCCGGGCTCCAGGACGCCCATTCCTTCTGCGCCCGCTTGGCCGACGCGATCGCCTTCTCGATGATCTGAGGGGTCGCGGCATGCAGCCTTGCGATCACCTCGCCGGTCGCCGGATAGATGCTCTCGATGACGGTGCCGGCTGTATCCTCGACATATTCCCCGTCGATGAAGTGGGAGGCTTGCGGTTGGGCTTTCATGTCCTGTCTCCAGACGGGTGGTTTCTCTCCACCTCCCCCTTGAGGGGGAGGTCGCCGCGAAGCGGCGGGTGGGGGTGATCTTCTGCTGTCGTTTCGTTCTGTCTGCGGCGCTCACGGCTCACCCCACCCCGGACCTTTGGTCCGACCCTCCCCCTCAAGGGGAGGGTGGGAGGCGAGCTGCCCCGTCACATAATCCTCGACCAATGCGACAGAGGCATCAATCGACAAGGGCGCGGCCTTCAGCGATTGGCGGATATAGAGCCCGTCGATCATTGCGGCTGCACCATCGGCGATCCGGCTTGCTCCAGGGGAGCCACACAGGGGCTTCAGTCCCGAAAGAAGGTTCGAATGCAGCCGCCGCGCATAGAGCGCGAGCAACCGGCGCACCTCTTCCGAACGCTGCGCCTCCGAATAAAAGGCAAGCCAGGCGGCAACCACTTCCGGCGCAAACTGGTCGGCATTGAAGGAGATGCGGATCACCGCCGTAATGCGCTCCCGCGGCGTCTGCGCCCGGCCGAGCGCCTCGACCGCATCCGCCCGCAATTGCCTGAGCAGCGAGCGGATCGTCTCGATCAGCAGGCGGTCTTTCGAGCCGAAATAGTGATGCGCTAACGCCGGAGAAACACCCGCCTCGCGGGCGATCTCCGACATGGTGACCGTCAGCGAGCCGTGATGGCCGATCGTCTTCAACGCGGCATCAACAAGCGCCTTTCGGCGCACTGGCTCCATTCCGACCTTCGGCATCCGGCTTCTCCTATGCTGCCCATGATAAATTTGATTGACTGATCAATCAATAAAAATCCGCAGTGCCGTCATTTCCGGCCGTGGGGATCGGCCGTTAACGGTAAAGCGGTTCCGCAAAGCGGGTCGGGGAAGCTGCGATCTGGCTGCTCGGCGACCGGAAACGGAACGCCGGACCGCCTGACTTCCAAGGACTTGCGGTCATCATGCGGGCAGGCGAACGCCCGTTTCAGCAGTTGGTGTCGCGTGAAACTTTCATCCAGCTGTCACACTAGGGAAAGCTTTTGTTGACGATTGTTCAGCCACATTTCCGCCCATAAAAACAAATGCATACTGGAGTATCGTCTATGGGTGCGGGGGTCGCGGAAGATTTGGGCGCGCTCAGGCGTTTTGCCTCTGACCAGCTCGTCACGCTGGCCAAGCTCGTCGTCGAAAACGCCTTCCAGCCGATCGTCGAGGTCGGCACAGGGGCTGTCTTCGGCCATGAGAGCCTGATGCGCGGCCATGACCGCATCGGCTTTGAAAGCCCGCTCGACCTGCTCGATCAGGCGGCCTCGACCGGCCAGCTTCTGGCTCTTGAACAGATGGTCGCGAGCCGCGCTCTTGCCAAATTTGCGACCCTGCCGGATTGCGCCGGCGCCACCCTGTTTCTCAATCTCGACGTCCGCCTGATCCCGGACGGCAATGCGCTGGTCGATACGCTGCTCGACCAGTTGCGCAAGGCGCATGTCCCGCCGTCTTCCGTCTGCTTCGAACTCTCCGAGCGCTTCGACAACACCCGCGTGCCGGAATTTGCCGGCCTCGTCGAGCGCCTGCGCCGCTCCGGCTTCAAGCTTGCCATCGATGATTTCGGCGTCGGCCATGGCGAAATGAAGCTGCTCTGCGACTATCCCGTCGACTATGTGAAGATTGACCGCCATTTCATCGCCGGGCTCGACAGCAATCCGCGCAAGCGCCATCTGGTGAAGAACATCGTCAACTTCTGCCATGTGCTCGGCGTGCGCGTCATTGCCGAAGGCATCGAGACGGAAGGGGAGTTCCTCGCCTGCCGCGAATTCGGCGTCGATCTGGTCCAGGGCTGGTATATCGCCCGTCCCAGCACCATCGTCTCTGAGTTGAAGAGCGCCTTTCCCCACCTCCAGGATGTCGGCAAGGCTCGCCGCACGACGCAGTCGCTCGACGAGATCCTGATCCGCAAGCAGATCGAGACGCTTCCCACCGTCTACGAGCACGAGAACATTGACCACGTCTTCGATCTCTTCCGGCGCAATCCGGGCCAATCCTTCTTTCCGGTGCTGAATGCCAATGGCGAGCCGCGCGGCATCATCAACGAGCGGCATCTGAAGGAGTTCATCTACCAGCCCTTCGGCCGTGATCTCCTGAAAAACAAGATCTACGAGCGCGCCATTTCCCATTTCGTTGACCGCGCACCGATCGTCGGGCTCGATGCCGATGCCGAGCGGCTGATGACCATGTTTGCCAATATGGAAGGCTCCGACTGCGTCATCCTGACGGAAAACATGCGTTATGCCGGCGTCGTCTCGGCAGCCTCGCTGATCCGCATCATGAGCGAAAAGCAGCTGAAAACCGCCCAGGACCAGAACCCGCTGACGGGCCTGCCCGGCAACCGTGCCATCCGCGATTTCATGCGCTCGGCCGCGCTGGATGGCGACGGCGCCCGTTTCTTCTGCTACTGCGATTTCGACCACTTCAAGCCGTTCAACGACCACTACGGCTTCCACCAGGGCGACCACGCCATCTCGCTCTTTGCCGCTCTGCTGCGCCGCTACTTCTTCTCCGAAGGCGATTTTCTCGGCCATGTCGGCGGCGATGATTTCTTCATCGGTGTCAGCGACTGGTCCCGCGAGGAGCTGACCGAAATCCTCGATCGTCTGCTGTCGGACTTCCATGACGACGTCATCGACCTCTACTCCGATGCCGATCGCCAGACCGGCCACATCAGGGGCCTCGACCGCCAGGGCCTGGAACGCGATTTCCCCCTGATGCGCTGCTCGATCGGCGTCCTGGAACTGCCACCCGGCCTCGTCATCGACGACGTCAACCGCATCAGCGGCGAGATCGCGGAGTTGAAGAAGCTCGCGAAGGAAAGTGCCGAGGGCGTGGTGATCGGCCAATCAGGCAGGGAATGAGCAACGTCGCCATCCTTGCCGCTTGAACCTGCAATCCCATCGATCATGATGCGCCTGTGGGAACAGGAAGCGTTCAGGTGACCGAGGGACAGATGCTTTTGACCGCCGTCGAGCCAGCCGACCAGCCCGAAATCCAGCGGCTCCTTGATCTGTCCGACGCGGTCGCCGCCCGCCTTTATCCCGGCGCCTTCCGCCAGTCGTTGACGGCTGCCAGACTTGCGCTTCCCAGCGTCACGCTCTTCGTCGCCCGCGATGCTTTTGGTCAGGCGCTCGGCTGTGCCGCCCTGATGGACCTGTCGGACGGTGTCGTCGAACTCAAACGCATGATCGTCGATCCTGTTCATGCCGGGAAGGGTGTCGGACGCAGCCTGCTATCCGCAATCCTGCAGGCGGCGCGGGAGCGCGGCCTCCGCTCCGTGGTGCTCGAGGTCGGCATCCGCAATGTCGCGGCGCGCCGGCTCTACGAAAGCTTGGGCTTCCGCGACCGGGGACCGTTCGGTAACTATCGCCAGACCCCGATTGCCACCTTCATGCAGATCGACCTTTAGCGGAAACACTCCGCCGCCTTGCCTTAGCGGAACAGCTGCATCAGGCTTTCGCTGTTGCTGTTTGCGATGGACAGGGACTGCACCGCGATCTGCTGCTGGGTCTGCAGCGCCTTCAGGCGTGTCGAGACCTCGTTCATGTCGGCATCCACCAGTCGGCCGACACCGCTGTCGATGCTGTCGGAAAGCTTCTCGGCAAACTCCGCCTGCAGCTCGATGCGTGTCTGCAAGGAACCCAGGCGGCTGGCGCTGCTGATCGCCATCTTCTCCATGTGATCAACGCCCCGCAGATACTGGTCGATGGTTCTAATGTTCTGGGTGATGTCGACCTCGGCCAGATCGAAATCCGGTGCATAGGGCGGGTTGGACTGGACGTTGCCGACATAGACACGCGCGGCGCGATTGCCGGCCTCGGGATAGACCGTCTGGTCGGCGGAGAAGGTGATCGAGTTGCCCGTCGCAACCGCCATCAGATTGCTGCCGCTCGAGGCCTGGCTGATGACGGCCGCGAGATCCGCCGCACTGCCGATATAGCCGTCGACCGTGCCGAGTGCCGCATCAACGACCGCCCGGTTGATCGTATAGGTCGTCATCGCCCCGGGGCCGACCTGCACGTCGAAATAGACTTCCGCCAGCGGCGACACCGTGAACGCCGTAGAAAAGGAGATGGATGCCTTGGGATACATGTTGTCATGCTTGTCAGTTGGCGCATTCTCAAGCCCCAGGGCGAAACCGGCAGGGTAGGAGCCGCTGAGGTTCGAGATCACATTCGAGATCGCGATGCTCGACCCGACATGCCCTGATGTCTCGAGAGAGCCGATTTCGAATTCTGTCGTTGAGGTGAGAGAGGTGAACATACGCTCCATGGCGGTGGCAGGCACGCCATTTGCGACAAATATGCTCTCCAGCACCGTACGAAGCTGCGGCGCGGTGGCGATCTTGCCATCGGTCGTGCCGAGCGCTGTATCGATCGTTGCCTTGTCGATTGTCAGAACATAGGCACTGCCCGGCGAATAGTCGCCGGCGTCTACGGTAAGGGTGAAGGTGATGGAGTCTGTCGCCGCCAGCTCCACACCGCCCGTGAACCTGTAGCTCTCATGTCCCTGATGCGCGACGGAGTTGACGCCCGTGCCGCGGAAGCCGCCGATGTCGCCGACGCTGTGAACCTGCTTTTGCAGGATCCCGCCACCGCCGCCGACATTGAGCATGCTGGATTGTTTCAGGTCGATCGCCATGGTCTTGACCTGCACATTGCTGTTCGCGTCGCGGACGAAGGAGGAGACCACGCTCGTCGTCATCGGCCCCTCTTCGAGCAGCGGCAAGGTCGACTTCGTTTTCAGCAGGTTTTCACCGCTGAAACTTGCCGATTCGACGATGGATTCGGCCTGCGCGTTCAGTTGCGTCAACTCTTCCTGGACCTTCGCCCGGTCGACGCCTTGCTCCTTGGCCGCGACCAGTCTCGCCTTGAACTCTCCGAGAATGTCGACGATGGCAGCCGTCCCGGCATAGGCCGTGTCGATCTTGGCCGCCCCCAGGCCGAGCGCATCGGATACGGCCGAGATCGCCAGATTGTCCGAGCGCATCGTCGTGGAAATCGACCAGTAGGCTGCATTGTCTGCGGCAACGGCAATCCGCAGGCCGGATGCGGCCTTCTGCTGATGATCGGTCAGATCGCTGGCAACGCTCCGCAGCGTCTGGAGCGCGGCAATCGCGCCCAGATTCGTGTGAATACTGGTCATGAAAAAGACTCTCGGGGAAGGAAGATGCTGGCACGTCATGTGCCGAATAGTGATGCCTGTTTAAGCGCGGCCATGGTTAATGAGATCTGAATTTTCGACTGTGAGGTTTCATGCTTTGAGCATTGCAACCAAAAATGATCAGACGTCCTTCCGAGGCGATTTACCGCATTTGTCCGGACACCACCCCGTATAAGGTGTCCGTCCTGTCCATAGGAGTTTCCCCCATGTCTCTGCCCGCCACCATGCGCCATGTCGATCTCACCACCCATGGCGACCCGGAGGTCATGCACCTCGTCGAGGGGCCGCTGCCGAGCCCGCGGCCGGGCGAAGTGCTGGTGAGGGTCGAGGCGGCGGGCGTCAACCGGCCGGATGTCGCCCAGCGCCAGGGCGCCTATCCGCCACCGAAGGATGCAAGCCCCATTCTCGGCCTGGAGATCGCAGGCGAGATCGTCAGTCTGGGTGCCGGCGTCACCGATTTCCAGCTCGGCGACCGGATCTGTGCGCTGGCAAACGGCGGCGGATACGCCGAATACTGCGCCGTGCCGGCAAGCCAGGCCATGCCGTTTCCGAAGGGATACGATGCCGTGAAGGCGGCAGCACTGCCGGAAACCTTCTTCACCGTCTGGGCCAATCTCTTCCAGATGGCCGGCCTGACCGAAGGCGAGACCGTGCTCATCCATGGCGGATCCTCAGGCATCGGCACCACCGCCATTCAGCTCGCAAAAGCCTTCGGCGCCACCGTCTACACCACCGCTGGCTCGGCTGAAAAATGCGCCGCGTGCATGGATCTGGGGGCCGTGAGAGCCATCAACTACAAGGCCGAGGATTTCGTCGAGATCGTCAAGGAAGAGACGCAAGGCAAAGGCGTCGATGTCGTGCTCGACATGATCGGTGCCGCCTATTTCGACCGCAACCTGCAGGTCCTCGCCAAGGACGGCTGCCTCTCCATCATCGCCTTCCTCGGTGGCTCGACCGTCGAAAAGGCGAGCCTTGCGCCGATCATGATGAAGCGCCTGACCGTGACAGGCTCGACCATGCGCCCGCGCAGCCCGGAAGAAAAACGCGCCATCCGCGACGACCTGATGACGGAAGTCTGGCCCCGCCTGGAGCGCGGCGAACTCGCCCCCGTCATCCACACCGTCCTGCCCTTCGAAGAGGTCATCGAGGCCCACCGGCTGATGGAAAGCTCCGAACATATCGGCAAGATCGTGCTGAAGCTGGGGTGAGGAAATCTAGTCTCTTCAATCGAAGGCGCTTGTGCAATTCTAGTGCCTGTTGAACATGAAATATGGTTCGTGCCCCGGCCTCCGTCTTGTCCTCTTGAGTTTCTTCTCAAACAAATCGGCCGCGTCTTTGACCTCTTTCAGCGTGAAGTTGACGGGGCGGTCGATAAAAAACCGCCTTCCATACTTATCGATAAGGCGGGCATTCGGCCTAAGGTTTTCCCTAACCCATCGGCGATAAGCTTTCATCTCACTCGCAGGCAATCCCTGCGTTCTCGCAAAAGTTAGGGCTCTCTCGCGCCGTGTGCGGAGGAACTGACCCCTTGTCGTCTGAAGCACGTAATTCACCAGTATTTCGAACAGGTACTTTTCTGCCAGCCAAAGCCGTGGAGAATCCTGCCACACCTCTTCGCAGGCCGTTGCCAAGTCTTGGGCCTCAAATACCCGCTTGTAGAACCGCATTGCCCGTTCTTCGATATCGCCAGCAGCGATTTCCCGATCAGACCCGACCAGCGCGTAGAATGGCGTGGGTTTTTTGAAATCCAAATCTTTCAAAATATGAAATCCGAAACACGCCAATGAAATCACGCAAAGACAGTTGTTCATGGCTATATTGATTTCGCGAAAAAGCTCCACCATGTGCGGCCAAGGTGCGTTCTCACCGCTTGCCGCGACTTTGAGGCCATCTTGAGCGTGACCGTGCATATCTAAGTGAATGATCGGGCGGAACGAACTTACCGCCTTTTCGCGAAGCATGTCGAGGAATGCATATAGCTCATCTCGGGACCTCGGCTCGAAACGAGTGAAACCAATTCCAAGCCTATTCAGATGTGGTTCGAGGTCTTCGAGAATACGGTCTGTTACACCCTTCTCTGAGTCACGTAAGGAAGTGATCCAAACCAAACTATTAACTCGCACCTCAGTCTCGTAAGCATCAGGAATGTCCTCACCTTCGCCCGCGCTTTTGGTCACAATGTCCATCCAGTCCTGTCTTCACAATGAGGCAATGCCCTCTCTTCTCTCAGCAGGGTTCGCAAGCCGGTACGGCAGGCTAGCCGCCGAGACCAACAAAGATGGCGTCGTAGAAGCATCTTGAGCGCTCCAAATCGTTGCTTCCAATCATGACATGCCTGAACATCTTTCATCTTCAGTATTGTGTGGGGGCATCACGACACAGTCACCGGCTTCGACCGCAGCCGGCTCACCGTTGCCGGGTCGGCGCGGCGGCAGAGGCGGGGCGGCAGGCCCTTCATGATCAGTTCGGCATCGGCAACGGCCATGGAGCCCAGCGCATAGAAGGCGTCCCGCGTGCCGCCGGTCCTGTGGGCAGATAAGAGAATGCCCGATGCCTGGCGCACGGGATCGTCGGCTGCGACAGGCTCCTCCGGAAACACATCCGTTGCCACCTTGATATGGCCGGATTGCGCAGCTTCGATCATCGCCGGAAAATCGACGACGGCAGCCCGGCTCATCAGCAGGAAGGCCGCGCCCGGCCTCATCATCGCGAACTCTCTGCTGCCGATGAAGCCCTCGTTCTCGCTGGTGACGCTCGCAAACACGAAGACCACCTGGCTTTCGCTCAGCACCTCATCGAGCGTCGCCGGCTCGCAATCCTGGCCCTCGATGATCTCCTTCGGAAGCCACGGGTCGAAAACGCGAACCCGATTCTTGAACGGGCGAATGAGGTCGCGAAACGCATGGCCGAGATCGCCGAAGCCGATGATCCCGACGGGTGCTCCAGCGAAGCGGAACGTCTCGGCATTGCCCTCCAGCCCATAGCGCTCGACGCCCAGGCGAAAATCCCGATCCGCTGCCGTGATGCCGCGGGCGAGATCCAGCGCCATGGCAAGGGCTGCCTCCGCCACCGGCGAGGCAAAGGCCGAGGCTGGTGTGATCACCCAGATCCCGCGCTCGACACAGGCTTGGTAGTCGATATTCGGCAGGAAATTCGATTCCACATTGATGATCGCCTTCAGCCTCGGCGCCCTGTCCAGACGTTCTCTCGGCATGTCCGTCTGGCCGAAGATCAGGACAGTGTCGGGAAGGTACCGCTCGACCTCTTCGGGCGGCATCGGGCGATCCTCCGACACGATCAACTCGCCCAGCGCCTCGAGCCGTGCCCGGACGGACGGCTCCATGATCAGATCGAGTGTCCTCGGCAAAGGATCGACCAGAATGATATCGCGGCTCAATGTTTCCTCCCTCGAGAATCTTTGCTTGGTTGCAGCTTAGCGCGAAAACCCTCTCGCATGGCAGGCCGTCTTTGCGGGCCATACCCGGCCATATCTTCGCCGGTGGAGGCGAAAAGCGGAGCCTGAATGGAACGGCTTGAGGGCCAAAGGCGTCTATTGGATGCGGATGATATGTTCCCTCGCACTGTCTGAACGCCGGGACGCCAACCGATTGCCGCCACTTCGAGCTGCCAGTCGGGGTGTCGGAGACGCTGAAATTGAAAGGATTGCCAAATGACTGTCGTGCTTGCCACCGTGTGTGAAGATGGCGTGGTCATGGGATCGGATTCCCAGATCACCGACAAGGGGCGCGGCATGACATATCCGGCCCAGAAGCTTCATCCCCTCGGCACCGACGCTGCCTGGGGCGGCAGCGGTGCAAGGTCGGTGCTGACAGACGTGCAGCGCAGCTTCAACGAAAACAGTGCGGCGATCCTCGAGGCGCCGGATATCGGCCGTGCCATGCAGAATCAGGTCCTGCCGATCCTTCGCCACCACTACGAGACCTTCATCCCCGACGTGCCCGGCGAGGAAGGCAGTGGCACGCCCTCGGCCTATGTGATGGCCGCTGGATGGCGTGACGGCGAGCCTTGGATCATCGAGATCACCCCCTCGGGCATGATCGGACACTATGCCGATATCGGATTCCATGCGATCGGCAGCGGGGCGGCCATGGCCCAGCAGGCGGGCTCTCTGCTCTCGCATTTCCGCCTCGGCAAGCGATCGGTTGAAGTCGGCTGTGCGGCGGTCTTGCGCGTGCTGCAGTCCCTCGACCTCACCTCCGCCAGCGTCGGCAAGCCGTTCAGCTTGTGCCGCATCACCAAGGACGGCGCCCATCACCTGACCGACGAGGAGATCGACAAGGTCGGCGAAGTCGTGGCTCGCTGGGAAAAGGCCGAACAGGCCGCTATCGCCAAGATATTCGACTGAGCCGCTGAGGCTCAGATCCCGGAGCCATCCAGTTCCGTCTCGTCCTCGCCCTCCCAGGCCGGTGGGCGGACCATGGCATCCAGATTTGCCCCCGGCAGCGGCATCCAGCATTTCAGCTCCGGCTCCGCATAGGCGATGATCAGTCCTGGCGTCGAATCGGACGACCGCCAGCCCTCCGCTCCGAACCGGTCGCCCTTCGACCAGTAGACGAGATCGACCGCCCCCGGCCCCTGTTCGGATGCGCGGATGGTCACGAGAATGCGGCTGCCGTCGCGCGGCGCCGTGCGCATGTTTCGCCAGCGGATGGATTCGTCCATGATATGTCCTCCCATTACGCTCAGGAGTGTCGCCGCCGGAGAGGGGGCGGTCAACAGCAATGCTTGCCATCCGGCAGATCATATCGCGTCGTCATCGGTCCAGATCATCGGATGCCGTCGGGCGTTGTAGACCCTCAGCACCCAGAGAATGTCACCGCGAACGGTGTAGGGGAGAATGAAGCCGAAGCGAGGCTCGACCGCTTCGCGAATATCCGGACGCTCTGTCAGCCGTCCGCTCTGCGGCTGCTCTTGGATCCGACGCAGCGTCGTTCGAATGGTGGTTACCACATGTTTGTGCCCAGACGGAGAGCGTGGCCGCAGCCAGTCTCTTAAGTCTTCAAGGTCTCGAACCGCATCGCGCGTGAACCGGAGCTTCATGAGCGCTCGACGAACGACGGTGGAGGCGGCGGAACCGCTTCGTCACCCCAACTCTCCATCCAGGTCAGCACCTCGTCGCCGTCATGGCCGAGGTCTCGGTCGACATCGCCCAAGGCGCGATCCATGTCCGCCTGCCAGCGATTGCGACCATCGATATAGGCCTCAACTGCGCGCGCGACGATGTCTTCGCGCGACTGGCCTGTCTGGCGTGAAAGCGTCTCGATGGCGACGGTCACCACATCCGGTAACATAATTTCGAGCTTCGTCATATTTCGTGCCTTGCCGTATCCACTCGACGCACCTACCTTATCTCTATCGGCAACGTAACGAAAGGAAGGTGATCCAATGTCTAATGAGATTTCGGTCTGCGTGTGTGACTTTGGAAAGGGTGCGGTTTTGACGGGGCAGCCCTCGGCCTGATCCAGCCTTCCTTCGGGCGGTTTCCCCGTCCGGGTCCAGACAAAGGACTAAAACTCATGGGAGCCACCCTCGCGGGTGGCTCTTTTGATTCAGGGGATTTGTTTTGAGGGCAGGGCGCTTAAAGCCCGACAGTCCCGAATCCCGGCACCTTGATCCCCGGTCGGGCGACATCGATGCCAGCCACGAGGCCGAGGAAATTCACCTCCAGCCCGCTGCGCGCCCCGACCGATAGCCCGGCAAAGCCGCCGAGACTCAAATGCAGGTCCCGCCCGTCCTTGTCGAGATGGTAGAAGGCACCGCCCGGCAGATAGTCGCGGCCGACCGCATCGGATGGCAGAACAGCCCCCAGTTCCGGCACTTCGCGCAGCACATGCGCGACGAAAGTGTTGGAGTTCGGTCCCGGATAGATCCGGTAGCCACCCGGCTGGCCATAGGCATAGCCGGCAATCGCCGCTTCCACCATCGGGATCAGTCGTTTGGCCTCTTCGCCCTTCACTTCGGCGACGAGCCGCGGCGGGTTGGAATACCAATAGGCATCCGGCGCCCGATGATTGCGGCGGATCGGCGAGCCCCAGCCCACCTTGTCATAGCGCTGATAGTCGCCGTTTTCGTCCTTGGTGACGATCCAGGCATGGCTGGCGATCGCCCCCTTCAGTCCCCCGGTCATCGCCGAGAAAATGTAGATCGCCGCCTCCGGACTTTCGTCTGCCGTCGGCAGCAGCCCGGACGAGCTCCATCGCGCCGAACTCCAGCCCTCCGGATGGTCGCGCGTCGCCCAGAGCCCGGCCGAAACCAGGGTCGGCAGCACGAAGACAAGCAGGATGACGGAGACGATGCGCAGCAGAAATTTCAACGCGGACCTCGAACAGCAGGACGATGCATGCTTTAAGAAGCATCAGAGAATATTGGCTTTTTGAGGCACGTCATGGAAAATCCTGTTACGGTCGAGGTCACGCGCGGTCAACTCGTCGAGAGCCGCCATCGCGGCATGGCCGTCGTGATCGATGCCGAGGGCGCCATCGTCTTCTCCGCCGGCGATGTCGATTCCGGCGTTTTCCCGCGTTCTGCCTGCAAGGCCATGCAGGCTTTGCCGTTGGTCGAAAGCGGTGCGGCCGATGCTTACGGCTTCGGCAACCGCGAACTGGCACTCGCCTGCGCCTCCCATTCGGGCGAACCGGAACATGTCGCAACCGCAGCCTTCATGCTGAAGGCTGCCGGCCGGGACGAAAGCGTGCTCGAATGCGGTGCCCACTGGTCCTCGCACCAGTCCGTGCTTATCGATCAGGCCCGCACGCTGGACAAGCCCACCGCCCTCCACAACAATTGCTCAGGCAAGCATTCCGGCTTCGTCTGCACCTGCGTGCATACCGGCGAAGACCCGCGCGGCTATGCCGGTTTCGACCACCCGCTGCAGCAGGCGATCCGCGCCATCATAACGGATCTGACCGGGGCCGTGCTTTCGAGAGACAATTGCGGCACCGATGGCTGCTCTATCCCGACCTATGCCGTGCCGCTCACGGGCCTGGCCCGTGGCTTCGGCAAGCTGGTCACCGGCAAGGGACTGGAGCCCTTGCGCGCCGCTGCCGCCCGCCGCCTGATCAATGCCTGCATGGCAGAACCCTTTTACGTTGCCGGCACGAAACGCTTCTGCACGAAGCTGATGCAGGTCGCGCCGGGCAGGATCTTCGCCAAGACCGGTGCGGAAGGCGTCTTCTGCGCGCTTCTGCCGGACAAGGGCCTCTCCTTCGCCGTCAAGGCCGAGGATGGCGCAACCCGTGCCGCAGAGGCGATGATCGCAGCCCTGCTTGCCCGTCATTTCGATGCGGATAGTGAGGAGCGGGCCGCCCTGATGAAGCTTGCCCATCACGGCATGACGAACTGGAATGGCCTCTCCGTCGGCACAGTCAGGACGACGGACGTGCTGTTCGCCTGAGCCTTCGGCCGTCAGCCGGTCAGCCACGTCGGGGCCACCTGCCTCAAGGGAGGTTTAACCCTTGTCGGTCTAGAGTGCCTTTACGACCCATCGTGGGCAAACGACGAGGCCGAGTTTCATGACTGTTGCGATCAGAGGGCGAGACCGCACCGCCGGCCGTAGCCGGTCCATTCCGCTTGTGCGTCATGGCCGCCACCTGGAGCTCGAATGCCTCGAAACGCTCGATGAACTCGAGGCACTGAAGGATGCTTGGCAGGGGCTTGAAGAGCGCTGCCCGGAGCCTTTCGGTTATTTCCAGAGTTTCGACTGGTGCTTGTCCTGGTGCCGGGTTTTCCTCGCGCCGGAAAAGACGGAGGTGCGCGCTCGGGTCTATGTGCTGTGGGATGGCGCCGAGTGCGTGATGATCTGGCCGATGATGACCCGCCGCATCAGTCCGGCAATCACGCTTCTCGTTCCGCTGACGGCGCCGATGAACCAGTATTCGACGCTGCTTTACGATCCCGCTCGTTTTGATCGGGACGCTGGTCGCGCAGTCCTCGATGAGATCCGCCGGGATCGTGGGCTCGATGCCGTCTGCCTCGACCATGTACCGCAATTAGCCCTGCTCTCAGCTATTCTGGAAGGTCAGGGGGTAAGCCCCGAGGAGGGGCAGCAATCCTCCATCCTCGATCTCTCTGCTATCACTGACTGGGAAAGCCATCACCGCGCCTTGCCGAAGAAACAGCGCCTGCAGCGCAACAGCCGCCGCAACCGGTTGGAGAAGCTTGGCGCCCTCGATTATCGCGTCTATCCGGCGGGAAGTCCCGGATACGCAGACAACATCGAGCGCTGCATCGCCCTGAAACAGGCCTGGCTCAGAGACACGGGCCGCCTCGGCCGCGACGTGTTTGACCCACGTTTTGCCGCCTTCCTCCGCGATCTCGGCACCAGGGCAAACGCGGGCGACGATGGCGTCTACCTGCATGCCCTGACGCTCGACAGCAGCCCGATCGCCATGGAAATCGGCATGCGCTTCCGCGATGACTATTACTGTTTCCTCGGCGCCATCGATCTCGCCTATCAGAAACACTCGCCGGGCAAGGTGCAGATGGAGAGTGCGCAACGCTGGGCGATCGAAACCGGGATCCGCCGCTTCGATTTTCTCAATGACCCTTCCGCCTACAAGTCGAGCTGGACCAACGCCACCGAGCCGCTGACCGCCTGCTATGTTCCGCTGACCAGCCTCGGCCGGCTCTATTGCCATCACTGGATGGCAGGCCTTCGCCCGCATATGCGCTCCATCTACCATCGCTTCGGTGCGCAGATCCGGGCCCGCCTCCTGTCGGCGGTCGGTCCGGTCCAGCGTCTGCTTGGACGCCATGGCGGCAGCATGGGCCTCGTCCTGTGCTGCATGCCATGATCGCGCGGTCAGTCGCCAGGCTGCAGCAGGCGGTGCGTGACCCCGGGCTGCGCGGGGCGCTTGTCAGCATCTCCGTCCGCATCGCTGCCGCCTTTGTCGGACTTGGCCTGCAGATCCTGCTCGCCCGGCTGATGGCGCTCGAGGATTACGGCGTCTATGTCATTCTCTGGACCTGGGTCAGCGTCGTCGGACAGATCGGTGTTCTCGGCTTCTACGATTCCGCCGCCCGCTTCATCCCCCGTTATGGCCGGCGCGAAAAACATGCCCACCTGACCGGCTATCTCGCGACCGGCTTCCGCGCTGTCATCCTCGGCTCCGGCCTGCTGGCGCTACTTGCCATTGCCTTCCTGCTGGTCCTGCCGGGCCTTGTCGACCCGGCCTTCCTGCTGCCGATCGGCGTGCTTGCCCTCGGCTTCCCCGTCTTGTCGCTCGAAACCTATGTGACAGGCGTTGCCCGCGGCTTCGGCTGGTATGCGCTCTCAACCTTGCCGGGTTTCATCCTGCGGCCGGTGCTGATCATGACCGGCGTCGGTCTGGCGAAGCTTTCGGGCCTGCCCCTCGATGCGGTGACCGTGCTCGCTCTTGTCGTGCTCTCCTCGATCGTCGTCCTTGTCGTCCAGGCGCTCCTCCTGCGCGCCCGCCTGCCGAAGACGGCCGCGCCTGTCGTCATGACACCGGAGCGCCGCCGCTTCTGGCTTCTGGCCTCCGTGCTGATGATGCCGGCAATGACGGCGGAAGAACTCTTCGTCTGGATCGACGTGCTGATCCTCGGTTTCCTGGTGAGCCCGGATCAGGCCTCTCTCTACTTCGCCGCCCAGCGCTCCCTCTCGCTCGCCGCCTTTGTGCAATATGGCTTCATGCTGGTCGCCGCGCGTGGCTTTTCGCTGTCGCTCGCCTCGGCCGACAGGGCCGGGCTGCAGGCCCGCATCACCCGCTCGACCAATGCAACCTTCTGGCTCACCATCCCCTCGGTCGCGCTGACGCTAGCCGCCGGCTATCCACTGCTGCACCTCTTCGGAGAGGCCTTCGTCACCGCCTATCCCTGTCTCGTCTTGCTGGGCCTTGCTTATGTCATCCGCGCCGCAACCGGCCAGGCGGCCGAACTCCTCGTCGTTCAGGGCCGCTACCGCCTGAGCCTCGCCATCGTCTCGATCTCGGTTGCCGTCTGCGTCGCGGCGATGCTCGTCCTCGTGCCCCTCTGGGGCATAACAGGCGCTGCCGCCGCGATGGTCCTGGTGCAGATCATCCGGCTGGTGGTGGTCACGGGGCTGGTCTATCGCCACACGGGCTATTGGGTGCTGGTTCGGCTGTTTGCACGGGCCAACGGATAGGGCCCGAGGTGGTCACTCCGCCTCTGCCAGCCGCTTCTCCCACATCGCCTTGAAACCTGGACGGCCCTGGACGCGGGCGAGCCATTCGGCGGTCTTCGGATGCGCGTCGAACAGGGGCTGGTAGGTCTGAGCGTAGCGGACGACTTCCGCCAGGTTGATATCGGCGACGGTAAAGCGCCCGCCGACGGCGTAGTCATGCTGGGTGAAGTGCTTCTCCAGCACGCCAAGCGGCCGCGCGAGCATCTTGGCGACTTCGGCCGCTTCCGCCTGTCCTTCCGGTGTGGAGAGCTTACCGCTGACATTGGCCATCGAGATCTTCAGGGCCTCGGTCTCGATCGAGGTCGCCGCAAACAGCGACCATTGCAGTGTCAGCGCGTCTTCGGCGGCATCCTTGGGCGCGATCGGCCCGCCGATCGTCTTTGCCACATGAATGGTCTGGGCCAGCGACTCGTTCAAGACCAGCCCGTCGTCCTCGATCGTCGGAATGCTGCCCATCGGGTTCACAGCGAGGAATTCCGGCGACCGCGTATTGAGCCGCGCATCCGCCGCCATCGGATCCTTGAGCTTGTAGGCCTGAATGACCGGCACCAGCTCGAAGGGCGCGCCGAGTTCCTCCATCAGCCAGAGAATGCGCGTCGCCCGCGACTTGTAGACGCCATAGATCTTCAGCATGCCGGTCTCCCTTGATTGTTGCGCCGGAGGCTATCGCGCCGACGGGCTCTGGAAAAGCCGTTCGCGCTGATGGGATCGATGAATTTTGCTGATCGTCGCCGCAATTGACAGCATGCCCGAGCTGCGCTTATTTCTGGGCCTCCAGGGTCTGCAGTTCACCCAGGCGTCACCGCCCCGACAAGGGGAGCTAAACCTGCTTTTCTTCTGATCGACGAAGCTCGTTTTTCCGTGCCCCGTCGGAAGTCGGTGACCACCGGCCTTGTGGTCCTTTCAAAGACCGGGCACGACCAGGAGAAATGAGATGTCGAAGACGACACATGCCTTCGCAGCCCCCGATCTGTCGGCGCTGGCGAAAAACCTCAAGCGCGAACTGGAGGCCCGGGTGGACCTGCCCGGCCATGTCGAGCTCTTGAACATGCTGACGCGTGCCGTCGGCTACCGAAACTACCAGCATTTCAAGGCGAGCCGGGCGGCAGAGGATCGCCTGGCCAATCCGCCCGTCGTCGAGGCCGAGCCCGCGGTCGATTTCCGCCGCGTCGAACTCACCGCCCGCTGCTTTGCCGGAACCGATAGTCTCGTCCGCTGGCCGGGCAAGCTCAACCAGCAGCAGCTCGCGCTCTGGGTGCTCTGGTCCTTCCTGCCGGCCGGTCAGGAGATGCCGGAAAAGGCGGTCAACGAGGTGCTGATGCGCCACAACGGTTTTGGCGATCACGTGCTGATCCGCCGGGAACTGGTGAATATGGGGCTTTTGTCGCGCACCCGCGATTGCCGCCTCTATCGTCGTGTCGAGAAGCGTCCGCCACCGGAAGCGCGTGAACTGATCCGCTGGGTCGGCAACCGTCAATCGTCACGGAACTGACGGGGAGCGAGGTTGCAGGGACGGGCGGCCTTCGCCCTCCGTCCCTCAGCCGGCCCGCGGCACAAGCTGCCGTTCGCGACCGAGCAGAATGCGTGACCAGTCCGGATGGAACTGGCTGACTTCAAGCATCTCCCGCACGCTGTCGCGATCCATGGGACGCGAGAAATAATAGCCCTGGCCTGCCTTGCAATCGAGCGACAGCAGATGCTCAGCCTGGCCCTCTTCTTCGATGCCCTCTGCAATCACCCATATGCCGAGCCCTCGTGCGATGTCGAGCAGTCCTTTCGTGATCACCGATCCGCTGCCGGCGTCGGCCAGGCGGCGAACGAAGCACTTGTCGATCTTGATGACATCGACCGGCACCGTCAGCAGATGGGTGAGCGACGCAAAACCGGTGCCGAAATCGTCGAGCGCCACCTTGATGCCGGCCTCGCGCATGGCGCGGATCTCTTCGGCAATCACGTTGTCCTTCTGGGCGAGATAGACGGATTCGGTGACCTCGGCGACGATCGAGTTGGGTTGCAGGCCGACGCGGCTCACCGCATCGACGATCCGCTGCGTCAGCCGACCACGGTGGAAATCGGCGGCGGACAGATTGAGGCCGACACGCGAGAATTGCAGACCTTCTCGTTGCCATTCGATACATGCCGCCGAGATGCGTTCCAGCATGCGCTCGGTGATCTCGATCGCCACATGCGCATCCTTCATCGCCTCCTGGAAATGGGCGGCGGCAACCAGGCTGCCATCGGCCATCCTCATCCGGCAGAGCGACTCGAACCCCATGATCCGCCCGGTGGCGAGTTCGATGATCGGCTGGTAATGAGCGTCGATGCGGTCATCGCGCAGCGCCCGATCTACCTCCTGCACGGCGCGGAAGCGCTTGACGATCGAGGTGCCGAGACCGGGGGCATATTCGAGATAGCGCCCGCGCGCCCGTTCCTTGGCGTGATAGAGTGCGTAGTCGGCATTCTGGCGCACTTGCTGCGGGCTGCGCTCGATGCCGGCCTTTGCGCCGCCGAGTGTCGCGGCAGGGTAGATCAGGTGCCCGGCGCAGTCGGCCGGCTCCTTGATCCGCTGGATCAGCGCTTCGGCGAGTTCTGTCGGGTCCGTCGCCTCCAGGCAGGGCACGATCACGGCAAACTCGTCACCGCCGAGGCGGAAGGTCATCTCCGCAGGTGCGCGATCCTGAAGGCGATGCGCCACGATGCGGATCAGGTCGTCGCCGGCGCTGTGGCCGAAAGTGTCGTTGACCATCTTCAGATTGTCGAGGTCGATCAGCATCAGTGCCCAGTCCTGGCCCCGGCGCGCCACGTCCTCGATTGTCTCGTTGAAGCGGCTGCGGTTGGGCAGACCGGTCAGGTTATCGGTTTCAGCGAGCTTGCGTCGCTCGGCGATCCGCTGGTCGCGCTCGATGGCGATGGCGCAGAGATGCACGCAGGCTTCGACGGCCGCCTTTTCTGCATCCGATGGGCCACGCGTGACACGGTAGTAGAAGGCGAAGGTCCCGAGCACCTTGCCGGCACCGATGATCGGTGTGGACCAGCATGCCCTCAGGCCGTTCGGCAGGGCCAGGCTCTTGAAGGCCTGCCAGTAGGGATGCGTGTCGATATCCTCGACCAGAATCGGCTCGCCGAAATGCGCTGCGGTCCCGCAGGAGCCGACGCCGGGTCCGATCGCGGTGCCATCGATGGCGGAGGTGTATTCGAGCGGCAGCGATGGACCGGCTAGATGCCTCAACCGCTGCTCGTCGTCGAGCAGCAGCACCGAGCAGACGACATCGTCGCTGATCGCTTCCACCTCGCGGCAGAGTCTATCGACCGTCTCCGCCAGGGGATGTCCCATGGCGATCATTTCGAGGATGGTGTTCTGCAGTTTCAGGAACATGGGCGTCGCTGCATTAGGGTCGACAGCGATTAGATCAGCGCGACCTTAAACAGAGATTACGACTACCCGAAAATACCGGCTTTGGTTTCTACTTGGTTAATGCGAGCATGGCTTTGATCGCGTCACCGCGCGATGCGCGCATTGTCTGCGAGGCTGAGATGCCCGTAGTCGGTCTCTCCATCCGAAAGCGCGTCGCCCACACGCTCCTTCCAGCGATATCCGAGGATCGCACCCTTATCCGCACCTTCGACGATATTGCCGCGGATGACCGTCTTTCCCGCACCCTCGACCACGCTTACCCGCATGCCTTCCGGGCTGTCGCGCAGAATGTTGTCGCTGACGATGACGTTGCGGAGATAAGGACCCCAGCCGATCGCAAGTGCCGCCGTCTCAGCACCTTCGACGAGATTGCCGCTGACCAGCGTATCGGCCTCCACCGAGATGCCGAAGCCGAAGCTGCTGATCGTCGGCACATAGGGGCCCTTGTTGACGATCCGCCTGATGATGTTGTTGCTGACGGTCGACAGGCGGCCGCCATGATCGAAATTGGCGACCGAAATGCCGATCGCTGCGCCATCGATGATGTTGCCTGTGATCAGCGCGCCCTCGAACTCGAATTCGACATAGATGGCCGTTTCGCCGGATCGGAGGGCCTGGTTGCCACTGATCGTGATGTTGGAAGCGGAATTGGCCCGGATCGCCGAGAAGGCGCAGTCCGAGACATGGTTCTGCGACACCAGCACATTGTCGGCGCGGAAGACGTTGATCCCGTTGCCATATTGCCCGGTGCCGCCATTGGTCGCGCCGATCCGCGCCACCCTGTTGCCTGTAATGACTGTGCCGTCCTCGCCCTTTGTCCAGCGATGCACCAGAATGCCGCCATTGCCGCAATCGAAGATCTGGTTGTTGCGGATCGAGAAGGCCTTGCCCTCGATCGCCCAGATGCCGGCTTCAGCAGCGCCCGAGATCCGTGTCGTATCGATCCGGCCGCCGCAGCGTGCCAGATAGATCCCGCATTTGCGGCTGCCGGTGATCTCGCAGGCCTCGATCGAGACCTCGTCGACACTGCGGAAGGAGAGAAGCCCCTCGGTGTAGTCGGCCAGCCAGCGATTGGCGCCGTCGAAGGTGAGACCCGACAGGCTGACACGCCGGATATCCTGAGCCGCTATCAGATGCCCGTCGCCGCGATAGACGAGGCGCGTCAGACCCGGCACGCCGACGATCCGGCTGCCATCGCGCAGTTCGAGATTGGCGACCTCATAGGTCCCGGCCGGCAGGAAGACCGGTTGCCCCACGGCGGCGGCCCGGTCGATCAGATCCTGCAGCTTGGCGCTCTGGTCGTCTTCGGTGCCCGGCAGGATCCCGGCTTCGGCCGCGTCGAAGCCGCCGCGCAGTTCCGCCATGGCAAGCGTCTGGGCGGATGCGAGACGCACGCCGCTGGGCAGGCCAGCTGTCGCGAAAAGCCCGCCAAGGCCGATCATGACCGAGCGTCGAGAAGGCATGTGTCCGTTCCGTTTCCGGCTTCAACTGTAATGGCGGCAACCTTGGAGGAGGCAGACGGCCCCGGCAAGAACAGGCTTAAAACAGTGTTAACGGTGCACGTGAAGCGCTTCGCCTTTGGTCTAAGCAATTTCAGGCAAAGACTTGAGCCAGATCAAGGAAACTTGCCGGCTTCATCCTATTCTCACACCAGAAAGACATGAACACGAAGGAACACGATCATGCTTCGCCTCGCTGCAGTTCTCTACATCCTCGTCGCCAGCGCCGTCGGCGGTGCGGCGGTGATCGCGGTCCTGTCGCTCGACATGCGCGAGGGCTGGCAGATCGCATCCGCCTTCGCAGCCGGTCTCGTCCTCTCGGTCCCGATTTCGGCAATCCTGGCGAAGAAGATCTACAACGCCTTGCAAGGGCCGAAACCGGTCTGAGCCATTCCCTTCGGCGTGGGACGCAAGCCCTTCCTGTCCTGGCGGAGCGGGGAGGGTGGTGAACAACCAGTCCCATGACGACCGGCCGGCATTTTCTCGGGGGAGGGAATGCCGGTCGGGTCGTTTCCGTTCCAGCGACCCGCTGCCATGCCGACCTCCGACCGTCAGCCTTCGTCCTGCTCGAATCGCTTGAACTGTGCCTCCAGGCCCTCGGTGAACCGGGCATAGAGCCGTCCGAACGCCTCCACATCCTCGTTTGACCAACCGGCGGTCGCCTCGGTGATCGTCTCGCGCTTGATGGCCTCGATCTCGTCGAGCACCTTGCGCCCGGCCGCCGTCACCCTGACAAGGCTGCGGCGTCCGTCCTCCTGTGAGGCCGCGCGCTCGAGGAGGCCCTGTTTCACGAGATCGGCCACGATCCGGCTGCCGCGCGAGGGATCAATCCTCAGCTGTTCGGCGATCGTGCCGACCGTGACCTCTTGCTGGCTGCCGATCCGCTTGATGACGCCGATGGCATCGAGGTCAGACAGTTCCAGCCCCGTCCCGATGCGTTGCAAGGCCATGCGCCCGATGAAGCGCCGGCCGATCAACAGCCGCATGCGCGTCATGGCATGCCCGATGGTCGCGAGAGACGAGTCTCCGCCAACGGAGAGAGCGTCCTGAGTTTCGGTCACCGGCTCGTCGCCAGCGGGGTGGGGGTGCGAAGAAGACATCATGGTTCCAGCATAGCAAAGGTCCAACGGTGCGAAAAGCAAAATGAATGCCTTCGGCAAATATGTGCTATTGACATATAAATGCGAGGGGCACATTTTGAAGCCAGACAGGAGCCCCCGATCCATGACCAGAGCCACCACCGCCGCCCCCTCCGGGCCTGATCCCCGTTTCGAACCGCATCCGACAACGAGCGCCACCGCCGCGCCGACAGCGGACAATACGCCGCTGGTCACCGATCCCACGCTCCGCCTCTTCGTCTATCTCCTGCTGATGTCGGCCATGTTCATGGCGACCCTCGACAACCAGATCGTCTCGACCGCGCTGCCCACCATTGTCGGCGAGTTCGGTGAACTCGAACGCTTCGGCTGGGTCGGCTCGGCCTATCTGCTGACGACCAGCGCCGTCATGCCGCTCTATGGCAAACTGGGCGATCTCTTCGGCCGCAAATATGTGATCATGGCGGCAATCGCGATCTTCACCATTGGCTCGCTGGTCTGCGGTCTCGCCGTCTCCATGGATACGCTGATCGCCGCCCGCGTCCTACAGGCATTGGGCGGCGGTGGCATCATGGTCTCGATCTTCTCGATCAATGCCGATCTCTTCGAACCGCGCGAACGCGCCCGCTATCAGAGCTATTCCAGCCTCGTGCTGATGGCATCCGGCGCCCTCGGTCCCGTGCTCGGTGGCACGCTGTCGGATCTCTTCGGCTGGCGCTCGATCTTCCTCGTCAACCTGCCGATCGGCATCGCGGTCCTCATCGGCCTTGCCTTCCTGCTCCCCTATCGCAAACCGAACCGGAAGCCGAAGATCGACTACGCCGGTGCGATCCTGCTCGCAGGCGCCGTCGCCTCCATCGTCTTCTGGGCCGATAGCGGTCAGATCTTCGGCTCGCTGATCGCCTGGGAAAGCCTCGCCGTCGTCGCCTTCGGTGCGCTCTGCGCGATCGGTTGGGTCCTCGTTGAGCGTCGCGCACCCGAACCCGTCGTGCCGCTTTCGCTCTTCTCCAAGCCGACCATCAACCTGCTGCTGATCATCTCGCTGGTTTCGGGGGCCATCGGCATCGGCTCCGTCAACTACATCGCGCTCTTCCTTCAGACGACGACCGGCCTCTCGCCCTCCATGGCCGGCTTGCTCTTCGTCGCGACAACAGGTGGCATCGCCATCGGTTCAATCGCCGCCGGCCGCCTGATTGCTCGTACCGGCCGCTACAAGCCCTTCTCTATTGCCTCGGCAGCCCTCGGCGTCATCAGCCTCGGCATCTTCTCCTTCCTGCATGCCGGAACCCCGCTGATCTTCATCGCGCTGGTCATGCTGCTCCAGGGCTTTGGCGTCGGCATCGGCCAGCAGGTTCCCGTCATCGGCGTCCAGAACGCCGCCTCCAGAGCTGATGTCGGCGCCGCCACCGGAACGGTCACGCTGACGCGCATGGGCGGCGCCGCGATCGCCATCTCCATTTACGGCGCCATCGTCAGTTCAGGCCTCACCCATGTCCAGATCGCACTGCCCGGCGGTGTCGATTTCCGCAACCTCACACCCGAAGGTCTCGCCGCCCTGCCGGATGCCGCTCGTGCCCTGGTCGCCAATGCCTATTCCGACGCCTTCGTGCCGCTCTTCCTGACCGCCTCGGGCATGATGGTCATTGGCCTGATCGCAGCGCTCCTGCTGCCCAACATCCGCCTGCCGCGCGAAAGCGAGGGGAAGGTGACGAAAGCGGTCGAGGCGGAGTGAGGTGCCAGCCATAAGCTTCGCGCCAGCCGCGGCTGACAGGGTGGGGCAGTGATGTCAGTGAATCGGTGCAGCATGTTGAAGCCTCTCCCGTCCGGCCCGGCCTCCCTCCTGTCGAAGCGGCTCCTGTCGCTCGGCCTCGGCACGGCATTGGTCGGCTCGCTCTCGGGCTGCATCCTGATGACCGATACCAGCCGCATGAACATCGAGGTCTTTCAGGATGAGGTGGCTCCCGTCTGGTACGATCCAGCCCGTACGCCGCCGGCCGCCGATCAGTCAGCACCGCAGAAGCGCAATCTCTATCAGACGCAGTTCCACCAGACCTATGGTCTTCCGGTCTCCAACCCGCTGCACCGCACACTCTACGGCGTGATGGTCGATGACGGCCACACGCTTCCTGCCATTCCGCTCGACCGCGTGCGTTCCGACATGCTGCGCCAGGAAGTAAGTTACCAGTCGACGGAAGCCCCAGGCACCATCGTCGTCGATACCAGGGCGCACTACCTCTATCTCGTTCAGCCAAATGGCAAGGCGATCCGCTACGGCGTCGGGCTCGGTCGTGACGGTTATGCTTGGTCGGGCAGGGGTGTGATCAAGCGTAAGGCGAAATGGCCGCACTGGACGCCGACCGACACCATGGTCGAGAACAATCCGAACTTACGGCCTGTTTCGGCCGCGCGCGGCGGTCTGGTCGCCGGCCTTAACAATCCCCTCGGCGCGCGGGCGCTCTATATCTATCAGGACGGCAAGGATACGCTCTACCGCGTCCACGGCACGCCGGACTGGCAGTCGGTCGGCAAGGCGACGTCCTCGGGCTGCGTGCGCATGTTCAATCAGGATGTCATCGATCTCTTTGACCGCGTGCCCGAGAACACCCCGATTGTTGTCATTTAGCGACACCTGATCGCAGCGTTTGCCTCTCTCCAAAACGTGAAAGGGGGCTCGCGTTGCTTTCATTGAAGCTTTCCTGTTTGCATCGGATCATCGCGGAACAAAGCGCACCTCCCAGCGTCTTCCTCCGCAGAACTGCTACAGGAAACCCATACCTAAATGTCCTCTACACCAAATCTGACCCGTCGTTCGCTTCTGTCCCTGACAGGCCTCGGCGCGGCATCCCTGCTGGCCAGCTGCACCACCTCCCGTCCGCTTCCGGCGGATGCCCGTCTCGAGGGCCCCGTCGTGCCGGCCGCGCCGAGCGGTCGCACGCCCGAACTCGATGCCATGTATGGCGAGGTCTATGACGGCGGCTACGTCATTCCGGCCGTACCCTACTGGCGCATTCCCGAGCGTTTCTATCGCCAGCAGGTGATCGATCCGACCGGCGAAGCCCCCGGCACCGTTGTCGTCGATACCCCGAACCGCTTCCTCTATCTCGTCGAGCGCGGCGGCACCGCCATGCGCTACGGCGTCGGCATCGGCCGCGACGGTTTTGCCTGGGGTGGCGCCGGCGTCATCCAGTGGCGCCAGAAATGGCCCAAGTGGACCCCGCCGGATGAGATGATCGCCCGCCAGCCGGAGCTCGAGAAGTACTCCGTCCGCAACGGCGGCAAGCCGGGTGGCATCGACAACCCGCTCGGCGCCCGCGCGCTCTACATCTTCAAGAATGGCCAGGACACGCTCTACCGCCTGCACGGCTCGCCGGAATGGAATTCCATCGGCAAGGCCGTCTCCTCGGGTTGCGTGCGTCTGATGAACCAGGACATCATCGACCTTTACGAGCGCGTGCCGACCAAGGCGAAGATCATCGTCAAGCAGTAACCTGCCGTTTCGAACAGATCTCGCAGGGCAATCGCCTCAAGACAAAAAGAAGGCCCCGCCGGTGACGGCGGGGCCTCTCTACATCATGGGGTCGCAAATGCTTGGCGTGATCAAGCGGCCTCAAGGGCCTTCTCGATTGCCTGCACGGAATGGCCGGTCAGGTCCTTGTCGAGCTCGCCGATCAGCACAGCCGACAGCTGCTTGTGGTAGCTCTTGCGCATCTCGCCGAGCGTCCGAGGTGCCGCAATGATCACGAGGTTCTTGATCTTGCCGTCGAGAACCTGCCTGTTCAGCATCTCGGTGATGCCGTTGCTGAAGCCGTCCTCGTCCTGCTGGCTGTCGTCAGGATTGGCGGCACTGCTGGAATGGCGGGAGCCGGATGGGATCTTCGAACCGTCGATCTCGTCTGACGGAATGGCCCTCAGCTTGATATCAAGCGCATTGCCCTCATTCTCGAAAAGGCTCAGCTTCTCGCCATCGGCGACGGCAATCACGGCATTCTGCGGTACTTGCATGGACATTCTCCTTGATGGTCTGTGCGACGTCCACCGAAGGTGGAGCGGCCGCAGTTGACCCAAGAACAACCCCTCGCAGCGGGATCGGTTCCGCGTTCCGGGCCCTCGCCGGGACGACGGATTGACGCGGTTTACTGCCGGCAGCGAAACGGGCTGAACGAGCTCGCGGCGCCTGCATTCATGCTGGCGATGGTCAGACCGTTTGCGACCTCGATATCCGCCTTCGTCTGCGGACAGGCATCGACATCGGCAAGACAGCCGCTTTCGATGAAAGCCTCATTCTTGGCGATGAAGGCGGGCGAAACGCCCTCGCGCCCTACATGATCGAGGATCTCGGCAAAGGCCTGCCGGTAGACGTCGCATTTCTTCCGCTGCCAGTCGGAGCGCTCCTCCGCTGTCGTGCCGGCTTCCTCAGCTTCGGCCAGGAAGGGCGATGTCACGCCGGAAAGCAAAAGGGCGAAGGCCGCAATCAGATGCAAGGCGTCGCGCGAGCTCATCGTGTATGATCCGCAAAAACGGCGGCGCCGATCTCGGCAATCGCCGCGTCCCGCGTCTTCAGCGGATGGGTCTTGCCGTCCATGTAGATCGCAATGACGAGCGGCTGAGCCCCGGGCGGCCGCACCACGGCAATCACCCCACGCGTGCCATGCCCGCCAGCCCCGCTGCGATCGGCAATCTGCCAGCCCTTCGGCAGCCTGGACCGCAAGAGGCCGTCGGCCACCGCATTGGCGGACATCCATGCGTCGAGTTGGTCGCGGGCAGCGGGGGCAAGTGCCGCGCCGACGAGCAGGCGTTCGAGCGTCTGCGCCATCGCCTGCGGCGTCGTCGTGTCGCGCAGATCGCCGGGTGTCGCCTCGTTGACCTCTGGCTCGTAACGGTCGAGCCGCGTGGTCGTATCGCCGATGCCGCGCAGGAAGCTTGTCACCTCGGCCGGCCCGCCGAGGACTTTCAGGATCGCATTGGCCGCGGCATTGTCACTGGTCCGAAGCGTGATCTCGCAGAGTTCCCGTGCGGAGAGGCTTGTCCCCACCCGCGTCTCCATCACCGGCGAATGCGGCCGCAGATCCGCTTTTGTGATGCGTGTCGTCTGCTCAAGCACCGCATCGCCACCCGACAGGGCAGCCGCACAGGCGAGCGACTTGAAGGTGCTCGCCATCGCAAAACGCTCCGTCTCGCGGTAGGCGACCACCGTGCCACGGCCCGTGTCGATGACGGAGAGCCCGACCCGCATCCCAAGCTTCTGCTCCAAGCGCTTGGCCGCCGCGATGACCTCTCCATCGGCAGCCTGCCCGGACGCCGGTATAGCGGCACCCAAGAGCATCAGCGGCAGAACGAGACGCCGGATTTGGGCAGTGATCAGGACGGCGGTTACAGGTCTCGATGGTGTCATGTGGTGCTCTCCTTCTCTGGCCCTCATCGTTGGCAATCAAGGCATCAGGGAGGCACGCGGCAGGAGAGGTGGAAAAGCCGGCTTCATGCCGGTTGGGAGGCCGGCTCAGTCCCGACTGCCGCCAGAACAGTCTTCGTCTCGCTGAGATAGGTCTGCATCGACGCCTGGTCGTGTTCGATGGAATGGCACTTCTCCACCGTCTCCTCGAGTGCTGCCAACTGCTCTCGCAGCGCGTCTGCCTGATCGGGCGAGCGGACGGAATGGGCGAGGTCGGCGAGCCGGGCGGCAATCCGCATCAGCACCAGCGGCTGGTCGGCGCCCGCCTGGCGGATCGACCGGAAGCCGGTGTTCAGCATGTGGCGATAGTCGGAACGGTTGACGATCAGACGCAGGATACCGTCGTCGTCGTGATACTGCCGATAGGGCAGGGGGCGCTGCTGCACCGCCTCGAAGGAGGCTGCCAGCCGATCGACGACGGCGACCGCCGTGAAGGGGTCGTTGATCCCCGGCGACAGCGCCCGCACCGCGATTTCGGTGAGCTGCCGGATGCTGTACTCGAGGTCCTGCGCCGTCGTGTTCTGCAGCCCGATGGTGAAACACCCGCGCAAGGCTGCGATCGTCTCGTCGTCGATATCGGTCCCATCGCCGCCAGCTCCGGAAAAGATGGTGAAATGGTCGCCTTGCGACAGCAGATATTGGCCGGCCCTGACCGCCACGTCGATCCGCAGATCCTTTTCCGCCGCAATTCGGGTCAGCGCGCCGTAGTCGATCACCTGCACATGCCCGACCTTGCCGAGCGCGACCGGCTCGCCGATACCGGCAAAGCGGGCGACGTCTTCGCCATGGCTCGGCGGTGTGGCGGGCAAAACCTCGCCGACTGTCGAGATCAGATCGCGGTGCAATGCGTGAATCATATTGTCGGCGATGATCAGCCGCGCCACCTTGTGGATGTAGAACAACAGCGCCATCAGGCAGATGACCGTCAGCAGGCTGCCGGCCGAGATCGCCAGATGCGGAACCCCGTCCGCGCCCAGCGTGTCGGAGATCGTCCGCAAGACGAGGATGAGATAGAGGATCGTGCCAATGAACAGGCCCAGCACGACCTGGATCTGCCGGTCGGCCATGAAGTGGGAAATGAGTCGCGGACCGAGCTGGTTGGCAGCCAGCGTCAGGATGACGAAGGTGACGGAGATCACCAGCGAGGTCATGGTCATCAGCCCTGACAACAGGCTGCTCAGCAGCTGCCGCGCCGTCTCGGCCTCGCCGCTGTAAAGCCACCATGCCCCGCGCACCACATCAGGCCCCAGGAGATGCCCGTAGCTGATCAGCAAGATGGCGAGCAGGGCCGCAAGGCCGGAGAAGATGAGAGGCAGAAGCCAGAGCTGACTCCTGACGATGTCGAAAAGATTGCGCGCCTTGTCCATTGTTCCACAACGCGCAGAACTGCGGATTGCTCCCCTACAAAGAGGTCGAGGTCAGGCGTTCTGATGAGGCATCGCGAACGGGGTCGCGTCAGTTCCCGTCGATCGCTTCGAGATGCCCCTTCAGGCGCTTGAGGCTGTCACGCAGGCTCTCGATCTCGGAGATGTCGCAGCCGATCTGGTTGCCGATCGTCGAGAATACTTCGAGCGCCCGGGCCTTCAGGGCGCGCCCTTCCTCCGTCAGCGTGATGAACACCACGCGTTCATCGGCCGCATCCCGGCGGCGCGAGACGTAATGGATCTGTTCAAGCCGCTTCAGAAGCGGCGACAGCGTGCCGGAATCAAGCCCGACCTTTTCACCCAGCGCCTTCACCGAGATGTCGTCTTCTTCCCACAGCGCCATCATCACCACATATTGCGGATAGGTGAGCCCCAGCGGGGAAAGCAGCGGCTTGTAGGCACGCGTAAAGGCGTGCGCTGCGCCGTAAAGCGCAAAGCACAGCTGCTTGTCCAGCCTCAATTCCTTTTCGAGTGTTTCGTCGTCCATGTCCCTTGATGAACCCCTTTCGGCATCTATTGTTTCCACAGTGGCCAAAACTGGCGCACATTTCAATGCGCAAAAAACAATTGCGCACAATTCAATTGTGTACTATATAGAAGCTCACCAACTGCAAAACAAGGAGAACACCCTATGGCTATTCTTTACACCGCACATGGACATGCCACCGGCGGCCGCTCGGGCCACGGCGCCTCCGACAACGGCGTTCTCGATGTCACGCTGACCACCCCGAAGGAACTCGGCGGTGACGGCGCAACCGGCACCAATCCCGAGCAGCTCTTCGCGGTCGGCTATTCCGCCTGCTTCCTCGGCGCTCTGAAGGCCGTCGCCGGCAAGGAAAAGGTGAAGATCCCGGAAAACGCCAAGGTTCATGCCGACGTCGGCATCGGCCCGCGCGAGGATGGCACCGGCTTCGGCATCGAAGTGAAGCTCTCGGTGGAGATCCCCGGCATGGAGCGCGAACTGGCCCAGAAGCTGGTTGCTGCAGCCCACATCGTCTGCCCCTACAGCCACGCCATGCGCACCTCGACCGAAGTTCCGGTCTCGGTCATCTGATCGGCACACCGCCGACCCCATGCATCCACCGCCCGAAGGCCGGCCTCGCGCCGGCCTTTTTCATGCGCGCGCGTCCGTCATTAGTGTCGGCATGGATCGCCGTTTCCGCAGGTGGTCAGCGTAGCGCGGTCACAAGCATCAGGCGGAGGAGGGGAACCCTTTGCCTTTGTTCCCGGTTCGACTTTCATACCAACAATCGAGGACGAAACCATGCAAACCACCACAGCCAATGCAATCTACGAGGATCACCGCCTGTCGCCGGATCTTCCGGTCGAGGAAGTCACGCGTCACGAGATCCGCCACCGCTACCCCGCCTCGGCCTTCCAGGGCCCGCTTTTTGAAGGACGTGACCGCGTGGCGCTCGCCATGGCAGCCGTCATGCTGATCGGCCCGCTGGTCGCGCTGCCGCTCGGCATGGGCTGAGGCGCCTTTAGGCGCTAACCTCCAGCAGTCCGCGGCGAAGGATCGCGGGGTCGGCCTGCATGCCGGCCTCGATCTCGCCATGCAGATCGGTCCAGATCGGCACGGCGCGGGACAGGGCGCGTGCGCCCTCAGCAGTCAGCCGCAGCCGCTTGCCGCGCTTGTCCTTCGGATCCGGCTCGACCGAGACCCAGCCGCGCGCCGAAAGCGGCTTCAGCGCTGCCGTCAGCGTGGTCCGGTCCATCGCCAGAAGCTTGGCCACCGGCCCCATCGGCGGCGGTTCCGGTCGGTTCAACGCCATCATCAGGGAAAATTGCTGATTGGTGAGCCCGACTGGCTTCAATGCCAGATCGAAGCGGCGGGCAAGTGCCCGCGCCGCGCGCTGGGCATGCAGGCAAAGGCAGTTATCTCGGACATGAATGGTGGTTGCATAGGGAATCAGGGGCATGTTTGACATGGACTAAATATGTTGATATCAACGTAAATGTCAAGAGGAGGAACAGCAAAATGGAATATTCGGTTGTTTCGCGGGAGGAGTGGCTGGAGGCCCGCAAATCCCTGCTTCAGCAAGAGAAGGAACTGACCCGTCAGCGCGACCGGGTAAACGCCGCGCGCCTCGCTCTGCCCTGGGTGCGCATGGACAAGGATTACCGCTTTCGGTCACCCACGGGCGAAAAGACGCTCGCCGATCTCTTCGATGGTCGCAGCCAGCTGATGATCAACCATTTTATGTTTCATCCCGATTGGGATGCCGGCTGCGAGGGCTGCTCCTTCTTCGCCGATCATATCGACGGCATGCTGCCGCATCTCAACAATCACGACGTCACCTTCGTCACCGTCTCCCGTGCGCCGCTTGAGAAGATCGAAGCCTACAAGCGGCGCATGAACTGGCATTTCCCCTGGGTCTCGTCCGGCGGCAGTGATTTCAACTACGACTTCCACGTCTCCTTCACCAAGGAGGAGCTCGCGTCCGGTTCGGTGAACTACAATTTCCGCGAGACGCCCAGCGACCGGGCCTTCGACGAACTGCCCGGCCTGTCTGCCTTCTATCGCAACGACAAGGGCGAGATCTTCCATACCTATTCGCAATATGCCCGCGGCGGGGAGGAGGCTCTCGGCACGCTGATGATCCTCGATCATGCGCCGCTCGGCCGCAACGAGACGGGCACGCTGAGCTTCGTCAAGCGCAAGGATGAATACGCTGAGAAGCCGGTCGAGATGGCCGGTTGCTGCCACTGAAGGAGATGGGACATGGAATTTCCAAAACCCACCGAACATCACCGCTTCCTCGACCGGCTGGTCGGCGACTGGCTCTTCCTGACCTCGACCGGCATGGACGGCTACGATCCCGACGATCCCGAGAAGCGCTGGACCGAAAAGGTCCGTTCCATCGGCGGCCTCTGGGTGGTCGCGGAAGGTGAGGGCGGCATGGGCGATGGTGGCGAGCGTGCCACCATGATCATGATCCTCGGCTACGATCCCCGCGAGGGCCATTATGTCGGCAGCTGGATCGGCTCGATGATGGACAAATTCTGGGTCTACAAGGGCTGGCTGGAAGACGACGGTCAGACGCTTGTGCTCGAGGCGGAGGGGCCGAGCATGCAGGATCCGTCCCGCACCGAGACCTATCGTGATGTCATTCACTTCAAGGATGACGACACCCGAACCTTCTCGGGCAGCGTCCGCCAGCCCGATGGCAGCTTTCATACTTTCATGACGAGCGAAGCAAAACGCATCGGCTGATCGCCGACAGATTTGGAGAGAGACTGCGCATGCATGGCACATTCATCTGGCACGAGCTGATGACCCCCGATCCGGCCGCAGCCAAGGCCTTTTATGGCCCGCTGCTCGGCTGGGAGCCGACCGATATGCAGATGGAAGGCTTCACCTATACCACCTTCGCCGTCCCCGGCTTCCCGTCCGGCGTCGCCGGCATGATGGCGCTGACGGAAGACATGAAAGGGCAGGGCATCCCGCCGAACTGGACCGGTTACATCGGCGTCGATGATGTCGACCAGACGGCGGCCGATTATGCGGCAAATGGCGGCACGATCTGCCGCCCCGCTGAAGATATCCCCGGCGTTGGCCGATTCGCAGTGGTCGCGGACCCGCAGGGCGCTGTCCTTTGCATCATGACACCGAAGATGGAAGACGGCTCGGAAGGCAGCTGGCCGACCCCGGGCAGCGTTGGCACGGTCGGTTGGAACGAGCTGATGGCCGGTGATTGGGAAAAGGTCTGGGACTTCTACGCCGCCCGATTCGGCTGGGAAAAGGATATGGCCGTCGACATGGGGCCGCTTGGCACCTATCAGACCTTCAAGCTTAGCGGTCGCGGCATCGGCGGCATGATGACCAAGACGCCGGAGATCCCGGCACCTTACTGGGGGTTCTTCTTCATCGTCCCGGCCATCGATGCAGCCATCGAGAAGATGAAGTCCATCGGCGGGAGCCTCATGTTCGGCCCCCACGAGGTGCCTGGTGGATCGTGGATCGCCGCCTGCCAGGATCCGCAAGGCGCCTATTTCAACCTGACGGCAGCGAAAAAGTGATACGCAAAGGCCGGAGAGGCGTTCTGCCGCTCCGGCCTTTGTCGAATTCTGCTGCGATTGTGGGCGCTCGGCTCAGCCGCGCTTCACGGCCTTTTTCACCGCACGCTTTTTCGGTGCGGGGGCCTGCTCGGCTTCGAGCGCTTCCCGTTGCATGCGCAACGCCTTCAGCGTTTCCGTCTTGCGTTCGCGCGCGGTCGCTTCCTGAGCGATCAGCGAGCGGGCAACGCTGTCGGTCGTGGCGGCCTTGTCCTGCGGGGAAACCTTTTCAGGCTTGAAGAAGGTCTCTTTGGTGGCGGTCATGTCCGGATCCTTCCTGCAGCCTGGCTGCCTGTCTCGGCATGTCTGGACCCTGCCCGCGTCGCAAACTGCGTTGCGCCTTCGTGGCGGGGAGGGCGGGTCCGCGCGCCCGAGGGCGCACGGATCATAGCGTCATTAGCGCGTACGCACTGCCTTCTTCGGAGCCGGCAGGAGGCCTTCGCGCTGCATCTTCTTGCGCGCGAGCTTGCGCTGGCGACGAATGGCTTCCGCCTTTTCGCGCACGCGCTTTTCCGACGGCTTTTCAAAGGCGCTGCGGGCCTTCATCTCGCGGAAGAGACCTTCGCGCTGCATCTTCTTCTTCAGCACGCGGAGTGCTTGGTCGACATTGTTGTCACGAACGAGAACTTGCACGGTCGTTTCCTTTCCGGGCGTTGATGCCCGCTTGTTTTCGAGTTTCAAAGGAGGGGATACGACAGGCTAACGCGCCATGCCCCGGCGAAGATCCCGACAAAATCGGGCAAAGATGTGGATCGCGGCTGAAGGCTTCGATCACAGGATAAACAAAAAAGGCCGGGCGGAACCCGACCTTCCCTCGCCACTCAGCCCCCTCTGCCGGTAGATCCGTTATCAGCGGGGGCGAGCGACAAATTATTAAGCGGCGCGCAGGTTGTCGGCCGAGCTCTTGCCCGAACGCTTGTCCTGGACGATGTCGTAGCCGATCTTCTGGCCTTCGACGAGGTCGCGCATGCCGGCGCGCTGAACTGCAGAGATGTGGACGAACACGTCGGCAGAGCCTTCATCCGGCTGGATGAAACCAAAACCCTTGGTGCTGTTGAACCACTTTACGGTACCTGTGTTCATAACGATTTCCTTTCAATCGTTGGGCTTGCCGCCGAGACATTCGACGGCTGGTATATCGACGTTGAAGGAAATCTGGCGTGCGCTAAAAGCGCGTAGACAAAGTCGCTCGCAATCTTCGATGGCGGCAATATAGGGAAAGGATGGCGCCGACACAAGCAAAAACCGGAAAACCGCTGTTTCAAGGCTGTTCACGAAGCGAAAGGCACGAGGGAAGCAGCGGAAAACATTGCGGAAATCGGCTTTCGCACCGCGGCGAAAAAGTGATGTGGCAAGCCGTAGAATACGCTCCTTCAATATTTCTTCATCATATCGTGAAGGATTGATATTTTTTGATCGCTTTAGGCTGTTTCACGCAAAAACAGTACGACGATCTTGACCTCTGCTTGCTACGACAACGCGCCACCTGCGGCTTGAAAAAAGCCATCATCTGGCACGTCTCATCCCTCATCAACGGACCCTCCGATGAACAAGTTTCTCGCCGCAACCGCAATCCTCCTGATCACCGCGTCCACTGCCCTTGCAGGCAGTTTTACCTTCCCCTCCGACGAGCCGGCCGCGTCAGTCGAAATCCCGGATGACTGGCAGCCGACCGAGACCGATTACGGCGTCGAGGCGAACTCTCCTGACGCCGGCACCTATATCTCCTTCGACATTGCAGGCGCCGAAGACATGGACCAGGTCATGACCGACGTCTTCGGCTTCCTGGAAGAAAACGGCGTCGTGCCCGATCCGGCGTCTCAGAAAGAATCAAAGGACCAGCTGAACGGTATGTCTTTCGAGACCATCGACTGGAAGGGCACGGACAAGGACGGTCCCGTCTCGATCGGCGTGGGCATTATTGGCCTTTCCGACGAAAAGATCGCCATCGTCACCTATTGGGCATCCACGGAAACCGAAGCCCAGAACATGCCCGAAGTCGGCAAGATCCTCGCAACACTGAAGCCGGCCGGCTGATTGGCGCCGCTCGTCGCTGACCAGAAGACCAGCGTCCCGGTTCTTGAACGTTCCGGGACGCCATGCACAATCGCCGGCGAAATGCCGCAGCCGGACAAGCGACAGTGTTCCATGGCGACAAGGCCTCCATGATCTGATAGGAGAGGCCACCCGTTCCAGGAGTGACGGGCGATCTCTAAGTCACGAAAGCCAGCCGACCATGACAATTGCTGCGGGCCTCTCCTTCGGATGCCCCGTGTCGTGCGCCCCGATATCGGGCGTCTTTAGCCTCTCTGCCGCCTTTCCCGATCAAACCAACCTTTCGGAGGCCGGCCTGTGAGCGCTGCATTCGATTACCGCGACGATCAGATCGTCGAAGACGAGTCCCCTGACGCCAAGGCCTGGCTGAAAATCGTCAATACCTATCGCAAACCGGACCTGACGCGCTCGAGCTTCGAGCTCGGCGTCACGCTCGTGCCCTTCGTCCTGCTCTGGCTCGGTGCGTGGGCAAGCTTCGAATACGCCTTCTGGCCGGGCCTCGTGCTCGTCGTGCCGGCAGCAGCCTTCCTGCTGCGCCTGTTCATCATCCAGCATGACTGCGGCCACGGCGCCTTCTTCGCCCGTCGCTCGGTGGACGATTGGACCGGTCGCCTGCTCGGTGTCCTGACATTCACGCCCTACGACTACTGGCGTCGCGCTCACGCCGAACACCATGCGACCGCCGGCAATCTGGAAGAACGCGGCGTCGGCGACATCACCACGCTGACGGTTGCCGAATACAAGGCCCTGTCCCCGATGGGCCGCCTCGGCTACCGCCTCTATCGCAATCCGGTCGTGCTCTTCGGCATCGGCCCGATCTGGGTCTTCCTCCTGAAGCAGCGTCTGCCCTTCGGCATGATGAAGGATGGCGCTCTGCCCTGGGTCTCCACCATGGCAACGAATGTCGGCATGGTGATCATGGCGGCACTGATGATCTGGCTTGCCGGCCTTGATGCCTTCCTGATCGTGCATCTGCCGATCGTGCTGCTCGCCGGCGCATTGGGCATCTGGCTCTTCTATGTCCAGCACCAGTTCGAGGACACCCACTGGTCCAACCCGCCGGAATGGCAGTTCCAGCACGCAGCGCTCCACGGCGCCTCGCATTACGATCTGCCTTGGGGCCTGCGCTGGCTGACCGGCCATATCGGCGTGCATCACGTGCATCACCTGTCGAGCAAGATCCCCTTCTACCGCCTCCCGGAAGTTCTGCGCGACCATCCGGAGTTGAAGTCGATCAGCCGCATCACCTTGAAGGAAAGCTTCGCCTGCGTGAAGCTCGTGTTGTGGGACGAAGCCCGCGGCCGCCTTGTGTCCTTCCGCGAAGCCCGCCGGATGGCTGTGGCCGCCTGATCTCTGCAGTAAAATCTGAAAATCGGGACGCCCGTTGCTCAGCCGAGCAGCGAGCGTTTCCCTAGGGCGATGGGAAACGAGACTGCGGCTTAGCTTTTCGTACCCGTCTCCCAGCCCGCCACCCAAAGCTTGCGCAGCCTGTCGCCCTCACGCCGGAAATGCACCCCCGTCGCGCGGCAGTCCCTGATCCGATCGACCCGGAAATTGCGGATGCCTTGGCGCAATTCGCACCAGCCGACGACGACTTCGGCCTCGGCATAATGGATGACGGCGATCGGCCGGATCCGCCGCGTCGTCGCCTGCTGCTGCTCGTTGACATAGTCGATATCGAGCTTTTCCTCGTCGCGGATCGCCCGACGGATCATCGAGAAGTCGATCGCTTCAGGAGTTTCCGCCACCCGCCCCCAGGCATAGAGCGAGCGTGAGACGATCGCCTCGCGCAACGGTCCCGGCACAGCCGCCGCGATCTTGTCCATCACCCGCGCCGAGGCCTCGCGCAGCTCGGGGTCCGCCGTGCGCTTCGTGAGCGCCATGCCAAGCACGATGGCTTCCGTCTCCTCGGCCGTGAACATCAACGGCGGCAGGTGAAAGCCGGGCCTGAGGATATAGCCGATCCCGCGCTCTCCTTCGATCGGCACGCGCATCGCCTGAAGGGCGGCGATATCGCGGTAGATCGACCGCTGCGTGACCTCCAGTTTTTCGGCAATCTGCTGCGCCGTTATCGGGTGGTCGGCGAGCCTCAAGATCTGGATGATCTCGAACAGCCGGGAAGCCTTGCGCATGTGATCCCCCGTCACAACTGACACAGCTCTGTCAGTTGGCTATCTGTATAGCATGCCAGAACAGGCTGAAAACAGGCGAAAGCCTGGATCGGTCGTCCTCTTCACAGCACAGGCAACTGACATGACCTACGCCGAAAACCTCTGGCTCTTCACGCTGCTTCTAGCCGGCATCATCACCGTGCCCGGCATGGACATGATCTTCGTCATGGCCAATACCCTGACCGGCGGGCGCCGGGCCGGCGTGGCGGCAACTTCGGGCATCATGTTGGGTGGCGTCTTCCACACCCTCTTCGGCACAGTTGCCGTTACGGCCCTCTCGACGCTAGTGCCGCAGCTTGCCGGCCCCATGCTGGTAATCGGCTCCGCCTACATGATCTGGATCGGCTACACGCTCGCCAAAAGCGCCATCGTCATCGACGGTATCGAGGCGTCAAAACTGCACCGCTCGGCCCGCATCTTCACCCAGGGCCTGATTACCTGCCTGCTGAACCCGAAAGCCTGGCTCTTCATCCTCGCCGTCTACCCGCAATTCATGCGCCCCGAGTACGGCCCATTCTGGCGCCAAGCGCTGGTCATGGGCGCGCTCACACTGCTGCTCCAGGCAACCGTCTACGGCGGTCTCGCGCTCGCCGCCGCCAAAGGAAGAGATGCGCTGACCTCGATACCGCAGGTGACCATATGGATCGGCCGCGCCGCCGGCTGGCTGCTGGTCGCGGTGGCGGTGCTGATGCTGGTGGAGGGGTGGAGGAGTTGGTGAGCGATTAGCTCAACCGTTCAGTCGCTTCTCCATGAACAGGCTCAACGGATCGGGCTGGTAGGCGCCAAAGGGCGGGATCTCCCGATAACCCGCCTTTCGGTAAAGCCCGATCGCCTCGGGCTGATAGATCCCCGTTTCAAGCCGAATGACCGACATGTTGCGCTGCAACGCCCTTTCCTCCAGCGCCTGCAGCAATTGTTTGCCGAGCTTCAGCCCACGAGCGGCTTCATCGACGAACATCCGCTTGATCTCGGCGCTGCCATCGTCATGACCGACAAGGGCGGCGCAACCAAGTATCGCCTCGCCGGAGCGTGCGACGAAGAAGGAGACTTTGGCCTCCTCAAGTTCGTTAAGCGGAACCATGTGGTTGCTTTCGCCTGGATAGAGCGAAGCCGCATAGGCGTTTGACAGCTCAAGCAGTCGGATCACACCTGCTTGGCGCGGCGTCTCCTGGGCAATCGAAATGGCATCCTGATTGGGGCGGCCCTCATCGACAAGCATTGCGAAGCGCGGGTCGCCGGGCAGGGGGCTCACAGCCCCACCGCCTTGCGCAAGGCCTCGTTCATCCGCGACTGCCAGCCGTCGCCTGTTGCCTTGAAGCGGTCGATCACCTCCTGATCGAGCCGGATGCTGATCGCCTTTTTTGGGCTCTCTGCCTTCGGCCGGCCGAGCTTGCGGTCTATTGCCTCGGCGAGATCCGGAAAGACCTCACGGAAGGGGCGGAACTCTTTCAACTCTTCTTCTGTGATTTCCGGATTGTCGGGATCGGACGCGATCATCGCCTGGATCTCCGCCTCTTCTTCATCTGTCAGCGGTCTCTTGGACGAAAACTTCCCGCTCATATGAGGCTCCTCTCCCGCCGGCTGGCCGCGCGCATGGAAATGATCGACAGCGCTTCGGGGCCCAAAGGCATATAGATCACTGCAACAACGATACGACCGTTCAGCTCACCGATCGCGATAGTCCGGCCCGATTTTGCCGGACGGATGCTGGCACCGACGAAGAAGCGCTCATCGAGCTCGGCAAAGTCGAGGCCGTGCTTTGCCAGATTCTGCAGCCGCTTCGGTTCGTCCCAGACGATGATCATAGTTTATGTATATACGGAAATTCCGCAAGTCGGCATCCTGCGATTTGAGGGGCTTTCCGCTCAGCCCCGCTGCGGGAGCAGGATCACGGCTGCCCCGACAAGGCAGATTGCAGCACCCGTGAGGTCGAAGCGATCCGGCCGCTGCCCCTCGATCAGCCAGAGCCAGGCGAGTGATGCGGCGATATAGACACCGCCATAGGCCGCATAGGCCCGTCCCGCCGCGTCTGAGGGCACGAGCGTCAACAGCCAGGCGAAGAGGGAGAGCGAGACAAGGCCGGGCACGAGCCAGAGCGGCGAGCGGTCGAGTTTCAGCCAGGCCCAGAAGGCGAAGCATCCGGCGATTTCGGCAAGCGCGGCGAGGGGATAGATCAGCAGGGTCATGACGCCATCCTGCCATCTCGTGAAGGAGGGCGGAAGGGCAGGGGCGACGCTCAGCCGGTGCGGCCTTGCAGGTTCAATACGTGACAGACGCGAGGCAGAAGCTCGGCTTCCTTCGGGAAGCAGACGAAGAAGCCCTGCACGCTATCAAAGCCAAGCTGCACGGCGATTTCCATCTGGTCTTCGTTCTCAACGCCCGCTGCCGTGACGATCATGCCGAGATCATGGCCAAGTGCGATCACATGGCGCACGATCGCCTTGTCGACGGCATTGGTAAGCGCGCTGCGCATCAGCGAGTGGTCGATCTTCAGGCGCCGGAAGCTATGGTTGCGCAGCGCGGCAAGCCCGGCATGGGTCGCGCCGAAATTGTCCATGGCGAGCGAAAAGCCGCAATAGTGCAAGGCTTCGAGCGCAAGGCTTACAGACTTTGCCAGCGGTCCATAGAAGGCCGGCTCCGCCACCTCGATCTCCAGCATGTCGGGAGTGAGGCCGAAGCCCTGCACCATGTCGGTGAGCCGCAGGGCAAAGTCGCCGGCACAAAGGTCGAAGGCCGTGGCATTGACGCTGATGCGCCCCATGTCGTGGCCCTCGGCCCGCCAGCGCGCCGCCTGGCGCAGCGTCGTCGTCAGCACGAAGTCGCGGATCGACAGCGACAGCATGGGATCCCGGAACACCGAGCGGAAATCCTGCGCGGCCGCCAGCCGGCCCGGCGCAACGCGCCAGCGCAGCAGTGTTTCGACACTGTCCACTTCCCGTTGATCGACGGAGTAAATCGGCTGATAGGTGAGCTCGAAGCGTCCGCGTTCCAGCGCGCGCTTTGCATTGTTGACCAGAACGACGTGATCCAGACTGCTGTCCAAGCTCGACCCCATGGATTCCCGGAGACAGGTCCGCGAATTGTACCAGTGTTCAGTATATATCAGGGATGGTTGCGCGGAAGTGAACAAAAACCCGCCGATAACGGCGAGCTTTCGTCACTCAGTTCTTGTGGCGCGCGAGAAAAATGCAAGTTTTCACCGGCGAAGACTTCCCAGGATCCCGCGAACCAGGGCGCGGCCAACCGAGGTCGCAACCGAGCGTGCCGCACTTTTCATGGCGGCCTCGATCACCGTCTCGCGCTGATAGCCGCCGGATCGTTTCGTCGTTGTCGTCTTGCGGCTGTTTTGCGTCTCTTCGGGCTCGTCGCCGAAGCCGGGCAGCGTCCATCGACCAGCCGCGCTGTCGCCGCCCTTGGCCTTCTCCTCCTCCGCGCGCCGGGCAGCCTCCGCGTCTGCGGCCTTCTTCGCCCGTGCCAAGAGGATCTCGTAGGCCGATTCCGAATCGAGATCGATGTCGTATTGCCCGGCGACGGGCGAAAGGTTCATCACCTTCTGCCGCGTTGCATCGTCGATCGGTCCCACCTTGGCAGATGGCGGCCGGATCAGCGTGCGCTCGACCATGGAGGGAATGCCCTTGGCCTCCAGCGTCGACACCAGCGCCTCGCCGATGCCGAGCTGGGTGATGGCCTCTGCGCAATCGAAGGCCGGGTTGGGACGGAAGGTATCCGCTGCCGTCTTTACCGCCTTCTGCTCGCGCGGCGTATAAGCGCGAAGCGCATGCTGTACGCGGTTGCCGAGCTGGGCGAGCACGGTTTCCGGCACGTCGAGCGGGTTCTGCGTGACGAAATAGACCCCGACCCCCTTGGAGCGAATGAGCCGCACCACCTGCTCGACCCGTTCGATCAGAACCTTCGGCGCGTCATTGAACAAGAGATGCGCCTCGTCGAAGAAGAAGACCAGCTTCGGCTTGTCGAGATCGCCCACCTCCGGCAGCTCTTCGAAGAGTTCCGAGAGCAGCCAGAGCAGGAAGGTCGCGTAAAGACGCGGGTTCATCATCAGCTTATCGGCGGCCAGGATCGAGATCGCGCCGCGTCCGTCATGCGTCGTGCGCATGATGTCGGCCACCTTGAGCGCCGGCTCGCCGAAGAAGTTCTCCGCCCCCTGCTGCTCGAGAATCAAAAGGCCGCGCTGCAAGGTCGCGATCGACGCCTTGGAGATGAGCCCGAACTGGCTCGAAAGCTCGGTCGCATGCTCGGCCATGTAATTGAGGAGCGCCTGCAGGTCCTTGAAATCCATCAGCGGCAGTCCGCCCTGATCGGCGATCTTGAAGGCGATGTTGAGCGCGCCTTCCTGCGCTTCCGATGCATTCATCAGCCGCGACAAGAGCAGCGGTCCCATCTCGGCCACCGTGGTGCGAACGCGATGACCCTTTTCGCCATAGAGATCCCAGAAGATGACGGGGAATTCGGCCGGTGCATAATCGGTAAAGCCGATCTGCTCCGCCCGCTGGGTGATCCAGTCCTTCGGCTCGCCCATGGCGGCAAGGCCGGAAAGGTCGCCCTTGATGTCGGAGGCAAAGACGGGAACGCCGGCCTCGGAGAAGCTCTCGGCCAGCACCTGCAGCGTCACGGTCTTGCCGGTGCCGGTCGCGCCGGTGATGATGCCGTGGCGGTTGCCGTATTTCAGCGCCAGATATTCCGCCTTGTTCAGGCTGTCGTCCGGGTTGCGGCTGGTGCCGAGATAAAGCGAACCTTCTTGCAGCATGCGGACGTTTCTCCCTGCGTCGCCAACACTTCAGCTTGCTCTTATAGGTGGACTGTGGAACATCGACAACGGTCGACCGTCCCGTTTCGGTACGCCTGGCGATGCGGTCGCATTCCTGTGCCGTCCCCGGCAAATTTCGCTGCGCCATGGCCGGACCGCTTGAGTTCGGGATGAACATCCATTACGTTGACGTTAACGTCAAAATCGCCTCAGGAGGACTTCGAAGATGAGCGAAATCGTCACCCGCATCGCCGACAATGTCGGCATTTCCCAGGAAAAGGCCGAAACCGCGCTTGGCATGATGCTCGGCTTCCTGCAGCGCGAAGCAGCCGACGGCCCGGTCGCCCGCATGATCGAAGCGATCCCCGGTGCCGCTGAACTGGTCGCCAAGCACAATGGCGAAGGTGCCGGCGGTGGCGGTCTGCTTGGCGGCCTGATGAGCGCCATCGGCGGCGGCGGCATCATGGGCCTCGGCCAGCAGCTGATGTCCCAAGGCCTCGGCATGGGCGAAATCTCCACCCTCGCCAAGGAAACCATGGCCGTCGCCCGCGAATATGCCGGCGCCGACGTAGTCGACGAAGTCGTCGCCTCGGTCCCGGGCTTGAGCCAGTTCGTCTGATCGCCTGTCCGCCACAAAACGTGTGATCAACCGCCGGGTGCAGATCCGGCGGTTTTTTCATGCAACCTCGTCCGGGGTCATTGTTCCATGCGCGGGACCTCCGGTTATACCGGCGCAGCCATCATCAGGAGCAAGACACCTTATCAATCCATACCCCTCAAAAATGGTGGTCGCCTTGTTTGTCAGTCTTTCTGAGGAATTCCGAATTCAACTATTTTTGGTCTTTTGGCGAAATTTCCCGCTTAACGATTGTCATTTGTCGCGAAACACACGCTCCCATTTAGCAGGCGTTAACATAACGCAGGTTTGATTGACGCATAGATCCACGCCTGGGGGCCAAGATGCTGTCGAACTACCTGAACGCGAATAAGCTTGCCGATGACATGAGAGCAATTTCCACGGCGCAGGCGATGATCTCGTTTTCGCCCGACGGCACCATCCTTCACGCCAACGAGAATTTTTTGAAGACGCTGGGCTACAGCCTTCAGGAGATCGTCGGCAAGCATCACCGCATGTTCTGCGAGGAAGCGATCCGCACGTCTCCGGACTATCAGCGCTTCTGGTCAGAGCTTGCGGCCGGTCGCTTCCAGAGCGGCCAGTTCCGCCGCCAGAGCAAGGCGGGCGACGATGTCTGGATCGAGGCCACCTACAACCCGGTCTTCAGCGGCGGCCGCGTGGTCCGCATCCTGAAGATCGCCTCCGACATCACGGCAAGCAAGATCGCCTCCCTGCATGACGGCAACCGCCTGCGCGCGATCGATCAGTCGCAGGCGATCATCGAGTTCGAGATCGACGGCACCATCGTCCAGGCCAATGACAACTTCCTGAAAGCCATGGGATATGACGCAGCCGAGATTGTCGGCAAACATCACCGCATGTTCTGCGATCCGGCCTATGGTGAAACCGCCGAATATGCCCAGTTCTGGGAGCGGCTGCGCGCCGGTGAGTTCATCTCGTCCAATTTCGTCCGCTACGGCAAGGGCGGCCGCGAGGTCTGGATCCAGGCCGCCTACACGCCCGTCTTCAATTCGCGTGGCAAGGTCTACAAGGTGATCAAGGTCGCCACGGACATCAGCCCGCGCATGCGGGCAGTCAAGATCATCGGCCAGGCCATCAAGCGCCTTGCCGATGGCGACCTCACCGTGCGTCTGAACGAGCCGCTCGATGCCGTCCTGGAAGCGACAAGGCTCGACGTCAACACCGCAGCCCAGGCGCTCGATGAAACCATGACCGGCATCGTCCGGGCCGCCCAGGCGCTGTCGGAAAATGCTGCCGTGATTAGCGACGTCTCCAACAGCATCGCTGCAAACGGTGAACGCCAGGCCGCGACCGTCGAGGAAACGGCGGCAGCTCTCGAAGAGATCAACCGCACGGTCAAGGACACGACGACCCGCACGCTTGCCACCACCCGCCTCGTCAGCGAGACCCGCGCCAATGCCGAAGCTTCCGGCACCGTCGTCACCCAGGCGACGACGGCCATGGACGAGATCGCCGGCTCCTCGCGCGAGATCGAAAACATCATCGGCGTGATCGACGAGATCGCCTTCCAGACCAACCTTCTGGCGCTCAATGCCGGTGTCGAGGCAGCAAGAGCAGGCGAGGCCGGCAAGGGTTTTGCCGTCGTTGCCCAGGAAGTTCGCGAACTCGCCCAACGCTCGGCAAGTGCCGCGAAGGACATCAAGGGCCTGATCGCCAAGTCGGCGAATGCCGTCAGCCACGGCGTCGCCCTGGTCGATCAGACCGGCCAAGCGCTGGAATCGATCGTCAATCAGGTTCAGGAAATCGACGGCAATGTCGATGCCATCTCAGTCTCTGCCCGCGATCAGGCGCAGGGCATCGGTGAGATCAACAGCTCGATCGGAATGCTCGACAAGGTCACGCAACAAAGTGCGGCGACCGTCGAAGAGGCAAGTGCCGCTGCAAGCTCGCTCGCCGATGGCGCCCGCGATCTCTACGGCCTCGTCTCCCGCTTCCAGACATCGGCACTGAAGCCCGGCCAGGTGCAGCACGCGATGGGCAGGGCGGCCTGACCGGCTGCGGCCGACTGACCCCTCACATCACCTCATGCGGCGTGGCAATCGCCACCCGCGACGGTGCCACCTGGAAATCCCGGGGCAGCATGCGGTGATGGGCCATGACCATCTGGCAGGCGCTGCGGGCGTCCTGGCGCAGGTCGTGATGGATGACGAAGGTGAGGCGACCCTCCGCCAAAAGCGCGCGATTGTCTGCATCGAGATCATGGGCGGCAAAGACATCGATCCGGCGCCGCTCCTCGGCGAACGCGCGCAGGATCGCCCGGTTGCCACCACCGATCGAATAGACCGCGCGGATCTCGGGATGGCTGACCAGCGCCGTCTTCACCAGCTGCTCGGTCGTGCGATCGACGCCGAACCCTTCGGAAATCGTCACGGCGCCCAGATGCGGCGCATCCTTTTGCAGGGCGGCCCGAAAGCCGCGCTCGCGCTCCTCTTCGCCGGAAAAGCGGGCGCTCGACAGCGTTACGAGCACCTTGCCGCCGGCCGGCCCCGCCATGCGCGCCATGAGATAGGCCGCCGTTGCCCCCGCCACCCGGTTGTCCATACCGACGTAACCCTGCCGCACATTGCCAGGCAGATCGGTCACCAACGTCACCACAGGAATGCCGCTCGCCATCAACTCGGCTGCCATCGCCGCGATCGCCGGCGTCGAGGGCACCTTGACGACGACGCCATGGCTGCCGCGCCGGCGGATTCGCTTGAGGATGGCAAGAAGATCGCGTTCCTCCATTGTCTCGGCCACATGAAAGCGCGCCGAGAGCGAAGCCGGCCGCATGCCCGGCAGCTCGGCGTCAAAGGCCGCGCGCACGGCATTCGAAAATCGCTGCGGCGTTTCCATGACGACGTCGATGATGAGGCGCCGCCCCGCGATGCGTGCCTCGGCATATTGCCGCTCGAGTTCGGCGATCGCCGCCTCGATGCGAAGTGCGGTTGCCTTCGCCACATGCCCACGTCCGTGCAGCGCCCGATCGACGGTGGCGAGACTGAGGCCCGATTGCAGGGCAATGTCCTTGAGCGGGAAGGGCGGGCGCATGGCTTCGGCCTTGAGGTGTTTTTGAGGTGTTTTGCCGCTCATCTCTCGCCCGTCGCCTGACTATGGTCAAGCGGGATGAGGATCTCGGGAGGAAACCATGGACCAGAGAACATTGACCAGCCGTCGCCGCGACAAGGTCTGGCTCGACAGTGAGGCCGGTGACATCGAGGCCTTCAAGGCGCTGGTGGCGCAGAAGACCAGGCGCGAAGACTGGCCATTGTCAGCCGGCGTCGAGAAGAACGTGCTCCTCTATGATGGATCGAACGTGCGCGACATCGCCCGCGACCCGGAGGGCCGTCGCGACTTGATGGCAGAATGGGTCGAAGCCTTCTCGACCGGCCCCGGCGTCATCGTCATTAAAAATGCCATTGCCGATCTTGCGGTCGTCGATCGTGCCACCGAGGTCTTCAACGCCATCGTCCAGGCCGAGAAGGAAGGCGGCAAGGCGGCCGCCGACCATTTCGCCAAGCCCGGCGCCAATGACCGCATCTGGAACTCCCTGCAGAAACACGCGCTCGCCGACCCCGACAACTTCGCCCGCTACTATGCCTCCGACGCGATCGCCATGGCCTCGGAAGCCTGGCTCGGCCGTGGCTACCAGATGACGGCGCAGATGAACCGGGTGAACCCCGGCGGCAAGGCGCAGGTCCCGCATCGCGATTATCACCTCGGCTTCATGTCGCCGGAACAGATGCAGGCCTATCCCGGCCACATCCACGCCGTGTCGCCGCTGCTCACCCTGCAGGGCGCGGTCGCCCATTGCGACATGCCGGTCGAGAGCGGCCCGACGCTCTTCCTGCCCTATTCGCAGAGCTTCTTTGAAGGTTACCTCGCCTTCGGCCGTCCTGACTTCCAGGCCGTCTTTGCCGAGAGCCACGTGCAGCTGCCGCTGTCGAAGGGCGACGCCGTCTTCTTCAATCCGGCCCTGATGCACGGCGCCGGCAACAACGTGTCGACCGATATCTGGCGCATGGCAAACCTCCTGCAGGTCTCCTCAGCCTTCGGCCGTGCCATGGAAAGCGTCGACCGCGACGCCATGTGCAAGGCGGTCTATCCGGCGCTATTCGCGGCCCACAGGACGGGCACGCTGACTTCGGCCGAAATCGCCAATGCCATTGCGGCCACCGCGGAAGGTTATGCCTTCCCGACCAATCTCGACAGCGATCCGCCGGTCGGTGGCCTTGCGCCGAAGACGCAGAACACCATGATGGCGGAAGCGCTCGAGGCGGGCATGGAGCCGGAGGCCTTCGCAGCGCTCGTCGAGATACAGGCTGCCAAGCGCAGGGCATGAGGAAGACAATGGGAAGACTGGACAACAAGATCGCCGTCGTTACCGGCGGCACACAAGGGCTTGGCGCGGAAGTCGCGCGGCTCTTTGCCGAGCGCGGAGCAAAGGGCCTCGTCATCTGCGGCCGCAGCCGCGACAAGGGCGAGGCGAAGGCCCGTGAGATCACCGAGCGCTACGGCACCACGGTGCATTTCGTCCCGGCCGATCTCGGCGAGGTCGCCGACTGCCGCCAGGTGATTGCCGAGGCCGCCGAAAAATTCGGCCGCATTGATGCCCTCGTCAATGTCGCTGCCATCACCGATCGCGGCACGATCCTCGACACCGACGAGGCGCTGTTCGACCGCATGTTCGCGATCAACACTCGCGCGCCCTTCTTCTTGATCCAGGATGCGGTGAAGCTGATGCTGCGCGACGGTGTCGAGGGCACGATCGTCAACATCTCCTCCATGTCATCGATGGCCGGCCAGCCCTTCATCGCCGCCTATTGCGCCTCCAAGGGCGCGCTGGACACCTTGACCCGCAATGTCGCCTTCGGCCTCCTGAAAAACCGCATCCGCTGCAATGCGCTGAACATCGGCTGGATGGCGAGCGACGGCGAAGATCGCATCCAGCGGGAATATCACGGCGCGCCCGCCGACTGGCTGAAGGAAGCGGCCGCTCGCCAGCCCTTCGGTCGCCTCGTCGATCCGGCCGAGGTCGCGCGTGCCTGCGCTTATCTCTCGTCGGAAGAAAGTGGCCTGATGACCGGCGCTACCATCAATTTCGACCAGTCGATCTGGGGCGCCTATGAGGACAGCCCGCATCCGACGGCAAAGATGACGCTCTGAGGGGACGCGAGGGAAGTCGCGGAACCCCCGACGCGGCTTCCCTCACAGGCCGAACCGGATCACGTAACGCGTGCCGCCGCCCATCTCGCGGGTGATCTCGCCGCCCACCTGCTTGACGAAGGCATCGACGAGGCGGGTGCCGGAGCGCCGCGCGGTCTCTTCCTCCATGCCGATGCCGTCATCGGCAATGGTGAGGCGGGCCTGACCGTCGTTTTCGGCTGTCAGCGTCAGGCGGATCGTGCCGCTCTCGCGGTCGGCAAAGGCATGTTTCACCGCATTGGTCACCAGTTCCAGCGTTGCAAGCGCCAGCGGCGAGGCCCGGTCGGCCGGCAGCAGAATTCCGTTTGGCAGAACGGCCTCGAGTGTGATGTGACGATCTTCCGGCACCAGCGTCGCCGGGTCGCAGGCGCGGGTCAGGAGTTCGCCAAGATCGATCTTCTCGCCATGGCTGGAACGATAGAGCAGGTCATGCACCTCGGCCAGCGCCCTGACCCGCATCTGCAGCGCCTGCACATCGACACTGCCGCGCCTTGCTTGCATGTTGATGAGGCTCGTCACCAGTGCGAGATTGTTCTTGATCCGATGGTTCATCTCGCGCACGAGCTCGGCCCGTTGATGCGCAAGGTTCTCCGCCTCGGCTCGCTTCAGCGCCTGCCGGTCGCTTTCGCGTTGAACCAGCATGCTGCGTCTCGCAAGCGACGTCGCAACAAGCGTGAAGGCGCAAATTGCGAGCATCAACAGCCAGACGGGCAGGGCGCTGCGGATGGTGGCCGCACGAATGCCGTCGATCGGCACGCCGAAATTGGCGACGAGGGGTATGCCGCCGAGCCGGCTGAAGGCGTAGATGCGCCGGATACCGTCGGAGACCGCCAGCGCCTCGTAGACACCTTCATTGCTGATCGCCATGTTCTGCCGCGCCGGTGTGTCGGGTTCAAGAACGATCGGCTCGGCCGGAACCTGGCGCACCAGGAGCTTGCCATCGTCGCGGGTAAGCGACGCCGCCTCGTTTTTCTGAGCGGCAACGCTGCGCAGGAAGGTGCGGCTGGTGTCGGTCGCGATCGACGATACGATCATGCCGCGGAAATCATTGGTGACGAAGGGTGTCGCGACGATGATCGCGTCCTCGCCGCCCGGCTCCAGCTTGATCCGGTCGATGAAGAGCCGACTGCCACCCCGGATCGCGTCGATATAGTCGCGAGACCCCATTTCCATGTCGACCGGGAAGGCACGGCTCGAAGCGAGCATCCGCCCCTCGTCGCTGATCACCACCAGTCCGAAATTGTCCGGTTGGCGACCGTCGAGTCCGGCTAGAAAGCTGTGAAAGGCCTGCGAACGCAGGAAGTCGGCCGGCTCATCGTTGACACGGCTGCGGGCCGCACCATGCTTGATGAGCTCGGTCTCGATCAGGCGCTGGGAATATTGGCGGACAAGGGTGACGGTGTCGACCGCATGATCGGTCGCGATCGCCTTCTGCTCCTGCCAGGCGATCCCGCCCCAGATCAGTCCACCCACGACCGGGATCAGGACACTCCCGATTTGAATGGTCCGGAACCAGCGTAACACCATATCGGGACCCCAGACTGCCAAGCCGTGCGCCCTTTCGAAGTTGCGTCGAAAATTGTTCAAGGCTGTGCTTATAGAGCAGTTCGTAACCACCATTGCAACACGATGACCTGCCCCTGGAACCAGTTTTGCCACCGCAAGTCGGAACGAAGCGATCACATGCCCGTTCGGCAGAGAGGACAAGCCTGAACGCAATCCCCGAATACAATCATGGAGAAAGACGATGACCTCAGACAGCGAAAACCATCGCGAGGAAGGCGTTCGCAAGCTCGCCGAGCCAGCCGGCGCCGCGATCCGCCCCGACGCACGCCGCGAGGCGAACCGGCTGGGCTCCGACACCTATCTCGTCGACCAGGACATGGAAGACAGCGATCAGCGCGAGGGACAGGACGGCCCGGACGGTCGCCCATCGCCGCTCGCCAATGCCGACAATCCGGAGCGCTGAAAGGCCGGGAAGGAGTAAAGGCATGGACTGGCAGGAGATGCTGTTTCAGGGCTGGCCGGGCATTCTGCGCACACTGCTCGTCGGAACGCTCGCCTATGTTACTCTGGTGCTCTTCCTGCGCATCTCCGGCAAGCGAACGCTGTCGAAGCTCAATGCCTTCGATCTGGTGGTGACGGTGGCGCTCGGCTCCACCCTCTCTGCAATTCTCTTGCAGGAATCGATCGCGCTCGCCGAAGGGGCAACCGCGCTCGGCTTGCTGATCCTCCTGCAATACATCGTCACGTTCGCCTCGGTACGTTCGAACAGTGTGGCGAAGGCTCTTCGCTCGGAGCCGACACTTCTCGTACGCAACGGCAGTTTTTGCCACGACGCCATGATGCGACAGCGCATCACCGAGGATGAGATCAAGAGCGCGGCCCGCTCCAGTGGCCGCGAAAGCCTCGATCAGGTGGCGGCCATCGTGCTGGAGAGTGACGGCACGCTCAGCATCATCGGCGAGCCGCGCTGATCACACATTTTTATCCGCTGAGCCATCCGTCTTGCCGCGATGCACACTCTGTGTCCCCCGTTCCCCCTGCCAGGGCCAGCGACCGGAAATCTCGACTTCCAGCGACAGGCTGAGGAAGGTCCTGATGATCACGATCACGCCGAGCACCACCACGGAATCGAGGCTAGGCTCCACCGCCACCGTGTTGATGATGTCGCCGGCCACCATCAGCTCGAGCCCGAGCAGGATCGCCCGTCCCATGCCGGCCCTCAGATTCCCATAGGCGTCCAGGCCGCGCGGGCTCTTCAGATAGGCAAATCCCGAGACCGTTATGCCGATGACGATGACAGCGACGCCGACCGCTTCGATCACCCGGGTGATGATGTGCATGATGCTGACGAAATCCATGGCTCCGGCTCCCCTTTGATCAGGGTGCAACGTTCCCCCATCCGATCGATTTCCACAATCGCCAAGAGATCACGGCACCTTTCGCTGCGTCGTGCGTTGATGAGACGAACACCGTCCATATCGAGAAGCAGGGAGACCCCGATGCAGGATTTCGATCTCAGCGCCATGACCGAGGACGAGCTCGACCGTTTGATTGCGGATGCGACCCGCGAACGCGAAACGCGCAGCAATCCGGATGAACGCAAAGCCGACGCCGACGGCGTCCGCGGTCAGGACGTCAACGACCCGAAGCACGGCGCCATCACCACGCCCGCCCCGCATCAGGTCCGTGAACATGGGCCCGAGGGTCTGGAGCCGGGCGCGCGCGTCGAAGGAAGCCGCGTGATCGATGCCGATGAGGCCGCTGGTACGGATATCGAGCACGCCGCCCGCCGCGTCGTCTGACCAGAACCGTCTGATACAGTTTCGATGGCCTGCCCCCGGCCATCCGGCCGCCATGCATCGCCCCCCGGATGCATGGCGGCCCTTCTTTTGGACCATACGGTTCCGAAGCCGTCGCGTGTCCAGCCTGAGAGACTGAAGCCAGAAACCTAGGCCGACCAACTCCGCCCGCCACATTGCCAGCCGGAACTCGCCGCGCTAGACCGGGCCGGTGATCACAGCTTTCGCCGCCTACACAGCGCTTTTCCTGGCAGCTTTCCTCGCCGCGACCATTGTCCCGGCGCAGTCCGAGGCCGTGCTGGTCGGCCTGATCCTCGCGAAAGAGCAGCCGGTTGTCCTGCTGCTCCTCGTCGCAACGGCAGGCAATGTGCTCGGCTCGGTCGTCAACTGGCTGCTCGGCCGCTTTATCGAGCATTTCCGCGCCCGTCCCTGGTTTCCCGTCTCCGAACAGAAGCTCGCCCGTGCCGAAGCCTGGTACCGGCGCTTCGGCATCTGGTCGCTGCTACTCTCCTGGGTGCCGATCATCGGCGATCCCTTGACGGTCGTCGCGGGTCTCCTGCGAACGCCGTTCCCGACCTTCCTGATCCTCGTCACCATCGCCAAGGCCGGGCGCTACGCCGTGCTCGCCGCACTCACCCTCGGTCTGATGTGAGCCTGGCCGTCTGTCCCGGCTTCAAGCAGGTTGCAGAACTCAAGCGGTAAACTTCACGCCCGCCGCCATCGCCGCCGAAATCAGCGCTTTTCGCCCGTCCTCTTCCTTGGCCTTGCCCTGGGCCACGGCGCCGAGCACCAGAAGCGCCTTGTCCAGCACCTCGCTCTCTTCCTCCGGCCAGTCCTCGATCAACGCCCAGGAGGCGCCGAGCGAGCTGTCGACCACCACATCCTCGCCCTCTTCGCCGATCCCGTGCAGGATCACGGGCTTGCTCCAGGTCTTCGTCATCGCTTTCACTTTCCTGTCTTGCTGCCACCTTAAGGGTCGGTGGCCCGATCTGGGATCTGCATAACCGAGAGTGACGTCCGTCGCCACGCTTTCTGATCTCGGCGGCTATATGGACCGGATGTGCCGTTGCCGCAATTCGGCATGGCAGACCAGCAGCGGGCAAAGATTGACTTTCGTCCGTTCCGGGAACATCTCTTCGTCGTGGGCGCCCGTCAGGAGCGCGCCAACCAAAAGGACCAGGAAGATGAACCCCGACAGTCGAAGTTCGACGTCACATATTGGGCCGAAGCCCCGTCTCTAGTCCTGCATGCGCATGGGGAGGCGGGCTTGACGTCCGCCGAAGGAGAGACCCATGCTGCGCCTGTTTTCCCGCGAAGCCGACCACCTCGTGCCCGTTGATTCTGCCGTTCTCGTCGAAGCGCGCGCGCCTGTTCCAGCGCTTGCCATGTTCGGGGCAGGGGACGAGGCTCTGGCGCCAGCGGCTGCCCCATCCATCCCGATCTGGTTCGACCTCGTCAATCCGGAGCCCGGCGAAATCCGGCTCGTCGAGCAGGCATTGGCGATCGCGCTGCCGACCCGTGACGAGATGGAGGAGATCGAACTCTCCGCGCGCCTTTATCAGGAGGACGGTGCCGAATTCATGACCATGACCGCGCTTGCCGGCCTCGATGGCGACGATCCGGTGAAGACGCCCGTCACCTTCGTCCTGAAGGGCGCAAGCCTCGTCACCATCCGCTATGCCGATCCGAAGCCCTTTGCCGCGTTCAGCGCCCGGGCCTGCCGGCCGAACGGTCTCGCCTGCATCAGCGGTGACACGGTCATGCTCGGTCTCCTGGAAGCGATCATCGATCGGCTCGCCGACGTGCTGGAGCGCGCCGGCAACGAAATCGATGCCGTTTCCCGCGGGGTCTTTCGCGCCAAGACCGCAAAGGGCAAGACCGGCAGCAAGGATGACGGCAAGGGCAAAACCGGCGCCAGCAGCCGCGACCTGCAGGCGCTCATCGAACAGATCGGCCGCAAGGGCGACCTGATGACGGCGACCCGCGAAAGCCTGGTCTCGATCTCCCGGCTCGTCGCCTATCACGCCGCTCTTGAAGTGCCGGTGCGCAAGACCGCGAAGGACATCCGTCAGCGGATCAAGCTCCTGCAGCGCGATGCCGGCTCGCTTGGCGACCATGCCGAATTCCTGCAGGACAAGGTCAATTTCCTGCTCGATGCGACGCTCGGTCTGATCAATCTCGAGCAGAGCCAGATCATCAAGATCTTCACCGTCGCCTCGGTCGCCTTCCTGCCGCCGACGCTGGTCGCGTCGATCTATGGCATGAACTTCGAGACCATGCCGGAACTCAGCTGGAAGATCGGCTATCCGATGGCGCTGGGGATCATGCTGCTCTCCGCGCTCCTGCCCTTCCTCGTCTTCAAGCGCAAGGGCTGGCTCTGACCAGGAAGCGCCCGGCAGCCCCTGATGCTGCCGATCCCTGGCTGCTCATGCCTTCACGGCAAGGACGAACAGCCGGGGAAAGGCGAGAAGCCGCCGCCCGTCCGCCATCGGCGGATAGGCGGCGTCGATCCGCTGCAGATAGGACTGCCGAAAGGCCTCCCGTTGCTCAGGCGCGACGGCGGCCAGATAGGGCCTGAGCCCGGTGCCCTCCACCCAGGCGACGATCGCCTCGGCATCGCGCATCGGGTGGTAGTAGACGGTGTGCCAGACATCGACCGATAAGCAGTGCGGCTGCAGGCGCTGCAGATAGTCGGCCGGCCGTGGCAGCCCGGCGTGGCGCAGGCGGCCACCGGCAAAGGCTTCCGACCACGGACCGTCGGCCCCCGTCTCCTCCATGGCAAGATGGCTGGGCTCGCCGAGATTGTCGGGCATCTGGACCGCCAGCACGCCGCCGGGCTTCAGCCCCTCCATCAACCGTTCGAAAATGTCGAGATGGCCGGGGAGCCACTGAAAGACGGCATTGGCGAAGAGAAGATCGACCGGCACCTCCGGTTGCCAGGTCGCAAGATCGGCCTTGACGAAGGGGATCTCCGGCAGGCGCGCCCGTGCCTTTGCCAGCATGTCGTCGTCACTGTCGATCCCGCTGACGGAGCATGCACCGAAGCGCGCAACGAGAAGCTCCGTCGAGTTGCCCGGTCCGCAGCCAAGATCGATCACCCGTTCGGCGGAAGGCAGCGGCACCCTTGCGAGAAGATCGCGCGCCGGCCGCGTCCGCTCGTCCTCGAAACGGAGATATTGCGTCGCCGACCAGCTCACGCCGGTGCCTCGACCAGGCCGGAGAGCGACGACAGCACCTTGTCGGGGAGAAATTCCATATATTCGTCCGGTGCACCCGACCGGTTGATCCAGTGGCAGGTCATGCCGAAGGCCTTGGCTCCGGCAATGTCCCAGCGATTGGAGGATTGGAAAGCGATGTCGGGGGCGGAAATGCGCAGGCTCGACGTAACCAGCGCATAAGCCGCTGGCGCCGTCTTGTAGATCTTGAGAGGGTCGACTGAGAAGATCTCGTCGATCAGATGCCCGATCCCGGCCGCATCGACCGCGTCTTCGAGCATGGCGGGCGTGCCATTCGAGAGGATCGCGATCCGTGCCCCGGTCTCGCGCAGTGCTGCCAGCACGTCTGGCACCTCGGCAAAACAGTCGAGCTTGCGATAGGCGTCGAGGAGATCCGCCCGCAGACCCTTGTCGACGCCGGGATATCGGGCAAGGCAAAAGTCGAGCGCATCTTCGGTGAGCGCGCGAAAATCCCGGTATTGCCCCATCAGGCTGGTCACCCAGGTATATTCCAGCTGCTTCACCCGCCAGAGATCGGACAGCGCCTGGGCATCCGGCCCGATGGCCGCAGAATGCCGGCGCACCGCCGCATGCACATCGAACAGCGTACCATAGGCATCGAAGACATAGGCTTGGCGCCCGGACCCGGTCCTGCCGTCAGCATGGGATGCGATCGCGTCTGTCATGAAGCTTCCTCCTTGAAGGAGGGTAGGGCGCAGGCGTCGGCCGTTCAAGCGGGCAGGGGCCGACCTCAAATCACAATCAGCTGCGACGCGCCGCGAGCCGCTTCCGGTCGTGTTCGACAGTCGAAAAGCCGCGTGTCGTCAGCCGGAATTGCCGCTTCTGGAATTCGCCACGCACCTCGATCAGCCCCTGTTCCTCAGCCTCGGCCAAGGTCTTCAGGCTCGTGCCCTTCGGCGGCGTCTGCCAGTCGCGGCCTTGAGCGGCATGCAGCAATACCATGATCTTGATCATCGGGGTCTTTCTCTTGGCATGGCCGATCGCAGCCGTCCCAGTCTTAGGGCTACGCCGCTGATCGCTGACGCGAGCACCGCGAATGTCCGCCGGCGCGCCAAAACCTGAATTATGTGTTCCTATGCCTGAGGTTTCAGGCTCCAGCAATGACCGGATTTGCAATCGCTGGCGAATAGCTGCGAGCTTTGACTCCTAACGCTTCTGTCGAGGTGCACTCTTTTTCATCGAGGGTGCCAGTGGGCCGCTCCCGCTAGCGGGGAGAGCAGGCGGCCCCTCTCGAACAAACGTCGAATCTAACTTTTCTCGCCATGGCGAAAGCGTCAAGTCAGGTATTTCCTCGTCAGTCGACGGAGCCTGATTGACTACATCAGCCATCAAATTTCTCCTTTGCGTGAATCGCTTCCCAGATCATTCTCTTGCTAAACCGACGCAATACTCGACGGGTGCGATGGGTAAAATTGTCAGATCAGTTTCTCGCTGGATATTCTCGGGATTTATCTTGGGGGCTGCCCTTATGGTTTTCAACAAAATCTCAGGACAATTCTTAGATGAGCTCCTCGCAAACATTGGCTTGAATGGCGCTGCTTTCGTAGCCCCTTTCTTAAAAGGCGTTCAGCATACGTGGTTTCAGATATTGGTTTTTGTTTTTGCCGGTTTCTCAGCAGGTGTTCTGGCCCACCACTATGCGACAGTTTATGATCGAAGCAGGCGTCTCGACCTGCAGCTTGCTGGCGTGAAGCTGTCCGAGCTTGAGCGATCACTCGCCGAGATTGAAACTCAAATCTGGGCAAGTCCACCGCAGTTTGAGCTCGGTGCACTGGAACGCGTGGTGAATCAGTGCCGCTCTCTGGAGTTAACTTTGAATGGGTTCGGCCTAGAAACGCCGCAACTTGCTTATGAAGTAGATCCTGTGGGCTACATCGAGAGAATGCGTCGTTACGCCTCTAGGTTGGCGCCTTTAATTGAAGAGGGACACAAATGGCATGCAATCGAGGTGTCTAGAGACCTATCAGGCGCATTGAGTAACGAGGCTCCATAGCCATGGCGTCTTCTGCGGATGTCCATCACCCACCCAGATCCTGATCGATCTCCGTCAGAGCCCGGTCCACATGCCCCTCGAAGACAAGCGTCTCCTCCTCGGTGATAATAAGGATTTCCGGCGCGCCGCGCACGCGCACATGCTGCGATTGGCCCAGCCCTTCGTCGAGCCCTCGGGTGAGCAGGTCCATGAAGCGCGTGCCCGGCCCGGTGATCGCGATCGGCATGGTTTCCTCGGCAAGGCTCAGCATGCGCGACAGTCCCTGGCCAAGCGCAAGCCCTGCCTGCCGAAAGGCATATTCCGACGCCCGATGCCCCTGGCGGGCGCGGCTTGCGATCTTTTCCATCTCGGCCAGCGGCACGAATTTCGCCGGGATCGTGTCCGGCGGTACTTCAAATGCCATGCGCAGAATGCCGTAAAAGCCGGCGGAGGCCTCAATGCAACCGATCGCGCCGCAGCGGCAGAGCTTGCCGTCGCTCGCATGCAGCATATGGCCGAAATTCGGCGCCCGGATTTCGAGATCGCCATGCTGGTCGCGATACGCGATCCCAAGCCCGATCGAGTGGCCGAGCGACAGCGTGGCAAGTGAGGCAAGCGGTGCGCCCCTGTTCTTCTCCAGCCGAAGCGCCAGCGCATGAGTGACGAGCAGGCTCTCGTTGAAGAGGTGGATCCGGCTGCCGCTGAAGTCGGAAAGGGCTGTCTCGAAGTCGAGCTCCTGATAGCCGAAAACCGGTGACCACAAAAGTTTCGCCCCCTCGCGGTCGACCAACCCCTTGCTGGAAATCGAAATGGTCGAAATCGAAGACGCTGGCAGACGCGACCGCTGTATCAGCCGTTCGAGGGCCGCCCGGAAGCCGTCGAGAAAGCGCTTCGGCGATTCCGTCCCCTGTTCGCGCGCCTCCTCGAAACGGTCGATCATCGTGCCGCGATAATCGGCGAGCGAATATTGAACCGCATGCGAGGAGATGCGCGCCGCAATCACATGGGCGGCGTCTCGGCGCCGGGCGAAAAGCGCACGAGGACGGCCGCGTTGGCCGGCATTCGCCACCTCGCGCCGTTCCAGCAAACCATTTTTCTCGAGATGCGAGGTAATTGCCGAAACGGTCGCCGAAGAGAGCCCAGTCGCCGTGGACAGATCGGTATGGGCAAGCGGCCCTTCGCGCCTGAGCACCTTGAGCACGAGCCCGTTGTTCTGATGGCGAACGGCCTCGGTGCTCGCCCTCGGACTGGCTGTCATGTTGGGCTTATCGCCCGCTCTCGTCTGGTCCACCGCATGCTCCTCCCAAAGCATTTGGCAACTGTCTTTGCAAGCCTCCTCCGGCTCGTGTTGACAGCGTGAGAATCTTCTGACAGTTATTTTCTCGACTGTCGAGAAAAACCATTGGACGGGGGTCCATGGGGTAAGGGCAGTTTCGCAGCGGGTCGTAGGTTGGGAGGTCTTCCGACGGTCCGCTTTCACCTTGGGAGGTTTTAAAAATGAAATCCGTTATGAAGCTGATGGCAGCGACTGCCGTCATCGTGAGCCTGCATTCTGTCGCCAATGCCGAAGGTCTGACCGTCGGCGTCTCCTGGTCGAACTTCCAGGAAGAGCGTTGGAAGACGGACGAGGCAGCGATCAAGGCAGCACTCGAAGCCGCCGGCAACAAGTACATCTCTGCCGACGCCCAGACGTCTGCCGCCAAGCAGCTCACCGACATCGAAAGCCTGATCGCCCAGGGCGCAAACGCCCTGATCGTTCTCGCTCAGGACTCCGAAGCCATTGCTCCGGCGATCGAAAAGGCGACGGCTGAAGGTATCCCGGTCGTCGGTTACGACCGTCTGATCGAGAACCCGGACGCTTACTACATCACCTTCGACAATAAGGAAGTGGGCCGCATGCAGGCTCGCGAAGTGTTCAAGGCGAAGCCGGAAGGCAACTACGTCTTCATCAAGGGCGCCTCGACCGATCCGAACTCCGACTTCCTCTATTCCGGCCAGGTTGAAGTGCTGAAGGAAGCCATGGATTCCGGCAAGATCAAGAACGTCGGCGAAGCCTACACGGACGGCTGGAAGCCGGAAGCTGCCCAGAAGAACATGGAGCAGTTCCTGACCGCCAACAACAACGCCGTTGACGCTGTTGTCTCGTCGAACGACGGCATGGCCGGTGGTGTTGTCGCCGCTCTAGAAGCCCAGGGTCTTGCCGGTTCCGTTCCGGTCTCCGGCCAGGACGGCGACAAGGCCGCTCTGAACCGCGTCGCACTCGGCACCCAGACCGTGTCTGTCTGGAAGGACAGCCGCGAACTCGGCAAGAAGGCCGCTGAAATCGCCAACGAACTCGCCGCTGGCAAGTCGATGGACGAAGTCGAAGGCACCGTGAAGTTCTCCGGCGGTCCGAAGGGCGTCGAAATGAACTCCTACTTCATCGCTCCGCTGCCGATCACCAAGGACAACCTCAACGTCGTCATCGACGCTGGCTGGATCTCCAAGGAAGAAGCCTGCCAGGGCGTTGCCGCCGGTTCTGTTGCCGCCTGCAACTGATCCTGAAGTGACTGACCACAGAGCTTGAGCCGGAACGCCGCAGCCTTTTGCGCTGCGGCGTTTCGACTGGTCGAGAGCATCGCGGCAGCAAGGTATCGGCTGGCTTTAAGGGGCCACCGCAGACCTCAGCAACAGCCGCCGAAGAACGTCAGATGCCTCGATCCGCATGGCGGGTCCAATGCCCGCAAGTCCGCGCAAGGCGCGGCCCTTCGCAAGCCGACAAACGACTGGGGAGAATTTTTCGTATGGCGGATCACAGCCTTGCCACACCCGCGCATGGTGCCCGGGCATCCAATGTTTCAGCGCTCAAGCGCTTCTTTCAAGCCACCGAAATCGATACGCGCCTGCTCGGCATGGTCATCGCCCTCGGGTTCATCTGGGTCGGCTTCGACATCCTGTCGAACGGCCTGTTCCTGACCCCGCGTAACCTCTGGAACCTCTCGGTCCAGGCGGCCTCCGTTTCGGTCATGGCGACGGGCATGGTGCTGGTCATCGTCACCCGCAACATCGACTTGTCCGTCGGCTCTATCCTCGGTTTCGTCGGCATGATCATGGCGGTGCTGCAGGCCCGCATCCTGCCGCCGATCATCGGCTTCGAACATCCGATGATGTGGATCATCGCGCTTGGCGCCGGCATCCTCGTCGGCACGGCGATCGGTGCGCTGCATGGCGCAATCATCGCCTTCCTCGGCGTACCCGCCTTCATCGTCACGCTCGGCGGCCTGCTCGTCTGGCGCGGTGCAGCCTGGATGGTCACGTCTGGTGCGACCGTGGCACCCATGGATACCACCTATCGCCTGATGGGCGGTGGTGCCGATGGTTCGATCGGCGTGACCGCAAGCTGGGTCGTCGGCCTCGTCGCCTGCCTGATGATTGTGCTCACCATCCTCAACACCCGCCGTCAGCGTCGTCGCTTCGGCTTCCCGCTGCGTCCGGTCTGGGCCGAGTATTTCCTCGTCATCTCCGGCTGCATCGCGGTTCTCGGTGCCGTGTGGGTCGCCAACAGCTACTACATGCCGGTCAACCTCGCCCGTCGTTATGCCGAAGCCAATGGCATTGCCTGGCCGGAAGGTGGCCTGCAGATTGGTCTCGGCATCGCCGTTCCGGTTCTGATCGCCATCGGCATCGCCATGGTCATGGCCTTCATTACCAACCGCACGCGCTTTGGCCGCTATGTCTTTGCGATCGGCGGTAACCCGGAAGCTGCCGAACTCGCCGGCATCAAGGTGAAGTGGGTCATCGTCAAGCTGTTCGCGCTGATGGGTGCGCTCTGCGCCATCGCCGCCGCCATCTCGACGGCCCGCCTGAATGCCGCGACCAATGCCCAGGGCACGCTCGACGAGCTCTATACCATCGCGGCTGCCGTCATCGGTGGCACCTCGCTTGCCGGCGGTGTCGGCACCATCGCCGGCGCCATGCTCGGCGCCATCGTCATGCAATCACTGAACTCGGGCATGGTTCTGCTCGGTCTCGACACACCGCTCCAGAGCATCGTCATCGGTATCGTGCTCGTCGTCGCGGTCTGGCTCGACACCGTCTACCGCTCGCGTGCGAAGTAAGGGGAGTTGAACTCATGTCTGAAAATCGCACCCCCCTCGTGGAAATGCGCAACGTTTCCATTTCCTTCGGCGGCATTCACGCCGTCGACGACGCCTCGATCGACCTCTTCCCGGGCGAAGTCGTGGCCCTGCTCGGCCATAACGGTGCCGGCAAGTCGACCCTGATTAAGATCCTCTCCGGCGCCTACAAGCGCGACAACGGCGATATCCTGGTCCGCGGCGAGTTCGCCGACATCAACAATCCGCGCGACGCCAAGAAGTACGGCATCGAAACGATCTATCAGACGCTCGCCGTCGCCGATAACGTCGATGCCGCCGCCAATCTCTATCTCGGCCGCGAGCTGCGCACCGCCTGGGGCACGCTCGACGATGTCGCGATGGAAGCCAAAGCCCGCGAAGTCATGGGGCGCCTCAACCCCAACTTCCAGCGCTTCAAGGAGCCGGTGAAGGCACTGTCCGGCGGTCAGCGCCAGTCGGTGGCGATCGCTCGCGCGATCCTCTTCGACGCCCAGATCCTGATCATGGACGAACCGACGGCCGCCTTGGGCCCGCAGGAAACCGCCCAGGTCGGCGATCTCATCCAGCAGCTGAAGAAGGACGGCATCGGCATCTTCCTGATCAGCCACGACATCCACGACGTCTTCGACCTCGCCGACCGCGTCTTCGTCATGAAGAACGGCCGTGTGGTCGGCCATGCCCGCACCGAGGATGTCACCAAGGACGAAGTCCTCGGCATGATCATCCTCGGCAAGTGCCCTCCCGGCGCTGTGCCCGGACCGGGCGCCATGCAGGTGGCGTGAGCCGCTGCAACGCTTCGCACATACTTAAGGGGGCCTCGGCCCCCTTTTCATTTTTGACCGTGGTTCTGGATGGGGAAGGGGGCTGGCTGGAGGCTTCCGCCTCGCGCCAAGAGCAGTCATACTCTGACCTGACGCTAACGCCGTGTTTCAATCGGAGCGAGAATTATCGCTAGGCTCGACGGCGTCTTCCGCCGACAGGTATTCGGCCCTACAGTGGGACAGCGAGTTTGCGAGGTGCAAAATGATCGTCGCGCAGATTTCCGATATTCACGCAGCGCCGGGCAACGATAATTTGTCACGTCTCGCTCGTGCAGTGTCATGGCTTGCCGAAGTCAAGCCTGATGCTGTTGTGCTGTCGGGAGACCTTATCGATGAGGGGTGGACAGAGGGATATGCTGAAGTCGGGGGGCGCCTTAACGAGCTAAATTGTCCTGTTTTGGTGGTTCCAGGAAATTCAGACAATCGGCGTGCGCTTAGCTCGGCATTCATGAATCGTCACGGTCAGGTCGATAGCAGGGAAGCTATTCATTTCAGAGCCGAGTTCGGCGCAATTCGGTTGGTAGGGTTGGACACTACCCTATATGGATCGGCGGCCGGTGACGTAGCTCGCCATCTGGACTGGCTGAACCAAGCTCTATATCTCCCCGGAGCACAATCAACACTCATCTTCACGCACCACCACGTCGTGCCATGCGGGATTCCACCGATAGACGCGGTGATCGCGCAGGGACGAGAGGAGCTCAGTGCACTGTTGACCCAGCGCTCCGTTAGACCACTGGCAATCTCGTCCGGCCACGTACACCGACCTATGAGCGCGACTCTCGCGGCGATACCTACCCACATTTGCGGCTCGATCTGCGCCGCAAACCCACTTTGGTTCGGAGGCCCTACTGCTCCTGCCGTGAATGATCCGCCCATGATTATGGTTCATCGGTTCTCATCCGATGGATTGATCAGCAGTCATGTCGGCGTCTGAACGGCCGGTTGGGCCAACGGCCGTCATGGCGCAAAAGCGCCAAAAGCGGTCATACGCTACAGAGCATTCAACTTCAGGAACGTGTACCAGCAAGACCTGTTGACTTGGGCCTCGACTTCGACTTGCCCCAGTGGCTGAGCCGTGCTGGTGGCGTCTCCTTGACCACTTCGATATTGAGCTTTGTCTCTAAGTCGGCTTTGAATTTTGCTGCGTTGCGCGCGCCCCAGATACCAAAAAAGCACATCCCAGTTTTACCGTTCTTGTAAATAGCCGCACCACCGAACGCATCCGAGAGTCCGCCTTCACCGATAAGGCCGCCGGAGCCGTAGACTGAAATAACTGCCTCCATTGGCGCTACGGCCACAACAGTGTCAGGCGACCGGGAGAATTCGTCGCTTCGGAACTGATAAACAGGGATTATAGCGTTGGACATGATCGGACTATACTTGTGGCAACCGAGGCCGCAAGGCCGCTTCGGGCCAAACGCGGACGATGACTTTCCTTGCCCCTTGGACAAAAGAAATCGTCGGCCTTTGTTGCATTCGGATCTCCCGCCGCCTCACGCCGCCCGGCGCATGCCCGGCTCGCCCGGACGGCTCTGCCCGCCGATCTCGAACTTCCCAATCAGCTGGAACAGCGCTTCGGCCTCCCTGGCCAGGGAATGGCTGGCGGCAGTCGATTCCTCGACCATGGCGGCATTCTGTTGGGTGCCTTGGTCCATGATGGCCACGGCTGTGTTGATTTCCTTCAGACCGCTTGCCTGTTCGTTTGCTCCATCGACGATCGCCTTGACATTCATGCTGACGGCCTGGAACTGCGAGACGATCTGTTCCAGAGCCTGACCGGTGTCCATCACCAGCGTCACGCCGCTCTTCACCTGCTCGCCGGATTTGCCGATCAGCCCGCGAATATCCTTGGCCGCGCTGGCAGAGCGTTGCGCCAGTTCGCGCACCTCCTGGGCGACGACGGCGAAGCCTTTGCCACTTTCGCCCGCCCGCGCGGCCTCCACGCCCGCGTTCAACGCCAGAAGATTGGTCTGGAAGGCGATCTCGTCGATCACGCCGACAATACTGGTGATTTCCTTCGACGAATGCTCGATTGCCTGCATGGCGGTGACGGCACGCTCGACGATCGCGCCGGAGGTTTCGGCCGCATGGCGTGTATCTTCTACCTGCTGTCCGGCTTCGCGCGCCCTGAGACTGTTACTGGCAACGGTGGTGCTGATCTGCTCGAGCGCTGCGGCTGTCTCTTCGACAGAGGCAGCCTGTCGCCCTGTGCGTTGGGCCAGATCGTCGGCAGCCGAATGGATCTGTCGAGAGCCGGCGGCGATCGCCTGCGCATTCTCGCCCACCCGGCGCATCGCATCTTCCAGTGTGGCCACAGCGCTGTTGAAATCGGTTCGCAAGGCATCCAGTCGCTCGGCGAAGGTCTCGCTGATCCGGTAGGTCAGGCGGCCCTTCGACAATTCTCCCAGAGCATGGCCGATACTATCGACCGCAAAGCGGACTTCAGCTGCATCTTTCGCGGCCAGTCGCTCCCGTTCTTGCCGCTGCTGTTCGGACAGGGTCCGGTTGTCTTCGGCCTCCTTCTCCAGCCGAACCCGTTCGCGGGCATTGTCGCGGAAGACGGCAACAGTCGAGGCCATCACGCCGATCTCGTCGCGACGGCCTTCGCCGTAGATGGCCACGTCGAGATCGCCATGCGCCAGCCGGTCCATGGCCGCAGTGATCGAACTGACCGGGCGGATGACGCCGGCCGTGACGGTCCAGATCGAGAATGCCGCAACGCCGGCCGCCATCACAGACAGCGCCACCATCAGCGTCGTCAGCATGGACTTCAGCGCATTGCCGGTCGCCAGATTCTCCTTTGCCACGCGGATCTGCAAGTCGATCAGCCGGGATATCTCGGTGCCGAGCGGATCGATCGTCGGGTAGAGCTTCTGGTCGGCGAAGCTGGCCAGTCCCTGCATGTCCTTGGCCACAAGCAGTGCCTGCAACTCCTTCACGCCTGCATCAGCTTCCTGCCGCACTATGAGAAACTCGTCGGCAATGGCCTTCTCCTCAGGCGTCAGGTAGGTAGCGATGTATTCCGCCCATTTGCTTTCGATCTTGCCCATTGCGGCATCGACGCTTTGCTGCCCCTGCTCGACGCTGAAAGCGCCGGACCGCACCTTGTGCACGGCATCGACAATCTCGACTGCATAGGCATCGGCAATCACCTTGAGTTGCTCCATCGGAACGACGCGATCAGCCACAATTGAGTTGGCGAGCTTCGATTGCTCGTTCATCGCAAAGAAGGAGAAGGCGGAAATTACAACGATGACGGTGGTCAGAAGGGAGATGCAGGCCAGCAATTTCACTCGGATGCTCATGATTTCCTCAGAAGCCTGTAAGGTTTGAATTCACAACGGCGCAGGTCATCGCATTACGGGTCACGGCCACAGCCCTGATCTTGCTGTGGCCCCTGTCATGGGCAGCGTGCATTTCGGCCTGCGCAACGAAAGCCAAGGCGTGCGCGAATGCCGATCTCTACAAAATCTAGGAGTGATCTGTTTACGCTTTGCTAAACCCTGTGCTCAAATGCACAATGAGCGTAAGTATTTGCGCAAATTCAGAACAATGCCGGGTTTATCGCGGCGCCCTTGCGTGCATGACCGGGCGCCTATGATCGGCACATGCATCATCTGTAGCCAGGGAATTATGTCGGGCTAGCCGACCCAACCCTCACGCCCCCTTGACCAACGCCCCGATCGTCCCGCCGACCAGGAGCACGATCCCGATCAGGAAGGTCAGGGCCGCCCCCGGTCCGCGCGTTTTGGCATCGGCGTAGTATTCGGCGGCGTAGAGCGCCCGTGCTGCCGTCCAGCCAAGGCCGAGCAGTCCGGCCAGGATGTCGGAGACGTAGAAACCGAAGATCCACAGCGACGGCAGAAACAGCACCAGCTGCTCCACTGTGTTCTGCTGCACCCGGAAGATCCGCTCGAAATCGGCATTGCCGGTCGTCTTCGGCGCCTCGACGCCGAATTTTCGGCGCGCCTGGCCAACCTTGAGCAGGAACCAGCAATAGGTGAGGAGGGCGGCAAAGGTCGCGAGAATGGTAAAACGCATTGTCTATCCGAAGCGTGAAAAGGCATTGGTAACCATTGATTGGTAGGCGGCGTGGGGTGAGAAGGCAAGCAAGCAAGATTACCGGGTCGACAGGTTCGTGATGGTCCTTCGGCTTGTCGTCTGCAGGCTTTTCCGCCATCATTGCCGCATTGCTTCGGCCACCCGCCGATCCGTCTTCATGCCGAGAAACGAAGAGACCCGATGACTTCCGATCCTTTCAAGTTTGGCCGCGCCTACGACCTGCATGAGCTGGTCGCCGACGGGATCATCCATGGCATCGGCGTGGTCTTTGCGCTGGTCGGCGCGACCGCGCTGATCTTCTACGCCACCGTCTATTCCGACTATGCCAATATTGCCGCCAGCTGGATCTACGGGCTGGGCCTGATCATCTCGCTCGGCGTCTCCTTCACCTACAACATGTGGCCGCATTCCCGCGTGAAATGGATCCTGCGCCGCTTCGACCATTCGGCGATCTTCATCCTGATCGCCTCGACCTACACGCCCTTCCTCGTCCAGGGCGCAGATCGCCCGATGATCCTGGCGCTCCTCATCGGCATCTGGATCACGGCGTTCACCGGCATCTGGCTGAAGTTCCGCTTTCCCGGCCGCTATGACCGTCTCGCCATCCTGCTCTATCTCGGCATGGGCTGGAGCGGTGCGCTCGCCATGGGCCCGATCTCTGAGATCATTCCCGGCGTGACCCTGACGCTGATCATCGTCGGCGGCTGCATCTATTCCGCCGGCGTCGTCTTCCATGTCTGGGAACGTCTACGCTTCCAGAACGCCATCTGGCACGCCTTCGTCGTGACGGCCGCCATCGTCCACTATTCGGCAGTCTTCACGGCCATCAGCCTGGGCTAAGGGGCCTCAACCTTTCCCGACCGTCATCCTCGGGCTTGTCCCGAGGATCTACCGAGGCCGGCCCCGGTCTCGACGCTTCCGCTCTCGTCACACCCGTTGCAACGGCAATGGATGCTCGGCACAAGGCCGAGCATGACGGCCTAACGCCTAAGCCCCTCAGATCCCCGTCATCTTCGCCTGCTTTTCGATCTGCTTGGCCACCTGGCCGGCACCGATGCGAAAGCCTGCAAGCGTCATCGGAAAACTGAGCGCCAGCGACACCGCCGCCAGAACCAGTGTCGCCATGCGCGGCGTCATGCCCATCTGCGCGGCAAGAAGCTGCAGTTCGGCGCCGGTGATCCCGTTCACCCAGATGATGGCAAGAAGGATCAGCGAGCCGATCAGCACCGCGAAGACGGCGAGCAGAGCCGAAAGCTTGAGGCTCAAACCCCAGCTCGGCCGGGCCTTCAGCCGCTGCGCGACGAAGGTGCCGGCAGACGAGCCGGCGGCCATCAGCACGGCGACATTGCCGGCCGAAGACAGGCTGTCGCCCCAGCCGAAATTGTCGAGCACCAGCACGAGAAGATAGATGAACAGCTGTGCGGCGACAAAGACGAGCACATAGCGGGTGAGGAGGCCGGGAAGCATGGAGGTCATGAAATCTGTTTTCCGTCTGTAATGGTCTTGCCTTTGCACCCTTGTTGCCTGATGTGTCGATGCGGCGAAGTATCGCCCGTCACACCTCGATCCCGCATGGCGGTTTTTCCGCCAGAAATTGCAGAAGCCGCATCATGCCCCTCATTCTCCGCGACGCAACGCCAGCCGATCTTCCCGCCATCCTCGCCATCTACAATCACGCCGTCGCCGAGACCACCGCGATCTGGAACGAAACGCTGGTTGATCTCGACAACCGTCGCGCCTGGTTCGATCTCCGCCAGACGAGAGGCTTCCCTATCCTGGTTGCCGACATCGACGGAACGATCGCGGGCTATGCCTCCTATGGTGACTGGCGCCCCTTCGATGGCTTCCGCGCCTCGGTCGAACATTCCGTCTATGTCGAGAAGGATCATTACGGCCAGGGGCTTGGCAAGTCGCTGATGACGGCGCTGATCGAGCGCGCGAAGACGGGCGGCATCCACGTCATGGTCGCCGCCATCGAAGCCGGGAACACGGGCTCGATCGCGCTCCACACCTCCCTCGGCTTCCGCCTTGTCGGCACCCACCACGAAGTCGGCCAGAAATTCGGCCGCTGGCTGGATCTGACGATGATGGAGCTGAAGCTGGGCTGAGGGGTCACCTCTCCCTCGAGGGGGAGGTCGCCGCAAAGCGGCGGGTGGGGGGGATAGCACCGAGGCCAGACCGAAGTTCACCCCACCCCGGAGCTCCGCTCCGACCCTCCCCCTCAAGGGGAGGGTGTAATCTTCGCGCAGACGCTCAGCCCTCATCCTGAGGTGGGAGCGAAGCGATATCAGAAGGACGAGGGCGGATGGGGGCGTCGGGGCCTCGATCCTTCGAGGCCTGCTGGCGCAGGCACCTCAGGATGAGGAGAGCCCGAAGCACCCACTTCTCCTCAAGGGGAGGGAAGTTGCCTTACAGCAGCTTCAGTAGCTTCTTCGCCGCCTCTTCCGACGAGGCCGGGTTCTGGCCGGTGACAAGCTTGCCGTCGGTCACCACATAGACGCCCCAGTCGGCGCCCTTTTCATAGAGACCGCCGCGCTCCTGCAGCATGTCCTCGACCAGAAAGGGCACGACGTCCGTCAGGCCAACGGCCTCTTCTTCCGAATTGGTGAAGCCCGTCACCTTGCGGCCCTTGACCAGCGCTTCGCCATCCGTGCCCTTGACGTGGCGCAGAACGCCCGGTGCATGGCAGACAACACCGATCGGGCGATCCTTCGCAGCGAAGGCCTCGATCAGCGCGATGCTGTCCCGGTCTTCGGCCAGATCCCAGAGCGGGCCGTGGCCACCCGGATAAAAGACCGCGTCGAAATCGGCGGGATCGATATGCGACAGCGGCGTGGTCGAGGCCAGCAGCTGCTGCGCCGTCTGGTCCGCCTTGAACCGATCGGTCGATTCGGTCTGGGCATCCGGCTCGTCGCTCTTCGGATCGAGCGGCGGCTGGCCGCCCTTCGGCGAGGCGAGCGTGATCTCGGCGCCGTCATCCTTCATCACGTAATAGGGGGCGGCGAATTCTTCGAGCCAGAAGCCGGTCTTCTTGCCGGTATCGCCGAGCTGGTCATGCGAGGTGAGAACCATGAGGATTTTCATCGGTGTTTTCCTTTGTGTTGTCTTGGGAGCATTCATGTTTGCTTCGAAGGCCTCGCCCTTCGAGGTCCGGCTGCGCCGGACACCTCAGGGTGAGGGGAGATCTTGGTATTTCAGGCGACAGACGCCCCTCATCCTGAGGTGCCCTCGCAAAAGCGAGGGCCTCGAAGGATCAGTTGCGCGGGGTCAATCATCCGGCCCGACGCGGATCACCCGCTTGCCGAAGGCCTCGCCACGCAGCAGACCGATAAAGGCGCTCGGCGCCTGTTCCAGCCCGTCGATCATCTCTTCGCGGTATTTGATTTTGCCGGCCTCGACCCAGCCGGCCATCTCCTTCGAAAATTCCGGATAAAGATGGCCGAAGTCGTCGAAAACGATGAAGCCGCGCACGGTGACGCGCTTCTTCAGGAAGAGCCCCATCAGCCAGCCCAAGCGGTCCGGCCCGTCGGGAAGCGACGTCGCGTTATACTGCGCAATCAGGCCGCAAAGCGGGATGCGCGCAGCCGTGTTGAGAAGTGGCGCGACCGCATCGAACACCTCGCCGCCGACATTCTCGAAATAGATGTCGATACCGTCGGGCACCGCCTGCTTCAGCGCATTTGCAAAGCCGTCGGCCTTGTAGTCGATGCAGGCGTCGAAGCCGAGCGTGTCGGTGGCATGGGCGCACTTCTCCGGCCCACCGGCAATGCCGACGACCTTCAGCCCGAGGATTTTGCCGATCTGCCCGACGGTCGAGCCGACAGGGCCAGTCGCGCCGGCTACGACAAGCGTCTCGCCGGCCTTGGGCTTGCCGATCTGCTTGAGGCCCGACCAGGCGGTAAAGCCGGGCATGCCGGTCACGCCGAGCGCCCAGGACGGATGGCTGGGATTGGCGCCAAGCGGCGTCACGCCTCGGCCGTCGGAAAGCGCATAGTCCTGCCATCCGGTGAAGCCGACGACCCAGTCGCCTTCCTTGAACCCTTCGAGCTTGGATGAGACCACGCGCGACACGGTACCACCGACCATGGTCTGGCCGATCTCGACCGGCGCCGCATAGGAGGGCGCATCGCTCATCCGCCCGCGCATGTAAGGGTCGAGCGAAAGGAAGACGGTGCGCAACAGCATCTGGCCGTCTTTCGGTTCGGGAATGTCGACGGTCTCGAGCCGCAGTGTCTGATCATTGGGTTCGCCTTTCGGGCGTTCAGCCAGCACGAAGCGGCGGTTGGTATCGGTCGATTGCGGCATGGAAATCTCCTGTCTTGCAAGGCCTGTCCGTCTCGGCCGGGCCATGAGCACGATGTCCGTTCGATCGTCGATCGCGCCTTGGCGCGAAGGCGACGGCCATGAGCCATGACAACGGCACCCGGATGGCGTTGTTCCATGACATCCTGTCGCGGTCATGGCAGTAGGCAGGGGCAGCGCTCCTCGCCTCCCCCTTGAGGGGGGAGGTCGCCGCGAAAGCGGCGGGTGGGGGTGAAAACGTCCGGCGGGTTGGATGCACTGGGCAGAGCCGATGCCTTGCCCCATCACCCCACCCCGGAGCTGCGCTCCGACCTTCCCCCTCAAGGGGAGGGTGGTGAAGCCGCGATCTTCCTCTTCTCCCCAGCGGGGAGAAGGTAGGGTGAAAGGGGGGGATAAGGGAGCGCGAAGCGCAAGGCAGTCGATCACGGGTCCGCCCACCCCCTCAGTCGGCCTCCGCTCCGAGCACGGCGGTGCCCGCGCCGCCTCACTCGATCCGCACCCGCGCCATCTCGCCGCGAATGCGGATCTCGGGCCTGGCGCCGGGCGTGTTCGGCAAGGCGCTATCGACGAACGAGGCGACGGCCTCGACGCCGTAAGAAATCGGCGTCGGCACGAGGAACATCACGGTCGCATCCAGCATCTTGCCGGAAATGCGGATCTCCTCGGTGTTCATCACCCGCTCGAAGGCAAGCCGTGCCCGCAAGGCTGCGCCCGACACGGCGACGGAGGCCGCATGGCCAGTCAAGGCGAAGTCCCCGGCATCGCTGTTGATGGTGATGGCGCCGAAGTCACCGGCAAGCCGCATGCGCGCTGCATCCTGGCGGATCGAGATCCGGGTCTGCGGCGGCAGGGTGGCCGTCAGAGACAGCGTGCAGTCGTCCCAATCGTTCCAGCCGAAGAAACCGCCCCGATCGCCCATGTCGACATAAAGCGTGTCACCCTCGCGCCGCATCTGAGCCTCACCCATGCAGTCGCCGGCAAACCAGCCGGACCGCCAGATCGCGCCCCAGCCATGCCGTGTGCCTGAGAGAACAGCTTCCCGCGCGCCGTCGCCCCCGGTGGAAATGGAGATGTCGCTCGAAGCCCCGGTCACCGAAAGCTGCGTCACGCCGGTGAGATCGATCGGACCGGACAGCGCGTCGCTGGCCCGGATCATCTGCACGCTGCCGTCGATGATAGCGAGGCCGATGATGCCGCCGAGGATGGAAAGAAGGATGGTTCGTTTGCGCATGAAGGGCACTCCTGATTTGGCACGTCCGTTTAAGGCGGCCGGTTTCGATGCCTTCATCTCCGTCGAGAAACCTGTCATCCGCGACCTCGATCGCGATCCGGGTCGACCGGGATCGCGCTTTCGGTCATGGTCGGAGCAGTCTCACCTGGCCTCCATGATCGAAACATCCGCATGCTGCTCGTCCCGCTCTCCTTTCTCGTCGCCCTGTTCCTTGCCGTCTTCCTCGTCCGCCTGCTCGGTGAAGGCCGCGAAAGCTGGCGCCGCAACGGCCTCTTCCTTGCGCTGCTGGCGCTTTACGTTGTCCAGAGCTTGCTGGTCGGGTTGCGCTGGGGATATGGGGTGATGGCCGTGCTGCCGGCCTTGCCGGTCATGGCAAGCCTCGTGCCGGCGCTCTCCTTCCTCGCCTTCCGCGATCTGACCCGTGAAGAACCGGGGCTCTCGGCCGCCGACTGGCCGCATCTTCTCCCGATGCTGGCGACGCTAGTTCTGCTGATGGTCGGCCGGGCGCCGGTCGATCTCGTCATCATCGCAAACTTCCTCGGTTATGGTCTGTCGCTGCTCTGGCTCGCCCGCCTTGGTCCTGATGGGCTCATCGCCGCCCGCCTCGATGGCTCGCTGCGTTCCTTCCGCGCACTGATGCTGACCGGCATTGCCCTGATTGCCTCGGCCCTGACGGATGTCGCGATCAGTCTCGACATGCTCTGGTCCGGCGGCCGCTATTCGCCCATGGTCGTCTCGGCCGCCACAACGCTCATACTGCTCCTCCTCGGCATCGGCGCCGTCACCGCCGGCCAGGAAGAGGCGGGCGAGGGGGCTGATGCGGCTGCCGATCGGACGAGCGCTCTTGAGCCTCGCGCCATGTCCGGCCGCGACCGGCCGTCGGCCCCGCTCATGGATGCGGCGAACACCTCGGCCCCAGTCCTTGCCTCTCCCACACCGGCGAAGGCCGCGACGGAAGATCACCGCCAGATCGCAACCGCGCTTGATGACCTGATGCGGGAGAAACGCCTCTGGGCGGACCCGGATCTCAACCTCGCCCGCCTCGCGCGCCGCCTCGGCCTGCCCGCCCGCGCTGTCTCGGAAGCGGTCAACCGCGTCCACGCCATCAGCGTTTCGCATTACGTCAACAACCACCGCATATCAGAGGCCTGCCGCCTGCTTAACGACACCGACATGCCCGTCACCCGCATCCTCTTCGAGGCGGGCTTCATGACTAAATCCAACTTCAACCGCGAATTCCTGCGTGTGACCGGCGAAAGCCCAAGCGACTGGCGACGCGCACAAAACCCTGGACTGGCAAAGACCTGCTAGCGAGGATATACTCAGATCCTTGAAGGGATATGCTGCCATGCCGCTCTACATCAAGGATCCCGAGGTGGACCAACTCACCAACGAATTGATCGGCCTCACCCGGACGACCAAGGTGGAGGCGGTCAGGGATGCGCTGAAGGACGCCATTGCAAACCGGAAGGCGAAGCTGTCGATCCGAGATCGCCTTGCCACCACACTTGCCATGGCCGACGCAGCCGGCCCCTTCCATCCCGGTGATCACAAGCGGGAATCCGACGAGATGTGGGGCGAAGAAGACTGATGATCTTCATCGACGCCTCCGTCGCCGTCGCGATCATCACCCGGGAGGATGATGCCGATGCGCTGATGGATCGATTGGAGAAAGAAGGCGGGCCGTTTTATGTTTCAGCAGTCATGAAACTCGAGACGAGCCTATCTGTCGCGCGCCGACTGGCGGGTCCGGGCAATCCTGCGACCGCCGACATGGTCGCCACGGCCAGGCGACTTGTCGACCAGTTCATTACCGATCTGGAGGCCCGTGATGTTCCCATTGCGGACGACGTTGCCAATTACGCTCTGGATGCCGCCCAGCGGTTCGGCAAGATCGTGAACCATGCAGCCCGCCTCAACATGGGCGACTGCTTCGCTCACGCCTGCGCGACAGCAAGCCAGACAAGGGTCGCCTACAAGGGCGACGATTTCCTTCATACGGATATCGGCTGGTAGGCACGCACCGCCGCTCTCCACCTCCCCCTTGAGAGGGGAGGTCGCCGCGAAGCGGCGGGTGGGGGTGACCATGGCCTCGAGTTCGATCTTGTCGATAAGCGCTGACGTCTCCACGTCACTCCACCCCGGAGCTGCGCTCCGACCCTCCCCCTCGAGGGGAGGGTGATCCATCACCGCGAATAGGCCGTGATCACCTCGATAAAGGCGTCGCCGTAACGCTCCAGCTTCGATTGCCCGATGCCGGAAATCGACAGCATCTCGTCCTCGTCCATCGGCCGTTCAGTGGCGAGTGCAACCAGCGTCGTGTCGGGGAAGATGACGTATGGCGGTACGGATTGCTCGCGGGCGAGCTCCATGCGCTTGGCGCGCAGGGCCTCGAACAGTTCCTGATCCGCCTGATCGAGCCCGGCCTTTGCCTGTGCCGTGCGCGAGGACTGGCCGCGCGCTGCCTTGCCCGTCGTCGGCCGGTCCTTGCGGAAGCGCACATCGACCTCGCGCTTGAAGACGGCGCGTGCGCTTTCCTCCAGCGTCAGCGCACCGTAAGCCGTGTGATCGACGCGAATGTATCCGGCGGCAAGCAGCTGGCGATAGACCGATTGCCAGGTCTTTGCGGGTAAATCCTTGCCCGCCCCGAAGACCGGCATGTCCGTATGACCGAAACGGATCGTCTTGTCGTTTTCGTTGCCCATGAGCACGTCGATCAGATGCCCGGTGCCGAAGCGCTCTCCGGTGCGGTAGATGGCGGCCAGCGCCTTGATCGCGGCCTCGGCGCCGTCCCAGGTCTCGACTGGCTTCAGACAGGTGTCGCAATTGCCGCATTGGCCCGCATGGCTCTCGCCGAAATGCTTGAGAATTGCCTGGCGCCGGCAGCCGGGCGTTTCGCAGATGGCCAAGAGCGCATTGAGCTTGGCGCGCTCCACCCGCTTGATGTCGTCGGCAGCTCCGCCCTCGTCGATCATCCGTCCGCGCTGGATGACATCGGCCATGCCATAGGCCATCCAGACTTCGGACGGCAGACCGTCACGCCCCGCGCGGCCCGTCTCCTGATAATAGGCCTCTACCGAGCCCGGCAGGTCGAGATGCGCGACGTAACGCACATTCGGCTTGTCGATGCCCATCCCGAAGGCAACCGTGGCGACCAGGCAGAGGTCTTCCTCTTTGAGAAAAGCGTCCTGGTTGGCGTCTCGAATCGCCCGGTCCATGCCGGCATGATAGGGCAGCGCCCTTATCCCCTGGTCGTCCAGCCAGCTGGCGATCTCCTCGACCTTGGCGCGCGACAGGCAGTAGACGATACCGCTCGATCCCTTGTGGCGCGACAGGAAGCGCAAAAGCTGCTGGCGCGGCTGGTCACGCTCGACGATCTCATAGGCAATGTTCGGGCGGTCGAAGGAGGTGGTGAAGACTTGTGCATCGTCCAGCCGCAGCCTTGCAATGATGTCTTCCCGCGTATGCGGATCGGCGGTTGCCGTCAGCGCCAGCCGCGGCACGCCGGGGAAGAGATCGGCAAGCTTGCCGAGCTCGCGATATTCCGGCCGGAAATCATGCCCCCATTGAGAAACGCAATGGGCCTCGTCGATGGCAAAGAGCGCGATCTCCACACCTTGCATCATCTCGATGAAGCCTGGGGTCGCCGTCCGCTCCGGTGTCACATAGAGAAAGTCGAGCTCGCCGCGATCGAGCGCCCGGCGGATCTCGACATATTCCTCGCGGCTGAGCGTCGAGTTGAGCGCCGCCGCCCTGACGCCGAGGCCTTTCAACGCCTCAACTTGGTCGCGCATCAGGGCAATCAGCGGCGAAACGACCACGCCGACGCCTGGCCGGCAGAGCGCGGGCACCTGGAAACAGAGCGATTTTCCCGCCCCCGTCGGAAACAGCACCACGGCATCGCCGCCGGACACGACATGCGAAACCACCTCCGCCTGGCGCCCGCGAAACGCGGAATAGCCATAGACACGCTTCAGGACGGAAAGCGGACCGTCCAGGGCAGGGTGCGAGAAGAGCGGATCGGTGAGGGACTGAGTCGGCATGATCAGAGGGTTTAGCCGAGAGGCCGGGGGATGGCCATGGCAAAGCAGTTCGATACGCAGCCTTTGCCGACCGCATCCCAAGAGTCTTGCCGCCCCGCGAGGAACCCCGGAGCGGCAATACGGATCAAGGCTCAGGCGACTTCGTTTGCCACCGGCAGATGTAGGACGTTGTCGGCGGCCACAGGTTTCTGAATCAGCCAGGTATCCCGCTCGCCCGTAAAGAACAGCTGGATGTCATTCACCTTGCAAAACAGATCGACGTCATGCTTGACGGCCGGGAACATCATGTAGTCATCGCCGATGATGATACCACCCGGCGGCAGCAGGTCGTAATAGAGCGACAATTCCATGAAGGTCTCGCCGCACTCATGCGCCGAATCGAGATAGACGAAGTCAATCTCGTAATTCAGCACTTTCAGCGCCCGGGCGGCAACGATCGATGATACGCGGAAGGGGATGACCGTCTCTGTCAGGCCGCTGTTGAACATCGCATTCATGAAATACTTGAAGATAACGGGGTCACCGTCCATCTTGCGCATCGTGCCGGCGAAGTTGCCGAGCAGCCACATGTTGATATCGCCGCACCAGGTATCGACGCACATCAGCGCTCCGCCGTGCTCACGCATCCACGCACCGATGATCGATGCGCTGCTGCCGATGAAACTTCCGACTTCGATGCCGAACGTCGGCTTGCGGCCGAGCTGCGCCTCGATCGCGCCGAGAGTCTTTTCTCCTATATGGGCCTTGTAGGGCATCGGTGCCGGAAGCAGTTCCGGCTTGTAGGCGTGATAGGGATTGTCACATCCGAACAGCCTGTTGCAGACATCCTTAAAGGACGGCTTGATCCGTGGCAGATGGTTGGTGTTGATGAACCGGGTGAGTTGCGGATCCGCGATGGTCTTGGCGGAAAACCAGGTCTTCAGGACAGTCTCATCGATATGGTCGCTGTAATTGCTCATGTGCCTCTCCAGGGTAAGACTTGCGTGCCAAGCGGCTTTCCCAGCGGCGATGAGCAAATGGGTGCAGGGTTTGCGCACGAAATCGCAATGACTATTTCGCCTTATCCTTGTGTGAGCCTCGCGTCCGATGGGTTGACGTTCGGATTCACGATCACCTGTGAACAAGGCCTGGATACACTTGCGTCCAACGATAAGGCCTGATCCTCATGAGGTTCCTCCCGCCACGCCCCAAGGTTGTCAGTCTCCTATGCACTTTCCTTTGAAACTCTATCTCGCCGGCCCCGAAGTCTTCCTCCCCAATGCCCGCGCCGTGCTGGACGAAAAGGCTGCAATGACGCGCGCCTACGGCTTCGAACCGATCTGCCCCGGCGACCTCACCATTCCGCCGGCACCGACAAAACGTCAGTTCGGGCTCAATATTTCGGAGATCGACGAGAGCTTCATGAACCGGGCGGATGGCGTGATCGCCAACCTGACCCCCTTCCGCGGCATCGCCGCCGATCCCGGAACCGTCTTCGAGCTCGGCTATATGTGCGGCGCCGGCAAGATCGTCGCCTGCTACACCAATGTCGCAGAGACCCACTACCAGCGCACACTCGCCTGGTATGACGGCCAACTGAGCCGGGACGCCGAAGGCCGCATGCGCGGGCCGGATGGTCACTCGCTTGAAGATTTCGACATGATCGAAAACCTGATGCTGCATGGCGGCGTCGTGCGCCGCGGCGGCCCGGTGGCCGTCCATGCCGCCGATCCGGCGCGGCTCTATACGGATCTCACGGCCTTCGAGCAGTGCCTGAAGGCGCTGTCAGAAAGAGTCTGAAATCAAGTATTTGCCCGGGCAGGCTGAGGTCCTGCAAACAGTCGCCGCATCCACTTCCAGGTCATGTCCAAAGGGCACAAGGCTGCAGAGCCGACCCTCCCCGATGCGGGGAGGGTGGTTGCCCGCGTCAGGCTTTCTTGGCTGCCGGCTTCGCGGTCGGGTCTTCAAACCGGATGCCGCAGTTGTTCTTGATCGACGCGCCCTCGATCGCCTTCATCTCGCCCTTCAGTCGCGCAACCTCCGCCGCCGAGGCGCCATCGCCCTTGGCGAAGAACAGTGCCGGCCAGAAGAGGACGAGGCCGACCCCGACGGCGACAGCATCATTGTCGGCCTTCTTCTGCTGCACGCCACTTGCAGCAATGGCGCGGGCCGAAACGGCGGTTGCCTCTTCGCGCAGTCGGTCGCAGGACAGGCTTTCATAGAGCATCGGCGAGACATAGGCCGCTTCGATGTCCTGCGGCTTGCTGGCGCAGGATGAAAGCATGGCGGCGAGACCGAGAACGGTCGCGAGTTTGATATGCATGATAGACCCCCAGGTTGTTAACTGGATTGGGGTTCCATCAACGCGTTTGCCGGTCAAATGCAAAAATTGCAACTGGAGCTTTAGGCCTGGGATTTCCACAGCCAAGAAAGGCAGCGTCGTGCGCCAGTCGGTCTGTCGGCCGATGTGGCGGACAGTTACGGCAAGGCGCAACCGATCACGGGGCAGTGTTTGCGCGGCAGCGATGCCGTCGCCTCAGCTTCGCCTCCGGCGAACCTGACGGCCGTAAAGCCGATGACCGTGGCGACGGCAGCGACGCCGAGAAGGAGGATGATCTTTGTCTTCAAGCAGGTCTCGCTCGGGCTATTTTCGGCCGCGCGAAAGCGGCTCTGCCGGACTGGAAGCCGCCCGGCCGTTCGGCCAGGCGCGTCTTCCGGCGCTGGTCTTGCCCATCACTCGATCGGCGTGAACACCATGGAATGGCCGTTGATGCAGTAGCGCAGCCCCGTCGGCTTAGGGCCGTCGGGAAAGACATGTCCCAGATGACCGCCGCAATTGGCGCAGCGGATTTCCGTGCGCACCATGCCGAAGGCGGTGTCACGGTGTTCGGTCACGGCATCCGCCTTCACCGGCTCGAAATAGCTCGGCCAGCCGCAGCCTGCGTCGAACTTGGTGTCGGAGACGAAGAGCGGCTCGTCGCAGGCCGCACAACGGTAGAGGCCCTTTTCGAAATTGTCCCAGTAAGGCCCGGTAAAGGCGCGCTCGGTGCCGTGTTCGCGCAGGATCCGGTATTGCTCCGGCGTCAGCTGGTCGCGCCATTCGGCATCCGACTTGACGATCTTCGGGGCGGTCGTGGAAGCGGTCATGATGATCTCCTTGGCCAGAGGCGGGGCAGGGCGAAGCCTCGCAGGTGTTGCTCTATAGATAGGGAGGCAGAGCCTGAGCGGCAATTGTCTGCCCGGTGCTTTGCTCGATCGGAGCCCCGTTGCCCTCACGACAAACTGAACTGCATCACTCCAATCTCACAGAATCGTGGGTTGACGCGTCCGTGAAGGGGCAAAGTTCCGTTTTCGCTTGAGACAAAGGTTGGCTTGTCCTAACACGTGCCACCTTGTATCGACTGATGGTCGAGCGCTGATCGTTGCCCACGGGGAGATGGAATGCCTGAGATGACGAGCGACATGACTTGGGTCGCCATGCTGTTGCCGTTTGCCGCCGCCGTTCTGGCGCCGTGGATCGTCTCCCGTCTCGGTGCAAACGGCGCCTGGGTCCTGGCATTGGCGCCGGCGCTCGCCTTTGCCCATTTCGCCGGCTTCTTGCCCGAGATCGCCAACGGCGAGCGGGTAACCGGCGGTTATGCCTGGGTGCCGAGCCTGAACCTCTCCTTCTCCTGGTTCATCGATGGCCTGTCGCTCACTTTCGCGCTTCTGATCACCGGCATCGGCACGCTGATCGTGCTCTATGCCGGTGGCTACATGAAGGGCCATCCGCAGCAGGGCCGTTTCATCGGCTTCATCCTGCTCTTCATGGGCGCAATGCTCGGCCTCGTCGTCTCCGACAGCTTCCTGATGCTCTTCGTCTTCTGGGAGCTGACCTCGATCACCTCCTTCCTGCTGATCGGCTTCGATCACACGCGTGAGGCCTCGCGCCGTGCGGCCTTGCAGGCGCTGGTCGTCACCGGCGGTGGTGGCCTGATCCTCTTGGCCGGCATGATCTTCATCTGGAACATCACCGGCGTCAGCCAGCTGTCGCTTCTGCTCTCGACCGGCGACGCGCTGCGCGAAAGTCCCTTCTATCTCGCGGCGCTCCTGCTCGTGCTCGGCGGCGCCTTCACCAAGTCGGCGCAGTTCCCGTTCCACTTCTGGCTGCCCAATGCCATGGAAGCGCCGACCCCGGTCTCCGCCTATCTGCATTCGGCCACCATGGTGAAGGCCGGCGTCTATCTCTTGATGCGCTTGAACCCGGTCATGGGCGAAACGCCCGCCTGGGAAATCCTGCTGCCCTTCTTCGGCGGCATCACGCTGATCGTCGGCTCGGTGCTCGCCGTCCGCCAGACGGATCTGAAGCTGATGCTCGCTTATACGACGGTGGCCTCGCTTGGCCTGCTCGTCATGCTGACCGGCTTCGACACCGAACATGCGGTCGAAGCGGCGGTGCTCTATCTCGTCGCCCATTCGCTGTTCAAGGGCGCGCTCTTCATGGTCGCCGGCGCCATCGACCATGAAGCCGGCACCCGTGACATCACGCGGCTGGGGGGGCTTGGCAAACTGATGCCGATCACCTTTACCGCCGCCATTCTCTCAGGCGTTTCCATGGCCGGCCTGCCGCCGCTCTTCGGCTTCCTCGCCAAGGAAGAGATCTACTATGCGCTGGCCGGATCCGACCCGCGCGCCATCCTCTTCACGGCCGTTGCCGTCATCGGCAATGCGCTGATGTTCGTCATCGCCTTCGCAGTTGGCCTGAAACCCTTCATCGGCAAGGAAGGCCCGACGCCGAAACATGCCCATGAGGGTCCTGTGCTCCTTTGGATCGGCCCGCTGACGCTCGCCATACTCTCGCTTCTCGGCGCGCTCTTCTCCGGTCTTGCCCATCGTTTCATTTCGTCACCCATGGCAAGCGCCGTCGATGGCGAGGCGCAGACCGTGACCATCGGACTGATCCCGTCGCTCGGTGCAGCACTTGCGCTCTCCGTGCTGACGGTCCTGATCGGCCTTGTGCTCTATCTCGGGATTGAGCGTCTGAGAGCCGCCGTCGATCGTCTCGTCACGGGTCTTGGGATCAGCCCCGATCGCGGCTTCGACCACTTCATCGCAGGCCTCGTCCGTTTCTCCACGTCAGTCACGCGCCTCGTCCAGAACGGACGGCTTGAGACCTACATCACGCTTTCCTTCGTCTTCATCGCGGCCGTGCTTCTGGTCACGCCGATCGTCTTCAACGAACTCCCGCGAGACCTGGTCCTGCCGCGCGACGTCGATCTGCATGAGATGGCAATCCTGGTGATCGCGGTCATCGGCGTGATTGCCGTTCTGACCGCCAAGGATCGCCTGACCGCCATCGTCTGCCTCGGCATCCAGGGCTTTGCGGTCGCCGTCATCTTCCTCCTCTATGGCGCACCCGATCTCTCCTTCACCCAGTTCATGGTCGAAACACTCTCGGTCATCATTCTGGCGCTGGTCATGACCCGGCTCAGGCTCTCGCTCTCCGACCATCGCCCGATGGCAGCGCGCCTGTTCGATGGTTCGCTGGCAATTGCCTGCGGTCTCGGCTTCGGCCTGATGCTGGCAGCCTCGACATCGGGTCCCTTCGATGGTTCGCTCTCGGCCTTCTTTGCCGAGCACTCCAAGATCATTGCCCACGGCGCCAATGTCGTGAACGTCATCATCGTCGACTTCCGCGGCGTCGATACGCTGGGTGAAATCGCCGTCGTGATGATCACTGGCCTTTCCATTCTGGCCTTGATCCGCATCCGGGTCGGTGGCGCGCCGGCAGCACCGGCCATGGCGCCGCCCGGCGCCTCCGCCGAGGGGATACGTCCCAGCAAGACCAAAGGTGGCAAGCGCTCATGAACACTCTGATCTTCCGCACCTTCGCACCCTTCCTGACGGCGCTGATGCTGGTCTTCTCGATCTTCGTCCTGCTGCGCGGCCACAATGAGCCCGGCGGTGGTTTCATCGGCGGGCTGATCGGCGCTGCTGCCTTTGCGATGTACGGCATCGCTTTCGGCGTTCAGGCCGTGCGCCGCGCCATGGTTTTTCATCCGATGTCGATCGCCGGCTTCGGCCTGCTGATCGCCGCCTTGTCCGGCCTCATCTCTGCGCCGCTCGGCTACCCCTTCATGACCGGTGTCTGGATCTATCCGAGCCTCTTCGGTGTCGAAGTGCCGCTCGCGACCGTGATTTCCTTCGACATCGGCGTCTATCTTGTGGTCGTCGGCACCTTCGCCTCGATCGCGCTTGCACTCGAAGAAAGGGATGACGGCTGATGGAAGTCATCTTCTCGCTCGTCGTCGGTATCTTCTTTGCCGCCGCCGTTTATCTGATGCTGTCGAGAAAGATCGTCCGCATTCTGCTCGGACTCGTCTTGCTCGGCAATGCCGTCAACATGCTGCTCTTCACCGCCGGTCGCCTGACCCCGTCCATCCCGCCGATCATTCCGGGTGGCGTCGACGTGCTGCCGGCCGGTACCGCCAATCCGCTGCCGCAGGCGCTCATCCTGACGGCGATCGTCATTTCCTTCTCCTTCTTCTGCTTCCTGCTGGTGTTGAGCTATCGCGCCTATCAGGACCTCGGCACCGACGACACGGGTGAAATGCGTGTCGCCGAGCCGATGGACGAGCCGCTGCCGCCGAGCGGCTACTGAGCGGGAGACACGAGGACCACATGGCTGCCCCCACAACGACCCCTGCCGACTACGCCGCCGCCTATGTCATGGAGCCGATGACGGCTGCCGACTGGCTCGCGGTCACGCCCATGGCGCTCTGCATCGTCTTCGGTGCGATCCTGATGATGATCCGCCACCGCACCCACTGGCATCCGCCGGTGGCACTGACGGGACTGGCGCTGCTCGTCCTCAACAATGCATTGCTGCTTGCCAAGGTCATGGCCGATGGCCCCCTGACCATGATGATGGGCCGCTGGCTGCCGCCCTTCGGCATCGCGATCACCGTCGACCTTGCCGGTGCGCTCCTCGCACTGTCCGCGGCCATCGTCGCTTTCTGCGGCGCGCTCTACGCCCATGTCGAGATCAACAACAGTGGCCGCCGCTATGGCTTCTACCCGCTTTTGATGTTGCTGATGGCCGGTGTCTCCGGTGCCTTCCTGACCGGCGACATCTTCAACCTCTATGTCTGGTTCGAGGTTCTGCTGATCTCCTCCTTCGGCCTCCTGATCCTCGGATCCGAGCGCGAGCAGATCGATGGTGCGCTGAAGTATGCCGTCCTCAACCTGATGGCGACGACGCTCTTCCTCATCGGCGTGTCCTATGTCTATGCCATCTTCGGCACGCTCAACATGGCCGACATCGCGACGAAGGTCCCGCAATATGCCGAGACCGCGCCACTGATGACGCTGACGGCGCTGTTCATCCTGGCCTTCTCGATGAAGGCTGCGGCCTTCCCGGTGAATTTCTGGCTGCCGGCCTCCTATCACACGCCGCGCGTCGTCGTATCGGCGCTGTTCGCCGGCCTTCTGACCAAGGTCGGTGTCTACGCGCTGTTCCGCGTCGTGGTCATGCTCTTCCCCGTCGAGCGTGAGGCGCTCAGCCTCGTCATCGCGATCGTCGCGGCTCTGACCATGATCTTCGGCGCGATCGGCGCGCTCGCCCAGAATGATATCCGCCGCTTCCTCGGCTTCGTGGTCATTGCCGGTATCGGCAACATGATGGCGGGCGTCGCGATCGGCGGCGACATGGCGGTGGGTGCTGCGATCTTCTATGCGCTGCACTCCATCCTCCTGATGACGGCGCTCTATCTGGTCGCCGGTGAGATCGGCCGCATCGGCGGCAGCTACCGCCTCGATCGCGTGGCCGGCCTCTGGACGGCAGCGCCCGCCTTCGCCGCGATCACCCTTGCGCTCTTCTTCGCCGCAAGCGGCCTTCCGCCTTTCTCCGGCTTCTGGCCGAAGGCGCTTCTGGTCAAGGCTTCGATCGATATCGGCGCCTGGTGGCTGGCCGCGTCCGTGCTCGTCTCCGGTTTCCTGACGACGATCGCCTTTGGTCGCGTCTTCCTCTTCTCCTTCTGGCGCCCGGTCGCCGTCGAAGGCAGTGCGCAGGCAACGGCTGCCCCCACATCGTCGGGCGCGCTGCGCTGGCGCATGACGCCGATCGTCATCCTGACCGCTTTCGTGGTCTGGTTCGGCCTCTTCCCGGACAGCCTGATCGTTGTCACGCAGCAGGCGGCCGCCGGTCTCTCCGATCCCACCGCCTATATCCGCTCCGTCTTTCCTGAAGGAGTTGCCCGATGAGCCTTTATGCACTCAGCATCCTGATGGCGGTGATCTGGGCCACCGTCTCCGGCAGCTTCACAGTCCCCAATCTGATCTTCGGCTTCGTCATCTCGCTGCTCACGCTCTACCTTCTGCGTGAGCGTTTCGTCGGCCGCGACTACACGAGCCGCTTCCGCCGCGTCCTGGCGCTGGTGATGCTCTTTCTCGTCGAACTCGCCAAGTCCGCCTGGCGTGTCGCCACACTCGTGCTCCAGCCGAAGATGGACCTGAAGCCCGGCATCTTCGCTTATCCGCTGACCGTCAAGAGCGATTGGGAGATCTCCTTGCTCGCCAATCTCATCACGCTCACCCCGGGCACGCTCTCCGTTGACGTTTCCGAGGACCGCTCGACGCTCTACATCCACGCGATTGACTGCTCCGACGTGGAGGCCGCCCGCCGTGACATCGCCGAGGGCTTCGAGAAGAAGATCATGGAGGCATTTGCCTGATGACCCCTGAACTCATCGTCGAATACGCATCCGTCGCCGCCATCGTCATCCTCGTGATCGCCCTGTTGATGACCGTCTACCGCGTCGTCGTCGGTCCGACCCTGCCGGACCGCGTCATCGCCCTCGACATGCTGGTCGGCATCGTCATCGGCTTCATCGCCGTAATTGCGCTCAGAACAAGCTATACGCTCTATATCGATATCGCGATCGCGCTCGGCCTCGTCGGCTTCCTCGCGACCGTCGCCTTCGCCCGCTTCATCCTGGCCCGCGGCTATGTCGGGGAAGGGGAGCAGGTCGAGGCGGGCCCGTCGTCGAAGAAACCGACCGGCAAGTCGGGTTCGGGAAAGTCGGGCAAACCGGTCAAGGCAAGCAAACCGGCCGCACCGCTCGGCAAGGAGGCCAAATGATCTCGCTTCTCGCAGCCATCGCCATTGCCGTTCTGACCATCGGCGGCGCGCTCTTCTCCCTGATCGCCGCAATCGGCCTCAATCGCCTGCCGGATCTCTATACCCGCATGCATTCCGCCTCGAAGGCGGGCACGGTCGGCTCCGGCCTGTTGCTGCTCGCCGTTGGCCTGCATGCAGGCGATGTGGCGACGTTCGGCCGTGCCGTGGCCGGCATCATCTTCTTTGTTCTGACGGCCCCGATTTCCGCCCATCTGCTTGCCCGCGCGGCTCACAAGGTCGGCTACAAGCTGTCATCCGCATCAGTACGTGACGATATGATGTCATAATGAAACGACTGATATTCCCGGTTGAGTAAGCGTCTCTATTGAAATCCTAGCTATCTTGCTCAATGCAAAATGCGTGATCGGCGAATAGAAAAGTTTTATACCCGTCAAATCTAGTAGAAATATCAGGTGGACATTTGCAGCAGGGGTGTTAATTCACTCTTGAGAGCGCTGATCTGTTGCGTTCGCGGTAACTAGGCGAAGTGAACTGCCAGCTATTGGCAATGTCGAACACCTGATCTTCGCTGAATTCTGCGTGGCATTACGCCGGACGGTTTGGGGCCGGTCCGGCAAATTGGTGATCTTCGTGGGGGTGTCTTAGCCTTCCCCGTCCGGTTGGATCGGGAAGACGGTAAAACTATTGTCTGCAGGGGCGGCGGCCTCTCCGGAATCTGAACAGGAGAATTGAATGACTGAAACCCAGCAGGGTCCAAGCCAGCAGTTGCTGGTCGAACTGACCGCTGACATCGTCTCTGCCTATGTCAGCAATCACGTCGTCCAGGTCAGCGACCTGACCAACCTGATTGCCGATGTGCATATGGCCCTGAACAACACCGCTTCGCCGACTCCGGCCCCCGTGGTCGTCGAAAAGCCGAAGCCGCCGGTTCCGATCCGCAAGTCGATCGAGGATGATTATCTGATCTGCCTCGAAGACGGCCAGAAGTTCAAGTCGCTGAAGCGACACCTGATGACCCATTACAACATGACCCCGGAAGAATACCGCGAGAAGTGGGGCCTGCCGGCCGACTATCCGATGGTTGCCCCGGCCTATGCCGAAGCGCGCTCGCGCCTCGCAAAGGAAATGGGCCTCGGCCAGCGCCGCAAGCGCGCCAAGTAAGCCTTTTCTGGTTTCTCGCGATGCGAGGAAGATCAGGCCGGTCCCGCGACCGGCCTTTTTTGCGTTCATAGATAGGAAAAAGATCCTTCTCCGTTTGCCGGCGACCACACTCGCCGCGCTGATAGTGACCTTTCGGGGCACCGAGAGATGGTCCTGATTCCCCTAAAATCATGGGGTTCACATTCTCTCCGGCTCTGGTAACTTGGATAGGAATAAAATCCTTTATCGGAGTGCGCCATGATCACTGACGACCCCATCAGCCCGCCACCCCCGATCCTTCCCGCCGCACCATCGGTTGAATGGCAGCCCACAGCCGAGGCGGATGATCTTTCCGAGCGTCCCCTGACGCCCGAGCGACGGCTGCTCTGCATGATCGTCCGGCAGTTGACCGAGGAATTGCTGCGCGCCACAGGCCTCGAGCATGATCAGGAGCCTGGCCGCCGGGCGACGAGCCATGTCCGCCAGGTGGCAATGTATGTCTGCCACGTCGTCTATTCGATGCCGATGGGGGAGGTGGCCCAGGCCTTCGGCCGTGATCGCACCACGGTTGGCCATGCCTGCCGCATGGTCGAGGACCGCCGCGACGACCGCGCCTACGACACCTTTGTCGCGATCGTCGAGCGCATGGCAAGTGCAGTCCATCTCATCGCCGGCAAGCGCATCTGAAGGAGACGGCAGGTCATGACCCGCAGCGAACGAAAACAGATCCGCCAGATCCTACGCCGGGCGCTGACCGGCCCCCTGGAACTGCCCCCGCATGACGCCAACCATCAGGCGGCCTTGTCACCGGCCGAGACTGCGCCCGAGCTCCTCGCCCGCCTGATGGCCGATGGCCTGCTTCGCCACACGCCAGGCGGTCTTGCAGCCACCGCCGAGACCGCCGCCTGGCTTCGCCGCGATCTCTGCGACCTGCCCGAGGAGGCCCATGCCGCCCAGCACCGCACGGTCGAGGCCGTGACGCTGGAGATGCCTCAGGGTCGCCAGGCCGTGCGCCGCAATCTGCAGGAATCGCCGCTTTTTCCCCTGCTGCGCCTGAAGGAAAAGGACGGACGCCCGTTTCTGTCGGAAGAGGCTGTTGCCGCGGGCGAGCGGCTGGCCGCCGATTTCGACTTCGCCGGCCTGCAGCCGCGCATCACCGCGAGCTGGGAGCCTCGCCTGTCGACCCGCAACAAGGGCGCACCCCCGCCGGGAGTTGACTTCACCGATGCGACGCTCTCGGCCCGCGACCGCGTCAATCGTGCCGTCGAGGCCATAGGGCCGGAGCTGTCAGGCGTGGCGCTCGATGTCTGCTGTTTCGGCAAGGGTCTGGAAACGGTCGAACACGAGCGCCAATGGCCGGCCCGTTCCGCCAAGCTGATGCTGCGTACCGCCTTGCTGTCGCTCGCCCGCCACTACGCCCCGCCACCCGTCCGGTCCCGCACCCGCCACTGGGGCGACGACGGATTTCGGCCGGACATCGGCTGAGGGGGCCGTTCACACCAGCCGACGCGCCGCCTCTTCGCGGATCCGCTGGATCATCGAACGCAAGCCGTTGGCGCGCTGCGCCGTGAGGTGTTCGAGAAGGCCGAGTTGCTTGAAGAGGTCGAGCGCATCGAAGCTGACCACCTCCGATGCCTTCTTGCCGGAATAGGCTGAAAGCACGATCGCAACGAGACCGCGCACGATGAAGGCGTCGCTGTCGCCGCGAAAGGTCATGTCCGGATCGGCGCCATCGTTGGATGTGACCGAGAGCCAGACCTGGCTTGCGCAGCCCTGCACCTTGTTTTCGGCGGTCTTCTCGCTGTCCGGCAGATCCGGCAGCGCCTTGCCGAGCTCGATTACGTAGCGCATCCGGTCCTCCCAATCATCCAGGAAGCCGAAGTCGTCGATCATCTCGTTCAAATTAGCCATGCTGCCCACCCGCTCGTTACGTCGGACCCATATAGTTGAGACCGACAAGCTTTTGAACTGGCTGCGGCAATGAAAGCTTTTGAGTGAGGGCGGTTGGGAGCAACGTCGTCACATGTCGTCGCTGGTGTCCGCGTCGTCGATATCGGGCATGGGCTGCTGCATGCGACCATGTCGAATGGTGACGATGTCCACGGTTTCGTCATCGGCGCGGTAGTCGATGAGATAGTTGTCCACCACAAGCGTGCGAAATCCGGCGATCTGCAGCCCGTGCAGCGTGTTGCCCGCTTCCGGGAAATCCTGCAGCAGGCTGCGCGCCCGCTTCATGGCAAGAGCAAACGTGCGTGCCGCAGCCGGGCTGCGGTCCTTCAGGTAAGCGCTTTCCTGGCGGATGTAATCGGCGGCCTTGTGCGAAAGCCGAATGGTTTTCATGCCACCTTGCCGGCGATGATACGGTCCATCTCGGCAAGCACGGCGTCGAAATCTTCGTGCTCTCCGGCGTCGATCTCTGCGCGTCCTTCGATGGCCGCAAGCACGTCGGCCCCCTCGCTGAGGAGATATCCCTTCATGGCGCGCAGAATGATATAGCTGCGCGAGCGTTCGGTCGCCTCCGCAATTCTGTCGATGTCCCGGAGGACTTCGATCGGAATACGAAGGGTGACGGATTCGGTCGATTTGCTTGTCGCCATCGCGCTCTCCTCTCGAGTGCAAGACAATGTAAGACAATTTCCCTCAGCCCTCAATGCTGGCCATAGCCCGGAAAAAAGAAAAGCCGCGCAGCTTGCGCCACGCGGCCCGGCAAATGCCGAATTCAGTCAGGGACAGGCAGACAGGCATCCGGTCTATGGCAGAACCGGCTGCAAGGCGGGGAGGGGCGGCTGTCCGCCCCGGAATTTGTCAGATGACCGCGTAAGCTTTGGTCATGCGCCTCAAGCTCTCAGGGCTTCGGCGGCTGGTAGGGTTTCGGCAGATGCCTCGGCCGTTCCGCCGGTGTCACCGTACCGGTGATGACGGGCGCATCGGTCTCGGCACTGACGAGCCGCGGTGTCTCGACCTGAGGCCTGATAATCTCGACGGCGCCACTCTTCGGCGCCTGGATCTCGTCGGCGACGACGGCCGTGCCCTCGTCGGTAAACTGCTGGTCGAGCAGCTGATAGGCGACGAGCGCCCCTTCGCGGGCCCGCTGACCGAGCGCCTGGAAGGTTGCCTTGCCCTTCTCGCAGACCTCGGGCTTCTCGACGCAGAGCGAGGTGACATACTCATAAGCACCGCTTGCGGCGGTGATGGCGGCACCCATGTCGAAGCTGGCGCCATCCTTTTCCTCTGCAGGCGGTGCCGCGAGGAAGGACAGCGCGACAAGCGTCGCGGTGCAATAGAAAGTTCCCTTGATCAGAAACCACATTGTCTTCACCAAATCCCTGTTGCCGGTCTTTGCCGGAACGGTCCGGGTTTCTCCCCGAACTCGTGAATTCCACCCTAGGTTTGATTCGCCAAAATCGATTTGCGAAAGACGGTCGGTTTTGATGCGAATTCGACTAAAATTTGAGTGATCTCCCCATTTCGGGACGCGTCCGTAAAACTTTAGCGGTCAGCGTTAAGCATAAATGTGGCGCTGGCCCCGCAATCCACCGCTTTTGGCCTGGTGGCGCCGACACAAATCTTAACGGCCATCAGAAAACTTGAATGATTTCAGTGCTTACGCCCCGTTAACCATGATTTGGAAAGCCTCGTTCGGCTGTCCTGTTTCGGGTCAGAACGGCTGAGCCGGGGCCCTTCCGGGGCTCTGCCTTATCTATTCCTTAAGCGCGTCGGCCTATCTTCAGACCCATAAATCAGATGAACCGGTCGCGGATTTCTGGCGTGGTTGTATTGCGTAAAATGTCGGCTGCATTGACGGTAAAGATGGACGGGCTTCTGGCCCGGCTTCTCGTGCGTCATGCCGTTGGCCGTCCGGTTGACCGGGCCGAGATCGTTGCCTTGCGCCGGCTGACCCTTGCGGTTCTCCCCGCGCTCGTCGCCGTGCCCGCCATCCTCACTTTGGTCTTTGGCGTCGCAACCGGTCTGCCGATCGGTTTTGCCCTCGTCACCGCCCTTTATCTTCTCGGCGCCCTGGTGCTGGTCTCGGGCCTTCGCCTCGGAAGCGAGCGAGACGAGGCCGAGACGGTGCTCGCGACCATCCCGACCGACCCTTACGAATATTGCCCCGGCCTCTTCCTGACGCTCGACGCGACGGGCATCGTCCGCGCGGCCGGTGGCCGTGACCGTCAGATGTTCCTGTCCTTCCTGCGCGAGCCGCTGTCGCGTGCCTTTGTCGAGCAGGTGCATGTCTCCGACCGCTTGGCCTTCGTCCAGGCGCTCGACGAGCTGCGCCTCGGCGCCGATGTCGTCGTGACCGATCTCAGGCTCGACCGTCCGGTCATCGGACTCGATCAGGCCCAATTCCTCAATGTCCGTCTCGACATGACCGCCGTCCGGTCCGACGACGGCACGCTTGCCGGTGTCCGCGCCCAGATGCTCGACATCGAAGGCGAGATGCTGATGCGCGACGAGGTGGTCCGCAAGGAAGAAGAGGCAAGTGCCGCGCACGAGATCAAGAGCCGCTTCCTGGCTGCCGTCAGCCATGAGATGCGCACGCCGCTCAACGCGATCCTTGGTTTCTCAGACATCCTGATCGGCGAGTATTTTGGCAAGCTCGAAAACGACCGCCAGCGCGAATATGTCCAGCTGATCCGCCAGTCCGGCGCCCATCTTCTGTCGGTGGTAAACACCATGCTCGACATGTCGAAGATCGAGGCCGGCCGCTACGAACTCATGCTTGAGGATGTCGATCTCGCGCAGTCGCTGACCGAATGTGAACGCATGCTTTCGCTGCAGGCACAGACCAAGGGCGTCAAGCTGACCAGCCGTCTGCCCAAGGGCCTCGGCGAAATCTCGGCCGATGGCCGGGCGCTGCGCCAGATCGTCATCAACCTCGTCGGCAATGCCATCAAGTTCACCGATGCCGGCGGCGCCGTGAACATCGATGCCGCAAGGCACGGCAACGAGGTCACGATCAGCATCAGCGACACCGGTATCGGCATCGCGCCGGAGAAGATGGCTCTGCTCGGTCGCCCGTTTACACAAGTGCAGAACGATCTCAACCGCAACTACGAGGGTTCCGGCCTCGGCCTTTCGCTGGTAAAGGGATTGACGGCTCTCCATGGCGGCACCTTCAGGATCGAAAGCCGCCCAGGCGAGGGCACCGTGGTCTTGGTGACGCTGCCGGCGGACGGTTCGGGCGCCAGAGCTATCGGTGAAACGAACATGGTCGAATTCCCGCCGCGTCTGGCCGAGACGGGAACTGATCTGACAAGGGGTGGGAAAGCACCGGCGCATGACGAAGCGAAAGCGAAAATCGCCTGAGAAGAAGAAGGCGGGATCGAAGGTCCTCCTGGTTCTCTCGACGGGTGCTGGCGCCCTTGCGCGGCTTGCCGGCCGTCATCCGCGTGCCGTGGGTGGCGCTTTCTGCTTTACACTTGTCTTCGGAACGATCGCTGCCAATGCGCTGTGGTATCAGCCGGGCCAGCATCCCTCGCCATTCCTGCGCACCCGTGACGCTGCCGACTTTACCGCCCTTGCCGGCACGCCGCGCAGCCCGCTACTCAGCGAACAGGACGCGGACAACGTCACCACCTTCCGCATCGAACGCGAAAAGCCGGGCAGCGAAACGGCACCCTCGGATACGACTGAAGCCCGTCCGGCAGCAGCACCGGCTCAAACCGCGACATCAGCCTCGCCCGCGCCCGCGAGCCTCCCCGCCAATGCCGCGGAGACGGCAGGCCTCATTCGTAAGGTCCAGGATGAACTCCTGCGCCGCGGTCTCTATGACGGCGAGCCAGACGGCGTCATCGGGCCGCGCACCGAAACCGCGATTGCCATGTTCCAGAAGACCGTCGGCATGGAGGCGAACGGCCTCGTGACGCCGGAACTTTTGGCGGCGCTCACGCTCGATCGCGGCATCACCGCCGCCGTTCCGGCACAGCGCCCGGTGATGGATGTCGAAGCGCCGGGAGAAGACCCGGTTGCGGCCGCCATCCGCAATTCCGAAGCCCAGGTGGTCACCGCGCCGCGGCGTCCGGTGACAGCCGCCCAGCCCGTTCCGCCCAAAACCGTCGAACCGACGGCCCCGCCGCCGGTGCAGCAGGCGAATTTCGATCCGGGCCTGGTCATGGAAATCCAGCGCGGCCTGTCCAACATGGCCTACAAGAACATCCGCATCGACGGCGTGCCGGGCGATGACACCCGTGCTGCGATCCGTCGCTTCGAGCGCCACTACCAGCTGCCGGAAACGGGCGAGCCGAGCGCGGCCGTCTTGAAGAAGCTGAAATCCATCGGCGCCCTCTGATAATGCGCCCCTGAAGCGGCGGCGTTTCAGTCCGTCCAGGGCAGCAAGCCCTGATGGGGCGAGACCGGCGCCGTGAAGCTTTCCGGGTGCAGGCTCTCTCCCGCCTCGATACGCTCATAAAGCGACAGATAGCGCGCGGTCATGCGCTCCGCCGTGAAATTCTCCTGGAAATGCCCGTGGATCGCCGCGCGGTCGAACCGGCCGATATCGCGGATCGCCTCCGCCAGCACGTCGCCCTTGTCCGAAAGGCAGCCCACATGCTCCGGCACCAGTTCCGGCACCGACCCGTAGGGCGTGGCAAAGACCGGAAGCCCGAAATACATCGCCTCAATCACCGCAAGCCCGAAGGGTTCGTGCCAGCGCACCGGAAACAACAGGCCGGCCGACCGCCCGAGCACTTCAGCCTTGCCGGCGTCGTCGACCATGCCGTGAAAGCGTGCATTGGGATCGAGCGTCAGCCGCAGCCCCATCTTCAGGTTCAGGCGATAGCCGCCAAGCACGTCGAGCCGACGTCCGGCCTTCCGCGCCACCCGGATCGCGCCGCGCACATTCTTCACCTTCCAGGCCGCCTTGGCGAGGAAGGCGAGGGACTTACCGTCATGGGCAAGGTCAGGCACAGGATAAACGCGCGGATCGAGCCCATTATGCACGAAGGCGGCACCGCCATGCCGTGCGGCATGATTGGCGGAGACGAAGATCGAGTTGCGATGCAGCCGGGCACCCGCCGCATTGCCATGGATCGTCTGGCAGGCCTTGCCGTCGAAATCGGGATCCAGCCCGACATGGCTGTGAAACACATCCGCCTCGCGCGGGATCTGCGCCTCGAGCGGCCGATCGGGATCGAAAACCGTAAGCGGTCCGTAGTGCCACGTCGAACCCGCCGGGCCCAGAAGTCCGACGACGTGACCCTTTTCGGCAAGCGCGCGGCCAAGCCAGGCGATGATGCGCTCCGTGCCGCCGTAACGCAGGGCCGGAATACGGGTATGAGTGGCGAGAACGATGTGCATGGCGGTCCTGGGTCAACTTTGCTGTGACCTAACATGCCGTGTCCTGCTCGGGCAATTCTCCGCAGGCGGGCAGGGCGGACGAGCATCGGCTGTTCACCGGACTTTCGTCTAGGTGAATTTTCGCAGTCCCTAACGAAAGGCCTCATTAATCATACCAACTGTATACTCCGTCAATTGGAGGAGGATGATCCATGACTGCTGCGATGAACGCGCGATACGATGACGACCACCAACTGGATGCGACGGAGACCCTGCGGCATCAGGAGATCGATGCTGCCACCTTGCGCGGCATCGTCCAGCGCCTGGCCGAAGAGGCCTCGACGCTCGGCGTCGATCTCGTCGATATCGCCGGAGCGATCCAGGACGTCGCCGGTATTTCCAAACGCCATGCGGTGACTTTCGACGGCATTACCCGAACAGCGCTGTCGATCGCCGAAACCAATCGCGATGTCGCGAGCACCCTGCGCGAGACGGATCAGACCGCCGGCGAAGCCCGTCGAATGCTGACCGACAGCGCGACCCGCTTGACCGGCGCTGTCGACAAGATCGATCACATGGTCGAGACCTCGGAGGAAATCGGCACGGAGATCGGTAGCTTTTCGCAGTCGCTCGCCGAAGTCGACAAGGTCGCCGAAGAGATCGGCACCATCGCCCGCCAGACCAACCTGCTCGCCCTCAATGCCGCGATCGAAGCTGCCCGTGCAGGCGAGGCCGGAAAGGGCTTTGCCGTCGTTGCAGCCGAAGTCCGCGCGCTTGCGCTGCAGACCTCCCAGGCGACCGGCGCCATCCAGGAAACCCTGAACCAGATCCGCCAGAAGATCGTCCGCCTGACCGATGCCGGCCGAGGTGCCACCGCGAGCGCCCGTGACGTGCGCGAGACCTCCCAGGCGATGAACCAGTCATTCTCCGCCATGGAGCAGGTCATCACCCGCATTCTCGACGGCTCCTCCGCCATGGCCCAGACGACCGATCAGGTCGATCGCCAGTGCTCGGAATTCGTCGCAACCCTCAGCGACATGTCCGCAGAAGTCCGCCAGTCCGACCATCACCTGCAACAGACCGCAGGCCGCGTCGACAAGGTGGTGGCGCTCTCGGAAACCCTGATCCAGCTGACCGCGAGTGCCGGCATCCGTACCGCCGACAGCGACTGGATCGACACCGCCGTCGATGTCGCTGCCCGCATTTCGCAGGCCTTCCAGAATGCCGTCGATAGCGGCCGCATCCGAGCAAGCGATCTCTTCGACCGCAATTATCGTCCGATCCCGGGCACCGACCCGGTGCAGATGATGACCGGTTTCACCGAATTCACCGACCAGGTGCTGCCCGCGATCATCGAGCCGGTGGCGGGGTCTTCGGAGCGCATCGGCTTCTGTGCCGCGGTTGACGAAAATGGCTATCTGCCCACCCACAACAAGAAGTTCTCCGCCCCGCAGCGCCCGGGCGACACGGTGTGGAACACCGCCAACTGCCGCAACCGCCGCATCTTCAACGACCGCGTCGGCCTCTCCGCCGGCCGCTCCACCGCCCCCTTCCTCGTCCAGACCTACCGCCGCGACATGGGCGGCGGCAATTTTGTCCTGATGAAGGACATTTCCGCCCCGATCTTCGTCGCCGGCCGGCACTGGGGCGGATTGAGGCTGGCCGTGAAGGTGTAATCGCCCATGAACGTTGGCGCCGGTTAATCAAGATCGGCGTTTCCTCGGCCCGTGAAATCCAAGTCGACGCAGCGCGTCGGTTTTTCAGTCGGATCGCCCTTTCATTGTCTTGCGCAGGCAATGCAGATGCATTACTTTTGAGCCTTATTATCTGCGGGCCCGGCCATGACTGTGCGACCTGACGAGATTTCGAAGCTGACCGATCGGTACCAGACCACGGTTCCGACGGGTGTGCGAAAACAGTTGCAACTCCGTAAGGGCGACCAGATCCGCTATCGTACGGACTCGAGCGGCCGAGTATATATCGAAGCTGTGGCCGAAGAGCGCGATCCCGCTCTGGGCGCATTCCTGGATCTGCTGGAACGCGATGTGATGGATCATCCCGAACGGCTGAAGCCGATGGAGGGAGCGCTGGTGCAGCGGATCGGAGCACTGGTCGGAGATGTCGCCGTCGATCTCGACGCGCCACTGTCGCCGGAAGATGAGTGAGCTCGGCGCGCCCTTCACGGCCAGTGGCTGGGCCGTCTATGCCCACCCCCTTTTTCTCGATCAGTTGCTGACCCTTGCGGACGAAGTCGAAGCGCGAAAGCGCCGCGATCCGGAGACTTGGCGTGAGAAGAATGCTTCGAAGCGGCTGGCCGCGATCCTCAAGCTCGTGACGACGGATATCCCGGCCGATCCGGGAGCCCCGCAATTCCGTCAGGGTCATACGCTGGGCAGTCACCGCAAACACTGGTTCCGAGCGAAGTTCTTCCAACAATACAGGCTGTTCTTTCGCTTCGACAGCAGCCGAAAGATTATCGTCTTCGTTTGGGTGAACGATGAGGACACGCTCCGTGCCTATGGCAGTCGATACGATGCCTATTCGGTCTTCAAGAGCATGCTCGACAGCGGCCATCCGCCGGACGATTTCGATGTGGTCCTCAATGAGGCCAAAGGGGCAGGCGCTCGATTTGCGCAATTGATTAAGCCGACTGACGAACCCTGACCCTCGACCCTCGACGCCGCCCGCGCAATCCCCTAAACCCTAGCCCATGCGCATCCGCTCCGACATCTTCGTCTCCGCACTCACCCGCCGCGTCTTCTCCGACGGCGGCTATGCTGCTGTTGTCGCCAAGGGGTCGGACGCTTCGGGCGCGATCTTCGTGCGCCAGCGCTTCCGCGATGGTCTGGAGACGCTTTATGGCCCGGCACCCCAGGCCATGATCGATGACGAGACACGCGACGACCGCATCTTCGAGCCGCGCCTCGTGCGGGCTGAACCCGAGGCGGTGGAGGCTCTGATCGCCCGCGAGCGGAAGTTCGATAGCGATCTCTGGCTGGTTGAGATCGAGGTGGAAGATCTCGGCACCTATCTGACGCTGGCGGATGTGAAGGATTGAGCGGCAGCCACTCTGCATGGCGTGAGATCGGCTCCTCGGAAGAGGCCGTCGAGCGGAGGAGCATCGGCCATCGCCATCCACCCTCCCCCTTGAGGGGGAGGGTCGGCGCAAAGCGCCGGGGTTGGGGTGATCACACGCGACGGCGGCTGCGAAAACCCACACACAAGCAGTCACGCCTACCGTTTACTGCCTATTGCCTCACTGAGCTTCTACCGCTTGCGCGCCCTGAGCACCTGTCGCCCATGCTCGTCGCCCACGGGTTGACGCTTTGATGCAGCCTGGTTGGCGGCGGTCAGCGGTTTGCTGCTCGGCACCGCCGTGCGTTCGGAGCCGTCACCCGCCTCGATCGTCTGCTCTTCGCCGGCGAAGGTATACCGGTCGGCACGGATCCAGCTGTCGATCCGGGCCTCGGCCTGGTCCGGGTCCATGCCGAAGAAGAGGTTTTCGGCCCGGCTCGCGCCGTTCTCGCGGCGGGAGAGATGCGGATAGATGTGTTCGAGGATGAAGATCGCCTCGCGATCCTCCATGGCAACGCCGGCAAGCGTCGTTGCGAGCTGCCGCCCGGAAATGTCGAGCAGGATGCGCTCGGCAAGCCAGCGGCTCGAGGTCAGCATGTCGGCGAGCGTCGTGGCAAAGAAGCCGCCGTCATGGCTGCGGGCAAAGCGGACGAGCAGCGCGGTCTGCACCGGCGTCGCCTGGCGCCGGCCGAGCCGATCGCTGCGGGGCGGACGATGCTGATACGCCATGCGCTTGATCGTCTGGCGCAGCGCTTCTTCGCGGCTCTCTGTTGCAGGCTCATTCACCGTCGTTGAAGCGGCGCCCGGCAGGTCGCGCATCTCGAGATCTGCCATCACGGTGTCGAAGCTCGAAGCCGGCATCTTGGCCGCCTGCAGAGGCTGCATTTCCGCCGTCTGCTCATCGGCCTTCACCTTTTCCGGGCGCGGCGGCAGGGCATGGCGCAGCGACACCAAGGCGTCGATCACTGTCGGCGACAGCCGCTCGCGCTTGACGATGGCGCGTGCGTGGTCGACGCCTTGCGTGCGGGCGATCATGATCAGCATGTCGTCGGAGAGTGCCGGAGAGGAAGCAAGGAAGGGTGCGGCGATCGAAATCGGCTGAGAGGCGATGAAGGCGGCAATCGAGAGCGGCAGGTTCGGGCTTTGTGAGAGGGCCGCGACCGCTTCCCGGCGCGCTTCGGCAGAGGACCCGGCAAACAGCGGCTGGAACAGCTCGGCAAATTGCCGGAGTTCCGACTTGCCGGGAAAGGAGAGCGCCTGGAAACTCGTGACCGTGGCCATCAGAACGACATCCTTGTTCCGCGCGCCGGCTGGCCTTTCAAGCTCCCTGAACTGTTCGCTCACGACTACCTACTCCAACGCAATACAGATGTGTGCGAGATTAGAACGAATTTGTTAGCAAGCTGTTAACTAACCTATGGCTTCTTGTGGACAGGCGGATGGTCAAGTCCGGCGATTCGCCGCATGTTTCCGATATTAGGCATATGCGTACCCCGTTTCGTGGGGTGAACCGCGACAGGGGGAACGCGTCGGAGAAAGGCGCAGATGACCCTGGTTTGTGTGAGACTTTCCGCAACATGAACCGGATTGTGCCGGCCCTCGTAGAAGGAGGGCAGGGCGAGATGATGCTCTCGACCCTCTCGATCTTTCTTCTCGAAAGGAGACGAGCATGGCGGATATCATCAGGATTTCGGACCGGCTGACCCCCTCGCGCCGATCGACGGCCACGGGTGAGCACAAGGCAGAGATACTTTTCTTCACCGGCATCCGCTACGAGCGGCTGGATCCCAACGCCATCTGGCCACGGGTGGAACTGCCGACCTTGCCGGCCCTGCCAGCGCCACAGGGACCTGTCTTCGGCCCAGGCCGTCGGCCGTTCTGAGCAAGCTCTCTCGTCATTCGCCGTTGCCGGTCGTCGTGGTGCGATCCGGGCATCCGCGACGTGTTGCTGCTCAAGGCTCCGAAGCCATGTCGCACACCCGACTTCTAGCGATTCACCGGTTGTAAATCGTTTATGTAGGATAAGGTAAAATAGGAAGTCGTGGCATTACGCCCGATCAACCGCTGCCCCTGGCAAGGGCGCCCATTGCGGAGCAGGTCGACCATCGATGCTGATGAAGATTGCCAAGGATCGCATTCGCAAGGGAATGTTCATCGAAAGCGTCGCGTGCCCGAGCCGGGAATTTGCCAGACGCCGCTTCCTGCTCAACAGCGACCGCGACATGGCGGCAATCCTGACCTCGTCTGCGACCGACGTCTCGATCAATCTGCGTCTCGGTGTCGATCCGGACGGCCGCAAGGTCGCAGCCGTCAAGCCAGCCTCGTCATCCCTGCCGCCAAAGGACATGCGCACGCGGGCCGCTCGCGGGGTCATCAAGCAATCCGCAAAGGTGCTCCGCACCAGTCTCGGCGACATCGTCTCGGGTCGCCCGCTCGACATGGCGCATCTCTCCGAGGCAGCCGACGAGAATGCCGAGCTGTGGTCCGACAGCACAGTCATCGCCCTGGAAGTGACCCGGCTCAAGAGCAAGGACGAGACCACCTATGTCCATTCGCTTGCCGTCAGCGGCTTGATGACACTTCTGGCGCGCTCGCTGCAAATGGACGACGAAACGGTGCGCATCCTTGGCGTCGCCGGCATGCTGCACGATATCGGCAAGCTGCTGATCCCCAACGAAATTCTCAACAAGCCCGGTCATCTGACCGATCGTGAACGCGTCGTCATCCGCAACCATCCGGAGGCAGGCTACCAGCTGCTCAAGACCCATCCCGAGATCCCGCAAGTAGTGCTCGACGTCTGCCGCCTGCATCATGAGGTTCTCGATGGCTCCGGCTACCCGCTCGGTCTGAAGCAGAAGGACCTGAGCGCCCCGGTGCAGTTGAGCGCGGTCTGCGATGTCTTCGAGGCGCTGACATCCGTGCGTCCCTACAAGCGTCCCTGGACGGTCTCACAGGCTCTCGACTGGATGTTTGCTCGTCCGCATCATTTCGATCGTAAGATGGTCATCCGGCTGGGCAGCGTTCTGAGCGACGAGCCGATCGGTTAAGACCTGTTCACCGCCCGATGAACGGCAGGCATTCGGCATCGGCCAGAAACGCCCTGGCATCCGCCTCATAGCTTGCCTGCGGCGCCAAAACCCGCAGCACCACATAACCTTCCATGCCCGGATGCTCGACCAGGATGGTTTCCGCGAGTGCTGCGATCGGGGTCTTCCTGAGCTGCGCCACCTGAACTGGGGTTGCAACCAGCACGTCGAGGTCGCCGGCGACCGAAGTGCGGTCATTCATCGAAAAGATCTCGTTGGCTTCCCGGTCATAGATCGCGACCGACCAGAAATCGACACCGCCGCCGAGCGCGATCAACGACAGCGGCTGGCGGGTGATGTCGAAATGACAGACGGCGACCCTGAGATAGGGATCGAGGTTCGACAGCCCCACCGCATCGGGCTGAGCCGACAGCGGGTGGAAGACGAAGGGAGCGCCCTCGGCGGTCACGCGCGTATAGGCGTCACGCCCGGTGAAATGCGGCACACCGAGAATGATGATGATGTGCAAGAGCACGGCACCGAAGAAACCGGTCAGGATGGCGTAGAGAAGCTTACTCATTGGCCACATCCGATCTGCTCGATGACCGGCATGGCAAGACCGGAGAGGCCCGTCGAGGCGGCCGCCGGCGTATCGAGCAGTGTCAGCACCAGCTGGAATGAGCCGGCATCGGGAATGGCGAGCCAGTTCCCTGATTTTGCTGTGCGCGAGATCGTGATGTCGAATGTCCCGTCGCTACGCCTGAGAACCGTCTGGGAATTCTTCGCCGTCGGAAGTTCTGGACCCGCATCCAGGGCATTGCCGTCGGCATCGGCGGCATAAAGCGTCCACAGCCGCGCCGTCGGCGTGCGCCCGCTCATCCGGTAAGAGCAGGTCCCCGTCAGCGTCAACCCGTCCTTATCGCGATAGGCGGTGAACTGCAGCCCCTCGGCAGACCCGTAAAGCAGTCGCCCGCCCTTGGCGCGATGCGCCTTGGCGTAAGGATCGGCAGACGCCTTCTGCGCGGAGGGAAACGCCCGCCAGCCAGCCACTTCGATCGCCCCGAACCCGACGGAGGCGTTCAGCATCGAAAGCGCCGATAGGATCCCGCCTCCGAAGGCAATGATCAGCGCAGTGGCGACGATGAGGGGAACACGAAACACGGGCGGGTCGAGACCTTCGGCAATGCAGGCGCAATCGCGCCGGGCGGCAGTGCCCGAGGGGTATCACTGATTCGGGGGTGAGGGAAGTTTCAGGGGGGAGGGAGGAGGAGCTTAGCGAACTCCACCCCGAGCTAGACGGCTTTGCGCGGCCGTCCGCCCTTGGCGCCGTTTGCCCGTGCTGCGGCGGCTTTGGCATCGGACGTGGCTCGACCCGCGCGGCGCGCCAGTTCTCGTGTCATCCACGCTTCTGTCCCGAAAATTCCGGCAATCAGCCCTGGCACGAAGAGGTCGACATCTAGCTCTGGCCAATGGAGATTGAAGCCGAGCCCGTCAATTTCTACACCGGCCAGTGCCTCTGGAGAGGCTGATTGCAGATCTTCGATCAAGGCCGTCGGGAAAGCGTAGACGCAACCATTGGCGAGATCGAGTACGACACGACCTGTCTGTGCGTCGTATCGCGCGGCAATCGCTCTCGGTTCTGTCTCCAGCATAGCGCGTCCGCGTGCTTCTGCAGCCTCAAGGTCTCTTTCGTCAAAGTCAGCCATGAATGCGCTCCCATTCTCTGAACAGCCGCGCCTGTTCCATCGCAACCTCGTTCAAGATGCGCCGAAGATCGGCACGGCTGATCCCCATGCTGTAGACCAGTTCCGGTTCTCCGTTTCGACCCAGCAGGTTTATCTTCGCCTGTCCGGACCCGGTGATATGAACATGCGCAGGCTCGTGATCCTGCGTGTAGATCACGAAACGGAAGCCGAAAGCGCGATGAACAACAACCATCCCACACTGTAACCCATCTGTTGGGTTATGCCAATGAGTCCTACCGCAACACCCCCGCCGCCAGCGCTCGCTGTATGCCCCTCACATCCGTGCCCTTCTTCAGCGTCTTCTTCAGCGGATCATGGCTCCCCGAGACCCAGATCTTCAACTCGCTGTCGAGGTCGAAGGTGCCGGCGGTTTCGACGGAAAAGCGGGTGATAGCGCGGTAGGGGACGGACATGTAGTCGACCTTCGAGCCGGTAATGCCCTGCACGTCGATCAGGATCAGTCGCTTGTCGGTGAAGACAAAGACGTCGCGGATGACCCGGAAGGCGAGCGAGACGTGCTCGCCCTCAATCAAGACGCCGTCCAGCCGCTTGGCGAGATCGGCTGGATCGACGCTTGATCCATGGCCCAGCAATCCGTCGAACAAACCCATCGTGATCGTCCATCTGTGGTTAGAGCGGAGATGGGAAGAGGCGGCGACGCGGTCAAGATAGGGGCGCGCGCTCTACCCCTCACACCCGCTCGCAAAAGGCGATGCGGTTGCTGAATGGATCCGTCACCGTCATCTGGAGACCCCAGGGTGCATTCTCCAGCCCCGGTTTGAGATAGCGATAGTCCTTGACCGTCAGATCCGCATGGAAGCTCTTCACGCCCCGCATCCATGTGAAGGCCTTGGCGCCCGGTGAGGCATCACCCGCGTGCTCCGACAGGTGCAGAACGCAAGCGCCGCGCGACACTTGGCAGTAGAGCGGGAAATTCTCGCCGAAGCGATGTTCGAAGTCGACGGTGAAGCCGAGATAGTCGCGGTAGAATTCCATCGCCTTGTCGACATCGAAAATGCGGAAAATCGGGATAGGCGGCTCGAAGGAGATCTTGGCCTGCGGCGTCTCTTCAACATCAATCCGCGCCGCTAGGATGTTCCATTGTTCGAAGCCCAGCTGTCTTGCGACGAGTTCCAGGGCCTGAGAATGGCTGATCTCGAGATTGCTCTTGGCCAGCTCCGCCTTCAGCGTCCTGGCCATCAGTTTTGCGTCACGCATGTCGCGCATCGTCGTCCCTCCGCAGTGGCAAACGGTCCAATCAGTGTCCGCGTCTGCTGATCCGTCGCCATCATTTGAAAGGGCAAGGATGAGGAGGTCATTTCGTGATGCGTTCACCATCGCGCTCTGGAACAAGCGCCGCGGAGCGGCAGGCTGCATCGGCCTAATCAGACATTAGCAGAGCTTGGACACATGACAAGACTAGGGGGCGGGCGAGCGGCATGCTGTGCTGCGCCCGCCTGTCGTTCGATTATCCCACCCGCTCGTAAAACGCCTCCAGCGTCGCCACTTCCACCCCGAGCTTGGTGAGCGAGGCATGTACGCTCATGTGGCGTTCGTCATGTAGGATGAACCAGTCGTCGAAACCGAACCGGGTCTTCGAACCATCGACATCGGGAACGTCGCGGGCATATTGCCAGCGGAAGGCGCAGCCGGATTGTTCGCCCTCTGCCGTGCCGTCGATCAGCGTCTCGCGGCCCTCATAGCGGTTTTCGCTGCGTTTCAGGATTGTCCAGGTCAGCGTGTCGGAGTGGCCGTCGTCGAAAAAATAGTCTTCCGTCAGCGACAGCACATTGGCGCTTGCGTCAAAGCGCCCGCGGGCATCGATCGTGAACCGGTTCTGGAAGCCGCCCAGCCTCCCGATGGTCATGCCATAGCCGCGCAGCGTGCCGGAGAAGAACTCCTCCAGAATGAACTTGGGCTCTTTGTCTGCAAAATCCTCGAGTTTCAAGGCGTCTCTCCTCGGTTGCCGAATGGTCCGGTGAAACACGGGCGAGGCGGCTCCGGTTCCCTGGGGGGATCAAGGCGCGCTATAGCCCCTTACGCTTTTGCCTCCGCCGCGCTATCTGGTCGTCAGACAACCCATTCTCGAGGAGGATCACCATGGGCAAGCGGATCGTATTCACCGGCGGCAGCGGCAAGGCGGGGCGCCATGTCGTGCCCTATCTCTTAGGTAAGGGTCACAAGGTGCTGAATGTCGACCGCGCCGTGCTCGACGTTCCAGGCGTCCACACCCTGCTGACGGACGTCACCGATGCCGGCGAGGTCTTCAACGCACTCTCCTGCCATTTCGGCTATGACGGTTATGAACAGGAGGGCGGCCCGAAGCCTGCAGATGCGGTTGTGCATTTCGCCGCCGTCCCGCGCATCCTGATGCATCCCGATAACAAGACCTTCGCGGAAAACACCGTCTCGACCTACAACGTCATCGAGTCTGCCGCAAAGCTCGGCATCAAGAAGGTGATCATCGCCTCTTCCGAGACCACCTATGGCGTCTGCTTTGCCGAAGGCGACAAGGACTACAAGGAATTCCCGCTGACCGAAGACTATGACGTCGATCCGATGGACTCTTACGGCCTGTCCAAGGTCGTCAACGAAAAGACCGCCCGCGCCTTTGCCATGCGCTTCGGCATCGATGTTTACGCGCTCAGGATCGGCAATGTCATTGCGCCCGAGGATTATGCCAACTTCCCCGGCTATCTCGCCGATCCGCCATGCCGCAAGCGCAATGCCTGGTCCTATATCGATGCGCGCGATCTCGGCCAGATCGTCGATCTCTGCGTCGCAAAGGACGGCCTCGGCTTCCAGGTCTTCAATGCCGTCAACGACACGATCACCGCGACCGTGCCGACCCGCGAATTCCTGGCAAAATATGCCCCGAACACGCCGATCACGGGCGAGATCGACGGCTTCGATGCACCGCTGTCGAACCGCAAGATCCGCGAACTCCTCGGCTTCAAGGAAGAGCATGACTGGCGCAAATACGTGAAGGTCTGACGACCGCCACCGCCCTTCAAATCTCGCTCACTCGAATGTCAGCCATCCGGAGCCGATCCGGATGGAACATCGCAGTCAGTCTGCCATTATCCCCTTGTTATCGTAATAGACGAATGAATGAGGGAGACTGATATGGCCCAGGCGCGCCGGATGGAATTGCGACTTCTCGACGAGACCGAGAAGGAACTGGTGGAAGCCTCGCGGCATCCGCACCTTGCCGAGCGGACGGATGAGGATCTCTCCTCGCTCCGCAAGAACCTGCGTGACCGTCGCGATCGCGCTCGTGACATCGCCAGCCGCCAGCGTCGCGAAATGCGTGGCAAGGCTGCGCCCTCGGGCGCGAAGCCTGCAGCAGACAATGCCGGCAGCCGCGAGAAGTTCGCCGCCCTCTCTGCCGCTCTCCAGCGTGTCAACGGCGAGATCGCCCGTCGCAAGCGCTTCTCCTCCCGCGAGGAACTGAAGCGCAATGCCGAAAAGGCATTGGAGATGCGCCGCGCGGCGAGCCGCCCCAACCGCCCGACCTCGCGCCGTGCGAAGAAGGGCATGCGCTCGGTGCCCAATGAGCGCGGTCCGGACCTCGTCAATCCGATGGAAGTCGGACGCGTTTCGCAGTTCGTCAAGAACGGCCAGGCGCGGCGCGACAGTCGCTGACGACATCACGTGAACACTGTTGGCAGTGAACCAGGGCGGCTTCGGCCGCCCTGTCATTTTTTAGGGGTAAAAACCTAAAATGGAGGATGAAAAGGCCTCGTTTTTCACATATGAGGAATATGGAAAAACCCTGCATTTACAGGGTTCGATGATGGCCCGAAAGACCAGCCTTGCCAGAAAAGCGGATGGAAATCGCCAACTACGCGCAGACCGAAGTGCGCGGCCAGAGCTTCGTCACCTTTGATGTGGCGATGCAGGGCCATGTGATCTCGACCATCGATGCGCCGATCCTCTCGGGACGCATTCTCTGGTCTCATGCGGCGATCCATGGCTATCGCGATTTCGATCCTCGCGAACGCACGGAGTTGGAAGCCGAGCTCGGCCGCATTTTGCTTGGCGAACATGCTGCAGAGAACGGCGAGCGGGACGAACGCCCTGTCAGCCGGCAATGATCCTCAACCCGGTGCAGTCCAGCGGGGCAGTAGCAGCGCTACACCGACCGCCAAGGCAAGGGCAGCTGTGACCGCCACGGAAAAGGCGAGGAGAAACATCCCCGTTGCCCGGATGCCGCCAACCCCCAGATCCCGCTGGAACCACCGGATTTCCGCCTGCCCATACCAGACGACCGCGCCCAGGAAGATGGCTGCGGCATAGGGCAGGCCCCGATCCGCCGGGATCAGCAGACAGTCGACGGAAAGGCCAACCAGGAAGACAAAGGGTGCTGCCACATAGCACTGGCTGAAGAAGGGCGGTCTCAGCGTCGAGCGCGTCAGGATCTGACCCTTGTGCAGGATCAGCGTCACGGCCATGACCATCGGAAACATCCCGAAGACAACCCCGCGCACGATGAGCAGGTTGGAGAAGGAATGGGTGAGCGCCAGCGCATCCGCCGAGGTTGCCACGCTCGGAAACGCCGTCGACAGAGCCTGCGAAAGCAACAGCGTGATCAGGAGAAACAAGGGCGGGCTGATCGTATCGTCATACTGGTCTTCCGGCCGGTCCTCCAGTTCGTCATCGGCATAGCGCATCATGCTGAGCGGCTGGGTGACGGCGCGCCAGAAGGTCAAGGGATAGAAGACCAGCCAGGAGAGGATCTCATAAAGCAACTCCTCCAGCGATTTCAACAGCCTCATGAAATCCATAGATCACCCCACCTGACCGCCCGATGCCGCCATGGTGGCGGAGCAGGGGTTGCGCAGACGATGCCAGCCGCGCCAAGTGGAAGCAAGGCCGCAACCTGCCCTCGCGAGAGGCGAGCTTGCCACGAAAGGGTCAAGCCGTCTGAGCCAGTTCCCGACCGTCACTCCATCCCGGACCTTCGCTTCTATCCTTTTCCGGAGCTGGTCGGGCAGGTGCTCAGGTCGCATTAAGACGCGGCAACAGACTTGGTGAGCAACAAGCCGTTGCCAACGGCCTTGCCGGGTTTCCATCCACACCGCTCGTAGAATGTCGCGGCATCCCCGGCGGCAAGGACTTTCAGCTCCCTGACCTCCTTGCCCGCAGCAAACAGTTCGAGCGCCTGAAGCATCGTGGTTCCAAACCCGCGCCTTTGATGCTGCGGCAGGATCGCGACCATCCGCACCGTGGCAATCGCCGGGTCCGCAGCAGAAAGATCGAGCCGCACTGCGCCGATCGGCAGATGGTCCACGTAGTAGAGGAAAGGGAAGTTGCCGACTGTATGATCGTCCGGATGGGCGGGGTCGTAATCGTGCCGACCTCTCAACTCGTAGAGCACGAGCTGCCGGATAGCATGGTACGCTTTCCAGCCGGAGTCGTCTTGCGGTGCCACTTGGCGCAAACCCATCGTATCATCCTGTCAGTTCCAGCCAGATGAGTGGTTTCGTAACGGCGTGCAGTCGTTAAGCGCTCTCCAGTCAGGAACCCCCAAACTAAGCGGCCAAGCGGGCGAGAATGTGCTCTCCCTTGAGAATCGCCCCACCACCTGCCAGTGTCACCCGGCTTGAACCTGCCGGAGACCGAATGCTCGCCCTTTTCCGCAAGACGCCGATCCTCGGCGCGCTTCTCGCCCAGGTCGTCGCCCTGCCGGTGGTGGCCACCGTGACGGCGCCGCTGTCGACCTCGGTCGAGCGCCTGCCGCTGATCATGATCGCGCTCGTCCTGCAGGGAGCGCTTGCGGCACTGATCTGTGCGCTTCTGCGCCTTCCGCGCTGGTGGCTGCTGATCGCCTTCCTCTTTCCGCTCGCCATGGGCTCGGTCATGCTACTCGGCAATCTGCCGGCCTGGCCCTTCGGCCTCGCCTTCCTCCTGCTGGCGCTCGTCTTTTCCAACACCACCCGCGGCCGCGTGCCGCTCTATCTCACCAATTCCGAAACGGCTTCGGTCTTGAAGGACATGATGCGCGATCGCGGCGCGACCCGCATGCTCGATCTCGGCTGCGGCCTTGGCGGCGTGGTCCGCGCGCTGGACGGCGAGGGAAGGCGGGCGCGCGGTGTGGAGAATGCGCCGGCCGTTTATCTCGCAGCTCGCCTCATGTCGCGTATCTCGGGCAAGGGCGAGATCCGCCGCGGCGATCTCTGGAAGACGGATGTCGCGCAGGAAGACCTCGTCTACGCCTTCCTCTCACCCGCTCCCATGGCCGCCCTCTGGCAAAAACTGTCGCGCGAAATGAAGCCCGGCAGCCTCTTCGTCTCCAACAGCTTTGCCGTGCCCGATGTTGATCCCGACGAGATCTGGGAATTGTCGGACGCCCGCAAGACGCGGCTCTTCCTTTATCCGATCGGCAAGACGGAGGAGGGATGAGCTGTGCTCTTCTCCCTGAAGGCGGGGAGAAGCGGACCAAAGGCCGGATGAGGGGGCAGGGGACGCCAAGCTCGGCCGAATGCAGCACCGTTCGCGCCTCAGGTCTGAGGCCTCCGGCACATCAGTGCGGATCAACTTGCCCCGAAGCCGGCCGCTTCCAGCATGGCGCGAAGCTCTGTGTCGCTGGCTTGTTCCAGGCTCAGCAGGCCGAGATAGGCATCGCCCTCCTGGCCCAGCGCCGACCAGAAGGCCGGTTCGGTCTTCAGGCCCTGTCGTCGCAGCGCCAGAATGGCGCGTTTGAACCCGTCACCGCCGAGCCCCAGCAAGCGCCGTTCCATCTCGAAATGGCGCCAGCCGAACTGCTCGGCCACAGGCAGGGGGCTGGCGAAGATTTCGAAATCCCACCCGCATGCCCGAAACGTCGCAATCACCGGCCGATCCTTCGACACCCACTGCCAGATGCGAAAGCCGCTCATCGCGCCATAGAACCGCTGCACATCGGCAACAAAGGCCTCCGCATCCGGCGCACAGCAGAGAATGTCGATATCGCTGGTCAGGGTATCGACCCCGAGCGGCGGGGTGCCCGCAATATGCGGATCATAGGCCGCAAGGGCCTCCAGGATGCCGATTTGATCCACGGCGGTCTGATAGTCGGTCCGCGACACTGGCTCGCCCCCCGGGGTGATTGGGTGGCTTTCCTAACGCCCGAGGGCGAGCGGATCAAGGCGGGGTGGAGCGGGGAGATTATAGCGATGCGCCATTTGCGGTCATGAGTGGGGTGAAGCTAAGCCGCAATTCGTAATTGATGTTGCCGCCCCGCGAAGTGGCACCTATCCTCGGCAGTATGTGGACAGAATTCCTACTCACGACCATTTTGGCCATAGGGCTGTTAGTCCCGGAATTGCGACGACTTGCCAACACTTACGGGTACATTTTTGCTGGCGCGGTAGGAGGTGCGGCGGTGGTGGCCGTTGCTGTCTGGCTGCTCGTATTACTAACAGTCGGTTCTCAACTCGCAGGCGCATTCAAGTCGTTTGATTTCTGGCACCTTCTAGCTACTTTCGTTCTTCCTCTATCCACGTTTCTGTACGCGCGCCGCCGCTTCTCGGTTACTCCGAGCCTACTGCCGGCTGGGCTTATGCTCGCGTTCGTGAGCTTTGTGTTTCTTAATATCGCAATCGGATTGGCTTACTCATCTTGAGCCGCAGCTAATAATTGCCAAACACTTAGTGACCTGATGACCGCTTCGGGCCGATAGCCTCCAAATGGCGCTCATGCGCCAATAGCAGACATAAAGGCCGAACATTCTACGGAAGCCGCAAGTATCGCTGGCGAACGACTTTACCCTCTGCCCATATGCCGTGCGGAAGAAAGCCGCAGCTCTCGTAAAGTCCCCTCGCGGCACCCGCTCCCGGACTACCTGTGACAAAGGTGTCCACATGAATACTAGCTTCGGCGGGTATGTTCGCAATGGCAGCATTTACAAGTGACTTGCCTACGCCAAGGCGCTGAAAGCTTGAATGAACGGCGAGCCAGCGGATGGCATAAGCGCTACCACCACCCCCTATCATAACGCCCCCTACAAATCCGCCATTCCCATCGTCCGTTCTTGCGCAATAGGCCTGCTGCTGCGCGATCTTCCGGATCAGAACAGAATTGAAATCCGGCATGGGACCGAAGAGAGGCACGACTTCGTCAGCCAACCCAAGCCAAGGCTCTAAATCATCATGTCGTGCCAAGTTGATTTGAACTTGCATCCACTGCCTCGTAATGTCCCCAGGCATCCATAACAGGCAGAGATGAGTTTGTCCGCAAAGGGCCGTTAGCCCTCTTGGCGCTGATGCGCCAACACCGGTCATTGCGTCGGCTCAGAAACTCGCTAGTGTTTGAAAGACACCCCCGACTAAGGAATGTCTCGGATGCCGTCGCTTGAAGTCTTGCTCGCATTTGCTGCCACTACGGCCGTATTCGCATTTATTCCGGGACCGGCGATGCTCTATGCCGCAGCACGTACCATGGCAGGCGGCCGACGCGCGGGGTTGTGGGCAGTGCTAGGCATTCACCTGGGCGCTTATCTACACGTCGTCGCTGCGGCAGCAGGGTTATCCGCGCTTTTCCATGCAGTCCCTGTGGCCTATACGACCGTCAAACTGGCGGGCGCTCTCTATCTGATCTGGCTTGGCATTTCAATGTTTCGAGCACCAGCGCCATCTAATGGCGTGCCAGATGTGCCACCCACGTCCGCAAAGAAAGCATTCCTCCAAAGCATCGCCGTTGAAGTGCTGAACCCAAAGACGGCGATCTTCTTCATGGCGTTTCTCCCTCAATTTGTGGATGGCGATGGAGGCCTGCCACTCTGGGCGCAGCTCGCCATACTTGGAGCCATAGTCAACGCCACCTTCACCTTCGCAGATGTCGTTTGCGTCTTCCTCGCTGGGCTCATCATGACGAGGCTGAAGGGCTCCGGTGCGGTGCAGAAGCTGCTTCAACGCGCTGGTGGAACTATGCTGGTAGGGCTGGGTTTGCAGGTCGCGATGCAGCGCACGTGAAGACCTGAAGTCTAGTGGGCCGAATGCAGACTTCCGATTCGCGCCATTTGCGGTCATACGCTACAGAGCATTCAACTTCAGGAACGTGTACCAGCAAGACCTGTTGACTTGGGCCTCGACTTCGACTTGCCCCAGTGGCTGAGCCGTGCTGGTGGCGTCTCCTTGACCACTTCGATATTGAGCTTTGTCTCTAAGTCGGCTTTGAATTTTGCTGCGTTGCGCGCGCCCCAGATACCAAAAAAGCACCTCCCAGTTTTACCGTTCTTGTAAATAGCCGCACCACCGAACGCATCCGAGAGTCCGCCTTCACCGATAAGGCCGCCGGAGCCGTAGACTGAAATAACTGCCTCCATTGGCGCTACAGCCACAACAGTGTCAGGCGACCGGGAGAATTCGTCGCTTCGGAACTGATAAACAGGGATTATAGCATTGGACATGATCGGACTATACTTGTGGCAACCGAGGCCGCAAGGCCGCTTCGGGCCAACAGCAGCCTTAACCGCCACGCGCCAACACCGTCCCTCGGCCCGAATACCGGGCCGCCGTCAGAAGTAGATCCCGCTCTTAACGGCATCAAAAGCTTTCTCCGCTATCGCAAAGTCCATGATTTTCAACGGTTTCTTTAAAGTCTTAACGGCATGTCTGTGTCTGGTGGTCGTGGTAAAATTGGGTGCCGACACCGCCTATGCGAGCGATTCCGCCAGCATTCGCCCGTCCTGCTGGGCTGAAGCCACGCTTTCGGACGATCCCGTTTCCGTGGCGCGCGATGAACAAAGATGGTCCTGCTCCGGTGCGGGCCAGGATTTCTCGATCGCGGCCGAGCGCGTGCTGCTTCGTTTCGATATCGAACCCGATCAGACACCGCTGCTATATCTACTCTCGAGGCGAAGCGCGCTCGAAGCCGTGCATCTGCTGGCGATCGACAAGGATGGTGGAATTCGCCAGACGTCCTATCCGGCCGCCTCCTTGCGCAGCTCGATGGCTGGCGGCTACTTCAATGCGGCCCTGCCTGATGTCACGGAGATGACCCGGCACGTCGTCGCGGTCGTTGATCTGCCCTCCCATCGGATGATCCTGGAGAAAGCCTATCTTTCACCTGCGGACGCAGGCGCTGGCCGTGACGATTTGCGGTTTCTGCTGTTGATGGCCGGGCTCGCTGGCATGCTCGTCATGCCCCTCATTTTCAATGCAGCATTCTACCGAGCCCTCCGGCAACCCTTCGTTCTCTGGCACTCGGCGCTGACATTGTCGCTGCTGATGACGATTGTCGTCACATCAGGTCTGTCGGTCGTGTTCTTCGATCCCCCGCCCATGACGCTGAGCTGGATGACGACGCTGATCTTCGGTCTGACGGTCGCTTCAGGCGCGATGTTCACCTACAGCTTCATCGAGCAAGGAATGCTGCATCCGCTCCTGCGGCGCATCCTTCCCTATTGCGCCGCATGGGCGATCTTCCTCAGTGTCTTGCACGCGAGCTTCCCCTTCGTGGCCCGTCCGGTGCAATCGACTGTCTACACGGCAGCATTTACCCCGGTTCTTGCCGTCTTTCTCTTCTCGATGATCGACTCATTGCGCCGCGGAAGCCGCGCCGCACGGTTCCAGGCCATTGGCTACGCGCCGTTGATACTGGTCGGACTGATACGGTTGGTGACGGGCATAACACCGGGACTGCCCAGCCAGGATGCCATGCTGCTGTTCTATTTCGGCTGCATGTTTGAAGTGCTGCTCACCACGCTTGGCGTGGCGGATCGATTTGTGCTGATCAGACGTGAGCGGGATCGTGCGCTGAACGAGGCGGACCTGCTCGAGCGTCTGTCTGAAACCGATCCGTTGACGGGTCTGCTCAATAGACGCGCGATCGAGCGCCACTTCGAGCAGCTTCGCACCGACCGCTTTACCGCACTTGCTGTCATCGACGTCGATCATTTCAAGGCGATCAATGATGGCTACGGGCATGGCGTGGGCGATGAGGTGCTGAAGGCAGTCGCTGCCGCATTGAAAGCCGGGCCGGACGTCCGCGCCTACCGCCTGGGTGGCGAAGAGTTCCTGCTGGTGCTGCGCGGGCATGACGTCGATGGAGAGGCCGAGCTTCGCCGCCAGGCGATCCCGACGACCGTCGCCAGCGCCGTTCCTGCACTCGCCGGGGCCGTAACTGCAAGCATGGGCATCACCCTGATCTCCGGCGATGAAGGCTTTCCCGCTTTGTATGAACGGGCCGACAAGCTGCTTTACGAAGCCAAGAGGGCCGGACGCAACAGAACCCGCGGCGGCAACAGGGGAGACGCAGTCGGCGAAAGCGCCACACTCACCCTCACGCCACCACCCGCGCCTCGTCCTCATCAAGGCTGACGCGCCAGGTGTTGCGGCCGTCGGCCTTGGCGGCGTAGAGCGCCCGGTCGGCCATGTCGAGCAAGCGTTCGAAGTCTCCCTCGGACTGGATCCTGCCTGAGACCGCGCCGACGCTGATCGTCACATAGGTGTTCCGGTCGCCGGTAAAGCCGTGGGCAATGCCGAGCTGGCGCACGGCGCGGCGCAGGCTCTCGGCCAGCGTCGGTGCCATGTCGGAATCGGCGTCGGAGAGGATGGCGAGAAATTCCTCGCCGCCGTGGCGGGCGAGATGCGCCTCCATCGGCAGCGCCCGGCGCATGGCGCGGGCCACCCGTTTCAGACATTCGTCGCCGGCGCCATGGCCATAGGCGTCGTTATAGGCCTTGAAGTGATCGACATCGGCAACCAGCAGCACCACGCGCCGCGCCTCGTCCGACACGTCTGTCGCCAGCCGCATCAGCTCCATCTCGGTGCCGCGGCGATTGGCAAGCCTGGTCAGCGGGTCGGTGACGGAGAGCCGTGCGAGATCCTTGTTCTGCCGCGACAACTCCCGCTTCAGCGCCTCGTTTTCCTGCATCTGCAGATGGCTGGTGAGCGCCTCGACTTCCAGCTGATAGGAGACAAGCAGCGTCATCAGCACCGTCGGCATGTAGACCGCCAGATGCTGGATGACATAGGAGGGGCTCGCCCCCTGAAGGAGCCAAATGGCGGAGTAGTTGAGGCAGAAGGTGAAGATGCTGGCCCGCAGCGCCGGACGGAACGGCGAGGCGGCAGCGATCGTGATCGCCATCTGGAAGGTCGCGGCCGCATAGAAGTAAGTGAGCACACCCGGGCTCGAACTGGACACCAGGATCGCGCACCAGCAGACATTGGCGAGAAGCGCCACCAGGATCGCAGCGATCTCCTTCTTCTCGATCGGATGATTGCCGGCAATGTAGAAGAGGAGGCCGATCGCGATCGGCAGCATCACCCCGAAGCGCAGCACCGCCGACAGCAGGGTGACGTCGCCCAGCAACCACAGATCGAAGAGGAAACAAGCGAGATAGAAGATCAGAACACAGACGACGGCCGCTTTCAGCATTCGGCTGCGTAAAGCTGCGCGATCTTCGAGGAATGCCGCATACTGCTCCACCGTCAATCGGGGCCTAGCGGGAAGTCCGAGCCATCTCATCATGGATGTCCAATCACCGATTGAAATATATGAACCGTCGAAAACGGCTGAAATCTATGTCTGGCCCCCTTAATTTGGGGTGAAGGCGATGTGCCAATACGAGAAATCATGGATGAACACAAGCGCCATGGTAAACCCCCGGTAAACATCGGGAGACCTGAAAATCCCTGGAAGCTGCAACCTGTTTCAATTCAGGATGGTAGGCGAGGGTGGCCGGAGACTTGTGCCTGAATGACACGAACGGGCTGTCAAAAGCCGGCGGATCGCTGTCGCGATTCGCAGTCGCCTTGCTTGAGGCGCGGTAAACTTGTGATTGTCTTAACGGCCGGTCGAGCCGGTCGTTTGCGGCTCGATGGCGGCCTGGGCCGTCCCGGCCGGTGCCGAAAGCGCGTCGGCGGATTTCAGCCGCGTTGCAAGCTCCCGGATCAGGCGGGTCGATTGCGAAGACAGCGAGCGCGGCCGCACCATCGGCGGCAGCGCATCCGGATTGGCCGCATCCGCCACTTGGGGCTTGGCTTCCTTCTCCGGCATCGGCTGGTCGACGCCGGGGATCGGCTTGATGTCGATGCCCTGATGGGCATAGTCCATCAGCTTCTTGAAGGTCATGGCCGGAAGCGAGCCGCCCGTCATGTTGTTGGTCGAGGTGTAGTCGTCGTTTCCGAACCAGACGGCGGCGGTGTAATTGCCGGTATAGCCAACGAACCAGGCATCGCGGTAAGCCTGCGTCGTGCCGGTCTTGCCGCCGGTCAGGATCCCATCGACGGCGGCGCGCCTCGCCGTACCGATATAGGGGATCTTGGTCATCATCTGGTTCATCGAGCGGGCCGCCTGTTCCGTCAGGATGCGCTCGGGCGCGGGCGCGTCGCGCTCGAAGTCGTAAAGCACGTCGCCGGCATAATTGACGATCTGCGCTATGCCGTGGCGGCGCGAGGCGTAACCGTCGGCCGGGAGCACGGCATAGGCCGTCGCCTGGTCCATGACGGTGACTTCCGACGTGCCGAGCGGGATCGTAACGTCCTTCTTGATCGGCGTCTCCACACCCATCGCCCTGGTGGTCTGGATGATCGCGTCGATGCCGAATTTTTCCTTGGCGAGCCGGACCGGGATCGTGTTGATCGATTTCGCCAGCGCCGTTTCCATGGTGACGCGCCCGGAAAAGCTGCGACCATAATTCTGCGGGCTCCAATTGCCCCAGGCGACCGGCGCGTCGACCACGACGGTTTGCGGCGTATAGCCGTTCTCCATGGCCAGCGCGAAAGTATACATCTTGAACGAGGAGCCTGGCTGGCGCAGCGCCCGCGTGGCGCGGTTGAACTGGCTCTCGCCGTAGTCGCGTCCGCCGACCATGGCGCGCACCGCCCCGCCGTTTTCGACCATCACCAGGGCGCCCTGCTTGACGTTGTAGCTTTCGCCATATTCGCGCAGCGACGAGGCGACAGCCTCCTCGGCTGCCTGCTGCAGGCCGAGATCGATCGTGGTGCGCACCACCAGTGTATGATCCTTGAAGCGGGCGGCGATCCGCTGGACTTCTTCGAAGGCCCAGTCGAGGAAGAAGTCGGGCGCTTCCTTCTTGTCGCGATCGATGACGGAGGCCGGATTGCGACGCGCCGCCACCACCTGGCCCTCGGTCATCAGGCCGCTCTGCACCATGTTGGTGAGCACGTCATTGGCGCGCGCCCGCGCCGCCGGCAGATTGACATGCGGGGCATATTTGGCCGGCGCCTTGAACAGGCCGGCCAGCATCGCCGCTTCCGCCAGCGTCACCTCGGTGATGTTCTTGCCGAAATAGAATTGCGAGGCGGCTGCTGCGCCAAACGTGCCGCCGCCCATATAGGCGCGGTCGAGATAGAGCGAGAGGATCTCCTGCTTGGAGAGATTGGCCTCCAGCCACAGTGCCAGATAAGCTTCCTTGATCTTGCGCTCGATGGAGCGCTCATTGGTGAGGAAGAGGTTCTTCGCCAGCTGCTGCGTCAGCGTCGAGCCGCCCTGAACGACCGAACCCGCCTTGGCATTTTCCGTCATGGCGCGGGCAAGGCCGATGAAATCGATGCCAAAGTGATCGAAGAAGCGCCGGTCTTCCGTCGCCAGAACCGCCTTGACCAGATGGTCCGGCAGCTCATCGACCGGAACGGAGTTTTCATGGATGATGCCGCGATGGCCGATCGTGTTGCCGTAACGGTCGAGGAAGGTGACGGCGAAATTGTCGTGGTTGCGCCAGTCTTTCTTGGTTTCCTCAAGGGCCGGCTGGGCGAGCGCGAGCAGGAGAACCATGCCCGCCGTGCCCAGCGTCATGGCTTCGCCGGCGATCTCGAAGCCGAGCTTTTTGAGGCCGCGCACACGGAAACGGCGGAAGAAGATGGTGATCTCTTCCCAGGCCTCGGCGAGGTCGTAACCGGCATTCCACAGCGTCGAATCGAGCCAGCTGTCGATCTTGAGAAAGAAGTGGCGCTTCAGCTTCCGTGGCTTTTCGGGGCTTGCCGAGGAGGCGCCGGAGGCTGGCCGATCGATGCCGTCGGCGCCGCCGAGGCGTTCCGCAGGCTGAAGATCGTCAGGCTTGTCCTTGTCGGCCACCGTGGCTTTTTCCCGAAAACTTGTTGTCGGCTCCCTTGACGCGCCCGCCGATTGGGATCAGGACCCGGAGAGATTACGGGCGTGTCGTCATTATGTGAGTGATGGTCGATTTGCCGTAAAAGAACAAGCGGTTTCGCCGGCCATGGTGAACCCGGCGCGGCCCCGGACGCGCTTTTGGCAGCAGGCGTTGCACCCCGGCCACCGACTGGCCGAGGATGGAGGCCAGCGCCGCAGCAGGATGCAGCAGCAAGACCGAAAGATCACAGTCAGTTGAACGAGACGATGACCGAACAGCCCTTCTGGAAAACCAAGACGCTCGCCGAGATGAGCAACACAGAATGGGAAAGCCTCTGCGATGGCTGTGGCCTCTGTTGTCTCAACAAACTCGAAGATTGGGACACTGGCGAGGTGGTCTTCACTTCGGTTGCCTGCAAGCTGCTTGACGGTCACAGCTGTCGCTGTTCCGACTACGAAAATCGCCAGGAAACCGTGCCCGACTGCATCCAGCTGACGCTTAAGGGCCTCCGCGAAATCCAGTGGCTGCCACCGACCTGCGGCTACCGGCTGATCGATGAAGGCCTCGACCTCTACTGGTGGCACCCGCTGGTCTCGGGCAGTGCGGAAACGGTGCATCAAGCCGGAATTTCAGCCCGCGGCCGGACGATCTCGGAGGAGGGGCTCGATGTCGAGGATCTCGAAGATTACGTGGTCGACTGGCCGATGCGGGTTGGCGCGGAGCGGGATTGAGGGGCTCGCGAGGTGCTTGAGGCCTAGTTGTTGACCTAGGCCTCAGCCGATGCCGAGGAAGACGGCGAGATTGCGGGTCAGCGCGAGCATCTTCTCTATTCTGCGCGTTTTGCAAGGTGCTCAGGTCTGGCCAGACAGCCTCTGAACCCTTTTGAGCTGGAAATCGACGCACCACCCCTTGACCCTCCCATGATGGGAAGGTCCATCTATGATGGCGGAGGTGACCGCCATGAATATGCAGTCCAGGCCAGATCTGGCCAAGAACAAGAACGAAGCCATCCTTTTGCCTGTCGAGGGCATGACCTGCGCATCCTGTGTGCGGCGGGTGGAAAAGGCCGTGGCCGCGGTGCCAGGGGTCGAGGCGAGCGCGGTGAATTTTGCGACCGAGACGCTGTCGGTGACGCCGGGAAAGGGGTTTTCGGCAGACGCCTTGCTCGAAGCGATCGAAAAGGCCGGCTATGAAGCCAAGGCCGAGACGCTGGTGCTGGAGGTCGAGGACATGACCTGCGCATCCTGCGTGTCGCGGGTCGAGAAGGCCTTGAAATCGGTGCCGCCGGTCGAGACGGCAAGCGTCAATCTGGCAACCGGCGAGGCAATCGTGAAGGTGCTGGGCGGGGTCGACGCCTTGCCGGCGCTTATCGCAGCCGTGTCCAAAGCGGGGTATGCGGTCAGGCTCGTCGGTGCGTCGACGGATGGAGCCGCGGCCGGAAAAGGGCAGGGGGGCGTTGGCGAGGCCAGACCCGGCGAGGTTCCAGGAATGGCGCATCCGGCGGTCTCGGCAGGCCGGGCCGACGACAGCCGCGAGGCGCGCCGGGAGAAGGGAATATTGGGGCTGAAGCGCGATTTCCTGATCGCCTTCGTACTCACTCTGCCGCTTTTCGTCATGGAAATGGGCGCGCATCTCTATCCGCCGCTGCATCATGTGTTGATGCAGATTTTCCCCGGCAACAGTCTGTATCTCCTGCAGTTTGCGCTTGCGACGGCGGTTCTCGCCGGTCCCGGGCGACGCTTCTACTTGAAAGGCTTTCCGGCCCTCTGGCGTCTTGCCCCTGACATGAACGCGCTGGTCGCGATCGGTACCGGGGCGGCCTATCTCTATTCGCTGGTGACGACCTTTGCGCCTGAAATCCTGCCCGTCGATGCCCGGCATGTCTATTACGAGGCCGCGACCGTCATCGTCTCGCTGATCCTGCTCGGCCGGCTGCTGGAAGCGCGCGCCAAGGGCCGGACGGGGGCTGCGATCCGCAAACTGGCAGGCCTGCAGGCAAAGACTGCGCGGGTCGAGCGCGGCGGCGAGACGCGCGACGTGCCGCTGTCGGAGGTGAAGCTCGGTGACACCGTCGTGGTCCGTCCGGGCGAGCGTATTCCGGTGGATGGACGGGTGATCGACGGAGCAAGCGCCGTCGACGAGGCGATGATTTCGGGCGAGCCGATCCCTGTCGAAAAGGGGCCGGGCGCCACCGTCATCGGCGGTACGGTCAACGGCTCCGGCTCTTTCCGTTTCGAGGCGACAGGCATCGGCGCCGATATGATGCTCTCGCGCATCATTCGCATGGTCCAGGAGGCGCAAGGGGCGAAACTGCCGATCCAGAAGCTGGTCGATGAGGTCACGGCCTGGTTCGTGCCCGCAGTCATCGGTATCGCTGTTGTGACTTTTTTCCTATGGCTGATCTTGGGACCGGAGCCCGCCTATACCCATGGGCTCGTGGCGGCGGTGGCCGTGCTGATCATCGCCTGCCCCTGCGCCATGGGGCTCGCCACGCCCACCTCGATCATGGTCGGCACCGGCCGCGCCGCCGAAATCGGCGTTCTCTTCCGCAAGGGCGAGGCGCTGCAAAGTCTCTCCGCCATCGACTGGGTGGTCATGGACAAGACCGGCACGATCACGGCCGGAAAGCCTGAAGTGAGCGAGATCGTGACGGCAGAGGGGTTTGACGAGGCGGAGGTGCTGCGGCTGACGGCAAGCCTTGAGGCGCGCTCGGAGCACCCGCTGGCGGATGCCATCGTGCGCGCGGCGGAGGCGCAGGGGATGGCGCTGTCTGCCGTGGAGAATGTCGAAGCCGTTGCGGGGTTTGGCGTGACCGGGATGGTCGAAGGGCGGAAGATTGCAGCGGGGGCTGACCGGTTCATGGTGAAGCTCGGGGTGATGGCAGAGGGCGAGACATCGGATCTCACCGCCGCCGTCACCCGTCTTGCCGATGACGGCGCAAGCCCGCTTTTCGTTGCCATCGACGGCAGGCTCGCCGCCGCCATTGCGGTCGCCGATCCGATCAAGGAGATGAGTGAACAGGCGATTGCAGCCCTGAAGGCCCGGGGTCTGAAGCTTGTCATGGTGACCGGCGACAACCGGCGCACGGCCGACGCCGTGGCGAAAAAGGCGGGCATCGATGCCGTAATCGCCGAAGTGCTGCCCGAGGGAAAGGTGAGCGCGATCAAGGACCTGCAGGCGAAAGGTGAGAAGGTCGCCTTTGTCGGCGACGGCATCAACGATGCGCCGGCGCTCGCCACCGCCGATGCCGGGATTGCCATCGGTACCGGCACCGACGTGGCGATCGAAAGCGCCGATGTCGTGCTGGTCGGCGGCGATCTCATGGGCGCGCTGCATGCGATCGAGCTCTCGGACAAGGTGATGGGCAATATCCGCCAGAACCTGTTCTGGGCCTTCGGTTATAACGTGGCGCTGATCCCGGTCGCGGCTGGGCTGCTCTATCCGTTCTTCGGCGTGACCTTTTCGCCGATGCTGGGGGCGGCCGCCATGGGGTTGTCGAGCGTGTTTGTGTTGTCGAATGCGTTGCGGTTGCGGACGGCGAAGGCGACGGAAATCATCTCCCCCCTAGCGGGGGAGAAAGCAAAATCGAAGGCTTAGGCGGCTGGCGCTCGCCTAAGCCTTCGATTTTCCGTCCTCCCCCGCATGGGGGAGGTATCGCGGCCTCTCCCCCTGAGGGAGAGGAACTGAAGGAGAACAAGACCATGACGATGAACATCGGCGAAGCCTCGCATGCCTCGGGCGTGTCGGCCAAGATGATCCGCTACTATGAGGAGATCGGGCTGATTGCGCCGGCGGGCCGCACGGCCTCGAATTACCGGGTCTATGATGCCGACAGCGTCAACCGGCTGCGTTTCGTGCGGCGCTCGCGCAGCCTCGGCTTTTCGCTCGAGGAGACCGAGCGGCTGTTGAAGCTCTGGGACGACAAGGAACGCGCGAGTGCCGAAGTGAAGGCCTTGGCGCTCGCCCATGTCGAGGAGCTGGAAGGAAAGATCGCCGAGATGCAGGCAATGCGTGACACGTTGGCTCATCTCGCCGAGCGCTGCCTCGGCAATGACCGGCCTAACTGCCCGATCCTTGCCGATCTCGAGGGCAAGCCGCTGCGGCAAAAGACCGCCGGAAAGGACAAGGCCGGGGACTGCTGCGGGGATTGACCTTGTCCCCGTGGGAAGGTGCAGAAAGGGGTTGGAAGCGACGGCTTGAAGCCGTCGGCAACAAGGAAGGACAAGACCATGATCGGACAGACGATTTTCAAGATCGAGGACATGACTTGCGGGCATTGCGAGAAGACCGTGGTCAAGGCCTTGGCGGCTGTGTTGCCGGGAAGTGCCGTGACCATCGATCTCGCCGCCCGCAAGGCCTTTGTCGAGGGCGATGCTGTCCTTGCCGAACAGGCGATCCGCGAGGCGGGTTACACGCCGGTGCGGGAGGTTTGAGGGGGGTGAGCGAATAGCGAATAGGGGTTAGGAGTTGTCCCGCAGCGGACAGCGATGATGACACAGGGTTGCCGCGCTGCTCGGAAATCAGTCCAATCTCCCAGCCTACTGCCTACTGCCTCTCTTGCAATATATTCAAGTCTCAATATATATGTAGTATCGTATATATTTTGGAGACGCCGCCATGAGCAAGGACTACATCGCCATCACCCGGGATATCTCGAACGGGATCAAGACCTTGCGCAAGGACATTCCCGATGTGATGCAGGGCTTTTCGGCCATGGCCGGTGCGGCGACCAAGGACGGGGCGCTGTCGAAGAAGGTGAAGGAACTGGTGGCGCTCGGCATTGCGATCTCCACCCGCTGCGACGGCTGCATCGGCTTTCACACGGAAGCGCTGATCAAGCTTGGTTGCACCAAGGCGGAATTCGAGGAGGCGCTGGGGCTTGCGGTCTACATGGGCGGTGGCCCGTCGCTGATGTATGCGGGCGATGCCATGGCCGCCTGGGAGCAGTTCGGTGGACCGAAGGCCTGAGGCAACTCAGGTCGGGCCTAAGCCGGGGACTAGTCTGGTGCGACGCCGCAGGGTCGCGGCCCAAAAAATGCCGGGCCAGCTTCATTTTGCGTGCTCTAAATTAGCGAAAAATTTGCCGCCATCCGCCATGGTGAAACCCGATGCGGCGCTGTTCGAGCGTCGCCAGGGAGCAATGGCCAGGGCATGCAGACGGAGACGGGCGCGAAAGGGCGGTTGAACTGGCTGCTGCGCATGGCCCCCGAGGTGGAACGGGCCGAGGAACGGGATTTCGGCGCCGAACGCATCCGGCATCTGCGCCATGCGATCATCGTCGGCCTGATCGTCTACAACATCTACAATCTCACCAGCCTGCACCTGATGGCAGACATCCAGCCCTTCACGGTCGCCATGCGCCTCTTCGTGCTGGTGCCGGGCTCGCTGGCGATCTTCTACCTCGTGCCGCGCGTGCCGCCGGCACTGCGCGAACTGCTCCTGCTCGGCGGCATGTTCGTCGCAAGCCTTCTGCCGCTCTATCTGCTCTATATCTCCCAATCGGCCTATGCGACCTATACGCTTGGCGAACTGCCGCTCGTGCTGCTCTTCGGCAACATGTTGCTGGTGCTGCGTTTTCGCTTGGCCCTGATCTTCACCGCCGTCACCTGCCTGACGGCGCTTTTCGTCATTCACGCCAAGCCGGGGCTGGACGAGAACCTGATCTTTCCGCTGACCGTGCAGGTGGTGACCGGCCTCTTCTTCACGCTATACGGCAACTGGCATGTCGAGAGACAGCGCTGTCTCACCTATCTCGCCCGCTACGATGCGCAGAACCGTGCCGACATTGCAGAGCGCCGCGGCGACCAGTTGCGCGATCTGACGCTCACCGACATGCTGACCGGGATTGCCAACCGCCGGCATCTCGACGAAACGCTGCATGCCTGGCTCGAGAGCCGCAGCGACGTGCTCTTGCTGATGGTCGATGTCGATCACTTCAAGGCCTTCAACGACTGTTTCGGTCATGTCGCTGGCGACGACTGCCTGCGCCGTATCGCGTCTACACTCTCGACCTTCGCCTCCCGCCATGAGGGGTTTGCCGCGCGTTACGGCGGCGAGGAATTCACCCTGCTGTTTGCCGTGGACAGCGATACCGGTGGCGCCTTTCTGGCCGACCGGCTGGTGCGCGCCGTGCGCGAGCTTTCGATCCCGCATCCGGCCCGCGCCGACGGGCTTTCGCATGTCACAGTCTCGGTCGGCTATGCCGGGACCGGCGAGGGCGGCGTTCGGGGAGCGCGCGATCTGGTGACCCGGGCGGATCTGGCGCTTTACGAGGCGAAGAGTGCTGGGCGCAACAGGTCGAAGGCGGGATGAGGGGGCTCGGTGAGGCAGATGCAACGGAACTGCGCCCCTCTCCTGGAAAATCTGAAGTTTAGGCGGCTTGCGCTCGCCTAAGCCTTCGATTTTCCGTCCTCCCCCGCAAGGGGGGAGGTGGGGCTGTTACCAAAATAGGAAAATAATCCTTGACGCCGTGACGGTCATTCGCTAGGGTTTTGACATGATCGGAAAGCTGTGGCCGCGGGGCCAAGGTGATCCGGAGAGGTTTGGAAAGGGTCCGCTGGCGGGCCCTTCTTTCATTTCGGAGGCGGCCATGCTGGGCGAGGACCGACGCGGGGATCTCGAGGCGCTGCCTGACGTGATCGAGGTGAAGGCGGCAGGCGCTGGCGATCTCGAGCGATTGCTCCAGGAATTCACCATCGAAATGCGTGCCCAGTTCGACCTGTTTCGACGCTTAAGGGCAGGCGCCGAGAGCCTGATCGACGGGGCCGACGAGGCACTGGCGAAACAGGCGCGCGCCGACATCAAGGCGGCGACCGATGCGATTGCGCTGATCGTGCGCACGCTGGAAAAGATCGATGCACTGTTGCGCCAGCTGGAGCGCGACCGGCTGGATGCGGAGGAACGTCTGCTCGAGGCGCGCGATCCGGAGGTCTTGCGCGGCGAGGTGGAGGCGCTGATTGCGGCCAGGGTCGAGGCAGCGGTGGCGGCACGGCTGGAGAGCGCGGTGGCGGCGCGGATGGCGGAGGTTTCGGAATCGGCCGAGGGCAGGGGGCCGCCGTGAGTGGGATTGACCGAAGCTTTCGAGGCCTAATGATGAACAAGGCTTGCCAACGGAACTGATCCCCTCACTTGCGAAATCTGAAGTTTAGGCGGCTTGCGCTCGCCTAAGCCTTCGATTTCGCTTTCTCCCCCACAGAGGGGGGAGAGGGAGCTCGGGGCTGGCGGCGGCGACCCCTCTCCCATCTGTGGGAGAGGTTACAAAATCGAGGGCTTGGCCCGGTCAGGGCTAAACCTCAGATTTTGTTGGTGAGGGGATCGGTTCTGTTGGCACCGGATCAAACGGATGCTTCGAGACCCGCCAAACGCGGGCACCTCAGCATGAGGGCCGCCGAGAAGGCTCAAGCTGTTTTACATGATCGCCCAAGGAGACTGCCGATGACGCCGAAATCCCCGAGGCGGCGGACGAGGGACCGGGCGGAGAAGAATGTGCGGGCTGTATCCGGGGTGATCGGGCAGGTCGCGGTGGAAGCCGAGGCACTGGCCGGGATTGGCAAGAGGACCACGGCCGCTCTTGAGACGCTTTCCACGACGGTGACGCCCGAGACCTGGGCGGCGGCGGGGCTTGGTGCTCCGGAGGCTTTGGCAAGGCAGCGGATGCTGGACATGCGGGTGGCGGCAGGGGCGGTGAGGGATGGCGCAGGCCGCGCGGCTCGCCCTGAGGAACCGCTCGACCTTGGGCGCCTGACGCCCTCCGATCTTGCCTTTCTCGCCCGCGACTGGCCGCTTCTGGCGCGGGCCGAACAATTGCCGCCGGAGGGAGATTGGCGCAGCTGGCTGATCCTCGGCGGACGGGGATCCGGCAAGACGCGGGCAGGCGCCGAATGGGTGCAGGCCGAGGTGATCGCCGCGGGCAAGCGAACGGATTTGCGCATTGCACTGGTGGCGGAAACGCTGGGCGACGCCCGAGAGGTGATGATCGACGGGGCTTCGGGGCTGGCAAAGATCGTAAGGCGTATGCGGCCGGAGGTGGAGATTTCCAGGCGACGGCTGGTCTGGCCGAACGGGGCGATTGCGCAGATCTTTTCCTCCGAAGACCCCGAAAGCCTGCGCGGGCCGCAGTTTCATCTCGCCTGGTGCGACGAGCTGGCCAAATGGAAACATGCCGACGAGACCTTCGACATGCTGCAGTTTGCGCTGAGGTTGGGGCATCAACCGCGCCAGGTGGTGACGACGACGCCAAGGCCGGTGCCGCTGTTGAAGCGGCTGATGGCGGATGAGGGAACGGCGCTGACCCGGATGGCGACGGCTGCCAATGCGAGGCATCTGGCGCCGGGGTTCCTGAGCGCGCTCAGCGCCCGCTATGGCGGTACAAGGCTCGGGCGCCAGGAGCTCGATGGCGAGCTGATCGAGGACCGGCCGGATGCGCTCTGGAAGCGGGCGCGGCTCGACGAAATCGTGGTGAAGCTGGCGGAACCCTTGCGTCGCATTGTGGTGGCGGTCGATCCGCCGGCCGGCGGGGTCTCTGCCTGCTGCGGCATCGTGGTGGCGGGTCTGAAGGAAAACGGCCAGGCGGTGGTGCTCTCGGATTGCTCGGTGGAGGGGCAGGGCCCGGCCGGCTGGGCGCGGGCGGTGGTGTCGGCTTATCGGCGCTTCGAGGCCGACCGGGTGGTGGCCGAGGTCAACCAAGGCGGCGACATGGTGCGCGCCGTGCTGGAGGGCATCGAGGCGCGGCTGCCGGTGACGACGGTCCGGGCCACGCGCGGCAAGTTCCTGCGCGCCGAGCCGGTGGCGGCGCTCTATGAGCAGGGGCGGGTTTTGCATGCGGGACGGTTTGTCGAACTCGAGGATCAGATGTGTGATTTCGGGCCGGAGGGATTGTCGAATGGGCGCTCGCCGGACCGGCTGGATGCGCTGGTCTGGGCGCTGACGGCGCTGATGCTCGAGGGTGGCGGCGAGCCTCGGATACGGGGGGTTTGAGGTCCCTCATGCTGAGGTGTTGTTACAATGCAGGGACCGCGAAAATTGCTTCGAGTTGTGCCGACTGAACTGATCCCCTCACTTGCGAAATCTGAAGTTTAGGCGGCTTACGCTCGCCTAAGCCTTCGATTTCGCTTTCTCCCCCACAGCTGGGGGAGAGGGAGCTCAGGGCTGGCGGCTGCGACACCTCTCCCCTTTGTGGGAGAGGTTACAAAATCGAGGGCTTAGCCCGATCAGGGCTAAACCTCAGATTTTGTTGGTGAGGGGATCGGTTCAACTGCCACCCTCACCCACCTGCATTTTGCAGCTCCGAAAGGATATGCCGGCAGACATCATCGAGATGCAGCCGGACCTCATCATTCCAGAAGCGCAGGATGCGGAAACCTTCGGCGCGGAAGAGGGCGTCGCGACGGACGTCGTGGGCGCTGTCGCCGTGCTGCCCGCCGTCTACTTCGACGATGAGTTTCGCTTCGAAGCATACGAAATCGAGGATGTAGCCGCGGAGCGGCACCTGGCGGCGGAACTTTGCGCCGCCGAGCTGGCGGTCGCGGAGTGCCCGCCAGAGTATGGCTTCGGGTGTGGTAGGGTCGGCGCGCATCTGTCGTGCGCGGGCTCGGGCGAGGGGTTTCGGTTCGTAGCGCATGAACTGACCCTTTGGATGGGGGCAGTATGCGCTTTTGGGTTGTGGGGGGCAAGGGTGTGGTGCCGACTGAACGGGTCCCCTCACCAACAAAATCTGAGGTTTAGCCCTTACCGGGCTAAGCCCTCGATTTTGTAACCTCTCCCACAGAGGGGAGAGGGGACGGTGCCGCTGGCCTCGCGCTCCCTCTCCCCCCCACTGTGGGGGAGAAAGCGAAATCGAAGGCTTAGCCCGATCGAGGGCTAAACTTCAGATTTCGCAAGTGAGGGGATTGGTTTCGTTGGCACCAGAAACGAAAAACCGGCACCCTTTCGAGCGCCGGTTTCACATTGCAATGCGGTGGATCGGTTTACTTCGCAGCCGTTGCGGGGCCGGCCGGCTGGCGGACCTGGCGCCATTCGTTTTCGAGGCGCTGCAGGACATGGGCCGGGATGGTTGCCGGCGCGGCGGTCTTGGTCGAAGTGTTCGTCTGCATCTCTTCCCTCCTCGGGTTTGGAAGTCTGGCCTCCAAACGTGTCTGTGGGGCGAAAGTTCCACAGCGTTAAACCTTTGTAAATATGAACGGAACGAGCTCTAAACGATTGAAATTTCTTCAATCGTTTTAATTCTGAACTTTTTTTCATCGGCGCTGCCCCCACAGAGGCGAGGCGTTGTGCCGCTTTCCCCGACATCGAGGATTTCATCATGCGGATCGACCGGCGAATCGTCTTCGCGGGGCTGCGCAATGCCGTGTTCGGCGGGCGGCTGTCTCAGGGGCAGGTGGACGGCGTGGAGGCCGTGCTGACGCGCTTTTCGGCGCGCGGCTGGGGCGATCCGCGCTGGCTCGCCTATATGCTGGCAACCGCGCATCACGAGACCGGCGGCACCATGCAGGCGGTGCGCGAGACCTTTGCGCCCGACGATGAGGAGGCCGTCAACCGGCTGGAACGGGCCTGGCGCGGCGGAAAGCTGCCGACGGTTCAGACGCCCTATTGGCGGCGGGATCCGGAGGGGCGGAGCTACTACGGCCGTGGGTTGGTGCAGATCACCCATCGCGAGAATTACGCGAAGATGAGCCGGGTGACGGGCCTCGACCTCGTCGCGGAGCCGGATCTGGCGCTGAGGCTCGACGTCTCCGCCACCATCCTGGTGGTCGGCATGACCGAGGGGCTGTTTTCGGGGGCAAGGCTCTCCGATTACTTTTCGGGCACGAAAGCCGACTGGACGGGCGCGCGAAAGATCGTCAACGGCACCGACCGGGCGAAGAAGATCGCGGTGACGGCGCGGACCTTCGATGCGGCGATCAGGGCGGGGCTTATGGTGTGAGTGGCACGGGCGAGGTGGCGCATTGAGCGGGAGGTCCGGCGATGCTATCGGCTGGTGCGTTGCAACAGGTTGAGGGTGCCCCATGATCCGCCACATCGTCTTCTTCACCGTGAAGCCGGAGAATATCGAGGCTGTGCGGGCGGGGCTGTCGATCCTGACGGAAATCCCGAGTGCGGCACGGCTGGAGATCGGCACGAATGTGAAGACCGACGGCTTTCACCGCAGCATCGACCTGGTCGTCTATGGCGAATTCGAGGATGAGGCAGCACTCGCCGCCTACAAGGCGCATCCGCTTTATGAAGAGAGCATCCGGCGTGTGAAGCCGCTGCGCGAGGAGCGGTTTGCGGCGGATTATGTGGTAGGGGATGCGGTGCGGGGGCGGGTGTGAGCGGCCTCTTAGGCCGGGCTTAGCAGGGGCTCCAACCGGTCCGCGAGCAGAGAGGGTCGTCGTTCCCGATGATCAGGTCCTCGATCCCGTATTTCAGGCGCTCCTGCTGTTCTGCATCGAGAGACAAACGGTAGCCGTTGACTGCAATGAAATAGCGGCCGGAAAGCCAGGCTGTCCGCTTGTTGCCCTGTTCGAAGGCATGTGCCTTGCCGATCGACTGGATGATGCAGCAGGCGAGCCAGGAGACAGATGATATCTGGCGATACTCTGCCTGGAACCGCGGACGGTGAAGGGCGCCTTCGAGGGCGAATCGGTCCCGCAGAAAGTGGTTTTCCGAAGAGCCGAGAAGCAACCGTCTGTTGATCGCAATCACATCCTCGATTGCAATCCAGAGGGGCTCGCTTATGCGCTCACTTGGCCAGATGATCCAGGATGATCTTGTCGGTGACGAGCAGATCTTCGACGAAATCGTCGAGATCCGGCTTGGCTGCAATCGGCTTTGTGGTCTTCCGGGTTGAACTTTCAGAAGAGACGACCGCTGTGTTGCGGCTATCTCGGCTCCTCCTCTCGTCGACCTGGCTAATTTCTCTCTTTGAACTCATACAGTGAAGATAGCGCAGGATTGGTGTTTTGACGAGCACTGCCGCGTTGCCTGTGTTTCTACCTCCATTCCAGAGGACATCCCCATGAAACTCCCCTTCCGTCTGCCCTGGGCGCAAGCCCGGGATCGAACCTCCGTGCCTGAAGAAAAGGCGCTCATTCCGCGACCCGGGACGGCGCTGGCGCTGATTGCGGGCGAGGGCGAGGCGCGCTGGACAGGGCGAAATTACGCGGCGCTTGCGCGGGAAGGCTTCATGAAAAACCCGGTCGCGCATCGCTGTGTGCGGATGGTGTCTGAGGCCGCTGCCAGCATTGGGTTCCTTGCCTATCAGGCGGCGGTCGAGCGGGAGGGGCATCCGGCGCTTCAGCTGCTGGCGCGTCCGAACGGGGCGATGACAGGGGCGGATTTTCTCGAGACGCTCTATGGCCAGCTGCTGCTCTCGGGCAATGCCTATGTCGAGGCGGTGGCAGCGGGCGGGCGGGCCTCTGATCGGGCGGCGGAGTTGCATCTGCTTCGGCCGGACCGGGTGAGCGTGGTGACCGGAGCCGACGGCTGGCCGTCTGCCTATGACTATCGCGCCGGCACCAGGGCCAGGCGGATCGCGCTCGATGGTCTCCTGCATCTGAAGCTGTTTCATCCGCTCGACGACCACGAGGGATTTGCGCCGCTCGCGGCAGCGCAAGTGGCACTTGATTTGCACAATGCGGCGGGGCGCTGGAATAAGGCGCTCTTGGACAATTCGGCAAGGCCATCAGGCGCGCTGGTCTATCAGCCGAAGGAAGGCGGCAATCTCTCCGCCGACCAGTATCAGCGGCTGAAGGTGGAACTGGACGAGGGCTATTCCGGCCCGATGCGCGCCGGGCGGCCGCTGCTGCTGGAGGGCGGGCTCGACTGGAAATCCATGGGGCTCTCGCCCAAGGACATGGATTTCGTCGAGGCGAAGAATGGTGCGGCGCGCGATATCGCGCTTGCCTTCGGCGTGCCGCCCATGCTGCTCGGCATTCCCGGTGACAATACCTATGCCAATTACCAGGAGGCCAACCGCGCCTTTTATCGCCTGACCGTGCTGCCGCTGGTGACTCGCACGGGGGCCTCGCTTTCGGTGTTTCTGGGCGACTTGACGGGCGAGGCGCTGAGGCTGGTGCCGGATCTCGATACGGTGGCGGGCTTGGCGGCGGAGCGCGATGCGCTCTGGGCGCGGGTGGGGGCGGCGGCGTTTTTGACGGATGAGGAGAAGCGCGAGGCGGTGGGGTATTAAGGGGTTTGTTGTGCCACAAGCACGGATCCCCTCACCAACAAAATCTGAGGTTTAGCCCTGATCGGGCTAAGCCCTCGATTTTGTAACCTCTCCCACAAGGGGGAGAGGTGTCGATGCGGCTGGCGGCGCGCTCCCTCTCCTTCTCTGTGTGGGAGACAGCGAAATCGAAGGCTTAGGCGAGCGCAAGCCGCCTAAACTTCAGATTTCGCAAGTGAGGGGATCGGTTCTCTTGGCAATACCCTAGCATCACTCGGATGCGGGGTATGTATTTCCCACTAAGATGCCCACTCGACCGACAAGGACACCCGCCCATGGAGACCCAGCCCTAGCTGCCACCCGGTGCCAGTCTCACCGCCGACTGGATCGCCCCTCAGCAGGAAGCCGCGCTGATGCGGTTTTGACGCAAGGCCCGGCCAGGCAGGACCGGCCGCAACTTCATGCATCAATTCAACCGGCGGAATCAGACTGTGAACTTTCGCCGCCAAGCGATTCCAGGGACTCGACAATCTGCACCCACTTCGCATGACGGGTGAAGCGCTCGACGAGTGCGGACAAGGAAGAGGAAGCGCCGGCCGCAGCCTGTCGGCGGGATCGTTCCGGCCGGCGCTCATTGCAAAGCTAACCGCGAAAGATGAACAAATGACTGACTTCGGCCATGACGGCGGGGTGACCTCCGCGCGCGTGATCGGTGCTATCGCCGGCTCCGCGATTTCGCTGGTCTATCTGCTTCCCAAACATCGCCGCGAGGCGGCCGTGCGCTTTCTGACCGGCGTCGCCTGCGGGCTGATCTTCGGCGGGCCGACGGGTCTCTGGGGCGCCGGACAGCTGGGGCTCGAAGGGCGGTTGTCGACCGCGGAGATCATGCTGGCGGGGGCGACACTCGCGTCGTTTACCGCCTGGTGGGGGCTTGGTGTTCTGGTGCGGCTGACGGGCCGGGCGGGGGACAAGGTGGGTGGGTGAACGCCCTTATCCTGAGGTGCCCCTGCGCAGGCAGGGGCCTCGAAGGATCGCGCTTCGTTGTAATCGGTGGCCCTGACCCTTCGAGGCCCGCGCGGTGCGCGGGCACCTCAGGGTGAGGGGTTAAGGGCGGAGCGGCTATCCACCCTCCCCTTGAGGGGGAGGGTCGGAGCGCAGCTCCGGGGTGGGGTGACGGGTTCGGCGCTTCACTCTGAGTTCAGCATTCCACTCGCGGCCAGGATCACCCCCACCCGCCGCGTTGCGGCGACCTCCCCCCTCAAGGGGGAGGTGGGTGGGCACCGCCTTTGCGTCGCAAGGAGACCAAACCAAATCAACATCACGAGGAGACGAGCCATGCAGGCTTTGGAAACGGAGGGCAGGCCGCGCTTTTGTTATGCCGGGCTGACGCTGAAGGGTGTGGCGGGGGACGGGCGGTTTTCAGGCTATGCGAGCCTGTTCGGCGAGGTCGATCTCGGGCGCGACGCGATCGAGCCCGGGGCCTTTGCAGCCTCGCTGACCAAGCGCGGGGCGGGTGGCGTGCGCATGCTCTTTCAGCATGATCCGGCCGAGGTGATTGGCCGCTGGACAGAGATCCGCGAGGATGAGCGGGGGCTTTATGTCGAGGGCAGGCTCGCCACCGATGTGAGCCGTGCCCGCGAGGTGCATGCGCTGATGAAGGCGGGGGCTCTCGATGGTCTGTCGATCGGCTTTCGCGCGGTCAAGACGAGGGCGGACCGCAAGACGGGCGTGCGGCGCATTCTCGAGGCAGATCTCTGGGAGATCTCGGTGGTGACCTTTCCCATGCTGCCGACGGCGAGAGTGTCCAATGTCAAGCACAGGCGGTTCTACCGAGACAGGGAAACCGAGCTTGTCCGGCTGATGCGCCGGGCGGCTCGGTCGATGGCGAACAATCACTTCACGAAAGGATGAGCGACATGGAAGACGCGATGATGGCAGGTGAGAACAGGATGGTTGAGGCGGGGCTTGCAGCCTCCGCTGCAGGCGGGCGAGGCGGCAAGCGGGCCAAGGGGGTGCCCGCCAGGTTGGCACCGGAGGTGAAGGCGGCACCCGATACGGTGACCTCGGCCTTTGCTGAATTCATGAGTGCCTTCGAGGCCTTCAAGGAGGCGAATGACGAGCGGCTGGGCGAGATCGAGGAGAAGCTTTCGAGCGATGTCGTGACCCGCGACAAGGTCGAGCGGATCAACAAGGCGATCGACGAGCAGAGCCGGCTTTTGGACGAACTCGTGCTGAAGAAGCGCCGTCCGGCGCTCGACCGGCCCGGTCGTGAGGAGGCGGGGCTGGCCGAACACAAGGCGGCTTTCGAGGCCTATGTGCGGCGTGGCGACGACCAGGCGCTGCGCGATCTCGACCAGAAAGCGCTGTCGGCAGGTGTTTCCGGCGACGGCGGTTATCTGGTGCCTCAGCAGGTGGACGAGGAGATCGGCCGCAGGCTGCGGGTCATCTCGCCGATCCGGTCGCTGGCAACCGTGCGGCAGGTCTCGGGCTCGGTGCTGAAGAAGCCGTTTGCTGCGGCAGGCTTTGCCAGCGGCTGGGTGGCGGAAACGGCGGCGCGCACGCAGACCGGCACGCCGGAACTCTCCGAACTCGCCTTCCCGACCATGGAGCTCTATGCGATGCCGGCGGCGACCCAAGGCCTGCTTGATGATGCCGCCGTCGACATCGAGGCCTGGATTGCGGCGGAAGTCGACATCGCCTTTGCCGAACAGGAGGGCGAGGCGTTTGTGTCGGGTGATGGCGTGCTGAAGCCGAAGGGGTTTCTGGCCTATGACCAGGTGGATGACGGCGCCTGGGAATGGGGCAAGATCGGCACGATTGCCACCGGGGCGGCGGGTGCCTTTGCGGCAAGCGGCGCCTCGGACGTGCTGATCAACGTGGTCTATGCGCTGAAGGCGGGCCACCGGCAGAACGGCACATTCGTCATGAGCCGCCGCAGCCAGGGCGCGGTGCGCAAGCTGAAGGATGCCGACGGCAACTATCTCTGGGCGCCACCGGCCCGCGCCGGCGATCCGGCCTCGCTGATGGGCTTCCCGGTTGCCGAATCCGAGGACATGCCCGAGATTGCGGCCAATGCCACGGCGATCGCCTTCGGCGATTTCCGCGCGGGGTATCTGGTCGTCGATCGGGTTGGAGTGCGGGTGCTGCGCGATCCCTATTCGGCCAAGCCGTATGTGCTGTTCTATACCACCAAGCGCGTCGGCGGTGGCGTGCAGGACTTCGAGGCGATCAAGCTGGTGAAGTTTGGGGTGTGAGTTTTTGACCCTCCCCTTGAGGGGGAGGGGCGGAAGCTCGGTTACCTGCACCCGCCGCTTCGCGGGACCTCCCCCTCTCCCCTTTGTGGGAGAGGATACAAAATCGAGGGCTTAGCCCGATCAGGGCTAAACCTCAGATTTTGTTGGTGAGGGGATCGGTGATGGCAGCACTGAGAACCGACCCGTCGGTGGAACGGCGCCAAGGTGTTGTTATCTCGTGCTAACGGAACCGATCCCCTCACCTGGAAAATCTGAAGTTTAGGCGGCTTGCGCTCGCCTAAGCCTTCGATTTTCCGTCCTCCCCCACATGGGGGGAGGTGGGCCCGCCCCAGCACTTCGGCTCCCTCATGTTGAGGTGAGCGGGGAGCGCCCCTCGAACCATCCCATGTCCCAAATGATCAGGTGGCCTCGCCCTTCGAGGCCGGGCGTGGCCCGGCGCATCAGGGTGAGGGGTGCGCCTGCAATCCGCTTTCAAGGAAACTCCCATGACCATCATTGAACTCACTCCGCCCGCCGTGGAGCCGCTGACGCTTGTCGAGATCAGGGCGCATCTGAGGCTCGATACGGAGGACGAGGATGCGCTGCTCCTAGCGCTTGCCACCGTTGCCCGCGAGCATCTGGAGCGGGAGACGGGGCTGGTGCTGGCATCCAGGGATTTCAGGCTGTGCCTCGACGACTGGCCGGCGGATGGGATTGTGACCATTCCGCGTGGGCCGGTCCGGGCGATCACTTCGGTGATCGTCTATGACGGGGATGGCGAGCCGCAGGCGGTGGATCTCGCAGGGCATCTGCTGGATGGCGAGGCGCGGCCGGCAAGGCTCTGGTTGCGCGCGGTGCCGGAGCCGGGGCGGGCGTTGAACGGGATCGAGGTGGAATTGTCAGCCGGCTTTGGCGAGAGCGGTCCGGATGTGCCCGAGACGCTGAAGCGGGCGATGCTTTTGCATGTGGCGGCGATGTTTGCCTGCAGGGGCGTGGTCGCGGTCGAGGCCCAGCCGGCTGTGGTGCCGCCGGGTTACGACCGGCTGATCGCGCCCTTCTGCCGGCGGGGGCTTTGACCATGGCGCTGCTCGATATCGATGCCGGGCGGCTGACGGCGCGGCTGGTGCTGGAGCAGCCGGAGGCCGTGGAAGACGGGCAGGGCGGGGCTGCAGCGGGCTTCGTCGAACTGGCCCGTGTCTGGGCGCTGGTCGAGCCGCGCAGCTTTGCCGAGGAACAGAAGGGGCCGGGGCTTGTCGCGACCATCACGCATCATGTGACGGTTCGGGCCCGTGGCGATCTCGTGGCCGGGCAGCGTTTTCGAAAAGGAGCGCGGCTCTTCGAGATCCTGGCGGTGCGCGATCCCGACGAGACGGGCCGGTTTCAGCTGGCGCTGTGCCGCGAGGTGACGGGATGAGTAGCGGCGCCAGACAAGGGCGAGGGTCAGGACGAGGGCGCGGATCCGGGCCACGGGGCGTGGCGCTGGAGGAGACGGGCAGGCAACTCGCCGTGATCTTGCGGCGGGCACTGGCGGTCCGTGTGGCGAAGCGCAGCGATCGGGCCTCGGCGGAGGGAGCCTGGATGGACACGGATGGGCCGGCGACCGAAGGCCCGGGTGCCGACGGACGCGATCACCGGCTGACGGCTGAGGCGCGGACGGGCCGCTAGGCAAACGGAATCTTCGCGGACACCGGCTGTGCGGGGAGGGGCTCGAAAGCGCCGGCAGTTTTCGTATGGCACAGCATTGGGAGAGTGTAAGATGACGAATGCGGTCAATGCCTTGCTGGCGGGCCTTCAACAGGCGGTGAAGGCCGATGTGGACCTGACGGCCGCGCTCGGACCCAAGGGCCTGTCTGATCGGACGGTCCGACCGCAACGCTTTCCGGCGCTTGTCGTCGGCATGGTCGAAGCGCGGGATTTCTCGACCGGCGAGGCTGAAGGCGCGGAGATCCTGTTGACGCTGGAGGCCTGGAGTGCGGTCTCCCGACGTGAGGCGGAAGCGCTGGTGGCGGAACTGAGGCGGCTGGCCGATGGCTTGCCGGAGGGGCTCGATGGCTTTCGGCTGGTCAACTTCCGGCATCGCCGGACGACGAGCCGGCGCGAGGTGAAGACGGGGCTGTTCGTGGCTGAGGCGGGGTTTCGGGCGGTGGTGGAGTGATGTGTCCAATTGCTGCGACCCCATCCTGAGGTGCCCCTGCACCGCGCGGGCCTCGGAGGATCCGGTAGCAGTTTTTCTGTGGCCTCGATCCTTCGAGGCCGGGCTTTGCCCGGCGCCTCAGGATGAGGGGCGGACGGTCGCCGTGTGGGTGCCCAAGTCCGCCTCCCGCGACAAAGCACGCCCTCTGGAAACTGCCCGGGTAATCGAGTATCTTTCGATAAGACCTTCATGAGTGGATCGATGAGCGTGATTGCGCAAAGCCTGGGTGGCAGGGCGGCGGATCCGGAAGAGTTTCCGGAGCTGCAGACCCTGCTTGCTCGCATCGAAGCGGCCTGCGATCCGATTGATGTCATCCTGTATGGCAGTCGTGCACGTGGCGCGGCAACGGCACAAAGCGACTGGGATCTGAAGGTGATCGTTTCGGACGACGCGCCGGAGACGCTGATGTCGCCGCTGTTTGGCTGGCGCCTGCAGGAAGGCTCAGGGGTGCATGCAGACGTTTCGGTTGCGCGCCTTTCGGATTTCCAGGCGGACCTTCAGGTCGCGAATTCTGCGGCCAGTCACATCGTAGACGACGGTATTTTGCTTGTCCGCTGAACTGACATCGCCAACGCACTGCGATTGGCGCGTGAGGATCTGGAGGCGGCGACCTTGCTTGCGGCTGCCGATAACCGCAATGACGCCTATCACGCACAACAGGCTGCGGAGAAAATGCTTCTGGCCCTTCTGACGGCGGAGGGTATCCGGGCCGAGCGCCGGGATAGCCACCGCATCGACGTGTTGCGGGATCTGCTGCCCGACACGAATCCATTTAAGGCGCGGTTTGCACCGCTGACTTTCCTGACGGTGTTCGCGACCACCTATCGCTATCCCAAGGACGCCGGTCGAATTCCGGTGCGGACCGAGCGCGTTGAACTGGAAGCAGCACTTGCAAAGCTGAAGCAAATCCTGACCGATCTCGCAGGGCATTTTGGCGTCGAGCTTCACGCCTCGGATCGTTTGCCAGCGACGACGTCGAGCCCACCGCGCGCCTAGATCTTGACCTGTCCCCGCTTCGCAATCACCGCCAGCGCCAGGATGGCCGCAAAGCCGGTGGCGGCGAAGAGGGTGGCGAGCACGAGGCCAGCGTCGATGCCGGCGCGGTCGATGACGGCTGTCATCAGGACGGGGGCCGTCGCATTGGCGAGGTTTTGCGGCAGAGCGAGGCGCGCCGACTGGCGGGCGAAGCGGCTGGCGGAGAAGAAGGCGAGCGGCAGCGTGGCGCGCGCAAGCGTCGTGACGCCGGAGCCGAAGCCGTAGAGCGCGGTGAACATCAGCAGGCTCGACGGCGTGCCGGATGAGAAGATCAAAAGCAGGGTGGAACCCGTCAGCATGGCCATGCCGGCAAGCCCGGTGGTCACCGGCGAGGAGCGCTTGCCGAGCACCAGATCGAAGGCGCGGGCAGCAATGCCGAAGACGGCGCGCAGCGATCCGAGCTGGAGCGCCAGAGCCGGCGTGGCGCCGGAGAGTTCGAGAATATGCAGGAGCTGCGGCGACAGTCCGAAGGTCATCAGGCTGGCGAGCGAGGTCGAGAGCGCAATCAGCAGGAAGGCAATCGTCGCCATGCGACGGCTCAACTCCAGCGGCTCCCGGGCATCCGCGGCGAGGTCCTCGGCCGAGCGGGCGATCGCGATGCGGCCGAGGGACAGATGGATCGGCAGCGCCAGAAATAGCTGTGCTGCGGCTGCTGCCAGCAGCGCGCCGCGCCAGCCGAAGGCCTCGCCGGCCAGCGTCAGCAGCGGCCAGCAGACCGCCGAGGACAGCCCGGTGAAAATCATCAGGATGCCGATGGCGCGGCGGGCGCCGTGACCCTCGCGCTCGACGACGGCGGCAAACGCCGGCACGGTGAGCGCGAACGAGCCGCCAGCTCCGAGGATCAGCCAGGCGGCGGCATAGGTGACGATGCCGGTGGACAGCGCCAGCATGGCAAGGCCTGATGCCATCAGCACCGAGCCCATGGCGAGCACCTTCGAGGCGCCGTGGCGGGCGATCAGTCGGCCGGTCCAGGGGCCGAGAAAGGCCATTGTCAGCATCATCACGGTGAGCCCGGCAAAGGCCATTTCATTGGCGAGCCCGAGATCGGCGGCCATGGCGCGGCCGAAGACCGCCGGCATTTCATAGGTCGTGCCCCAGCCGAGGATCTGCGAGACCGCAAGCGCGGCGACGAGGAGGGTGCGGGGCATGTTCATGGGAGACTCAGGCGGATAGTTCGGGGCGGGGGTTTTCTTCTAGGCCGGTTGTAGGGTGGGCGATAGGGTAAAATCTTAGGGTGTGCGCGTGTTAGGGCGTGCCCAGTACGAGGTCCTCATGCTGAGCTGCCCGAGCCAGGCGAGGGCCTCGAAGCATCCGTCTTGTTGGTGGCCTCGGCCCTTCGAGGCCCGGCATTGCCGGGCACCTCAGGGTGAGGGGACGCATGGGTGTGCCGCTGCCACTCTCCCCTTGAGGGGGGTGACGCCGCTTCTGGCCGTGCCCATTCTGGCGAAGATCACCCCCACCCGCCGCTTTGCGGCGACCTCCCCCCTCAAGGTAAAGGTGGGAGCGCCACCGGCGCCTCGCCCGAAAACAATCACGGACATCATCAAAGGAGAGACGCCATGGGCGCGCAGAAGGGCAAGGATCTGTTGCTGAAGGTCGAGGACGGGGCGGGGTTTGTGACGGTGGCGGGCTTGCGGGCGAGGCGGCTCGCCTTCAATGCGCAAACGGTTGACGTGACCGACAGTGAAAGTGCCGGGCGCTGGCGCGAGCTGCTGGAAGGGGCGGGTGTCAGGCGGGCTGGGCTCACCGGCTCCGGCCTGTTCAAGGATGCAGCGTCCGATGCGCTGATCAGGGCGGCTTTCTTTGCCGGCTCCATCCTCAACTATCAGGTGGTGATCCCGGATTTCGGCACGGTGACGGCGCCGTTTCAGGTGACGGCGCTGGATTATGCCGGCAATCACGACGGCGAGGTGACCTTCGAGATCGCGCTGGAATCGGCCGGTGCCGTTTCCTTCGCGGCACTGTGAGGTGGTCATGCGGGGCTATGATCGCGACATGCGCGAACCGGTGACGGTGGGCCGCGCCAACCGCCATCGCGGCGAGGTCGAAGGCGTCATTGACGGCGAGCGGCGCATTCTGTGTCTGACGCTTGGCGCGCTTGGCGCGCTTGCCGAGCTGGAGACCGCTTTCGGGGCTGACAGCCTGACGGATCTCGCGGCACGTTTTGCCGGCGGCCGGCTGAAGAGCGCCGATCTGACCCGCATACTCGCCTGCGGCTTGCGCGGCGGGGGCAACCGGGTTTCGGATGCCGATGTCGCCGATATGGTGGTCGAGGGCGGCGTGGCGGGTGCAGCGAAACTGGTGGGCGAGTTGCTGGCGTTGACCTTCGGTGTGTCGGCAGATGAGCGCCGGGTTCGCGATGAACAGGGCGAGGGCGGCACCTCCCCTTGAGGGCCGCAGGCGGGCGAGAGGCGCGGCCGTTTCCCTGGGGAACGGTGATGACGCTCGGTCTCTTCCGCCTGCGGCTTTCTCCTGAAGTTTTCTGGGGCCTGAGCCTAACGGAATTGGCGGCAATGGCGGGGGCCTTCGGTGAGCCCGCCGGCCTGTCGCGTGGCGAGGTGGAGGCTTTGATGCGGCAGTTTCCGGATTGAGCGGCGGCGACCGGTAAGCGGACTTCACGCCCTCACTCGTCGACAGTTCTTCAGAGTGAGGAGCTGCCACTTGCGAGCAGATCGTGCAGTGCTATCAGTCTCTGCGAGAAGGACGGGTACACGCGCTGCAGGCGCTCGACATTGTCGACGACTTTCTCGGGTTGGAGATCGAAACCATACTTGTGCCGAACGAGGTGGCGAAAGCCCTTGAGCTCTGTGAGCTGTATGTGAAGGTCAGGCGACAGCAGGGGAGGTCTGCGCCCCGCCAGTTCTTAGGCCATCTGGTCGAGGACATCCTGATGAAGGGTCGTCCCCTTTGGGGCTGATCCATCGAGATCGCGCGCGAGGCTCATGAGAATGTCTTCGATTCCGTTGTAGACGTTGTGGACGCCGAGAGACACAGCGGAGACGGCGCCCCAATCTCCTGCCAGAACATCCCTTCTGTGGCGATCGAAGAAATCGCTCAGCTGTCCAAGCTCCCGTTCGCAACGGTCGAGCCTTGGAGAAAGTCTGGAGAATTCAGCGAGCGTGAACGGCATCATGCAGGAGCTCTTCCACCCTGGCAGGATCAAGATCAGCTTCGAAAAGCAAATCATAGGCGATATCGGTTCCGCGCAAGTGCGAGACGACGATTTGTTCGACCCGCAGGCGACGCGTGGGTGATAACGGACCGCGCACCAAAAGATCCACATCAGAGTGGATGCGAAAATCGCCTCGGGCCAGCGAGCCGACGGGCGTTACAACGATGCCGCCTGAACCGGCCTCCCGCACGATTGCTGCCACAACTCGCTCGGCCAAGGCGTGTCGAGGTTCAAGCCTTTCGGCGATCAGCGATTGCATACGGTTCATTTTCGTTCTCCCTGCCGCAGTCTAACGCAAGCGCGGTGCAGTCGGAAGTGGCCTCGCCCTTGAGCGTTTATGCTTCGCGGGTTCTTCAGCGGGAGGGGAAAGTGCGATGCGCGGCCGGGTCGCTGATGCTTGTGATGAAAGGACGTTTCCATGACCGATGACGACACACTTTCGGTCGCAGTCGACCTCGATGCGGCGGCAGCGCTTTCCGTGCTCGACGATCTCGAAAGCCGCTCGACGAGTTTCGGCCGGGCGCTGACCTCGGCGCTCAAGGGCGCGACGACAGGCGGCAAGGGGCTGGAGGAGGTGTTGCGCGGGGTCGGATTGCGATTGACCGATATTGCGCTGTCTTCAGGCCTAAAGCCGCTCGAGACAATGCTCGGCAATGCGGCGGGCAGCCTGATCGGCAGCCTGTCTTCCGGGTTTGGATCGGCGCTGTCCGGAGGCGGGGTAAACGCCTTTGCCCAAGGCGGTGTGCCGGGACGGGTCACGCCCTTTGCCGAGGGCGGCGTCGTGGCGGCGCCCACCTACTTTCCGATGGCCGGTGGGACCGGGCTGATGGGCGAGGCCGGGGCGGAGGCGATCCTGCCGCTGAAACGCGGTGCGGACGGCGCGCTCGGCGTCGCAGCTGAGGGCGGCGGTGGCACGACGGTCATCCATTTCCAGGTGACGGCCAGCGATGCGGCGAGTTTCGCCAGAAGCGAGGGGCAGATCACGGCCATGCTGGCGCGCTCCGTGGGGCGCGGACGGCGTGGGATGTGAGTGGGGAGCGAGTAGGCAGTAGGCAGTAGGCAGTAGGGAATGGCTTGCCCCTCATCCGACCCTGCGGGCCACCTTCTCCCCGCAGGCGGGGAGAAGGAAAGGGCGGCCGGCGTCGGAAGCTGCAATCAAGCAAACGCGGTCTGCAGACCGACCTGCACTCAGGCGACGACCTCCAGATCCGTGTACCGCAGCCGAAGACAGATGTGGTCAGCCCTGCGGGTCACCGGACAGACGCTTGTGAATTCTCATCGCCACAATTTTGCAGAACGGAGCCTTCCATGGCCTTTCACGAACAGCGTTTTCCGTTACGCCTGTCGCTGACGACGAGCGGCGGGCCGGGGCGGCAGACGGATATTGTTTCGCTTTCCAATGGCCGCGAGGCGCGCAATCGGCGCTGGCGGTTTTCGAGGCGCCGCTATGATGGCGGCACCGCGGTGCGCTCGGTCGCCGATCTCTATGCGGTGCTGGAATTCTTCGAGGCCCGCGGCGGACAGCTGCATGGGTTTCGCTTTCGCGATCCCGTCGATGGCAATTCGGCGCGACCCGGTGAGGCTGTGACGCCGCTCGACCAGTGGATTGGGGCGGGCGATGGTGAGACCTCGGCTTTTCAGCTGGTGAAGGCATATGGCGATGGCGCGGCGGTGGAGCGGCGGCCGGTGGTGAAGCCGGTGGCGGGATCGGTTCGGGTTGCGATTGACGGGGTGGAGCAAACGGGTGGGTTTTCGGTCGATGCGACGACCGGGATGGTTACGTTTGCGGCGGGACATATGCCGGGAGAGGGCACGGAGATCCGGGCGGGTTTCGACTATGACGTGCCCGTGCGTTTCGACACCGACAGGATCGAGATCGATCTCGAAGCCTTCCGGGCCGGGCGCATTCCCTCCATTCCGTTGATCGAGGTGATCCCATGAGACGGCTTCCCGCAGCGCTTTCTGCCCATGTCGCGACCGGCGAGACGACGCTCTGCCGCGCCTGGCGCGTCACATGCCGCGACGGCTTCCAACTGGGGTTTACCGAACACGACCAGCGGCTGGTCTTCGCCGGCACGGTGTTCGAACCGGGCACCGGATTTGCGGCGACCGAGGCAAGCAGTGCGAGCGGGCTTGCGGCGCCTGGTGCCGAGGTGCGCGGTGGCTTTTCGAGCGAGGCGATCACCGAAGCCGATCTCGCTGCCGGGCGTTTCGACGGTGCGCGGGTCGAGTGTTTCCTGGTGAATTGGCACGAACCGATGGAGCAGCACGCGCTTTTTACGGTGCAGGAAATCGGCGAGGTGAGCCGCGCAGGACCGGGCTTTTCGGCAGAGCTCCGCAGCTTTGCCCATCGCCTGCAGCAGGCCGAGGGGCGGATCTATAACAGGCGCTGCGACGCCGATCTCGGCGATGACAGGTGCCGGGTCAACATGGACGTGGCGAACCGCAGGGTGGCGGGCGTCGTCGCGGAGGTCCTCGCGGCCGACCGGCTGACGGTGTCTGGCCTGCCGGGCGTGGGCGAGGGGCATTTCCGGCTCGGGCATGTGAGGTTCGACGACGGGCCTCTTGCCGGCAAGCGGCTGGCGATCGAGGAGAGCAGCGCTGCTGTGGGTGGGCTGATGACGCTGAGGCTGTGGCTGCCGCTCGAGGCGCGTCCGGGGGAGGGCGATGCCGTTACGCTGACGGTCGGCTGTGACAAGAGTTTTGCTACCTGTCGAGCCATCTTTGGCAACCCGCTGAATTTCCGCGGTTTTCCGCATATGCCGGGCAGCGACTTCGCCTATTCCTATGTCACCGGAGACAGCACCCATGACGGCGGGGTGTTGTATCGGTGAGGGCTGCTTTTACCCTGCCCTCATCCTGAGGTGCCCCTGCGTGAGCAGGGGCCTCGAAGGATACAGTTCTTTGCCTCGACCCTTCGAGGCCCGACGAGGTCGGGCACCTCAGGGTGAGGGGAAGAGTTAGGGGCCGCCAGACGATAAGGTTCCGCGCCTCAATCCTCAAAGTCGGCGTCTACTGGCAGATCCGGAGGTCGCATGCGTCCGTGACGGATCGTGACGATGACGATGCGGTCGGCTTCGATAACGTAGTCGAGCAGATAGTCGCCGATGACCAAGGTTCTGGCGCCTGGAACGGGCAGGCTTCTGGCAACCGGGCCGGCTTCAGGATGCGCGCCAAGCACGAGCCTCGCGTCCGAGATCCGTGCGATGAAGGTTTTCGCCGCCGCCGGGCTTCTCTGCTGGAGATACCGGATTTCCTTTCGAAGCCAGCTTGCTGCCGATTTCGAAAGGACGACGCGCATCAGGCGACCTTGTCGGATGCGATGCGTTCAAGGTCTTTGAGGACCTGGTCGATGTCCTCCACGTGGCCGGCGGCCACCTCTTCGAGGCCCTGTCGATACGCAAGGATCTCCGCCCCCTCCTGCTGGAGGTAGGTTCTGAGCGCACGCACGATAACCCAGCTGCGCGAGCGCTCGGTCGCCTGCGCGATCGTGTCGATATCGGCGAGGACATCCTCGGGGATACGGAGCGCAATCGGATCAGATAGAGGTGGCTTGGTCATCGTGATCCTCCGGTACAAGCGTAATACACTGTAATACGGATTTGGTGATGGTTGAAGGGGCCTCTCGCGAGGAGGCGGGCTTCATCCTGAGGAGCTCGGCAGAGCGGGAGCCTCGCAGGATTCTGCAGCAGATCTGACCTCGACCCTTCGAGGCCCTCGCTGGGCGAGGGCACCTCAGGGTGAGGGGAAATGCTGTTGCGCGCTCATCGCAGCCATGGCGGTGATGCTCTTCGCAGATCTCTTCGTCCATTCCAAACCTACCTTCCATCCGGAGCCTCCCCATGTCCGTCAATACATCCGTCCTGGCGATTGCCGGGACCTGGGTCGGCACGCCCTATCGGCATCAGGGATCGGTAAAGGGGGTGGGCTGCGATTGTCTCGGGCTTGTTCGCGGGATCTGGCGGGAGCTTTATGGCAAAGAGCCCGAGGCTGTGCCGGCGTATCAGCCCGACTGGGCGGAGCGGGCGGGCGAGGAGCGGTTGATCCAGGCGGCCGGGCGGCATTTTCTGGCGGTTGCGTCCTTTGCGGAGAGCCGGGCGGGGGATCTCGTGCTGTTTCGTTTTCGGCCGCATCTGGCGGCGAAGCATGCGGGCATTCTGGCCTACTTGTCGCCGGAAGGCGGTGGCGGTGCGATGGACGCCAACGGGGCACGGTTGTCGGAGACGTGCGCGTGCGATCAACGGCCGCCCGATGCCTTCATCCATGCCTATGAACAATCGGCGGTGACGCTCTCGGCGCTCGTGCCGGCCTGGCGGCGCAGGATTGCCGGCATCTATCGCTTCCCCGAAAGGATCTGAAGATGGCGACCATTCTTCTGCAGGCGGCGGGTGCTGCCCTCGGTTCTGTCTTCGGGCCGGTCGGAGCGGCGATCGGCCAGGCGGCGGGTGCACTTGCCGGCAGCATGATCGACCGGAGCCTGTTGTCGGGCACGCGTGAGGTGAACGGCGCCCGGCTGTCCTCGGCGCGCATTTCCGGCGCCAGCGAAGGCACTGTCATTCCGAGGCTCTATGGCACCGCGCGGCTGGGCGGCACGCTGATCTGGGCGACGCGTTTCGAGGAAGAGACGGTGACCGAGCGCACCGGGGGCAAATCCTCCGGCGGCACGCGCACCACGACCTATCGTTACTATGCTAATCTGGCACTTGGGCTCTGCGAGGGGCCGATCGCGGGCGTGCGGCGGGTCTGGGCGGACGGGCGAGAACTCGACACGACCGAAGTCGAGATGCGCGTCTATCGCGGAACTGAAAATCAGCCGGCCGACCCGCTGATTGCGGCGAAGCAAGGGGCAGGCAATGCGCCGGCCTATCGCGGGCTTGCCTATGCCGTCTTCGAGCGGCTGCCGCTCGATGACTTCGGCAATCGCATTCCACTCATCCAGTTCGAGGTCATCCGACCCGTCGGGTCGCTGGAGGAGAAAATCCGGGCGGTGACGATGATCCCCGGCGCGACGGAACACGGTTATGCGACGGTCAGGATCTCGGATGCGCCGAGCGAGGGCGCGAAACGCTGGCTGAACCGCAACACGCTTGTTGCGGCGACGGATTGGCAGGCCTCACTGGACGAATTGCAGGCGCTTTGCCCTAATCTCGAAAGCGTGGCGCTGGTGGTGGCCTGGTTCGGCACGGATTTGCGCGCTGGCGACTGCCGCGTGTTGCCGGGGGTCGAGGTCGGCTACCGTAACGAGGAGAGCCGACCCTGGAGTGTTGCGGGCATCGGTAGAGGTGATGCCTATGTGGTGTCGCGCCACAGCGGTGGTCCGGCCTATGGCGGCTCGCCGAGCGACGAAAGCGTGATCGAGGCGATCCGCGATTTGAAGGCGCGCGGGTTGAAGGTGACGCTCTACCCCTTCGTGCTGATGGATATTCCCTCAGGCAACGGCTTGCCCGACCCCTATGGCGGGGCCGAGCAGGCGTCCTATCCCTGGCGCGGGCGGATCACGGCCTATCCGCCCGGAAGCGACAAGACGGCCTCGGCGCGGGCGCAGGTCTCGAGCTTCGTCTATCGCGGTGACGGCTATCGCCGTCTCGTGCTGCATTATGCGGCGCTCGCCGCTGCTGTCGGCGGGGTCGATGCCTTTCTGCTGGGCTCGGAACTACGCGGACTGACTGCTCTGCGCGACGAGGCCAATGCCTTTCCTTTCGTTGAGGCGCTGGTGGCGCTCGCCGGTGAAGTGCGGGGTCTGCTCGGCGGCGGGACGGCGATTTCCTATGGGGCGGACTGGACCGAGTATTTCGGCCATCAGCCAGCGGATGGCTCGGGCGACGTCTTCTTTCACCTCGATCCGCTCTGGGCGAGCCCTCATGTTACGGCCGTCGGCATCGACAATTACATGCCGCTCGCCGACTGGCGCGACGAGGATCTCGAGGCGGAAAGCCCCGATGGTTTCACCGGCATCGACGATGCCGAGGGATTTTCCCGGGCGCTGACATCGGGCGAGGGCTTCGACTGGTTTTATGCGAGCGAAGCGGACCGCCGGACGCGGGTAAGAACGCCGATTACCGATGGCGCCTATGGCAAGCCCTGGGTCTTCAGGTTCAAGGATCTCAAATCCTGGTGGGAGAACCCGCATTTCAACCGGATCGGCGGCGTCGAGCAGGCGAGCCCGACGGCCTGGATACCAGGCATGAAACCCTTCTGGATGACCGAAGTCGGTTGTGGCGCGGTCGACAAGGGGGCGAACCAGCCGAACATCTTCGTCGATGCCAAGTCGGCCGAGAGCGGAAGGCCTTACTTCTCTGCGGGTGCGCGCAGCGACAGCCAGCAGCGCCGCTTTCTGGAGGCTCATCTTGCTCACTGGACCGGCAGTTTCCTCCCATCAGGCATGGTTGATCCTTCGCATGTCTATGCCTGGACCTGGGACGCGCGGCCCTATCCGGCCTTTCCGCAGAACATGGCGCTCTGGGCGGACGGATCAAACTGGCGCACGGGGCATTGGTTGAATGGCCGGCTGGGTACGGCGACACTGGCCGACACGATTGCGGCGATCCTCAGGGATCATGGCTTTTCCGATTTCGACGTATCGGAAGTGGCGGGCGATCTCGGCGGCTATGTGAAGGGGGATCTGACCTCGGCGCGCGACCTGATCGAGCCCTTGCTCGACCTTTTCCAGATCGACGTGATCGAGGACGCCGGACGGCTGAAATTCCGCACCCGGCCGACGGCGAGCCTGGCTGCATGCGAGATCTCGGTGCTTGCCGACATCGCCGATCGCCCGCTCTGGAGCGAGACGCGCGGCCATGACAGTGACTTCGCCTCCGAGGCACTGGTGACCTTCTACGACCCGGCGGCGGATTATGTCGAGGCGAGCGTGCGCTCGCGCAAGGTGGAAGCGGCGACCGATCGGCAGCTGGCCCGCGACCTGCCTGCGGCGATGCCCGAGGAGACGGCGCTCGCCGCCGCCGAGGGCTGGCTGCGTGACAACCGGCTGGCGCGGCGCACGGTTCAGCTGGCGCTCGGTCCGCAGGAGATCGCGATCGAGCCGGGAGACGTGTTGCGCTTTCCGGAAGGACCAGAGGGGCGGTTTCTGGTGCAGGGCATCGACGAGGGCTTCGAGCGGCGTCTGACGCTGAGGGCCTTTGCCGGCAAGGTCTCCGCACCCGTGCCGGTGGTTGAACCCGGACGGGTGGTCGACGGTGGCGGTGCGGCCGGCTTTGCGCCGATCGTGCAGTTTCTCGATCTGCCGAGGCTGGAGGGTGCAAGCCATGCCGGTGACGCAAGTGTGACGGCCTTTGGCCGTCCCTGGCGGCGGCTTGCGGTATCGAGCTCTCCGGAACAGGAGGGCTATCGGCTGCGGCTGACGCTGGATCGGCCGGCGACCCTTGGGCGGCTTGTGGAGCCGCTCCTCCCGGGCCCTGTCGGGCGCTTCGATGGGGCGAATGCCCTGGTGGTCGAGGTGCTCGGCGGAGCCTTTGCCTCGGCGAGCCGCATGGCGGTTCTCTCCGGCGCGAACCGGATCGCGGTCCGGGCAAATACCGGCGGCTGGGAGGTCATCGGCTTTGTCGAAGCCGCGGAGATCGTGGTCGGACGCTTCAGGCTGACGGGCCTCTTGCGCGGGCTGGGCGGCACTGAGGACGCCATGGCGGCCGGTGCCGCAGCCGGGGCCGAGATCGTGGCTCTCGACGAAGCGGTCCGGCCGCTGGGGCTCATAAATGCCGAACGCGGGGCGGCGCAGAACTGGATCCTCGAGCCGATGGGGCTCGTGACCGAGCTTTCGGGGCCACATGTCTTTGCCGGCGGATTGCGGGCTGAGACGCCGCTTTCGCCGGTGCATGCGAAGGTGCTGCGGCAGGCCGCAGGCGATCTCGCAATCAGCTGGATTAGGCGCAGCCGCATCGAGGCCGATGGCTGGACGGAGGGCGAAGTGCCGCTTGACGAGGCGGAGGAGCGCTACCGTCTGGAGATCCTTGATGGTGCCACCGTGCTTCGGGTGGTCGAGGTGGCCAAGCCCGCCTGGACCTATGCCGGTGCCGATGAACTGACAGATTTCGGCGTGCCGCAGACGGCGCTTGACCTTCGCATCCGCCAACTCGGCCGCTTGGCAGCGGGCATGCCGCTCGAGGCGCTGGTTCCCGTCGATTGAAAACCATTCAACAGGAGGATGACATGCTGGAGATGAAACCCTGGTACCAGTCGAAGACCGTCTGGGGCGCCCTGATCGCCATTGCCGCCCCGCTTCTCGGCCGGGCCGGACTGGAACTCGGCGGCGCCGAGCAGGCGGAAATCGCCGAGGCCTTGACGGCGCTTGCCGGCACGGTCGGAGGATTGCTCGCGCTCTACGGCCGGCTGACGGCGACGAAGGGTGTGGGTGGGTGAGGGCATCCTGTGCCGATCTTTACCAAGTAAGGAATTTGCATTACTTTGTGTCGCCAAATAGGGCCGGCACGATGAACAAGATTTTACGCAAGGTGAGCACGATCACCGATAAGGGACAGACCACGATCCCGAAGCCAATTCGAGAGGCGCTTGGGGTCGGTTACGGCGGGCGCATCGCGTTCAGCCTGGACGAAAAGAACAGGGTCTATGTCGAGCGGGACGATGACGAGCAGGACGATCCGGCCTTGGAGGGTTTTCTTGATCTCCTTGCTAAGGATATGACCGCTCGTCCGGGGGATGCTTTTGTCGAGCTTCCTGCCGGGCTTCGTGATCGCATCGCCGCACTCACGCACGGCGCCGATGTCGACCTCGACGCTCCCATCGACGGCGATGTCGAGCTTTGAGACATGGACACGGTCAAGGGCTGGATCATTCGGGCGCATCCCTTGTTTCTCGACCAGCTCGAACGACTGACCCTGGCTGTAGAGAATGAGGCGCTGAAGAAGCCTGACACGTTCAAAAGTGGTGCCAATTTCAAGCTTTTGGCCGCCTTGGAAAAACTCGTGTTCGAGAGCATTCCGGCTGATCCAACCTTGCCTGTCTTTCGGCAGGGCGGGACCCTGGGATCCGAGCGCAAACACTGGTTTCGGGCGAAATTCGGCAATGGGCGCTTTCGGTTGTTTTTCCGATACAATTCGACCGCGCGCGTACTGGTGTTTGCCTGGGTCAACGATGCAAACACGTTGCGCAGCTATGGATCGCGCAGCGATGCCTACGCAGTGTTTCGAGCGATGCTCGACGTTGGCAATCCGCCTGACAACTGGCCGCAACTCCTCGAAGCTGCATCCAGCGCCAGGGCTGAGAAGCGTCTGGGCGAACTGACCGGTCGATCACAGACACTGATACATGGGGAGAAATGACGGTAGGACGGGCATGATCTCTACCCTCTCGCCACGCATTCATTTGCCATTCAGACGCCTTGCGGTACATAATTTGCCAAAGTGGACGTCATCCAAGAAGAAGCAGCAATGGCATCTTTCATGAAATACACGGGCCTGGCATTGGCCGTGACCGTGGCGGCTTTGCCGGCGACGGGAGGCGATGCCGTGGCGGCGGATTGCAGGCAAGCCGCGGAACGCGTGGTCGCCGAAGTCGGCGGGCAGTTGCTTTCCGTGCACGAATCGGGCGGTGAATGCGTGATCGTCGTGCTCGTGCCGGGCAATGGCAACGAGCGGCCGCGCAAGGTCACGATGCGGGTCGCCGAGTGACCTGCCTCCGGGATTGAAGAGCTTTCCGCACCGAGGGGTAATCGCATGCGCATTCTCGTCGTCGAAGACGATGTCAATCTGAACCGCCAGCTCGTCGAGGCCCTGCAGGAAGCGGGCTATGTCGTCGACAAGGCTTTCGATGGCGAGGAAGGCCATTTCCTCGGCGAAACCGAACCCTATGACGCTGTTATCCTCGACATCGGCCTTCCCGAGATGGACGGTATAACCGTGCTGGAGAAATGGCGCGCGGCAAGCCGTGTCATGCCGGTGCTGATCCTGACGGCCCGCGACCGCTGGTCGGACAAGGTGGCCGGCATCGACGCAGGCGCCGACGACTATGTCACCAAGCCTTTTCATGTCGAGGAAGTGCTTGCCCGCATCCGCGCCCTGATCCGCCGGGCGGCAGGCCATGCATCCTCAGAGATCGTCTGCGGACCCGTGCGGCTTGACACAAAGAGCTCCAAGGCGACCGTTGAAGGCGTGACGCTGAAGCTCACCTCGCACGAATACCGGCTTCTGTCCTATCTGATGCATCACATGGGCGAAGTCGTATCGCGCACCGAACTGGTCGAGCATCTCTACGACCAAGATTTCGACCGCGATTCCAACACGATCGAGGTTTTTGTCGGTCGTCTGCGCAAGAAGCTCGGTATCGACATGATCGAAACCGTGCGCGGCCTCGGCTATCGCATCCAAGCCCCGGCGAAATGAGGATCCGCTCGCTCACTGCGCGCGTCCTGATCCTTGCCACGCTCTGGTCGGCGCTGGCCTTGGTGACGATTGCGGTAGCGATTTCAGCCCTTTATCGTCAGGGCGTCGAACGCGGCTTCAACAATCTCCTGCGTGCCCAGCTCTATAACGTCGTCAACTCCGTTTCGATCGGCGACAGCGACAGCCTGACCGGTTCGCCGGCGCTGGGTGACCTCAGGTTCTCCCAGCCCGCGACGGGCTGGTACTGGCTGGTCGAGCCGCTCGGCAACTATGCCACGGCACCGCTCGCCTCCGCCTCGCTCGGGGTCGCGAACCTTGCCGTTCCCGACGTGGAAGCGACGCCTTTCGACCAGAACTACGAACGCTATTACGAAATGACCGATGATGTCGGCAACCACATCCGTGTTGCCGAAACCGAAGTGGTGCTCGACGACCAGGGACGGGCGGCACGCTTCCGGGTCTCGGGCAACCTGCAGGTGGTCGAGGACGAGATCGCCTTTTTCACCAGCCGTCTCTACGCCGCGCTCGCCGTGGTCGGCATTGGCGGGCTGATCGTCAACGGTCTTGCCATCCTCTATGGCCTGAAGCCGCTCGACCGCGCGCGCCGGGCGCTGGAGCGCATCCGGCGAGGCGAGGCCGAGCGGATCGAAGGTGATTTCCCGAGCGAGGTTCAGCCGCTTGCCAACGAGATCAACGCGCTGATCGACAGCAACCGCCGCATTGTCGAGCGGGCCCGCATGCAGGTCGGCAATCTCGCCCATTCCCTGAAAACGCCGATCGCCGTGCTTTTGAACGAGGCGCGCACCCTGGAGAAAAATCAGGCCGAAGTCATCGCGACCCAGGCCGAGGCCATGCAGGCGCAGGTAAGCTCCTATCTGAACAGGGCGCGGATTGCCGCCCAGCGCGACAGTGTGCTGGCCCGCACCGAGGCGCAGCCGGTCATGGAGCGGCTGGCGCGGGTGATGCGCAAGCTGAACGCCGATATACTCTTCGAACTCGATGTCGCGCCGGACCTCACCTTTGCGATGGAGCAGCAGGATGTCGAGGAGGTCATCGGCAACCTTCTGGAAAACGCCTCCCGCTTTGCCCGCACCAAGGTGGTCACCAAGGCCGTGATGACAACCCGTGACGACGACGTGACCGACGGCCGGCGCGGCTGGATCGAGATCGTGGTCGAGGATGACGGGCCGGGGCTTGCTCCCGACCAGATAGGCGAGGCGCTGAAGCGCGGCCGAAGGCTCGACGAGAGCAAGCCCGGTACGGGGCTCGGACTGTCGATCGTCAAGGAGATTTCGGGGGAATATCAGGGGTCTTTCGGCCTGTCGCGCGCCGGCATTGGGGGGCTTCGCGCACAGTTGATCCTACCAGCTGTGACCAAGGACACTGCGTGATTGATTTTCCTGTGAAATTACATAGGTGTATAAGACGGCCTTGAGCCGGTCGAAGGCCGTCATCCGCTTCGCGCGAACAGGTTGGCCTCGACGACAGAAATCGACGGGACTTGGAACGGTCTGATGGGTGTGAAGCACTTCGGGATACTTGCAGCCACTGGCCTCGTGTCGCTCGCGCTTGCGGGCTGCACCACTTCGGGCGGCGGCCGCACGGCGACAGCCAATTCCGCCGTCTATATTGCGGCGCTTCAGGGCGGCATTGTCTCGCGCACGGGCGTCGAACTCTCGCGCAGCGAAACGCAGCGCGCGCTCGAAGCGGAATACCGCGCGCTCGAGGCGGCCCCCGGTGGCCAGCCCGTGACCTGGGCAGGCGGTGAGGTGCGTGGTGAGGTTGTTGCAGCCGCCCCTTACCAGGTCGGCCAGCAGAACTGCAGGCAGTTCACCCACAAGGTATATCGCAGCGGCCGCGAACTGCAGGCTCGCGGCGCGGCCTGCCGCAACTCGAACGGCACCTGGACGCCGCTGAGCTGAGGCGCAGGCGGACCCGCATCCCTTGCCGCTTGCCTTCTAGCGAAGTCATCCGAATCGTCTTCCTAAAGTGTATGCTTTGGCGTACACTGCGAAAATGACGCGCTTTGAGATCGAGGTGTATCTGACCGAGGATGGCGAGGCGCCTTTCCAGGCGTGGCTCGATGCGATTGCCAGTTCCGAAATCAGAACCCAAATTTTGGCCCGCATCCGCCGCGCATCATTGGGTAATTTCGGCGATTGGAAACCGTTGGCAGGTGCGCACGGCATCTTTGAAATGCGGATCCATGCCGGAGCCGGTTACCGCGTGTTCTACACGGTCCTTGGAAATACGGTGGTTCTGTTGTTGGCAGGCGCGACGAAGAAAGATCAGAGGCGGACGCTCGAAAGGGCCAAGGTCTATCTGGAGGACTATCGCAAGAGGATGAAGCCGTGAACAAGCCGAGCAGACCGTTCGATTTCGACCGCTATGAAGAGCTGCTGCGGGACCCGGAGAATGCAGCCATTTATCTGGCGGAGTTCCTTGAAAGTGGTGACATGGAGCTCTTCCAGGAGGCCCTGCGTCACGTTGCCAAGGCGCAGGCTGGCGGGCTGGCGGGTGTGGCGGAACAGGCGCAGCTGAACAGGGGCAGCCTTTACAAATCCCTGTCGAAGAACGGCAAACCACAGTTTGAAACATTGGCCAAGATACTGGCCACGATGGGGCTGCAGTTCACGATCACGCCCACACAGCAGCAGTCTTGAGCTCTTTCCACTTGACTTGGGTCAAGGCTGGGCGGGTTATGCAGGCTTAGAGAATTCTTGCGGCCAAACGCCTCAACTTTGCGTCAGGGGAGGTTTGGCTGTTGGAAAGCACCTGTCCTTGCCGTAATTGAGTTTCATGTTGTTCTGGATCATCTCCGCGCTGCTGACGGTCTTTGTTGCCGTCGTCCTGTTGTCCCCCTTGCTGCGGGCCTCGGCCCGGGCGACGCGTTATGACGAAGGCGAGGCGGCGGTCTATCGCGACCAGTTGCGCGAGCTGGAACGGGACAAGGCGCAAGGCCTGATCTCGGCGGAAGATGCCGACTATGCGCGCGCCGAAATCGGCCGTCGGCTGCTCGCGATCGCCGCCCGCGAAAAGGTGGGCGAAGCGGGAGAGGGGAGCGAGCCGTCCGATGGCGCGGCAAACTCGTCCGCCCGCCGTCGCTACACCTGGTCGCAGGCCTTCATCCTGCTCTGTCTTCCCGTGATCGGGCTTGCCGGCTATCTGGAAATCGGAAGCCCGGGCACACCCGATGCGCCGCTTGCCGCACGCATGGAAAATCCCGGCGACGATGTCGATCTGCTCGTCGCCAAGGTCGAGCAGCATCTGGCGAGCAATCCTTCCGACGGCAATGGCTGGAACGTTCTGGCGCCCGTTTATTTCCGCATCGGTCGCCTGCCGGATGCCGAACTCGCCTATCGCAACGCGATCCGCATTCTCGGCCCCGATGCCGACCGGATGAACGGGTTGGGCGAAACGCTGGTGCTGCGCAATGACGGGATCGTCACCGATGACGCCCAGATGGCCTTCCAGGCATCGCTGAAGCTCGAACCCAATAATCCGCGCGCAGACTTTTATCTGGCGCTCGCGCTCGAGCAGTCCGGCCGTCGCGCCGAGGCGCTGACCGCGTTCCAGAACATCGCCAAGGCCTCGCCGCCCACGGCCCCCTGGATGCCATTGGTCAACCAGCATATTGCGGCCAACAGCGCCGGCGTGCCGCTTGCCAATCAGCCGGCGCAGACGGGGCCGGACGGTGAGGCACAGGCTCAGAACCCCGCAGCCCCGGGCAACCCGACGGCCGAGGACGTTGCCAATGCCGGAACCATGTCGGAAGCTGATCGCGGCGAGATGATCCGCGGCATGGTGGCGAGCCTCGATGCGCGCCTGAAGGAAGATCCAAACAATTTCGAAGGTTGGATGCGGCTTGTCCGCTCCTATGCGATGCTGAAGGACAAGGAACGGGCGGAAGCCGCGCTGCAGGAAGGGCTGAAGACCTTCCCGGCCGCAGGCGCCGAGGGCCAGCAACTGCTCGCCATGGCGAGGGAACTCGGCCTTGATGTTGAGGAGGTGAGCCAATGACCCGCAAACAGAAACGCCTGGCCGTGATCGGCGGTGGCATGGGTTTCATTCTGACCGCCGTGCTCTTGGTGATGTTCGCCTTCGGCCAGTCGATCGCCTATTTCTACGTTCCGGCGGATCTGGCCCAATCCGACGTGCAGCCGGGCACCCGCATCCGCCTGGGCGGGCTGGTGGAAGCGGGCTCGGTGGTGCGTGGTGAAGGCTCGACGATCACCTTTACCGTGACCGACACGCTGAGCCAGCTGCCCGTGACCTATACCGGTATCCTGCCCGATCTTTTCCGGGAGGGGCAGGGCGTGGTCGCCGAGGGACGTTTCGAAGGCATGGACAAGGTCTTCGTCGCCGATACGGTTCTCGCCAAGCATGACGAGACCTACATGCCGAAGGACGTCGCGGATCGTCTGGAAGCGCAAGGGGTTGAACTGAGCGGCAAGGAAAAGATCCAATGATCATCGAGCTCGGCCATTATGCTCTCGTCCTGGCGCTCGCCACCTGTCTCGTCGTCTCCGTCCTGCCGGTGATCGGCGCACGGCGCGGCGATGCGGCGATGATGGCGGTGGGGACCACCGGCACCTACGCGATGTTTCTGCTGGTCGCCTTCTCCTTTGCCGTCCTCACTTACGGTTATGTCGTTTCCGACTTCTCGGTGCAGAACGTCTATGAGAACTCCCACTCCCTGAAGCCAATGATCTACAAGGTCTCCGGCGTCTGGGGGAACCATGAAGGCTCGATGCTCCTCTGGGTGCTGATCCTCGCCTTCTTCAGCGCCATGGTCGCCTTCTTCGGTACCAATCTGCCGGATCGGCTGAAAGCAAATGTGCTGGGGGTTCAGGCTTGGATCACGACGGCCTTCACGCTCTTCATTCTCCTGACGTCGAACCCCTTCATCCGACTGTCGCCAATCCCGGCGGAGGGTCAGGATCTCAACCCGGTCCTGCAGGACATCGGCCTCGCGATCCATCCGCCGCTGCTCTATCTCGGTTATGTCGGCTTCTCGGTCTGTTTCTCCTTCGCGATTGCAGCGCTGATGGACGGCCGCATCGATGCCGCCTGGGCGCGTTGGGTGCGGCCCTGGACGCTGGCGGCCTGGGTGTTCCTGACCGCCGGCATCTCGATGGGTTCTTACTGGGCCTATTACGAACTCGGCTGGGGCGGCTGGTGGTTCTGGGATCCCGTCGAAAACGCTTCCTTCATGCCCTGGCTCGCGGGCACTGCTCTTCTGCATTCGGCGCTCGTCATGGAGAAGCGTGATGCGCTGAAGATCTGGACGGTGCTGCTTGCCATCATCGCCTTCTCGCTGTCGCTGCTCGGCACCTTCCTGGTGCGTTCGGGCGTGCTCACCTCGGTGCATGCGTTCGCAACCGACCCGACACGCGGGGTCTTCATCCTCGGCATTCTCGTCATTTTCATTGGTGGCGCCTTCACGCTCTTTGCGCTGCGCGCACCGATGCTCAAGGCCGGTGGCCTGTTCCAGCCGATCTCGCGCGAAGGTGCGCTTGTCCTCAACAACCTGATCCTGACGGTATCGACCGCGTCGGTGCTGATCGGCACGCTCTATCCGCTGTTGCTTGAGACGCTGACAGGCGAGAAGATTTCGGTCGGTCCGCCCTTCTTCAACATCACCTTCGGGCTTCTTATGATCCCGCTTCTGCTGGCGGTGCCTTTTGGGCCGTTCCTCGCCTGGAAGCGTGGCGATCTTCTCGGCGCCTTGCAGCGGCTTTACGTGGCGGCGGCCCTTTCGCTCGTTCTCGGGCTTGGCCTCTGGTACGCCCAGAACGGCGGACCTGTCATGGCGGTGGGTGGCCTCGCGCTCGCCTTCTTCGTCATGGGCGGGGCGATTGCAGACCTCTGGTATCGTGCAGGCTTCGGCAAGCATCCGCTCTCGACCGCCTGGAGCCGCTTCAAGGGGTTGCCGCGCTCAGCCTTCGGCACGGCGCTGGCCCATTTCGGTATCGGCGTCACCGTGCTCGGCGTCGTGGCCGTCACTACCTTCGAGACGGAGACCGTGGTCGAGATGAAGCCCGGCATGACGGCGGAAGCCGGAGGCTATGTCGTGACCTTTGACGGTATCCGCGCGGCGACCGGACCGAACTATACCGAGGACCAGGGGCATTTCACCATCCGCGACGGTGGCGTTGAAGTGGCCGATGTCTGGTCGTCGAAGCGGCTCTATACGGCCCGCCAGATGCCGACGACGGAAGCCGGCATCGTCACATTCGGCTTCAGCCAGCTCTACGTGTCGCTGGGTGACCCGATGGCGGATGGCGGTATCGTCGTGCGCATCTGGTGGAAGCCGTGGATCCTTTGCATCTGGTACGGCACGATCGTGATGATGGCAGGCGGTATTGTCTCGCTCTCCGATCGCAGACTGCGCGTCGGCGCGCCGAAGCGGGCCAAGGTTGCGGCCAAGCCGACGCTGGAGGCTGCGGAGTGATGGCGTGGATCAAAGAAATTGCCCCTCACCCTGGCCCTCTCCCCGCAAGCGGGGAGAGGGGACGGCAGGCGCTTGTGGCTTCGGCCTTCTCCCCGCTTGCGGGGAGAAGGTGGCGGCAGCCGGATGAGGGGCGGGCAAGTCTGACGGTGCGGCGCCTTTTGCTGGTTCTCACACTGCTGTTCACCCCCATGCACGCCTTTGCCGTCAATCCGGACGAGGTTCTCGCCGATCCCGCGCTCGAACAGCGGGCGCGTGCGCTCTCCGCCGAGCTGCGCTGCATGGTCTGCCAGAACCAGTCGATTGACGACAGCAACGCCGAACTCGCCCGCGACCTGCGTGTCGTGGTGCGTGAGCGGCTGGTCGGCGGGGATACGGACGAGCAGGTGCTCGACTATGTCGTCTCGCGTTACGGGGAGTTCGTGCTTCTGAAGCCACGGCTCAGCATCCGCACGATCGGTCTCTGGGGGGCGCCGGCGGCACTCGCGATTATCGGTCTGATCGTCGCCGTCGTCTATACGCGCAGGAGGTCGGTGCAGCCGGTGGCGAAGCTTTCGGCGGAAGAGGAAGCGCGGCTGGGCAAGTTGCTTGAGCGGGAGTGATCAACGCTCTTCGAAGTCTTCATCGTCGTCCAGAGGCAATTCCGGGGGGCGCTCACGTCCGTTGCGGATTGTCAGGATAACGATCGCCTCAGCGCCAACCTCGTAGTGAATGAGATAGTCTCCCAGCACGAACCGGCGCAAACCTCGAAGGGGGAGATCGGTCGCTTCCTGCCCCATGGAGGGGAACTGCCTGAGTGCAGTAACAAACTGCTTCACGTCGTGGAGAAATCGCTCACCACCGGCCCGGTGGCGCTCTCTAAGATAGGCCGCTTCCCGCGCCACATACGCTCTGGCATCGGGAGAGAAGATGACTTTCACGCCGCGGCACCCTTGGTGATGGTGGCGAGTTCGATGAGCACCTCTTCAGCGTCCGTTCCTTCACCACTGGCAACGGCCTTTCGTGCCTCGGCAAGCTCCCGGATTTCACGACCTTCCTGCGCCATATAGGCTTTCAAAGCTCGCACCATGACCCAGCTGCGGCTGCGCTCGCAGGCACCGGCCACGGCTTCTATCTCGGCAATAAGATCAAGCGGCAACCGAAGTGTGATCGGATCTGACAATGGCTGTTTCGACATCGCTTTTTGCTCCGTTTGTAATACGGAAGATAGCAATGGTCTCAAGCCGGGTCAAATGGAGCCAAAGATTACCAAGAATTCATCTGCCGTACAGTTCGCCGTAACGTGACGGCTCCTATATCTCTCTTCATCCACCGCTTCCCACCGCCGGGTTGTCCGGCGGCTCCAGTCAGAAGAACAGATGAAGGTAGATCCCATGTCTGAATTTAAAGGTCGCTCCGTCAAGACGATCCTCAAGACCTCCACCGCCGCCGGCCTTGCCGCCATGATGCTGGTGACGGCTGCTCCCTTCGCCGCCGTTCCGGCGCTTGCTGCTCCCGTCGAAGTCAACGCGCCCCAGGTGCCGAGCTTCGGCGATGTCGTTGAAGCCGTGCTGCCGGCCGTTGTCTCCGTACGCGTCCAGTCGAACGTCCAGCCGGCGTCGAGCGACGAGAGCAACTTCTCCTTCAATTTTGGTGGCCGCAGCTTCGACGACCTGCCTGACGATCACCCGCTGAAACGCTTCTTCCGCGAATTTGGTGGCCCCGGCATGGAAGGTCCTCGTGATCGCGGCCCGCGCGCCGAGCGTGGTCCGCAACGCCTGCGCCCGACCGCTCAGGGCTCCGGCTTCTTCATCTCCGAAGACGGCTATATCGTCACCAACAACCACGTCATCAACGACGGCTCCGCCTTCACCATCGTGATGACCGACGGCAAGGAGTACGACGCCAAGCTCGTCGGCAAGGACAGCCGTACTGATCTGGCCCTGCTCAAGGTCGACTCGCCGAACACCAAGTTCACCTACGTGAAGTTTGCGGACGACGAGAAGGTCCGCGTCGGTGACTGGGTCGTCGCTGTCGGCAATCCCTTCGGTCTCGGTGGCACGGTCACCGCCGGCATCATTTCTGCCCGTGGCCGCAACATCGGATCCGGTCCCTATGACGACTACCTGCAGATCGACGCGGCTGTAAACCGTGGCAACTCGGGCGGCCCCGGCTTCAACCTGAACGGTGAAGTCGTCGGTATCAACACCGCGATCTTCTCGCCCTCCGGCGGCAATGTCGGCATCGCCTTCGCCATTCCGGCCTCGGTTGCGACCGATGTCATCGCCAAGCTGAAGGAGACCGGTACGGTGTCGCGCGGCTGGCTCGGTGTGCAGATCCAGCCGGTGACGCAGGATATTGCAGACAGCCTCGGTCTTGCCGAAGATTCTGGTGCGCTTGTCGTCGCGCCCCAGGCCGGCTCTCCGGGGGAAGCCGCCGGCATCAAGCAGGGCGACGTCGTGACGGCAGTCAATGGCGACCCGGTCAAGGATCCCCGTGATCTGGCCCGCCGCATCGCCGCCTTTGCACCGGATACCACGGTTGATGTGACACTGTGGCGTGACGGCAAGGCGACCGAAGTCAAGGTCAAGCTCGGCGAACTGCCGGCCGACCAGGCTGCGAGCGCCGGCACGGAGAACGATGCAGCACCTGCGCCGGAAGCAGAGCAGGAACTGTCGGGCCTCGGCCTCTCGGTTCGTCCTGCCGATGGCGGCAAGGGGCTTGCCATCCTCGACGTCGATCCGTCGAGCGATGCCGCCGACAAGGGCCTGAAGGCCGGCGAGACGATCACCTCGGTCAACAACCAGGAGGTTTCTTCGGCCGCCGACGTCCAGAAGGTTCTGGAGCAGGCGAAGAAGGACGGCCGGACCCGGGCGCTCTTCCAGGTCGAATCGGATAGCGGCAGCCGCTTCGTGGCTCTACCGATCAACCAGGGCTGATTGCGATGTGACGAAGGGCGCCGGCGGTCGAGGACCGGTGGCGCCCTTTGTCGTTTCCGGCGGTTGCGACCGCTGCGTGTCAGGAAAGGACAAAGCATGGGGATCGCGGAACACGGACAGCCGAAGTCCGGCGAAACCGTCTATACGGTGACGGATGCCGAGGCTAATGTCGCGCACATGAAGATACTTGTCATCGAAGACGACCTGGAAGCTGCAGCCTATATGACCAAGGCCTTTCGCGAGGCCGGCATCGTCGCCGATCATGCGAGCGACGGCGAAAGCGGGCTCTTCATGGGCACCGAAAATGCTTATGACGTGATGGTCGTTGACCGCATGCTGCCGCGCCGCGACGGTCTCTCCGTCATCAGCGAGCTGCGCAAGCGCGGCATCGATACGCCTGTCCTGATCCTCTCGGCACTCGGCCAGGTCGATGACCGCGTCACCGGGTTGCGGGCCGGTGGAGACGACTATCTTCCGAAGCCCTATGCCTTTTCCGAACTGCTGGCGCGCGTCGAGGTGCTTGGCCGCCGCAAGGGCAAGCCGGAGCAGGACATGGTTTACCGCGTCGGCGATCTCGAGCTCGACCGTCTCTCCCACGAGGTGAAACGCGCGGGCAAGGAGATCCTGCTGCAGCCGCGTGAATTCCGCCTGCTGGAATACTTGATGAAGAATGCCGGGCAGGTGGTGACCCGCACCATGCTGCTCGAAAACGTCTGGGACTATCACTTCGACCCGCAGACCAATGTCATCGACGTGCATGTCTCGCGGTTGCGTTCGAAGATCGAGAAGGATTTCGATCGGCCGCTCTTAAAGACGGTGCGTGGCGCCGGTTACATGATCAAGGACGAAGGCTGACATGCAGCTGAAGTCCCGTCTCGGGGTGCTGGCCAAGTCCACGGCAGTCCGGCTGTCTGCGCTCTACATCATTCTTTTCGCGCTCTGCGCCGCTTTCCTCGTCTTTTACGTGACGGGGCTTGCCGAGCGCATCCTCAACAACCAGACACGCGATGCGCTGCGCCAGGAGGTGACCGAGATCCAGGGCGCGTTCGAGCGCGGCGGCATCAACCAGTTGCTTCGGACCATGGAGCGCCGCGCCCGGCAGCCGGGCGCCAACCTCTATGTGATCGCGAGCCCCAACGGCGAGATCCTCGCCGGCAACGTCGCCTCGCTGCAGCCCGGCGTCTTCGACGAGGAGGGCTGGACCAACTTCCCCTTCCGCTACCAGCGTTATACCGACAGTGGCGCCGTGAAGCGTCACCTGGCGACGGGCCATGTCTTCGTGCTCGAAAACGGGATCCGGGTGCTTGTCGGTCGCGATCTCGGCGAACCGGGCAAGCTCAGGCTGCTCGTCCGCCAGGCGCTGATGGTGGCGCTTCTCATCATGGGCGTCGGCGCGGTCGTCATCTGGTTTGCGATCGGCCGCAATGCGCTCAAACGCATCGATCGAGTTTCGGCGGCAAGCCAGAAGATCATGGCGGGTGACCTCTCGCAACGCCTTCCCGTGTCAGGATCGGGCGACGAGTTCGACCGGCTGTCGTCCTCGCTGAACGGCATGCTGGGGCGGATCGAACAGCTGAACGAGGGATTGCGCCAGGTCTCCGACAACATCGCCCACGACCTGAAGACGCCCTTGACGCGATTGCGCAACAAGGCGGCCGATGCGCTGAACGAGGATGATGCGAATGCCCGCAAGGCAGCGCTCGAGACAATCATCGGCGAATCCGATCAGCTCATCCGTACCTTCAATGCGCTTTTGATGATTTCGCGGGTGGAAGCAGGCTCGATAGCGGCAGAACTGTCCGACATCGACATCTCGGCAATTGCCGCCGACAGTGCCGAACTCTACGAGCCGGTGGCGGAGGAGGCGGGCCAGGCCATGATTTGCGAGATGTCGCCGGGCCTTTCCGTGCGCGGCAATCGCGAACTGGTGGGGCAGGCGATCTCCAACCTGATCGACAATGCCATCAAATATGGCAGCCAGGGTGCCGAGGGCTCGGAGATCCGCGTGCGTGTGTCGCGCGGGGCCGATGGCGTGGAGATTGCCGTCTCGGATCAGGGGCCGGGCGTGCCCGAAGACAAGCGCGCCGAAGTGGTGAAGCGCTTCGTGCGCCTCGACAAGAGCCGGTCGAAGCCAGGCACCGGACTGGGCTTGTCGCTTGTGGAGGCGATCATGGCGCTGCATGGTGGGCGACTTGTGCTGTCCGACACGCGCAGTGATCCCGATCATCCCGGCCTGACGGCGACCATGGTTTTTCCCGGACTGAAGCCGTAACCTGACCCGGTTTGAGATTCGCTAGAAATCTCGACCGGGAGAGGAGACGCTGATGGGGAACGGCAGGACGAGCAGATTGTCCGATGTGGCAGAGGGCGTGATCCGTCCGCTGAACCAGACGGAGCTCAAGGCGGCCAATGCGCTGCTGAAAGACCTGACGAAACAGGAGCCGGCGCTTGCCGAGCATCTTGCGGCCGATGGCCCCGTGCGGAGCTTCGTGCTCTCCGCCTTCACGCTTTCCCCCTATCTGCGCGATCTCGCCAACCTGAAACCGTCGCTGCTGCTCGATGCTGTCTCGGCGCCGATCGAGCCGCAGATCCTCGACGCGATCGAAGAAGCGCGCACGGCCTGGAGGCCCGATGCATCCGGTGCTGTACCGGGCGAAGGCGAGGTCATGGCAAGGCTGCGGCGCGCCAAGCGCAAGGTGGCGTTCCTGACGGCGCTGGCCGATCTCGCCCGGGTCTTTACCGCCCGCGATACCACGGCCTGGCTGAGTGCGGTGGCAGACGCAGCCGTGGCCGCGACCATCGATCATCTGCTGCTTGCGGGCCATGAGGGCGGCAAGCTCACCCTCAAGAACCGCGATAACCCGGCTGAAGGCAGCGGGCTGATCGTGCTCGGCATGGGCAAACACGGCGCCCGCGAACTGAATTATTCGTCCGACATCGACCTCGTGATCTTCTACGACCCGGACTCCGGGATCCTTGGGGATCCAGATGATGCCATGGAGACCTATGGCCGGATGATGCGTCGTCTGGTGCGCATCCTACAGGAGCGCACGGCGGATGGTTATGTCTTCCGCACAGATCTTCGCCTGCGGCCCGATCCGGGCTCGACGCCGCTTGCCGTACCCGTCGAGGCAGCGCTCATCTACTACGAGGGCCGGGGACAGAACTGGGAGCGGGCTGCCTTCATCAAGGCGCGGCCGGTGGCCGGCGACCTGAAGGCAGGCGAGGGCTTCCTGAGGGAGCTTGTGCCCTTCGTCTTCCGCAAATATCTCGACTATGCGGCGATCGCCGACATCCACTCGATCAAGCGCCAGATCCATGTGCATAAGGGCCATGGCGCGATTGCGGTGAAGGGCCACAACGTCAAGCTCGGCCGCGGCGGCATTCGCGAGATTGAATTCTTTGCCCAGACCCAGCAGTTGATCGCCGGTGGTCGCATGCCGGACCTGCGCTGCCGCTCCACGGAGGAGGCGCTGAAGGCGCTGGCCGCGGCGCGCTGGATCGACGAGCAGACGGCCGAAGAACTGACCGACTGCTACTGGTTCCTGCGCGATGTCGAGCACCGCATCCAGATGGTGCATGACGAGCAGACGCATGTCTTGCCCGAAACCGAGGCGGAGCTGAAGCGCATTGCCTTCATGCTGGGCTTCATCGACACGACCGCCTTTTCGCGGGCGCTGGAAACGACGCTGAAGACCGTCGAGAAGCGCTATGCCCGTCTCTTCGAAAAGGAGGAGGGCCTGTCGAGCGCGACGGGCAATCTCGTCTTCACCGGCCAGCAGGATGACCCGGACACTCTGAAGACGCTGAAGGGGCTCGGCTTCGAAAGGCCGGAAGCCATCTCCGGTGTGATCCGCACCTGGCACTATGGCCGTTACCGCGCGACGCAATCGGTGGAAGCGCGTGAGCGGTTGACCGAGATGACGCCGGATCTCTTGAAGGCCTTCGGCGAGAGCCGGCGGGCCGACGAGGCGCTGCTGCGCTTCGACAACTTCCTCTCAGGGCTTCCCGCCGGCATCCAGCTCTTCTCGCTGCTCGGCAACAATCCCGCCCTTCTCGACCTGATGGTCAACATCATGGCGGCCGCCCCGCGGCTTGCCGAGATCATCGCAGAGCGGCCGCATGTCTTCGACGGCATGCTGGATCCGGGTCTTCTGGTCGAGCTTCCCACCCGCGACTATCTCGCAAAACGGCTGAAGAGTTTCCTCTCCAGCGCCCGCCATTACGAGGAAATCCTCGACCGGCTGCGCATCTTTGCCGCCGAGCAGCGATTCCTGATCGGCATCCGCTTGCTGACCGGCTCGATCGGCGGCGTCCAGGCAGGCCACGCTTTCACCGACCTCGCCGACCTCGTCATCGACGAGGCGCTGAAGGCCGTCATCGCGGAGATGGAGGCGGCGCATGGCAAGATCCCCGGTGGCCGCGTGGCGCTGGCCGGCATGGGCAAGCTCGGCTCCTTCGAACTGACGGCAGGATCCGATGTCGATCTGATCCTGCTCTATGAGCGTGACGACGATGCCTCTGAATCCGATGGTGCAAAGCCGCTTGATCCGGTGCGTTACTTTACCCGGCTAACCCAAAGGCTGATCGCGGCATTGTCTGCGCCCACGGCCGAAGGTGTGCTCTACGAGGTCGACATGCGGCTTCGCCCCTCAGGCAACAAGGGGCCGGTGGCAACGAGGCTTCGCGCCTTTGCCCGCTACCAGCGCGAAGAGGCCTGGACCTGGGAACACATGGCACTCTCGCGCGCTCGCATGATGTCCGGCGATGCGGGCCTCGTCGCCGAGGCCGAGCGGATCATCGAAGAGGTGCTGGCCGCTCCGCGCGATGGCGGAAAAACGGTCAAGGACGTGTTGGAAATGCGCGCCCTGATCGAACAGGAGAAGCCGGCCAAGGACATCTGGGACCTGAAGCTCATACCCGGCGGACTTGTCGATATCGAGTTCATTGCGCAATACCTGGCGCTGGTGGCTCCCGCGAAGGGTCACCGCGTGCGCACCAACGAATTGTCGACGGCGGACGCACTGAAGGCGCTCGGCGCGCTCATCGACCCCAACGATCTCGATATCTGCCTATCGGCGCTCAAGCTCTACACGGACCTGTCGCAGGTCATTCGCCTCTGCATCGACGGCCCCTTCGATCCCGCCAATGTGCCGGCTGGCCTCACCGACCGCGTCGCACGCGCAGCGGAAAGCCCCGATATGAAAACGGCCGAGGCGGAGGTGAAACGGCTCTCGAAGGCGGTGAGGAAGGTGTTTTCGCGGGTGGTAGCGTAGCGATCAGCCTCGTGATCGCAAGGCCTCGCGCAAAACAGATCCGGCCCATGGGAGGGCCGGAAACCAGGTCTCGTATTCAGATTACGTCGCGTTCACGCGCGCCGCTTCAAGCCTTGGGCGAAGCTCACATCCGGAATGCGCATCGACACGACCGTTCCCTGACCCTCGCGGGAGCGGATCTTCAGCGAGCCGCCATGCAGCGCGACCAGTGAACGGGAGATGGCAAGGCCGAGGCCCGAGCCGCCCTTTGATTTGGCATACTGGCTCTGCACCTGTTCGAAGGGATTGCCGATCTTGCTGAGCGCGCTTTTCGGAATGCCGATGCCGGTATCGGCGATGGAGACGATCACGGCACCCTGAACCTTGCGGGCCCGAAGAGCGATCTTGCCGCCTTCATCGGTGAATTTCACGGCATTGGACAGGATGTTGAGCAGGATCTGCTTGATGGCGCGACGGTCGGCGACGAGTGAGAGGCTGGCTTCGACACGCTGCTCGACGGTGATGTTCTTTTCTTCCGCCGGGATCGCGGTGAGGCGCATGCTCTCTTCGATCAGCGGGCAGAGATCGATGGTTTCGCAGCGGATCTTCATCTGTCCCGCCTCGATCTTCGACATGTCGAGGATGTCGTTGATGACGTTGAGCAGATGCTTGCCGCTTTCGTGAATGTCCTTGGCATATTCCTCGTATTTCGGCGAACCGACCGGGCCGAACATGCGGGCGAGCAGGATTTCCGAGAAGCCAAGGATGGCGTTGAGTGGCGTCCTGAGCTCGTGGCTCATATTGGCGAGGAATTCCGACTTCGCCTTGTTGGCGGCCTCGGCGCGCTGCTTCTCGGCGATATACTTTTCGTTGGCGTCGGAGAGTTCGGTCTTCTGACGCTCGAGGATCTTCTGCGAGGCGGAGAGATCGCCGATCGTGGCCATCAGGCGGCGTTCCTGTTCGCGCAGGCGCTCCTGGTGCCGCTTCAAAAGCGTGATGTCTGTGCCGACCGAGACGAGGCCACCATCACGGGTGCGGCGCTCGTTGATCTGCAGCCAGCGCTCGTCGGCGAGCTGTACTTCCGAGGTGCGCGAATTGGTGCCGTCGTCGGCGTCGGCGATGCGGCGCTGGATGATCGGCTTGCCGGCGGCAGCCAGCACCAGCGAGCGTTCCTTGCCGGGCACCAGCACGTCGTCAGGCAAGCCGTAGACCTTCTGGAAATGGCCGTTCCAGGCGACCAGCTTGTCATTCTTGTCCCAGAGCACGAAGGCTTCCGAGGTGCATTCGATCGCGTCGGCGAGGCGCTGGTCGGCTTCGGCATAACGCTGGGCGAGGCGATGCTGCTCGGTCACGTCCATTGCAATGCCAATGACATGCAGGTCGCCGGTGTTGGACGAGATGATCTGAGCGCGGGCACGCATCCAGACATAGTGGCCCTGGGCGTGGCGCATGCGGAAGATCTGGTCGATGTGGCGCGAGCTGCCGCGACCGACCGAGCGGGCGAGGGCATAAAGATTTCCATCGTCGGGATGCATCAGGCGGGCGGCATCGGCGAAGGCCAATGGCTGGGTGGAAGGCGTGAGGCCGAGCATGTCGTACATCGAGCGCGACCAGACCAGCTTGCGGCTTTCCAGATCGAAGTCCCAGAGGCCGCAGCGACCGCGGGCGAGCGCCGTTTCCACCCGCAAGTTGGATTCGAGGAAGGTATCGTCCGCCTCGCGGGCCCGCTTCACCTGGTAGAAATAGGCATACAGGATGACGAAGAGGATGACGGTGATGCAGATGAAGAGCGTGACGTTGAGCGACAGCTCGCGGCGCCAGAACTCTTCGACCGACTGCAGCGAATGGGCCGCGACGATGACAGCGCCATCGGCGCCAACAGGCGTGAAGATGGCGTGATGCGGCACGCCATTGATATCCGTTTCGATCGCGCCGGTACGGCTGCCCGATTTGCGGATGGTCATCATTTCCGGCAGCAGGCTAACCATCGTCGAGCCGACCTGACCGGCAGCTTCTGGCGACGAGGCGAAGACGCGGCCGCTGGGATCAACGAGCAGCACGAAGGCGCCGTTGGCAAAATGCTCGCGGTCGAGATAGGTGGCGAGGCGCTTCTCGGCCTCGGTGCGATTGCGGGTTTCGAAGAGTGTCGCCTGCTCGGCGAGCGCGGCATTGACCGTTGCTGCGATCAGCGCGGTCGACTGCCGGGCGGCTGTGGCCATGCGCTGGTGCTCGTTGACGATGCCGATGGTGCGGGCGAGCGCGACCACGGCCAGAAAGGCAAGAATGAGGATCGGGATTGCCCGGCGCAGGATCGTCTCGATCCGCCTCGAGCGGACAGAGACTTCGGCCTGACCCGCAATCGGCGAGGACGAACCGAAAGACCGTCGTCCGAGCCGCGCGAGAAATCCAACCATGTCCGAAAATTTGATGCGCAGCCGCTCATCGGCTGCGGTGACCCGCCGCGCGTCCAACATCGTCCCTGCCTCTGTCCCTCGTGTGATTCGAGCGCCGCTTGCCCGAATCTGACGCCAAGGAATCATGGTCGATTCGGCTTGTCCAGAGCCGGTGCGTAAAGAAAATATTAACCCATTGCTCCGACTCCGCTTTTTTATCGGCGTCAGTGCAAGAGGCTGAATCTCATGGAAAATTAGCCGACGTTCGGCGGCCGGAAAACGATCGAGGACGAAAAAAGGCGCCGGTTTTCGGGGCGCCTTTTCCCTCGAATGGGATGTGTCGATCAGCCCTTCAAGATGCGGTCGACGATATCGCGCACGTCGGTGGACAGCGTCGCCGACGCTTCGATGGTCGCAAGCGCCGCGCGCGCCTTGTCGGCACGCCCGGCTTCCAGCAGCCGCCAGGAACGCAGGGCGGTCAGCAGGCGTGCCGCAAGCTGCGGGTTACGAGGGTCGATCGCAAGGATCTGCTCGGCAAAGAATGCATAGGCCGCGCCGTCGGCACGGTTGAAGCCGGTCGCATTGCCGAAGGCGAAGGTGCCGACGAGAGAGCGCACGCGGTTCGGATTGGTCGGCTGGAAATGCGGGCTTGTCATCAAGACCTTGACCCGGTCGAGGCTCGCCGCACCCGGGATCGTCGCCTGGATGGTGAACCACTTGTCGAGCACGAGCGCGTTCGACGCGAAGCGGGTCTCGAAAGCGGTGAGCGCCTGCTTCGTCTCTTCCGCATCGGGGAAGCGATGGGCGAGGATGGTGAGGGCCTGCGACAGGTCCGTCATGTTGTCGGCCTTGGCAAATGCCTCGGCGGCCAGCGCCGGGGTGTTTTCCGCCAGTGACAGGAAGGAAAGCGCAAGGTTCTTCAGCGCCCGCTTGCCTGCACCTGCGGCATCTGGCGAGAAGGGGCCGGAAGCCGAATGGGTGGCGTGCAGCTTGCGGAAGACATCGGCGCCTGCCGTGGCGATGGCGCTGAGCACGGCCTGGCGGCCGGCATGGATAGCGTCGGGATCGTTGTTGCCGCCCAGTTCACGGGCGATGTCGGCTTCGCTCGGAAGCGAGAGCGCCTGGGCGCGGAAGGCAGGCTCCAGCGCCTCGTCCGCTGCCACTGCAAGCAGGACGTCGACGAAAGCGGGGTCGGCCGCCACGGTACCACCGTCACGGGCGGTCTTCGCAGCATCGATCAGGGCCGGCAGAGCGAGGTCGGTGATCGCCTGCCAGCGGGCGAAGAGGTCGCTGTCGTGGCGGGCGATATGGCCGCGATCCTCAGCGCTCTGCGAGAAATGCAGGGTGACCGGAGCGGAGAAGCCGCGGTTCAGCGAGACAACAGGGCGGCTGCCGATGCCGGAGAAGGTGAAGCTCTGGGCGCGCTCGGTCAGATGCAGCACATCGCCGGTGACGTCGCCGCCTGATATCGCAGAGGCCGAGGCTTCCGAGCCGTTTTCCGAGATCAGCGTAAAGCGGAGCGGAATATGCATCGGCTCCTTGGCGCTCTGGCCAGGAGTTGCCGGGATCATCTGCTCGAGCGACAGCGTGAGCGTCTTGGCACCGGCGTCATAAGACGAGGAAACGGTGATTTGCGGCGTGCCGGCCTGATGATACCAGAGCGAGAACTGTGTGAGGTCGCGGCCGCTCGCATCTTCGAAGCATTTGACGAAGTCTTCGACGGTCGCGGCATCGCCGTCATGGCGCTCGAAGTAGAGGTCCATGCCCTTTTTGAAGTCGTCACGGCCGAGAATGGTCGCGATCATCCGGGTGACTTCGGAGCCCTTTTCGTAGACGGTCGTCGTGTAGAAGTTGTTGATCTCGCGATACTTGCTGGGCCGCACCGGATGAGCTAGCGGACCTGCATCTTCCGGGAACTGCTCCGAGCGCAGGTAGCGGACTTCGGCGATCCGCTTGACCGAACGCGAGCGCATGTCGGCGGAGAATTCGTGGTCGCGATAGACGGTCAGGCCTTCCTTCAGGCACAGCTGGAACCAGTCGCGGCAGGTGATGCGGTTACCGGTCCAGTTATGGAAATATTCATGCGCGATGATCGCCTCGATATTCGCATAGTCCTGGTCGGTCGCGGTCTCGGGGTCGGCGAGCACATACTTGTCGTTGAAGATGTTGAGGCCCTTGTTCTCCATGGCCCCCATGTTGAAGTCGGAGACGGCAACGATCATGAAGATATCCAGATCGTATTCGCGGCCGAAGACCTCTTCGTCCCACTTCATCGAACGCTTCAAGGCATCCATGGCATAGGCCGCGCGCGGCTCCTTGCCGTGCTCGACATAGATCTTCAGGGCCACTTCACGGCCAGACATGGTGGTGAACGTGTCTTCGACAATGCCGAGGTCGCCGGCAACCAGCGCGAAGAGATAGGACGGCTTCGGATGCGGGTCGAACCAGGCGGCGAAATGTTTGTCGGGGCCGAAGCCGGCGCCACCGAGGAAATTGCCGTTGGAGAGCAGAAGCGGATTGGCCGCCTTGTCGGCGATGATGTTGATCGTATAGACGGCGAGCACATCCGGCCGATCGGGGAAATAGGTGATGCGGCGGAAGCCTTCGGCCTCGCACTGCGTGCAATAGATGCCGTTCGAGCGATAGAGGCCCATCAGCTGGGTGTTCGCCTCCGGATTGATCATCGTGACCACGGTGATCTCGAAGGGAGTGGATTCCGGCAGGTCGCGGATCGTGAGGCTCTCCGGCGTCGCGGTGTAGCGCGCGGGATCCAGCTCGATCTGATCGAAGAGCAGGCTCGTCATGGTGAGGTCGTCACCGTCGAGCACCAGAGGGGCTGCCGCATCGACGCCTTCGCGCCGATGGAAGATCAACCGGGCTTCCACCTTGGTTTCCGTCGGGTCCAGTTCGAAGGTCAGATCAACCCGTTCCAGAACGAAGTCGGTGGGGCGGTAGTCTGCCAGATGAACGATCCGGCCCGTGTCTGTGCGCATAATGTGTCCTGGTCGCTGCGGGGTTGGCCACCATGGCACGGCACGAGCGCTGGGGCTCGCGACCGCCTGGGGTCAAGTTGTCGCGATGATTGCAGCAATTTCTGAACGATTGTTAAAACACGAGTTATTTTTACGATGCTCTTGATCCTGGAGCCGATTTTCTTGGGTTTCACGGCCGCAATGGCGCTTCAAATCCAAGAATAGTTACCAGAATATCTTGAGCATACCGGCCGAATTGCGGGCGGTCTCATCGCAACCGGAGTTGCTGGCGTAGCGTTTCGTCGCTGTCCATCGTCTGGATGATCACCCCGGACCAGCCGAGGCCATCATAGTCCTCGTAGCCGAGTGTCTTTGCGAAGGCGACGATCGCGCCGCTCTGGTCATAATAGCTGCCCTTGGCGAGCTGAGCGGGATTGCTGAGTGCGAAATGGGTGTAGATCCGCTCCGGACGGGAGGAGGCGATCACCATATTGCTGCCGTCGAGCAACAGGACTTCCGTCTTCTCGGCGACCTGCGGCGGCAGGTTCGCCTCCTTCTCGACGATGGCCTGGCCCTGGGCCTTCCAGTCGAAATAGACGCCGAGCGTGCCGAGAAGCGCGCCGTCGCTGCGGCCGCCCTCCCGGATGCCGGTGGCGTAAACCAGCACATCCCTATTGTCGTGCACGAGGCTGCGCTTGACGGTGTCGACGATATAGTCGTCACCGCTCTGGCAGGTGCGGGCGGCCTGGAACCAGGCTTCGCTGGACAGATTCCGGTCCTTGAGGCTCCGATGATATCGGGGATTGGCCGATGCGATGACCTTGCCGGCGGCGTCGGTCAAGACGAGATCGAGATAGACCGTGTAGAATCGGTTGATGACGCCGAGCCGTGCGGATGCGTGCTGGGCCCGCTCGGGCGAGGGCTGTTCCAGCGCCTCCCAAAGCGCGCTGTCGGTTGCCCACCAGCGCACGTCTGCCGTGCGCTCGAAGAGATTGCGGACGATGAACTGCACGAGCGTCTGGGCAAGGTCGATCAGTCTCACGCCTTCCATCTGGTCGACGAGATCATCCGCCATGGTCCGGCTCTGCCGGATGCGTCCGAGTACGTTCTCCTGAAACCGCTCTGCGGTTTCTCCCGCACCCTGAGCGAGACGCTGGACCTCGTTGGCAACGACAGCGAAACCCTTGCCGGCCTCACCGGCACGCGCCGCCTCGATCAGGGCATTGATGGCGAGAAGGCGGATCTGGCGGACGATATGGGCATTGTCGGCGCTGAACTGCTCGAGATCGGTGCCGATACTCTCGGTGACAAGGCGCATGGACCGGGGTGTGGCGCGGATCTCTGAAATGGAATTGGTCTGGTATTCGGTCTGCGGCATGGCACCAAACCCCGGTTTGAAAAGAGCGAGCAACAAAGACGGCGCAAGGCCGCATTAATATGACTTATTGACAGGAAAGATAATTTCCTCGTTTGAACGGGTGGTTAACGGAAGATGGCCAGAAACCCGGTGTTTTCGGCCATTTCTGGGGAGAACCTCGCGGCATCGACACCGGTTCGGCACTTGCGCGGGACCGGCGGGCATGCATGCTAGGCCACAGCCCGAGTCCCCGGCGGCATCGCTGCCGGCTCAAAATCCCTGTGCGATTGCGCATAGCCTGCCCGCAAGAATCTGATCACCATGGCCTTTGCCGATCCCAATCCTCTCCGCGGCATCGTGCTGAAAGTCTGTTCGGTGACCGTTTTCGTCGCTATGCAGACCTGCATCAAGCTGGCAGGCAGTGGCATTCCGCCCGGCCAGATCAGCTTCCACCGCTCGGCTTTCGCCATCGTGCCGATCCTCGTCTATCTCGCCTGGCGCGGCGAATTGCGGCAGGCGTTCCAGACGGACAACCCCGTCGGCCATGTGAAGCGCGGTTTGCTCGGCGTCTGTGCCATGGGGGCAGGCTTCTATGGACTCGTGCATCTGCCGCTGCCGGATGCCATTGCGATCGGCTATGCGATGCCGCTAATTGCCGTCGTGTTCGCGGCGGTCTTCCTCAAGGAGACAGTTAGGCTCTATCGCTGGACGGCGGTCGTGATCGGGCTTGTCGGAGTTCTGATCATTTCCCTGCCGAAGCTTTCGCTGTTCGGTGAAGAAGGCTTTGGCTCCGAAGCCGCCGTCGGCGCGCTGGCCGTGCTGGTTTCGGCCATTCTCGGGGCAGGGGCCATGCTGCAGGTCCGCCAGCTGGTGCGCGAGGAAAAGACCTCGACCATCGTCCTCTTCTTTTCCCTGACAGCAGCACTTCTTTCCGCGCTCACCTGGTTCTTCGGCTGGGCCGATCTCTCCTGGCAGGGGCTCGGGCTCCTCGCCCTTGCCGGCTTCTTCGGCGGGCTGGGTCAGATCTTTCTGACCGAAAGCTATCGTTTTGCCGATGTCTCGACGATCGCACCCTTCGAATATTGTTCGATCATCCTCGGCTCGATCGCCGCCTATCTGCTGTTTTCAGAGGTGCCCACGATGACGACCCTGACCGGCGCGGCGATCGTGGTGGCCGCCGGCATCTTCATCATCTACCGCGAACACCAGCTTGGTCTTGAACGGCGGGCGGCCCGCAAGGCATCGACTCCACAGGGTTGAGCTTAGCGCCCGGGCTCGATCCCGAGCTCCAGCTGCTCCTCCAATTCAGGCTCAGGCAGCGGAGAGGCGTTGTCTGCGCCCTGCATCGGCAGGATCGTCGCCTGGAAATCGGTCTTCTCTTCCGGCGTCACGTCATCAGGGCGCCGGGTGATGCGGTAGGCCGCATAGCCGGCATAAAGCGCAAAGGCCATCCCGAGGAAAACGATGAGCGCGCTCGGCCCCGACCATTGCATAAGCGTGCCTGCCATGATCGGACCGGTGACCGTACCCATGCCGTAGAGGATCATGATGGCGCTTGAGAGCGTCACATATTCATGCGGCTCGGCGAGGTCATTGGCATGGGCGACGTTGAGCGAATAGACCGGATAGAGCACGGTGCCGACGAAGAAGCCGGCGACATAGAGCGCGGTTGGGTCATCCGCGCCGAAAGCGATCATCATTCCGCAGGCGCCGACGCCGAAGAGTCCGGAGGCGATCATCACGAAGCGGCGATCCATGCGGTCCGATATACGGCCGATCGGCACCTGCGATATGGCGCCACCGGCCAGGAAGGCGGCCAGAAGCGTCGCCCCTTGCGCCGTGGTCATGCCGATCGTCTGGGAATAGACGCCGCCGAGACTGCCCCAGGTGCCCGAAAGGGCCCCGGAAAGCAGGGAGCCGAAGAAGGCAATCGGTGATCGGCGATAGAGCCGCTTCAAATCGAAGCGCGCCTCGGCAATCGGGCTCGGCGACTTGGCCGTCGACAGGGCGACGGGAAACAGTGCCAGCGAGAAGATCAGCGCGCAGATGATGAAGAGGTTCGGCCCGTTCACGTCGCCGAGCGGCACGATGTATTGGCCGCCGATCGAGCCGACGAGGCAGGTCACCATGTAGACGGAAAACAGAGCGCCGCGATTGTCGTTCGTCACCCGCTCATTGAGCCAGCTTTCGATCAGGAGATAGGCACCGGCAATGGCAAAGCCGGAAAGGCCGCGGAAAATCATCCAGGCCCACCATTCGACGACGAGCGCGCAAAGCAGGATGGAGACGGTCAGGAGCGTGATCAAAGCGCCGAAGACTCGCACATGCCCGACGCGGCGCACGAAGATCGGCGTGACGATGCAGGACACCGTGAAGCCGAAGGTGTAGCCGGTAGCGATCACGGAGATGATGAAGGTCGACCACCCCTCGTTGAGCGATCGGATCGGTAGCATATAGCCCATCAATCCGAAGCCTGCCATCATCAGCAGCGTCGACAGCATCAGGGTGGCGATGGACGCGAGACTGGACAGCATTGGGCCTCCGTGGGGCGCATTCGGAACGGGAATAGTGCCAGCATCGCCGGGCATGTGAAATGTCGAATACGACGCAAGGCGGCGCATTCGCGGACGCCATATCATTCTTCCCTCACGCTTTGGCAATAAGGGATTGAAACGTCGTCAGGAATTCGTTTACCTTCATATTATCAGAGACAGAGAGACGTCGGGCCGAGTGTCCACGTCCGCCAAAGGGATCGAATGGAGACGACGGCGGCGAACAGAGGAATGGACCGGCACGCAATGCGGTGTCTGACTGCGTCGATTTCCTCCCTTGCCGGACAGCGCGGATCGAGGAGACGGTCATGACGCTCTCCCCCAGCGATATCGCCAGTCATCCTCAATTCGCCGCTGCATTGGGGGCCTATGCCGGAAAGTTGCGCGGCCAGTTCGATCAGAGCCCTCGGCTTTCGCGCATGCTGGCCTCGCATCAGCGCTGGCTGCTCAGCCAGGCGGCCTTTGCGCTGCAGCTTGAATATGATCCGACCCAGCCGGGAAGCGGACTGACGACGACCAATCTCCGCGAAATCATCACCTCGAACAATGCGGCGAGCCGCAACACGGTTCTGAATTTCCTCGACCAGCTGTTGAGCTACAAGTTCGTCCGGATCGTCGGCGATCCGAACCGTCGGCCGAAGCGCTACGAGGCGACGGAATTGCCGACCCACGCGATGTATCAATGGCTGGTGACCAATCTCGAACTCCTTGACCACCTCGATGGTGGCAACCGCGCCGAGACCCTTGCGGCCCAGCCGGATCTCTTCCGTCTCATCCAGCCGCAGATCGCCCGCCACGCCTGTCTCAATCCGAGCTGGCTTGAGCCGCCGCCGCGCGTGGCGCTGTTCCTGTGGACAGAGGCGGGTGGTCTCGTCATGGATGAGCTGGTGCGCCGGGCGATGGAGCATGCCCCCGATGGCGACGGATACAATATCGGTCGCATCGATGCTCGGGTCATGGCCGAGCACTTCATGATCTCCCGCACCCACCTCCAACGGCTTTTCCGCCGCGCGGTGGAAACGGGCTGCCTTTATTGGCCCAATGGCGATCGCAACCACTGCATCCTCAAGCGCGATTTTCTCGAGGAGTATTGCGGCTGGCAGGCGATCAAGTTTGCGATCGTCGACTTTGCCTATGAGCGGATCTGCGGACCTGTTCGCCTGGGAAAGTCTGATCCCCGCCTCGGGGCTGTCGGTGGCTTCTAAACGGTTCCAATCCGTAAACGCGAAAAGGCCCGCGCAAGGCGGGCCCGACGAAACCGCGTATCGTGCAGACGGGATCAGAAGCCGAGCGGCTGCAAGGCGCGCTCGACGCCACGATCCTGGGCCTGCTGACGCTTGCGGGCGGCGGTGGACAACTCTTCCGAAGCGCTGACGGCATGGCCGATGTGATGCATGGCCTGGCGCAGGCTGCGGACGGGGTGGAACGAGATGTTCATGGTCTTATCCTCTGCTCTACATGCATATCGATGTTTGCGGGTATATCTGTTCATGGATGAACCGATGCCGCAATGCACAATGCGGAAGCCCTGATATGCGTTCCCCGCAAGCCGCCGGTTTTTGACCGGCGCGATTGTCCAGGTTTCAGGTGCGGAACTCGGAAAAGACGCTCGCGGGGCGCGCAATGCGACCGGCATGACCGGTGAAGCGCGCGCTCAGCTGTTCGGCGGAAACTGCGGCGCTGCTGCGGTTGTAGGGGCTTGCGCTGCGGCCGTGCTCGCCGGCGAGGCGCAAGGTCTCGAACTTGCAGTGAATAGGGCGGGTGCGAAGGCTCACGATGGTCTTCCTTTAAAAGTGTCCCTCCCACTTTCAGACTCAAATATCGCAGTGCAGCATGGATTCGGCAATAAACATGGCCGCGATCCTGCCTTGCATCAAATGCATGGCTGTCTTCATAATTTGTTCATGCTGATGATAATTTAGCCGTTTTGCTCGGGATTCACGCGCTCGGAGAAGGCGAGCAGGTCTATCCAGGCGAGCGCCTTGCTTGCAGGCGCGGCGAGCAGCTCCTGCGGATGCAACGTGGCCATGGCCGGGACGGCATGGCCGCCGGCGCCGATATCACGCCACTTGCCACGCAGGGCGTGGATCGTCCCGGTTTCGCCGAAGAAGAAGCGGGCGGCAAAATTTCCGAGCACAAGGACAAGGCGGGGTTCGGCAAGCGCGATCTGGCGTTCGATGAAAGGGCGGCAGATGGCGGTTTCCGGGCCGGACGGCATACGGTCGCCGGGCGGCCGCCAGGGGATGATGGTGGTGATGGTGGCGCTTTCGCGGCTCTGGCCGATGGCAGACAGCATGCGGTCGAGCAGCAGGCCTGCGCGCCCTGAAAAGGCCTGACCCTCGCGGTCGTCATCCGCGTTCGGCATGGGGCCGATCACCATGATGCCGGCGGTGCCGGTCCCTTCGGCCGTGATGGTCGACCGTGCCGAGGTCTTCAGATTGCAGCTGGTGAAGGCTTCGATGGCAGTTTTCAATTCGGCAAGCGAACGTGCGCCTTCGGCGGCAAAGCGCGCCTCGGCAATGGCATTCTCATCCGGGATCGCCGGCAGCGCCGAGCCTTGGGCGGGTTGCGCCCGCGCCGGCTGGCGTTCGGAGGGGGGAGCTGCGCCGCGTCCCGGCAGGCTGCGCGGCTGTGCGTTGGTGGCTGGTGTATCCGCTGCCGGGCGTGCCACCTGCCGCGCCGCCTTTTCGGCTGCAAAAGCCGCGATGCGGTCGATCGGATCGTCTTCCACCAGCCACTCGACACCGGCCTCTGCATGAAATGCGAGAAGCGCGGCGAGCTCTGCGGAGGACATGTCGCGGGCCTGGATCATGAGGCTGTTCTAGTGCGTTTGGCCGACGGAAGGCAAACGGAAAGCGTAGGACAAACTTTGGCGACCAGCCCTCATCCTGAGGCGGGAGCGTATGCGACCCTCGAAGGACGAGGGCGGGTGGTTTTCTGTATGGCTTTGATCCTTCGAGGCCTGCTTCGCAGGCTCCTCAGGATGAGGGGAGATCCAGCAGGCGCCCGCAAGGGAAGCTAGCCAGACCGGTTCACGCTACCCACTGTTCGATATCGTCCCGCTCGCCGATTAAAGCCAGGCCATGGGCGATCGACACCAGTTCGCCGCCGGTTTCGATGCGGGAGGCGTCGAAGCGGCGGTGGAATATGTCGCGCACGGCGGGCACGAAGGATGTGCCGCCGGTGAGGAATATCTTGTCGATCGTGCCGGCCTCGGTGTTACTCTTGGCCAGCACTTCGTCGAGCGCCTCTTCCATGCGGGTGAGGTCGTCGGCGATCCAGCTTTCGAAATCGCGGCGGGTCACGCGTTTCTCGCCGGCCTTACCGAGCGGCGCGAAGCGGAAGTCCGCTTCCTCCGCTGAAGACAGCGCCATCTTGGTGGCCGAGACGGCCTGATAGAGCGGGTAACCTTCGTCGTGATCGATGAGGTCGATGAAGAGTTCGAGCTTCTCCGGCTCTTCCGCCTGGCGCACCAGCGACTTGAGGTCGGTGAATTCCTTCAAGGTCTTGAAGACCGAAAGCTGGTTCCAGCGCGAAAAGGCGAGATAGTAGTTGCTGGGAACGTCGAGCAGCTTGCCGAAGCTCTTGAACTGGCTGCCCTTGCCGATTTCCGGCGCTACCAGCTGGTCGATGATGCGGGCATCGAACTGGTCGCCGGCAATGCCGACGCCGGACTGGCCGATCGGCGTGGCGCTGAGCTTGCCGGCTTCGGTCGAGAAGCGGATCAGTGAGAAGTCGGTCGTACCGCCGCCGAAGTCGGCGACGAGAACCGTCGCGTCACGCTTCAGCGTGCGGGCAAAATAGAAGGCAGCCGCGACCGGCTCGTACACATAGTGGATCTCGGGAAAGCCGAGCCGCGTCAGCGCCTCGTTGTAGCGGGTGACGGCAAGCGCCGGATCGGGGCTGGCGCCGGCGAAATGGACGGGACGTCCGGCGACGAGACGCTTGGCCCCGCCCGGCCAGCCATCGCCCGCATAGGCCTGCAGACGCTTCAGGAATACCTCCATCAGGTCTTCGAACTGGAAGCGCCTTGCATGCACCAGCGTCCCCTGGAAGAGGGCGGACGCTGCAAAGGTCTTGATCGACTGCAGGAAACGACAGTCGCCGGGATTGTCGATGAAGGCACGGATCGCGGCCTGACCAGCCTCGACCTTCAGCGCCCCTGCGCCGAGCTGTCGATCCTTGAGGAAGGAGAGCGCGGTGCGCATGCTGTCGGATGTGCCGGCCGGCGAAGTGTAGGCGACCGAATGCGTCGCGTCGCTGCTTTCCGCGACGGCGATAACGGTATTGGTCGTGCCGAAATCGAGCCCAAGCGCTTCAGCCATGGCCATCGCTCCCTTGTTTCGTGTGTCGGATGTCTGTGAGAGCCGGCGGGCCGACTGTTGTCGGCAATGCCGAGGCATGAAAGAGGGCGCCTGATGCCACAGGGGGGCGGCGAGGGCAAGCGACCTTTTTGTGACGTCCGCGATCGGAGCGGAGGTCGGCGCGTGAAGATGATCTACCGAATCGAGGGCCTGCCTTGAAACGGATGCCTCTGGCCGTCCTGGGCGGCTGGGTCTATGGTCGGCTCCACTCAGGAGATCGACAGATGCCACCCATGCGCATTGCCCTGCACTGCCTCGCGGCCCTCGCCATCCTGATGGGCTTCGTGTGGATCGGGCAGGGCTCGGGTCACTTTCCCTATCCAGCGTCGAGCTTCATGATCGATCAGAGCCCCTGGATCATTTATGGCGCCATCCTTGCACTTGCGGGCGTCGCAGGTCTGATACTGTTGCGTCGGCGCTGAGGACCGGCAGAAACAGTGAGGGCCCAACCGGCGGGTGGGCCCTCAAGATCTTCCTGTGGTCGCACTCAGGCCTGGCGATAGGCCCGGATCGCTGCGGCGACGTCGACAGGCTGGCGTTCCGCACCTGCGGCAAGAGCAGAGGTCGCCGGCGATTCCGAGGTCTCTGCACCCGAAAGCAGCCCGGCGATGATGCGGGCCTGCGAGACTTCCAATGCCCGCTCGCGCGCCCTGTTCAGGCTCTGGTCGATCAGGGTGGTCACCTGCTGAGCGAAGTCGCTTGCCGCGCCTTCAGGGCTGACCCGCTTCCCGCGATATTCGGCCAGTGCTGCGGCCTCGATCGCGTCTTCTGCCGACACACGCTCGCTCGCCGGTGCCGCCGTGACCGGGCGGTCGCTCGCAACGGGTGAAGGCGTGGTCGCCGTGGGGCTTGCTTCGGGTGCTGTGTCTGCTTCGGGGCCGGTCGCTGCGTCTTCTGCGACTGCCTCATCGGCGACGGCCGTGTCGTTGGAAACGGAAGTGTCTTCAGGAGCGGCCTGAGGTTCGGTCTCAGAAGAGGCCGGCTCCTCGCCAACCGGTGTAGGTTCCGCGTCGGCTTCCGTCTGGGCTGGTGGCGTCTCGGCGGTCACCTCTTCAGGAGCGCCACTGCCCTCATCGACCGCAGGTGATGGTTCGCCCGTTTCTTCTGACGGAGCCGGTTGATAGGTGCCGTCGTCGATATCACCGGGCGCTGCCGCTTCCGGCTCCTGATAGGATGGCTGAGTGGATTCGGAGGGTGGCGGTGAAGAGGTCGAGCCCGATGTCGTGCCAGACGACGGACTGGTCGTGGTTCCGGACGAGCCGGAACCGAAAAGTATGGGGGCGAGCATGATGGTCCATGAGGTTGGAGTGTATCGTCGGCACCCCTAATACAAGCAGTCTCTTGACCGACCGTCGCTTTCGTTCATGCAGTTTATGTCAAATACCCCGGATATTAAGGGGGATGTCAGACGTCCTGATAGAGGCGCGCTGCCATCGGCGCGGCCTCCAGATCGAGCTCATCGTTGAAGCCCTCGAGCTTTGTCAGGAAGTGGTCGATGATCCGGCCGTAACTGGCATTGCGAGAGCGCGGCACGCGCGCGCGCTCTTCGGCGATCGGTTCGGGTTCGGTCACGAAAGCTGCAGGATCAAGCGCCAGCAGCATCCGGTCTTCATGTCCGGCATCTGTCATCACGGGAACTCTCATCTCCCAGGTTTCTCACGTTTGAGTAAACCCAAGAGATTTCCAACCCGTTCAGTCGATCGCTCTCATTTTAGCGAATTCGAATTTGATGCCGGTCATAGATGTGCTCAGATCGATTTCGCCGCCCCGCCATCGACCCGCAACATGGTGCCGGTAATGTAGCTCGCTGGACCGGAGCAGAGGAAGGCAGCGGCGGCGGCAAACTCCTCGACGCGGCCGAGCCTCTGGGCGGGGATGGACTTGACCGATGCCGCGCGCACTTCGTCCAGCGACTTGCCCTGCTTCTTGGCATTGGCGCCATCAAGCTCGTCGATACGGTCCGTGTGGATGCGGCCGGGCAGGATCATGTTGGCGGTGACGCCGTAAGAGGCGAGCTCTGCCGAGAGTGTCTTATTCCAGCCGACGAGGGCACCGCGCAGCGTGTTGGAGAGGGCAAGGTTCGGGATCGGCTCGAAGACGCCCGACGAGGCGACGGTGAGGATGCGACCGAAGCCTTGCGTCTTCATCAAGGGTGCGAGCGCATTGGTGAGCGTGATGACGCGGACCACCATGGACTGGAAGAAGTTGTAGAGCTTTTCGGCATCCATGTCCTCAACGGTGCCAGGCGTCGGCCCACCGGTATTGTTGACGAGAATGTCGATACCGCCGAGCGTGTGGTGAACCGCGTGCAGCATCTGGTCGACGAAATGCGCATCGGCGAGGTCAGCCACCACATAATCCGCCTTGCCGCCAGCAGCCCTGATCGCCTCGACATTGGCTTTCAGCTTTTCTTCCGTGCGTCCGCAGATAAGGACATGGCATCCCTCCGCCGCAAGCGCCTTCGCGATGCCGAGGCCAAGACCGCGCGAAGCGGCGAGCACGAGGGCGCGTTTGCCGGAAATACCGAGATCCATTGTGTATCCTCCCATGGATGCGATGTGTTTGTTGACAGTCTATCGGTGCCTGACCGCGATCGAAACCCCTGCGATCTGCGGATCAACCGGTTTCAGAACGGCACCTTGCCCGGATTGAACAGGGCGTCGGGGTCGAGCATGGTCTTGATCTGACGCGCAAGCGCCTGTTTCACCGGATCGACATGGGCGAGATAGGCGGCGCGCTTTTCGAGGCCAACACCGTGTTCGGCGGAGAAGCTGCCGCCCGAGGTGCGGATGCCATCATAGACCGCCGCCTCGACGGCCGTCTTCAGCTCAGAGGGCAGGGGCCCGGTAGCGGCGATCGCGATATGCAGGTTGCCGTCGGCAATATGGCCGTAGACATAGGCTTCGAGGCCATCGCCGATCGCGTTGAGACGATCCGTCAGTCCGGCGACATAGCCGTCCAATGCGGAGGGCGGCATCGAAACGTCGAAGGATGGCGCATTCGGAAACGCGGCGAAGTAGAAGCCCGAATCCTCGCGAATATCCCAGAAGCGGCGCGCCTGATCGGAGGACTGGGCGACGATCCCGCCCTGAAGTTCTGCCTCCTCCCAGATCTCGGCGAGTTCTGCCTCGAGAAGCGTGGTTGCAGCCTCTGCAGTCTCGCCTGAGACCTCCAGCAGCAGCACCGGCGCATCCTTCTCCAGCCAGGACAGGTCGAAGCGCTTCAGCGCTGCGTGATCGCGCACATAACGCGGCCACATCATTTCGGCGGCTTCCAGCTGGAGTGCCCCATGGCGCCGCAGCCGCGCAGCGACCCGCAACCCGCGGCTCGCATCGGGCACGCCGAGGAGCGCCACGGCACGATGCGGGCGGATCGGCTCGACCTTCAGCACGAGCCGCGTGACGAAACCGAAGGCACCTTCGCTGCCGATCAGCAACTGTTTCAGATCCGGCCCCGCCGACACCTTCACCACCCTGGTCATGTCGGAGAAGACTTCGCCCGAGGGAAGGACGGCTTCCACACCGAGGATCTGATGGCGCATCACGCCATTGCGGAAGGCGAGAATGCCGCCGGCATTGGTCGCAGCCATTCCCCCGATCGTTGCTGAACCACGCGAGCCGAGATCGATGCCAGTGGTCAGCCCATGCGGTTCCAGTGCCGCTTGCAGGGCTTCAAGCGTGACGCCGGCCTCCACTTCCACCGTTTCCTCGTCCGGATGAATGGCGAGCACCCGGTTGAGCCGGGCGCCGGACAGGATGATTTCACCCGCATGGGAAACGCTGCCGCCGACAAGTCCGCTGACCCCGCCTTGCGGCACGATCGCAACGCGGTTTGCCCTGCACCAGGATACGAGTGCCGCTGCCGCTTCCGTCGAGCCGGGCTGTGCCATCACGCCGGCATCAAGGTTCGCCGGATCTTCTCCGGGATGGCGACCGACAAGTGCCTCGGGGCTGAGGATCCGGAGGTCCGGATGCAGGCCGTCAAGTGCTGAGGTGATGTCGAGCGGCGAGAGGGTCCGGTGCGAAGACATGGTGCAAGCCTGTACTGTTCGCGGCTTCTTCGCTTGAAAATCCGGTGACCGCAAGTCGTTAAGCTGCCAATCCAGACCTCTCCAGCCGCTCAAAGCTCGGCCGGGAAGCCGGATGCCCGAAGATCGCTGCCGACAGCGTCTTCCAGGAGCTTCACCACTTGCGACGACCAGGCGTCGCCGCCATAGGCCGAACGGGCACGGATGAAGGTCTGCATCGCATGGGAAGCGAGGTCGAGCGGAACGCCGAATTCGCGGCCGAAGCCGAGCGCAAAGCCGAGATCCTTCACCGCGAGATCCATGGTGAAATTGATGTTGTAGCTGCCGTTCAGGATCACCTGGCCCTCGGTCTCGTGCACGAAACTGTTGCCCGAGGAGGCCTTGATGATGTTGAAGGCATCGGTGAGATCGATGCCGCCCTTTTTCGCCAGCATCAGCGCCTCGCCTGTGGCGATCAGGTGGATGAAGGCGAGCATGTTGGTGATCACCTTGATCACGGCTGCCTTGCCGAGCGGACCGGCGCGGAAAATCCGCTTGCCCATCGCCTGGAAGGCCGGCAGGTGCTGATCGTAAAGGTCTTCGTCGCCGCCAATGATGACGGTGATCTCTCCGGAGGCTGCCAGATGCACGCCGCCGGTGACGGGGGCTTCGAGCATTCTCACGCCGGCATCGGCCGCGATCTTGCCGAGACGCAGGACCTCCTGCTCGTCGAGGGTGCTCATTTCGATCCAGGTGGCGCCGGACTTCAGACCTTTCAGAATGCCGCGCTCGCCTGTCAGAACGCGTTCGCTGACCTTGGGCGAGGGCAGGCAGGTGATGACGGCATCCGCGATTTCGGCCACAGCTTGAGGATCGGCTGCAAACCGGGCGCCGGCTGCCACCAGCTCCTTGGCATTGTCGGGATCGAGGTCGTTGACCACCACGGTGAAGCCGGCCCTGACGAGACTGCCGGCGAGATGACGGCCAAGATGCCCGAGCCCGATGAAACCATATGTGAGTGCCATGTCGTCTTGTCCCCCGCTGGCGTTTGTCGCCAGACTGCGACAAAGCGCGGAAGCGTTCAAAGGCAGATTTTGGCCTGCGACGAGATTTGACGCAGGCGGAACACGCTGCTGCACTTTTCGTTGGTGACAAGCGAGGCGCGGCCAACGAGGAGCAGCGTGACCGCGGCGAAACCGTCGCATTGACCCTTACGTTCACGTAAGATATTCTTCTGCTTCACACCGCCCTGCCGGAATTTGCGCCTCGGCGCGTCGCGCTTCGGCTCGACAATCCGGTTGGGTTTTGTCAAGGAGGAGGGCGGAACGCACCGCCTGGCGAGGAATGACCGATGAGCACCGAGATGGAACTGCCTGAACGCGAAAGCATGGAATTCGACGTCGTGATCGTGGGCGCAGGCCCCGCAGGTCTGTCGGCTGCGATCCGTCTGAAACAGGTCAATCCGGATCTGACCGTTGTCGTGCTCGAAAAGGGTGCGGAAGTCGGCGCACATATTCTCTCCGGTGCCGTGGTCGATCCTGTAGGCATCGACCGGCTGATCCCCGGCTGGCGCGAGGAAGCCGATCACCCATTCAAGACGGAAGTCACCGACGACCAGTTCCTCTTCCTCGGTCCGGCCGGTTCAATTCGCCTTCCCAACATGCTGATGCCGCCGCTGATGAACAATCACGGCAATTACATCGTCTCGCTCGGCAATGTCTGTCGTTGGCTGGGCGCTCATGCAGAAGCGCTCGGCGTCGAGATCTATCCGGGCTTTGCCGCAGCCGAAGTGCTCTATAACGACGAGGGCGCGGTCATCGGCGTTGCGACCGGCGACATGGGCATCGAGAAAAACGGCGAGCCAGGCCCGGCCTATACCCGCGGCATGGAGCTGCTTGGCAAATATGTGCTGATCTCGGAAGGTGTACGCGGTTCGCTCGCCAAGCAGCTGATCGCCAAGTATGATCTCTCGCGCGAAAGCGACGTGCAGAAGTTCGGCATCGGCCTGAAGGAACTCTGGCAGGTCAAGCCCGAGCACCACAAGCCGGGTCTGGTCCAGCATTCCTTCGGCTGGCCGCTCGGCATGAAGACCGGTGGCGGCTCCTTCCTCTATCACCTCGAAGACAACATGGTCGCCGTCGGCTTCGTCGTGCACCTGAACTACAAGAACCCCTATCTCTACCCCTTCGAGGAGTTCCAGCGTTTCAAGACCCATCCCGCCATCGCCAAGACCTTCGAAGGCGGCAAGCGCCTGTCCTACGGCGCCCGTGCGATCACCGAAGGCGGTTACCAGTCGGTGCCAAAGCTCTCCTTCCCCGGCGGCGCGCTGATCGGCTGTTCCGCCGGTCTCGTCAACGTTCCCCGCATCAAGGGCAGCCACAATGCCGTGCTCTCGGGCATGCTGGCGGCCGAGAAGATCGCGGACGCAATTGCCGCGGGTCGCGCCAATGACGAGCCGATCGAGATTGAGAACGAATGGCGCTCGACCGACATCGGCAAGGATCTGAAGCGCGTGCGCAACGTCAAGCCGCTCTGGTCGAAGCTCGGCACCGCGCTCGGCGTCGGCCTCGGTGGCATCGACATGTGGATGAACCAGCTCCTCGGCTTCTCCTTCTTCGGCACGCTGAAGCACGGCAAGACCGATGCGGAATCCCTGGAGCCGGCGGCAAACCACAAGCCGATCGCCTATCCGAAGCCGGATGGTGTGTTGACCTTCGATCGCCTCTCTTCGGTGTTCCTCTCCAACACCAATCACGAGGAAGACCAGCCGGTCCACCTCAAGGTTAGGGATATGGACCTGCAGAAGCGCTCCGAGCTCGGCGTCTATGCCGGTCCGTCGACCCGTTACTGTCCGGCGGGCGTCTATGAATGGGTGGAAAAGGACGGCGAGGAAACCTTCGTCATCAACGCCCAGAACTGCGTCCACTGCAAGACCTGCGACATCAAGGACCCGAACCAGAACATCAACTGGGTGCCGCCACAAGGCGGCGAAGGGCCGGTCTATCCGAACATGTAAATGTTCGGGAGGCAAGCCCGCACGGACCGCCGCTGACAAATTGGCGGCGAAGGGCCGGTCTATCCGAACATGTGAGGATTGAAAGGGCGGTCGAGAGGCCGCCCTTTTTTTGCGTTGCGGAGCCGTGTCGCCACCAACCTCCGCCCCATCTTCGCCATCGATCTTAACGAGCCCCTTCAGATTTAACCCGGCATTAACCATAAATTCCTAGGCTCCTCGGCAACGAATCGTAATCCCGAGGACGCCTGAAACATGACCATTTCCCGCCGCGGTCTCCTGTTTGGCCTGCCGCTCTTCATCGCCGGCTGCCAGTCCGTTCCCAACCAGCAGGCCCTTTATGGCGACGTGCCGAACGAGCCGTATCCGCTGAAGAAGGTGCCGATCGAGAAGATCAAGCCCGAGCTCCGTCGTCAGGAAGTGGCTTACGAGACGCCGCACGCTCCAGGAACAATCGTGGTCAATACGCCCGAGCGCAGGCTCTATCACGTGATGGGCAATGGTCGGGCCATGCGCTACGGCATCGGCGTCGGTCGCGCGGGCCTTGCTCTTTCCGGCAACGCCTATGTCGGTCGCAAGGCTGAATGGCCGAGCTGGACGCCGACCCCCAACATGATCCGCCGTGATCCCGAGCGGAACCTGAAATATGCAGGCGGCGTGCCCGGCGGCCCGAACAATCCCCTCGGCGCCCGGGCCATGTATCTCTATCGTGGCGGCAACGACACCATGTTCCGCATTCATGGCACCAACCAGCCCTGGTCGATCGGCCAGGCCATGTCTTCTGGCTGCGTCCGCATGATGAACCACGACGTAATCGATCTCTATGCCCGCGTCGATGTCGGCAGCAAGGTCGTGGTGATTCAGGCCTGATCGGCGCTTAGAACTTCCCGTCTTTATTGTGGCGCTGGTTCTTCGATCAGCGCCACTTTGCTGTGATCAATTTGCCCTGTCTTGTCACACGCAGTCACGAGTCTGCCATCGCACTTGAGGCTCCAAGCCTTCGCCCCAATCTCCCCGCAGTGAAACTTTTCGGCGCGCGGATGCGTCGAATGTCCTGTTGACGCTGTGTCGACCAATTCCGGTCGGCCGGAGGCTTTTTTCGCCGACCGATCAGGACTAAGTGGGAACAGACGTGCCGGGTACCGCTGCGTCGAAGATTTGAGAAGGGATTTTGAATGGCTCGCGATACGAACGCCGGCTTGTCGGACCTGGGTGGTTGCCAGATCGAGGCGACCCTGCAGCTGCTCGACGGCAAATGGAAGGGCGTGATCCTCCACCATCTCCTCAAGGACGAAGTGCTGCGCTTCAACGAACTGGTGAAGCGCCTGCCATCGATTACTCATCGCATGTTGTCGAAGCAGTTGCGCGACATGGAGGTCGCCGGTCTCGTCGCCCGCACCGTCTATCCGGTCGTGCCGCCGCGCGTGGATTATTCCCTGACCCCGCTCGGGCGCAGCCTTGAGCCGGTGCTTCAGGCGATTGGGCGCTGGGGCCAGGAGAACCTCGTGGCGGTCGAGGATGCGGCGCTGAAGCCGAGTGAGAGCCCGACCGGTAGTGCCGCCATCATGCGCTCCGCTGCCTGATCCCGGCCGTCAGCCTGTGGGTGGGCGTCGGGACAAGAGGCCGGTCGATAGCAGCACGCCGAGCCCGGTGACGACAGCCGCAACCAGGACCGAGATGCCGAGCGGCTCCGCAAGCAGCACGGCACCGCCAGTGGCCGCAGCCACCGGCGTAATCGCCGTATAGGCGGCAGCCTGGGTTCCGCCAAGCGCGCGAACCGCCGTTCCATAGAGCAACGTCGCGACCAAGCCCGACAGCAGGCCCTGTGTGACGGATTGCAGCGCGATTTCCCCCAAAGGTGCCGTCAGGAACTGCGTGCCGACGAAGGGCAGTGCGGCAAGATTGAGGATGGTCGACCAGATGCAGATCAGCGCGGCGCCCTCGAAGGCATCGAGTCCGCTGCGGCGGAAGGAATGGGTATAGACGGCCCAGAGCGTCGCGCCGATGGGAAGGATGGTGAAGCTGATCCAGCCGAGCCCGTCGCTCCCCAGATTGCCCGCGAGCAGAATGCCGCCGCCTGCGAGGATCGCAACCATGCCTGCCTTGCGCCATCTGTCGGGTCGTTCGCCGAGGAATGCCATCCCGATGACTGCGACCGCAAGCGGCATCAGCCCCGGCAGCAAAACGCCGGCGGCCGAGGCCGGTGTATGGCGCATGCCGAAGGCAACGATCTGAAAGAAGGGCGCGCCGGAGCCGAGAATCATCAGGCCGAGTGGTCCCATGGCGCCCTTGGGAAACAACCCGGTACGCCACCAGACCGGGGCCAGCACGAGCGCCGGAATACCATAACGCAGAAGACTGAGGTCGAGGGGGCCAAGCCCGGCGCCGACGCTATGGCGTGTGGAAACCAGCCACGACGCCCAGATGAGTACGACGGACAGCGCCGACAATGCACCCAGCGCTGAGCGGCCGGAGCCGGGAAGGGGAGTGGTGCCGACGGCGGACATGGGTGCTCCAGAAGATGATGCTTGCGTCCAATCTTATGCCGTTCGCTCTGACGTGTCCTTGCGCAATGCACGCCCCACGGTTAGCAATTTGGCAGAATATGCCAAAAAGATGCGCTGGAGTTTCAATTGCTGCCAAAGCTCGACAAGTTCGATCACGCCATCCTCAAGCTTCTGCAGGATGACGCACGCACCACCAATGTCGAGATTGCCGACAAGGTCGGCCTCTCGCAATCGCCTTGCCTCAGACGTATCAGGCTCATGGAAGAAAGCGGGATCATCCGCGGCTATCGTGCCGATCTCGACCGTCGGATGCTCGGGCTTGAACTCACGGTCTTCGTCGCCTTCAAGGTGGCGCGCCACACGCGCGAGAATGCCGATGCACTGCACGAGGCCTTGCTCGACATTCCCGAAGTCGTTGCCTGCTACATGATCTCGGGCGAGTCCGATTTCCTGGCAGAAGTCGTCGTTGAAAATCTCTCGGCTTACGAGGCCTTGCTCACGGAGAAGCTGCTCGTCTTGCCCAACGTGACCGACATCCGGTCAAATTTTGCCATCAGGAGCGTCAAGACAGGCGCGCCGCTGAAGCTCCCGGTTCTCACCTGATCGCGGAAGAGGTGGCCGCCGCAGTGACGGCGGCCGACAAGAACTGGCTCAGGCCGGAAAACCCTCCAGCACGATCTTGCCGCGCGTACGGTTGCTCTCGATTAGCCTGTGCGCCTCGCGCAGGTTTTCTGCCGTGATCGGCCCGAGCACGGTATCGAGCGTCGTTCGGATTTTTCCCGCGTCGATGAGTTCGGCAACATGCGTCAACAGCTTGTGCTGCTCGATCATGTCAGGCGTCTGGAAGACCGGCCGGGAGAACATGAACTCCCAGTGCAGGGACACGACCTTCTGCTTGAAGGCCAGGATGTCGAAGCCTTCGGGAAAGTCGTCGATCAGGCAGATGCGGCCCATCGGCGCGATGATCTCGGCCATCGCCAGCCGATGCTGGCCACTATGGGTCACCGAGAAGATGAGACCCGGCGGGTCGATGCCGAGCGAGACAAATTCCTGGGCGAGCGGCTTGCTGTGGTCGATGACGTGATCGGCACCGAGAGACTTCGCCCAGTCCGCCGTCTCCGGACGCGAGGCGGTGGCGATGACGGTAAGGTCGGTCAGTTCCTTGGCAAGCTGGATGGCAATCGAGCCGACGCCGCCGGCACCGCCCGTGATCAGGATCGACCGTCCGGCGCCAAGGACGGGATCGCTCACCTTCAGTCTGTCGAACAGCGCCTCGTAAGCGGTGATGGCCGTCAGCGGCAGGGCGGCGGCTTGCGCGAAGGAGAGCGTCTTTGGTTTCAGGCCCACGATCCGCTCATCAACGAGATGATATTCGGCATTGGTTCCCGGACGATTGATCGCGCCGGCGTAGTAGACTTCGTCTCCTGGCTTGAAGAGGCTGACATCCGGACCGACGGCCTTGACCACACCCGCCGCATCATAGCCCAGGATCCGGGCTTCGCCGGCCGGCGGCGTCTGGTTGCGGCGAACCTTGGTATCGACGGGATTGACCGAGACGGCCTTGATTTCGACGAGGAGATCGTGACCTGCCGCCTCCGGCACGGGTTGCTCGAGATCGACAAGTGCCGTCTCCGAGGTGATGGGCTGGGGCGTGTGGAATCCGATGGCGCGCATGGAGAAATCCTGTCTGGCGTTAGAACGCTACCCATTAAGGGCATAGATTGGAGTTCTGCAAGAATGCACATTTTCTGTCTGTAGGCACAGACATCAACCTCGGTTCACTTGAGGATGCCGTCCATGTCACGCCCTCGTGCCTGGATGGCCAGCAATTTCCCGGCTGCCCCCTCGAGTGGACCCTGCAGACCGCCTCAACTGCGCGACGGCCTCTTTTCCAAAGCAACGGAAATCAGGAAGATGATCAGGCCGAAGGCCGAGAGCACCGATCCGACATAGCCGGTGGCGGCGTAGCCATAGCCGGCGGCAATCACCATTCCGCCGAGCCAGGCGCCCAGCGCATTGGCAATGTTGAAGGCGGAATGATTGGTGGCGGCGGCGAGCGTCTGCGCGTCGGCTGCCACATCCATGAGACGGGTCTGCACGGCCGGGCAGGCGGCAAAGCCGCAGCCGGTGAGGAAGACGCAGATGCACAGCATGATCGGATTGTGTGCGGTGAGCGAAAAGACCGCCATCAGCACGATATTGAAGGCGAGCATGCCGCCGATCGTCCCCTTCAGTGAATAGTCGGCCATCCGGCTGCCGACGATATTGCCGACATTCATGCCGATACCGAAGAGGGCAAGAACCACGGCCACCATGCTGGCCGGGAGGCCGGCAGTGTCGGTCACGGTCTTGGCGATATAGCTGAAGATCGCAAACATGCCGCCGAAGCCGACGGCAGCGACTCCGAAGGACAGCCAGACCTGGAGGCGCCCAAAGGCCGAGAGTTCGCGGCGGATGCTGGCACCTTCCGCGACTTCGTCCTTCGGCAGATAGAGCGCGATCAGGGCAACGGTGAGCGCCGCAATCGCTGCCACCAGGAAGAAGGCGGCCCGCCAGCTCATCAACTGGCCGAGGAAGGTCGCGATCGGCGTGCCGATGAGTGTGGCGATGGTGAGGCCCAGCATGACGCGGCCCACGGCGCGCACACGACGGTTCGGCGGCGCCATGGAGGCCGCCACCAGCGCCGCCACACCGAAATAGGCGCCATGCGGCAGGCCTGTGACGAAGCGCAGCAGGGTGAAGGTCGAGAATTCGGTGGCGAGCGCACTGGCGAAGTTGCCGACAGCGAAGAGGCCCATCAGCATGAGAAGCAGCGTTTTGCGCGGAAGCTTGGCGGCAAGTGCTGCAATGATCGGTGCGCCGATGACGACGCCCAGCGCATAGGCGCTGATTACATGGCCTGCCTGCGGCACCGTTACCCCATAGCTCTCTGCGACCTCGGGCAGAAGGCCCATGATGACGAATTCCCCCGTGCCGATTCCGAAGCCGCCGGCGGCGAGCGCCAGTTCGATCAGCAGGATGGTGCTGGCTGTCAGCGTTTGCGGCGCACGCCCATCTGAATCGAGCGGGCGGGCCAGGGTCGAACAATCGGTCATGCAAACACCTTGCGCGCCGGCGCGGGATGCGTGGCGCAAAAGCTTCTTCAGGAAGCGGCGATGGAAGAAAGGCCCTGAGGCCGGCTGAAATGGGAATTGTTATTTATCATATCGGTGTGCGCTGCGGCAAAGGCTTTCCGCGCCCACCTTGAAAATGGCTCAAACGCTGTCGATCTGTGCTCCAAGGAAACTTTTCACAGGTCGGAGCGTTTTGCGCTTCGGGCTTTTCTAGGCCGCGAAAGGGCGACATGAAAATCAAGGCGGTACTCAATCGCGACGGCGGCACCTTCAAGACCACCGACATGCAGACCTATTGCGAAAGCGCGAACCGCGCCTTTGCCGCGAAGGGGCATGAGCTGGACTGCACTATTGTCGGTGGCGACGAGATCGTCGAAGCGCTGGAAAAAGCTGCCGAAGCGCCCGGGATCGACGCCGTCATCGCCGGCGGCGGTGATGGTACCATCTCGACGGCAGCTGGCATCGCGTGGAAGTCGGGACTGCCTCTCGGCGTCATCCCCGCCGGCACGATGAACCTTTTCGCGCGCTCGCTGAAATTGCCGCTCGACATCTGGAAGGTCCTGGATGTGCTCGCCAATGCCGAGATTGCCGATGTTGACATCGCAACGGCCAATGGCCGGCCCTTCGTCCACCAGTTTTCCGCAGGCCTGCACGCCCGCATGGTGCGTATGCGCAACCAGATGAACTTCGCCTCGCGCCTCGGCAAGATGCGGGCAAGCACCAGTGCCGCTTTCGGCGTCATGCTCGACCCGCCGCGTTTCGATGTCGTCTTTGATATGAACGGCGATGGCAAGAGCGACGAACGACCGGTCTCGGCGATCTCCGTTTCCAACAATCCGCTGGGCGACAACTCGTTGTTCTTCGCCGATCGGGTCGATACCGGCAAGCTGGGTGTCTATCTCGCAGCACCTCTCGAGCCGACCGGCGTCGGGCTCCTCGCCTTCGACATCATCAGGGGCAAGTTCAAGGACAATGACGCGGTGACGGCGTCGACCGCCGACATGGTGCGGCTGCATTTCCCAAAACATCGCAAAGGCGCGGCCTGCGTTCTGGACGGCGAACTGCTGCGCATGCCGGCCGACGTCGAAATCAAGATCCATGCCGGCGAGTTGAAGGTCCTCGTCCCCCAACCGCAGCCGGTAGCGTAAGGGAAGGGCGCCCGGAATAGCCCGGGCGCCGTCGTCTCAGTGGCTGAAGGCAGCCGCGATCAGATCACGGGTATAGTCTTCCTGCGGATGATCGAAGATCGTCTCGGTCGCCCCCTGCTCGACGATTTTGCCGTTCTTCATCACGATGACATGGTCCGACATCGCGCGGATGACCGACAGGTCGTGGCTGATGAAGACGTAGGACAGGCCGTGTTTATCCTGCAGGTCACGCAAGAGTTCGATCACCTGACGCTGCACCGAGCGATCGAGTGCCGATGTCGGCTCGTCGAGGATGACAACCTTCGGCTTCAGGATCATCGAGCGCGCGATTGCGATACGCTGCCGCTGGCCGCCCGAGAATTCGTGCGGATAACGATTGCGCGCCGCCGGATCGAGGCCGACTTCCTTCAGTGCGGCGATGGCGCGTGCGTCCCGCTCGGCCCGGCTGAGCTGCGGCTCGTGCACGTAGAGGCCCTCGGTGATGATCTCGCCAACCGTCTGGCGCGGCGAGAGGGAGCCATAGGGGTCCTGAAACACCAGCTGCAGCTGCTTGCGGAAGGGGCGCATGCCAGCCCGGTCGAGGTTCGAGATATCCGCCGTCTCGAAGCGGAAGGCGCCATCGGCTGCGAGCAGCTTCAAAAGCGCCCGTCCGAGCGTCGACTTGCCAGATCCTGACTCCCCGACGATGCCGATGGTCTGGCCCTGGCGGAGCCGGACGCTGACCTGGTCGACGGCCCGGAAGGTACGGTTCGGGCGCAGGAAACCACCGCTGCCGATGTCAAAATCGACAGTGACATCACGGCCTTCCAGAACCACTGGGGCATCATCCGCCGGCGGCGGCTTTGTGCCGGTCGGTTCTGCAGCCAGCAGCATCTTCGTATAGTCATGCTGGGCGTTGCCGAAGATCGCATCGCGGCTGCCCGTCTCGACGATTTCGCCCTTGCGCATAACGGCGACACGGTCGGCCACATGTTTGACCACGCCAAGGTCATGGGTGATCAGCACGATCGCCATGCCGAAGCGCTTCTGCAGGTCGGCGAGCAGATCGAGGATCTGCGCCTGGATGGTGACGTCGAGCGCAGTGGTCGGCTCGTCGGCAATCAGGACATCAGGCTCGTTGGCCAAGGCCATCGCGATCATCACGCGCTGGCGCTGGCCGCCGGACATCTCGTGCGGATAGCTGTCGATGCGGCGCTCCGGGTCGGGAATGCCGACGAGCTTCAAGAGTTCCAGCACGCGAGCGCGCGCTTCCGTCTTGCTCATGCCGCGATGATGGATCAGCGGTTCGGCGATCTGCTTGCCGATCCGGTAGAGCGGGTCGAGCGAGGTCATCGGCTCCTGGAAGATCATGGTGATCTTCGCGCCGCGCACCTTGTTCAGCTCGCCGATCGGCAGGCCGACGATGTTGCGTCCGCCATAGACGGCCTCGCCTGTGACATCGCCGTTCTTTGCGAGCAGTCCCATGATACCCATCATGGTCTGGCTCTTGCCGGAGCCGCTTTCGCCGACGATGGCAAGCGTTTCGCCCTTCTTCACCGAAAAGCTGATGCCCTTGACCGCTTCCACGGTGCCATCGGGTGTCGCGAAGGTCACCTTGAGGTTGGAAACGTCGAGCACGGTTTCATTGTTTGTCTTGTCGTCCATGCTCATCGGTCCTTCGGATCCAGCGCATCCCGCAGGCCGTCGCCCACAAAATTCAGCGAAAACAGCGTCACCACGAAGAAGATCGCCGGGAAGATCAAAAGCCAGGGTGCATTCTGCATGCTGGCAGCCCCTTCCGAGATCAGCGTGCCCCAGCTGGCAAGCGGCGCCTGGACGCCGAGACCCAGGAAGGAGAGGAAGCTCTCAAGCAAGATGACCTTCGGCACGATGACCGTGACGAAGACGATGACCGGGCCGATCGTGTTCGGGATGATATGCCGGCGGATGATCTGCCAGTCGGTCAGGCCCAGCGCTTCGGCCGCACCGACGAATTCGCGGCGTTTGAGCGACAGCGTTTGGCCGCGCACGATGCGGGCCATTTCAAGCCATTCCACGGCCCCGATCACCAGGAAGATCAGGATCACCGATCGCCCGAAGAAGACGACGAGCACCACGACGAGGAAGACGAAGGGCAGCGAGTAGAGGATCTCGACGATACGCATCATGACATTGTCGACACGCCCACCGAGATAGCCCGAGGTCGCGCCGTAGACGACACCGATGCCGAGCGAGACGAGGCTGGCGGCAAGACCCACGGCGAGCGAGATCTGCCCGCCCAGCATGACGCGAACGAGCAGATCGCGGCCGTTGGAATCCGTGCCGAAGGGGAACGTGATCTGGTCCACGTTGCCGGAGACCGTCAGGCTGCGCCCGTCTTCCGACTGCGCAACGACTTCCGAATTCTTGAACTCGTTGTTGCGGTCGAAATAGCGGATCGTGCGCGGATCGATCTGCGTCTCGGAACTGATCACGGCGGTAAAGCGACCGCTCTCGACGGTGAAATCGTTGAGCGTTACGCGTGCCCGATTGGCCACGCTTTCAGCCACTTGCTGCAGCGTCTCGGGATCGGGCCGCGGGGTCAGGCTCGGCGGCACGTTGACGTAGGACGAGAAGACCTGGTCGTAGCTGTGCGGCACGAACAGGGGGCCGGCGAAAGAGAACAGCGTGACGAACACCAGAAGCACGCAGCCCGTAATTGCCGCCTTGTTGCGCCGAAAACGCATCATGGCGAGCTGGGCGAGGCTGCGCCCGGTGATCTCCGCCTGAGGGGAAACGGTGATATCAGTCATTGCGAACCCTCGGATCGAGCAGGCCATAGGCAATATCGACCAACAGGTTGAAGACGATCACGAACACGGCGACGAGGATGACGGTGCCCATGACGAGAGGATAGTCGCGGTTGAGCGCGCCGAGCACGAAGTAGCGGCCGACACCGGGAATAGTGAAGATCGTCTCCACCACGGCGGAGCCGGTCAGAAGTGCGGCGGCACAAGGTGCGAGATAGGAAACGATCGGCAGCATCGCGCCACGCATTGCATGGGTCACGACGACAACACGCGAGGGCAGGCCGTAAGCTTTGGCCGTGCGGATATGGTCGGTATGAAGCGCCTCGATCATCGCGCCACGGGTGAGGCGGGCGAAAACGGCAAGCTGCGGCAGAGCAAGCGCTGTGACCGGCAGGATGAGGTAACGCAGCGATCCATCGCCCCAGCTGCCTGCGGGTAGCCAGTTGAGGATGACGGCAAACAACAGCGTCAGCACCGGACCGACGACGAAATTGGGGATGGTCACGCCGACTGTCGCAAACGACATGACGGCGAAATCAAGCGTGCTGTTTTGCCGGAGTGCAGCAACGGTTCCAAGCAGCACACCGCCGATCAAGGCAACGAGGATCGCGATACCGCCGAGCTGGATCGAATAGGGCAGGGCCTTGCCGATCAGTTCGGAGACGGTGTTGTCCTTGTAGATGAAGCTCGGGCCGAGATCGCCGGTGACAGCATTTCCGATATAGCTCAGATACTGGGTGATCAGCGGCTGATCGAGTTTGTAGGTGGCCATGATGTTGGCCATGGTCTGAGGCGGAAGCGGGCGCTCGAGATTGAAGGGGCCGCCGGGCGCAAAGCGCATCAGAAAGAATGAGATGGTGACGACAATGAAGATCGTCGGGACGGCGCTCATCAGCCGCCGCAGCACGAAGGATGTCATGTCCTGCTCCTGAATGGACGACGCGCGGCTTGAACCGTGCGTCGTCCGGTCACGTGACGAGATTATTCAGCGACGCGAAGGAAGCGGCTGAGATGCTCGTTGGCAGCATTGTCCTGCCAGCCGGTGACGCGGTCGGAGACCAGCCACAGGTTCGCAGTGCTCATCAGCGGAGCGATCGGCTGATCACGCATCAGTATGACTTCGGCATCATGCAGGATCTTCTTGCGGGCGTCGGCATCGCCTTCGATGTAGGACTTTGCCATCAGCGCGTCGAACTCCGGATTGTTGTACTTGCCGTAGTTGAACGAGGTGTTGGTGGATACGTTGAGGCCGAGGAAGTTTTCAGCATCCGCGTAGTCTGCGACCCAGCCGGCGCGAGCGACGTTGAACGCGCCACCTTCCTGCAGATAAGCATAGTGCGAGGCCACGTCGAGGTTGGTCATGGTGACCGTTGCGCCGAAGGTGTTCTTCCACATGTCGGCAACGGCGGTTGCGACGCGCTCGTGGTTCGGGTTGGTGTTGTAGCGGATCTCGATGTTAAGCGGCTTGCCGCCTTCACCGTAACCGGCTTCCTTCATCAGTTCGATCGCCTTGTCTTCGCGGTCGAGCTGCGACATCTCGGCGAAGTCCGCCTTGGCTGCCTCGTAACCGCCGAGACCGTCCGGAACCAGCGAATAGGTCGGCAGCTGGGCGCCGGAATAGATTTCGTTGGCAAGGAAGTCGCGGTCGACGGCCATCGAGAGCGCCTGACGGACGCGGACGTCGCTGTAAGGCTCCTGGCGGGTGTCGAACACATAGTAGTAGGTCGAGGCCGACGGCGAAACGCGGACCTGCTCGCCATAGCTGTCCTTCAGGCGATTAATCTGGTCGGCCGAGAAGTTGTAGACGAGGTCCATTTCCTTGGCTTCGAAACGGCGAACCGAAGCGGCCTGGTCGTCGATCGGGTAGAAGATAACCTTGTCGATCTGGGTGTTGGCGGCATCCCAGTGGTTCTCGTTCTTCACGACGACGAGGTTGTCGTTCGGGACGTGGCTTTCGAGCTTGTAGGCGCCGTTGGACACCATGACGCCCGGCTTGACGAAATCCTTGCCGTTCTTTTCGACGCTTGCCTTGGAGACGGGCAGGGCAGTCTGGTGGGCAAGCAGTTCGAGGAAGAACGGCGTTGCGCGCTCGAGGGTCACTTCGAGGGTCTTCTCGTCGACGGCCTTGACGCCGATTTCTTCCAGCTTCGCTTCACCCTTGTTGGCCTTTTCGGCATTCTTGATCGGGTAGAGGATGTTGGCGTATTTCGCGGCGGTTTCCGGGTTCTGGACGCGCTGGATCGAGTAGACGAAGTCTTCAGCCGTTACCGGCGAGCCATCCGACCACTTGGCGTTTTCACGGATCTTGAAGGTGTAGACGGTGCCATCGTCGGAGATGGTCCAGCTTTCGGCAGCGCCGGGCACGATTTCGCCCTTGGCGTCGTAGATCGTCAGGCCCTCGTAGAGATCCTTGAGGATGAAGGCTTCGATGTCGATCGAGGTATTGGCCTGGTCGAGCGTTTGCGGCTCGCCGGAATTGCCGCGATGAAGCACGACTTCGGCCAGCGCCTGGCTTGCGCCAAACATCAAGGAGGTGAGGAGAAGAGAGGTGCCGAGCAGCCGGCGCGTCTGGATAGACATCGTTTTTGAACTCCCAGTTCACGTTAACGGAAACGGACAGAAGAATATTCGTGCGGAGGTGGCAAGCCGCATTTTTTGTGGCCACCCTAATTTTAGGGAGGAAATTGGAGGGGTAGCCTGTGACTTGGCACGAAGATTTCGTGTGACCGTTTTATGACGAAATAAAATTATAGCGCCAAATCCTGCCCGAAATGCGACAACGCGGCCGTAAGGCCGCGTCTGCGAGGTTTTCGGTGGCTGGGGGAGGGGTCAGATCCGTGGCAGGTAGGTCTGATAATCGAAGCTCGAGACGGTGCGCAGAAAGGCCATAGCTTCCTTGCGTTTGGTGTCGCCGTAGATGCGCTGATATTCGGCGCCGAAGATGTCGGCGATGAAGGTAGACGCACGGAAGCGTTCGACGGCGGTCAGGAAATCATAGGTCAGCATGTCGGGGTTCTCGGGCGCGCTGTCCGGCGTCGTGACCGGGCCGGGATCGAGGTCCTCGTCGAGGCCAAGCAGGATGCCGCCGAGGATGGCGGCGAGCAGCAGATGCGGATTGGCGTCCGCTCCCGCAACACGGTGCTCGATGCGGGCGGCCGGGCCGTCCTTGTCGGGAATGCGGATTGCTGTGCCGCGATTGCCGAAACCCCAGTCGATCTTGTCGGGCGCAAAGGAGCCCGGCTGAAAGCGGCGATAGGAATTGGCAAAGGGCGCGAAGATCAGCTGCGCGTCCTGCATCGACCTCAGCATGCCCGCCGTGATCGACTTCAGCTTCACCGGATCGCCGCCCTTGGCGTCGAGGATATTGCGGCCGTCCTTGTCGATGATCGAGGCATGCACATGCAGGCCAGAGCCGGCGTGATCGCCGTAAGGCTTGGCCATGCAGGTGGCCTTGAAGCCGTGGCGGCGGGCGGCGAAATCGACGACGCGCTTCAGATAAATGCAGTCGTCGGCAGCGGCCATGGCGTCCGGCTTGTGCAGGAGGTTGACCTCGAACTGGCCGGGGCCGAATTCGGCGGTCGTCGCGTCCGCCGGCAGGCCCATGTCATCGCAATAGCCGCGCACGGTGGCGAGGAAGTCTTCCATCGCAGCGGTCGCGCGCATGTCATAGAGCTGATAGCCCTCGACCTCGCCGTTCATGACGAGTGCTTTTGGCGGCATCGGCACGCCGGTTTCCCGGAAATCGGGCTCCATCACGTAGAATTCGAGCTCGGTGGCAACAACCGGCGTCAGGCCCTTCTCCTCGAAGCGCTTCAGCACGTTGGCGAGGATGGCGCGTGGGCAGACATAATGCGGCTCACCGGAGAGCGTGTGCATGGTAGCGAGCACCTGCTTGGAGCCTGCGGGTCCCCAGGGCAGCGTTGTCAGCGAGTTCTTGTCCGGCATGCAGATGCCGTCGGGATCGCCGAGCGTCAGCGAGATCTTGGTGATGTCGTCATTGTCGTCGCCCCAGATGTCGAGCGACTGGGTGGAGGCCGGCAGACGGACCGTGTTCTTCCAGACCTTGTCCTCGGCTTTCAGCGGGATCATCTTGCCGCGCAGGTCGCCATTCATCCCGACAAGCAGCACCTCGATGCGCGCGGAAGGGTCGGCTGCGGTCTGATCGGCGGCCTCGGTCGGTGCTGTCATGGGGAAACTCTCGCTGGCTTTCTGGGCGGATTTGGCCGGAGGGACGCGGCAATCGGTGCCTTGCCAAACGCGTTTTGGACGGTCATGTTCGTAGCCGATAATGTTCCGCCTTTCAATGCGAGGCAAGGCAGCCGCACGGACCATGTTTGGCCGTGAAAGCAAGAGCTTCCGCCCCGGCCGAGGATCCGACCCATGAACAAGCCAGTAACCGCCGTCTCCAATCTCGGTGCCATTGATGCCGCGCATCATCTTCACCCCTTCTCGGACATGAAGAAGCTGAACGCATCCGGCACAAAGATCATCACCCGGGCAGAAGGCGTGCATATCTGGGACTCGACCGGTAAGCAGTATCTCGACGCGTTCGCAGGCCTCTGGTGCGTCAATGTCGGCTATGGCCGCAAGTCGATCGCCGATGTCGTGCATGCGCAGATGCTGGAGCTGCCCTATTACAACACCTTCTTCGGCACCACGACGCCGCCGACCACGCTGCTCGCCCAGAAGATCGCCGAAAAGACCGGCCCGAAGATCAACCGCGTCTTCTTCTCCAATTCCGGCTCGGAAGCCTCCGACACCTGGTTCCGCATGGCGCGCGTCTACTGGAAGGCCCTCGGCCACGAGACGAAGACGCAGGTGATCGCCCGCAAGAACGCCTATCACGGCTCGACCGTTGCGGGCGCCTCGCTCGGTGGCATGAAGTGGATGCACGAGCAGGGCAACCTGCCGATCGAGGGTATCCACCACATCAACCAGCCCTACTGGTATGCCGAGGGCGGCGATCTCACGCCCGAGGACTTTGGCCTGAAGGTCGCCCGCGAGCTTGAAGAGAAGATCATCGAGCTCGGCGAGGAAAATGTCGCGGCCTTCGTCGCCGAGCCGATCCAGGGGGCCGGCGGCGTCATCGTGCCGCCCTCGACCTACTGGCCGGAAATCAAGCGCATTTGCGCGAAGTACCAGATCCTGCTCGTCGCCGATGAAGTCATCTCGGGCTTCGGCCGTCTGGGGTCGTGGTTCGGCCACCAGCATTATGATTTCGAGCCGGATCTCGCGCCGATCGCCAAGGGCCTATCCTCTGGCTACCTTCCGATCGGCGGCGTGCTGGTCTCCGACCGCGTGGCGGAAGTCATGGTCAACGAACTCGGCGATTTCTATCACGGCTACACCTATTCCGGTCACCCGGTGGCAGCCGCCGCCGCGCTTGAAAACATCCGCATCATTGAGGAAGAAGGCCTGGTCGAGCGCGTCCGCGACGACACCGGCCCCTATCTCGCCGCAGCACTCGCCTCGCTCACCGACCACGAACTCGTCGGCGAAGCCGTCAGCGTCGGCCTGATGGGCGCCGTTCAGATCACCGCCGACAAGGCCACCCGCCGCCGCTTCAAGAAGCCAGACGATACGGGCACCGCCGTCCGCAATCAGTGCGTCAACGCCGGCGTCGTGCTGCGTGCCACCGGTGACCGCATGCTCTTCTCCCCGCCGCTGATCATCGAGCGGTCGCAGATCGACCAGGCGGTGGACACGCTGCGCAATGGTTTGGACTGGCTGAAGGACAATCGCGGCGAGGGGTGAGGGGACACGGCGCATCTCTGGCGCCGTCCGTCGCCCGGTGATATACATTCGATATCACTCGGAGGGCACGATGCGTACGCTGGTCGACATTCCGGAAGAGGATATTGAGGCGCTGGACAGGCTCGCGGCTCAACGGAATGTGTCGCGTGCATCTCTGATCAGAGAAGCGGTCGGTGAACTTCTGGATCGACAGAAGGACGATATTGTTCTGGACGGTTTCGGGCTATGGGCTGGTTCGGAGACTGAAGATGGCCTGATCATTCAGCGGAAACTTCGCGCCGAATGGTGAAGGTCCTCTTCGACACCAACATCGTGATCGATGTGCTTAGGGGAGTTCCTCCTGCTCAGGACGTGATGATCAGTTATCCGGAGCGCGCAGTCAGTATCATCAGCTGGATGGAGGTCATGGTTGGCGCGCCCGCGACGCTCAGTGATGCAACACGAGCATTTTTGCGAGGGTTCGAACTGATTGGCCTTACGGAAAGCATCGCCAATCAGGCCGTTGTCGTAAGGCAGGTTCACAAACTCAAATTGCCGGACGCAGTCATCTGGGCGACAGCAAAGGTGCATGGTCTGAAATTGCTGACGCGCGACACCAAAGGTTTTCCGCGTCAGCACCCCGATATCATCGTACCTTACGAACTCTGACATGCAGGCTCATCCGTCTCACGGCATGAACTGCCCGCCATTGATGTCGATCGTCTGCCCGGTGATGTAGCCGGAGAGCATCGGCGAGGCGAGGAAGAGATAGGCGCCGACGCAATCCTCCGGTGTGCCGGTGCGCTTTAGTGGCACGCTGCCGGCGACCTGATCGAGCTGGCCGGGCAGGGCGTATTTGTCCTGGAAGGCCGTGGTGATGACGCCGGGCGCCACCGCATTGACGCGGATATTGTACTTGCCGAATTCCAGCGCCATGCCCTTGGTGACGGCGCCGACAAAGGCTTTCGATGAGCCATAGACGCCGGAGCCTGCGGTGCCGCCCGTGCGAGCGGCCACCGATGTCGTGTTGATCACGAACCCGCCCTCACGCTTGAGATACGGCACGGCGGCCTGTGTCGTGGCGATCACCGAGCGGGCATTGACGTCCATCACCTTGTCGTAATGGGCGTCCGTCATCTCTTCATAAAGCACGCGGGCGATCATGCTGCCGGCATTGTTGATGACACCATCCAGTCGGCCGAAGGTCTCGGCCACATGCGCGACCGCCGCCGCCATGGCCTCCGATGACGCCGCATCGGCTTTCACGAGCACAACGCTGCCTCCGGCGGCTTCTATGTCGCGGGCGATGGCATGGGCCGCTTCCGCATTGGAATTGTAGTGCAGACCGACCAATGCGCCCTGTGCGGCAAATGCCCGGGCCAGGGCCTCGCCGATGCCGCTCGATGCGCCGGTGATCAGCACGGCCTTGCCGGCGAGATCGGGAATGGTGAGTGCGGTCATGGACTTGTCCTCCTGTTGTCGGACAAGTTAGAGCGGCCTCGGCGTGATTTGGCAAGGCCGCTCTCGTCGTCAGCTTATGGCTTTACGCAGGCTTCCAATCGAAGGGCAGCGGTGCCTCGCGGAAGGCGAAGCGGTCGAGGTGGCTGGCCACCACGCCCTGATAGGTTTCGAGCTTTTCGGGGTCATCGGTCTCGATCAGCACTGTGAGCGTCCCGGCATCGGACTGCATCGATGCCGTGGCTTCCGGAAACTTGACGATCGCCTTGTGGTTCTCGTCGTCAAGTTCAACCTCGAGCTTGTGCGCCCAGTGCTTGCAGAGCTGTTGCAGATATTTCCAGCCGTTTTCTGTCGCGACTGTGGTGGTGGATCTTGCCATGGTCAGAGCCTTTCGATCTTGCCGACCGCTTCGTCGAGGATGCGGGCGACCTCCAATTGCGTCTCGCGCGTGGTTGTCTCGCGCGACAGACAGTCATGCAGGGCCTGTTTCAGGTTGTGCATGGCGCGACGCACCGGGGCTGCATCGGTTCTTTCGCTGACTTTTGCAAGCGCGGTCAGGCGCCCTATGGCAGTTGCAACCTCGTCGGCTCGCTCTGCGAGATGTGTCCGGCCGGCTTCGGTGATGGTCATCAGCTTGCGTGGTCCATCGCTTTCATGCTCTTCCGCGAGCCCCATGTCGAGAAGCAGCGTCATGGTCGGATAGACGACGCCGGGCGAAGGGGCATAGGCACCGCCCGACAGGCTCTCGATCTCCCGGATCAGGTCATAGCCGTGGCGCGGTTGGTCCTCGACCAGTTTCAAGAGGACAAGGCGCAGCTCCCCGCCGTCGAACATGCGGCGGCGTTCGCCACGTCCTCTGGGGCCACCGAACGGCCCGCCTTGGGGGCCGCCATGGCGCATGGCATGCATCGCCAGGCGAAAGGCATGGAAGGGATTGCCGCATTCGCCGCGGCCGCTCTGGGAATGTCTCATGATCATCTCTCGTTCTGTTTTAATTGCATCTAAGATATATCTTAGACTGGGCGATGCAAAGCCTGACCGTAAAAATCTCTCTGGGGTCATGCTGGCCCGGCTTGGGCGCGAGGACTAAGATCGGATGAGGAATCGCTGAGGAGGGCGTCGATGAGCGAGAAGCGGCACGAATACCAAGTCACGGTCACCTGGCAGGGCAATGCCGGCACAGGCACCTCCGGCTACCGCGACTATGGTCGCGACCACCTGATTTCGGCCGAAGGCAAGCCGGACATTCTGGCCTCCGCCGACCCGGCCTTTCGTGGCGATCCGGCCCGGTGGAACCCGGAGGATCTCTTCCTTGCCTCGCTCTCGGCCTGCCACAAGCTCTGGTACCTGCATTTCTGCGCCGTCTCCGGCGTCATCGTCACGGCCTATGAGGATCAGGCCGAGGGCGTGATGGAGATGGATGCCAATGGCACAGGACGGTTTGTCGACGTCTTGCTGAAGCCGCGCGTTACCATCAAGCGCGGTACCTTTCCGGAGCTCGCATTGGACCTTCATGGCGACGCGCATGAGAAATGCTTCATCGCCAATTCGGTCAATTTCCCTGTCCGCTGCGAGGCGAAGATCGTCGAGGCTTGAAGGCGCACCCGACAAGATAGACGCATTCAGAGGCGAAGCGCCGCGATCAGGGCACGAAGTGCCGGCGGTTGCTGGCGGCGGCTCGGGTGATAGAGATGCAGGCCGGGAAAGGGCACGCACCAGGCGTCGAGAACCTGGATCAGCCTTCCGTCGGCGATGTCCTCGACCACTTCCTCCTCCATCATGTAGCCGAGTGCTGCGCCGGCCCGGACCGCGGCGGCCATCAGCGGGCCGTCATTGGCGATGAACTGGCCTGACGGGCGGAAGCGAAACTCTCGGCCATCTTCCTCGAAATCCCAGGCCATCACCGCGCCGGACTTCAGTCGGAAACCGACGCAGACGTGATCCTTCAGATCCGCGGGCGTCTGCGGCGGTGGATGCCTTTCGAAATAAGCGGGCGTGCCCACGACGACCGTGCGCAGCATCGGTCCGACAGGGACTGCGATCATGTCCTTGTCGACCGACATATGAAACCGGATACCGGCGTCGAAGCCTTCTGACACAATGTCTGTCAGCTGATCCTCGACATTGATCTCCACTTTGATGTCGGGGTGGTCGAGCAGGAAGCCCGGCAATTTCTGCATGAGAACCGTCTGCGCGGCATAGGTCGATGCCGTTACGCGAACGGTGCCGGACACGCGGTCGCGCCAATGCGCCAGCCCCGCCAACCCTTCCTCGATGCTGGCGAGCGCAGGCGATACCGTTTCCAGGAGCCGCTCGCCGGCTTCGGTCGGGGCGACGCTGCGGGTGGTCCGTGACAGGAGGCGCACATCGACCCGCGCTTCGAGATTGCGCATGGCATGGCTGAGCGCCGAGGCCGAAATGCCGAGCTTCGCCGCAGCCCGGGTAAAGCTGCGCTCACGGGCGACAGTGGCGAAGGCTAGCAGATCATTGAGCTCGTTGCGTTCCATTCATGCAAACTGCTCACAAGCGCATGCCGGGCGCAAGCGCTAATCGGGGCATTGAGGCCGGGCTATCTCCATGGAGTGACAGAGACCTTCCCACGGAGATAATCAGATGAGCCTCGAAAACTATCGCACTCTTGGCCGCTCCGGCCTCGCCGTGAGCCCTTTGGCGCTCGGCACAATGACATTCGGTGCCGCCGGCTGGGGCGCGGCAGAAAGCATCTCCCGCACGCTCTTCGACACCTATGTCGAGGCGGGGGGCAATTTTGTCGACACCGCCGACATCTATTCGGGCGGCCAGAGTGAAGAGATGCTCGGCCGCTTCATGGCCGAGCGCAAGCTGCGCGATCGCCTCGTGGTCGCAACGAAATCCGGCTTCGCGCGGGGAACCGGCAGTCCGCATGGCGGCGGCAACGGTAAGAAGAACATCCGTCAGTCGCTGGATGCCTCGCTGAAGCGCCTGAAGACGGACTATATCGACATGTACTGGATACATGTCTGGGACCGGACGACACCGGTCGAGGAAGTCCTGGAGACGCTTGCAAGCGCGGTCCGTGACGGCAAAATCCTGCACTACGGCTTCTCCAACACCCCCGCCTGGTACGTCACGCGTCTGGCGACGCTGGCGGAGGCGCACGGCCTGCCGAGGCCGATCGGGCTGCAATATGCCTATTCCCTGATCGATCGCGCCGCGGAGCTGGAGCTTCTGCCGGCCGGACAGCAGCTGGGCCTCGGCATGGTCCCCTGGAGCCCGCTTGCCGCGGGGCTGCTCACCGGCAAATACGACCGCAGCATGTTGTCAGAAGCGGACCGGATGCCGGCATTGCCGGCCGATGCGGACAACGGCGAGGGGGCACGCGAAGGGGGGCGCCTCTCCGGCGACAATCCGTTCGGCGGCATGTTATTCACCGAGCGCAATTTTGCGATCGTCGATGCGCTGCGGGATGTCGCAGCAGACCTCGGACGACCGATGGCGGAGGTCGCTCTCGCCTGGGTCTCGACCCGACCGGGCGTGTCGTCGGTCCTGGTCGGTGCAAGCCGCCCAGAGCAATTGCTGCAGAACTTCGCCTCGCTCTCAATCACATTGGACGGCCAGCATCGGGATCGACTGGAGGCGGCAAGTGCCTTGCCCACCCTCAACCCCTATTTCATCTTCCAGCTTCCGCCCGAGATGCGGTTTGGGGTGAAGACGCTCGACGCCTGGCGGGCGTAAACGAAACCGGGCGGCCAGTGGGCCGCCCGGGATTGTCTTTATTATTGAAACGCCGTCTCGAAGAAGCTTCTGAGCTTGCGGGAATGCAGGGCTTCGGTCGGCATGGCGCCGAGCTTTTCCAGTGCCCGGATGCCGATCTGCAGGTGCTGGCTGACCTGCGTCTTATAGAAGGCGGTCGCCATGCCGGGTAGCTTCAGCTCGCCATGCAGCGGCTTGTCGGAGACGCAAAGCAGCGTCCCGTAGGGCACACGGAAGCGGAAGCCGTTAGCGGCGATGGTGGCCGATTCCATGTCGAGTGCGATGGCGCGCGCCTGGGAAAGCCGCTTGACCGGTCCGCGCTGGTCGCGCAGTTCCCAGTTGCGGTTGTCGATCGTGGCGACGGTGCCGGTGCGCATGATGCGCTTGAGCTCGAAGCCCTCATAGCCGGTAATTTCCTCGACCGCGTCTTCCAGCGCCAGCTGCACTTCCGACAGCGCTGGGATCGGCACCCAGACGGGCAGATCGTCGTCGAGCACGTGGTCTTCGCGCATATAGGCATGCGCCAGGACATAATCGCCGAGGCGCTGGCTGTTGCGAAGCCCGGCGCAATGGCCGAGCATCAGCCAGGCATGCGGTCTGAGCACGGCGATATGGTCGGTGATCGTCTTGGCATTGGAAGGGCCGACGCCGATATTGACCACGGTGATGCCGCCATGCCCCTTTTTCTTCAGATGATAGGCCGGCATCTGCGGCAAGCGTCCGAGGGCAACGCCCTCCGTGGGCTCAGCATGACCGGATGGCGTCACGATGTTGCCGGGCTCGACGAAGGCCGTGTAGTCGCTGTTTCCGTCCGCCATCAGCTTGCGGGCATAAGCGCAGAACTCGTCCACATAGAACTGGTAGTTCGTGAAAAGCACGAAGTTCTGGAAGTGATTGGCGCCGGTTGCCGTGTAATGCGACAGCCGCGCCAGCGAATAATCGATGCGCTGTGCCGTGAACGGCGCCAGCGGATGCGGTTCGCCGGGCAGAGGCTCGTATTCGCCATTGGCGATCTCATCATCGGTGACAGTGAGATCAGGCGTATCGAAGATGTCGCGCAGCTGCATGTCGACGAGGCCGCCGGCAGACGCCTCGACATGCGCGCCTTCCGCAAAGGCAAAATGCAGCGGAATGGGGGTTGCCGATTCAGACACCGTGATCGGCACTTGATGATTGCGCATCAGAAGCGCCAGCTGCTCTTTCAGATAATGCCGGAAGAGCTGCGGCCGGGTGATCGTCGTGGTGTAGATGCCGGGCGAGGTCACGTGGCCGTAGGAGAGACGGCTGTCGACATGGCCGAAGCTCGTCGTCTCTATGCTGACCTGCGGATAGAAGGCGCGGTATCGACCCTCGATCGGACCGCCCTTGGCCAGAGACGAAAAGGCCTCGATCAGGAAATTCGTATTGCGCTCGTAAAGCGCCGTCAGCGCGTCGACCGCGGCCGTCGCATCTGTGAAGGCCTGAGGCGCAAAGGGCTCGGGGCTGATGGAGTTCTGGGGTGCTGGGGACAGGATTCGTGTGTTCATGGCGCATTATAGGAGACGAAATCTGACAAGCAAACGACGTCATGGGGGATGCGTCAAGATTTCTTGGCGTCGGTCTGCGACCAAGCCTGCGCCCTGGTTTCAATCAGAGGCTCGGGCGGCAGCTGTTGAGGCCTGTCGGCGCGCAGCTCGCGACCAGTCCCGATGACGTGTGTCGCAGGCCCGGCTGGTTGTTGACCACGAGCTGCGCGAACATGAAGGCGAAAAGCGCCATGGTCACAGAGATGATGGTGAAGCGTCGTGCCAGCGTGCCCATGTCGTGAACTCCTTTGCAAACCGTTGGAGAGGTTCTAGCAAAGCCGGGCTGAATGCGGCCTGAGATCCCAATTCATCTGGCATTCAGAAGCGTTAACCGGCAGCCCGAGTTTGTTAACAAAGTCATTTTGCCAGAAGTGCAAAACGGCGTCGGTCTTGGACGGTGTTCTTGAAAACGAAAAAGGGCGCCGGTTGTAGCCGGCGCCCCTTCGCTGTTTTCAAACGTCGATCGCCTCAGAGACGCGACCAGGTCTGCGTCTTGCAGAGCACGGCCATGACACAGCCCCGCATCTTCAGCGAATTGCCGGAGACGGAGCCGGAGCCCGCATAGGTCTTGTCGGTTTCCGGATCGGTGATCTCGCCCTTGTAGCTGTCGCCGCTGCCGGACATCTTGCCGATCTGCTTGCCGTTGTGCTTGCCGCTCTTCAGCGTCACGCAGTAAGCGCCGCCGCAGGGTGCGATCTGGGCCGTGGCGCCGGATGCCGTTTTCCAGTTGCCTTCGATTGGCTCGGCGGCCTGGGCGGTGAAGGCCGAAAGCGCAAGGGCTGCCGCAATGATGATGGAACGCATGGTCTGATCTCTCCTCCCGAGATGATGGTCCTCTCCCGTGGTCGGAGACGGTCCTCTCCGCAGCCGTCCAACGGTTAAGAATTAACTTACGCACACGTAAAGGTAAAATGCAATCCGCCGCGAAAAGCGAGCGGTGGAAAGCCTCGGATCGCAGCAAATCCTGCATTTCTGCGAATTGCCTTCCGAAATCATGGTGAAAAATCGGTTGATTTCACAGCGTGAAGCTTTCGTAAATTTTGAGCGGAAATCCTTGGGTTGTAGGGGAAGCGATGCTTAACGGAATCCGAAGTTTACGAAGCTTTTGTACTTTGTTTTCAGCAAATTAAGGATGCATTTTAAGCGAGTTTTGAAGACCGTTTGGCATAGTGAACCCATCAAACGAGCAGGGAAAAACCCCGCCAAACCCGACCAAAGCGAGAATGACCGGACAAAGATCCGGCGCCGTTTCGGAAGGGCCCGCAAGGGAAAACAGGGACGACCGAGAAACTAGGCAAACAGGGACAAAACCAATGGCACGCTTTGAAATGCACAATTCCGAAAATGCCACGATGGGTGGCGAAACCCGGGCTGATGTCTTCCGCGACATGGGTCTGATGTATGCAACCGGCCGCGGTTGCCCTGTTGACCTGGTGTCGGCACACAAGTGGCTGAACATCGCCGCGATCAAGGGCTGCGACCGCGCTGCCGAGCTGCGCGCCGATCTCGCCCAGACCATGAGCAAGATCCAGCTCGCCGAGGCGCTTCGTGCAGCCCGCGAATGGATGACCATGCACTGACGAATTCCGGCCGCGACCGCGGCAGGAGAATGACAAGAATAACCCTGAGTGGGGAACGTGGCGGGGACCTTTGGACGGGGCCAGGGCCAACACTTTTCAAAGACCGCGACCGGCAGGAACAAGGCCGGCGCGGTCTTTTTCATTGTGTAAAGGTCAGACGAGAGCCTTCAAGACCTTCGGCAGCGCTTCTTCGAACAGGTCGAGATCTTCGGGCAGGCCGGCCGAGACCCGGATGCAGCGGTTGAGCGGGGCAACACCGGGCATGCGGATGAAAACGCCTTGCTCCATCAGCCCGTCGACGATCGCGCGGGCATAGACCCCATCGCGCCCGCAATCGATCGCCACGAAGTTGGTGGCAGAGGGCAGCGGGTTAAGCCCATTGGCCTTCGCGATGGTCGAGATCCGGTCGCGTGCCGCCTTGATCCGCCCCACGACGTCCGCGAGATAGGTCTGATCGGCGAGCGCCGCGAGTGCCGCCTCGGTCGAAAGCCTCGGCATCCCGAAATGATTGCGGATCTTGTCGAAGGCAGAGACGGTGCCAAGCGTGCCGATCCCATAGCCGACGCGGGCACCCGCCAGGCCGTAAGCTTTTGAAAATGTGCGGGTTCGGATCACGTTCGGAAGATCGATCAGCACATCGGCGGACGGGATCGAACCCTCGGGGGCGGTCTCGCTATAGGCTTCATCAAGGATGAGTAGGGTGGTCGAGGGCAGAGCGCGGGCGAAGCTGACGATGCTGTCTTTATCCCACCAACTGCCCATCGGATTGTCGGGGTTTGCGAAATAGACGAGCGGCGCATCCTCTTGCTTCACCAATGTGAGCAACGCATCGAGATCTTCCCGGTCGTCCCGGTAGGGAGCCGTGACCAGGCGCCCGCCAAACCCGTTCACATGAAAATTGAAGGTCGGATAGGCACCGAGCGAGGTGATGACAGGCATGCCGGGCTCGATCACCAGCCGGACGATCAGCCCGAGCAGGTCATCGATGCCTTCGCCGATCACGAAGTTCTCCGGCTTCAGTCCGAGATGTGCGGCGAGCGCCGCCTTGAGGGCATGGTTTTCCGGGTCATTGTATTTCCAGATCTCGCCTGACTTCTCGGCGATCCTGGCAAGTACGGAAGGTGCCGGGCCGAAGCCGCTTTCGTTTGCGCCGATGCGGGCGCGAACCGCAAGTCCCCGTTGCCGTTCGATGGCTTCGGGACCGACAAAGGGTACGGTTGCGGGGAGCGAGGCGGCGAGGGGTGTGAAGCGTGAAAATGCGGTCATTGCGAAGCGGCATCCGGCGGTCGAGAGCGATCCGCTCACCATAAGAGCCGCCGCGGCCGAAGCAAGCCGGATCCGCCGGGATCAGTCCTGTTCAGCGAGAAGAGACTCTTTCAGCGCCCGAGCCGTGCGCCATTGCCGTTCTGGAAAGGCTTGACCGGGGCGTTGACCGTTTCACCGAGCATGAAGTCGGCGCGGACGATCCGGTGCAACATGTGCTCGGAGATCGGCGCGATGAACTTCACGCCGACCCTGTTGCCGTTGCGATAGGCCTCAGCACATCCAATCCTGTCGGCAAGGCCGACGATCTGCAGATAATAATGAGAGGAGAGGCCAATTGCGGTCGTGAGTTCGATCGCTGCACCGCCTTGCGAAATGTCGACCACTTCGCAGCTGCGGATCGTGATGCCGGTGAGGCCGGGGCGAACCGACATCACCTTGGCCGGCCGGCGGACGTAAAAGCGCTCCCATTTGCGCTCGTACATTTCGGAGCGTACCCCAGCCAGATGCGTCGCATTTTCCATCGCCATGACCGGCTCCCCAAACTTTTCTGTCTCACACTGTGCGCACTAATATTTGCAGTAGCATCAATAAGATCGCTCAAATTTTACCAATACGGAATATTCGGTTTCAACGGACGTCCCGGCAAGCGCAGGCCGCGCTTCCGCCCGCAGGATAGCGCAAACGGTGATCAGCTGGCGCGAGATCTCAGTGGCTTGTTTCGAAGGAAAGCCTGACGACACGGTGCAGGAATTCGGGGTCGATCAACATGTTGAAGCCGACCGTGAGCTTTTCGGCTTCGCGGCGGATCAGAGTGCAGCCGATGTCATCGTGAATGCCGAGGATCTCCAGAAAGAAGTTCGGCGGCACCTGGACATGCGGCGAGACGTCGAGATCGGCACCATAGAGCGAAATCGTCCGGATGAGGCAGCGCTGCGACCGCGCCATGCTGAGATGGTGGCCGACAAACACGATCTTGCCGGGGCGATCGATCTTGAATTTCTCGAAGATCTGATCCCGAGGGATGTCCGATTTTGCGTCCGGTATCCTCTGCAAGGGCATATTACCCTCCCACGGTGTCAAGTTAGAATGACATGCTAGCCGATGTCCGTTACCAGATTCTGCATGCAAACCGTAAAATCCAGACGAGCTTTCAAATTGGCAAGATTTGCCAGCCACTTCGTCGGTTGGCTGTTTGTGCCGTTTTTGGTCGGGAATGCCGTAGGTAGCAATCGGCGAGGACGTACACGCCGGTGACAATGGACGGTTTCGACCGGCGAGCCCCAGGCCAACTTGACCGCAAACCGCCACAAAGCTAGGCCTTGCTGCATCGCATCGTGGCCGGTTCTCCGGCAGCGATTCTGATTTGGACGGCATAAGGCAGGGAGTGCATCACGTGGCGGAGCGACTGGTGATTATCGGGGCGGGGCAGGCGGGTTTCGCTCTGGCCGCAAAGCTGAGGGCGCTGAAGGACGAACGCCCGATCACCCTTGTCGGCAACGAGCCGGTGCTTCCCTATCAGCGGCCTCCACTTTCCAAAAAGTATCTGCTCGGCGACATGGACTTCGATCGGCTGCTGTTCCGGCCTGAAGCCTGGTATGGCGAGAACGGGGTCGAGATCCGCCTGTCGACGCCGGTCGAAGCGATCGATCGTGACAAGCGCGTGGTCAAGCTGTTTGACGGCAGCGAGATCTCTTATGAGACCCTCGCCATTGCGACCGGGGCGACGCCGCGCCGTCTGCCGGCCGCCATCGGCGGTGATCTCGATGGCGTCTACACGATGCGTGACAAGGCCGATGCCGATCGTCTGGCCGACGAGATGAAACCGGGCCATCGGCTCCTGATCATCGGTGGCGGTTACATCGGTCTCGAGGCTGCTGCTGTCGCCCGCAAACTGGGGCTCGACGTCACACTGATCGAAATGGCAGACCGCATCCTTGCCCGCGTGGCCGCCCGCGAGACGGCGGATGCGATCCGCGCGATCCATGAAGCCGAGGGCGTGAAGATCCACGAAAGGACGGGCCTGACCCGTTTGATCGGCGATGAGGGCAGAGTGAAAGCCGCCGAGCTCTCGGACGGCCGCGTCATCGACGTCGACCTGGTCATCGTGGGGATCGGTGTGATCCCAAACGATCGTCTGGCGGGTGATGCTGGGCTCGAGGTTCAGAACGGCATCGTCGTCGACGATTTTGGCCGCACGAGTGATCCTGCCATCTTCGCCATGGGCGACTGCGCCGTTCAGGATTGGGACGGGGAGCAGGTCCGGCTCGAATCCGTGCAGAACGCGGTGGATCAGGCAGAAGCCATCGCCGCCGTGATCGCAGGCGGTTCCGAGCCATATCGCCCGAAGCCCTGGTTCTGGTCGGACCAGTATGATGTCAAACTGCAGATCGCGGGCTTCAATCTGGGCTATGATCAGACCGTACTGCGCCCCGGTAGCCGCGAGGGCAGCCTTTCGATCTGGTATTTCCGCAAGGGCGTCTTCATTGCCGTGGATGCGATCAACGATGCCAAGGCCTATGTGACCGGCAAGAAGCTCCTGGAACTCGGCCGGCCGCTCGATCCTGTCTCGATTGCCGATCCCGCGCTCGACCTGAAGAGCCTGATGGCGTGAGGCCGCCGTTCGAGGTCGGGCAGGGGACAAGAGAGTATAAAGAGCAAGGGCCGGACAAAGCCGGCCCTTCTGCAATTTAAATTACGAAATGACTCACGAAGCTGCTGCCCGTTCTAGGATGGGAACGCACATGTCGAGATCATGCGAAGCCAGGTGAGCATAGCGCATGGTCATGGTGAGCGTCTGGTGGCCGAGCCACATCTGCACACGACGGATATCGATCCCGCCCTGAACCAGACGGGACGCACAGGTATGGCGCAGCACGTGCGGCACCACGTCCTTGTCGTCGGCAAACCCCACCGCATCCTTGGCATTGTGCCAGGCGATGCGGAAGCGCTGCTGATCGATCTCGGCAAACGGACCGGAATACCGGCGATCCGACGCTTCAATGGCAGCCAGCGCGCGCTGGGTGAGTGGAACCGAGCGCGAACGCCCCGATTTCGTGACCCAAAAGGTAACGCGGTCCTTATGTATGTCGCCCCAGCGAAGGTTGAGACCCTCGCTCAGGCGGGCGCCGGTATCGACCAGGAAGAGGCAGAACCGGTAATAGAGTTCGGAATGCGCCCGGATTTCGGAAAACAGCAGGTTTTCTTCATCTGTGTCGAGAAAGCGAATACGGCCCGCTTTCTCCTTCTGGCGCTTGAATTCAGGCAGACTGTGAACGTCTCCCATTTTGTTCGCCTTTCGCAGCAGTTTGCTTAAGGCCGCCATCTTTCGGTTGATGGTGGCATTGCTATTACCGCGTTTGCGCAACTTGCCGATCAATTGGTCGAGCATTTCGTCCGAAAAGGCTGAAAAACTCGGAAAATCAAGGAGATCATGAAGCTCTCCGATAAAATTGGTTACGTTATATTTGTGGCTGCCATTCATCCACAACAGGTCGCCATATTTGCCGAACAGTTCGCGCAGATTGGTTTCGCGCACCTCGTGCAGGATCGTTCCCTGTCTGTATTGATAGTTGACCGAATAATCGGGCACGCCCACGAAGACGTCAAAACCCTTGCCGGTTGGCATTTCCACCTGCATGTATCCCCCAAATTTCCCTTTGGCGAGCACGCGAACGGGCTCACCGCCCGTCCCCACGGGCTCAGATATCGTTATAACTTATAAAAAGTATAGTGCAAAACGGCACAAACTTTTCCGGAGCAGCTCGACTCGAGCCTGTCAATTGGTGTCGAAAGCATTTCCTCTCATTGAGCTGCGAACCATCGGCCGCAGGGCTAACTCACTGTAATTGCGTGGTATGTGAAGCTGTGAGCCAGATGGCCGAAAGGGGTCCGGCTCTTGCGAAGCCGGACCCCAAACTTTTTCGCTAATCCGTTGTGGATTAGAACGAACGGGTCAGGCGAACGAAGCCACCCCAGGTGTCGTCGCTACCGTCAGCGTCGGCGTAGATGACGTTGGCGGAAGCCTTCAGGCCGGCTGCCATCTGGTATTCGATGAGCAGGTCGGCAGCCCAGGCATCAGCCGAGACGAAGTCACCACGCGAACCAGCCGATGCGAAGAGACCGCCCGAGTTGATGTCGCCGTAGTACATGACCTGCGGCGTGATCGAGAGCTTCTCGGTAGCCTTGACGGTGTAAGCAGCGCCAATGGTCCACTCGGAGTTGAAGCGGTAACCAGCAGACTGGCCAGATGCCCATGCACCGGCGATGCCCAAGGTGCCCGGGCCGAGGTCAGCAGAGATGACGCCAGCGATTGCGCCTTCTTCAGAGCCGAAGTCGTAAACGCCGTTTACGACAACCGAAGCCGGACCGAATGCAGCCGAAACCACACCTTCTACACCAACTTCTTCACCGCCAACGTAGCCAGCAGAAAGGTCGTCTACGCCGAGGCCGACCGTGAAGGCGTCCGTCGTGTAGGTGTAAGAGATGGTGTTGAAGCGAGCGCGACCGAAGAAATCATCCGATTCACCAGCGAGACCCCAGTCATCAGCCCAGGTCAGAGCGCGACCGACCTTGAGGCCGCCAACGGTGATGTACGCCTGATCAAGCAAGACGGCTTCACGAGCGAAGCCATCGCCCTGCTCGGCCTGGATGCGGATGTAGGAGCCGATCGTGCCGATTTCAGAGTCGTTCTTAGCTTCGAAAGCGAGACGAGCGCGAACGTCCGTACCCCAGTCCAGACCGGAGTCAACGCCATCGGACAGGCCGAGGGTTGCGCGGACTTCACCCGAGATCTTGAGGCAGGTTTCGGTGCCGGGGATGTAGAAGTAGCCGGTGCCGAAGGCGTCGCAAACGCGAACGTATTCCATGGGCTCGGGCTCAGCAGCGATGATTGCGTCAGCAGCCTGAGCGCCGGAAACTGCAACGAGGGCTGCAGCGGAGCCGAGAAGAAGGCTCTTGATGTTCATTATTGACCTCCAGTCAAGTTTCGTATGGGTCTGGGTTATTTGGCTGAAGGACAGCATTCCCTGCCCCATCCCCTTCGGTTTCAGAAGACGGACGATCCACCGCCTCGCTTCCGAGATTGAAAATACAAAACCCGGTCAGTCATGCAATCACCAAAGAGTGGAATGGACAGAATGTGGTCACCCTTCCACCCGGTCTGTTGCTGAAAGGCCACAAACTCCCTGGCACGGCCCCATATCCATTTAGGTTTTGTTAAGAAAAGCCAAAAAAAACCGCCGCTTACACGGGCTCTTGGGTACGCCGGGCAGGTGTTCGCACGCGGGTGTTCTTCTCATTTTGGCACAGGATTCCGCAAAAAGTTGCATTTAGAACCATGTCGGCTCGCCTCGAAGCTGCATCTTCGACAATGGCAGTTTCAGAGCTTAAGCCTGAAAATCGGCAGCAGAAGGCCGCCCGAGTGACAGAATCATGTCGTCGGCCAGCATCGATTCGGCTTTTCATATGAGTGGAGCCGATCAACGCCTTGCATTGGTTGCCGCTCGCTAAAATGTTGAGAGCGGAGAAAAGGCCTTGCAATCACTGATTCAAGCAAATAATCAGGCGTCACCGGAGAGGTGGCCGAGTGGTCGAAGGCGCTCCCCTGCTAAGGGAGTATACGTCAAAAGCGTATCGAGGGTTCGAATCCCTTCCTCTCCGCCATAGATACCTTCCCCAATAGATCATCCCCATCGCTTTCAAACAGTCGTCGTGTCGCTGCGCCGTCGTCGCATTGTTCGCGCCTGGCGCTTGCGCAGCTCGAGAGAGAATCGTGCCTATTGAGGCCCGAGAATGAATCGGCGCGCTGCCCAGCATCTGCCCCATGATCCACTAACCAACTGAAAAAACAAAACAAAGTCAGTATTCGTCTGCCTCGACCTCTATAATTGACTGGAGGTCAATAATGAACATCAAGAGCCTTCTTCTCGGCTCCGCTGCAGCTCTCGTTGCAGTTTCCGGCGCTCAGGCTGCTGACGCAATCGTCGCTGCCGAGCCCGAGCCCATGGAATACGTTCGCGTTTGCGACGCTTTCGGCACCGGCTTCTTCTACATCCCCGGCACCGAAACCTGCCTCAAGATCGGCGGCGAAGTTCGTTTCGCTTACGACTGGAACAGCAACGACACGACCCTCATCAACCGTGACGACTTCCAGACCCGCGCTCGCGTCGTCTTCCAGACCGCAAATGACTCGGAAGTTGGCACCATCGGTTCCTACATCCGCCTCGAAGGTTCTTCGGACAACACCGGCGTCATCCTTGACCAGGCCTACATCACTGTTGGCGGCTTCAAGGCTGGTTACTTCCTGACCTGGGCTGACGACATCGGCATCTCCGGCGAAAACGACACGTTCATCGACGCTGCGAAGTTCGACTCGGTCAGCTACACCTACGCAGCTGACGCCTTCACCATTGGTCTCGGCGTTGACGAACTCCGTCAGGCTGACGGCGCATTCGGCGTGCAGGGTTACGCTTCCACCACGCTCGGCGTTGCAACCATCAGCCTCTGGGGCGGTTACGACACCAAGGCTGACGAAGGCTACATCTCTGCCAAGGCAGCTGCAGCTGTTGGCCCGGGCACCTTCGAACTCTACGGCGCATGGGCTTCTGATCCGTCGGCTTACGTAGCCACCGTTGAGTGGACCGTTGGCGCTGCTTACGGCTTCAAGGCAACCGAAAAGCTGACGATCACCCCGTCGGTCAACTTTGTTGAGCAGTTCAACGGCGTTGACTACACCACCGGTGGCGTTCTGGCTTCCTACGCTGTTGCTTCGGGCCTCAAGGTCGACGCAACCGTCGACTACAACAAGTCCGACTCGAAGGACTGGACCGGCTTCGTTCGCCTGATCCGTTCGTTCTAATTCGATCTCCAGATCGAATAAGGGAAGCCCGGCCTCGTGCCGGGCTTTTCGTTTGTATAGAGGTGTTCTGACGATCGCCGCTGCGATCAACAGCTGGGTTCAGCTGCCGAGAAACGCGCCGATCGCCTCCGCGAGGCCACCGAGATGCAACAGCGGCGCATGCCCCTGGCCCTTCGCCTCCACAATCGTGCATCCGGAATGTCGCCGCGCCATCTCATCCGTCGTCGCGCGGGACAGAAGCCTTGAGTGTTCCCCCCGGATCACCATCACCTTCTTGTCCGCAAACAGCGCAAACTGTGCCCAGAGGTCGGGGAAGGGCTGGCTCAGATCTGCGGCACGAAACTGTGCGGCGATATCAGGGTCAAAATCTGCCGTGAGCTTTCCATCGATTTCGCGGTAAAGCGCCTTAGCCATGTCGGCCCAGTTGTCCTGCTTCAGCGCCGGAAACTCCGCGCCATGGGTGGCCTTGAGAATGTCAGCCGCTTCGGCGTAACTGGAAGGCGCAGGCCGATTGCCGAGATATCCCTGGATCTGCCGCAGCCCCTCCGTTTCCAGCACCGGCCCGATATCGTTCAAAACCAGCCGTTCGATACGATTGAGATGCGTCATGGCCAGGACATGCAGGATCAAGCCGCCGCGCGAGGTGCCGATGAAGGCGGCGCTGTCGATCCCCAATTGGTCGAGCACGCTGATCACGTCGCCCGCTTCGATCGGGATGGTGTAACGCTCCGGGCTCGGATCTCGATCCGACAGGCCGCGGCCGCGCGAGGAAATCGCAATCATTCGCCGGTCATAAGGCGGAGCCGCCAGCACCCGCGCGAGATCTTCGAAGTCGAGCACATTGCGTGTCAGCCCCGGCAGGCAGACGATTGGCGTACCGCCATTGTCTGCGCCATAAATGCGCACATGCAGGTTCAGTCCATCGGGAACTTTGATGAAGCGGTCGTTGCTCTCGGCCATGCGGCTCTCCTTCGCTGTATCGAAAGAGAGCCTAGCGGAGCCTTCGCCAACGGTCATCAGGCAAAGGATGGGGCAGGGCGCCTACCGGCCGAAGCGCAGGTCGTGCACGATATCGGTCTTCTGCCCGAGCCGGCTCTTGTAGACTTGGTAGTTCTCCATCACCCGCATGACGTAGTTGCGCGTCTCGGGGAAGGGGATGCGCTCGATCCAGTCGACGACCTCGTCGATCGACTTGCCGCGCGGATCGCCGTAGCGCTCGATCCATTCAGGGACTTTGCGCGGGCCGGCATTATAGGCGATGAAGGTCATGATATAGGAGCCGCCGAAGGCGTCGATCTGCTCGCCGAGATAATGGGCACCAAGGGTCGCGTTGAAACCTGGATCGCGCGTCAGCTTCTCCGGTTGATAGGCAATGCCGTGGCGTGCGGCGACCCCTCGGGCCGTCGAGGGTAGGAGCTGCAGGAGGCCGCGCGCATCCGCCGGCGAGATGGCGGCCGGGTTGAAGGCGCTTTCCTGCCGCGCGATCGCGTAAGCCAGCGCCTTGCCGGAGCCGGCGATATTTGCGCTTGCGGGAATGACACCGACGGGGAAGGCGAGCGCCGGCACGTCGATGCCGCGCGCGTACGCCGTCTTGCCGATCTGCAGCGACAATTGATGCCCGCCAGACGAGTTTTCTGCCCGCGCACTCAGCAGCGCCAGCTCACCCGGACTGTCGAGCTGGTCTGCCAGCGCCCTGTAAAGGCTCTGCGCCCTCCAGCCATGACCGGCCGCCTCGTAGCGGGCGATCGCCTGGACGGATTCGCGCTGGCCGAACCGGCTGCGGTCGGCCTCGCTCGGACGCGGATAGGGGATCTGGATGCCGGGCCGATCGATGCGGGCGGCCGCGAGCTGGCCGTAGAAGGTGCTGGAATGCTGGGCGGCGCGGGCGAAGTGCTCGCGCGCCTTGCCGTCCTTGGCTGCTTCCGCCGCACGGCCGAGCCAGTACCAGGCACGGCTTGCCGAAAGCGGCCGGTTCGAGACTTCGAGAATGCGGTTGAAGTGGCGGCTTGCGGTGCCGGGGTCGTTCAGCGCCCTCAGCGCATACCAGCCGGCATGGAACTCGGCGTCGGCAATATCGGTCGCTTCGGTCGCCACATGGCGGGAGACGATGCGATAGGCCTCGCGATACTGGCCGAGATCGGCAAGTCCGCGCGCGATGATCCGCTGCTCGTTCCACCAGGCGCGGCCGCTGACGAGCTTGTCCCGCTCGCGCGGCATCTGTTCGAGAAGCTTTGCCGCTTCTTCGTAGCGCTGTTGCCGGCGCAGGTTTTCGATGCGGATATAGAGGAGCGCCGGATCCTTGGCCCAGGACTTGTCGACGGCCGCAATCAGCGCATCGACATTCTTGGCGCGCGCATTGAGCCCCGCCCAGGCGCGGTAGAGAGACTGCGCTTCACCGAGCGAAGAAAACCGCTTCGCCTGCGAGGCCCGGTTGCGATACATCAGATAATCCATGCGCGCCCGGTGATCGGCAGTGCGCAAAAGGGCAGGGAATTCCTTGAGGATCCGGTTTTCCGCTGCCTCATCCAGCGCCTCGCTGCGCCAGAGATTGCGGATCAGGCTTGCCGCTTTCGCCGTGTCGCCCGAGCCGAGATGCGCGCGCGCCAGGAGGATCGTGCCTTCCGTCGTCTCCGGCGCCGTGTTGCCGAAGGCGGCGAGAACGGCGGATGGCGCCGGGTTTTCGCGGAAAAGCGCCTTTTCCGAATTGGCCCGGAAGGACTTGAGCCCCGGCCAGCCTTGAAGCTGTCGCTGGGCGGCGGCAATTTCGGCCGCCGGCACGTCGCTCAAGCCGGACATCGCGATCGACCAGGTCAGCATCTGCCGGTCAAGCCCGGCGGGCATGCGATCGCGGATCGCGATTGCCTGGGCGCCCTTGCGATCAGACAGGGCATCAAGCCCGGATTTCAGCTGCGGATTGGCCGCAGCCAGCCGATCGCCACGCGGAATGGCGCCGGTGGTCTCGAGCGACGGCGGCAAAGCCTTGCTCGGCGCAAAGCCGAGCGGCTTCATTGCCGGAACGGGCACATCGGAAAGCGCATGCGCACTTGTCGACGACAAGATCAGCGCAAGACCGAGACCAAGGACAGAACCGTAAGAGAGCGACATCTTCATCCACACACCAGAACCCATGGCATCACACGAGAGATTAGGCCGAGCACGCGGTTAACAAAAGCCTAAAGCCAGCGATCACATTCTCTCGAACGAAGCCTCGGAAAACTGTCACAAATCTCCTGCAGATGCGCTTGTCGCACCTGATGGTGCGAAGTAATGTGCCCCCGATTTAAAGTCAGAATGCGGCCGAAGCGTGGATGTCGGCCCCCGAGGAGTTCATTGCATGTATCAGGGATCCATTCCCGCGCTTGTCACGCCCTTCACCGATCAGGGCGCCGTCGATGAGCAAGCCTTCGCCGCCCATGTCGAATGGCAGATTTCCGAAGGCTCCTCCGGTCTCGTGCCTGTTGGCACCACAGGTGAATCGCCGACCCTCTCCCACGCCGAGCACAAGCGCGTGGTCGAGCTCTGCGTCGAAGTGGCAAACAAGCGCGTGCCCGTGATTGCCGGCGCCGGCTCCAACAACACGCTTGAGGCCATCGAGCTTGCCGAGCATGCGCAAGCCGTCGGCGCCGATGCGCTGCTCGTCGTCACGCCTTATTATAACAAGCCGACCCAGAAGGGCCTGATCGCCCATTACGCAGCCATCGCAGACGCCGTCTCGCTGCCGATCATCATCTACAACATCCCCGGCCGCTCGGTGATCGACATGTCGCCGGAAACCATGGGGGCGCTCGCCAAGGCCCACAAGAACATCGTCGGCGTCAAGGATGCGACCGGCAAGATCGAGCGCGTTTCCGAACAGCGCATCACCTGCGGCGCAGATTTCGTCCAGCTCTCGGGCGAGGATGCAACGGCGCTCGGCTTCAACGCCCATGGCGGCACCGGCTGCATCTCCGTCACCGCCAATGTCGCTCCGCGCCTCTGTGCCGAATTCCAGGCGGCGACACTGGCCGGCGACTACGCCAAGGCGCTGGAGTATCAGGACCGCCTCATGCCGCTGCACAAGGCGATCTTCCTGGAGCCCGGCCTTTGCGGCGCGAAATACGCGCTGAACCGCACCCGCGGCATGAACCGCACCGTCCGCCTGCCGCTGATGGCAACGCTGGAGGCTTCGACGGAAGCCGCGATCGACGCGGCGCTGAAGCATGCGGGACTGTTGAACTGAGGGAATGAGGAGGGGCCGGCGGTGACGCCGGCCTTGCTGCAGGAAGGGCGCTTACGCGCATCTGGTTTCTGTGGATTCCATAAAGTCTAACTCGCCCGTCGAAGTTGCCCGGTTTTGGCGATGAAATAATTATTACCGCACCCATTCGACCTATTTAGCAACTTAACGCAAGGCGTTAAGTTTCATTGACAGGACCGATCGACTCGACTAGTCTTTGTGTATGGATATCGAGTTTCCTGATCGGCATTTGGCCCTTATCGAGACAGAGAGTGCTGCGCAGACTAGGCTGCCTGTTGCGGTAATTCAGTCCGCGCGACTGCGCCTTAGTATGATACGCGCCGCACCTGATGTTCGAACTTTAAAGAATTGGCGAAGCTTAGGCTTGAGTCAGGGTGCCCCTGGTTCGTCAGAATACTTCGTTTCAGTGTCCCCGGAATGGGTCCTGAGTCTACGGATTGAGGAAGTCGATAACGCTATGGCTGTGATTGTGAATTCCATTGAAGAGAAAGCTAGGGGGGCTGCTTGATGGCCAACCTCAATATGGTCGCGGTCGAGCCTCCTGGAGTGTTCATCAAGCTTGAGTTGGAAGCTCGGGGTTGGTCCCAGCGTGACCTTGCATTCATCCTTGGACAGACCGAGCAGCAACTGAATCCCCTTCTGTCCGGAAAGCGAGCCGTTACGCCCGATATGGCGCGTTTACTGGGCGACGCCTTTGGTGCGTCTCCACAGTTCTTCCTCAACCTTCAGAGTCAGTATGATCTCCAGAGTGCGAAGCAACCTGACCCGGCGGTGAGGACACGGGCTGAGCTGCAGGCGGTCTACCCTGTGCGCGAAATGATACGCCGAGGCTGGATTCATGATGGGGAAGCATCGCTGCTTCAACTTCAGATGGAGAGGTTCTTCGAAGTCGCGAATGATCAAGAAGCCAGTCGGGTCGCATTCGCCGCGAAGCGGACGCACTACGGTGAAACTCCGCCGCATCAACTTGCCTGGGTGTATCGGGTTCGGCAGCTTGCAAGTTTTCAGTCTGTTTCGCCTTTCTCTTCGGAAAGACTCCGGACTGCTTTGGCTAAACTCAGAGGACTGATGGTTGATCCCGAAGCGGTTAAGCACGTTCCTGAAATTCTATCGGATTGCGGTGTGCGGTTTGTTGTCGTTGAGGTTCTGCCTAACGCTAAGATCGATGGAGTGTGTACCTGGCTTGATGAAAATTCGCCCGTTATTGGGATGTCTACTTTGTACGATCGCCTCGATAACTTCTGGTTTGTGTTGCGCCATGAGATTGAGCACGTTCTAGAGGGACACGGAAAATCGTCGATTGGTATTGTTGATCACTTATCGGGTGAAAACGCCTCTGATAGTCTGTCGGACAGCGAAGAAGAACGTGCAGCCAACTTAGCTGCTGCTGATTTTTGTGTTCCGACGCAGAAGATGGAATCTTTCTATGCGAGAAAACATCCTTACTTCTCGGAGCGGGACGTAATTGGGTTCGCATCTTTGATGGGTGTCCATCCGGCTATTGTGGTTGGCCAGTTGCAAAAGCGCATGAAGCGATATGATTACCTTCGCAAGTATCAAGTGGCGGTAAGGAAGCATCTACCTGCCACAGCCGTGTGTGACGGATGGGGCCATGTGGCCGAAGCGCAACTCTGATTTCTAATGGTGGTTATGAATGGCAAAGTTCTCTGAACAGATGCAGTCAATATTTGACCGCTATACGGAAGAGGTTGATTCTGGCCCAGTTTCACTGGACGACGTCGCCACTTGGGCTATCTCGGAAGGTCTGTTCAAGCCTCAGCCGCGAGACGTAGTGAAAATCTGCCGTGAAGCGCTGGCTGAGAGTTTGCGACAAGAAAAGCGTGTAGACTCCAACGGTAGGCGATATCGCGCCAAGCATTCAGTACGGACGAACATTGGAGGCGTTCAATTAAGTTTGTGGGCGGACATAGACACGGCCCCGCGCTCCTTTATGGAGAAATCTTTCAGCCAGCGTCGCAAGGCGATTGCTGACGATTGTTTCCAAATCAAACAAGACGTTGATCATTTTAATGAAGTGAATCCAACCGAGCTACCTCTTTTGGTAGTTCTGGATTTCACGGATGATGTTGCAGAGATGGAAGCTGCTGGTCGCGTCGGTCGAGACGAGGACGATGAGGCTGCGTGAGCAAATTTCGGATATCGCTGCAGCCTGGCGGATTGGTCAAAGGCGCCGTTGGACCTTGACGTGCTATCCGCATGTGGGTTTGTACCAATCCTGCTCGTTCACAAAGCTTGCGTTTGCCATGCTAGCCCTCAGCCGCTCGCACCTTTATTCCCCCCATCCTCCATTGCATATCTATGGCAACCGCCACACGTCGCCCGCGTATAGCTAAGACCACGACAAAATCCCGGGCGAAACGGAAGATCAGACCATGGCCCCCACGGTCCCACCGCGCACCGTCACCCCGCAAAACAAAACGGCAGGTCACCAAAGGTAACCTGCCGCTTCAAAACGCACTGACGAGAAACTGCTCAGAACTCATGACCTGAGACCCGACTTCCCTCCAAATTTCGGGAGAGTCTTGGGTTTTCAATCTGGCCTCATGCGGCCTGTTTTTCCATAGCCATTTTCATTGCGAACTCGCTGGGGGTGATATTGCCCAGCGACGAGTGGGGTCTGTTCCTGTTGTAATCCTCCTTCCATGCAGTGATGGCGGTGCGGGCCTGGGTGAGCGACGAGAACAGCGTCTCGTTCAGGCATTCGTCACGGAAGCTGCCGTTGAAGCTTTCGACGAAGCCGTTCTGCATCGGCTTGCCTGGGGCGATGTAGTGCCATTCGACCTTTGTCTCCTGGCACCATTTAAGGATGGCCATGCTGGTCATCTCCGTGCCGTTGTCCGAGACAATCGTCTTCGGCTTTCCCCGTCTGGCGATGAGGCTATCCAGTTCGCGGGCAAGCCTTGCGCCTGACAGGGATGTATCGGCGACCAGGCACAGGCATTCACGGGTGAAGTCGTCGACGACGGCCAGTACCCGAAAGCGGCGGCCGTCGGTGAAGGCATCGCTGACGAAGTCCAGGCTCCAGCGCTCATTGGGGCGTGAGGGCAGAGCCAGAGGACGCCTTGTCCCCAAGGCCCGCTTTCTGCCACCACGCTTGCGCACCGTCAGCTTCTCCTCCCGATAGAGACGCCGAAGCTTCTTCAGGTTCATGACGATCCCCTGCCGGTCGAGCATGACGTGGATGCGGCGATATCCGAAGCGTCGGCGCTCAGATGCCACCTTCTTCATCGCCTCACGGATGGATGCATCGTCTGGCCGCACACTGCGATATCGCATGCTCGACCGATCCACCGACAAAACCTCGCACGCCCGACGCTGGCTCACTCCATGCTGCGCACAGACGTGAGCCACCGCATTCCGCTTCACATCGGGCGTCACCATTAATGGGATGGTCCGCCTCGTCCTCCTGCCGCATCATGAGGCGGTCAAACCAAAGGAGGTTGTTGCTATGCCTAAACGCAATGTACCGCGTCCCGCGGCGGTCTACGGGATTGATATTGGGAAGAACATCTTCCACGTCGTCGCATTGGAGAGCGACGGTACGGTCGTCCAACGCGTTCGGTTCCGACGGGACACGTTGCTTCAGTTCTTCCAGAGGGCAGCACCGGCGATCGTCGGGATGGAATCTTGCGCAGGGTCTCAGTGGATCGCGAGGAAGATCCAGGCACTCGGTCACAAGGTACGGCTGATCCCAGCCCAGTTTGTGAAGCCATACGTCAAGTCGAATAAGAGTGACATCATCGACGCGGAGGCGATCGCTGAGGCCGCCACGCGACCAACGATGCGATTTGCTGCACTCAAGACTGAGGAACAGGCCGACCTTCAAGCCCTGCACCGGGTGCGTGACCAGATGATCGGCACGCGGACGCGCCTGATAAACCAGATGCGGGCGTTCTGCCTCGAATATGGTGTGGCGCTACGGCAGGGTGCTGGTCTGTTCAAGCTCGACCTGCCCGAAGCTCTCAAAGATCCAGCAAACGATCTTTCGCCGGCAATGCGCAAACTGCTCGGCGAGCTGTTTGACGATCTGCGTCAGTTGGAAAAGCGGATTGCTGATGTCACGCGCGAGATCGAAGCAGTCGCTGATCGAGAGGATGCTGCACGTCGGCTCATGACAATCCCCGGGATCGGAGCTCTCGGTGCGACAGCACTGCTTGCTGCTATTGGAAACGGCAGACAGTTCCAGAAAGCGCGTGATCTGGCCGCATGGCTGGGCCTTGTGCCGCGAGAATATTCGACCGGAGGAAAGCAGAAGCTCCTCGGGATCAGCAAGCGAGGCAACCGGTATGTCCGTAAACTGCTGGTCCATGGTGCCCGATCCTGCTTCCGACACCTCGACCGAACAAAGGATCGACTGGGAAGCTGGCTGGATGGTCTTCAAGCCCGAATGCATCCAAACAAAGCTGTTGTCGCACTTGCCGCCAAAATGGCCCGGATAGTCTGGGTCGTCCTGACCAAACCTGGAGCGCTCTACGAACGCAGAGACCCTGCCTTCACCTGACGCTTTTGGTTCGATTGCAAGGCTCGGGAACAGTGATGACGAAACAGTGGATCAACATGCCGTAAGCCCTGTGCAAAAAAGCGGGCTTTCGTGCCCGAACCATTTATTGGGAACGGCGTGTGCGGATCTCATCATGGCCTGGCTGCAACCGCAGCCCACTCGCGAGAGGCCGGATACATTTATGCAACTGGAATCGTCATTTACGATGTCGCGAACCCTTGCACGGACGAGGCGGACCATACATTTTTTGCAGCGACATCCTTCAGGATCGCATTGTCCAGCATGGCTTCGGCGAGAAGCTTCTTCAGTTTGGCATTCTCGTCCTCAAGCGCCTTCAGCTTGCGAGCATCTGACACGTCCATGCCGCCATACTTCGCCTTGTATTTGTAGAAGGTTGCATCCGAGATGCCGTGCTTGCGGCAGACATCAACCGTCTTCGCGCCCGCCTCCTGCTCCTTCAATATCCCGATGATCTGTTCTTCTGTGAACCGTGAACGCTTCATTCGTCCGTCTCCCTCATGTGACGGACTCTACCAAATTCCGGAGGAAGTTCAGGGGCTCAGGTCACTCAAGCTCAAGCCCGTTTTCGCAGAAGTCGAACTGAGCAGGTTCCGATTCACTGCCGTCTGCATACGTGGCCTTGACCCACTGCGCGCAGCTTTCGCCATTTGTGCTCTGATCCCAGACGAGATCTGCAGTCGATCCCGGCTTGAGGCCGCTTCCAATGTCGAAAGTACCCCAGGTGCTCTTGTCTTCGGACACCAGGATCCCGGTGATGGCCGAACTGGTCGTGTTCGTCGCCTTGAAAGAGAACTCATCGGCATGGGCTGCAATAACGGTCATCCCGCTTGCCGCCGCCCCGAGGGCGATTGCCAGTAGACCGTTGCGAACGTGTTGGAGATTCATGGTCTGTCCTCAGATCGGTGGGAATGTAACATCAGACTTTCTGGCACTGTCAGCCCTGAAAGTCGACGGAATAAACGCGGCTTCCAGGCGCCATCTGCCGGGCGGTTCTTATGCTCGATCCACCCCCACCTTTATTTCCTCCCCATCCTCCATTACATACCTGTCATACCCGCCACGCCCCGCCCGGGCGCAGGCGACCCACGACAAAATCCCGGGCGAAACGGAAGATTTGACCATGGCCCCCAGAGGCTCGCAGCGCACCGTCAACAAGATCGTCGCGGAAAACCGCAAGGCGCGCTTCAATTATGAGATCGTCGACACCTACGAGGCCGGTCTGGTTCTGACCGGCACGGAGGTCAAGTCGCTGCGCGAGGGCAAGGCCAATATTGCCGAATCCTATGCCTCCGATGAGGGCGAGGAGATCTGGCTGATCAATTCGCATCTGCCGGAATATCTGCAGGCGAACCGGTTCAATCACGAGCCCCGCCGTCGTCGCAAGCTTTTGCTCTCCAAGCGCGAGATCAACCGTCTGCGCGCCTCGATCAATCGCGAGGGCATGACGCTCGTGCCCTTGAAGATCTATTTCAACGAGAAGGGCAGGGCGAAGCTGGAACTGGCGCTCGCCAAGGGCAAGAAGCTGCATGACAAGCGCGAGACCGAGAAGGAACGCGACTGGAACCGCCAGAAGCAGCGCCTGATGAAAACGGGTTGATCATGGCGCTCTCGCATCTGAAGGTCACCGTCGGCCCCTTCGTCTTCGAGGCGAGGCTCGAGCGCGAAAAGGCGCCCGAGACCTGCCACATCTTCGAAAGCTTTCTGCCCTTCCGCAACCAGGCGATCCATTCGCGCTGGTCGGGAGAGGCGGTCTGGGTGCCCTTGGGTGATTTCCAGTTCGGGGCAGGCTTTGAAAACCACACGGCGCATCCGTCGCGTGGCGACATCCTGCTTTATCCCGGCGGCTTCAGCGAAACGGAATTGCTCTTTGCCTACGGCTCTTCGCAATTCGCGAGCAAGATGGGTGTGCTATCAGGCAATCACTTTCTGACGGTGACGAAGGCTGGGGAGCAGCTGGAGGCCATGGGCAAGATGGTGCTCTGGCAGGGCGCGCAGGATATCGCCTTCGAGGCGATGTAGGAAAGCTACCCTGCTTAGGTCCTTCCGCGATGGCGGAGCAAGAACACCCCCCTCTGTCACTGCGTGACATCTCCCCCACACGGGGGGAGAGTGGGGCGTCGCGTTTGCCGCACTGTTCAAGACATCAGTGGAGGGCGACGGGGCAGCGGTTCAGCCGCTCTCCCCCTTGTGGGGGAGATGCCCGGCAGGGCAGAGGGGGGTGCTTTCAACCGCAATCATTGTCGCGGCCGCCCCAAGGCCCTCAGTGGTCGTCTTCGCTCGATGTCGCCGGTTCCGGGGCGCGCGGCATGCCGCGTTCGCTCGGGTCGCGGCCGATTTCGGCCTTCAGCGACATCAGGTCGATGAAGTGGTCCGACTGGCGGCGCAGGTCGTCGGCGATCATCGGCGGCTGCGTCGCCATGGTCGAGACGACCGAGACCTTGCGGCCCCGGCGCTGCAGCGCTTCGACCAGCGTGGTGAAATCGCCGTCGCCGGAGAAGAGCACGAGATGGTCGACCGTCTCGGACTGTTCCATCGCGTCGATGGCAAGCTCGATATCCATGTTACCCTTGACCTTGCGGCGGCCCATGGAGTCGGTGAATTCCTTCGCCGGCTTGGTGATCACCTTGTAGCCGTTATAGTCCAGCCAGTCGATCAGCGGGCGGATCGAGGAATATTCCTGATCCTCGATCAGGGCAGTGTAATAATAGGCGCGCAGGAGATAGCCGCGCTTCTGGAAGGCTTTCAAGAGCTTGCGGTAATCGATGTCGAAGCCGAGGCTCTTGGATGCGGCATAGAGATTGGCGCCATCGATGAAGAGTGCAATTTTTTCGCGGGGGTCGAACATTTCGATATCCTTACGTCAAATATGAACAGTCTCGGCAATCGGCAATCAAAACAATACCTTGCCCCTCCAGATATGATCATAGATTTACATTATGAAATGATCATATAAAAATCTATCTAGGGCATCGTCAGGGGCAATCCAAGCAGCCTGTGGTTGAAATGTGGTGTATTGAGGGCCTTTTCCGGCCTTCATTTTTGGGCTTGGCGGTGTGTCAGCACGAAAAACTTGAATTTGCCTGCCATTGCCTGTATCGCAGCCGTCAATCCCACGCATTCAAGATCGCAAAGGACAGGCAATGGCCCGTGTCACCGTTGAAGATTGCATCGACAAAGTCGAGAACCGCTTCGAGCTCGTTCTGCTCGCAAGCCACCGTGCCCGCCAGATCTCCCAGGGCGCGCCGATCACCATCGATCGCGACAAGGACAAGAACCCGGTCGTCGCTCTGCGCGAAATCGCCGACGAGACCCTCTCGCCCGACGACCTGAAGGAAGATCTGATCCATTCGCTGCAGAAGCACGTCGAAGTCGACGAGCCGGAGCAGGAGCCGAGCTCGATGCTGGCCAATACCGGCACCGTCGGCAAGGGCGAGGAAGAGGACGAACTGCCGGAAACGCTGACCTTCGACCAGATGTCGGAAGAAGAGCTGCTGGCCGGTATCGAAGGCCTCGTTCCGCCGGAAAAGAGCGACGATTACTAATCGTCAACAGATCAGACTTAAGTCTTGATCTGACTGTAGGATGAATGTGCGCCAGTCGTCTCGACTGGCGCGCTTTTTCGTTTGTGGAGACGATCGGAATGATGCGGCAATACGAGCTCGTGGAGCGGGTGCAGAAATACAAGCCCGATGCCAACGAAGCTCTGCTGAACAAGGCCTATGTCTATGCCATGCAGAAGCACGGCAAGCAGACACGCGCCAGCGGGGACCCCTATATCTCCCACCCGCTCGAAGTCGCCGCCATTCTGACGGACATGCATCTCGACGAATCGACGATCGCGGTTGCCCTGTTGCACGACACGATCGAGGACACGTCCGCGACCCGTGCCGAGATCGACGAACTCTTCGGCGAGGATATCGGCCGTCTGGTCGAGGGCCTCACCAAGATCAAGAAGCTCGACCTCGTCACCAAGAAGGCCAAGCAGGCGGAAAACCTGCGCAAGCTGCTGCTTGCCATTTCCGACGATGTCCGTGTTCTCCTGGTAAAGCTCGCCGACCGCCTGCACAACATGCGCACGCTCGAGCACATGCGTGACGACAAGCGCGCCCGAATTTCCGAAGAGACGATGGAAATCTATGCGCCGCTCGCCGGCCGCATGGGTATGCAGGACATGCGCGACGAGCTGGAGGACCTGTCCTTCCGCTACATGAACCCGGAAGCCTATGAGACGGTGACCAACCGCCTTGCGGAGCTTTCCACCCGCAACGAGGGCCTGATTACCAAGATCGAGGACGAGTTGCGCGAGCTCCTAGTGGCAAACGGCCTGCTCAACACTTCGGTCAAGGGCCGTCAGAAGAAGCCTTACTCCGTCTTCCGCAAGATGCAGTCGAAATCGCTCTCCTTCGAGCAGCTCTCGGATGTCTATGGTTTCCGCCTGCTGGTCGACGACATCCCCGGCTGCTACCGGGCGCTCGGCATCGTGCACACCCGCTGGCGCGTCGTGCCCGGCCGCTTCAAGGACTATATCTCGACGCCAAAGCAGAACGACTACCGCTCGATCCACACCACCATTGTCGGCCCGTCGCGCCAGCGTATCGAGCTGCAAATCCGCACGCGTCGCATGCACGACATCGCCGAATACGGCATTGCCGCCCACAGCCTGTATAAGGACGGCGAAAACGGCGAGGCGAACGAGCCGCTGCAGCGCGAGAGCAATGCCTATTCCTGGCTGCGCCACACGATCGAGGCGCTGGCGGAAGGGGACAACCCGGAAGAGTTCCTCGAGCATACCAAGCTTGAGCTCTTCCAGGATCAGGTCTTCTGCTTCACGCCCAAGGGCAAGCTGATTGCGTTGCCGCGCGGGGCGACCCCGATCGATTTCGCCTATGCCGTACACACCAATGTCGGCGATACCTGCGTCGGCGCCAAGATCAACGGCTCGATCATGCCGCTGGTCACGCGCCTGTCGAATGGCGATGAAGTCGAGATCATTCGCTCCGGCGTCCAGGTGCCGCCTGCCGCCTGGGAAGAGATCGTCGTCACCGGAAAGGCCCGCGCCGCCATCCGCCGGGCCACCCGCATGGCGATCCGCAAGCAATATGCAGGCCTTGGCCAGCGCATTCTGGAGCGCACCTTCGAGCGCGCCGGCAAGGTCTTCTCCAAGGATACGCTGAGACCCGCACTGCATCGTCTCGGCCAGCGCGACGTGGAAGACGCGATCGCCTCCGTTGGTCGCGGCGAGACCTCCTCGCTCGACGTTCTCAGGGCCGTCTTCCCCGACTACCAGGACGAACGCGTCACCGTGAAGCCGTCCTCGGACGAGGGCTGGTTTGCGATGAACAGCGCCAATGGCATGGTCTTCAAGATCCCCGGTCCGGCTCATCCGAAAGGGGATGCACCGACGGCGGGCGATGGTCCGGATCCGCTGCCGATCCGCGGCCTTTCCGGCAATGCCGAGGTGCATTTTGCGCCTGCAGGTGCCGTGCCCGGCGACCGAATCGTCGGCATCATGGAAGACGGCAAGGGCATCACCATCTATCCGATCCAGGCTTCCGCCCTGCAGCGCTTCGAAAACGAGCCGGAGCGCTGGATTGACGTGCGCTGGGATCTCGATGAGGCGAACAAGTCGCGCTTCGTCGCCCGCATCCTGATCAATGCGCTGAACGAGCCGGGTACGTTGGCGACTGTTGCGCAATCCGTCGCGCGTCTGGATATCAATATTCGGGTGCTCAACATGATTCGGATCGCCACCGACTTCACGGAAATGGGGATCGATCTGGAGGTCTGGGATCTGCGCCAGCTGAGCCAGCTCCTCGGCGAGTTGAAGGAGTTGGACTGCATCTCGACGGTGAAGCGGGTCTACGACTGAGGCGCCGATCCGGGCGGCTGGTGGAGGTCAGGGCGCGGACTTCGCGATCTCAGGCCTCGATTGGGTCAAACTGCCTTCGTTTTGATCACGATCTTGCCCAAATCGTAAACCTCGGCCCCCTCGTCATGCGTTTGGCGCATGGCTGGCTTCAGTTCTTGTCTCTGGTGCCTTGTGCGCCGCAGCATTATCTTCAGTCCAACAGATGAAGAGAAAGAACCGAGGACAAAACGATGTTTACTCCGATCCGCAAAATCGCCCGCGCCCTTCGCGTCCCGACCGTTGCAGAGCGTGAAATGAACTACCTGAACGGCGCTCGCGACCTGGTCGACCTGGAATACCGTCAGCGCGAAATCGACCGTGGCATGTTCCGCCGCGCCTGAACTGCCCACCGACCAGATACGGTCTCTGCTGCGACGCCGGTTCCTGCCGGCGTCTTTGCTTTTTGACCACTTTGTCAGCCGCTTTTGCTTGCCGAAGCCGTCCAGGATCAACTACATATCCCGCATGCTGTTTCGACGCCGGCAACCGATATCCAGACTGACCAAGCTGCGTGAGCTTTTCTGGCCGCGTCGTGGCTTTATCAGATCGTTTCAATATCTGAGCAAACGTGTCCTGCGCCTGTCCGCCACTCCCCATGCGATTGCAGCCGGCGTGGTCGCGGGAGTCGTTTCTTCGTGGACCCCGTTCATCGGACTTCATTTTCTGCTCGCCTTCGCGATCGCCTATATCATCGCGGGCAACATGGTTGCGGCAGCTATCGGAACAGCCTTCGGAAACCCGCTGACCTTTCCGTTCATCTGGGCTTCGACCTGGGAGGTCGGCCATCGCCTGATCGGCAAGGGTGATCCGGTCACGGATAGCGTCGATCTTGAGAAGAAGTTCTCCCTGTCGGCATTCGAGAGCATGTGGCATCCGATCTTGAAGCCGATGCTGGTGGGAGCGATCCCGCTTGCCGCCGTCAGTGGCGTTGTCATCTACTGTGTCATCTATTTCACCGTGTCGAAATTTCAGGCCCGTCGCCGCGAACGGCTCGCCGCGCGCGCCCGTACCCGCCTCGCCGAAGCCCTCCAGGGATCGAGCATCTGAGATGATCATCGGCATCGGCAGCGACTTGGTCGACATCAGACGGATCGAGAAATCGATCACCCGTTTCGGCGAGAAGTTCACCGCCCGCTGCTTCACGGACGAGGAGCAGGCGCGCTCGAATGGCCGCAAGGACACCGCTGCCTCCTATGCCAAGCGTTTCGCCGCCAAGGAGGCCATGGCAAAAGCGCTTGGCACCGGAATTGCCGAAGGTGTCTTCTGGAAGGAAATGGGCGTCGTGAACCTGCCGAACGGCAAGCCGGGCCTGGAGCTGACCGGTGGCGCCGCCCGTTGCCTGGAACGGCTCCTGCCGGCCGGCCATCGTCCTGTCATCCATCTCACCATCACCGACGAATTCCCCTATGCCCAGGCATTCGTCATCGTCGAGGCCCTGCCGGAAAGCCGCTGAGTCGACTGGTCGCGCTGGTCCGGACGCCTGCGCGGTTGCCGCGCGGACGCGAACCGACTAGAGAGAGCAGGATTTTCGCAAGAAGGAAAAGATCCGCGTGAGCGAAGAAAAGAAGCAAAGTGCCCTCTGGGAAAACGTCAAGGTCATCATCCAGGCCCTGCTGTTGGCAATGGTGATCCGCACCGTGTTCTTTCAGCCCTTCACAATTCCGTCGGGCTCGATGATGCCGACGCTGCTTGTTGGCGACTACATCTTCGTCAACAAGTTCTCCTATGGCTATTCGAAGTACTCACTGCCCTTCTCGCCGGATCTCTTCGAAGGCCGGATCTTCGAAAGCGAACCGGAGCGCGGCGACATCGCCGTCTTCCGCTTCCCGCCGAACCCGAGCATCGACTACATCAAGCGCATCGTCGGCTTGCCGGGTGACCGGATCCAGATGATCGGCGGCGTACTGCAGGTCAACGGTCAGCCCGTGCCGAAGGTGCAGGACGGTGTCTTCACCTCCGATTACCGGATGGATCCCGGCACCGATGTTCCGGTCTTCCGCGAAACGCTCGACAATGGCGTGAGCTACGACACGCTCGACCAGGCGCAAGGCACCCGCGGAGATGACACGCGCGAATTCATCGTGCCGGAAGGCCATTATTTCGCGATGGGTGACAACCGCGACAATTCGCTCGACAGCCGTTTCGACGTCGGCTTCGTGCCGGCCGAGAACCTGATCGGAAAGGCCTCGCTGATCTTCTTCTCGCTTGGGAATGATACCTCCTTCCGCGAAGTCTGGAAGTGGCCGGCCAACATGCGCTGGGATCGCCTGTTCAAGGTGGTCGAATGACGAACAAGAGCGTGGTCGGCGAAAAGGATTGGGAGCAGCTCGAAGCTGCGATCGGCCACAAGTTCGCCGACCGCGACCGCCTGAAGCGGGCGCTGACACATGCCAGCGCCCAGGTCTCGCGGGGCAAGAAGGGCGACTACGAACGGCTGGAATTCCTCGGCGACCGCGTGCTTGGCCTCTGCGTCGCCGAAATGCTGTTCACGACCTTCCGCGACGCGGCCGAGGGCGAACTTTCGGTTCGCTTCAACCAGCTGGTCAGCGCCGAGGCCTGTGCCTCCGTCGCCGATGAGATCGAGCTTTACCGCTTCATCCGCACGGGCGCGGACGTGAAGAAAATCACGGCGAAGAACATGCTGAATGTCCGCGCCGACGTCGTTGAAAGCCTGATCGCCGCCATTTATCTCGAGGCAGGATTGGAGGCCGCGCGCGGCTTCATCCTGAAATACTGGGAGGGTCGTGCTGCCCGCGCCGATGGCGCCCGCCGCGATGCCAAGACCGAATTGCAGGAATGGACGCATGCCAGATTTGGCAAGCCGCCCACATACAAGGTTGCCGATCGCTCCGGACCGGATCATGATCCCCGCTTCACGGTGATCGTAGAGATCCCGGGCTTGAAGCCGGAGATAGGCATCGAACGTTCCAAGCGTGCCGCCGAACAGGTGGCCGCGACCAAGATACTCGAACGCGAAGGCGTCTGGGCCAAGGCCTCCGACGCGAATTGAATGGATGATATGACCGATACCGAAACGCATGACGGCGGCGAAGCCACCGTCAACACCCCGACCCGATCCGGCTTCGTCGCCTTGATCGGCCCGACCAATGCCGGCAAGTCGACGCTGGTCAACCGCTTCGTCGGCGCCAAGGTGTCGATCGTCAGCCACAAGGTGCAGACGACGCGCGCCGTCATGCGCGGCATCGCGATCCACAAGAACGCCCAGATCGTCTTCATGGACACGCCCGGAATCTTCAAGCCGCGCCGCAAGCTCGACCGCGCCATGGTGACCTCGGCCTGGGGCGGTGCCAAGGATGCCGATATCATCCTGCTCCTGATAGATAGCGAACGCGGTTTGCGCGGCGATGCCGAGGCGATCCTGGAAGCCCTGAAGGATGTGCCGCAGCCGAAGATCCTGGTCTTGAACAAGATTGACCGGGTCCGTCATGAGGAGCTGTTCACTCTTGCAGAGAAGGCGAACGAGTTCGTCAAATTCGATCGCACCTTCATGATTTCGGCCACGACCGGCTCCGGCTGTGACGACATCATGGACTACCTGGCAGAGACCTTCCCGGAAGGTCCCTGGTATTATCCGGAAGATCAGATCTCCGATTTGCCGATGCGCCAGCTCGCAGCCGAAATCACCCGCGAGAAGCTGTTCCTGCGCCTGCACCAGGAGCTTCCCTATTCCTCGCATGTAGAAACCGAGAGCTGGGAAGAGCGCAAGGACGGCTCGGTTCGTATCGAGCAGGTTATCTATGTTGAGCGCGACAGTCAGAAGAAGATCGTGCTGGGCAAGAACGGCGACGCGATCAAGGCGATTTCCACGGCTTCCCGCAAGGAGATGTCCGAGATCCTCGAACAGCCGGTCCACCTCTTCCTCTTCGTCAAGGTACGCGAGAACTGGGGCAACGATCCCGAACGCTTCCGCGAAATGGGCCTCGAGTTCCCCCGCGACTAAGCACATTCAAGCGAAGGGCGCTCAGTCCTTCGCCACGCGCCTTGCCACGAAGTCCGAAATCGTCGGTCCGATCAGGATGATGACGATCAGCCGCATGGTCTGCAGCGCCATGATGAAGGACATATCGACCGGCGTGGTCGCGGCAATGATCGCGATCGAATCGAGCCCGCCAGGGCTGGTCGCGAGATAGGCGGTCAGCGGGTCGATGCCATGCAGCGACCAGAGCAGGAAGGCAAGTCCGCCGCTGAAGGCCATCAATACAAGGATCGAGCCGACGATCTGGGGCAGGGCGCTTGCCGCATGCCTGAGGATCCGCCGCGTGAAGGACAGGCCGATCCGCCAGCCGATCACACCATAGCCGAGCGCCAACAGCCATTCGGGCAGTTGCAGGGTGATATAGCCCATGACATGCAGAACCGTCGTCGCGACCAGCGGCAGGAGCATGGTGCCAGCCGGTATCCGGAACCGTGCGCCGATCATCGCCGCCGCAAGGGCAGCGGCCAGCGTTAGGGACAGATCGAGCCAGTCCGTCTCCGGAAACCAGACGACCGGATGTGCTGCACCACCCTCGATGTTGAAGACAAAGGCCGCCACCAGCGACGCCCCGGTCGCGACGAAGGCCACGCGCAGATACTGCATGAAGGCGACCAGCCTCGCATCCCCGCCATGCGCTTCCGCCATCAGCACCATGGCCGAGGCGGCTCCCGCAGATGTCCCCCAGATTGCGGTTGTGCCCGGAAGGATTTCGGCTTTTGCCATGAAATAGCCGAGCAGGCTGCTCGCCGCGATGATCGCAAGCACGATGGACAGAAAGACCGGCCAGTCGTCTGCCACCGTCGACAGCGTTCCCAGATCGATCGAGCGGGCAATGATGCAGCCGATCAGCGAGTGGGCGAAGATGTAGGGGTAGCGGTGAACGGAAAGCCGTGCGCCGTTGGTGGCCACGAGAATGGCCGCGACCATGGGCCCGAGCAGCAGCGCGCCCGGGATATGCGCCAGGAAAAGCCTGCCGGAGATCGCAACGGATAGGCCAAGCAGTATAAGCCAGCGAAGGACCACCGGAAGCGGTGTCAGCAGGCCGGGTTGGGCAGGCGTCCCATGCTCTTTATCCAAGGACATGACTGTCTCCGTCCTTCGTCTGAGACACCTTTGCCGGAAAGGGCTGGACGAAAGCGCGTTTTCATCAAATAAATGAGGTAGACCTCACAAACGAGTTTTATGAGCATGGCCTCGCAAAAGTCAAGTTCGGCCACGACGCCGCAGGCGACTCCCGCGCCGACCGCCAAGGAGCCCAAGCGCAAGCGCGGCATTGCCCGGGTCGCAAAGCTTCTCGATGCCGGCGCCGCCGTTTTCGCCGAACAGGGCTACAGGGCCGCGACCATGACGGAGATCGCTGCCCGGGCCGAGGCACCGATCGGCTCACTCTACCAATTCTTTCCCAACAAGGATGTGCTCGCCGACGCACTCGTTGCCCGCTATGCCGAGCATGTCGAGGCAGCACTCGACCGAATCAGGGCGCAGGTCGCCGATCTCGACGGAAGCCAGCTCGCCGACCGCCTGCTCGACGTGCTTGTCGCCCATGCTGCCGAGCGCAGCCTGGCGCTCAGCCTGCTCGATGCCCGCTGGGAGCAGCCGGGTGTGCGCCCGGGCGTGCTTCGCGAAAGCCTGCGCAAGCGCATCACCGAGATCCTCACGCTCTGGCGCCCGCAATTGCCCGAGGAACAGGCCGAGGTCATGTCGGTTGTGCTCTTCCAGGCGATGAAGTCACTTGTGCAACTGCATGAAGAAAAACGCTATCCGGGAAAGCCCGAAGCGATTGCCCATTGGCGCGGCTGGGTCCAGCGCTATCTCGCGGACGTCTGACCGCTCGCGAAATCCCTCGCGCTTGCCCAGCCTCTGCGGTAAAACCTGATCATGCAATGGACAGACGAGGCAATCCTTCTCGGGGTGCGGCGGCATGGCGAAACAAGCGTCATCGCCGAGGTGATGACGGCCAGCCGCGGCCGGCATCTGGGCATGGTGCGCTCCGGGCGCTCGCGCACGATGCAGCCGGTGCTGCAGCCCGGCAATCGTCTGGAAGTCACCTGGCGTGCGCGCCTGGACGAGCATCTGGGCGAGTTTCGCATAGAACCTCTGATGCTGCGTGCGGGCCGGTTGATGGAAAGCGCGACCGCCGTCTACGGTGTGCAGGCGCTCGCGGCCCTGCTGCGGCTTTTGCCGGAGCGTGATCCCCATCCGCATCTCTTCCAGGCGCTGGATGTCATTCTCGACCATCTGGAGGATCCTGCGACGGCCGGCGAACTCTTCGTCCGCTTCGAGCTTGGGCTGCTGAATGATCTCGGCTTCGGGCTGGATCTGAGCGAATGTGCAGCGACGGGCACGCACCATGATCTGGCTTATGTCTCGCCGAAGTCGGGCAGGGCGGTCAGCCGCGAGGTGGGCGCGCCCTGGGCGGACAAGATGCTGGCGCTGCCGGATTTCCTAACCCCCGGCACGAACCGGGCGGCTGATCCGGACAGCCTCGCTGCCGCCTTTCGGCTGACATCCTATTTTCTGGATCGGCATGTCTACGGGCCGCGGGGGCTGGAGCCCGGCGCGGCACGCGAGGGGTTCTGTCAGGCGGCGTTGAAAACCTTGCGTTCGCTGGAAGCGCCCGGCGCATTGGCCGCGCCCAGGAACACGGCCTGATCTTCCGGCGCCGATTTCGCCATGTGATCGTGAATGGCGGCCTGCAGCTCGCTGATGTTGCGATAGCTACCGCCGTCGAGGTCGATGACCGGATACTTGACGGCGATGAACTTGACCCTGTCGCCGTCGGGTATGGTGATGCCAACCGGGATTCCGGCATATTCGATAACTTGCTTCTTCATAACGATATTCCCCGCCCATGCGCGCAGCACGGCGTTGTGTAAGGTGTCGATGAAATGGAATCAGTGCTTGCGCAGCGTCACATTCGACAGATGCAGTCGGGATGGCGTTTCACCATCACGAGGCGCGGGGTCGGCTGCCAGGATCGGATGGCATCAAGAAATACAACTTGCATTTCGCTGACCTCCTTCTTTGGCTGCGGCCTTCAATAGCGAGGCCGTACATGGTTCGTCGTCAGGATGCGAACCAACTCGCACAAGGTAGGTGCTGGCTCGGAATCCGTCAACGGGCGGCGCGGGAAAAATAAAATAATTTTCTGTGACAGTCGTGCTCAGCTGAAAACACAGGAATTTTGATCCGGCACGAGCGAAATGCCGAAATATGATCTCAGTTTGGGCAAAATTACGCCACGCCCATTGCCGGGCGTTCGACGGCTTGTTCGCGGATCGGCCAATGCACCACAGCCGCGAAGATGCCGAGTGCCACACCCAGCCACCAGACCTGGTCATAGGTTCCGAAGTGGTCGTAGAGATAGCCGCCCATCCACACGCCGAGGAAGGACCCGATCTGGTGGGAGAGGAAGACCAGGCCTCCGAGCAGGCCGAGGTGGCGCGTGCCGAACATGATCGCCACGAGCCCGTTGGTCGGCGGTACGGTGGAGAGCCAGAGCAGACCCATGACAGCGGCAAAGACAACGACCGAGGCCGGCGTCTGCGGCAGGAGCAGAAAGAGCGTCACCGTGATCGAGCGGCCGATATAGATAAAAGCGAGGAAATAGGGCTTGGAATAGCGCTGCCCGATCCAGCCTGCGGCGAGCGAGCCGATGATGTTGAAGAAGCCGATCAGCGCCATGGCGATCACCGCATAGCTCGCCTCGATGCCGATATCGCCGAGATAGGCGGGGAAATGCGCGGTGATGAACGCGACCTGGAAACCGCAGACGAAGAAGCCGGTCGTCAGCAGAAGATAGCTCTTGTGCGCAAAAGCCTCTTTGAGCGCCTCGGCGATCGTCTGTTGATACTGGTTGCCGGACTGCGTGCCCGACTGCGCATTGCCGCGCAGCGGAAAGGCGAGCAGCGGCACGACGAGCATCATGACCGCGATGATGACGAGGCTGTCCGACCACCCGAAGGCCGAGATGAAACCTTGGCTGAGCGGCGCAAACAGGAACATGCCGGCCGAACCCGCAGCCGTGCCGATACCGAAGGCCATCGAGCGTTGCTCAGGCGTCACGTTGCGGGCAAAGGCCGAAAGGATGACGCTGAATGAACCCGCGCCGATCGCAAGCCCGATCAGCGCGCCCCCGCCCATATGCAGCCAGATGGGTGCCGAGGCATTGGCCATCATCACGAGGCCAGCGGCATAGAGCACACCCGACATGACGAGCACGCGACCCGTACCGTATTTGTCGGCCAGCGCCCCGAAGAACGGCTGGCTCAAGCCCCAGAACAGGTTCTGGAAGGCCATGGCAAGCCCGAAGGTGGAGCGGTCCCAGCCCCGATCGGCGAGCATCGGCAGTTGGAAGAAGCCCATCGCCGACCGCGGCCCGAAGGTCATCACCGCAATCAGCGATCCCGCAAGAATGATAAGCCATGGCATGGCGGGACGGCTGATCGTGTTCATCGCGGATTCTCCTCTGTCGATCACACACTAGTGCAGTCGGATCATGAGCAGAAACGCCTTTTGATGAACTGGCCATCAGGGGATTTGATGGATGTCAGGGGGGGCGGGTCGGTCCGACCGAAGGGGACGCGGGATGTCGCGCCACCTCTCCCCCTTGTGGGAGAGATTACAAAATCGAAGGCTTAGCCCGATTAGGGCTAAACTTCGGATTTTGTTGGTGAGGGGATCAGTTCCGTTGCCACAACATAACGGCCCCCCTCACTTTCGATTTCGATGAATTAGGCGTGGCTTCCGCCATGCCTAATTCATCGAAATCGCTTTCTCCCCCACCAAGGGGGAGATTGGCGCCGCGCGTTTGGCAGCGACCTTTACCGCTGCTTGATCGCCCAAGCCTCCCGGCTGCCAAGCACCGTCACCGCGTCCCCGACCCGTACGAGACCCTCTCCCCGCGGTACCGCGTTCCAGCCGAAAAGCACGCCAGGCACGCGGCGGTCGGCAGACATGCGGATGCGGCCCATGGCCGGCATCGGGTTGGCGCCCTCGCGCGATCCGGTCTGCTGGTCCTGGGTGGTCATGATGCAGCGCGGGCAGGGTTTGACGAAATCGAAGCGGATGCCGCCGATCTCGAGGCCGGTTCAGGCATCTTCCGCCCAGGGCTCGTCGCAGTCGACGACGATGTTCGGGCGGAACCGATCCATGCCAACAGAACCTTCGCCGTGCCGCTCCATGTCCTCGTTCAGCGCGCGCAACGAGCCTGATGTCGTCACCAGGATCTGATAGCCGTCGGCAAAGCCCATCGGCGAGGCTTCTCCGGCCCATTCCGCGCTCGCCTCGCGACGGCTCTCCCCGTCGATGAAGGCAAGTTTCACCGGCCGGCCGAACCAGTCGGAAAGCTTGGCATTAACGCTGTCATGCGCCATCGCCGCGTTGACGGTCGAGCGCCAGATGGTGACATCCATGCGATTGTCGGGCTGCGGCGGCGCGACCATCATTTCACGCCCATCATCCAATCGAAGCGTCAGATAGGCGGCGGCCGGGAGCGCCGTGATACGAGCAAGGTCGGGCATTTCCCGCTGGGTGATGAACTGGCCATCAGGATCTACCAGCATCATGCGCCGGTCGCCGGAGAGGCCCATGGCATCGATGCGCGCCTGGGGAAGCGCAATGCCGCGCCCGCTCTTGAAGGGATAGATGGAGAGCCCGGTCACTTGCATGGTTTAGCGTCCTTCAGATTTCGTCGCGGAAGAGGGTCAGGAACAGGTTGAGCCGCTCGTGCCGCTCCTCAGCCAGCTTGCGGCCGGTCTCGGTCTGGAAGCCGTCGGAGAGCTTCAGGAGCTTGGCCGGAAAGTGGTCGATGGCAAAGCTGCGGTCGTCGAGCGGTCGATGTTCGGCGCCGGGGTCGCCGGGATGATAAAGGCCTGAACCCATGCGCCCGGCAATGTAGAAACAGCGAGCCACCCCGACCATGCCGATCGCATCCAGCCGGTCGGCATCCTGCAACATCTTCGCTTCCAGCGTCTCCGGCTTGATGTTGGCGGAAAAGCTGTGGGTGAGGATCGCATGCGCCACGGCCTCGATCCCCTCCTTCGGCCAGCCGAGTTCCGCCAGAATGCCGCTCGCCTTTTCCGCGGCGAGCCGCGAGGCCTGCGATCGGAGCGGCGAACTTTTCTCGACGGCGACACAGTCATGCAGCAGGACGGCGGCAGCGAGAATTTGGGCATCGCCGCCTTCGCCCGCCTCGATTTTCAAGGCGTTCCTGAAGACGCGATGGATATGGGCGAGGTCGTGAGAGCCATCATCGCCATCCGTTGCATGCGGCAGAAGGCGGGCGGCGAGCGTCTCATGGGGGGCGAAGTCGGCGGCGGTGAGAAGGGCGGTCAAGACAGTTTCCCTATTCTGGTCGGCCCGCATCTAGCCCTGCGAGCGCCCACTGTTCAACCGCCCCCAATCAGATCCCCGTCGGCGCCTCCTCGTCGTCCACATCGGGTGATCGGCTCGACTTGCCGCTCAGGATCCTCTGGTAGAAGAGCCCGATGCCGATCAGCACGAAGCCGAGGCCGATGAAGGACAGCGCGCGCAGCACGCCTTCGAGGTTCGCCATGTCGATCAGGAAGACCTTGGCGACCGTCAGCATCACGATGACGGCAGACGCAATGCGCAGGCTCCTGGCATCGAATCGCGAACCGAGCGCAAGCAGGCCGACGCCGATGGCGAGCCAGGCGACGGAATAGCTGTAGGTCTCCGCCTGTTCGAAGCCCTTCCAGTAGGCAATGAACTCGCCCTGCCAGAAGCGCCGGACCGTGAGCGTCACCCAGGCGAAACCGAGCAGGGCACCGGACAGCGCGAGCAGGATCACATAGGGTAGCGGGCGCTTGTCGCGGGCATAGAAGGCAAGGCCTGCATAGGCGAGACCGGGCAGGAGATAACCGATCAGCAGCAGGTTGATCAGCGGCCAGTTGCCGGTGCTCTCGCCCGAAAAATAGGGGTTGAGCACCCCGAGATGCAGGCTCACTGTCTGCAAGATGGCGATGCCGCCCGCCACCATCGAGCCGTAGCGGAAGACCGGGCTCGGCGATTTGACGTCGAGCGTCATCAGGATGCCGGAGAGGCCGACCACCAGCAGCGTGTAGATCGACTGTTCGCCAAGCGTCGGAGCGGACGCATTGAGCACGCCGCCATTCATCGCGTGGCGGACGAGGATCGCGACTGCGAGCAGGCCGAGAAGGCTTGCGAGGCCCTGCAGCGCGTTGCGAACCCGAAGGCCCGGCCAGTTCCGCATCTCATAGGCCGAGAGCAGGGCGAGCAGTGCCGGAATGCCATAGCCGGGCAGCAACTGGTTCAAGATAGGCGTCCGCGACAGGGCATCCGGCCCGACCAGCGTCGGATCCCAGAAAACGCGGAAGAGCACGCCGACAAGCGCTGCCGCCATCATCCAGGGCAGCCCGCTCCACGCCCGTTTGCGGGTCGCCATCAGATAGGCAAAGCCGAGGAGCGCGAGCAGGATCGTGGTCACAACGCCATCGGTGAGGCAATGCAGCATGAGCGCAAAGGCGGCGAAGCTGCCGAGAATCAGGACGTCGATCCCGCGTCGGAAGCCGGGCAGGACGCCTTGGCGATACAGATACTCGCAGGCCGCGAGCAGCACGGCCCCGAGGCCGAGCGCGAAGAGACCATGCGCCCAGTCCCGGGCATAGGTCCCGTAAAACACGAAGCTGATGGTTGTGAGCATCACCGGCAGCACCGCAACGATCACGGCCCAGACCGTTGCGAACAACGGGTCTTCGGCAAAGCGACGGCGGTTCTGGGCAAGGCCGATAAAGGCGAAGACGGCAGCAAGCCCCAGGAAGATCAGCATGACCGGACCGCCGAGGCTGACCACGGCCGTTTCGTCCCAGCCGAAACCGAGCAGGAGCACCTGCGCCTGGGCGATCAAGCCGGACTTCACCACGGCCCCGATCAGGGCACCCATGGCCGCGAGTGCCGTTGGCCAAAAGGCGCCGTGACGGGCGCTGCCGGCGGCGGCGAGCGCTGCGACCAAGGCCGCGAAGGCAAACAGCGGCAAGGACACCGTAGGGCCGCGATCCAGCATCACGAGGGCCGGCAAAAGGACCGCGAGCGACAGCGTGATGTCGAGCGCAAGCGGACCCGATGCCATCCGCCGTCCGAGCGCATCGAGCGACAGCGGGGTTTCGGGCGTCGCGGGGTCTTCACCCTTCGCGCCTGGCCAGATCAGCATCCAGCTGGCGATCATGGCGATCAGGGAGAGGGCGATCGGGGTTATGTCAGCCGAATCGATGAGTGCCACGAGCGCCCAGAGCCCGAGCAGTACCTGGGCGATCGCCGGCACGATCAGCCAGCCCTTGATCCGTGAGGCGAGCGCCGTCGCGAGCTGTGCGACGGTCAGATAGATGAACAGTGTCCAGAGGCTCGGCGCCGTGGTCGAGATCAGAAGCGGAGTCAGCATGGAGCCGACGAGCCCGAGCCCGGCCAGCGCCTGGCCATGCAGCAGCGAGAGGCCGAGCACACCGAAGGCAGTCAGCCCCAGAAGCAGGAAGGCGAGCGTCGGGCCGATGAATTCATAAATACCATGCGCCGCATAGATCGCGCCGAACAGCGAGACCGCGCCCGCTGCCGTGAGGATGCCGGGCACCATGGCATTGGCATAGAGGGCTTCGGCCTTCGGCAGTGCCTTGCGGCGAATGAGTTCGCCGGCGGCGATCAGGAGGAGGCCGAAGAGCGCGGCAAGCGTCAGTCGCACGCCAGGGCCGAGAAGGCCGCTTTCGATTGAATAACGGATGAGGAAGACCCCGCCGAGCGCCAGAGCCAGGCCGCCGGCCCAGACGGCCCAGCGCGCGCCGAGGAGATTTTCCAGGCTTTCCGCAGGTGCGGCGGCCGTGGCTTCGCCGCGAGCCGCCGTGGCGAGGAGTTCAGTGTTTTCCTCAGGCAGGGAGGCAGGCGCGCTTTGATACGGCGCGCCGTCGAGCGGCGGCTCCTCTGCGGTCACGGTCTCTGCGACCGTCTGTGGCTGGGCAACGTCGGCCGGCTCTTCCGTCTCCATCGGAATGGCAGACGGCGCTGCGGTGGCTCCGCTCACCCTGAGCAGCCGCTCGCGGACCTCTCCGAGTTCCCTCTCGAGGCGATCGATGCGCTTGGCAGCGCCTCGGTTGATGACAAAGAGAACGCCGATCAGGATCAGCGGCAACAGTTCGAACATTTGGCCTCGCAGAGCCTTGCCTCAAGGAGCAGCCAAACTAACGTTTTTCCCGATGAGGGAAAGCGCTTCTCGTCACGCTCCGGTCGTAGCCGAGCTCTAAGGGCCGCATCCGGGGCTAAAACCTCCCTTGCAATCGAGGGCGAAACTTTCTACATCGGCACTACCGGCGATCGCCGGTTTTCTTTGGCGCTTATTGTGCTCAGTTTGAGCATAAATAATGGAGGAGATGGCCATGGAAGCGCAGCATCTGGTGGAAGCCAACAGCACGTCCCGCACAGCAGCCGAGCGTTTCGGCGTCTTGGAGCGTCCGGATCTGACCTATTCGCCCGCCGTCGTCAAAGAGACCGCGCATCTCTATGAGCGCGTCCGCGACTTCATTCCTGCGATCGAATGGCCGGTCTTTGCGCCCTATATCCATGCCATCAACCGGCTGAAGAAGGAACGCGGCGCCGTTATTCTCGCCCACAACTACCAGACGCCGGAGATCTTCCATTGCGTCGCCGACATCAAGGGCGATTCGCTGCAGCTCGCCCGCGATGCCGTCAGCGTCGATGCCGAGATCATCGTCCAATGCGGCGTGCATTTCATGGCCGAGACCTCGAAACTGCTCAACCCGCAGAAGACGGTGCTGATCCCCGATGGCCGCGCTGGCTGCTCGCTGTCGGAATCGATCACCGGCGCCGATGTCCGTCTGCTGCGCGAGCGCTATCCCGGTGTGCCCGTCGTCACCTACGTCAACACGTCCGCCGACGTGAAGGCTGAAACCGACATCTGCTGCACCTCGGCCAATGCCGTCGATGTGGTCAACAGCTTCGACAGCGACACCGTGCTCTGCATCCCCGACGAATATCTGGCGATGAATGTCGCCAACCAGACGAGCAAAAAGATCCTCACCTGGAAAGGCCACTGCGAGGTGCATGAGCGCTTTACGGCCGACGAACTGCTGGAATACAAGAAGGCCGATCCGCGCATCGAGATCGTCGCCCATCCGGAATGCCATCCGAGCGTGCTGGCCGTCTCTGACTTTGCCGGCTCGACCAAGGGCATGATCGACTATGTCAAGACCAAGCGCCCGGCTCGTGTCCTGCTCGTCACCGAGTGCTCGATGGCCTCGAACATTCAGGTGGAAGTGCCCGAGGTCGATTTCGTCAAGCCCTGCAACCTCTGTCCGCATATGAAGCGCATCACTCTGCCGAAGATCCTCGACAGCCTGCTCTTCATGACAGAGGAAGTCACGGTTGATCCGGCAATTGCGGGCCGCGCACGGCTTGCCGTCGAACGGATGATCAATCTGAAGAATTGAAATACCGGCCGGCCGGGGAGGGCTGAATGGCGACCAATCTTGAATCCATGCGGCCGCAATCCTGGCAGGGCATCGACGATATAGTCATCGTCGGTGGCGGCCTGGCCGGCCTCTTCTGCGCCCTGAAGCTGGCGCCACGCCCCGTCACTGTGCTCGCCGCCGCCCCGATCGGGCAGGGCGCGTCCTCGGCTTGGGCGCAAGGCGGCATCGCCGCTGCCATGAGCCCCGGCGACAGCTTCGACAAACATCTGGCCGATACGGTGTCGGCCGGTGCCGGGCTCGTCGAGGAAAAGATGGCGCGGCTGATGATATCCGAAGGGCCGGACCGCGTGCATGACCTGCTGGCTTATGGCGTACCATTCGACCGCGATCTCGAAGGTCATCTTCTGCTGTCCCGTGAAGCGGCTCATTCCGAGCGGCGGATCGTGCGCGTGGCCGGTGACCGGGCGGGTGGCGCGATCATGGAGGCGCTGATCTCTGCCGTTCGTCGCACGCCGTCGATCCGGGTGATGGAAGGTTATGTGGTCGAGGAGTTGATCGCCGAGGGCCGTTTCGTCTCCGGTGTTATTGCGAGGCCCGATGCCGGCCAGTCGAAGACGCGCGTCGCCTTTCCGGCCCGCGCCGTCGTCCTCTGCTCCGGCGGTGTCGGCCATCTCTATTCTGTGACCACCAATCCTGCCGAAGCGCGCGGCACTGGCGTCGGCATGGCCGCCAAGGCCGGTGCAATGATCGCCGATCCGGAATTTGTCCAGTTCCATCCGACGGCCATCGATATCGGCCAGGACCCGGCGCCGCTCGCGACCGAGGCGCTGCGCGGCGACGGTGCTGTGCTCGTGAATGCGGCCGGCCACCGTTTCATGACCGATCTGCATGCCGACGCGGAACTTGCACCGCGCGACATCGTCGCCCGCGGCGTCTTCGCCGAGGTGGCAGCCGGTCGCGGCGCCTTTCTCGACTGCACCAAGGCGATCGGCAAGGAATTTTCGAAACGCTTCCCGACGGTCTTTGCCTCCTGCCTCGCCGCCGGCATCGATCCAGTCAGTCAGCCCATTCCGGTGGTCCCGGCGGTGCACTACCACATGGGCGGCGTGCTCGTGGATGCCGATGGCCGCACCTCGCTGGATGGCCTCTGGGCAGCGGGCGAGGTGACCTCGAGCGGTGTGCATGGCGCAAACCGTCTCGCCTCCAACTCGCTTCTCGAAGCCGTCGTCTTTGCCGGTCGGATCGCCGACTCGATCAAGGGCATGCTGCCGGAATCGGCCCTTTATGAATGGGGCACGAGCGCTGGCGAGAACGACGACCTTGTGACCGTCGAGGATAGTCCCGAGCTCAAGGACCTGCGCGGTCTGATGAGCCGCTATGCGGGCGTCATCAGAGACGAGGCGGGGCTGAAGGTGCTGATCCGTGAACTCGTGGCTCTGGAGCGCAAGCGCCCGCGCGTACGCTTCTCCAACATCACCGCCACCGCCAAGCTGATTGCCGTCGGCGCTTATCTCCGTACGGAAAGCCGTGGAGCCCATATGCGCGCCGACCATCCCAATCCGCAGGAAGCGCTGCGCCACCGCACCTATCTGACGCTGAAAGATGCCGACCGCATTGCCGCCGAACTGGCCGGCTGAGGAGACCACGCCGATGACCACGAGCCTTCGCCCGCAGCTTTCGCCCCTGATGATCGAGGACCTTGTCCGCAACGCGCTTCTGGAAGATCTCGGCCGGGCCGGTGACATCACCACCTATGCAACGATCGGGCGCGAGAAGACGGCGGTGGCCGATCTGAACAGCCGCGAAGACGGTGTCGTCGCCGGGCTGCCCTTGGCCGAAGCCGCCTTCCGTCTGATCGATCCGTCCTTGCGCTTCGAAGCCTTTGTTGCCGATGGTGACACGGTGGCGCCGGGGCAGGCGATCGCCCGCGTTTCAGGCAACGCCCGGTCTGTGCTGTCGGCCGAACGCGTCGCGCTGAACTTCCTCATGCATCTCTCGGGCGTGGCCAGCTACACGGCACGCTTTGCAGCCGAGATCACCCATACCAGGGCGCGGGTGACCTGCACGCGCAAGACACTGCCGGGGCTGAGGGCTGTGGAGAAGTACGCAGTGCGGCTGGGTGGCGGATCGAACCACCGCTTCGGCCTCGACGATGCGATCCTGATCAAGGACAACCACATTGCGGTTTCAGGCGGCGTCGCCTCCGCGATCCATGCCGCACGCGCCTATGCCGGCCATCTCGTGAAGATCGAAGTTGAGGTTGATGGTCTCGACCAGATGCGCGAAGCGCTTGGCGCGCGACCGGATGTGATCCTGCTCGACAATATGGGGCCGGATCTGTTGCGCGAGGCTGTGGCGGTCAATCGCGAGCATCATGACCTGAGCCCGGTCGACTACGCCACGGATGTCCGGCGTGTCGTCCTCGAAGCCTCGGGGAACGTCAACCTGAAGACGATTCGCGCGATCGCCGAGACGGGTGTCGACTATATCTCGACCTCGAAGATCACCATGGCCGCCCCGACGCTCGACATCGGCCTCGACATCTCGCTCCGCTGAACTCACGACAAAGTTTGCGGATTGTTTTGCGTTGCAGCATGCACGGGTACTCCGCGCGCATCGGAAAACCCATGTGTGCCAAGGTCTTGCTGATATATCAGCATTTGCTTCGCTAGTTATTACCCGTGATTCCTGGTTTTTGACCGGCAAAACCGAATCCCCTAGCCCTTTGTCATGCATACAGTTTGTATCGCATCGGGGTAATGCAGACGGAATGACGACTGTGTAAGGGGCAAGTATGACGACGACACTTTTGAAGCCGGACCGCGCACCCCAGGGCAGGGATGCCCGCCATGATGCTTCGATACCTGCATCTTTTACTGAAAATGATCTCGAAGCTGCCTGTGACGAACGTCACTCCGATACGATATCTGCTTGCGACGACATTTCAGCTGTGCGGTCAAGGCTTGTGACGCAAAAGTCCGCGTCCGGTTCTGAACAGGTGCAGGCTGATCAGGAAGCGGAGACCACTGCGGGCATGACCGAGGACGACACTGTCAGCGTTCTGGAAGTGCTCGCCGAAATGCAGCGCATCATCGACCGGCACCTCGAAAAGACTGCAGGGCAGCAGAGCGAAGGCTGACCCACTGCCTCTCATTTCAAAACCTGGGTTGCACCTGTGGCGGCAGGTGATGCTCAGGCTTCCTTCGCCCGAGCGTCGACGAAGCGTTCGGGTAGGGCGACTACTTGCGGCGAGCCGTGATAGGTCACCTGCGGGAACGGGATGGAAATCCCGTTCTCGTCGAAGGACTTCTTCACCTTCTTGATCATCTCGCGTGACGTCAGCCAGAAGTCGGAGGCCGCCGTCCAATACCAGAGCGTGATGACCACGGCGCTGTCACCCAGCTGGTCGACATGGGTGGAGACGGCGGGATCCTGCAAGACCCGCTTATCCGCCTCCGCATGATCGCGCATGATCTTCTCGGCCAGATCGATGTCGTCATTGTAATCGATGCCGATCTTCAGTTCGAAACGGCGGGTCGGCAAGCGGCTGAAACTGGTGATCGGCACATTCCACAGCGTCGAATTCGGAGCGAGCCGATAAAGGCCGTCAGGGGTCTTCAGCTCCGTGGCAAACAGTCCGATCTCGACGATAATCCCCGAAATCGAGCCTGTATCGATAAACTCGCCGACCCGGAAGGGGCGCAGCACCAGAAGCATGATGCCAGCGGCGATGTTCTGCAGCGTGCCTTGCAGCGCAAGGCCGATCGCGAGGCCGGCGGCACCCAACGCTGCGATGATCGAGGCGGTCTGGACTCCGAACTGGCCGAGGACAGTGACGAAGACGAGAATGAGTGCGCCGTAGCGTACGACATTGGCAAAGAAGCGCGCCAGCGTCTCGTCGATGCCGCGCACGCGCATGAGACCGGAATGGGTCCAGCGGCTGAGCAGGGCGGCAAGCCACCAGCCGATGCAGAGGAGAAGAAGCGCTCCGACGATCGAGAAGGAATACTGGACCGCAAGCTGGCTCGCCTGTTCGAGCGCCGCCTGTGTCGCGAGTATCGCTTCGTTCGTATCCAAGTCCATGCCGTGATTGCTCCCTGCTGTTGATATCCACGCCCTAGATGGGGCCGAGGCAGGCGAGGTCAACCGCTGGTCCGGCCTCCGACCTTGAGGCCCGGCGCCGGACGCTCTTCGAGCACCTGGCGACGGAAGCGGAAGAGGGCCGCCGGCCGGCCACCGGTGGCGGCCTGAGTCGATCCCGTCGGTTCGACCAGTTCGGCGCCGTCGACCAGGCGCCGGAAATTCTGTTTGTGTACGTGGTGCCCGGCAATCGCCTCGACCGTGCCCTGCAGCTCGGTGAGAGTGAACTCCGGCGGCATCAGTTCGAATATGACGGGTCGATACTTGATCTTGCTGCGCAACCGGGCAAGCGCCGTCGCGGCGATCCGCCGGTGGTCATGGCGCATCGGACGCCCCAGGGTCACGGTTGTGCGGCAGCGCTCGACCCGGCCGTCCTGCACGGCTTCCTCGACCAGTCCTGCTTCGTAGAGCAGCTCGTAGCGCTCCAGCACGTGTTCTTCGTCGAAGGGGAAGTCATCGAGACCAAAAGCAAGTCGCAGCCGTGAGCGGCGGGAGGAGGCCGATGTCTCTTCTGCCCATGAGGTCAGCGCCGGCAGGATGACACGGTCCAGGAGAGCCGGACGTCCCTGCCGCCAGTCCTCCCAGGGAAGATAGCCATACCAGTCACGCCATCGGGCTCCGGACAGTTCGAGCCGTGCATCGCCGTCGGTGTCGAGCCTCGTCAGCGCAAGATAGCCGACGGAGACGACATGGGGTCCCTGGTCGCCGGGCATCTTGTGGCGGCCGCGATCCCCGAAGGTGTAGAGTTGCTCGATGTAACCCAGTTCGAGCGCCGTTTGTGCTTCGACGGTATGCCGAAGCGACATCTCCATCGTCCGGTGCCGGTTCGGATCGAAGGGGCCGAAGGGCAGCGCATCAAGTGCGTTGCCGTCCTCTCCGACCGCGAGCAGGCGTGGGGTACGGGCGTTGATGGCGACGATCGCGGCATTGAGCCCGATCTCGATCTCCGCCGGTGCCGTCATGACTGGACCGGTTCCCGCGCGGGAAGCGGCAACACGAAGGGTGTGTTGCCGTCGGCATCGGCGCCGCGCCCGAGCGTCTTCACCGCCTTCACAAACCGGCCACCACGACCGAGCATTTCGTCGCCGATCTCCACCAGCCGCATATTGGGCGTGGCAAAGGGCGAGGCTTCCCGCAACCGTTTCGCCAGTGCATCGTCGTCATCGTCGGGAGCAATCGCAAGGCTCGCGATCATCGCAGCTGCCGGAGACCGCGACACGCCCATCCAGCAATGCACGACGAGAGGTGCGGCCTGATCCCACGCCTTTGCGAAACCGATGATCTCGGCGACATGTGCTTCCTGCGGCGCAATCAGATCGCCGGTGCCGGCAAAGCTGATGTCGTTCATCGAAAGCTTCAGATGCCGCTCGGCCTGGATGACCGCCGGCCGGTGAAAATCCTGATTGGCCGCGAGCAGGCTGATCATCTCGCGCGCCTTGTGACGCACGGCCATCTCGGCAATTCGGGCGAGCGGTGAAACGACGATGACGCTCATGCGCGGGCCCAGGTCGTCGACTGCCTGCCGGCCTCGATCTCTTCGAAGCGTTCGAGGAACTTTGCCTGGGCCTGATAGGCGGGCAGCGGTTCGATCAGGATCGTATCGCGGGTGAAGCCCTTGGGCTGGCCGAACAGCTTGCGGGCTTCGGCCTCGGCAAAGCCGGCGAGCACGGTTGCCTCGAAATAGGCAGAGATCATGTCGGCCTTCTTGATCAGGTCCTTCAGCACCGCTTTCGGATGGGCAGGCAGGCCGAAGCGCAGATGGATGGCCGCCTCCAGCCGTTTCTCGACGACCTTGTAGCCGCCACCGACAACGGCCTTGAACGGCGAGATCATGTCACCGATCACATATTCCGGCCCGTCATGCAGCAGCGCGACCATCAGCTCGTCTGCCGTGGCCTTCGTATTGGAGCGGCGGAAAATATCCTCGACGATCAGGCTGTGCTGGGCAACGGAGAAGGCATGATCGCCGGAGGTCTGGCCGTTCCAGCGGGCGACGCGGGCAAGCCCATGGGCAATATCGGTGATCTCGACATCAAGCGGCGAGGGGTCGAGCAGGTCGAGACGCCGACCGGAGAGCATGCGTTGCCAGGCGCGGGCGGAGGGCAGAGCGGCAGCCGAACCCATGTCAGGCCTCCTCGGCCGAGCTGGGGAAAGTCAGTCCCGTCCAGCCGGGAAGGGCAACCGATACCGGCACATCACCGGCTAGGATGGGCTCGCCGACTGCCATGGCTTCGCCGGCCTTGTCGATGCGGACAATCGCAAGCCCGCGCTCGCCAGCGACCGTGCCGAGCGCGCCGATCGCCTTGCCGCCGATGGTGATCTCTGAGCCGGACGCTGGAAGCGGCGCTTCGCCCGAGACGATCACCACGCGGCGCCGCGCGGTCGAGCGATGCTGCATGCGCGACACCACTTCCTGACCGACATAACATCCCTTGCGGAAGGAGACGCCACCCGACTTGTCGAAGAGAATGTCGTGCGGAAAGGCGTCCTGAAGCGCGTAGTCCTGCCCCGATTCCGGCACGCCGTGGAGAATGCGAAGCGCATCGTAAGCGCCCCGGTCGCCAGCACCATCGAACCGGCCGGGTTGGCGGCGAACCTCGGTTCCGGCGAGCGCGAATCGATGGTCGGCGGCGCCATCACTGGCCTCTCCCCAGATGACCGTCGCACCGGTTTCCGGCAGCGTCTCGATCGTCACGGCAGCGCGCAGCTTGTACATCGTCATACGCCTGACGAAGGCTTCCACCTGATCGGCGCGGATGTCGATCATGAAGCCGTCATCACGGTGGGAGATCAGGAAATCATAGAAGATCTTGCCCTGCGGCGTCAAAAGTGCGCCCGGCCGCCAATCATGGTCCGCAAGTGCCCCGAGATCGGTGGTGATCAGATTCTGCAGAAAGTGCTCGGCATCCGCCCCCGTTATTCGGACAAAGGCGCGATCGGGCAGGAAGGCTGAGGGCATGGGGTCCACCGGGCTGTTTCGATGCCGACTGAGTTAGGCGCTGCCAGTCTAGACGACAAGCAGTTCCGATCACAGCCCACAGTTTGCCCCACAATCTGGATCGTGGTCAGTCGCCGACGGAGAGGAACTTCCAGCGGCCGTCGGGTGTGATGCCGACGCGGAAGAAGTTGTAATTCCCGTATTCCTGCATCTCCGCGACGTCACCAGCCGTCACGATTCGCAGCAGTTCGACCTTCTCCTGCGGCGTCAGCAGGCCGAGCGACTTTCCGACGAAATAGGGCCACACATAGGCCTCGTCCGCCGTGCCCTTGTCGACTTGCACGAAGCCGGTGGAGAAAATGTCGAGCAGAATGGCCAGGATCTCGATTCCGTCGCTGTCGCCGGAGATCGCCATGAGCGCCTCGATCGGATCCTGGTCAGGCGTCTGGAGCGGCACCACAGTCTGGTCCGGTCCGGGGTTCATCAGCGGCTTCAGCTTCGAGATGTCGCCGGTCTTTGCGGCCTCAATGATCAGCTCGCGCATCCGCCGCACGGGTTCCGGCGCCTTCTCGATGTCATAGATGACTTCGGCCGGGGGACCGGCGGGCTCCATGTCTTCGATATCCCCGGCCTCTTCTTGCTCAGGAGAGCGGATCAACGGATCCGGGTCGGGGATCACCGGGATCGAATCCTCGATGACATCAAGTTCCTCGTTCGACGCTGGCTCCGATGATTCGGCGGCCGGCGGAGTGATATCCTTGATGTCGGATAGGGCAATGGCTGGCAGGGCCACCCCCGCAGAGGCAAGCATGAGCGTCAGCCCGCTCGTCAAGCGGAGGAGCCTGACCCGCGACGAGATCATCATTGTGTCCCTCGATTGATGTCTTATTGAAGCTGGCGTTCGGGCGAGAACTCGCCGGCGAGCAGCCGGGCCTTGAGCGCGTCGAGAACAGCCTCGGCGCCATGTTCGCCATGAATGCGGATGGTCTCGCGCATCGCGAGCGCAAAGGACGCCTCGGCGATGATCTCGGGCTCGATCCCATCGGCCATGCCATCGGCCCAGGCTTCGTTCTGGTATTCCAGCGCAGCCTGCATCTTCTCGTGAACGATCATCTCGTCGATTTCGTTGCGGCGCGGTTCCATGGGCATTCCTCGAAGCACTTACTCAGTCCTTAACGACCCTATCAGCCTTTTGCCAAAACGACACGGGGCCAGACTAAAAGAGGTGAATTTATCGTTAATTTCCGAAACGTGCGGTAATTTCTGTGGCAAGTGTTGCGCCTTCGATACGGTAATTCTGCTCTGCACGAACTGCGGCCGGCGTGCAAGAGGTGTAGACGGAGGCGAAAGAACGGTAGCCTCGGTTGTAGGCAGCCGTCATCCGTGCCCGGCGCTTCGGCTCGGCGCGTGTTTCGGCGTCCAGCAGTCCCTGCAACGATTGCCGCCATTCCGGTTCCCCATCCGCCTTGCAGAGATTGCGCAGGTAGTGAACCGCTCCGATGATCTCCGAAAGTCGCGCGAGACGGTCATCATAGGGCGTCGGCTTTTCGGTGTCTGCCACGGGCGGAACGATAGCCTCAGTGCTGCCCTGTGCGGCCACCGGACCGGCGATTGCGAGAAGAGCCGCGGCAAGGCAAAGGGGCTTTGTGATCTTGCTCATGCTTCGCCCCCGATCGTGGTCGCTGACGATAGGCGCAGGATGCAGTCGCGCACGCTCTCGGGGATGGGAAGCCCAAGCACTTCTTCGGGAAGAAACCAGCCTGCCTCGAGCGCGTCGCTTCTAGCTTCGGCTTCGCCCGTTCCGTCAGCCTCTACTCTGAAGACCGAAAGCAGGAAGTGGCTGCCCGCGACGCCAGCCTCGGGCAGAAGCTCGACCGTCTCGAAAAGTCGCGGATTGCGCCCGATGATCCCGGTTTCTTCGAACAGCTCCCTGAGCGCCGTCTCCTCCGGCGTTTCCCCCGGCTCGGCGCGCCCCCCGGGAAAGGCAAAGAGGTCCGCCGCCGGCGGATTGCCGCGCCGGACGAGGAGGTAGCGCCCGGCCCGCTCGACGATGGCGGAAGAGGCGAGGCGGGGCATGCTCATGAACAGGAAACTCCGGTCGGAAGATCGCAACGTGGCGACGAAGCAGTGTCGCCCGATTATCGCGAGCTTTGCCGCCCCCTGCAAGCATCGCGTCATGCCTTGACCCTGAAGGGTCGCACTGCCATCTACGTTCCATGTGCGGACGTTTTGCCCTGACTGCGAGCCCGGAAGAAGTGGCGGAGATCCTCGGCGTGATGGAGCTCGAGGGCTTTCCGCCACGCTACAATATCGCGCCGACGCAGCCGATCCTCGTGGCGGTGGCATCCCCGCCCGCCGAGCCCGGTTCGAACCGGCCCGATCGCATGGCGGTGCTGGTGCGCTGGGGGCTCATCCCGTCCTGGGTCAAGGATCCCAAGGAATTCACACTGCTGATCAATGCCCGTTCCGAGACGGCAAACGAGAAGGCGTCTTTTCGCGCGGCGATGCGGCACCGGCGTATTCTGGTTCCAGCCTCCGGTTTTTACGAGTGGCACCGGCCGCCAAAGGAGAGCGGCGAAAAGCTGCAGGCCTACTGGATCCGCCCGAAGAGTGGCGGGATCGTCTGCTTCGGCGGGCTAATGGAAACCTATATGTCGAAGGACGGCTCCGAGCTCGATACGGGCTGTATCCTGACGGTCGGGGCAAACAAGGCCATCGGCGAGATTCATGACCGCATGCCGGTGGTGATCCAGCCGCAGGATTTCAGCCGCTGGCTCGATTGCCGCCACGGCGAACCGCGCGATGTGGCGGATCTGCTGCGACCCGCAGCGGAGGACTATTTCGAGGCGATCCCGGTGTCCGACCTCGTCAACAAGGTCGCGAATGTCGGACCGGAACTGCAGACACCGGTCGCGCTTCCGCCGAAAAAGCAAAAGCCCACCGCGGACAAGTCCGGCGACGGGCAGATGAGCTTGTTCTAGGCAATGTCCGGAACAGGAGGTGAGCCTCTCCTCCGCCGAATCGCCGTCTTGCCGATGATCTTCAGGCGACCTTCGGTGCCGGCTTGGGCTTCAGCATCAGAGCTGCTGCGAGAACGGCCTTGAGGCCGAGCGGGCGGTAATTCGAGGCAAGATTCTCGTTTGCCGGCTTCTGCTGCTCGGCTTGATTCTCAGTCGTCATCATCATGTTCCTTGGAGTGTTTCCTGACCGGTGTTTTTTGTTTGCGGCTCTCTCTGCGGAGATCATGACAAAAGCGTGGCCGTTGCTGTGACTCAAATCAAATTTGAAGAAAAAGAGTAGATATGGAGAGCCCCGCGCAAGCTTTTCGGCTTGGCGGGGCTCAAAAATACTTCAAGCTTGAACGAAAACGCGGGTCAGACGCCCCGATCGATCTCCGACAGCCCCTTTTCGGCTGCTTCCTCGCCAATCGTCAGTGTACCGTAGCGGCGATGCCAGTTGCGGGCGCCGAACGGCAGCGAGCAGAGATAGAGAAGCACGCTGACAACAAGCACTTCCCAGGTAAAGCTCATCAGAAGTGCGACGTAGAGCACGACGCCGAGAATCATCGGAAACACAAGATCGCGGCGAACATGGCTGGTCTCCGACTTGCCGGACCACACCGGGAGGCGACTGACGAGGAGATAGCCGATGACGACGGTGTAGGCCGTGCTGGCATAGGCAAAGATGCCGACCGGTGCCACGCCGAGAAAGCCGAGATAGATCGGCAGCATGACGAGTGCCGCACCCGCGGGTGCCGGCACGCCGACGAAAAACTCCGACTGCCACGGTGCCTTGGTCTCGCGCTCATCCATCACGTTGAACCGCGCGAGCCGCAGGCCGGCCGCGATCGCATAGATCAGCGCTGCAATCCAGCCGAGCGAACGGGCCTGGTCGAGCACGAAGACATAGAGAACGAGGGCAGGCGCCACGCCGAAATTGATGATGTCGGCGAGCGAGTCCATTTGCGCGCCGAATTTCGATGTCGCCTTCATCATCCGCGCGACGCGGCCATCGATGCCGTCGAGAAAGGCGGCGGCCAGCACCATGGCGACCGCCAGTTCGTAACGGTTTTCGAAGGCGAGCCTGATCCCGGTCAGACCGGCACAGATCGCGAGCACCGTGATCAGATTGGGGATGATCAGCCGGAGCGGAATTTCGCGGAGCCTCGGGCCGCGCGCACCCGTATCAGCCTGGGTGCTGCCGCGTAGTTCGGTCGAGGGGGTCTGATCGTCCATCCAAATCTCCTCAGCTGCGGCGGCTGATGACCGGCCCCTTGGCCGAGCCGAACTCGGCGATCACGGTCTCGCCGGCAATCGCGGTCTGACCGAGCGAAACACGGGGTTCGGCACCTGCCGGCAGAAAGACATCAAGGCGCGAGCCGAAGCGGATGAGGCCGAAGCGTTCACCGGCATCCAACGGCTCGTTCATGTTCGTCCAGCAGATAATGCGGCGGGCAACGAGGCCCGCGATTTGAACGACGCCGATGGCACCATGCTTGCTGTCGATGACGAGGCCGTTGCGCTCGTTGTCGGTGCTTGCCTTGTCCAGTTCGGCATTCAGGAACTGGCCTTCCTTATAGGCGATCGTCGTCACCCGGCCGCGCATCGGTGCCCGGTTCACATGGCAATTGAAGACGTTCATGAAGACCGTGATGCGCAGCATCGGCTCGGTGCCGAGATTGAGTTCCTGCGGCGGAACGACCATCTGGACGGAGGACACGCGACCATCGGCCGGGCTGATGACCAGATCGTCGTCCTGCGGCGTCACACGCTCGGGATCGCGGAAGAAATAGGCACACCAGAGGGTCAGGATCAGGCCCACCCAGAAAAGCGGATCCCAGATCCAGCCGAGCACCAGCGATGCAACGAAGAAGGCTGCGACGAAAGGATAGCCTTCCTTGTGCACGGGCACGATCGTCTTGCGGATGGTTTCGAACAGATCCATGGGGTCCTCGGTCTTTTAATTGTGTCGCCCGTGACTACTCTGAAAGCCGCAGATGGGCAATGCCGGCGGTCAAATCAAGGCGCGCTAAAGCATATGTGACAATCCACAGCTGGCCCAAAAAAAGCTCAATTGCGTTCAGGCGTGGCGAGACTTTGTAAATAACTGCACCCTAAAAAAGGGGAGGTGGATTTAAGCAGGATCCGCGATGCGGGACCGTTGTCGGCCCGGTCCGGACAAGGAATGACCGTTGCAGCTCGCCAGGCACATTGAACCGGATTCGGACACGGTAACGCTCGCCACGATATCCTGGCATTCCTCCCGCGGACTGCCGCCGCCGGCCTTCATCGCGTCCCTCTCTCCGTCTCGGATCACCGCTGCAGAGGCGCTGCAAAACTCGTCGCTTTGCTTCCTTGATTGCGCTGACAAGGCCGCAATCGCCCAGGTTGTCCGGCTGCGCGAGATCTGCGGAAATGGCATTTATCTTGTCGCGGTGACGGGGGCAGTCACCGCCGAATTTCAGGCTGAACTCTTCGACGCCGGGGTCGACGATCTCCTGATGGACGATGGCTCGGCCCAGCTGCTGCGCTGCCTCTTGCGCGCCAAGCGTCACCTTACCCTGCTGCAGGCACACCAGAAGACACTCGACGCATTGCAGGACAAGCTCGATGCCTGGCAGGACGGCTTGGACCATCTGCCGACGCCGATCTACCTGAAAGATGTCGGCGGACGCTATCTCGGCTGCAACACGGCGTTCAGCCATTTTGTCGGCACCGAACGTGACCGCGTCATAGGCCAGACCCTCGCTGATTTTCTGCCGCTGGATGTTGCCGAGGCGCATCGGGAATCGGACCTCGAAGTGATGCGCAGAGGCGGCGTCATCAGGGTCGAGACCGATGTCTGCGTGCCCGACACGGGCGTGCGCCATGTCATGCTGCACAAGGCCTGTGTCGCCTCGCCGGAAGGCGGCCTTCGCGGCATTGCCGGCGTGCTGATCGACATCACCGAACGCAAGGAGCTGGAGGCGCGCCTGACGGCCGCTGCCGAGCGCGACCCGCTGACCAATGCTTTTAACCGTCGCAAGTTCTTCCAGGTGGCGGGTTCGGCCATCGAGACGGCGAAAGAAGGTGAGCAGAGCTTTGCCGTGGCTGTCATCGATATCGACCACTTCAAGTCGATCAATGACGAACTGGGGCATGGCGAGGGAGATCTCACCCTCTGTTCGATCGTCGATACCCTCAGAGCGCACGAGGCGGAGGGCGTCCTGGTCGCGCGTGCCGGAGGCGAAGAGTTCTTTGCCTTCTTCTCCGGCGAGAATGCAGCCCAGGCGGAGGACATTCTGGAGCGGATGCGAACCGACATCGCCCGCTACTGTGCGGTTGCGACCGGGATGGGCACCGCCGGCACCATCAGCATCGGCCTTGCCAATTTCGATCCGCTGCAGGAGACGATCGACCACGCGCTTCGTCGGGCCGATCTCGCCCTTTACCGGGCAAAACGCGACGGCCGCAATCGGCTATGCCGGGCGGATTGACCGCCCGGTGTCGCTGACCGCCAGCGTTAGACGGCTGGCGGGCGCCGGACCACGACGCCGAGTTCGTCGCTTTCGCGCACTTGCCGCAGCATTTCTTCGGCCTGAGTCGCCTCCCGCTGACGGTTCCACATTGAGGCATAAAGGCCGTCCTGGGCCAGAAGCTCGCTATGGCTGCCGCGTTCGGCGATCTCGCCGCCCTTCAGCACGATGATTTCGTCAGCGCCAACCACCGTGGACAGACGGTGGGCGATGACCAGCGTCGTGCGGTTCTTCGAGACGATGTCGAGGGCGGACTGGATCTCGTGCTCGGTGGTCGTGTCGAGCGCCGAGGTCGCCTCGTCGAGGATCAGGATCGGCGGCGCCTTGAGCACCGTACGGGCGATCGCCACGCGCTGCTTTTCACCGCCCGAGAGCTTCAGCCCGCGCTCCCCGACCTTGGTGTCGAAACCATCCGGCAGATCCTTGATGAAATGCGAGATCTGCGCGACCTCCGCAGCCTGTTCGATCTCGGCGTCAGACGCGCCGGGTCGACCGTAGCGGATGTTGTAGGCGATCGTGTCGTTGAACAGCACAGTGTCCTGCGGCACCATGCCGATCGCGGCTCTGAGCGACTTCTGGGTCACATCCCGCACGTCCTGGCCGTCAATGGTGATCGAGCCCTTCTGGACGTCGTAGAAGCGGTAGAGCAGGCGGGATATGGTCGATTTGCCGGCGCCCGAGGGACCGACGACGGCCACAGTCTTGCCGGCGGGGACCTCGAACGACACGCCTTTCAGGATCCGCCGGTCCGGATCATAATGGAAATGCACGTCCTTGAAGGCGATGGCACCTTGCGCGATGGCAAGCGGCGTTGCCCCGGGACCGTCGACCACCTCGGCCTGGACTTCGAGAAGATCGAACATCTGCTCGATATCAGTCAGGCCCTGGCGGATTTCGCGGTAGACGAAGCCGATGAAGTTGAGTGGGATCGACAGCTGCATCAGCATGGCGTTGACGAAGACGAAGTCGCCGATCGTCTGTTCGCCGCGCTGCACGGCAAGTGCGGACATCACCATGATGATCGCAGTGCCGACACCAAAGATCAGGCCCTGGCCGAAGTTCAGCCATCCGAGCGAGGTCCAGACCTGGGTCGCGGACTTCTCATACTTCGCCATCGAGGCATCGAAGCGCTTGGCCTCCATCTCCTCGTTGCCGAAATACTTGACCGTCTCGAAGTTGAGAAGCGAGTCGATCGCCTTGGTGTTCGCGTCTGTGTCGCTGTCGTTCATCGCGCGGCGGATGCCGATGCGCCAGTCCGACGCGCGGATCGTGAACCAGATATAGGCCCAGACGGTGAAGGCGGTGACGCCGAGATAGGAGAAGCCGTAGGTCCACCAGAAGATCGCGGCCGTCAGGATGAATTCAATGAGCGTCGGGATCGAGTTGAGGATCGTGAAGCGGACGATCGTCTCGATGCCCTTGGTGCCGCGTTCGATGATGCGCGACAGGCCCCCGGTCTTGCGTTCCAGATGGAAGCGCAGCGACAGCTGGTGCATGTGCACGAAGGTCCTGTAGGCGAGCTGGCGCACCGCATGCTGGCCGACGCTGGCGAACAGCGCGTCACGAAGCTGGTTGAGGCCGACCTGCAGGATACGGGTGAGATTGTAGAAGATGACGAGCGCCACGGCTCCCAGAAGGAAGGTCGGCAGGATGCCCGCCATGTCGATCCGGCCGTCGAGCGCATCGGTTGCCCATTTGAAGAAATAGGGAACGAGGATCAGGACGAATTTCGAGATGATCAGGAAGACGGTCGCCCAGACGACGCGCATCTTGAGATCAAATCGGTCGGCCGGCCACATATAGGGCCAGAGGTTCACGAGCGTCTGCATCGGGTTGCCGTCGTCGGCCGATACCGTCTTCTTCTTCGCCTCTGCCATCCCCGACCCTCTCGCTGCATGCAGATTAAAAAGCGGCGATCCCTTTTGAGGATCGCCGCTCTCATTCACTTAGGTTTTCGCTCGTGCGAATACAATAACGGAACTGTGAAAGCTCAGTTCACCGCCTCGCCACGCAGGCGCTTTCGATGAATTTCTTCCGCATTGGGAAGCGCGTCGCGCGGCACCGTGAAGATCTGGCCGGGTTCGATCAGGTCCGGATTGTTGATCTGGTTCTCGTTGGCGAGATAGATCGTGGTGTAGCGCACACCCTGCCCATAAACGCGCCGCGAAATCTGCCAGAGCGTATCGCCGCGGCGGATGATGACGCTGCTGTCGCTCTGTTCGAGCGGCGCCTGCTGGATTGTCTTCGGCTCGCCGGATGCAGCCGCATTCGTCGGGGATGCTGCCGCCACATTGGTCTCGGACTGAGCCGGTGCCTGCGCTGACGGAGCGGGTGCCGGATCGTTGAGGAGGTCACGGATCAGCGCGACGAGCTGCGGCAGGGCGGCGCCCAAAGCATCCACATTGCCGTTCGGTACAGACTGCAGGAGCGCAAGCGCCTCGCGAGCCTTGGCGCCATGGCTGTTGAAGGCGGCGGCAAGGTCTGGTTCGACATTGGGGCCCGGACGGAAGCCGATGATCGACTGCAATCCGATTTCCGTGGCCGAACGCGCCGCTGCCGCCTGCTCCAGGGCGGGCTTCTGACCGTTGGCGAACAGATTTTCCAGGATCGTCATCGCCTTGGTCAAGGAGATCCGCAGCCGCTCGAACTCAATCTGTTCGGGGGTGGTCGGCGACGACGCAGCACCCGCTCCCGTCTGGGCGACGACGGAGACCTGCTCGCCGGCGGGGCGCTCGAACGGAACCGAGGCGCGGACGACCACCTTGCCGGTGGAATCCAGGAGTTCCACCTCGATGATGTGGTTGCCGACCTCGAGTTTCATTTCGCCTTCGATGACGAAGTTGCCGTTTCCGTCGCTCGCCGCTTCGCCGATGGTGGCCTTGTTGGCAAAGCCACGCACCCGCGCCCCGGCCGGCGCTTTGCCGGCGACGAAGATGCGGTCGCCTTCGATCTCGACCGCAGTGACCTGCACTTCGGTGGCGCCGGGAAGGGCCGTGGGTTCTTCGGCCACGGGTTCATTTGCGGGGGCTGCCGCCGTTTCGCTCATGCCCGGCATCGCAGGCGCTGAGCCGGCAAGTTCGCTGGCGGCAGCGGGAAGTTCCGGCAGGGCAACGCCGCCGGCCGGTGCAGCGGCCGGCTGGCTTGCCGATGCGGGAGCATTCTCGGAATCGGGAAGGGTGATCAGACGGCTCGCCTCGCCAGGCTTCGAGACCATGGCCAAGAGCTCGCCCTTGCCACCTTCCGGCACGGAAATCGTCGCAACCTCTTCCGAGGTGACGACCTTGCCGTCGGGAGCCGTGGCGCGGATCTGCAGCGCGTGATCGCCGGGCGGCAGCGGCTGATCGAGCACGGCGGCAAAATCGCCCGTGCCGTCGACCGTTTGCGAGGAAATGACCTGGTCTCCATTCAGGATCTCGACGGTCGCGCCCGGCACGGCGTTGCCGGCGATCACCGTGGAGCCATTGGGCTCGACACGAAGCACGTCGAAGCGGGGCGCAATCTCCGTCGTCGCTTCAGTGACGGGCGCGGGCTGGGTGACCGGCTTGCCGAGCAGCGCATCCTTGATCGAGGCGATGAGGCCTGCGGCCTTTGCCGGATCGGCCGGTAGCTGCTGGACCATCTCCAGAGCTCGCGCGGCATCGGCCTGTACCGTCTTGATGCCGTTCATGACCGTCGCATCGAGGTCGTCGGGAATCTCGATCGATGAAAGTGCCTGAAGGGCGCCCTGAGCCAGTGTCTTGGCGGCGGTATAGGCTTCGATGCCCGGCGTGCGGCCATCGGCAAACAGCGCCGAGATGCTGTCGACGGCCTTCACGGCCTCTTCTTTCAGGCGATCCATCTTCTGGCTGGCTGCGCTGGCGACGTCTTGCACGGCGCCTTCGGCCGTCGCCTGGGCCTCATCGGCTGCAGACTTCGCCGCGTCGGCGGCAGCATTCACGGTCGGCAGATCGCTCACCGGCGGATTGAGCCGTGGCATGATGACGAACACCATCAGCAGGCTGACGATGGCAAGGACGATCAGGACCACCCAGAGGGCACGGTTCTTCATTTCTCAAGTCTCCCGGCGGATCAGCCGCCATTCCCTTGGAATTGCTAGCGTCAACCCGATGAATCGACAAGCGGCGATGGATCAATCCACCCTGCCGGACAAGGGTTTTCAGCCAATTTTGTTGACCTGCAGCGGCGTAGCCTGTTTTTTGCCCCGCATGAGCGAACAGAAAACCCCGATTCGATCCGTCTGCGTCTATTGCGGCTCCCAGCCCGGACGCGATCCCGCCTTCATGGAAGCCGGCCGAAATTTCGGTCGCGCCCTGGCAGAAAACAACCTTCGCCTGGTCTATGGCGGCGGCACCAAGGGCATCATGGGGGCGGTTGCCTCGGGCGTGCTTTCGGCCGGCGGTCATGTCACCGGCATCATACCCGAATTCCTCGTCGACATGGAAGCGACGCGCCATTCGCTCGGCCAGCTGAACGAATTGATCATCACCAAGGACATGCACGAGCGCAAGCACGCCATGTTCGAGCGCTCTGACGCTTTCGTGACCCTTCCGGGCGGCATCGGCACGCTTGAGGAGATCGTCGAGATCATGACCTGGGGTCAGCTCGGCCGTCATGCCAAGCCGATGGTCTTTGCCAATGTCAACGACTTCTGGAAGCCTATGCTGGAGCTTATGGACCACATGTCGGCCTCGGGCTTTATCCACACCGCCCATCTCGTGCGGCCGCTGGTCATTGACCGAATCGAGGACATTGTGCCCGCCATCGAGGTCCGCTGGGCCGAGGCCGGATCGCCCGAAGGCGACCCGGAGACGATTTCCAAGCTTTGAGTTCAGCGCTGCCGAAGCATCGGCAGCGTATAGATCACCAATGCCGACCAGATAAGCGGGAAGGCAACGGCTTTCGCCACGCTGAAGGGTTCGTTGAAGACGAAGACGGCGGTGATGAAGATCATCGACGGCGCGATGTATTGCATGATGCCTATGGTCGAGAGGCGCAACAGCTTGGCGCCGTTCGCATAAAGGATCAGCGGCACTGCCGTCACCAGTCCTGCCGAGGCAAGCAGGATCGTATCGGTCATGTTGCCCATCAGGAAATGCCCGCCCCCCTGCAGGTTCAAATAGACAAGATAGCCGAGCGCGATGGGCGAAAGCAGCAGCACTTCCAAGAGGAAGCCCTGGTTCGGCCCGATCGGCAATGTCTTGCGGAAAAAGGCGTAGAAGCCCCAGGAGAAGGTCAGCGCCAGCGCCACCACCGGCAGGCGGCCTGCCTCGACGGTCAGGATGACGACAGCGATCACGACCAGCGAGAGGGCCGCAATCTGCGTCTTCTTCAGCTTTTCCTTGAGAATGACAGCACCGAGCAGGATCGAAAACAAAGGATTGATGAAGTAGCCGAGCGCCGTGTCCAGCGCGTGTCCAGTCCCTATCGCCCAGACATAGATGCCCCAGTTGACGCTGATCAGCGTCGCGGTCACGGCGGCCATGCCGAGCATGCGCGGATTGCGCATCGCCTTCTTCAACTCATCGGTGCGCTTGAGGATGATCAAGAGCAGGCCGGCAACCGGGATCGACCAGAGGATGCGGTGAGCGATCACCTCCGCCGGCGAGATATGCGCGAGCGCCTTCATGTAGAGTGGCAGGAAGCCCCACAAAAGATAGGCGGAGAGCGCAAAGAGAAAGCCGTTCAGGCTGTCCCGGTTCTCGGCGGGAGCGGTGACGTCGGCCATGGTGTTTCCTGACTTTTGTTATGCTTGGAAACGGGATTACGCCTGCAAGGTTGCAGGCGCCAATTCATTTCTGTGAAGCATCGTTCAGGCAGACCGATCGTTTGGACGCCTCCGATCTCACTCCGCCGCGATCTTGCCTGCCAGTTCGCGGTTCTTCATCAGCTTGTAGACGATACTGTCCATCAGCGCCTGGAAGGAGGCGTCGATGATGTTCTCGGACACGCCAACCGTCCACCAGCGGGCGCCGGAGGCATCGGTGGACTCGATTAACACGCGGGTGATGGCCTCGGTGCCGCCGTTCAGGATACGGACCTTGTAGTCCGCCAGTTCGAGATCGAGGATTTCCGTCTGGTATTTGCCGAGATCCTTGCGGAGCGCAATGTCGAGGGCGTTGACCGGACCATCGCCTTCCGCAACCGACATCACCATTTCGCCGTCGACCAGCACCTTTACGACGGCTTCCGACACGGTCTTCAGCTTGCCATGGCTGTCGAAACGGCGCTCAACCATGACGCGGAAGCTCTCGACCGCAAAGAAATTGGGCACGGTCCCGAGCGTCTTGAGCGCCAGCAATTCGAAACTCGCATCCGCGCCTTCATAGGCGTAACCCGAGGCCTCGCGCTCTTTGACGATAGAAATCAGCGTGTCGAGCTTCGGATCGTCCTTGGCAACCGTGATGCCGCGACGCTTCAGTTCATTAAGGAAATTTGCCTTGCCGCCTTGATCCGACACCATGACTTTGCGGAAATTGCCGACGCTTTCTGGCTCGACATGCTCGTAGGTCTTGGGGTCCTTGAGGAGCGCCGAGGCATGGATGCCGGCCTTGGTGGCAAAGGCCGAGCCGCCGACATAAGGCGACTGGTGATTGGGCGAACGGTTGAGCAATTCGTCGAAAGCGCGCGACAGACGGGTGAGGCCGACGAGCTTTTCCCGGTCGATCGAGGTCTCGAAGCGCGAGGAATACGTGTCCTTCAGACAGAGCGTCGGGATGATCGTGATGAGGTCGGCATTGCCGCAGCGCTCGCCAATGCCGTTCAGCGTGCCCTGGATCTGCCGCACGCCGGCCTCGACGGCGGCGAGTGAATTGGCAACCGCCTGGCCGGTATCGTTATGCGCGTGGATACCGAGCGAGGAGCCGGGGATGCCCGAGGCTATCACGGCCGAGACAATGTCCCGGATTTCCGGCGGCTGCGTACCGCCATTGGTGTCGCAGAGCACGACCCAGCGAGCCCCGGCCTGATAGGCCTCCTTGGCGCAGGCGATGGCATAATCAGGATTGGCCTTGTAGCCATCGAAGAAATGCTCGCAGTCGACCATGGAAAGCTTGCCCGCTTCGACCACGGCCTTGACGCTATCGCGGATGCTTTCGAGGTTCTCCTCGTTGGTGCAGCCCAGTGCCACCTTCACATGATAGTCCCAGCTTTTCGCAACCAGACAGACGGCATCTGCCTTCGACTGGATGAGTTGGCTGAGGCCCGGATCGTTGGAGGCGGAAATGCCGGCACGCTTGGTCATGCCGAAGGCGACGAAGCCGGCCTTTTGCGTGCGCTTCCTGGAAAAGAACGTCGTGTCCGTCGGGTTTGCGCCGGGATAACCGCCCTCGATGAAGTCGATGCCGAATTCGTCCAGCATCGCCGCGATCGCGATCTTGTCCTCGACGGAAAAATCGATCCCCGGCGTCTGCTGGCCGTCGCGCAGTGTCGTGTCGAACAGGGTGATCTTTTCAAGCGTCATGCTGTTGTCCTTACGAGAACTTCCGCTATGGGGCGTTCACCCCCCTCTGTCACTGCGTGACATCTCCCCCACAAGGGGGGAGAGTAGTGGCCGCGTGCGTTGCGCTCCCCACCTCCCCCTTGAGGGGGTAGGTCGCCGCGAAGCGGCGGGTGGGGGTGAACCACACCGCGAGTTCGACGTGTCGCGACTTTTGTAACCCTCAGCCAGTCACCCCACCCCGGAGTTTCGCTCCGACCCTCCCCCTCAAGGGGAGGGTGGGCCCGAGCCGCAGCGGCAATCCGCTCTCCCCCCTTGTGGGGGAGATGGCCGGCAGGCCAGAGGGGGGTAACCACGGGCGCGAGCATGATCTAGTTCTTCCCCGCAAACCGATCCGTCGCCCGGATCAGCTGGTCGAGGATACCAGGCTCGAGATAGGCGTGGCCCGCCCCCTCGATCAGGTGGAAATCCGCCTTCGGCCAGGCCTTGTGCAATTGCCATGCATACTTCGCCGGGCAGGGCATGTCGTAGCGGCCGTGGATGATCACGCCCGGGATGTCTTTGAGCTTGTAGGCATCGCGCAGGAGCTGACCTTCCTCGAGCCAGCCAGCATGAACGAAGAAGTGGTTTTCGATGCGCGCGAAGGCGAGCGCGAAGTCGGGTTCATAGAAGCGGCCCGTGTAATCCGGGTTCGGCAGGAGCGTGATGGTCTCACCCTCCCAGGAACTCCAGGCAACGGCGCAGCGCAGCTGTTCTTCGCGGTCGGTGCCGGTCAGCCGGCGGCGGTAGGCGGCCATCATCTCGTGGCGCTCATTTTCCGGAATGGGTGCGCAAAAACGCTCCCACTTGTCCGGGAACATCTCGGAGACGCCGAACTGGTAGTACCAGTCGAGCTCGGCCTTGGTCAGCGTATAGATGCCCCGCAGGACCAGTTCGGAGACGCGCTCCGGATGGGTTTCGGCATAGGCGAGCGCCAGTGTCGAGCCCCAGGAACCGCCGAAGACGAGCCAGGTCTCGACGCCCATGAGTTCGCGCAGCCGCTCGATGTCCGCGACCAGATGCCAGGTGGTGTTAGCCTCGATCGAGGCATGCGGTGTGGATTTGCCGCAGCCGCGCTGGTCGAACATCAAGACGTCGTAGAGAGCCGGATCGAAGAGCCGGCGATTGCCGGGACCTGTGGCGCCACCGGGACCGCCATGCAGGAAGACGGCCGGCTTGGCCCCCTTGGTGCCGAAACGCTCCCAATAGATCTGATGCCCGTCGCCGACATCGAGCATGCCGGTCTCGAAGGGTTCGATTTCGGGGTAAACGCCACGCAATTCAGTCGTCATGTCATGTCCTCTTCGGTGGCCAGGCCACCGTATCGTGATCGGGATGCTGCCTAGATGTGGCGGCGATCCCGGCATTGCCCGCCGGAAGGTCCGAACGGTCGGTTTCGTTCTGCGGAAGATTGAAGAGCTTGTCGAAATAGGAAACGCGACTTTCGACGCCGTCTTGCGAAATGGGCTCGGCGATCTCTGGCTTATCGAGGCTGCCGATCGTGACGCTGATATAGGGCGAGCCCTTGGTGCGGAAGAAGAGCGGCGTGCCGCAGTCCTTGCAGAAGCCGCGCCCGCACGGGTCTGATGATTGGAACCAGCTCGGTTCGCCGCGCATCAGGAGAAAATCCTCCTGCCGCGAGCCGGCCAGCGCCATGAAGAAACTGCCGCTCGCCTTCTGGCACATACGGCAGTGACAGATATGCGGGTAACCGAGCTCGCCTGATATCTTGTAGCGGATTGCGCCGCATTGACAGCCACCGGAATGTACCTGTCGGGTCATTGATCATCCTCCGGCGGCCACTGGGCCGTGTCGTGGTCTGGATGCTGAAAACTCTCGATCGAGGCGAAAAAGGCCTCGTATTCGGGGCTCGTATAGACAGGCGTCTCGAACAGCTGATCGATCCAGGGCAGGCGCTGGTGATGGTTGACCTGGATCTGCGGCTCGAAACGCTCCGGATGGTCGAAGGTGCCGATCGCAAGTTCGACGCCCCCGGGATGCTGATAGGTGAGCGGTGTGCCGCACTTGCCGCAGAAGCCGCGCTTCACTTTGGCGGACGAGCGGTAGAGCATCGGCTGCCCGCGCGTCCAGGTCAGATGCGCCTGATCGGCGGTCACAAATGCGCCGAAGAACGAGCCGAACTGCTTCTGGCACATACGGCAATGGCAGATCGACGGCCGCCCAAGCTTCGACGCCTGGAACCGGATCGCGCCGCACTGGCAGCCACCACTCTCGATCTCGCTCATCTCGACGTCCTCATTGCATCGCCATGAAAATCGTGACGCCGATGATCACGGCAGCCACCAGAACGCCCTTGGCGATCAGGCCGTAGAGCAGCCATTTCGGCATTTTGGTGTTGGGTTGAGTCATGCGGTGGCCTCGCGAGTGTGGCGTCACCCCCCTCTGTCCTGCCGGACATCTCCCCCACAGGGGGGGAGAGCGGGAACCCGCCGACCTCGCCTCTGAGATTCAAGGGCCTGGAATTGGTGTGGCACGACGCACGCGGCCCCACTCTCCCCCCTTGTGGGGGACATGGCACGAAGTGACAGAGGGGGGTAATGCGCGCCGCAGCAGACACTGCCATCATCACGACCACCCCTTTCCCGCAACAATCACAATATGCTGGCAAACATTGTCGATGTCCCGCAGCACGTCGTCGTTCCAGAACCGCAGCACCGTCCAGCCATCCTGCTCCAGCCGCCTCGTGCGGGCCGCATCATATGCGATATCGGCATCGTTCCCGTGCCGAGACCCGTCCACCTCCACAATCAGCTTATGATCCGAGCAGGCGAAATCGACGATGAAGCCGGCAATCGGCACCTGTCGGCGAAAGCCAAGGCCCATCAAGCGATGCGCGCGCAGGCAGCCCCAGAGCTTGCGCTCGGCATCTGTCATTTCGTGGCGCATGCGCTTTGCATGGGCGCGCCGTTGCGGTGGAACGGGTGCATGCGGCATGGCAGCTTCCATCACCGGTTTGAACTGGTGGGAAGACTGTCTCTGGTTGTGTGTTCTGGCAAGGGGCTTGGTTGGCGTTGCGTGTGCGGCACCCCCCTCTGTCCTGCCGGACATCTCCCCCACAAGGGGGGAGAGCGGGAACCCGCCGACCTCGCCTCTGAGATTCAAGGGCCTGGAATTGGTGTGGCACGACGCATGCTTCCCCACTCTCCCCCCTTGTGGGGGAGATGTCACGAAGTGACAGAGGGGGGTAATCTGCACCGCAGCCGAAACCATTTTACCGCTTGACCTCCCAGGTCGTCACCCGCTCGCCGGTCTCCTTGTCCTTGCCGTCCTTGAGCTGGATGCCTTTGGCGGCAAGTTCGTCCCGGATCTTGTCCGCTTCGGCAAAATTCTTCGCCTTCAGCATTTCGAGCCGCATGTCGACCAAGGCCTGGACCGCGGCGGAGAGATCGTCGCTGAGTTCTGCCTTCTTCGGCGCAACACCGAGCAAGGCTGCCGAGGCGACAAAGAGCGGCAGCTTCGACGGATCCGCATTCGCCGCCTGCGCGAGTGCATGAATCGCCTGAACGGCCGCAACCGTGTTGAGGTCATCAGAGAGGGCTTCTAGAACGGCTGCATCCGGGGCCACGTCACCGGCATCACCTGCCGGCCACTTTGCCAGCAGACGTTCTGCCTCTTCCAGCCGCTTGACCGAAAAATCGATCGGCTCGCGGTAATGCGTCATCAGCATGGCGAGCCTCAGCACTTCGCCCGGCCACTTCCGCCCGCCGAATTTCTCCGTCGCCAGCAACTCGTTGATCGTGACGAAATTACCCTCCGACTTCGACATCTTCCGGCCTTCGACCTGCAGGAAGCCGTTGTGCATCCACACGGTCGCCATCAGGTCGTTGTCGAAGGCGCAGCAGGACTGGGCGATCTCGTTTTCGTGGTGCGGGAAGATCAGGTCCAGTCCGCCGCCATGGATGTCGAACTGGTGCGGCTTGGCCTTCGCCTTGGGGGACAGGCGATCCTTGATCTCTTCCCAGAGATAGCGGTCGGACATGGCAGAGCATTCGATATGCCAGCCGGGACGCCCATAGATCGGCGTGGTGATCTTCTCGAAGGTGAAGCTCGCCGGCCAGCCTGGCTCTGTGTCAGCGGACTGCTTCCACAGCACGAAATCGGCTGGGTTCATCTTGTGGCTTTCGACCGCGACGCGGGCGCCTGCCTGCTGGTCTTCGAGCTTGCGCTTTGACAGCATGCCGTAATCGGCCATCGAGGCGGTCGAAAACAGCACTTCATGGCCTTCCGAACCGCTGGCGACATAGGCATGGCCCATGTCGAGCAGCCGCTGGATGATCGTGATCATCTGCGGAATGTTGTCGGTGGCGCGTGGCTCGACGGTGGGCTTCAGACAGCCGAGCGAGGCCACGTCCTCGTGGAACTGGCTTTCCGTCTTGCCGGTAACAGCCCGGATCGCCTCGTTGAGGCTCATCGAACCATCGGCGATCTGCCCGCCGAAATCGCGCAACGCCCGCGCGTTGATCTTGTCATCGACGTCGGTGATGTTGCGGACATAGGTCACCTTGTCGGCGCCATAGGTGTGGCGGAGCAGCCGGAAGAGCACATCGAAGACGATGACGGGGCGCGCGTTGCCGATATGGGCAAAGTCGTAGACCGTCGGGCCGCAGACATACATGCGCACATTGTCGGGATCGATCGGCTCGAAGTCGACCTTCTCGCGTGTGAGCGTGTTGTAAAGCTTGAGGCCGCCGGCCATGTGAAACTCCCAGAATGATTGACCCGGCTGGACCGGGTCGTTTGTCATCTGGGGCTATGCAGGAGACGAAAACGGCCAGGCCAGCGAATACGCTAGCGAATAATGATCCCGCAAATGGTGCAGAAGCTCGTTTTCATGCTGGGTGTTATGGCGCGGGTCGTGATTTTGGTCAAGGGCGCTTGCGGCGTCCCGAAACAGGCCACCCGCCAGCTGCCAACTGTGGATAGTCACTCTTCGGGTTAAGTCTTTTTCAAGGTAACTCCCCCAATTCTAGCGTGGTAATCCCCCGCCCTCGGAGATGATCTTCGGCATGGACCACAGCCTGCATCTGCCAACAGTGATGATCGTCCATGCGTTGATCACACTGATATCAACGGTCGTGACGATTTATATGTGGCTGCGAAACCGGGACAGCCGCATCCTGCCGATGCTGGTCGCGGCGGGGCTCGCTGGCTGCACGGCCATGTTTCTGCATTCGGCGCGCAGTTCGCTGCCGCTGTTCTTGTCGTCGGGCGTCGGTCTCGGGCTCGGCGTTTTCGCCGTCGGCCTCTACTGGCAGGCGGTCGTTGTGTTCGAGGGCGGCAAGGCCTCTTTAACAAAGGCCTCCATCGGGCTGATTGTCTGGACGGCGCTCTGGCTGATGCCGGTCGTCTATCAATCGGTAGAGCTGAGAACCACGATTCTTGGCCTCCTGATTGCTGGCTACTGCTTCCTTACGGCGGAAGATATCTTGCGCAAGGCAAAGCGAGAACCGTTGCCGTCCAGGTCGATTGCTGCCGTGGCAAACCTCATTCGAGGCGCGGTTTGGCTGGCGCCGGTGCCGCTGTCGCTCTTTGTCGGGCCGGCCTACGCGGCCGATGGCACGACGGCACCCTGGTTTGCCTATATCGTGCTGGCCAACTCCATGATGATCGTGCTGACGCTCGTCGCTCTGCTGATGCTGGCGAAGGAGCGCGACGAACTCCGTTATCGACTGGCCTCGGAACGGGATCCGCTGACCAATCTCGCCAATCGTCGCACCTTCGTGACGAGTGCCTGCAAGATGCTGCAAGAGCAGGAGGGCGCCAGCCTGCTCTTGCTCGATATCGACCACTTCAAGGTCGTCAACGATACGCACGGCCATGCGGCAGGAGACCAGGTTCTGCTAGCCTTCTCCCGTACCATCGAGCAGCGGATGCCCAAGGGCTGGCTTTTTGCGCGCATCGGCGGCGAAGAGTTTGCCTGTCTGATGCCCCGGATGAGTGCCCAGAAGGCCGTCGCCGTAGCGGAAAACCTGCGGCTTGCCGTGGCCGACATGCTTTTGCCGGCCTCTTCCCCGCTGCGGGTCACGGTCAGCATCGGCGTCAGTGAAGCGAAGGAGCGGGGTGCCGATCTGGACGAGCTTCTCGCCACCGCAGATGCTGCGCTCTACCGAGCGAAGGCTGATGGTCGAAACTGTGTCCGTCTCTATGAACCGGTGGCCTTGCTTGCTGAGACCGGCAATACTCTGGCATTGGCTGTCGAACAGCCTCGCCGGCGTTTGGCGCGCATGCGGCGACGGGCGGGCTGATCAGGCCACCCGGCGCGGCGTCCTCACGATCCCGAGTACGAGCGCGCATCCGACGATGATCACGGCGCCACCCATCAGTTGCAGCACTGTCAGCGGTTCGTCGAGTATCAAAGCCCCAACCAGCACGGCCACGACTGTCACGACGAACTCGACACTGATCGCGGCCGTCGCACCGATGCTTTTGACCAGACCGAAATAGAGCACGTAGGTGAGCGCACTCATCAGGGCTGCCAGCGCCACAAGATAGAGGTAGTCGATCGCAGCAGGCGTCGTGGGAACCGGAACGAACCACAGAAGCGGCAGCGTCAGGATACCACCGGCGATGAAGGAGCCGATCGTGACCTCCCAGGGGCCGGTGCCGGAAAGATATCGGCTCGCATAATTGCTGCCAAAGGCGGCCGAGAAGGTTGAGCCGACCATGGCGGCACAGCCGAGCAGGAAGGCGAAGGTCACGGGAACTGCCGGAAATCCCACCAGCATGATGATGCCGATCGTGCCCAGCGCAAGGCCGAGCACTCGCGCCTGTGTGATCCGCTCCAGTCCCCACAGCTGCGCGATGACCATGGAGAAAAGGGGGATGGATGCGACGAAAATCGCGGCCATCGCCGTGCCGATCAGCGGCGTCGCGTAGGAGAGGCCCACAAGCTGCCCGGCCACAGTGGTTGCACCGACGATCGTGAAAGGCAGCCAGCCTGCACGGAAGTCGAGCCGGCGTCGCATGGCCCTCGCAATCAAGTAAAGCAGGGCGCCGGCAATGAAGCAGCGAAATGTCACCGCGCCGATCCAGCCGAAGGCATCCACCACGTGCAGAAGCAGGACGAACGAAAGCCCCCAGGCCAGAGACAGATAGGCGTAAGCGGCAAAATCTCTGGGCGACATGGATGATCCTGATATGGAATGGCTGCCGGTAGGTAGGAGATCCTGCTCCTACTCCGGCATGCGGTAGTCGACCATCTTGCCTTCGCGAACGATGAAGAGCTTGCCGGTTTCCGTCTGGTCCGGGCCGACGAGCGGCAGAAGCTTGGCGGCAACTTCGGACGGATGCGGCAGAGTGGCTGGATCTTCACCCGGCATGGCCTGGGCGCGCATGGCGGTGCGGGTAGCGCCAGGATCAACGGAGAGCACGCGCAGAGGCAGGCGCTGGGTCTCGGCCGCCCAGGTGCGGGCGAGCGCCTCGACGGCTGCCTTGGAGGCGGAGTAGGGGCCCCAGAACGGACGGCACTTGTGGGCGGCACCCGAGGACAGGATCAGAGCACGACCCTGGTCGGACTTGACGAGAAGCGGCTCGAGCGAGCGGATCAGCCTCCATGTGGCGGTGACGTTGATCGTCATCACCTTGTCGAAGACCTTCGCCTCGACATGGCCGATTGGCGAGATGACACCGAGCACACCGGCATTCAGGACCGCGATGTCGAGCTTGCCCCAGCGCTCGAAGATGTGGCCGCCGAGCTGGTCGATCGCGGCCATGTCCGAGAGGTCGAAGGGCACCAGCGTTGCCGTGCCGCCAACCGCCTTGATGGCGTCATCAAGCTCTTCCAGGCCGCCGACGGTGCGGGCACAGGCAATGACATGCGCGCCGGCCTTGGCAAGTTCGATCGCGGTGAAATAGCCGATGCCCCGCGAGGCGCCGGTGACGAGCGCAAGCCGTCCCTTGAGGTCGATGGTCATGGTCTGTCCTGTATCCCTAGAGCATGTCCGGCTCAAGCCGGATCACATGCTCTATCTCCTTGTTTTAACGCAGTCCGGACGCAAAACCGCTGGCGCACTTTTGCTGGACTTGCTCTGGAGCTCAGCCGTTGGCGGCGAGCATGCTTTCCTTGCGGCCCGGCTTCTCGCTTTCCTTGTCGACGAGGCGCGTCGGATAGTCGCCGGTGAAATAGTGGTCGGTGAATTGCGGGTTGGCCGGATCGCGCGGGGCGCCGCCGACCGCGGTGTAGAGGCCGTCGATCGATAGGAAAGCCAGGGAATCCGCGCCGATATACTTCGCCATCGCCTCGTCGCCGGCATACTGGTTGGCAAGCAGCTTGTCCCGATCCGGCGTATCGATGCCGTAGAAATCCGGATGGAAGATCATCGGCGAGGCGACGCGGATATGCACTTCCTTGGCGCCGGCATCGCGGATCATCTGCACGATCTTCAGCGAGGTCGTGCCGCGTACGATGGAATCGTCGACCAGAACGACGCGCTTGCCCTCGATCATCGCCCGGTTTGCCGAATGCTTGAGTTTGACGCCGAAGGCGCGGATCTGCTGCGTCGGTTCGATGAAGGTACGGCCGACATAGTGGTTGCGGATGATGCCGTATTCGAAGGGTATGCCGCTTTGCTGGGCATAGCCGAGCGCGGCCGGCGTGCCGCCATCCGGCACGGGCACGATAACATCCGCGTCGACAGGAGCCTCCTTGGCGAGGTTCATGCCGGCATTCTTGCGGGTGGTGTAGACGTTTCGGCCGGCAACGACCGAGTCAGGACGGGCGAAATAGACATATTCGAACAGGCAGACCCGTTCTGGCAGGGGACGGGCCGGCATGCGGGACTCGACTGTCACCGAGCCATCGGCCTGCGTTTCGCAGATAATCACTTCGCCGTTCTTCACGTCACGCACGAATTTGGCGCCGATAATGTCGAGCGCACAGGTCTCCGAACAGAAGATCGGCTTGCCATCGAGTTCACCCATGACGAGCGGACGGATGCCGATCGGGTCGCGGGCGGCAATCAGCTTGGTGCGGGTGAGCGCGATCATCGCATAGCCGCCTTCCATCTGGCGGATCGCATCAATGAAGCGGTCGGTGGTCGAGGCATGGCGCGAGCGGGCGATCAGATGCAGCACCACTTCGGTATCCGAGGTCGACTGGCAGATCGCGCCGGTGGCGATGATCTGGCGGCGCAGCGTCAGACCGTTGGTGAAGTTGCCGTTATGGGCGATCGCGATGCCGCCTTCTTCGAGCTCGGCAAAGAGTGGCTGGACGTTGCGGAGCGCAACTTCCCCTGTGGTCGAGTAGCGCGTGTGGCCGATCGCCTGCGGGCCGGGCAGTTTCGCGAGGGTCGCCGGATTGGTGTAGTGGTCGCCAACGAGGCCCATATGCTTTTCGGTGTAGAACTGGCGCCCGTCGAAGGAGACGATGCCGGCTGCCTCCTGGCCGCGATGCTGGAGCGCGTGCAGACCGAGCGCGGTCAGGGTTGCAGCATCTGGATGACCGAGAATGCCGAACACGCCGCATTCCTCGTGGAACTTGTCGTCCTGGCTGCCATAGACGACGTAAGAAGGGCTGATCTGCTTCATGGCGAGGGCCTTTGCTCCGGGGACAGACGCGGGATGCTGCGCTTTGAACAGGGAAGCCGCCGGTCTGTCCCGATCCGGCGGCATCTGTGTCTTGTCTCATGTCGCGCGGCCGAAGCCGCGAGAGGATCAGTTGTTCTGGGCCGGAGCCTGTTCGGGCGCCTGCTCGGCGGGAGCCGTCTCGCCGGCCGCACCGGCTTCCGGTTCGTCGCGGCCGAGGATGCGCTCGCGGATCTGCGGCTCGATGTCTTCCGGCAGGACTGCCTCGAGTTTCTGCACGAGCGAATCGAGGAAAGGCTTGGACTTGGAGTTGTTGACCCAGTCCGGTCGCTGCGGCTCGTTGATCAACCAGTTCCAGAAGGCCACCGCAACGACGAGCAACAGCAGGCCGCGGGCTGCGCCGAAGAGGAAGCCCAGCGTGCGGTCGAGTGCGCCGATGCGACTGTCGATGATGAAGTCGGCAATGCGCGAGGTAATGAACGAAATGATGATCAGCGCGATCAGGAAGATGATGCCGGCAGAGCCTGCCATCGCGATCCGCGGATCATCGGTATAGCTCATCACATAGGGAACGAGCAGGGGATAGAGGTAATAGGCAGCGGCGACCGAACCCGCCCAGCTCGCGATGGACAGCACTTCACGCGAGAAGCCGCGTACCATCGCCAGCACCGCTGAAAACAGAACGACGCCGATGACGATACCGTCGAAAATTGTGATGGGCATAAATACCAACTCCAAGGCTGCCGGAAAAGACCGGCATTGATGTCACCGCGATTCCGCCGGAACGCGTGAAACCACGCGTCGGACCGGATCAACCGTCCTCCTGACCCGTGGGGGCTTTCAGCCGGGAACCGGCGATCCGCGCCACGAGATCGGGAAGGCTGTCCACTTCCCTCCATTTGCCAGCCGAGCCCTTTGGAAGGTCCGGGGAGGCAGCCGGCAAGACCGCAGCGGAGAAACCGAGCTTTTCCGCCTCTTTCAGCCTTTGGGCCGTATGGGCCACCGGCCGCACCGCCCCCGACAGGCTGACTTCGCCGAAATAGACGCAATCGGCCGGAAGGGCAATACCGGCCAGCGACGAAACCAATGCCGAAGCAATCGCCATGTCGGCTGCCGGTTCACTGATCCGGTAGCCGCCGGCGACATTCAGATAGACGTCGTGTTGACCGAGCCTGATCCCGCAATGCGCCTCCAATACCGCCAAAATCATGGCGAGGCGGGACGAATCCCATCCGACGACAGCACGACGCGGGGTGCCGAGCGAGGTTGCGGCCACCAGTGCCTGCACCTCGACCAGAACGGGCCGCGTGCCTTCCATGCCGGCAAAGACGGCAGCACCTGGGGCTTTCTCGTTGCGTTCGCCGAGGAAGAGCTCGGAGGGATTGGCGACTTCGCGCAGACCCTTGTCCGACATTTCGAAGACCCCGATCTCGTCGGTCGGTCCGAAGCGGTTTTTGACCGTGCGTAGGATGCGATAGTGATGGCCGCGATCGCCTTCGAAATAGAGGACGGCATCGACCATGTGCTCCACGACGCGGGGACCGGCGATCTGGCCCTCCTTCGTGACATGCCCGACCAGCACCATGGTCGCACCGGTCTGCTTGGCAAAGCGGATCATCGCCTGGACGCCGGTGCGCACCTGGGTCACGGTCCCCGGCGCACTGTCGGCGGTGTCGCTCCACAGCGTCTGGATCGAATCGATGATCACGAGATCCGGCCGCTTGCCTTCCGAGATGGTGGCGAGGATGTCCTCGACATTGGTTTCGGCGGCGAGCAGCACATCTGTATCGGCAGCACCCAGTCGCTGGGCGCGCAGCCTAACCTGCGCGACAGCCTCTTCGCCCGAGACATAGATCACCCGATGACCACGCCGCGCCAGCGCCGCAGCCGCCTGCATCAGTAGCGTCGATTTGCCGATGCCGGGATCACCGCCGATCAGCACCGCCGAACCGCGTACAAAACCGCCACCGGTGGCGCGATCGAGTTCGCCCATGCCGGTTGGAATGCGTGGCGCTTCCTCGATCTCGCCGGACAGCGAGGTGAGAGTGACGGGACGGCCCTTCTTCGGCGCCTTGCCGGGGCCCGACCCGATCCCGCCCATCGGATCTTCCTCGACGATGGTGTTCCACTCGCCGCATCCATCGCATTTGCCCGCCCAGCGGGAATGCACCGTGCCGCAGTTCTGGCAGATGAATTGAGTCTTAGCTTTGGCCATGAATTACAGGTCGCTTTCGGGGAAATCGTCTGGGGAGATGTTCTGACGGCCGTGCTTCACACGAAGGACGGTTATCGTCTCGTCGGACACACGAATGAAGAACCGGCGCTCCTTGAACGTGAAGGCACGAATATCGTCACGCAAATGGTCCGTCTTTGTCCCGGTAAGACCGAGTTGCGCCAATGCTTCGATCTTCTGGTAGAGTCCAGTGACGAATGCATCCGCCAAGGCAGGATCGAATTGGGCTATGTAGGAATAAATCGAACGGAGATCGTCTCTGGCGGTGGTGGTCCACTTCACCTTACGGCTGGTGGGCATCGATCAGACCGCGTTTGATGTCCGCGAGCAGATCCTCCGCGTTCTCGTAGGTGTGAACTCGACCGGCCTCGACATCATCAAGCCCCTCCTGAATAAACTGACGAAGTTCGGCATCGTCCCGTTCACGCAGCAGTTCCAGACCGGCAGCAACCACCGCATCGACTGTCTCATAGACGCCGGAACTAAGTTGCTCCGCCACGAACTCCGCGTCTCTGGCGCTCAATTGAATGCGCTGCATCGTCTGAACTCCATTCTGAACAAGACCGACAGGGCTGGAACAATAGCAGAACAAATCCCTCCGCGCCAGACCTCAGTCTTCTCCCTCCAGATAGATCCGCTCATAGCGCAGCCCGAGCCCGGTAAGCATTTCGTAGCCGATCGTGCCGGCAGCGCGGGCGACGTCATCGAGAGGCATGGAGGGGCCGAGGAGTTCGATATAGTCGCCGCTGCGCACGGCATTTTCGGACAGATCGGTGACGTCGAAGATGGTGAGGTCCATCGTCACCCGCCCAACGACAGGAACGCGTTTGTCACCAATCACGCCCTCGGCGCCGGGGAAACCAGTGTCGCGCAGGGCAATCCCCGAGCCGGACAGATTGCGCAGATAACCATCCGCATAACCGACGCTGGCGACCGCAAGTCGGCTGTCGCGGGACAGCAGATGGGTCGCACCGTAGGAGACGCTTTCGCCGGCCTTGGCGTCGCGGATCTGCAGAATGCGCGCCTCGGCCTTGACGACCGGCTGCATCGGGTTTCTGGCGCCGTTCACTGCCTCGCCGCCGTAAAGCGCGATGCCGGGCCGGGTGAGGTCGAAGTGGTAATCCGAGCCGAGGAAGATGCCGGCCGAGGCCGATAGACTGGAATCAACACCTTCGAAAGCCTCACTAACCTCTTGGAATTTCTCGAGCTGCCTCCGGTTCATCGGCGAGGTTGGATCGTCGCCACAGGCGAGATGGCTCATCACGAGAACCGGGTCGAGGCTTGCCGGACGCGAGACGTCGTCGACAAGCGCCATCGCATCGGCCATCGGTAGTCCCAGCCGGTTGAAACCGGTATCGACATGAAGGGCGCAAGGGTAGGGGCCGCGCTCGGTGAGCACGGCCATCCAGAAGGCGAGCTGCTCCTCGGACGCGATGACCGGGACCAGGTCGTTCTCGAAGAAGATTTCTTCCTGACCGGGCCAGATACCCGAGAGCACGAAGATGCGGGCTTCAGGGGCATAGGGGCGCAATGTCGCCCCTTCGGCCGGCACGGCGACGAAGAAATCGCGGGCGCCCGCCCTGTAGAGCGTTTGCCCCACATCCTCGATCCCGAGGCCATAGGCATCCGCCTTGACGACGGCCGCCGCCCGCGCCTTGCCCGATCGCCGCGCCATCTCGCGCCAGTTGTCGGCAATGGCCGAGAGGTCAGTGGTCAGGCGCAGCGGTGCCGAAAGAAACTCCTCCGGCGCATCGAGGATGGTGAAACGGTCTGTCATGAAGGCTTCGGGTCGGTTGATCGGACGGCCGACCCTAGCACTTTTCTTCAAGACGAAAATGCGGAGGCCCGATATTATGCTGCTATGCACAGTGTTTCGCAGCAGGAGGCCGCCGAGGCCAATCCGGTCTCACGCAAGGAGCGAACCCGCTTCTGGCGGGACGGGCGCTTCCGCGACATGGAGTGCCTCACCGCCTCCTTCATCACCCATGAATTCTCGCCCCATTCGCACGACACCTTCTCGATCGGTGCGATCGAAGTCGGCTGCCAAGTGGCAAACATCCGTGGCACGCGCGAACATACGGGCCCTGGCGCTCTCTACCTCATCAATCCCGGTGAGATCCATGACGGTCAGCCGGGCGCGCCGGATGGTTATCGCTACCGGATGATCTATCCCGAGGTGGCACTGCTGACCGACATCATTGAGGACGTGACCGGCCGCGCCTTCCACGGCATGCCGAGCTTCGGGCGACAGCTCCTGACGGATCCGGAACTCGCCAAGGCCTTCAACCTCGCCCATCGCCGGATCGAAAGCGGTGAGGTTGCGGCCCTCGAAGGTGAAGAGAGCATGTATTGTGTTCTCGCAACGATGTTCGCCCACCATGGCCACGAGATCATCCGTGCGCCCGATCACAACGAGCCGCTCGCCATGCGCCGCGTCCGCGATCATATCGCTGCCCACTTCGATGAGGAGATCGGCCTCGAGACGTTGGCGAAAGTGGCAAACCTCAGCCGTGCCCACATGATCCGCGCCTTCCGCAAGCAGTATTTCATCACCCCACATGCCTTCCAGACCGATATGCGGATCCGCCACGCGCGTCATCTGCTCCGATCAGGCGCCACCCCATCGGACACCGCTGCTGCCTGCGGTTTTGCCGACCAGGCGCATATGACCCGGCAGTTCAAGGCGCGCACGGGCCTCACCCCTGCTGTCTTTCGTGCCGGCTGATCACTTTCCTTCAAGACCCTGGACGACTGAGGCCTTATCCCGGCGTGACACTCGCGTGAGGGACCATGCATGCCACCCAAAGTCACCGCCGAAATCCGTCAGGGTTTCCGATCGATTCTGCCGCTCACTGTCGCCGTTGTGCCGATCGGTCTCGTCTTCGGTGCTGTCGCCGCCACCAAAGGGCTCTCGGCGCTGGAGGCCCTTCTGATGAGCGCCCTGGTCTTTGCCGGCGGTTCGCAGTTTGTCGCGATGGATCTCTGGAGCCACCCCGCGAGCATCGCAGCACTCGGCATGGCGGCCCTGCTCGTCAATGTCAGGCATGTGCTGATGGGCGCGTCGATCTCACGCCACATGGCGGCGTTCTCGCTCCGGCAGAAGATCATTTCCATGCTCTTCCTCGCCGATGAGATCTGGGCCGTCGCCGAATTCCATGCTCGGGATCATCTGTTGACGCCGGCCTGGTTCGTCGGTGCCGCCTTGCCCTTCTATGCTGCCTGGGTGCTGTCAGGGCTGGTTGGCGCCTCGCTCGGAGGCCTCGTCGGCGATCCTGCCGTGATCGCCATGGACTTCGTCTTTCCCGCTGTCTTCGTGATCCTCATCGCCGGCTTCTGGCGCGGCCCACGCACCGGTCTGATCCTCGTCGGCAGCGGTATCAGCGCCTTGCTGGTTCACCAGTCCGTTCCGGGTGTCTGGTACATCCTCGCCGGCGCGCTCGGGGGTGTCGCCGTCGCGGTGGTTTCTTCGCTGCGCGGGGAGGCGAGGGCATGACGATCGACATGAACACGCTGCTTGCGATCCTCGCCATGGCGGCCGCAACGATTGCGACGCGTCAGGCGGGATTGCTGGTCGGTCGGCTCCTGCAACTGTCGCCGCAAGCCAAAGAGAGCCTGGCAGCGATCCCGCCCTCGGTGCTGATGGCTGTGGTGACGCCGACTGCCTTTGCCACCGGCTGGGCGGAGACCGCGGGCTGTGCGGTGGTGGCCTTCTCCGCAACCCGCCTGCCGCTTCTGCCAGCCGCTGCCGCCGGCGTCGTGACCGTTGCCACCTTGAGGGCTGCAGATCTCTAGCCATGGAAAGGAAAGGGCGCCTCTCGGGCGCCCTTCGAATTCACGGTTCTTCGTATTGGATGAAACTCGGTTCGGCCAGATCCGCAAAGCGAGTGAATTCCGACTGGAAGGCGAGCTTGACGGTGCCGGTCGGTCCGTGACGCTGCTTGGCGATGATGACGTCGGCCGTACCCTTGACCTTCTCCATATGCGCTTCCCATTCCGGATACTTCGGATCGGCGATGTCGCGGGGCTCGAGATTCTTCACATAGTATTCCTCGCGGAACACGAAGAGCACCACGTCGGCGTCCTGCTCGATCGAGCCCGATTCGCGAAGGTCGGAGAGCTGCGGGCGCTTGTCTTCGCGGTTTTCGACCTGACGGGAGAGCTGCGAGAGCGCCACGATCGGCACGTTCAGTTCCTTGCCCAGCGATTTCAAGCCCGTGGTGATCTGGGTGATTTCCTGCACGCGGTTTTCGCCCGATTTGCCGGAGCCGGTCATCAGCTGGATATAGTCGATGACCAGGAAGTCGAGACCGCGCTGACGCTTCAGACGACGGGCACGGGCCGCGAGCTGGGCGATCGAGATACCACCGGTCTGGTCGATGAACAGCGGCACCTTCTGCATGGTCTGGGAAAAGCCGACCAGTTTTTCGAATTCGTGCTCGGTGATGTCACCGCGACGGATCTTTGAGGAAGAGACTTCCGTCTGCTCGGACATGATACGGGTGGCCAGCTGTTCGGCCGACATTTCGAGCGAGTAGAAGCCGACCACACCACCATTCTTGGCCTTGAAGGAGCCGTCGGCCAGGACTTCCGGCTCGTAAGCCGCCGCAATGTTCCAGGCGATGTTGGTGGCAAGCGAGGTCTTGCCCATACCCGGACGGCCGGCGAGCACGATCAAGTCGGAACGCTGCAGACCGCCCATCTTGGCATCGAGCGACATGATGCCGGTGGAGACGCCCGAGAGGTTGCCGTCACGCTCGAAAGCAGCCCCTGCCATGTCGACGGCCTGGGCAACCGCATCCGAGAAGGACTGGAAGCCCCCGTCGTAACGGCCGTTTTCGGCGAGCGCGAACAGACGGCGTTCCGTGTCTTCGATCTGCGCCTGCGGCGGCATGTCGAGCGGCGCGTCATAGGCGATGTTGACGACATCTTCACCGATCTGGATCAGCGAGCGACGCAATGCGAGGTCGTAGATCGCTCGACCATAGTCTTCCGCATTGATGATGGTGACGGCTTCGGAAGCGAGGCGCGCGAGATATTGCGCGACGGTCAGGTCGCCGACCTTCTGGTCGGCCGGCAGGAAGGTCTTGATCGTGACCGGGTTTGCCGTCTTGCCCATACGGATGATCTCGGAGGCCACCTCGAAGATCTTCCGATGCAGGGGCTCGTAGAGATGCTCGGGCTTCAGGAAGTCCGAAACGCGATAGAAGGCATCGTTGTTGACGAGAATGGCGCCAAGCAGGGCCTGTTCGGCTTCGATATTGTTCGGAGCCTCCCGATAGAGCGGCTCAGCCGCTTGGACCGGGCTCAGTTTGCGCGCAGCATCATTCATTCGTTCGCATCCGTTCAGTGTGTCGGCGGTGGCTGCACCATAGCGAGAACTTCGGCCAGCGGAATGGCCCGCACAGCAACCCACATTGATTCACAGGCGGCCAATCGCGACTTTAGAAAAAGCTGAGCAATCCGATCTTTTCGGTTGACTGTGACATCAGCCGAATCGGCGAGCTGGAGTGTTCATTTTAACAGAGCGCGAACGAAAAACGCCCGGAAAAATCCGGGCGTTCCGTCTCCGCGATGGCGGAAAAATCAGTCGTCTTCGCCGTCCATGTCTGCGTCCGGATCGAAGAAGTCTTCCGGACGAAGAGCGTCTTCGTCAACGCCGTAGATGGCGTCGGCCGAGGTCAGGCTTTCGCCCTTGGCCTGGCGCTCGGCTTCTTCAGCCGAACGGGCAACGTTGAGCTCGACGGACAGTTCGACTTCAGCATGCAGGTGCAGGGTGACCTGGTGGATGCCGATGGCCTTGATCGGGGTGTTCAGTTCAACCTGGTTGCGGCCGATGTTGAAGCCTTCGGCGCCCAGGATTTCGACGACGTCACGAGCCGCGACCGAACCGTAGAGCTGGCCGGTTTCGCCAGCCGAACGGACGACGATGAAGGACTTGCCGGAGAGAGCGTCGGCAACGGTCTGGGCTTCCGACTTGCGCTCGAGGTTGCGGGCTTCGAGCGTTGCGCGCTCGGCTTCGAAACGCTTCTTGTTGGCTTCGTTGGCGCGCAGCGCCTTGCCCTGCGGCAGCAGGTAGTTACGAGCGAAGCCGTCGCGAACCTTTACGGTTTCGCCCATCTGGCCGAGCTTTGCGATGCGTTCGAGGAGAATGACCTGCATTGTCGTGTTCCTTTCAGTGTCAATCAGTTTCGGAATGGTCTTTGTCGGCCTTGGCGGCCGGCGTCAGGGCAACGGTCCGTCGGGTGTCCGAGAGGCCGATGATGAGGGGGATCATGAGCGGCAAGAGCATGATCGAAGAGAGATAGGCGAGGATGAGGGCCGGCAGACGCCAGTCCTTGCCCCGCGTCTTGAGATGCATGGAGGCAAAGCCAGCCATCAGGAAGCCCGCGCCGAAGGTGCCGCAGACAACAGCGCCGATCATCGCAGGCACACCACCCAGGAAGCAGGCGATGATGCCAGCGAGGAAGATGAAGACAGTGTTACGGTTCATCCGGAGCGCCGACGGAAAGTCCTCGCGCGGACGCTTGTTGCGGCCGGAAGCCGTGACGATGCGCATGGCGATGTAATACATCATCGTCAGCAGCAGAACCCAGGTGCCGCCCTGGATGATCGGCAGCAGGATGACCATGGTGCGCTTCAACTGCTCGAGCGCCACGGCATCGGGCATCATCGCCGGATCCTGCGTGCTCATCGCCTGCGTCATCGCGTCAACAAGCTGGCCCGTGAATTCCGGACCAAAGCCAATGATCACACCCAGCACGACGACGGCGATCGACACGAAAGCACAGAGCTGGAGAAGAATGTCGGAAAGCGGATACCAAGCCATCAGGTGGTCGGGGCCACCGATTTCAGACGCGGGGCGCGCCAGGCTCGACAGATGCGCGAGCCAGCCGGCCGGCGCCAGCGTGAAGATCGCCATGCCGAAGGCGAACATCGGCGAGACGCTGACCATGCCGAGCAGGGCGGCCGTCACGATCGCGGTGATGGCGGCGGCATTGCCCCAGCCGAGGCCGACGATCAGAACGGGAAGCGCAGAAGCCGCATAGAGAATGGAGGCAAGCGTCGGCTGCGCCGCAGCGCCCAGCACGAGCAAAGCGGCGGTAATGCCGGCAACAAAGCCGGTCGTCAGCGATTTCGCATCCAGTTTGTTCAACGTCGCTGTCCTGCTGTTTTAGCAGTTAGGGGAAGGGCTCGAGCGATCTCGCAAAAGCATCCCCAACATGGGATTTCACCTGATGTCGCGGGAGCGCGCCATCTGGCAGTCGGTTCCGATCCGCGCCCAACGCGGAAGGGATGAAGCCCGCCGACAATGTCGGCAGGCTCCGTATCGGATTACGCTACGACGTAAGGCAGCAGGCCGAGGAAACGGGCGCGCTTGATGGCCTGGGCCAGTTCGCGCTGCTTCTTCTGGGAAACTGCGGTGATACGCGAAGGAACGATCTTGCCGCGCTCGGAAATGTAGCGCTGCAGGAGACGGACGTCCTTGTAGTCGATGCGCGGAGCGTTTGCGCCCGAGAAGGGGCAAGTCTTGCGACGACGATGGAAAGGACGGCGGGCCTGAGAAGAGGATGCATCAGCCATTGTGTGTTCTCCTATTGCTCAGATTACGCGCGGTCTTCGCGCGGACGACGCTCGAAGCCACCTTCACGGGGGCCACGGTCCGGACGCGGACCACGATCGCCGAAGTCGCGGCGCGGGCCACGATCGTCGCCGTCACGACGCGGACGGTCGTCACGGTCGCGCTTCTGCATCATGGCAGACGGGCCTTCTTCGTGAGCTTCGACAGCGATGGTCATGTAACGAAGAACGTCTTCGTTGATGCGCATCTGGCGCTCCATTTCATGAACGGCCGGTGCCGGAGCATCGATGTCCATGAGGGCGTAGTGAGCCTTGCGGTTCTTCTTGATGCGGTAGGTCAGGGACTTGAGGCCCCAGTTTTCTACGCGCCCGACCTTGCCGCCGTTAGCTTCGATAACACCCTTGTACTGTTCGACGAGGGCATCAACCTGCTGAGCGGACATATCCTGCCGGGCAAGGAATACGTGTTCGTAAAGAGCCATGTAAGCTTTGCCTTTTCTTGCGGTTGTCGTCACCCGGATCCGGCGCTAAGCCTCACAGACTGCTCCTGTGCGGCGTGTGCCGCGGCAAGAAAAGTAGTGTGTTCGAGACGGTCGAGAGCGGAGACACGGGAGACCGGAAACCCTTATGGTTCCTGCTGCAGACCTTGTGAGCCTGCCAGCCCTCCGTTCAGCCACCAGCCAGAGGACCGGGTGTTGTGAACGGCGCGCTTATACGCGTATCCCGGCGAAAAGCAAGTGCCGCGCGGGAATTTCTAACAGTGGCATCAGCCGATCCTGAGGACCGTGCGCCCCTGATCGAGCGCGAATTGGTAGGCCAGCCCCTTGCCGGATAAGGCCGCCTCATCGATCGTCAGGCTGATCTGGTCATCCGATCCGGCAAAAGTCGCGGTGAGCGTGTTGCCCCTGACGGTCACGCTCACATCCTTCTCCTGATAGCCATCGAACCGCAGGGTGAGTGCACCATTGCTGGTAATCGTGTCCACGCCATCGCCGCGGGCAAAGCCATATTCAGCAATGGCATTGGCAGATTTCATGTCGGTCCGCTTGATGGTGACCGTGTCGTTTCCAGTGCCGCCGGAGGCAAAGATGCGGGTGCCCTCCAGGATCATGGTGTCATCGCCAGCACCGCCGTCTATGCCAATCAGGGCTTCCCCTGCGATCGTCAGACGGTCATTGCCCTCTCCACCCGTCACGTTCATGACGAGCCGACCGGAGAGTTTCATCTTATCGTCACCCTCGCCCATATCAATATCACTGATATAGCGGGCGCTTGCGGCAAGGCTGTCGTCGCCAGATCCGGTCGACAGGCCAACAATGGCAGCCGCGCGGGCGGAGACCTTGTCGGCGCCACCACCGGTAGTCACATTGTAGACAGCGGTGGCATCGAAAGTCAGCTTGTCGTCAGCCTCGGTACCCTGCGCTGCCGTGATAAAGCCGAGGCTTTCTTCGACAGAAGCCTGATCGCCGGCAGAGGCGTCACGTAGAGCCAGGATCTCTGCGATCCGTGCAAGGGCCTTTTGACCTGCTGTCTCCGTGAATGTTGTATCGTCCCGTCCGGCCAATGACCGTGCAGGTTCGGACAGCGGACGAACCGGTGAAGACGCAGAAAACAGCTGGATCGCATATGCCTGCGCATTCGGATTGCGATAGAAGCTATTGATGACCGTCATATGGAGCATACCTCGTGGCCGCAAAAGGGGCCGCTTGCCCTGCGAAGCTAGCATTCGTGCATTGCGAAAAGCTTACATGACCTGATCCGATGCGGAAAATGGCATGGGCAAACTCAGTGAGCAGAGGGTTAACCTCTGCTCACGCTTTTCTGTTGGGCTTGTATGTCTTGGGCGTCGGAAGCAGGCTTTCCGCGCCGACAATCTGCGTCAGGTCACGCCTCAGACCTGAACCAGTGCCAGCGTATATCCGACATAGGCGACGAGCATCGCACCAGCGGTCAGTCTGCGGACGCCAAGATGGGCGAGAAGCAGGAACGCGAAGCCGAGCGTGATGCCGAGCATGACGGGGACGTCGAAACTGCCGAATCGCGGATCGACGGAGATCGGCTGGATGACGGAGGTGACGCCCAGAATGAACAGGATGTTGAAGATGTTCGATCCGACGATGTTGCCGATCATGATGTCGGAGTGCTTGCGCATGGCCGACATGATGCCGGTTGCGAGTTCCGGAAGCGAGGTGCCGACCGCAACCACGGTGAGGCCGATGACCGCTTCGGAAATCCCGAAATCGCGGGCAAGATTGGTCGCACCGCGGACCAGCAGTTCGGCACCGACGAACAGCGTGGCCAGACCGCCGACGATCAGAAGGGTCATGAAGCCGGTTCCGAGTATCTCGTGCTTCACATCTTCATTCGCCAGTTCCTCGATCGTGCCCTTGCCCTGAATATAGGCATAGAGAATGTAGGCGATGAGAACCGCGACCATGACCAGGCCGGCAAGCCGCCCTATGGCCTCGAACTGCACGAGACCCAGAAGCAGGACCGCCGCGCCGATCATCACATAGGTGTCGCGCTTCACGCCCTTGTCCCAATGGGTGATCGGGAAGATCAACGCGCAGGTGCCGACGATCAGCAGGATGTTTGCCGTATTCGAACCGACCACATTGCCAAGCGCGATGTCCGAGGAGCCGGTCAGCGCGGCGCGGACGGAGACCAGCAGTTCCGGCATCGACGTGCCGAAGCCGACGATGACCAGCGAGACGATCAGCGTCGGTATGGCGAGTTTCTGCGCCACTCCGATGGCGCCGCGAAGGAGCCACTCGGCACCGAAGTAAAGACCGACCAGGCCCCCGGCCACGAAAAGATAATCCAAGACAATCCCCCATAAAACATGGCCCGCGAGCCGGCGTTAAACCGCAGTCGCAAATGGTGACGAGCCGCGACATTGTGTAGGCCCGGCTCACTGATTTTTTGCATGCCGGGCGGGGCTGCGAAGTCTGTGTCGTCAGATTGGCATCGGATAGAGACGATGGATCTTGGCGATCTCCTGCATCACCTCATCCGAGAGCGTCAGTTCTGCGGCACCGATATTGGTCTTCAACTGCTCCAGGGTCGTTGCACCAATGATCACGGAGGCCATGAACGGGCGCGTCAGGCAGAAGGCAAGCGCCATGGCGGAGGGGTCGAGGTCATGAGCTTTGGCGAGCTCCACATAGGCGCGCGTTGCCGCTTCCTGATGCGGCACGAGGCGGCCGCCGATGTCGCCGTTGATCGAGCCGCGCGAACCGGCCGGCTTGTTGCCGTCGAGATATTTGCCCGAGAGAATGCCGCCTGCGAGCGGCGAATAGGCAAGCAGACCAACATCTTCGTGATGGGACAGTTCAGCCAGATCGAGATCGTAGTGACGGTAGAGCAGGTTGTACTCGTTCTGGATCGTCGCGACCCGCGGGAGCCCCTTGGCTTCGGCAAGCGTCAGGTATTTCTGTGTGCCCCAGGTGGTCTCGTTGGACAGACCGACGGCCCGAAGCTTGCCGGCCTTCACGCAGTCACCGAGGGCATCCAGGATCTCCGCGATCTCGACAGAGGCCTTTGCCTTGTCCTGCTTGTAGGGATTGTAGTTCCAGGCGCCGCGGAAATGGAAATGCCCGCGGTTTGGCCAGTGGATCTGGTAGAGGTCGACATAGTCGGTCTTCAACCGCTTCAGGCTGGCGTCGAGCGCTTCCTTCACCACTGCGCCGGTGATCGGCTTGCCTTCGCGGATATAGGGGCGGCCTGGGCCGGCAACTTTCGTCGCCAGCACCACCTTGTCGCGATTGCCGGTCTTTTCGAACCAGTCCCCGATCAGCCGCTCGGTATCGGCATAGGTTTCCGCCGAGAGCGGCGTCGTCGGATAGAGCTCGGCCGTGTCGAAGAAGTTAACGCCGTGCTCCAGCGCGTAATCCATCTGCGCATAGGCTTCCTCGCGCGTGTTCTGCGAGCCCCAGGTCATCGTGCCCAGGCAGATTTCGGAAACAAGGATATCGGTTCGGCCGAGCCGGTTCATCTTCATGGGAGAAGCCTCTGATGTGGAGGGATTGCCATGGGAGGCGGGATGAGTTCGGAAGCAATCTAGTCAGAAATTGATGCATCGCAAGATGGCGATAGCTGTGGAACAGCCTTGTCCTAAGGTCGTTTCGAGGGGCAGCCAAAGGGGTGCAAGACTTGACTCGCAAGGGCCAACTGTGAATTGACAGGAAAAAACCAAGGGAGAAACGCCCATGTCAGTCGCATTCACCTTTCCCGGTCAGGGCAGCCAGGCCGTCGGAATGGGCAAGGACCTTGCCGACAATTTTGCCGAAGCTCGTGCCGTCTTCGAAGAGGTCGACGAAGCGCTCGGCCAGAAGCTGTCCGACATCATGTGGAACGGCCCGGAAGAAACGCTGACGCTGACGGCCAATGCCCAGCCGGCATTGATGGCGGTTTCCATGGCCGTGATCCGCGTACTGGAAGCCAAGGGTCTCGACCTCAAGTCGAAGGTTGCCTACGTCGCCGGCCATTCGCTCGGCGAATATTCCGCGCTCTGCGCTGCCGGCACATTCTCGATTGGCGACACCGCGCGTCTCCTGCGCATTCGTGGCAATGCCATGCAGGCAGCCGTCCCGGTGGGTGAGGGCGCGATGGCTGCGATCATCGGCCTCGAGCATGGCGACGTGCAGGCGATCTGCGCGGATGCCTCTGCCGTCGGTCCGTGCCAGATCGCCAATGACAATGGCGGCGGTCAGCTGGTCATTTCGGGAGCGAAGGCCGCCGTCGAGAAGGCTGCAGCACTCGCCACCGAAAAGGGTGCCAAGCGCGCCATCATGCTGCCGGTTTCTGCGCCTTTCCATTCCGCCTTGATGGGCCCCGCGGCAGACGCCATGCGCGAAGCGCTTGCCAAGGTCGAGAAAAAAGACCCCATCGTGGCGCTCATCGCCAATGTGCGTGCAGCCCCTGTCACGTCGGCGTCCGAAATCGCCGATCTGCTCGTCGAGCAGGTGACCGGTCAGGTCCGCTGGCGCGAGACGGTCGAGTGGTTCGGCGCCAATGGCGTGACCACGCTTTATGAAGTGGGTGCCGGCAAGGTCCTGACTGGGCTTGCCCGTCGCATCGACAAGAACATCAACGGTGTGGCCGTCAACGGCCCGGCCGACATTGACGCTGCGATCGCCGCCCTGAATGGCTGATCGCCCCAACGAACAACAAGGAACCCGACCATGTTCGATCTGACCGGCCGCAAGGCCCTCGTGACTGGCGCCACCGGTGGCATCGGCGAAGAAATTGCCCGCCAGCTGCATGCCCAGGGCGCGATCGTCGGCCTGCACGGCACACGCGTCGAAAAACTGGAAGCACTGGCCGCCGATCTCGGCGATCGCGTCAAGATCTTCCCGGCCAACTTGTCCGACCGTGACGAAGTCAAGGCGCTCGGCGAAAAGGCCGAAGCCGAACTCGAAGGCGTCGATATCCTGGTCAACAACGCCGGCATCACCAAGGACGGCCTGTTCGTCCGCATGTCCGATGCCGACTGGGATGCGGTTCTGGAAGTCAACCTGACCGCCGTCTTCCGCCTGACGCGCGAGCTGACCCATCCGATGATGCGCCGCCGCTTTGGCCGCATCATCAACATCACCTCCGTCGTCGGCGTCACCGGCAATCCCGGCCAGGCCAACTACTGCGCCTCCAAGGCTGGCATGATCGGCTTCACCAAGTCGCTCGGTCAGGAGATCGCCACCCGCAACGTGACGGTCAACTGTGTTGCCCCGGGCTTCATCGAAAGCGCCATGACCGGCAAGCTGAACGACAAGCAGAAGGAAGCGATCATGGGCGCCATCCCCATGAAGCGCATGGGCACGGGCGCCGAAGTCGCCTCCGCCGTCGTTTACCTCGCCTCCAATGAAGCCTCCTACATGACGGGGCAGACGCTGCACGTGAATGGCGGCATGGCGATGATCTGATCTCATTGCCGGAAACAGCCCCTGCGCAATAGGATGTTGAGCAAGGCAAGGGGGCGAATTTCTGGCTTTGCGGCGCGCTTAAACCGTGTTAAGCGGGCCATGACTGTGAGCAGTCGCTCCGTCTCATGAGCCGAAGTTTATGCTTTTGTTTGCATAAACCGCTCTGGGTCAGGGCCGAACAGGTTTGCTGGTGGGACGAAAGCGTCACTGGCTGAATGCAGGGTAGGGATGCCATTAAGGCTCCCTCTGAATTTTAGAAGGTCGAGGATACCGACATGAGCGATATCGCAGAACGCGTGAAGAAAATTGTAGTTGATCATCTCGGCGTTGACGCTGAAAAGGTCGTCGAAGGCGCGAGCTTCATCGACGATCTGGGCGCTGACTCGCTCGACACCGTCGAACTCGTCATGGCCTTCGAAGAAGAATTCGGCGTCGAGATCCCGGACGATGCAGCTGACTCGATCCTGACGGTCGGCGACGCCGTCAAGTTCATCGAGAAGGCCCAGGCCTGATCGATCAAACTGCTGCGGAAGGCGGGCGCGAGCCCGTCCTGTCCGCTTGGGCCCGCGATGAGCGGGCCTTGTTGTATCTGGACCTTTGTTTACAATGACTTCGGTCAAATAAATTGGGTGGGCTTCGCACGATGAGACGTGTCGTCATCACCGGTACCGGCATGGTATCGCCTCTTGGATGTGGAACGGAACTGACCTGGCAGCGGCTACTGGCCGGCCAGAGCGGTGCCCGCCTGGTCACGGAATTCGAGGTTGAAGATCTGCCGGCCAAGATCGCCTGCCGCATCCCGACCGAGGGCGAGGGTGCCTGGAACCCTGACGACTGGATGGAGCCTAAGGACCAGCGCAAGGTCGACGCCTTCATCATCTATGCCCTGGCAGCCGCCGACATGGCATTGAAGGATGCCGGCTGGGAGCCCAAAAACTATGAAGAAGAGTGCGCCACCGGCGTCCTGATCGGCTCCGGTATCGGCGGCCTCGAAGGCATCGTTGAAGCGGGTCACATCCTGCGCGACAAGGGCCCGCGTCGCCTGTCGCCCTTCTTCATTCCGGGCCGCCTGATCAACCTCGCCTCAGGCCAGGTTTCGATCCGCCATAAGCTGCGCGGCCCGAACCATTCCGTCGTGACGGCCTGCTCGACCGGCGCCCATGCGATCGGAGATGCCGCCCGTCTGGTCGCGCTCGGCGATGCCGATGTCATGGTGGCCGGCGGTACCGAATCGCCGATCAGCCGCATCTCGCTTGCGGGCTTTGCCGCCTGCAAGGCGCTGTCGACCGCTCGTAACGACGATCCGACGGCTGCCTCACGTCCCTATGACAAGGACCGTGACGGTTTCGTCATGGGCGAGGGTGCCGGCATCGTCATTCTGGAAGAGCTGGAACACGCCAATGCCCGCGGCGCCAAGATCTATGCCGAAGTGGTCGGCTACGGCCTCTCGGGCGACGCCTTCCACATCACGGCTCCCTCCGAGGATGGTGACGGTGCGTTCCGCTGCATGACCATGGCGCTGAAGCGTGCCGGTCTGACGCCGTCCGACATCGACTACATCAACGCCCATGGCACCTCGACCATGGCCGATACGATCGAGCTGGGTGCCGTCGAGCGCCTGCTCGGCGATCACGCCGAAAATGTCTCGATGTCGTCGACCAAGTCGGCCATCGGTCACCTGCTTGGTGCGGCCGGTGCGGTGGAAGCGATCTTCTCGACGCTGGCGATCCGCGACAACGTCGCACCGCCGACCCTCAACCTCGACAATCCCGATGTCGAGACCAAGATCGATCTCGTGCCGCACAAGGCCAGAAAGCGCGAAATTAATGTCGCCCTGTCGAATTCCTTCGGCTTCGGCGGGACCAATGCCTCGCTGGTCCTGAAGCGCTACGAGGCCTGATCGCACCCCGGCGGCCGGTCGCGGATCTGCCGCCCGCGTTTGCACTGGATGACGGCAGGGCGCTCTTGCCCGCCACCACTTTTAGCGGGTAGAAATCATGCCAACGCCCGGCGCGACTGCGCCGGACGATGACCCGGATTTTTGCCGCATTGCTGGATAAAACAGCCGCGAGTGCGAAACAAAGAAGGATTGCCGGTGACCGACAACAGCCAGAACGGCGGTAGCCAGAACAACGGTGTCTCCTTCGGCCGCGATGCCGATACCCAGCCGGGCAAGGGACCCTTCATTCCGAAGTCGCCGAACGAGGCCCTGCGCCCCGAGCGCGTGCCGCAGCCGCCGCGCCGCTCGCGCAAGGCGCGCAGCCAGCTGGTGATTTTCCTGAACTTCCTGATGACCATGGTGGTCTTCGTCAGCGTGGTGGCGGTTGCCGGCTTCTTCTATGTGATGGACAGCTATCAGAAGCCCGGTCCGCTTGTCGCCAACACCAATTTCGTTGTGCGCAGCGGTGCTGGCCTGGCCGAGATTGCCAACAATCTGGAACGCAACGGCATCGTTACTGACGCCCGGATCTATCGGTATGTGACGACAACCTACCTCACCGACGGCCAGACGCTGAAGGCCGGCGAATACGAGATCAAGGCCGGCTCTTCGATGAAGGAGATCACGACACTTCTCGAATCCGGCAAGTCCATCCTGTATTCCGTATCCTTCCCGGAAGGCCTGACCGTCAAACAGATGTTCCTGCGGCTTGCCGCCGATCCGGTGCTAGAAGGCGATCTGCCTGCAGAGCTTCCGCCAGAAGGCAGCCTGCGTCCGGACACCTACAAGTTCACGCGCGGCACAAACCGTGCCGAGATCGTTGCCCAGATGCGGGCCGCCCAGGAACGCCTGATCGATCAGATCTGGGAAAAGCGCGATCCGGATCTGCCGGTCACGACCAAGGAAGAATTCGTCACGCTGGCGTCGATCGTCGAAAAGGAAACCGGCAAGGACGACGAACGCGCCCATGTTGCCTCGGTCTTCATCAACCGTCTGAACAAGCGCATGCGGCTCCAGTCCGACCCGACGATCATCTACGGTCTCTTCGGTGGTGACGGCAAACCGGCAGATCGCCCGATCTATCAGTCTGATATCCGCAAGGAGACGCCCTACAACACCTATGTGATCAGGGGGCTACCGCCGGGCCCGATCGCCAATCCGGGCCGCGCTGCACTCGAAGCGGTCGCCCATCCGTGGAAGACGGATGATCTCTATTTCGTCGCTGACGGAACCGGCGGTCACGCCTTCGCCAAGACGCTCGACGAGCACAATGCCAATGTGCGTCGCTGGCGCAAGATCGAGGCCGAGCGTGCGCAAACGCCGCCAGCAACCCTCGATGTTGAGCCGGAAGTCGATCCGTCGGCCAATAACTGAGACCGGCGGTAAGGGGCGGGGACATGACACTGCAATCCATGACGGGCTTCGCCCGGGTCGAGGGCTCGTCCGGTCGTTATCGCTGGGCCTGGGAACTGCGCTCGGTGAACGGCAAGGGGCTCGACCTGCGCACCCGCCTGCCGCAGGGCCATGAGGCGCTGGAAACGGATATCCGTCGTCTGGCCGGAGAGCGGCTGATGCGTGGCAATCTGCAGATTGGCCTTAACGTGACGGTCAGCGAAAACCGCGTCGAGGCTGTGTTGAACCACGACGCACTGGCGGCGGTGCTGGCGCTCAGAAACGAACTCGGCCCCCATATCCTGGACCCGGCTCCGCTCAGGCTTGATACACTCCTGTCGATCCGGGGGCTCGTCGACATGCGCGAGGCGACAGACGACGCCGAAGCGATTGCCGCGCGTGACGCGGACATTCTGGCTGGCCTCGAACGCGCCATCTCCGCACTGGTCGACATGCGGACAACCGAGGGCGCGGCGCTACGCCGGATCCTCGAAGAACAGATTACCAGGATCGAAGAGCTCGCGCTGCAGATCGAGGCCGATCCGTCGCGCTCCCCGGAAGAGATTGCGCGCCGCCTCGAAGCCCAGCTTGCAAGCCTGATGGACGGTACGAGCGGCCTCGACCGCGACCGCCTGCATCAGGAAATCGCCCTGATCGCGACCAAGGCGGATCTGCGCGAGGAAATCGATCGTCTCAAAGCCCATGTGACGGCGGCGCGCGAACTCTTGTCCGTGGGTGGTCCCGTCGGCCGCAAGCTCGATTTCCTGGCGCAGGAATTTAACCGAGAATCAAATACTATCTGTTCCAAGTCCAATGCCGTCGCAGTCACTGCCGCCGGCATCGAATTGAAGGTCGTCATCGACCAGTTCCGCGAACAGGTTCAGAATCTGGAGTAGTCCATGGCCGCTGCCGCCCCCACTTCCGTCAAGATCGCAAGGCGCGGCCTGATGCTCGTCATCTCCTCGCCCTCGGGCGCCGGCAAGTCGACGATCGCGCGCACCCTGATGGATCGCGACCAGCAGATTAGCCTCTCGGTCAGCGTCACCACCCGTCAGCGCCGCCAGAGCGAAATCGAAGGTGTGCACTACCACTTCGTCTCCCAGCGCGAATTCGAACGCCTGCGCGACAGCGACTCGCTCCTCGAATGGGCGCAGGTCCACGGCAACTACTACGGCACGCCGCGTGAAGCCGTGGAGACGGCCATGGGCGAGGGGCGTGACATGCTCTTCGATATCGATTGGCAAGGCGCCCAGCAGCTGCAGGAAAAGATGTCCGCAGACGTCGTTTCGATTTTCATCCTGCCGCCGACAATGGCCGAGCTGCAGTCGCGCCTGCATCGCCGCGCCGAGGACACGGAAGAGGTCATCCAGACCCGCCTCAACAATTCCCGCGCCGAGATCAAGCACTGGCGCGAATATGACTATGTCATCGTCAACGACGACCTGAACTCGGCCTTCGATGCCGTGCAGTCGATCGTCAAGGCCGAGCGCCTGCGCCGCGACCGTCGCCACGGCCTCTTCGACTTCGTAGAAGGCCTAATCGCCTGAGATTGAATCTCATCCACTGAAAAGGGCGGCGCGAGTATCTCGGCCGCCCTTTTCAGTTTTCATTCGCCTCTTGGGAAGCGCTGACTTTCCTCGAGGATGTTCAGATCCATATGGTTGCGCATGTAGCGCTCCGAGGCCTTCTGCAGCGGTTGGTAATCCCAGGGGAAATAGGCGCCGTTGCGCAGTGCCGTATAGACGATGTGGCGACGCGCCTGGCTTTCCCGGACGGCGGCATCGAAGCGTGACAGGTCCCAACGCTGGGCTGCTTCCTCGCACAAAGCATTGAATACGCGAGCCGCCGCCAGATCGTCCACGAGGTTGGTCATCTCGTAGGGGTCGGCTTCGAGATCGGTCAGGATCGGTGGATCCGCCGCGCAGAGCGTCAGCTTGTAACGTTCGTTGCGAAGCCCAACCATGGGGCTCACCGTGCCTTCGGCGGCATATTCCATAGGCACGATGCCACGGCCACCAGTCCCGGTCGCAAGCGGCATCAGGTCCTCGCCATCGGTCCAGTCGGAAATCGTCGAGATGTCGATGCCGGCGAGACCGGCAAGCGTCGGAGTGACGTCGAGCGTCGAGACCGGCGTCGTCACCAGCCGTCCCTCGACGCCAGGGACCGCCATCATCATCGGTACCCGTGCCGAGCCCTCGAAGAAGTTCATCTTGAACCAGAGGCCTCGCTCGCCAAGCATGTCGCCATGGTCGGAGACGAAGAGAATGATCGTGTTCTCCGCCATCCGGGTGCGCTCGAGCACGTCGAGGATCTCGCCGATCTTGTCGTCGACATAAGAGATATTGGCGAAGTAGCCCTGACGAGCCCGCGCGACGTTCTCGTCGGTAATGTCGAATGCGAGGTGATCGCAGGCATCCATGAGGCGGCGCGAATGCGGATCCTGTTCGTCGTAAGGTATGGCCGGAACGCTCGGCTGAAGCGCCTCGCAACCTTCATAGAGATCCCAGTATTTCCGCCGCGCCACATAGGGGTCGTGCGGATGGGTGAAGCTGACGGTGAGGCACCAGGGCCGCTCGTCATGGCCGCGCGACAGGTCGTAGAGACGCCGCGTGGCGTTGTAGGCCACCTCGTCATCATACTCCATCTGGTTGGTGATCTCGGCGACCCCGGCACCCGTGACGGAGCCCAGATTGTGATACCACCAGTCGATACGCTCGCCCGGCTTACGATAGTCTGGGGTCCAGCCGAAATCGGCGGGATAGATGTCGGTCGTCAGCCGCTCCTCGAAACCATGCAGCTGGTCCGGCCCGACGAAATGCATCTTGCCGGAAAGGCTGGTCTGGTAACCGGCAGCCCTCAAGTGATGCGCATAGGTCGGAATGTCGGAGGCGAATTCGGCGGCGTTGTCGTAGACGCGCGTGCGGCTCGGCAATTGCCCGGACATGAAGGACGCCCGAGCCGGCGCGCAGAGCGGGCTTGCCGTGTAGGTGTTGGCGAAGCGCACGGAGCGCTTCGCCAGAGACTTGAGATGCGGGGCATGCAGGAAATCAGCGGGACCGTCGGGGAAGAAGGTCCCGTTGAACTGATCCACCATCAGGATCAGGATATTGGGGCGCGATGTCACGGGATGCGACCTTAAAGACCGAGAGCCGATTTGACCGCAGCGTCACCCGGCTGGCCGTCGAAAGTGGTCACGCCTTGCAGCCAGGCATCCATGACGGCAGGATTGGCCTTCAGCCACTCCGTTGCCGCTTCCTTCGAATCCTTGCCGCCGAGGATCTCACCCATCAAAACGTTTTCCATCGAGACGTCGAAGGTCATCTGCTTGAAGAGGGTTGCGGCATTCGGGCAGTTGCCGCTCCAGCCGGTGCGGGCCAGCGTATAGACTTCGGCACCGCCGTAATTGGCGCCAAAATAGGCGTCGCCGCCCGAAAGATAGGTGAGGTCGAAGCGTTCGTTCATCGGATGCGGCGCCCAGGCGAGGAAGACCACGCCCTTGCCTTCCTTCGTGGCTCGCTCGACCTGTGCCAGCATCGCCTGTTCCCCGGATTCTACCAGTTCCCAGCCCTTCAGCCCGAACTCGCCAGCATCGATCATCTTCTGGATGTTTGCATTGGCCGGTGCACCAGGCTCGATGCCGTAGATCTTGCTTTCGAACTCGTCGGGGTTCTTACCGAGATCGGCGAAATCCTTGACGCCCTTCTCTGCCACTGCGGTCGGGACAGCGAGCGTGAACTTTGCACCTTCCAGGTTCTTCGCCAGGACTTCGATCGCCTGTGCACCGTTCAGGTCGTCGATGAAGGCCTGCTGAGCGGGCATCCAGTTGCCGAGAAACACATCGATCTCGCCGTTCTTCATCGACTGATAGCCGATCGGCACGGAAAGCGTCTTCACGTCCGGCTCATAGCCGAGCGCCTCAAGAACAACTGCGGCGACGCCATTGGTCGCCGTGATGTCTGTCCAACCCGGATCGGACAACCGAACGACCTTGCAGCTTTCGGCATCCGCAGCGGCGGCCGCGGTGGTGATGAACAGCATTGCCAGAGTGGCCAGCCCGCCAAGGCGGGTGCCGGACGTGAGTGTCTTGCGCATGATGGTTCCCTCTTGTTGTGATATTGGTTACCCTTATTCAAGAGGTGCGCCATTCACCTGTGAAGCGGGAGAATTTTGATGTTTCGCATAGAAAATATTTATGTCTGAAGCGCTGATCGATCTCGCCTGGATGCGTCTGCTGGTCGAGATCGACCGGAAAGGCTCCCTGTCGGCAGCTGCCGAAGCCCTTGGCCTGACACAGCCGGCTGTGAGTTATCAGATCCGCCTTCTGGAGCAGCGATTTGGTCAGCCTGTGCTGCATCGCCTGCACAGGGGCGTAAGGTTCACCGAGGAAGGGCGGCGGCTGCTGGCAATTGCTGAGCGCACGGTGTCGGAGGTGGATGCCCTGCAACGCAGCGTGCGTGCAGCGCGCAGAAGGCCTGCGGTGCGGCTCGCGACAGATTACGCTTTCTCGAGCCTTTGGCTTATTCCGCGCATGCACGCCTTTCGACAAAGCCATCCGGAAATCGATTTGCAGATCGTCGCCACCCAGCGCCTCAGCCATCATTGGCGCGAGGATGCGGATCTCGCCGTCGCCTTCGGCTCTGGCAGCGAGTTCGGCAGCGACGCCCGCTTGCTGATGCCGGAACGCGTGGTGCCAGTCTGCACGCCCAGCCTGGCGCGCAACCTGACGGATGGACCGGACCTGGTCCTCCAACAATGTCCTCTAATCCATCTCGAAGCCGAGCAACTGTCGCCCTGGCTCGACTGGCCAGCCTACATGTCACGGCAGCGACTGGGCGAGAGCCTGCGGGACAGTCCGGGTGACCTCCGCTTCAACACCTATGCGCTCGTCGTTCAGGCTGCCATGGCAGGGCAGGGCGTGGCTCTTGGCTGGCTGGGTATTGTTGATCACCTCCTCGACGCCAACCTACTGGTCATGGCCGGTGACATGGTCTCCGTTGCGGGACGTGGTTACTGGCTCGTACCGGGCAGCGACAGCGAAGCCGTGACTTTGCTTGCCGCATGGCTGATCGATGAGGCGGCCAGCTCCGTGGCGGAACGGCTCCAGAACTAAGAGGACAAATAAATCGTCTCTTCATTCAATTTGCCAAATTCAACAATGACTAATGTTTAACCATTGCATTGCATGATCCCAATGACGCTATGGTTGCATAGCCGTGTTGAATATTAGTTCAATGCTGGGGATTGAGATGCGATTGACGGATGTTTCAGTGACTTGGCGCCTCGCGTTGGCGCTTGCCATACCGCTCGTGGCGCTGGCCGGTCTGGCTTATGTCGAAATCAATACGACGTTTACTGCCTATCAACATGCTCGCCATCTGAACATCGTCAGCGCCGATCTCGGCGTGATCGGTGATTTCGTGCATGCGCTCCAGGCGGAACGCGCCGAAGCGGTGGGCCTGCTCGCCTCCAAGGGGCGGGAGCATGGCGCCGAACTTGAGGCCGCCCGAACCGCCGGTGCGCCCGCCCTCGACAAGATGGATCAGGTTCTCGCCGACATGAAGGCCGAGGGCGATCCGACGCTGATGCGCCACGAACAGGAGCTCGAGGCCGTGCTGGCGAAGCTTCCACAGATCCGGGCCTCGACAGACAATCTGGCCTTGGAGCCCACGGAGGTCTTCGTCTACTACACCGATCTCGTTCACCGGCTGATGAATGTCTCGCGCGAGTTCTCGCTCGCGGCAGGCGCCAGAGGCGTGGTCGGCAAGATGATGGCCTACAGTCTTCTGATGAATGCCAAGGAAGTCGCAGGCCAGGAGCGCAATCTGGGTCACGCCTTCATCTCGGAAGGCAAGTTCGACGAGGCACATTATCTCGATTTCGTCGGCATGTTCGGCTCGCAGAAGTCGCTGATCGATCAGTATCTCGAACTGCTGCCGGACGAGGATCGGGAGCACTATCGCGAATCGCTGCATACGCCGGATGCAGACGCGGTCGAAGATATCCGCTCGAAGATGATGGTGGGCGGCCTGTCGGCTGACCTCTCTGCGATCGACAGCGGCGAGTGGCTGGAGCGCTCGGCGCGCCGCATCGAGCGCCTGAAGGAACTCGAAAACGAGACGCTGGCGACCATTGTCGTGGATGCACAAGGGATGGCAGATGAAGAATACCATCACCTTCTGCGCGTGGCCGGTATCACGAGCACGGTGCTCACCTTTGCCTGCTTCTTCGCCGTTTCGCTGTCCCTGACTGTCGTGCGTCCGCTCCGGCGCCTGACGAAGACGATGAATGATCTGGCAGCCGGCAATGTCGAAGTCGACCTGATCCGTTCCGAGAGCAAGGACGAGATCGGCCAGATGGGGCGCGCCGTCACCGAATATATCGCGCTTGCCAAGGCCCGCATGGTCAAGGAGCGCGAAGAGCAGGAGGCAGCCGAACGGATCAAGCGTGCCGCCGAGCTTGAAGCCGAACGCGAACGGGCCGAGCGTGCCGCGGAGATCGCATTTGCGGTGGAACAGCTCGCCAGTGGCCTGGATGCGCTGTCATCGGGTGAGATCGGCTACCGTCTGTCCAACCCCTTCGCGCCCTCTCTCGATCCGCTTCGCATGAGCTTCAACAGCTCGATGGAGCGGCTCTGCGGCGTGATGGCGACCATCCGCGAGAGCACCGGACAGTTGCATGGCGGCTCGCAGGAACTGCAACTGGCAGCCGATGATCTTGCTCGCCGCACCGAACGCCAGGCCGCGGCTCTGGAGGAGGCGGCAGCCTCTATCACGCAGATCACCACGACCATGACGAGCTCGGCGCAGCGTGCGGAAGAGGCGGGCCTCCTGGTGCGCGAAGCAAGCGTGACCGCCCAGAAATCCGGTGCCGTCGTATCGGATACGGTCAAGGCGATGCAGCATATCGAACAGTCCTCCGGGCAGATCAGCCAGATCATCTCGGTCATCGATGAAATCGCTTTCCAGACCAACCTTTTGGCACTGAATGCCGGCGTCGAGGCCGCTCGTGCAGGGGAGGCCGGTAAGGGCTTTGCCGTCGTTGCCCAGGAAGTCCGCGAACTTGCTCAGCGGTCTGCCAACGCCGCCCGCGAGATCAAGGCATTGATCAATCGTTCGGCGCAGGAGGTAGAGGCCGGGGTCCGGCTGGTCAACGAAACCGGCGACACGCTGAAGGGCATCGAAGATCATGTGATGAAGATCAACGAACGCGTCACGGCCATCGTTTCGGCTGCAAAGGAGCAATCGGCTGCCCTCAACGAGATCAGCCAGGCCGTCAGCCAGATGGACCAGGTGACCCAGCAGAATGCGGCGATGGTCGAGGAGGCGAGTGCAGCGACGTCGAGCGTGGCGACTGAAGCTGACCGGCTCAACGGTCAGATCGCCATGTTCAAGCTGCCCGGCAACGAGAACCGTCAGCGCGGCCGCGAGGCCGCCTGACGAGGAACCGGGTACTCAGAGCAGATTGGCGATCCGGCAGAATTCCTCGACGCTGAGCGTTTCCGCCCGGCGTTGAGGATCGATCTCGGCGCGGGCGAGCAATGCTTCGCCGCCGATCGGCTTGAGGCTTTGCCGGAGCATCTTGCGACGTTGGCCGAAAGCAGCCTGCGTGACTTTTTCGAGCTTGTCCGGATCACAGGGCAGGGGCTTTTCGATCGGCACCAGATGGACCACGGTCGAGGTCACCTTTGGCGGCGGTGTGAAGGCCTGCGGGGGGATGTCGAAGGCCATGTGCGCCTCCGTTCGCCAGCCGCAGAGCACGCCGAGCCTGCCATAATGGTTGTCGTCCTCACGTGCCACGATCCGCTGCCCGACTTCCTTCTGGAACATCAACGTCAGGGACTGCCAGAAGGGCGGCCATTGGCCTGGCAACAGCCAGTTCACCAGCAACTGCGTGCCGACATTGTAAGGCAGGTTCGCGATGATCTTGACCGGCTCGCCCGGGGCGAGGCTCGCAAAATCGGTCTTCAGCGCATCACCTTCGATCACCTCAAGGCGACCGGGATAATGGTCGGCAATCTCCTGGAGAGCCGGCAGGCAACGCGGATCACGCTCGATGGCAATGACCTTCTTCGCGCCTAAAGCCAGGATCGCACGGGTCAGGCCGCCCGGACCCGGCCCAACCTCGATCACCGTCACCCCATCGAGCGAACCGGCATTGCGGGCCACCTTCTGGGTCAGGTTCAGGTCGAGGATAAAGTTCTGTCCGAGCGCCTTCTTGGCATCGAGGCCGTGACGCGCGATCACGTCGCGCAGCGGCGGCAGTCCATCGAGCGCGGCCATCAGCGGGATGTATCCTTGCCCTGCGCCATGCGATCGGCCATCCGCAAGGCTGCGACGAGGCTGGTTTCCTTGGCAAAACCGCTGCCCGCGAGGCCAAAGGCCGTCCCGTGGTCCGGTGAAGTACGGATGAAGGGAAGCCCGAGCGTCACGTTGACGCTGTCGTCGAAGCCGAGTGCCTTGGCCGGAATCAGTGCCTGGTCGTGATACATGCAGATCGCCACGTCGTAGCGGCTGCGTGCATCGTCGTGAAACATGGTGTCGGCGGGCAGAGGGCCGAAGGCATCGATGCCCTCATCGCGCAGCCGGCGGATTGCCGGATGGATGATGTCGTCGTCCTCATGGCCGATCGCGCCATTCTCGCCCGCATGCGGATTGAGGCCGGCGACCGCCAGCCGCGGGGAGGCGATCCCGAACCGATCGGCGAGATCCTTCGCGACGATCCGGCAGGTGTCGACGATCAGGTCTTCCGTCAGCGCGCCCGGAACATCCTTCAGCGGAATATGGATGGTCACCGGCACGGCCTTGAGCTTCGGGCCGGCAAGCATCATGACAGGCATGACGGAGCCACCCTTTGCCCGCGCCGCGAGATCGGCGAGAAACTCGGTATGGCCAGGAAAACCGAAACCGGCCTCGTACAGCACGGATTTCGCGATCGGATTGGTGACGACAGCACGCACCGTACCTTGGAGGCAAAGCGCAACGGCAGTCTCGATAGCTGCGATCGTGCCGCGGGCATTCGCCACATGCGGCTTGCCAGCCAAGACGTCGACGCCGGTGGGAATGGGAAGAACCGGAAGCGCCCGGGCGAAGACGCCGCTTGCATGCGCCGCATCAGTCTCCTCGACAACAACCTCGAGTTCCAACTGGCGGGCCCTGACCTTCAGGACCTCGGGATCGCCGATATAGAGGAACGGCGGGAGCGCCAGTTCCCCCCGTTTCAGCCACGCCTGAAGAGCGATATCCGGCCCGATACCGGCCGGATCGCCCTGGCTGAGCGCCAGCGGAAGGACGCCATTGGTCATGGATCGGCCTTTCGAGGCTTATTGCATTACGATCTGGGCCTTCGAGCGCAGTTCTTCCAGATATTTGTCGGAATTCGGGTTCTCGCCCTGCTGTTCCTTGCCGATATCCTCGGCGCGGAAGACGACCTCTGCCGCCACGTCGTCGGAGACCTGACGCTGGTTGCAAATGGCAAGATACTCGACACCACGGTCGGTCACGCGGGTTGCCGTCGTGCCACCCTTTGCCTTTTCGACCAGCGGCTTCCATTCCGGCGGCATCTCGGGCTCAAGAACGCGGCCGAGATTACGGATCGACACATCGAGATAGTTCTTGGCGAATTCCATGGCCTGATCGCAGCCCGGGAACGAGGCGCGCGACTTTTCGGCTTCCGCCTTGCGCTTGCCGACGATGCCCTTCTTCGAGGCTGGCACCACGAAGATCACCTGCTTGAGGAAATATTCCGTCGTCACCGGCTTCTCTTTGTTTTCGAGAAGACGGGTCACGAGATCCTGGTTCGACAAACGGCCACGTGCGCCTGCCCCGTAACGCGCGTTCACGAGGCGCGGCCAGCTCATCGAGACGGCGATGAAGGACTTGAAGTGGGCAGCACCCACGCCCGCCTGATCGAGCACGGAATTGAGCTGCGATACGGACATCTTGTTCGATGACGCAAAGCGTTCGAACGAGGCATCCACATCCGCCGTGCTGACGGACATGCCGACGCGCGCGATTTCCTCGCGCTTCAGCGTCTCGTTCACGAGCTCTTCCCGGGCGATCTGCTGGAGATTGCCGCTGCGACGCTGCAGCCTGAGGAAGGCCACGCGGCGCGCGACGTCAGCGCTGGTGATCGCGGTCTTGTTGACAACGGCTGCCACCGATGTTGCTGCCTGAGCCGGCGCAAAGATTGGCGTCGGGCTGACGCTTAAGGACAGCGCGATGACGCCGGCGAGCAGCAGACCGGTGCCTTTTTTTGCATGAGCCATCTGTCATCCTTTCTCCGAACTGCAGAAGCCTGCTCCGGACTTAGATCATGTAACGGATTTTAGAACCGCCGCACGGATTGCACAATCCATGCGGCGAAACAATGACCTGCATCGCAGCGGCTTTGCCTCACTCGAACGAGGTGTCGCTGAGATTGATCTCTCCGAGGGTGCGGAACACCAGCTTTCCACCGATCGTCCAGTCGTTCGCGGTCTCGGCATTCGGGTCATACTTGTCCGAATAGGCGATCGAGAAGACCGTGCATTCGTCGGCATAGGAGATGCCAACACTGCGGCGGTTGAACTTGTCGGCATCGATGTCGTAGTTGACCGAGCCAAACACCGACCAGTTCTCAGTGACCTTCACGGTCGTGGAGCTGGTGACCGTCTGGTTGTCGTTGCTGAACGAGTAGGCCGGGCGAGCGTCAACCTGGGTAAATGTCAGGCTTGTTTCAAACCGGTCCTGAGCATAGGTCGCGTTGACGTCGGTACGGCGGACATCGAGCGTTTCCTCGTCGAGCCGCACACCGGCACTCAGCGAAAGCCCGATCGGCAGTTCGAAGCCAGCCGATGCGACGTAGTCGGAAACGTCAGTCTCAAGGCCGGAATCGGAGCCCACGGCCAGCAGGTCCTGTGTCGCATAGGAATTCAGGCCCGCCAGATGGTAGGACTGGCCGATGACAGCACGAACGCCGATCCCGTTGTCGAAGCTACCGGTGTAGCGCATGCCGACATTGGCGCGTGTGCCGCCCTCGACACGATCAAACCCGGAAAACTTGTTGCGCGAGAAGAGGTTGCTCGCATCGAACACCAAGCTCTGCGCGTCTTCGTTCGGCAACTGGCCAGCATAGCCCTCGTTGTTGCGGGCATAGATCTGCGCGATCGGCTCGATGATATGCGAGCTGTTGGCAGTCGTGATAAGCCACGGGTAGCGGGCTTCGATACCGGCAGTCAGCAAATAGCGAGCAGGTGCGTCATTGCTCGTGTAGCCGCCGGTGTAGTTGCCGGGCGCGTCCATGGCGAGGCCATAAACATCGCCGCGCGCAGCCAGAAGCGGCGTGATCTGCAAACCGCCCGGACCGTCGAAAGTGCGCTCCCATTCGAGCTCGCCCGTCAGGCGGTTCATGTGGCCCTTCAGCCCGCGATAAACATCAAATGCGCCGTCCCTGTTTGTGTCGGCAAACTCGCTCGAGAAGCGCGACAGGGAGGTGAAGTTCAAGGTGCCAGCCAGCTGGCCACCGGCGACCAGTTCGGGCGCGTAGTAGCTGTAGTCGATGACCGGCAGGACAGTGGCCTGCTTCTTTTCGGCTGTATTGTTCAGGTCCGCATCCTGAACGTCGAAATAGTAACCGCGCATGTCGAAGAAATTGCGTTCGCCGATGCCGGTCAGATAGACGACATTGGTGTTCGTTGACGCATTCAGCCCATCGATGCCGTAGGTGCGTGCGAAATTGTTGTCGCTCTGCACCATGACATCCCAGCCGAATGACCAGCGCGGATTGATCTTGAACTCGCCCTTGGACGCGATGAGGCCGCGCGTGTCGCGCTCGGCGTCGCTCGTGCCGGCGGTGAACTCATCCGTATTCATCTGGCTGATGCCAGCGATCCGGATATTGGCTTGCCCCTTCTCGAAGCGCTGGCGGACCTCTGCTTCGAGCAGCACGCCTTGCGCGCTGAAGCCTGTCGTGGTGATCGTCGCGTCGCGGTCCGGTGCAATGGCGATGTAGTAGGGGACCGCAATGCCGAAACCGACATTTTCGCCCGAGCGGAACTGCGGGAACAGGAAGCCCGACTTCCGCTTGACGGTATTATCAGGCACCTCGATGAACGGCAGCGTCACAAGCGACTTGCCGAACAGTTCAAACCGGGCCCTTTCGAGCCGCACGGTCTTCTTCGTGCCGTCCTGTACGACGCGTTCTGCCTTCACCTGCCAGAGCGGCGGACGGGACGGGTTTTCCGCGCAGGGAAGACATGCCGTGTACACGCCCTTGTGCAGAATCATCTGCGTGCCGCCGACGCGCTGAGCGCTTTCGGCAACGAGGCGTGTGTTGTCGGTGCTCTCCACGCGCAAGGCACGCAGGAAGCCGTCGGAGAAATTGTCGGTGACATCGAGCGAATCCGCATAGATGCGGTTTCCGGTCGGCTCGACCAGCTCGATATTGCCCGCCGCTGTGACGCGGCCCGTTTTCTGGTCGTAAACGACCTGACGGGCCACCATCTGGTAGCCGGCATAATTGATCTGCACCGCGCCGTTCGCGACAACGCGCTCGGCATCACGGTCATAAACGAGTTCATTGGCTGCCAGAAGCAGCTTCGCGTCATCAGGGACGTTACCTGCCATCGACGCTGAGTCGGACAGGCTCTGCGCATGCACGAGAGGCGCAGCGGGCGCCATAGCGCACACAGCGACACTGGTCAGCAGGGCTACTGAGAGCCTCCTGATATTCCCGCGGTCTTTTACCGCCACTAACCATCCTCCTTGTGAAGCAGAATCGTTGCCCCCAGTGCCATGGCTACGACAACTGGGACCCAGGCCGCAACATATGGCGGCATGACGCCGCTGCTTCCGAATGCTCTGACGAGCACAGAGACAACATAAAGCACGAAGCCTGACAATATTCCACCGAGAATCACCGTTCTCGATTGGTTGATACGGCTGAATTTCAGCGACACGGTTGCTGCAATCAGCGTCATTGCAATCATCAGGAATGGCAGTGAAAGCAGCGAGTGAAACTGCGTTTCCAGCGCATGAGGTGCGATCCCGAAGGATCGGGCAACTTCAATTTTCTGAAAAAGATCATAAAAAGCAACGCTTTCCGGTCGGGCAAGGCGCTGCTGAACGAATTCCTCGTTGAGATTGGTCGCAACCCGCGCCTCAGCGAGTCGCGTCTGGATCTCTCCCGGACGCGTCTCGAGAACGTCGGTAAGCATCCAGTAACCATCTTTCAAAGAAGCCGTGCGTGCATCCTGACGCAGCACGATGCGTCCGTCCTGGTCGAAATGCAGCAGAACGGCATCGACGAGCAGCGTGCCATCCTCAAGAACGGCGCGCGCACCGAGCGCCACGTCATTGTCGCCGCTCGACTGGCGCAGCCACGGAATCGGCGCCGGTTTCGCGCTGCCGGCCGTTTCACGCCACTTCGTTTCGATTTCGGTGCCCTGGCGTTCACCCCAGGCGGCGAGGGGATTGATCACCAGAGTCGTCGTCAGGCCGATCAGGGTGGCGCCGATCAGGAAGGGCGCCATGAACTGCCAGACGGAAATGCCAGCCGCCCGCGCGACGACCAGTTCGGACTTGCGGTTGAGGGCAATCAGCGTCGCCATGCCGACGAAGAGGCCGATAAACGGCACCGTCTGTTGGAGAATCAGAGGCAGCCGCAAGGCAGTGAGGTAGAGCACGCCGGTCACGGAATAGCCCGGCAGGTCGTCATAGCGGCCGGAGGTTTCCGTGAAGTCGATAAGATAGGTTATCGAGACGACGCCAAGGAAAAACCACAGCGTCGTCATCATGTAGCGCCGGAAGAAATAGAGCCCGAGAGTCCAGATCATGCGGCGCTCCCGGTGCCTGTGCCAAGCCGCTTCTGCGTCATGGTGATCACCATACCCACAAGCGCCGAAACTGCGCGCGGCAATCGCGGACTGCGATTCGTCGCCAGCATGAAGGCAGCGACCGCGCCGCTGCCAAGCGGTACCAGATATTGCAGGGGCACGAAGGCTGGGGATGTCTCCACCAACGAGGTGACGTAGTTCGACGCCCAGAAGATGGTGAGCGACATCAAGAGCGCCGAGGCCATGGGATGCAATCGCGCCTCACGGTGGGACCGCGCATCACCGCAGATCATCAGACTGATCAGGGCAAAGACCATCGGGAAGAAGGCCGCGCTGATGCGGCGGTGGAGCTCGGCCGTGAAGTCGTTGGGATTGCTGACATAGCGCTCGTCGAGTGGATCGGGATCCATCAGGTAGAACAGGTCGCGATCCTTGGCGCCGAAGCGGGCCTGGCCGCGCTCCTCCGAAAGGTCCGAAAGATCGAAGGCGTAGCGGTCGAAGCGGATGACGGTCACATCGCCGTTCGGCGCTTTGCGCTGCACTTCGCCATCCTGCATCACGAGCGCCTTGCCGGTCTCTTCGACCGCGCCCTCACGGGCATAATAGATGAGCTCGGATGCGGGGTCGCGGGAATCGGCAACCAGCAGTCCCTTCATCTTGCGGCCAGCCTGCCGCTCCGAGATCTGCACGTAAAGGCCGGGCTCGATCTGACGGAAGGTCTTTTCCTCGATGACCGAAGAGAGAAGATCGGCATAGGCGGTCGCGATCATGGTCCGCACATTGACGCGCATCGCCGGCTCGACGAAGCCGAGCATCACCAGCGAAAAGATGCTGAGACCGCCGGCCAGCATCAGAAGCGGACGCTGGATCGTTCGTCTCGGTGCTCCGGCGGCATCGATGACCGCGAGCTCCGAATCATTGTTCATCGTGGTCAGCGTGTGGGTGATGCCGATGACCAGCGCGAAGGGCAGGACGGTCGCGATGATGGTCGGCAGGATCATCGTCGCCAGCAGCATGAAGGACCCGACCGACTGGCCACTATCGGTGACGAGGTTGATACGTCGCAATACCTGCGTCGTCCAGATGATCGCCAGCACCGGCAAAAGCGCTGTCGTGAACATCAGGACGACCCGCCGCAGGATGTATTGTTCGAGTATCTTCATAGGGTTCCCTTGCAGGCGCGACACGCAGACGTCGCGCCGAGGATTGGCGTTCTCTACAATGCTTGCGGCATTTTGGCGACCGAGGGATGGCAATTTCCCCGGCTTCCTGATCCTGTTTTTTCTTTCACCGCGATAAATCGGACACGCTGGCGCGACCATGGCCGCAATCGGGGGATTGGATGAGGAATGCCCGGTCAAACTCTTGCCATCGTTCGCGAAAAGACCATGATCCCAACAAGTCTTCTCATCACGTATCTAGGATGCCCTTCATGTCGCTGAAACTCGCCGTCTCCTTCGCCAAGTCCCAAGCAGCAACGGAAGGCCTTGCCATTCTGTTGACGACATCAGGCGCCGACAAGCCGGCTGGGGCTGCTGAAGCGGATCCGGCGGGCGTCTATGCTCGTGCCGCGAAGTCCGGCAAGTTCACCGGCAAGTCCCTTTCGACCCTCGATATCGTCGCCCCGCACGGCTCGACGCTCGACCGTCTGGTCGTCCTCGGTCTCGGCAAGGGCGACAGCCTGTCCGCGCATGATTGGTTGAAGGCAGGGGGCGTTGCCACGGCGGCGGTGAAGGGGGCTGACACCGTAACCGTCTACGTCGATGTCCCCGGACTTCAGGTCTCGCCGAAGGCTGTCGCGGATTTCGCGCTTGGAATGCTGCTCCGCGCCTACAAGTTCGACACCTACAGGACCAAGAAGAAGTCGGAAGACGAGGAAGACAAGGCTGAAAAGACGGTGAAGGTGACGATCGTCACCGCTGAGGCCTCAGCCGCCAAGAAGGCCTTCGCCGAAACGGAAGCGGTCGCGGACGGCGTGATCCTCGCCCGCAACCTCGTCAATGAGCCTGCGAATGTTCTCGGTCCGCTCGAATTCGCCGCCAAGGCGAAGGACCTCGAAAAGCTCGGTGTCGAGGTCGAGATCCTGACGGAAGAAGAGATGAAGAAGCTCGGCATGGGCGCGCTTCTCGGCGTCGCCCAGGGCTCGGTGCGTCCGCCGCGCCTCGTCGTGATGCAGTGGAAGGGCGGAAAGTCGAAAGACAAGCCGATCGCTTTTGTCGGCAAGGGCGTGGTTTTCGATACTGGCGGCATCTCGATCAAGCCGGCTGGCGGCATGGAGGACATGAAGGGTGACATGGGCGGTGCTGCCGCCGTCGCGGGCTTGATGCATGTGCTTGCCGCCCGCAAGGCAAAGGTCAATGCCATCGGCATCCTCGGCCTCGTCGAAAACATGCCCGACGGCAATGCCCAGCGCCCGGGCGATATCGTGACATCGATGTCGGGCCAGACGATCGAGGTGATCAACACGGATGCGGAAGGCCGCCTCGTGCTTTGCGATGCCCTCTGGTATTGCAACGATCGTTTCCAGCCTGCCTTCATGATCAACTTGGCGACGCTGACCGGGGCGATCGGCGTAGCCCTCGGCAGTGTGCATGCGGGCCTGTTCTCCAACGACGACGAACTGTCTGAGAAGCTTCTCGCTGCGGGCCTGACGACCAACGAGCGCCTGTGGCGCATGCCGCTCGGCAAGGAGTACGACAAGCTCATCGACTCCAAATTCGCCGACATGAAGAACACCGGCGGTCGCCAGGCAGGTTCGATCACGGCCGCTCAGTTCCTGAAGCGCTTCGTCAAGGATACGCCCTGGGCGCATCTGGACATCGCAAGCACAGCGATGGGTTCGGCGCACGATGAGATCAACCAGTCCTGGGGTTCGGGCTATGGCGTTCGCCTGCTCGATGAACTCGTTCGCGCGAATTACGAATCCTGATGGCGGTGACTGCCTCTGTGGCCGATGTTCTCTTCTACCATCTGACGGAATCGAAGCTGGAAGACGCGCTCCCGCCGCTCCTGGAAAAGAGCGTCGAGCGCGGCTGGCGCGTGGCCGTCCAGACACGTGACCCCGAACGGCGGGATGCGCTCGATGCGCATCTCTGGACCTATCGGGACGAGAGTTTTCTGCCGCATGGCACGGAAGACGGCGCCTCTCCGGATCGCCAACCGGTGCTGCTGACGACGGGTACCGAAAACATCAACCAGGCGAGCGTGCGCTTTTTGGTCGATGGCGCCGAGCCGCCGGATGAGCTGCCCTATGACCGCGTCGTCTTCGTCTTCGACGGCTACGACACGGAACAACTGGAGGGGGCCCGCTCGCAATGGAAACGTCTGAAGGGCCAGGGGCACACGCTGACCTACTGGCAACAGAGCCCAGAGGGGCGCTGGGAGAAAAAGGCCTGATTGGGGCGCGCCGGCTCAGCGGCGCCCTTTATCGATATCAGGCTTTCATGATCGTCTGGCGCAAGAAGCTGTAGCCCATGGCGGTCCGTCGCGCCATTTCCGCCGAGTTGCCGGCCCCGCCATGGCCACCGGAACCGTATTCATGGAAGAGCGGCAGGTGTCCGGCCTCTTCCAGCCGCATCGCAAAGCGCCGCGCATGCGACGGATGCACTCGGTCGTCGTTGCTGGAGCTTTCGATATAGACGGGCGGATAGGCTTGGTCCGATGCCGGTTTAACCTGATGCAGCGGTGAGTAGGCGAGGAGATAGGTGCGGTCGTCCTCGTCGTCGGGATTGCCGTATTCGTCCATCCACGCCCGTCCGGCCGGGAAGAGATGGAAGCGGGTCATGTCGAGCACCGGAACCCGGCACCAGACGGCGCCGAAATCATCAGGATAACGCGTCAGCATGACCCCAGTAAGCAGGCCGCCATTGCTGCCGCCGGTGCAGGCAATGCGCGATGGATTGGTATAGCCACGCTTCACCAGATCGCGGGCGATCGCGACGAAGTCCTCGTATGCCTTGTGGCGGCCTTCACGCTTTACGGGGGTGTGCCAGTCCGGCCCCAGTTCTGAGCCGCCGCGGATATAGGCCTGCACATAGGCGCCACCCTGCTCCAGAAACCGTCCGGTGGTCCCGGAATAATGCGGCGCAAGCGGAACGGCGAAGCCGCCATAGCCATAGATCAGAACCGGAAGCTCGCCCTTCGTCCACGCCTTCGGCAGCACCAGATGGTAAGGCACCTTGGTGCCATCCTCTGATGTCGCTTCGAGAAGTTCGCTGCTCATGCCCTCAGCGTCGAAAAAGGCGGGCGATGTTTCCTGCGGCACCAGGGCAAGCGGGTCCTTGGTCGGATTGCGGTCCTGATCGGAAAGGGCGAGCGTGTAGCGGGTCGGCGGCACCAGGAAGCCGGAGCCGATCACGTGAAGTGTATCGTCTCCCAGATGCAGGTCGGCATGCAGCGGCGTGAAATAGAGGGCCTCAATGCCGGCTGGCAGGTCGATGCGCTGAGGCACAGCGTCCTCTCGCGTCAGATCGAGTGCATAGAGTTCCGGCGAGAGGCGATCGTCGACCGTGTAGACCGCCCAGTGGCGGAGCAGGGTGAAGTGATGCACCGCGCGACCGGGTGAAGGCTCCACTAGAACGCGCCGATTTGGCGCGAGAGGTTCAGAATCGAACGGTGTCAGCGCCTGCAGGACGAGGCTGCCGGACGCCACCTGCTCGTCGCTCTTCGCGAGCCAGAGGATGTGGCTGTGGTTGATGTCAAAGCCGATTTCCCGTGGCAGCGGCAGCCGGCGGGCAACGCCATCGGCATCTTCGACATGAAGGCTGAGCTTGCCGATCTCGTGGTTCGCCATGAATACGCGGATCTGTCGCGTGTCGGGCCCTGTGTAGCCGCCGAGTTCGGGATCGATGATAAAGCCATAGCCGGTGACGTCGCTCGGTGCGGCTTCAAAGAGGATCTCAGCCTCTGCCGGCTCTTCGCCCCGACGCAATCGCCGCCCGACCCTTGGCCAGCCGGATTGCGTGGCGGAAAAGGCGTCGATCGATCCGAAATAGGCGATCTCGTTGGCACTGAGCCATGACGCCTGCGCCCGAACCGCCGGCGTGTCGAAGCCGCCGTCCACCACCCGTTTGGTTTCGAGATCGAACTCGAGAAAACGCGTCAGGTCTGAGCCACCGTCAGACAGGCGCAGCAGAACGCGCGTCGGCTCGAAGGGGCAGGTGACACAGCCGCCGAAGATCCAGCGTTTTCCCTCTTGCGCACAGAAAGCATCGACATCGAACACCGTTTCCCACGCGGCATCGGCCCGCGGCGCATCCGTCGCCGGGAGTCGGCGCAACACGCCGAGCGGATTGTCCCGGGAACGGTTGAAGTCGAACAGCCAGTCGCCGCGCCGCGTTGGCACGATCAGCCTGTCCTGGCGCTCCATCATGGACCGCAGCGCCTCGGCGTCTGCCTCCATTTCAGGTGTCGCCAGCGCCTCGTGAGAACGTGCGTTCCGTGCGGCAACAAAGGCCAGCGTCTGCGGATCGTCATCCTTTTCAAGAAAGAGATCCATGGCGCTGCTCCTTTGCATTTTCGTCAGTTCATTCGATCAGGCGAGATCGGTGCGACGGAAGTCCTCGCCCACATAGAGAAGGGGTCCACCGGATGCCTTGGCACCTGCATAGGAAAAGCAGTCGCCGAAATTGAGGCGGGCCGGATGGCGCCCCTTGCCATAACGCGAAAAGGCGTCGATGGCGGCAAGCGCAGTGTCGCGGGTGGCCGGCAAGATTTCGGCATCAAGCTCGGCGAGGAAATCGAGGACGAGTGCCGCCGCCTCATTGACTGCGATCTGACGTTTGCCAGCAAGGACAGTCGTCGCCTCAAAGATTACCGTCGGCGACACGAAGTAACGGGCTTGCGGGTTAGCCAAGGCCATCGCGACCCGGTCGTATTCCGGCCCCTCCAGAAAATACTCGATGATCGCCGATGTATCGAGAAACATCAGTTATCGTCCCACATTTCGTCCAGGAATGCTTTCTCGTTAAAATTGGGATCGACTTTTCCCATGCCCTGGTAGCGCTGCTTGATCTTCTCCAGCCGCTCGGCGAGCGGCGGCCGCTGCTCTTCCGCTTCGACCACGCGCTCGAGCGCCTGGCGGATGGCATCCGTCTTGGTCGGGGCTTTCAGGATCTTCTGCGCCTGTTCGGCGAGCTGGTTCACTCGTTCATCACGGACATAGAGTGGCATGGCTTCACCTCGTGAATATACGCTCTCAAGATAGTGTATATTCAAAGGTTCAACAAGAAAGGCGAGCTTCAGCCGGCCATGCCCTCTTCGTATTCGGCGGAAAGCTCCAGCCATTGCTCTTCCGCCGCCGAGAGCTTTGCCGCCGCTTCTCCGCGCTGCTTGGCCTTTTCAGCCGCCTTGGCTGGCGCTTTTTCGTAAAGCGCCGGATCGGCAAGCTCCTTGTCGAGCGCCTGAATCAAAGTCTCCAGCTTCTTCGTCAAGGCCTCGACTTCGTTGATCTTTTTCTTGAGTGGTGCAAGGCTCGCGCGCCTGTCGGCAGCCGCCTTGCGCTGCTCGGCCTTGTTGACGGTATCAGCGCCGCCGTCGCCCTTGTCCTTCTCCACCGGCTTCTTGCCCGAGGCGATGATCAGCGAGCGATACTCTTCCATGTCGCCGTCGAAGCTGGTGACCGTGCCGTTGTTCACAAGCCAGAGCCGGTCGACGGTCGCCTCGATCAAGTGGCGATCATGGCTGATCAGGATAACGGCGCCCTCATAGTCGTTGAGCGCCTCGATCAGCGCCTTGCGGCTGTCGATGTCGAGGTGGTTCGTCGGCTCGTCGAGGATCAGCAGGTTCGGGGCGTGGAAGGCGGCAAGCCCCATCAGCAGGCGGGCCTTCTCGCCGCCCGAGAGATCCTTGGCAGCCGTCTCCATCTTTTCCGTCGCAAGCCCCATCTGCGCGACGCGGGCACGCACCTTGGCTTCCGGCTCGAGCGGCATTAGCCGGCGCACATGGGCAACCGGGCTCTCATTCGGGATGAGGTCGTCCAGCTGGTGCTGGGCGAAGAAGCCGATCTTCAGGCTTGAGGCCGTTTTCAGCTGGCCGCCCTGGGCCTCCAGCCGGCCGGAAATGAATTTGGCGAAGGTCGACTTGCCGTTGCCGTTCGAACCGAGCAGCGCGATGCGGTCGTCATTGTCGATGCGCAGGTTGAGGTTCTTCAGGATCGCCTTGCCCGGCTCGTAGCCGACCACGCCGCCGGAGATTGCAACGATCGGGGAGGCCGGCTGCTTTTCGGGCTTCGGGAAGGTAATCGGATGAACATGGTCTTCGATGACGGCGGCGACCGTGCCCATGCGCTCTAGCGCCTTGATGCGGCTCTGGGCCTGCTTGGCTTTGGTGGCCTTGGCGCGGAAGCGGTCGATGAAGCTCTGCAGATGTTTGCGCGCGGCGTCGTTTTTCGCCTTGGCCTTCATCTGCAATTCGTCATTCTCGGCCTTCTGCCGCTCGAAGCTGTCATAACCGCCGCGATAGAAGGTCAGCTTCTTCTGATCGAGATGGATGATCGAATTGACGGCGGTGTTCAGGAGATCCCGGTCGTGGCTGATGATGATGACCGTATGCGGATAGCGCCGCACGTAATCTTCGAGCCACAGCGTGCCTTCGAGGTCGAGATAGTTGGTCGGCTCGTCGAGCAGCAGCAGATCGGGCTCGGCAAACAGCACCGAGGCGAGCGCCACGCGCATGCGCCAGCCGCCGGAGAAGGACGAGGCCGGGCGCAACTGCGCCTCATGGTCGAAGCCGAGGCCGGAGAGAATGGTTGCCGCACGCGCTTCCGCCGAATGCGCGCCGATATCGGCAAGCCGGGTCTGGATTTCGGCAATGCGATGCGGATCCGTCGCCGTCTCGGCCTCGGCGAGCAGGGCTGCGCGCTCCTTGTCTGCGGCAAGTACGATGGAGATCAGCGAGTCTTCCGTTCCCGGCGCTTCCTGCGCCACCTGGCCGATGCGCGCGTTCTTCGGGATGGAGATATTGCCGCTTTCGGAGGCCAGATCGCCCGTGATGATGCGAAACAGCGTGGATTTCCCCGCACCGTTCTTGCCGACAAGGCCAGCCTTGGTGCCGGCCGGCAGCGCGACGCTGGCGTGGTCGATGAGCAGGCGGCCTGCAATGCGGGCGGAGATATCGTTGATCGTGATCATGGCTCTGGCTTTTGGCCGATGTCACGGCCAAAGGCAAGCGGGCGAGGGGTGCCGAGCGTTACGCGACCTGGCGCTGTCCGGGCTTGTAGCCGATGATCGGCTGGCGCGGGTTTTGTCGTGCCAGGATCGTGGCGGTCTTGGCAATGGCGAGCCAGCTTGTTGGATCGGCGGCTTCGTGTGCCATGGCGTGACCGATCGCCAGCGGCAGCCCGCCGGAACCCGGCGAAGTCTCGGACGCGAAGACCAGATTGTTATCCGCCGTCGTGAACAGCCGTTCGGCGATGATGTGTGCCTCGTCGGCATTGATGCCATCAAAGACGAAGGCAAAGGTGTCAGCCTCGATCCGGGCGATGAAGTCGTGCTTCTTGATCGCCTTGCGGAAGATGGTCGCCAGACCACGTATGAGTTTGCTGACCGCTTCGTCGCCATACTGGTGCTGCAGTCCGGGAAGATCGAGAACTTCGATCAGCACAAGCGCGCTCGGCTTGGCCGCCGAGGCGGCCGAATGGACCTCCTCCAGTGTCTGGAAGAGGCTGATGCGGTTCGCAAGCCCGGTCAGGTGATCGCGCTTCATCGCAGCCTGCGCCGCGCGAATGGCGCGGTCTGCAGCATTCAGGCTGTCCAGCCCCTCTGCCACATCGGAGGAGAGTGCGGTTTCCGCCTTGATCATGTCCCCGGCAATCGAGGAGAGCAGATCCAGCTCGCCGAGCAACTGGTCGATACCGACGGTGACATCCTCGCGGATCGAGCGGATAACGCCTTCCACCGAGTTCGTGAACGCCCGCTTCTGCGTCAGCCCGAGCGACAGTTGGTCGCTGAGCCACGTCAGCGTTTTCAGCGTTTCGTCCTGCAGGCGCTCGGCGGAGACTCCGCAATGGCCGGCAAGCCGGTGCTTGAGGCCGAGCTGGTCGAGCGCCGATTGTGTCGGGCGGGCACCAAGGGCTGCAAGCTCACGCGCAAGATCCGATTTGCCGCCGGCAAAGGCTTCATGGACAAGTTCGAAGTTGCGGGGGAGTCCTGCGATCTGATGCTTCATCATGAAGATTGTGATCTTCTGGAGATCGTCTGGAAGTCCGCTCATCAAAACCGTCCTGATCATGCGATGAGTTGCGTTCTATCTGCGGGAAGCCGGAGCTATACCCGCAGAGTTCAGGTCTCGTAACACGGCATCACATACGAAACGGTTAAGGCAGAGGCGTGCTTCAGGGCTTCCGTTTGCATTTTGCCAAATCTGAATTGCCCTGAAAAATAGGGGGGTTGCGCACTTCGGTTAATTATATTTTAGAGATATGTGTGGCTTGCTGATGCTCTGAAAAACTGCTGGGGAATAACCTCCTCAGCACACGAACGGCGAACATACGTAGGCACCATGAAATCCCTTATTCCTGCGGTCTACTTCTCCCTGGCGGTTGCCACTGTCGCTGTCATAGCCGCGAAACCATCCGGCCCCTTTGTCCTCGTCGTGACCTCACCGGCTGAAAATGCGGCCGGTTCGATGGCCGTCATCGACCGGGCAGAGGGAGCATTCGTCTGGGCCGGAAGAGTGCCCTGGATGTCGGTCGCCTATTCACAAGCCCCCGACTTCCCGGAGCGGCTTCTCGATGCGGGCGCTTTGCTCGTCATCAACCATGATCTGGCGCTTGGTTGCCTGCAAGGAATGAACACATGAATGAACTGAATAAGCTCAGAGATAGGATCTCCTACGGCATCGTCGGACTGCTCTGGATCAACTTTGCCCTGATCGTCATCCGCAATCTCGTCCGCGAGCAAGGTGTCGACTGGACTATGATCCTGGCGACTCTCGCCTTGTTGGTGCCGGCCACACTGTTGTGGACAAGGGATCGTACCGGCGCGACCACCCGCATGGTTACCTCCATGGCGAATGCGGCGACGGTCGCTATTCTCGTTTTCGCCTTCCAGGGCTCGCCGCTCCAAATCGACATCCACATGTACTTCTTCGCGAGCCTGGCGATCTGTGCCGCCTGGATCGATTGGAAGGCCATTATCGGCTACGCCGCGCTCGTCGCGGTCCACCATCTGCTGCTGTATGTCGCGATGCCCTTGGCGGTCTTCCCGGGTGATTCCGACTTCTCGCGTGTCGTCCTGCATGCAGTGGTGCTGATCGTCCAGAGCATCGTCCTGATCGCTCTGACCTCGGCCGTCGTCAAGGCGTTCGATGTCTCCGACAAGGCTGTTGCCGAAGCAGTCGCCGCCGAGCGCGAGGCCGTAGAGATGGCCGATCACGTCAAGCGAACCGATGCCGCTGCCGATGCTGACCGCCGCAAGCGGGAAGCGGAAAAGGCGCGGGAAGCCGAAGCGGTGGACTACGCCGTTTCCGAACTCGCCAAGTCGCTGCAGAAACTGGCGGAGGGGGACCTCTCCTGCCGCATCGACAGCGCCTTCTCAGGCCCGCTTGATGAACTGCGCACGTCCTTCAATACCTCCGTGCAGAAGCTCGAAGTCGTCGTTTCTCAGGTCGGTCAGGTGGCCTCCGTCCTCCGCAACGGTACGGGCCAGATCGGCCAGGCCAACAACGATCTCTCCGCCCGCAGCGAGCGCCAGGCCGCGTCGGTCGAGGAAACCGCGAGCGCTCTGTCCAGCGTGATGGCCACCGTGAAGGAAACCGCGTCTGTCGCGGATTCGGTCGGCAAGTTGGTCAACCAGGCAAGGATGGGTGCGGAACGATCCGGCACGATCGTAACCGACGCGGTCTCTGCCATGAGCCGTATCGAGCAGTCCTCGCAGTCGATTTCAAACATCATCGGCGTCATCGACGAGATTGCCTTCCAGACCAATCTTCTGGCGCTGAACGCCGGCGTCGAAGCCGCACGTGCCGGTGAGGCCGGGAAGGGTTTTGCCGTCGTCGCACAGGAGGTCCGCGAACTCGCTCAGCGCTCCGCCAACGCAGCGAAGGAGATAAAGACCCTCATCAACGCATCCGGGGAAGAAGTGCGCAACGGCGTATCGCTGGTCGATCAGGCCGGCGAGGCTTTGAGCACGATCGCGACCGAGGTGCAGTCGATCAGCCGCGAGATCTGCAAGATCATCGACGGTGCCAAGAGCCAGGCGCAGGGCCTTGCCGAGATCGATCAGGCGGTCGGGCACATCGACAAGAACACTCAGCGGAATGCTGCGATGGTGGAGGAGTCGAGCGCTGCGATCCAGCAACTCGTCCAGGAGGCCACCACGCTGGACCACCTGATGGCGCAGTTCAAGACCGGATCGAAGACGGGTTCCGGAACCCGTCGCGCCGCTTGACCGCAGGCAACCCATATTCGCACGAAAGACTTGGGGCCACGATCGTCGTGGCCCCATTTCCGTTTCAGGGCTCCGTCAGGCCTCTGTCGCGTCTCAAAGCCACTGCTGGCCCTCGCCGCGGACGAAATAGATCAGGTCGAGGCTGAGGCTCGGCTTGCCCAGTCCTGTCAATCCGGCATGCACCTGTCCGCGATGATGGGTCTGGTGATTGAAGACATGGGTGAGTGCCGGCCAGAGCTTCAGCGCCAGGACCTCGGATGAACCGACCGGCGAATAGGTGAACGGCCGCTCGATTTTCTCCGCGGTCAGGCTCTGCGCATAGCGGATGATCCGTGTGTCTTCTTCCAGCCGAGCCGCTCGCAGATCCTCGAAGTCATCATAGGGGCGCTCATCCAGCGCGCGGGGCATCGGGCCTTCGCCGGTGAACCGGTTCAGCCAGATCCGGTCTGCGGTTAGGATGTGGCTCAGCGTGGCGAAGATCGATCCAAAGAAGGCGCCGGTATCGCGGTGGAGTTCTTCGGTCGAGAGGTCCGCGACGGCAGAATAAAGCAGCCTGTTGGCCCAGGCATTGTAGTCCGCGAGCATCTGATAGTTCTGCATGGTGCACTCCTGAATTTGGTCCTGCACCCAGTCTAGCCGGGTTCGACCGAAATGGGTGTGATGAGTTCCATGAAAAATGCTGATTTGCATCCAGCCCCGGGATCGGCTTGTCTGGCGCAAAATCAGGAGAACCCGATGACGATGACCCTCTATTCGCTGTGCGGCGCCGATGCCGCGCGTCCCTTCTCGCCCCATTGCTGGAAGGTCGTGATGGCCCTTCATCACAAGGGACTGGACTTCGAAGAGCGGCCGCTCGCCTTCACGGCGATCCCAACTGTCGAAGGCGGGTTCTCCAAAACGGTCCCGATCCTCCGGGACGGCCAGGAACTGATCTCCGACAGCTTTCGGATCGCGCTCTATCTGGAGGAGGCCTATCCCGAGCAGCCGAGCCTGTTCGGCGGACAGGGCGGGGTCGCCGCGGCACGCCTGGTCGAGGGCTATTCGCAGCATGTGGTCCACGGCGCGATCACGAAGATCGCCCTCGTCGACATCCACGACATGCTCGCGCCCACCGACCAGGCCTATTTCCGCAAGAGCCGTGAGGAAAGACTCGGACGGACCTTGGAGGACATGGCCGCCGGTCGCGACGCCGCAATTGCCGCCTTGCCCGCAGCGCTCCAGCCACTCCGCCACATGCTGGCCTTCCAGCCCTTCGTCGGTGGAGCAACCCCGCTCTTTGGTGACTATATTCTGTTCGGTGCCTTGCAATGGCTGAGGGTCACCACGGGCGCCATTCACCTGCCGGCGGATGATCCGGTGAGCCTCTGGTTCGACCGCTGTCTCGAACTCCATGACGGCGTCGCCCGTGAGGTCGCCTGACAGGGCAAAAACCGGCCGATTGTGACGTCGCCGTGAAATTGTCGAACCCCTCTTGTCTTCGTGATTCGGGGCGGGTAGATACCGCCCACTTTCCCTGACAGACAAAAGGATGAGACAGATGGCGATTGAACGCACCTTCTCGATGATCAAGCCCGACGCCACCAAGCGCAACCTGACCGGCGCCATCACCAAGGTCTTCGAAGACAACGGCCTGCGCGTCGTTGCTTCGAAGCGCGTTTGGATGAGCCAGCGCGAAGCCGAAGGCTTCTACGCCGTTCACAAGGAACGCCCTTTCTTTGGCGAACTGGTTGAAGGCATGACCTCGGGCCCGACCGTCGTTCAGGTTCTCGAAGGCGAAAACGCCATCCTCAAGAACCGCGAAATCATGGGCGCCACCAACCCGGCCAATGCTGACGAAGGCACCATCCGCAAGATGTTCGCCCTCTCGATCGGCGAAAACTCGGTTCACGGTTCGGACGCTCCGGAAACCGCTGCCCAGGAAATCAGTTACTGGTTCGCCGACACCGAGATCGTCGGCTGAATCAGGTCCTGAGGCGAAGGTCTCAATACACTGGAAGAATTGAAGAACCGGGGCCGAAAGGCTCCGGTTTTTTATGCGAGCCGGCTATCGGCTCCACCGATCCCACGCGCTGTCGTCGGCATCCTTGGCCGCGACCCAGTCGCCGCTCGACCCATCCTGATTGTGTTCCTTCTTCCAGAAGGGCGCGGAGGTCTTCAGGAAATCCATGACGAAATTGGCGCCGTCGAAGGCGGCCTGACGATGGGGGGCGGCGGCAATGACGAGGACGATCTGTTCTCCGGCCTCGACCCGCCCGAAGCGGTGGATGGCGGTGAGCCCTAGAAGCGAGAAGCGCTCGATCGCCAATCTGCCGATCCGCATCATCTCGGCTTCAGCCATGCCCGGATAATGTTCCAGTTCGAGCGCGGAAAGCGTGCCCGCCTCGTCGCGGCAAAGGCCAACGAAGGAGACGATGGCGCCGATATCCTTGCGGCCGGCTGTCAAGCCGCGCGATTCTGCTGCGGCATCGAAATCGTCCCGCTGCACGCGGATGGTGGGGGCAGGCTTGGCCGTCACGGCTTGTCCTCCAGCGGGATGCTTCTCAGCCGCCGGTCATCGGCGGAAAGATCCCGATCTCACGGGCGCCCGCGATTGCTTCATGGTGTTCGACATGTTCCTGATTGACCGCAACGCGGATTGCCTTGGGGAAGCGCAAGGCCTCCTCATAGCCTTCGCCGAGCGTTGCAAGCCAGGATACAAGATCGCCGGCCGTTTTGACCTCGGCCGGGATGTCGAGTTCTTCCTCACCCTTGCCGATACGCTCGCGAACCCAGGCGAAGTAGACGAGCTTCACCATCTCAATCGACCATGTGCTTCGCGCCGGCGCGGAAATAGTCGTAGCCGGTATAGATGGTCAGGATCGCGGCGATCCAGAGGAGCGTGATGCCGGCCTCCGTCGTATAGGGCAGCACCTTGTCGCCTGCGGGACCGGCGAGCAGGAAGGCGAGCGCAAACATCTGCGCGGTCGTCTTCCACTTTGCAATCTGGGTCACAGGCACGGACACCTTCAGCGCCGCCAGATATTCACGCAGCCCGGACACCAGGATCTCGCGGCACAGAATGGTGATGGCAGCCCAGAGCGACCAGCCCGCGATCGTGCCGTCTGCTGCCATCAAGAGCAGAACGGAGGCGATCAGCAGCTTGTCGGCGATCGGGTCCAGCATCTTGCCGATATTCGAGGTCTGGTTCCAGATCCGGGCGAGATAGCCATCGAGATAGTCAGTGATCGAGGCGACGACAAAGATCGTCAGCGCTGACCACCGCGCAAAGTCGGAGCTCTGCAGACGGCCTTCGAGGAAGAAGCAGACAACGATCAGCGGCACGGCCAGGATGCGGGCGTAGGTGAGGAGATTGGGGATGTTGTATGCGCGCGAAGCCATGATGCCCTGTCTTTGAAGTCTGGTGCTCTGAGTGATGTGATGGGTTTCCGTCGGGGCCGTCAACTCAAGAATTCTGAACCGTCTGTATCATCATCTTGACCCCGGATGCGTCGTTTCCGTGTCAGTCACCGCTGCTTTCGTGAAAATGGTTGTAGATCAGCCGCGCCACGGCTTCCGAGATGCCCTCGACGGCCATCAGATCGCTGACCGCCGCCCGGGACACGGCCTTGGCTGTGCCGAAATGCTGCAGCAGCGCCCGCTTGCGCGTCGGGCCGATACCGGAGATCTCGTCGAGCGGGTTCTTGACCATTTCCTTCTTGCGCCGCGCCCTATGCGAGCCGATCGCAAACCGATGCGCTTCGTCGCGCATGCGCTGGATGAAATAGAGGACCGGGTCGCGCGGCGGCAGCGTGAAGTCGGGCTTGCCGTCAACGAAGAAGCGCTCGCGCCCCGCGTCGCGATCCACACCCTTGGCAACGCCGATGGCGATCACGCTCTCGGTGATGTCGAGATCGGCAAGGATCTTGCGGACTGCCGACATCTGGCCCTGACCACCGTCGATCAGGATCACATCCGGCCAGGCAGGGAAGGGGGTGTCCGCACTGTCCTCGGGCGCCACACTGCGATCCGGCTTGCCCTCTTCCTTCAGCAGGCGCGAGAAGCGCCGGGTCATCACTTCGCGCATCATGCCGAAGTCGTCGCCCGGCGTGATGTCGGTCGATTTGATGTTGAACTTGCGGTACTGCCCCTTCACGAAGCCTTCAGGCCCGGCGACCACCATGCCGCCGACGGCATTGGTGCCCATGATATGGGAGTTGTCATAGATCTCGATCCGGCGCGGCACGTAAGGCAGCTGGAAGGTTTCGGCGAGACCGGCCAGCAGCCGTGACTGCGAGGCGGTTTCGGCGAGCTTGCGGCCATGCGCCTCTCGCGCATTGGCATTCACATGATCGACGAGATCCTTCTTTTCCCCGCGTTGTGGCACACTGATCGCCACCTTGTGGCCGGCCTTTTCGGAAAGCGCAGTCGCCAGCAGGTCCTGTTCCTCGACCTCTTCGGACAGAAGGATCAGACGGGGCACGGGCTTGTCGTCATAGAATTGCGCAAGGAAGGAGTTGAGCACTTCGGCTGCGCTGAGCTGCGGATCGGCCTTGGGGAAATAGGCCTGGTTGCCCCAGTTCTGACTGGCGCGGAAAAAGAACACCTGAATGCAGGACAGCCCGCCTTCGTGATGGATAGCAAAGACGTCGGCCTCGTCCACACCCGCCGGATTGATGCCCTGATGGCTCTGGACATGGCTGAGGCCCGCAAGCCGGTCGCGAAACACGGCGGCGCGCTCGAAGTCGAGATCCTCGGCCGCCTCGTTCATGGCGCGCGCCATGGCTTCCTTGACGTTCTGGCTCTTGCCCGACAGGAAGTCCTTCGCCTCGCGCACGAGGCCGGCATAATCCTGATCGCTGATCTCATGCGTGCAGGGGCCCGAACAGCGCTTGATTTGATAGAGTAGGCAGGGCCGTGTGCGGCTTTCGAAGACGCTGTCGGTACAGGTGCGCAGAAGGAACGCGCGCTGCAGCGAGTTGATCGTGCGGCCGACAGCACTCGCCGAAGCAAAGGGGCCAAAATAGTCGCCCTTGCGGGCACGGGCGCCACGATGCTTGTAGATCGCGGGCGACCGGGTATCTCCGGTGATCAGGATATAGGGAAAGCTCTTGTCGTCGCGCAACAGCACGTTGAAGCGTGGACGCAGGCGCTTGATCAGGTTGGCTTCGAGCAGCAGGGCCTCGACCTCGGTTCGGGTCGTGACGAATTCCATATGCACCGTGTCCCGCACCATGCGTGACAGGCGGTTCGAATGCACACGGCCCTGGGCATAATTGCTGACGCGCTTCTTCAGGCTGCGCGCCTTGCCGACATACATGACCTCGCCGGCCTTGTTCAGCATGCGATAGACGCCAGGCGCATTGGGCAGCCGCTTGACGAATTCGGCAATCAGATCGGCGCCGGTGAGCCCTGTTTCATCAAGGCCATCGACATGCCAGTCGATCTCGACGCCGGGGCGGGAGGCTTCCACCTCGACCGCAACTTCGTCGTCATCGTCTTCCGTGCCGTCATAGAGAATGCCGCCGTCGGGCAGCTTTCCTCCATTCATTCATTGATCTCCGTGCCGTGCCAAATCAGATGCTGGCCCCCATCCAAGGCGATCATTTGGCCGGTGATCGACGGCGTGTCAAAAAGAAAGCGGATCGTTCGCCCGAATTCGTCGAGCGACGGGCCTCGTTTCAGCGGAAGGCTGTCCACCTGCGCCTGGAAATCTTCCGGCCGCTGCCTCTCCGAAATCAAGGTGGGGCCGGGGCCGATCGCATTCACCCGCACCCGCGGAGAGAAGGCCTGGGCGAGCGTCTGGGTGGCTGTCCAGAGCGTCGCCTTGGACAGCGTATAGGAAAAGAAGGTCGGCTTCAGCGCCAGCACGCGCTGGTCGATGATGTTGACGATTAGGCCCGATCGACCCTCAGGCAGCGCCTTGACGAGGGCGCCGCTCAATATCGCCGGAGCCCGGACATGCAGATTGAAGTGGCGGTCGAAGATTTCGGGATCGAAATCGACCGCAGAGTCGTCTTCGAAGATCGAGGCATTGTTGACGAGCAGCCCGACAGGCCCGAATTCGGCCTCGGTCTGCGGAATCAGAGATCCGGTCTCGAAAATGTTACCAAGGTCCGCCTTCAGCGCAATGGCGCGTTTTCCCTCGGATCGCAAGTCGCGGGCCACCGCCTCTGCCGCATCCAGCGAACCGTTCGCATGCAATGCCACGGCAAAACCATGAGCGGCCAAGTCTTCGGCGATGGCGCGGCCAAGTCGTTTTGCGGATCCAGTGACCAAAGCCACCTTCGGGATGCCGTTTTGCATCTGTCTTACCTTGTTCTGTCAGTGGTGTTGCGCTGCATATATGGCGCCAGCGCGATATTTAAACGGGGCATATCTGAAACTTCTTGCGGTCTTTGCTTGGCGGCGTCTGCGTATAGCGCAAGTATAATTTTATGAAATCTTCAGTAAATCGCGTAAAACATTTGTTATGGTTAACGAATCGTTTGTGTCTTTTAAGCAACGTCCCGATTTGGTCATGGCTGCGCCACAAAGAATTCACATTTCCGCTCTTTCATTTCCTCAATTTCTATTCATCTAGACAGTCGGAACGGACAGATTACCCACTAACGTTCAGGCCGCCGTTGGTTCTTAGTGAAGAGCGGCCGGGAACCGAAAGGAGACTAACATGCGTAACCTCAAGATCATGCTTCTGGCATCCGCCACCTCGTTCGCAGCTTTCGCCGCCCAGGCAGCCGACGCCATCTACCAGGCACCGGAAGCCCCGATGGCGACCGAATCCTACTCTGCACCGGCCGGCAACTGGTCGGGTGCCTATGTCGGTGGTGGTCTGACCTACGACTTCGGCAAGTTCACCGGCTCGGACAACGGCCGTGACGCCAAGGACCTCGGCGGCACCCTTTACGGTGGTTACAACATGCAGAACGGCTCGATCGTTTACGGTGCAGAAGCTGACATCAGCTACGCCGGTGAAGACGGTTCGGCCGGCAGCCAGGCTCCGGTCGGTGCGCTCAAGGGCACCCAGGGCGTCAACGGCTCGGTCCGTGGTCGCGTCGGTTACGATCTGAACCCCTTCATGGTCTACGGTACGGCTGGTCTGGCTGTTGCCAACCACGAGCTGGAAGGCGGCGGCACCAACGACGAGAAGCTGGCAGCCGGCTACACGGTTGGTGCTGGTGTCGAAACCTTCGTCACCGACAACATCACGGCTCGCGTCGAATATCGCTATAGCGACTACCAGAAGCGCGACTTCAACCTCGGTGGTTCGACCATTTCCCGCGGCTTCGACGACCATTCGGTCAAGGTCGGCATGGGCGTCAAGTTCTGATCCACGTGATCGAGAATAAGAGAAAAGCCGGGGCATCGTCCCGGCTTTTTTGATTCTGGCGGAAAGCTGTATGAGGTCAGGCTTTCGGCCTGAGGGCCGGGTAGGGCTCGAAATGCTTGGCGAACTTTGCCGGCCATTCGGTGAGCGCGGCCCGACCATTTTCCCATTCGCCGGGGAAGCGCAACATCAGGTAACCGAGGGTGGATGCCAGCGCAAAGTGGCCGCCATGCAGCTTCTTGCCCATCTTTGGCAGGTGCTTGTCGAGATGATCGAGGCTACGATTGATCTTCGCCCATTGCCGGTCGATCACATCCTGGCTGACGAGTTCCGGCGGCCGGAAGCGCTTCTCGTAGACGATGGCGAGCAGGCAGTCGGCGATCCCGTCGGCCAGGGCCTCGAGCACATCGGCTTCGGTCCGCTTCTCGTCCTTCTTCGGATAGAGACGCTTGTCGGACAGGCGGTGCAGATATTGCATGATCGCCCGGCTGTCGAAGATGGCCGTGCCATTGTCGGTGATCAGCGTCGGGATTTTGCCGAGCGGATTGGCGTCGACGAGTTCCGACGGGTTCTCCGCCGTGTTGACCCTGACCTCTTCCAGTTCGATGCCGAGATGGCGGGCCGCCATGCGAACCTTGGACGAATAGGGCGAGGCGGGCGCGAAGAGCAGCTTCATGATGGTTTCCTGTGGCTCTCGTGGCGAGTTAACGCGTAGGCGGGATCGTGATCTCGGAGCGGCGGCAGGACCGGCTGTCGACCTCAGGGCAGGCGCGGAAGCCAAGCGACCGGTCGAGGCAGATCCTGACTTCGTCGACTCTCTCCCTATCACAGGTCACGGCGACTGCCGAGCGGGTGAGCCCCGGATTGCTGCGGATGAAGGCTGCCTCCACGGCCTGCGGCGATGTCCGGCTTTCCGTGGAGACCGTGGCGAGTTCCGGCGGGATGCGAATGCGCTCATGGGCCTCGCGCACCAGCGTGAAATAGTCCTGCATGCCAAGCCCGGAACACGAACCATGCGTGCGCCATTGGTGACCGATCAGCCCCATGCTCGGCATGATGTCGATCACGGTCCGTCCGATCCGCTCGGGCACGCGACTGCCTTCCGGTGTGGGGCAGTTCTCCGGCCAGCCTTTTTCGTTCTGCGGCCAAAGCCCGTGCACCACCCAACCGAAGTCTTTGGCCCCGCCGCATTGCTCGCGGTTGCGGCCGGCAGCTTCGCCGTCACAGAAGGTCGGCGACCAGGAGAGGGAGAGCACGTAGAAATCAAAGCCACTGCCTTGCGGGACATTGCTCGCGGCAGATGTGCCCAATTCCTTCGCTTCGTCGCGCGAAGTCGAAGGCATCTCTGTCTGCGGAGAGGCTGATGGCGAAGCCCGCTCGACCGGCGCATCCGCTGGCAGGAAGCTGTAAACGGCTGCCGCCGCGATCATGAGGCCGAGGGCGATGAAGCCGGTATAGCGTCCCATGCGCTGCTCGGCTCCCGCTCAGTCTTCGCCGCGCAGCCAGAAGCAGCGATGCGAGGCGTAACGATCCTGCGCCATCAGTCGCTTCAGTTCCGGCAGCACCAGATGCATCTCGTCCTTCAGCGTGAAGGGCGGATTGACGATGACGAGGCCGGTGCCGGAAAGTCCGGTCTGCTCGCGGTCGCTTTTCACATGCAGCTCGGCGCAGAGCATTTTGGGGATCCCAAGCGCCTGCAGTGCCTCGTGGAATTCCTTGATCGGCGCGCCCTTCTTGATCGGATACCACAGGCAATAGACGCCGTTGGCAAAGCGGCGATGCGCCTTGGCAAGCCCGTCTACCAGCCGCTCATATTCGCCCTCGATCTCGAAGGGCGGATCGACCAACACGATTCCGCGTTTCTCCTTCGGCGGCAGATGCGCATTCAGCGTCAGCCAGCCATCGAGCTCGGTCACGCGAACCTGAAAATCGCCTTCGAACTGCCGGGCGAGCGCCCGCGCGTCTTCGGGATGCAGCTCCATGGCGGAGAGCCTGTCCTGCGGGCGGAAGAGATCGCGGGCGAGCTTCGGCGAGCCGGGATATTTCTGCAAGGGGCCACCGGCCTCGCGATCCGGGTTCAGCGCCTTCACCGCATCCATATAGGGCGCCATGATCTCGGCGACCTTTTCCGGCAGCTCCGCATCGATGACTTTGGCGATGCCCTCCAGCCATTCGCCAGTCTTCTGCGCTTCGCTAGAGGAGAGGTCGTAGAGCCCGATCCCGGCATGGGTGTCGAGCACGCGGAATGCCTTGTCCTTCTGCTGCAGGTAGACGATCAGCCGCGACAGGACGAGATGCTTCAGGACATCGGCAAAATTGCCCGCGTGATAAATGTGGCGATAATTCATGAAGGCTTCCGATGGCAGTGATGATTTCTTTGAATGGGGCTTTTGAGCGTTCCGGCCATGGCCTATAACGGCCCCATGAACATCCAGAGCCCCATCCGAAACCGGTCGCTTGGTCATACGGCCTGTCCGCATGACTGTCCATCCACCTGCGCGCTTGACGTCGAACTGACCGAGGACGGCCGCATCGGCCGTATGCGCGGGGCAACGGAGAACAGCTACACTGCTGGCGTCATCTGCGCCAAGGTCGCGCGTTATGCCGAGCGGCTCTATCATCCCGACCGGCTGATGAAGCCGGTGCGCAGGGCAGGGGCCAAGGGTGCGGGGCAGTGGCAGGATGTCACCTGGGAAGCCGCCCTCGACGAGATCGCCGACGCTTTCGTCAAGGCCGAGCAGCGCCATGGCTCGGAAGCCGTCTGGCCATACTTCTACGCTGGCACCATGGGGCTCGTTCAGCGCGATTCCATCGAGCGCCTGCGCCACGCCAAGAAATATTCCGGCTTCTTCGGCACGATCTGCACCAATATGGCCTGGACCGGCTATGTCATGGGCACCGGCACGCTGCGCGGCCCGGACCCGCGCGAAATGGCCGTCTCCGATTGCGTCGTGATATGGGGCACCAATGCGGTTGCGACCCAGGTCAATGTGATGACCCATGCGATCAAGGCCCGCAAGGATCGTGGCGCGAAGATCGTCGTCGTCGATATCTACGACAATCCGACGATGAAGCAGGCCGATATGGCCCTTATCCTCAGGCCCGGCACGGATGCGGCGCTTGCCTGTGCTGCCATGCATGTCGCCTTCCGCGATGGTTATGCCGACCGCGAATACTTGGCGAAATTCGCCGATGATCCTGCCGGTCTCGAAGCGCATCTCGAGGACAAGACGCCGGCATGGGCGTCAGCCATTACGGGCCTTTCCGTTGAGGAGATCGAGGCCTTCGCCGGTCTCGTAGGGGAAACCAGGAAGTCCTACTTCCGCCTCGGCTACGGATTCACCCGAAGCCGCAATGGCGCCGTCTCCATGCATGCGGCGCTGTCGCTCGCGACCGTGCTCGGCGCCTGGCAATACGAGGGCGGCGGTGCCTTCCACTCGAACAGCGACATCTTCCAGCTCAATAAGGCCGAACTGATGGGCACGGCCATGGTCGACCCTGAGATCCGCATGCTCGACCAGTCGCAGATCGGTCGTGTCCTGACGGGGGATGCGGAAGCCCTCCGCCATCGCGGTCCAGTCGACGCGCTGATCATCCAGAACACCAATCCCGTGAATGTCGCGCCCGAACAGCGGCTGGTGAAACAGGGCTTCCTGCGCAACGATCTCTTCGTTGCCGTCCACGAGCAGTTCATGACCGAGACGGCGGAACTCGCCGATATCGTCCTGCCCGCCACCATGTTCGTTGAGCACGACGACATCTATCGCGGCGGAGGACAGAGCCATATCCTGCTCGGGCCGAAGCTCGTCGATGCACCGCCTCTGGTGCGCACCAATCTCTTCGTCATCGAGGAACTGGCGAAACGCCTCGGCGTCGCCGACCGCCCCGGCTTCGGCAAGACCGAGCGCGAGCATATCGAGCGCATGCTCTATGTCAGCGGCAAGCCGGATTTCGATACGCTGATCGAGGACAAGTGGCTCGACTGCCAACCGGCCTTCGATGACGCGCATTACCTGAACGGCTTCGCCCATCCGGACGGCAAGTTCCGCTTCAAGCCGGATTGGGAAGGAACACCCGCCCCCAACAAGCCGCCGGCAAGGCTCGGCTCGCTCGGGCCGGTGAAGCAGCTCCCGACCTTCCCCGATCAGGTCGATCTGATCGAAGTGGCCGATGCCGAACATCCCTTCCGGCTGGCGACATCGCCGGCGCGCAACTTCCTCAACTCCACCTTCGCCGAAACCAAGACCTCGCGCGACAAGGAGGGACGTCCGGAAGTCATGGTGAACCCCGCCGATGCCCTAAGCCTCGGCCTCGCCGATGGCGATGTCGTCCAACTCGGCAATGTCAGGGGAGAGCTGCGAATCCACGCCAAGATCACCGAGGCCGTGAAGCCGGGCGTCCTGATCGCCGAAGGCCTCTGGCCGAACAAGGCCCATCTCGACGGCGAGGGCATCAACGTCCTGACCGGTGCGGACCCGGCGGCACCCCATGGTGGTGCCGCCTTCCACGACAACAAGGTCTGGATGAGAAAAGCCTAAAAACATGAGTATTTTCGACAAGGCCCGGATCGCGATCCTGGAAGACAAGACGCTGTGGAAGGGCTGGAGCCACCTGCGCGGCATCACCTTCGATTTCTTCCGCGAGGGCAGGGCGCCGCACCGGCTCTCCTGGGAAGTGTTCGAGCGCCGCAATGCGTCAGCTATTCTCCTGCACAATGTCGAGCGCGACACCGTCACCCTGGTTCGCCAGTTGCGCATCGCGGCTCATCTGAGCGGTGAGTATCCCTATCTGCTCGAGGTCCCCGCGGGATTCATCGACGATGGCGAAACGGCGATGCAGGCGGCCCTGCGCGAAGCGCTGGAAGAAACCGGCTACAAGATCGCCAAGGCAATCCCCGCCTTCGCCGCCTACATGTCGCCCGGTTCGGTCACCGAAAAGCTCCACGGCTTCTACGCCGCCGTGACCGATGCCGACCGTATTGCCGACGGTGGCGGGCTCGATGACGAGCAGGAAGATCTCGAAGTCGTCGAGCTTTCGTTCGCAGAAGCCATGGAGATGGTCGAAGCCGGCGAGATCATCGATGCCAAGACGATCATGCTCTTACAATGGGCGTCGTTGAAGCGAAGAGACCAGCCCGGCTAGAAGCTCCCTTTTACGCCGGCCGAAAGAGTGATCGACTGGAAATCGGCCGCTGCACCATCCTCAAAACTACCGCTGGCACCGGTTACGGTGTGGCGGACATGGGCGTCGCCCCGAGTCTTAAAGATCTTCTGGAAGTCGCCGCCGACATAAAGCGATGCTGATTGCAGGATCTTGTAGTCGGCCGTGACCGTCGCTCCGACCATCGGCGCCGGGTCAAGCGTGTCGGTGAAGCGCAGATTTCTGAGCCAGTGGTCATCGACGCCTTTGTAGCTGATGGCTGCACCGCCGCGCAGAACGCCCGATAGCGTCAAGGCGCCGATTTTCTGCTCGGCATTGGCGCTGAGGAACACGGTTGGAATACGCTGCTCGTAGGTTATGCCCTTCAACCCGTCGGCAAAATTGCCGACCGTGTCATGCAGTGTCGTATCGCTATAGATGTAGCTGCCGCCGCGGGCCGTCCATTTGACATTGGTGTAGCCGATGCCGCCGCCGAGGCCGAGGCGGGTGGCACCCGTATCAACGAGCGCCTTTTCGGCTTCGAGGAGCACGTTGATGTAGCGGTCGAGCTCGGTATCCGGATGCAGGGACTGGTGGGTCCAGCCGGAATAGGAGGTGCTCAGCCAGTCGCGGTCTTCCATGTAGCCGTTGCCGCCGAGACCGACATCGAGCCGCCCCTTGAGCTTCCAGGCATAGCCGATATCGACGTCGCCTCCGAGCGTGCCGGTCACGACGCCCTTGCTCTCCCAGTCGAGCTGGCTGATCTTGCGGTCGCCGCTATAAACGTATTCGCCGGCCTTGATGTTGGCCATCCCGACGCCGGCATAATAGCGCACAGAGCCGGCGGTCGAGCCGCCAGAGGCATCCTGTCCGGAGGCGGGTGTGGCGAGCAAAAGGGCGCCGCCGACAAAGAGAACGGGATTGATCTGGGACTTGAACATGAGCTGACCGTATCGATTGAATAATCGTCACGGTTGCATGGTTATGGTTAAGGGATTGCTACCTCGCGCCGGCTAACCCTCAGCGGGTGTCAGGCGCTGATCAGCCTTGCCGCTGGATCTGTCTTGGACGCGAGCCTTTCGACGCTGCCATCGGCACGCATCGAGACGTTGCCGGAGGCGACTAGCTTCAGTGCTGCCGCATAGGTCTGGTGCTCGACGGTCAGTACGCGCGCGGCCAGCGTCTCGGAGGTGTCGTCGATCAGGATCGGCACCACCGACTGTGCGATAACAGGGCCTTCGTCCATGCCTTCGGTAACGAAATGCACGGTGCAGCCCGCGACCTTCATGCCGGCCTCGATTGCCCGCTGATGGGTGTGCAGGCCCGGGAAGAGCGGCAGAAGGGACGGGTGGATGTTGAGGATCCGGCCTTCATGCGGGCGAATGAAGTCGCCGGATAGTAGGCGCATGTAACCGGCAAGGCAGATCAGGTCGGGGCCGATCTCGGCAAGTGCGGCGAGGATCGCCGCCTCGTGCTCGGCCTTGGAGCCATAGGCCTTGCGCGAGAAGACGTGTGTCGGAATGCCGAGCGCTTGCGCCTTGGCAATGCCGCCGGCCTCCGGCTTGTCGGAGAAAACAGCGACGATCTCGGCCGGATAGTCGGCCGCTTCGCATGCTTTCGCAAGCGCCAGCATGTTCGACCCGCCGCCGGAAATGAAGGCGACGACGCGTTTGCGGCTGGCGCTCATAGGGCGAGCGTGCCCTTGTAGGTTACGCCATGCGCGCCTTCTTCGCGGGCGATCATGCGGCCAAGACGGGCAACGGTTTCACCTTCGGCCTCGAGAGCCTTGTTCACGTCTTCCACCTTGTCGGCGGAGACAACGACGATCATGCCGATGCCGCAGTTGAAAGTGCGCAGCATTTCGTTCTGGGCAACGCCGCCAGTCTTGGCGAGCCAGGAGAAGACAGCCGGAACCTGGAAGGAGGAGAGATCGATCTCGGCCGCCAGATGCTTCGGCAGCACGCGCGGGATATTCTCAGGAAAGCCGCCGCCGGTGATATGGGCGAGCGCCTTCAGCGACTTGGTTTCCTTGATCGCCTTCAGGAGCGGCTTCACATAGATACGGGTTGGGGTCAGCAGGGCTGCACCGAGCGACTGTCCCTCAGCGAAGGGGGCGGGGGCATCCCAGGCAAGGCCCGAGACTTCAACGATCTTGCGTACCAGCGAAAAGCCGTTGGAATGCACGCCCGAGGAGGAAAGGCCGAGGATTACGTCACCTTCGGCAATGTCGCCCGCCGGCAGCAGTTCGCCGCGCTCGGCAGCACCCACGGCAAAGCCCGCGAGGTCATAATCGCCCTTGGAATACATGCCCGGCATTTCGGCGGTTTCGCCTCCGATCAGCGCGCAACCTGCTTCGCGGCAGCCGGCAGCAATGCCCTGAACGATGGCCGCACCCTGGTCGGGGTCGAGCTTTCCGGTGGCGAAATAGTCGAGGAAGAGCAGGGGTTCGGCACCCTGAACGACCAGATCGTTGACGCACATGGCCACCAGGTCGATGCCGACGGTGTCGTGGATATCGGCGTCGATGGCGATCTTCAGCTTGGTGCCGACGCCGTCGTTTGCCGCAACCAGAATCGGGTCCTTGAAGCCGGCAGCCTTCAGATCGAAGAGCCCGCCGAAGCCGCCGATCTCGCCATCCGCACCCGGACGGCGCGTCGACTTCACGGCCGGCTTGATCTTCTCGACCATCAGGTTGCCTGCATCGATATCGACGCCTGCATCGCTATAGGTCAACCCGTTCTTGCCAGCCTGGCTCATGCCTGCCTCCGATCCTGCGAGAATTTCGGCTGGCCATGGCATGAAGAGCCCTCGGATGCAAGCTGCGAGCCGCAGAAGCCCACGATTTCCCGGGCATTCTGGCCCGCGATTGCATCTTGTCGCTGCGGAACGGGCGGGAGTTCTTGACCAAGGCTTCTGCGGTAACCTATCTCCTACCGTGGCGGCGCAGCATGGTTTGCGGGCCTCCGCAGGGCTCGAACTTCGAACGGAGACTCACATGGGTCACAACATCAGTGCAATCGGCCTCCGCCGCCAGGTCTTCTTCTGGCTGGTGACGCTTGCGATATTCGTCGCCTTCCTGATGTTGTTCTCATCGATCCTTCTGCCCTTCATCGCCGGCATGGCGCTCGCTTACTTCCTCGATCCGGTCGCCGACCGGCTGGAGCGCATCGGTCTGAGCCGCCTGATGGCGACGGTAGTCATTCTCGTATCCTTCGTTGTCGTCTTCGTGCTGTCCCTGATGATCATCATCCCTGTGCTTGCCAGCCAGCTCAACGAGTTCATCCAGCGCGTGCCCGCATATGTCACACAACTGCAGACCTTCATCGCAACGTCGAATGCCGCCTGGCTGCCGGATTGGGTGGATGGTCAGATGGGCACGATCCGGGAGAACTTCACCCGTTATCTGAGCGAGGGGGTCGGCTTCCTCGGCACGCTCGTCGAACAGATCTGGAATTCCGGCAAGGCGCTACTCGACATCGCCTCGCTGCTGGTGGTCACACCGGTTGTTGCCTTTTACCTGCTGCTTGACTGGGACCGCATGATCGAGAAGGTCGACAGCTGGGTGCCGCGCCACCAGCTCGGCACGGTGCGCCGGCTCGCGACCGAACTCGACAGCACGATTGCGGGCTTCGTGCGCGGCCAGGGTTCGCTCTGCCTGATCCTCGGCATATTTTACGCGATAGCGCTCTCGGCTGCTGGCCTCAATTTCGGTCTGCTGATCGGTTTCTTTACCGGTATGATCAGCTTCATTCCCTATGTCGGCTCGACGGTCGGTCTGCTCCTGTCGCTCGGTGTCGCACTTGTGCAGTTCTGGCCTGATTTCATCTGGGTCGGTGTCATCGCCGGCATCTTCTTCTTCGGGCAGTTCATTGAGGGCAACATCCTGCAGCCAAAGCTGGTCGGCAAGAGTGTCGGTCTGCACCCGGTCTGGCTCATGTTTGCCCTCTTCGCCTTCGGTGCGCTTTTCGGCTTCGTCGGCGTTCTGGTGGCGGTGCCCGCAGCCGCAGCCGTCGGCGTGCTTGTTCGTTTCGCGATCTCGCGTTATCTTGACAGCGATCTCTATTACGGAACCTCGGTCGTCCTCGCGCCGCCTTCCCAGCCCGTTGGCGAGATCGCATCCCCAAGCTCCAAAGACGTGCCCGAGGCATGAATGACTGACGCCAAGATGGCTCCCGACAAGCGTGGAGCCGCCGAACAATTGCCGCTCGCCTTCGAGCATGGCTCGGCGACCGGCCGTGACGACCTTCTGGTCTCCGAGCGCATGGCCGCCGCCGTGTCGATCGTCGATGCCTGGCCGAACTGGCCGTCGCCGGTGGTGATCCTGACCGGGCCGGAAGGCTCGGGAAAATCCCATCTCGCCCAGATTTTCCGCGACACCAGCGGTGCGACGGATATCCTGCTGCAAGCCGGGCAGGGCGCATCGCAGGCCGCAGCCGCAGGTCCGGTGCTCTTCGAGGATGCCGACCGCACCGGCTTTGACGAAGTCGAGCTCTTCCATGTCATCAATGCGGTCCGCCAGCACGGCACGACGCTGCTGATAACCTCGCGCAGCTTTCCCCCGTCCTGGAACGTCGCGCTCCCGGATCTGAATTCGCGCCTTAAGGCGGCCACGGTCGTGGAAATCGGAGCGCCGGATGAAGACCTGCTCGGGCAGCTGATCACCAAGCTCTTCGCCGACCGCCAGCTTTACATCGATGACAAGATTGTCAGTTATATCGTCAGCCGCATGGAGCGTTCCTTCTTGGCCGCTCAGGTGGTCGTCGATCGCATGGACAAGCTGGCACTGGCACGCCGGGCCAAGATCAGCCGCAGCCTGGCCGCGGAGGTTCTGGAAACGCTGGAGGCGGCAGACGCCCAGGAGTAGTCGTCACAGATCTGTCGTTAAACTGTTATAATCGGCACTAACGATAACCAAGGGGCGAATCATGGACAGCGCAGTACACGGCACAGATGGCGAAACCGGTCTGGAGGTGGCGCCGGCCGAGGACCTGCTGACCAGCCCGCTGCGCTTCATCAATCGCGAATTCTCCTGGCTGCAGTTCAACCGGCGTGTCCTCGAAGAAACCCTCAACACCGCCCATCCACTGCTGGAGCGTATTCGCTTCCTGTCGATCTCGGCAGCGAACCTCGACGAATTCTTCATGGTCCGCGTCGCCGGTCTCGAAGGGCAGGTGCGGCAGGGCATCGTCATCAAGAGCCCCGACGGCAAGACGCCGGCCGAGCAGCTCGACGACATCCTGAAGGAAATCGACAATCTGCAGATGGAGCAGCAAGCCTCGCTTGCCGTCCTGCAGCAGTATCTGGCCCAGGAAGAAATCCTGATCGTCCGCCCGGCGGCCCTGTCAGAAGCGGATCGGAGCTGGCTCGAAACGACTTTCGAGGAAGCGATCTTCCCGGTTCTCACCCCGCTTTCGATCGATCCGGCGCATCCATTCCCGTTTATCCCGAACCTTGGCTTTTCGATGGGGCTTCAGCTCTGCTCGAGCCGCACCGGCGAGCCGATGACGGCATTGCTGCGTCTGCCGCCGACGCTCGACCGCTTCATCCGCCTGCCGGACGAAGGTGTCACGATCCGTTACATTACGCTCGAAGACGTGGTCGGCCTCTTCATCAACCGGCTTTACCCGGGTTATGAAGTCAAGGGCTACGGCACCTTCCGGATCATCAGAGACAGCGATATCGAAGTCGAAGAAGAAGCCGAGGATCTGGTGCGCTTCTTCGAGACGGCGCTGAAGCGTCGCCGCCGCGGCTCGGTCATCCGCATCGAGGTGGACTCCGAGATGCCGGTTGCTCTGCGCCAGTTCGTCGTTCACGAGCTCGGTGTTGCCGACAATCGCGTCGCCGTTCTCCCCGGCCTGCTCGCCCTGAATACGATCTCGGAAATCACCAAGGCACCGCGCGACGATCTGCGCTTCGAGCAGTACAATGCCCGGTTCCCCGAGCGTGTCCGCGAACATGCCGGCGACTGCCTGGCCGCGATCCGCGAAAAGGACATGATCGTCCATCATCCCTATGAGAGCTTCGATGTCGTCGTGCAGTTCCTGCTGCAGGCCGCGCGCGATCCTGACGTTCTCGCGATCAAGCAGACGCTTTACCGCACCTCGAACGACAGCCCGATCGTCCGCGCCCTGATCGATGCCGCCGACGCGGGCAAGTCCGTAACGGCGCTCGTCGAACTCAAGGCGCGCTTCGACGAGGAGGCCAATATCCGCTGGGCCCGCGACCTCGAACGCGCCGGCGTCCAGGTCGTCTTCGGTTTCATCGAACTCAAGACCCACGCCAAGATGTCGATGGTCGTGCGCCGCGAAGACGGCAAGCTCCGGACCTACTGCCATCTCGGCACGGGCAACTACCATCCGGTGACCGCGAAGATCTATACGGACCTCTCCTTCTTCACCTGCAATCCGAAGATTGCCCATGACATGGCGAATGTCTTCAACTTCATCACCGGCTATGGTGAGCCTGAAGAGGGCATGAAGCTTGCCGTCTCGCCCTACACGTTGCGTCCTCGCATCCTCAAGCACATCAACGAGGAGATCGCCCACGCAAAGGCCGGTCGCCCGGCACAGATCTGGATGAAGATGAACTCGCTCGTCGATCCCGAGATCATCGATGCGCTTTATGCGGCAAGCGGCGCAGGCGTCGAGATCGATCTGGTTATCCGTGGCATCTGCTGCCTGCGGCCGCGCGTGCCGGGTCTCTCCGACAACATCCGGGTCAAGTCGATCGTCGGCCGCTTCCTCGAGCACAGCCGCATCTTCTGTTTCGGCAATGGTCATCGACTGCCGTCGGAAAAGGCGCTGGTCTATATCGGCTCCGCCGACATGATGCCGCGCAATCTCGATCGCCGCGTCGAGACCCTGGTGCCGCTCATCAACCCGACTGTGCATGAGCAGGTTCTGTCACAAATCATGCTGGGTAACCTGATTGACAATCAACAGAGCTACGAGATATTGGCCGACGGCACCTCAAGGCGCATCGAAGTGCGGCAGGGTGAGGAACCTTTCAACGCCCAGCACTATTTCATGACCAATCCGAGCCTGTCTGGCCGCGGAGAAGCATTGAAATCAAGCGCACCGAAACTGATCGCCGGTCTGATATCCGGCAGGAAACGATAACTCTGGTACCTCATGACAAGATCTGAAGCGCAGGGGCGTCTTCCCGGTATCGCCCCTGTCTCCGTTGTCGACATCGGCTCCAACTCGATCCGCCTGGTGATCTATGAGGGGCTGTCGCGCGCGCCGACGGTGCTCTTCAACGAAAAGGTTCTCTGCGGCCTCGGCAAGGGTGTCGCCACGACCGGCCGGATGGATGAGGACGGCGTGGAGCGGGCGCTCGTAGCCCTGCGCCGCTTCCGGGCGCTGTCCAATCAGGCTCAGGCGACGCGCATGTATGTGCTGGCGACGGCAGCCGCCCGCGAAGCCTCCAACGGACCGGACTTCATTCGTCGGGCCGAAGAGATCCTCGGCCACGAGATCCAGGTGCTGACCGGCGAGGAAGAGGCAAAATACTCCGCGCTCGGTGTTGTCAGCGGCTTTCACGATGCCGACGGCATAGCCGGCGACCTGGGCGGCGGATCTCTGGAACTCATCGATATCAAGGGTAAAGGCTTCGGCAAGGGTGTCACGCTGCCGCTCGGCGGTCTGCGCCTGTCGGAAAGTGTCGAAGGGTCGTTGCCCAAGGCCCGTGCGCTTGCCAAGAAACTGGTGGGTGACGTGTCCCTTCTCAAGAAAGGGCAGGGGCGCACATTTTATGCAGTCGGCGGTACTTGGCGCAACATCGCCAAACTGCACATGGAAATTCGGAAATACCCGCTGCACATGATGCAGGGCTATGAACTGCCCTATGACGAGATCGCCTTCTTCCTGGACGAGATCATCTCCGGCGCCAACAACCGTGACCCGGCCTGGTCGACCATTTCCAAGAGCCGCCGTAACCTGATCCCCTTCGGCGCCGTCGCCATGCGCGAAGTGATCGAGATCATGCAGCCGAAAAGCGTCTGCTTCTCGGCACAAGGTGTGCGTGAGGGTTACCTCTTTTCGCTGCTTCTCGATGAAGAACAGTCGCTCGATCCGCTGATCGAGGCCGCCGACGAACTGGCGATCCTGCGTGCTCGCTCGCCGGAACATGCCCGCGAACTGGCCGACTGGACGGGCCGAATGATGCCCTTCTTCGACATCGAAGAGACCGAAGAGGAAAGCCGCTATCGCCAGGCCGCCTGCCTGCTGGCCGATATCAGCTGGCGTGCTCATCCCGATTATCGCGGGCTGCAGGCGCTGAACGTGATTGCCCACTCCTCCTTCGTCGGCATCACCCATCCGGGCCGCGCCTTCATTGCGCTCACCAACTACTACCGCTTCGAAGGCCTGCATGACGACGGTCAGACGGGACCGCTCGCGGCCATCGCCACCGAGCGCCTGCTCGACCGGGCAAAGCTCGTCGGCGGCATGCTGCGCGTCGTCTACCTCTTCTCGGCCTCAATGCCCGGCGTCGTCAACAACCTGACCTTCCGGCGTTCCGACAATCCCGAACTCGACCTCGAATTCGTCGTACCCAAGTCCTACGAAGAATTTTCAGGCGAACGGCTGGACGGGCGCCTGATGCAGCTGTCGAAGCTGACCGGCAAGCGTCTGGCGTTTGTCTACGAATAGGCCAGACCAGGCATCAGATATGAAAAGAGAGCGGGCCGAAACCCGCTCTCTGCGTTTCAGGCGCCCCCGCTTACTTCGCCGCGAGGAAGTCGCCCACCTCGAGCAGGACGAATTCGTTGTCGTCGGCTTTGTCGAGAGCACGACCGGCCGAGAAGGGCAGGTTGTTGTCGTTACCGACGACGATATGCGTACCATCGACCACATCGACATTCTCGATGGTGACGAAAGGCATGTCGTAGAAGCCTTCGCCGCCGCCCTGGCGCTTCTTGTTGTCGGGATCTTCGATCTTCATCAGGTCGATATAGCCGATCTTGCGCACGGCCTTGCCGGCATTCTCTTCCGTCATCTCGATCTTGTAGATCCGCTTGTGTTTGGCCGGAACGGCAAAGCAATCGGCGGCCGGTGCCTTCGGATCGGCGCAGGCTTGTGTCTCCACGCCCGCACCGTTGTCACGTTCGATGACGAGTGCCGTCGTTTCGTCGATCATGTTGAAATCGCCGATCGCCTCGCCGCCTTCAGCCAGCGGATAGAGCCAGGTCTTCCCCGTCCAGGACTTGGAGGCGGCATCGAGCTCGATGATGCGCAGGGCCGTCAGGCCGTCGGCCTTTTCCACCGAGCCGTCTTCGAGGTAGAGCGGTCCCTCCAGCATGGCATAGAGTTTCGAGCCATCCTTGGAAATGGCGAGACCCTCGTAGCCGCCAGAGCGCTTGAGGTTGAACACCGGCATCTTGGCGGTCGGATTGGCCGGCACGACCAGCGTCGGATTGTCGGGCGACTTCACCTCGATCTCGCCGGCCTTGGTGGCGATGACGTCGGTCAGCACGCCTTCGGTCGAAAACTTCAGCATATAGGGGCCGAATTCCTCGCCAACCCAGAAACCGTCCGCGACCGGCTGGATCGACTCAAGGTCGAAGTCAGCGCCGGTGAGATAACGGGTGTCGGACGCTTCCATGGCGATTGGGAACGGGGCTTGCTTGTCCGGGTCCGAGAGGAAGAGAGTCTTTTCGACGTTCACGCTGCCGGCATTCCAGTCGAAGGTGAGTTGATGAACCATCAACATGGCATCAGAGGAATTGGCCTTCGAGCCGAAGCCGTTGTCCGAAAGGCTCCAGAACGTGCCGTCTTCCATGGCCTTGATACCGGAGAAGCCCTGCAGGGGCTGGCCGTCGAAGGGCAGCGAAAGGCCTGTCAGGCGCACGCCGTCCTTGCCGGGGACGCTGCCGAGCGCGTCTGCGCGCTTGCGATCGGCTGTCGTGAACTTGCCGGAGGTCTTCAGATAGTCGGGAGCATCTTCCGGTGCAGGAATGATGGTATTGGCCGGCAGGATGGCGTGGTTTGCCAGCTTGGCCGGGAAGGCCTTCTCCTCGGCCGAGGCCTGGGAGACGAAGAGAACGAAGAGGGCGGCGGAAGTCAAAAGGGCTTTGGTCATAGCGTCACCTTGTTGGAAGGGAGGAAACGCCGCTGTCCTTAAGGAGCCTTCATGTCGCAGCTGTTGCCGTTGGGTGAAGTTTCCATGACGTCACCCGTTACCCACAGGCTAGCCGAGCCAAGCGGGCAGAACGCCGCGGTCTTCCCCGGCCACGGCCGCCTCCACACAGGCGGCGAGACTGCCGAAGCGCATGGTCCGCCCGGTAAGGCCTGGGCCGTAATGGGCATACTTGCCGGAATTGGTCATGATGACCTCGGCATCGACCGGAATGATCGGCTCGGTCACCATGCACCAGCAGGTGTCGTTGACGAGGGTGACGCCGAATGCGGTGAGCGCTTCGATGTCGCCTGCGGCTTCTGCCTTTGCCATCTCGGCGCGCCCGCAGGTGACGACGATCGGCACATTCGGAGCCCGCGTCTTGTTGCGACAGAGCGCCGCGAGGGCGGCGAGCTCGGTGGCCGAAAAATGCGGATTGCCGAGCGATACAAGCTGTACCGGGCCAGCCTCTGCGCCGTTCAGCTCACGCCAGGCCCGCTGCAGGTCGTCCTGGGTGAGTGCAATCGTCGGCAGATCCAGTGCGGCGAAGGCCGTTGGGTCGAGTGCCTCTGGCGTGACGCTAGCGACATGGAACATCGGCGCCGCCGAGGTGGTGGCAAATGCTGCACCGAAGGCCTTGAGGGCATCCGTGTCAGGACTGTGCGCGGATACCCCCTCGACCAGCGGAATCGCATCGGGTGAGATTGTCCCGATCAGATAACCGAGCAGTGGCCAGAAGCTGTCATCCACGCCATCGAGCGGGGGTACGGTGACCCGAACCTGCGGTGCCCGTTTTTCCAGCAGGTGACAGCCCGCCTTGGGGGCCCGTCCCGTCAGCGCAATCGCGATGTCGAGATAGTCAGGATACTTCATCGTTCGTGCGCCAAGCACGCTGTTGGCATAGACGACCGCATTCGATTCCGCCCAGACGATCTGCTCGTCGCGCGCGGGCCGGTCATCGAGCAGATAGGGGGCGCAGGTGAAGGTGGCCTCAGCCCCCATCGCCACATAGGCATCCGCCACTGCCGCCGCCGGACGCCCAAGCGCTTCCGGAACACCCTGCGCCTGCCAACGCCGGTGATCGACCGAAATCGCATTCAGCGTCGTCGGCACCACGACGCGACCGCCGAGATCGCGCAGCTTTTCGGCAAAGGCGAGGCCGCCAGGACCGGTGTATATGCAGCCGTCGATGTGGGCGCGGGTGATGTCGATGAGTTCCGTCGCGCCCTCGAGCGCCGCCATCCGCAGTACGATCCGCATGGCAACGGCAGCCGCTTCGCCCCGCTCGCCAGCAAGAATGGCCTGGTCCCGATCCGTGAGCGTGATGTCCGAACCGATGCCTGCAACGGCATCGCTGATCCGGACGCGTTTCGCGGTCCGCAGCCCTGCAAACGCTTGCTTGCCCACAGCGATCACCGGAATCGACCGCCCGAAGACTTCCTCGGCGACGATGACGCCGAGGGTGATGATCGCTTCTGGATGTTCGAGCACGATCGCGGCAGGCCCTTGTCCATTGAGGATCAGTTCGAGGATCACGCCGCTGCCGGTGCAGGAACCACGGCTGGTCGGCAATGCGAGCACGCGGCCCGTCAGCCGTTCGCCGCTCAACGGGTGATGCCGGTCGATGATCTCGCCGGTCACGGCATCCGCACCGCCCCAGAAGCTGAGCGCCGTATCGGTGAACAGCACCTCGCCTTCGACCGAGCCTGAAACCAGCACGCGGCCCGTGATGTCGACGGTGTCAGTGAGGTTGCTCAACATTCCGTCTCCGTCAGCGCCAGGACCGCAAAACTCGCCAGCCAGTGTTCCCCCATATAGTCGCCAGCCACATGCGCGATCCCGGCTTCGAGGTGTCCATGTGCGGCCTCGATCATCACAGGCCGGCGCGGGTCCGTCTCCGGCAGGGTGCCCGCCAGAGAGCCCCAGCACCAGGCTCGGCTGAGGCTCAAGCCATCGAGATGGGCAATCTTGCCGTCCGAGCGATCGGAAACAGCGGTAGGCGCAAACAGCGTGCGCGGTTGGCCGGCTGAAATGTCAGGCAGGAAACCATCGAACCACCGGGCGAAGTCGGTTGCTGGCATCAGCCGGCGCAAACATTCCGCCTCGATCAGCGCTGGCGACAAGAAGTCGTCGCCCGAGGGCTCGCCCCAGGCGGGGCAGGCGGTGTCAGAGCCATACCAGCGCAGAGCCGTGGCCCGCAGCAGATCGAAGAGGCCGTCGTCTCCGACGGTCTCGGCATAGTCGGCGGCGAGCCTCAGCGCAAAGGCGGTGTTGAAATGCGTGCCCACCCGCACGGGATAGGTGGCAAGCGGCAGGAAGTCGCGGAAGCGCTGGACGATGCGCTCGGTCAGCGGCGACAGCGCCTGTGCCCAGGCAGTATCCTCGTGGCCGTGCAACTCGGCAGCCAACTTCAACAACCAGCCCCAGCCATAGGGTCGCTCATAGCCGCGCGCCATCGGTCGGTCGAAATAGGCGCATTCCCCGGCGACCTTGTCGGGCACCAGCATCGTTGAGAAGAGGTCGTGAATCGCCGGCGCCTCCGGCATCTCGGGATAGAGGCGCAAAAGCCGCGCCAGCATCCAGTAGCCATGCACGCAGGAATGCCAGTCATAGCTGCCGTAGAAGACCGGATGAAGCTCGGATGGCGTTTTGGCATCCTCCGGCCCGTCTAGCCCATGCAGAATATGATTGGGATATTCACGGGTGACATGACCAAGCGCGATCGCAGCACAGCGAGAGGCAAACTCGGATGTCAGCCGCGTGGTCATCCCTTATCTCCCAAGTCCAGCCGATCGCCCCAGTCGGCCCGGCGGATCTCCTTGAAGGCGTCGCCATCGCGCTTGCTGAGCGTCAGCTCGGCAGCCGTGCCATCTGTGCGACAGAGCTTGACCCGCCCGACACCACCATTGACGCGCGGCGGAGACAGCACCCGGTCGCCGCTGATCGTGACAGGCTCGCGAGAGGCGGCGATGAAAATGTATTTCTCGTCTTCCCACGGCACCTCGGCCCCCTTGGCCAGACGATGCACCCGCGAACGCGCCACACGGCGGGAGAAGTGGCACCAGTCGGGTGCCACGATCGGACAGTCGTCCGAATGCATGCAGGGCGCCACGAGATGGGCACCGAGGGATCGCAGCCTGTCACGAACGGCCAGAATGCGCTGCCAGCCGGCCGGCGTGCCCGGCTCGATGACGACGAGCATGCCGTTGGTCAGACCCCAGAGTTTTTCCGTGACGGTTCCAATGGTTGCCGGCGGCAACTCGTCCAGAACATAGGCGAGTGTCACGAGGTCTGCTGGCCCAAGCGTCGGAATCTTGGCCGTCACATCGCCGGCCTGCCAGTGGCTCTTGACGCTGCCGGAGGCGGCGAGTTTCTCGCCGACATTGCGGATCGCGCCGCTCGCTTCCACCATCTCTGCAGAATCGAGGCTGCTCCAGGTATCGGCGGCGGCCCAGAGTGCTGTGCCGGGGCCGCCGCCAAGATCGATCAGGGTTTCCGGCTGAAAGTCCGGTGCCGCATCCTCGACCATGGCAAGCGCTGCGCGAACGGCGGCAAAGGTGGCGGGCAGGCGGGTCGCGAGATAGGCCTTGGCGGCCAGCGCATCATCAATGTGAAACCGCCCGTCACGCACTTCGCGCCGATAGCGATCCGAGAGAATGGCGCTCGCCTTGGCGAGCCGTTCCAGCGGTTCGCCCTGGAGCATCTGGTCGACGGCGGAGCGGAGAGGGGCTGGAAGTTCCATGGGGTGCCCTCAGCCGCACCGCGCCGCCCATTCGGGGCGGAGGATGGACATCAGGAGGAAATCTGAGCGGCTGCCATCCGGCAGAAGCGCTGCCTCGCGGAGCACGCCTTCCTGGATGAAGCCGACTTTGCGATAGACGGTCTGCGCTCTCAAATTGCCGCTCACCACGTCGAGCCAGAGGCGATGGGCATTGGTTTCGAGAAAGGCGAAGTCGACGGCGCCGGCAAGCAGCGGCGTGCCCAAGCCCTTTTCCTGGCTCGACACCGCGATGCGCTTGACACAGGCATTGCCGTCGCGCCGGTTGAGATCCATCAGTATGACGAAGCCGAGCGCAGAACCCTCGGCATTCTCGCCGATCAGATAGGCAAATGCCGGGTCGGCCAGATGCGCCCTGTGTTCGTCCAGACTGTAGCGCCCGATGAACTGGTCATAGCCCGGCTTGCGCTCGGTCTCCATGATGAACGGGATATCGGCCTCGGTCGCACGGCGCAGCCTAAGCGCCGTCACGGATCAGAACTCCACCGCTTCGACGCGCTTGTCGACGAAGCGCAGGCCAACGCCGCCGGAGATGAGCTTGAGCGCGAGATCGCCGAACAGCTCCTTGCGCCAGCCCTGAAGGGCTGCCACTTCGGCCTTTTCGCCTTCGGCCGCGATCTTTTCCAGATCGTCGCTGTTGGCGATGACCTTGGAGGCAACCCCATGCTTTTCCGAGGTGAGGCGCAGCAGAACTTTCAAGAGCTCGACAGCCGACTGTGTGCCTTCGGGTGCATGGGCGTGGCGCTGCAGATGCGGCATTTCAGACTTGGGAAGTGCAAGGGCCGTATTCACCTGCTCGATGATGGCGGCACCTGAAGACGAGCGTTCCCAGCCTTTCGGAATGGTGCGCAGGCGTCCGAGCGCCTCCACGTCCTTCGGCTGCTGCTGGGCGATCTCGTAAATGGCGTCATCTTTCAGCACACGCGAACGGGGCACGTTGCGCGAGCGGGCTTCCCGTTCACGCCAGGCAGCAACATATTGCATGACGGCAAGTTCCGTTGGCTTGCGCAGCCGCATCTTCAGCCGCTGCCAGGCCTGTTCCGGCGGCAGGTCATAGGTCTCGCGGGATTCGAGGATCGCCATTTCCTCGGTCAGCCATTCAGCCCTGCCTTCCGCTTCCAGCTGACCTTTCAGCTTCAGATAGACGTCGCGCAGATGGGTGACATCGGCCAGCGCATAATCGAGCTGCTTTTCCGACAGCGGGCGGCGGCTCCAGTCGGTGAAGCGCGAGGTCTTGTCGATATGGACGTTCTTCACCTTCTGCACGAGCTGGTCGTAGGAGACAGAATCGCCGAAGCCGCAGACCATGGCCGCGACCTGCGTATCGAAGATCGGATCCGGCAGAAGATCGCCGAGATGGAAGATGATTTCGATGTCCTGGCGGGCCGCATGGAAGACCTTCACGACGGCAGAATTGGCCATAAGCTCGAAGAAGGGCTTGAGGTCGAGCCCTTTGGCCATGGGATCGACAATGTATTCATGCTCCGGGCTCGCCATCTGGATCAGGCAGAGTTCCGGCCAGAAGGTCGTTTCGCGGAGAAATTCCGTGTCGATCGTGATGAAATCGGATTGGGCGAGGAGGCGGCAAGCCTCTTCGAGCGCAGCAGTGGTATCGATCATTTCGGCTCGGTCATGGAAACTACAGGATCAACCTTAGTTTCCCTTCTGGCCTTCCTTGTCAATATGAACGACTTGGAAAGCAGCCGGCAGCGGGCAATCCCGGGCGGATGTCCCCCTTATTCGTCGGGTTTGGCGCCCTTCAGCGCCGCGATGTTCTGCCTATGGACGGCCTCATACGGCGCGAAGTAGGTGAGCGTACCGGCGGCGAGTTCGGGCGCGACGAAGTCCTTCAGGCTCTGGTTTTCGAGATCGGGTTCACCCAGCTGGGAGAGAAGCCGCGCGAGGTAGTCGCGCGTCGCTGTCACCAGCGACGGCGGATAACCGCCGGACGCGATTATCTGCTCGTCGCCGTGATTGGGCAGAATGCGGGAGAACTCGAGATCGGCCAGCCCGTCGAGTTCGGCGATGTGGAAGGCGGTGTTACCGGGCTCCGAGATATAGGTGGCGGTGTCTTCCAGCGTGTCACCGGCCAGCAGCACGCCGAGATGCGGCAAGAGAAGAACGGTGCCGTCGGCGCTGTGAATGTTGAATTGCATCAGCTTTACGGTGATGTCGCCGACCTGAAGCGCCGTCTCGCCCTCGAAGGTCTCCGTCGGCATGACCACGGGGTTGATCGGCGGATCCTTCTCCGCAAGCACCTTGCGCTTCTCGATCAGCGTGTCGCGCGTCAGCTTGTTCGAGATGATCGGGCAGTCGATGAAGCCCGCATTGCCGGCGACATGATCGGTATGCCAGTGGCTGAGCACAACCCGTAAGCTGGTGACGCCGAGGCTGGAAAGATGGGTGCGGATCGCGCGCGCATGCTCGAAGGAGATATGCGTGTCATAGACCAGCGCCTCTTTCCCCGAAACGATCGCGTAACTCGCAACGCCGAGACTGTAGGCGCCGTCGTCGAGCCAGTTCGGCTTGTCGGAATGTAAACGTTTGCCGAGGATTCGCCCGTCATAATAGGCGAAGAGCCCCGGATAGGGCTCGTGGATACGCATCGTCTCGGCAAGGCTCATGTCATGTCACTCGGAAATAGCCGGTCATGCCGGTCTTCTGGTGTTCGATGATGTGGCAGTGGAAGACCCAATCACCCGGATTGTCGGCCACCAGTGCAAGCTGGACCTTTTCATCCGGCAGCACAAGGTAGGTATCCGAGACGAGCGGCTGGACTTCTCGCTTGTTCGAAGAGATCGCTTTGAAGTTCATGCCGTGGAGATGGATCGGATGGGCATGCGGCGTGACGTTCTCGACATTAAGCAGATAGGTGCGACCGAGTTTCAGCTCCGCGATTGGCGCGGTTGGATCTGGCGTATCGCCGGGATAGGGCACCTTGTTGATCGCCCAGAAGGAATAGCCGAGCGTCCCGCAGATCGAATCGCGCGCCGCAGTCTCAGCGGTGGCGCTGAGCAGTAGCGGGATTTCCGTCGCGTTGGAAAGATCGGCCTCGACGCCCGCATTTTCCGCAAGCGACCCTAGATCGCCGAGATTGCGCTTGAGCGATGCGCCGACGGCCCTGAACCGCGCGACCACCTTCGGCGTCGACGGCCTGATATCCTCGAGCACCATCTCCACGCCTTCGCTGTCAGCGACGCGGACGGCAAGGTCCAGCCGCTGCCCGGGCGAGACGACGGCCATGTCGAGCGGTATGCGTTCCAACAGCGGATGTCCGTCGATCGCGATGATCTGCGCCTCGGCGCCAGCGAGCTTGAGATTGTAGATCCGGGTGACATCCGCCGCGAGGATGCGGACACGCACGAGGCCGCCGGCCGGAACGTCATAATGCGGCTCGGGTCGCCAGTTGGCGGTTCTGAGCGTGCCGAAGGTGCCGGTCTTCGCCGCCTCGCGCGGCTTGAACTGCTCGATGAACTGGCTGTCGCCGCCCAGTCGGAAATCCCTGAGGTTGAGCACCACTTCGCCATCGAAGACCGGATCGCGCTCGTCTTCCACCACCAGCACGCCAGCAAGCCCGCGACCCATCTGCGTCAGCGTGTTGCAATGCGGGTGATACCAGAAGGTGCCGGCATCCGGCGGCGAAAAGGCGTAATCGAAGCGGTCGCCGGTATAGACGTGAGGCTGGGTGACGAAGGGCACGCCGTCCTGGTCGTTCGGCAGGCGGATGCCGTGCCAGTGGATAGTCGTCGGCTCGTCGAGCCGGTTGATCAGCCGCGCCTTGAAGGCTTCGCCGCGTCTGGCGCGCAGGATGGGTGGCGAGGGATCTGTCGATGTCTGTCCAGAGAGCGCATAACGCATCACCCCACGCGTCGCCTGCTTGCCGTCGAGCAGCACATCGCCCGTCAGCGCCTCGATCTCGACGGGGTCGGTGGCGGCCAACGCCTGGCTAAGACGCGGCATCACTGCAAGACCCGCGCCGTAGGCGCTGAGCACGGCGGCGGATTTAAGAAGGGTGCGGCGGGAAACAAAGGTCACGGTCGAAACTCTCGCTGGTCGCCCTGTTTTTAAAGTTGAACGCCGAAATCAGCAATAGACGGGCAATTCGGTTTCGTGCCCAGCTCATGCGCCCGGGGGAAGTGGCTTCACGGGTACGCGGAGGGCGGAGGACATCCTTCGCGGGCAATGGTGATGTAGGCACAGGGCGGCGTTTATTCCGATGACGGCTACTGCCCAGTGTGGGACACCCGTGAAGCTGGCACTAGCACAAGCCGCAACAGGTGCCGAGGCCATGGAACATCGCTATCTTTTCCTATACCTTTTGTTGTCTGGGCAGGGCATCAGCATCCAAAGGGTGTAGGCGACATGAGCTTTTCTGAGAGCTATTTGGGGAGACTGCGAGCAAAGGTTGGATCAACATGTATCTTGGTTCCAGGTGCGCGTGTGGTGGTGAAGCGGAGTGACGGATGCGTCCTGATGCAGCATCGGAGCGACTTCGATGTCTGGGGTATTCCTGGCGGCAACGCTGAGGAGGGAGAGGATCTGGAATCGATCGCCATACGCGAGACAATGGAGGAGACGGGCGTCCGCATCTGGAACCTGCGGCCCTTTGGCTTTGGCAGCAATCCCAAGTTCGAAACGGTGAGCTTTCCGAACGGCGATATCTGCCAGTTCTTCGTCATGATGTTTTACACCACAGACTATGATGGTGTCCCAGTTGTAACTGATGACGAATCCAAGGCGGTTGATTGGATCCATCCGAGCGCTCTGCCTGAGATGCTTCCGAATATGCGACGGAGCATTGAGGCGTTTCAAGAATTCGAACGGACGGGTGTCTTTCAGTTAATCTGATGGACCGTCGCAGTTGGATGCTAATCCGCCCCCGTTTCGACTTGGCGGTTTGAAAAACGGTTGCCGCAGTCACGTCGATCAGCAATAGCCCGCGTCAGCCATGCTGTCGCAGGCCTGACGATCATCAGCTCAGCCGCCGTCCTTTTCGTTCGGCGGCGTCGCGAGCTTGCTGAAGAAGGTCGAGGTGCGCAGCAGGCTGCGGAAGCGCATCCGCCGCTTCTCCGTCGGCACGGCATCGCGCGTCTGGATGCGAGCGAGTGTATAGGCGGCGAAGAAGGTCAAGACGACGATCACATAGGCAAACAGCGCATGCGGCCCGAAGACCTCCATCAGGAAGGAGGCGATCAGCGGGCCGACGACTGCGCCGATCGACCAGAAGAACAGCGTTCCGGCCGAGACCAGCGCATGTTGGCCCGGTGCTGCATGGTCATTGGCATGCGCCGAACACAGCGAATAAAGCGGCAGGGCAAAGGCGCCGAAGGCGAAGATGCCGATGAAGTTGGCAAGCTCCCCATCGCCTGCCAGAAAGGCGAGGAAGACCGAGGCAAGCAGTGCCCCGATCGTCGAGACAAGGATGATGACGCGCCGGTCCAGTTTGTCGGAGTAATGGCCGAGCGGATATTGCAGCACGATGCCGGCAAAGATGCCGATGCTCATGAAGGTCGCGATCGCCGTCACCGACATGCCGATGCCATCGGCATAGATCGGCCCGAGCGAGCGGAAGCTCGAATTGGTGAGCCCGATGACGATGCAGCCGACGGTCGCTAGCGGCGAGACGGACCACAGGACCTTGATGTCGAACTTGACGTCCTTCGGCGGCGCGGGGCTCGACTTGTCGGCAAAGGAGATCGGCACGAGGGATAGCGAAAGCGCCATGGCGATGATCGCGAAGAGGTCGAAGCCGGAGACCCCGAAGAGCGGGATCATGTACTGCGCCGCCGTCACCGAGCCGAGATCGACGAAGCGATAGACGGAGAGGGTGCGCGCCCGGGTGGCATTGGTGACGCGGGCGTTGAGCCAGCTTTCGACGACGGCAAACAGGCCGGCAAAGCAGATGCCCTGCACGAGGCGCATCAGAAACCAGGAGATCGGGTCGATCACCAGCACCATCATGATCGAGGCGGCGGACGCGATGGCGGCCAGCGCCGAGAAGGCGCGGATATGGCCGATCGCCCGCATGACCTTGGTGATGTAGACGCAGCCGATCACGAAGCCGAGGAAATAGCCCGTACCGACCATGCCGATGACCGAAGTGCTGAACCCTTCCTCGATGCCACGCAGCGAGATGAAGGTGCCCTGTAGGCCGTTGCCGCCGATCAGGATGCCGGCGGTGATGAGGAGGGGAATGAGAGGGCGGATATCATGCATGAGAGGCCTGCGGGCCACGGCGAGGGTCGGTGAGTCGGTGCCGCGGCGGGTCCAAATTCCTAGACCTGTTTGACAGGTCGCGACAGGCCAAAAACATCGCCCGTCGCAACGCGCCCGGAATTTGCCGTCAGAGGAAGGGCTGCCCCTGAACGGCCTGGACGAAGGTGGCAACGACGACGCCGATCGAGACGAGTGCGCCGACCAGTATGCCGGGTCTGGCAAGGCCGGGCGCGAACCGGTCGAGACCAAGGCCGAGAAGCGGCAGTGCCTGCATGATGTGGGTGGCGAAGAAATGCGGCACGCGCAGATCGCCGCCGCTGCGCGACCAGCCGAACAGCGGCAGTCCGCCGAGATCCGTCCTGACCCCGCCGACCCAGTGGCCCGGCCCGCCGATTTCACCGCTGCCGAGCGCAAAGGCGGTGAAGAGTGTCGCCGCGCTGCCAAGCACGAGGCCCCAGCCGCCGCCGAGCCTCAAGCCAGCAGTTGCGGCAGGGCTTGGGCGCAGCAGGATGTAAACGCCGATCACGAGGCTCGACAGCACCAGAAGGGCGGCACCGGCCCCCATGACGCTATAGGCCATCGCCTCGAAGGGCGTCGAGTCATTGAAGTGTGACGCCCGGCCGCGCGCCGCCTGCAGGGTTATGTAGAGGATCTCGCCGCTCGCCGTGATGACGGCAGTAAGGCTCGCCAGCCAGACGCCGCGTCCCGCGCGCGTCCTCTGCTCGATGAGCGGCAGCAGCAAGAGCAGCGTGATCAGCATCAGGGTGAGCGAAGCCTGGAACTTGAGCGGCTTCACCCAGACGCTGATGTCGTTGAGCACGCGCTCGTCGATGAAAAGCGCGATCAGGCTCGGAAGGGCCAGTGCCACCTGCAGCCCGATGCCGACGATCAGCAGGCGGCGCGTCCTGTCTTCCAACGTCTGGACGTCCGGCGAGGACGAAAATGAAATGCTGTCGTTGAAAAGCATGGTCATGGTTCAGGCCTTTCGGGGCTCAAGCGCGGCTTCCGTCGCGCGGGTGAGATAAAAGAGCAGGAGCCCGAGCGGGCCGAACATGAAGGTGGCGACCAGCATCGGCGCCTGCAGCAGGCGATTGTACCCGCGCTTGTCGGCCTCGCCGGCAATCCATGTGCCGATGAAGAGGTCGAAGGCGAGGTAATGCACCCAGCCGGCCACGAGCACCGGATCGCTCATGAACAGTACGCGGACTTCGGCGATCGAGCCGAAGCCGCCGCCCTCGACGCGGAAGAAATAGACGAAGACCAACACCGCATAGGTGAGCGACAGCGCGCCGATCAGGCCGAAACGGATGAAGCCGATGAGGGCGCCCCATCGCGGCGCCAGAATGAGCAGCAGCCAGCCGGTCATGGCCGCGCTGCTGGCAAGCGAAAACACGGTATCGGGATTCATCGAGGCGCTCCATCTTGACGGTGACAAGATGAGGATGGTCCAAAACTTGGCAATGTCAAGATTGATTTTGACGACGGATGGCGGACTGGCTATGAAGGGTCATGGCAAGACAGAAATCCTATCACCATGGCGACCTGCGCCAGGCGCTGATCGGCACCGGGCTCATGATGCTGGAGGAGCAGGGTCTCGAAGGCCTGACGCTCCGCAAACTCGCGGCGCGCGTCGGCGTTTCCCATGCGGCGCCCGAACATCATTTCCCGACCCTGCGCCACCTGATGACCGCCTTTGCCGTCGAGGGCTTCAGGCTCTTTGCCGCCTCGATGCGGGAAGCCATGGCGGCAGCCCCGCATGATCCGGCGGAGCAGCTACGGGCCGCCTCCCGCGGCTATCTGAACTTTGCGAGGTCCAGCCCACATCTCTTCCGCCTGATGTTCACCGCCAACCGCCTCGACTGGGACGACCCGGCCATCGGCCCGCCCGCCAACGCCGCCTATGCCGTGCTCGAGGAGGTCTCGTTGCCGGTGGCGAGGCGCATGAAGCTGGATACGCCGGAGGGCAGGGCGGCCGTCGAGCAACTGGTTTGGTCGCAGATCCATGGCCATGCCCATCTGATGATCGATGGCAAGCTGCCGCCGGAAGGCGATGGCGGCACGGGTTGTGAACCCTTTGCGGCGCCGCTGGATCTGGCGAGTGTGTTGTTGCCGGAGTAATGGGCGCTGCTGCTGGCAGCTATGTCTTAACATAGGAAATTCGTAGTCGAATTGCTGAAAACGATATGGGCCCGTTAGCGCTCTATCGGTTCGGCGCTTCTATTCTGCATAGCATTTCAGAGGTCTTTGACCTCCGGGTGGCTGGAGGAGCGCGGCAATCCGCACCGGCTGCCGATCATGCCCGCCTGGATGCCGAAAAGGAGAGTGTCAGGGCATCCATCACAGCATGAAGCCTTGGCTCCATATCAAGCCCGACCAAGACAGCCTGCTCCACATGGGCGGGATGGATGAAAACCGTAACCGCATCACGAACCACGCCTGCGGCGGCGTCAAGCTCGGGGATGTGGAACTCGCCCCCATTCACCCCGTCTTCCAGCACCTGCCGGACGAGTACGGTCATGCGTCGCGCATAGTCGGCGACGAGGTCGGGACGTTCCGTCACGATCCGGCGGTAGAGGCCATGGATCTCCGGGTCGTCCCCCAGCTTGGCGCGTTTGCTGCGATGGAGCGCCAGGACGAGACCGCGCAGCCTGTCGCCCGCAGAACCGTCGGCATTGACGAAACGGGCCGCCAGTTCGGCCTCCTCGGCCATAGTCCGTGCAGCCAGGGCATCGAAGATATCCGCCTTCGAGCGAAAATGCCGATAGATCGCCGAATGTGACAGGCCCATGGCCTTGGCGATGTCGACCACGTTTGTCTTTGCCTCGCCAAAGCGGCGAACCTGCTCTGCAGCGGTGTCGAGGATGCGGTCACGGTGGTCGGGCGGGTCATTTGTCATGCGGAGATTTTAACCGAGCGGCAGAAGGAGTGCAACATGTAACAAATTTCATATTTTGTATTGTGTATTGTGTAACGCTCGACTGTATGGCAGGTTGGGACAAACACCAGCCAGGAGATCGTCATGAGCAGCATTTCAACCCAGCCCACGCCCCGCCTTGCGCTTGTCACCGGAGGGTCCGGATTCGTCGGTGGGCATCTCATTCGGCGCCTGCTTTCGGACGGCTGGCGCGTCCGCGCGCTGGGGCGCAGCACAGAAGCGCTGGCAGGCGTCCAGGCGATGGGTGCAGAACCGGTCGCCGGCGACCTGGTGAACCTCGCCTCACTCACCCAGGCTATGGAGGGGGTGGAAGTCGTTTTCCACGTCGCAGCGCATTTCAAGCTCTGGGGACCGATGTCTCAGTTCCGCCAGATCAACGTTGACGGTACCCGCAATGTCGTAGAGGCGGCTGAGCGGGCCGGCGTGCGCCGCGTCGTCTATGTCAGCGCGGCTGCTGTCATCATGGGCCTTCCCGGACCGATGCATGGTGCGACCGAGGCCATGGCTTTGCACAAGATGTCATTTGCGCCTTATGCGACATCCAAGGCCGAAGCGGAGGAAGTGCTACTGGCGGCAAATGGCCGCCGTGCGGGGTTTTCCACGGTGGCCCTTCGCCCTCCCTTCATCTGGGGACCAGACATGCCGGCCCTTGACCACATGATCGAGACTGTTCGCAATGGGCAGTTCCGATGGGTAGGAGGTGGGGGACAGGCGCTATCCACCTGCCATGTCGATAACCTGTGCCACGCACTGGTCCTCGCCGCCGACCGCGGATCAGGCGGCGAAGCCTTCTTTGTCAGCGATGGCGAGGATACCACATTGAAGTCGTTCCTGACGCGGCTGCTTGGCAGTCGCGGCGTCACCCCCAAGGATCGTAGCGTGCCGTTCGGCGTTGCTTGGGCCATGGCCGGCCTTATGGGTGCGGTCTGGCAAGCCTTCCGCCGCAAGGGCGAGCCGCCGATCAGCCGGCAGATGCTGCGACTGATCGGCAAGGATTTTACCATCGACATAAGCCGCGCGCGAGATGAACTCGGCTACGCTCCGGTGATCTCGCCGGCGGACGGCATGCGCCGGATGTGCCCCGGTGATGCCGCTCCGGCTAACACGGCCGTCGATCAGACCCGTCTGGCGGTCGCGTGATGAGTCCGGCAGCAACCCTTGCCTGCGGGCATGCTTTACGCTGACAACGGCTATTGGCAGAGCTGGATGGGGCAGCCAAAGCTCCACCCCACACCACGCAGCCTTGACAAATCAGCCACATCATGCGCTTTTCCGCCCGATTTTCTATCGGTCGCGCGCCTCGTCTGTTGGTGCCTTTTCGACCGTCACATTCGGGATACCTGATCATGCATCGTTACCGCAGCCACACCTGTGCCGCTCTTCGCAAGTCCGACGTCGGTCAGACCGTCCGCCTCTCGGGCTGGGTCCATCGTGTCCGTGACCATGGCGGCGTGCTCTTCATCGATCTGCGCGACCATTACGGCATCACCCAGGTCGTGGCCGATCCGGATAGCCCGGCCTTCAAGGCGGCCGAAACCGTGCGTGGCGAATGGGTCATCCGCATCGACGGCCTGGTCAAGGCCCGCACGGACGACACCGTCAACAAGAACATGCCGACCGGCGAGATCGAACTCTACGCTCAGGAGATCGAAGTTCTCTCGGCCGCCAAGGAATTGCCGCTGCCGGTCTTCGGCGAGCCCGACTATCCGGAAGACGTGCGCCTGAAGTACCGCTTCCTCGATCTGCGCCGCGACACGCTGCACAAGAACATCGTCAAGCGCACCCAGATAATTTCCGCCATGCGCAATGGTATGGCCGCTGCCGGCTTTGCCGAATATTCGACCCCGATCCTGACGGCCTCGTCGCCGGAAGGTGCGCGCGACTTCCTCGTGCCGAGCCGCATCCATGAAGGCAAGTTCTTCGCGCTGCCCCAGGCGCCGCAGCAGTACAAGCAGCTGTTGATGGTCGCCGGCTTCGACCGCTATTTCCAGATTGCACCGTGCTTCCGCGACGAAGACCCGCGCGCCGACCGTCTGCCGGGCGAATTCTACCAGCTCGATGTCGAGATGAGCTTCGTCACCCAGGAAGATGTCTGGGCGACGATGGAGCCGATGATGACGGAAGTCTTCGAGCAGTTCGCCGAAGGCAAGCCGGTCACCAAGGAATGGCCGCGCATCCCTTATGACGTCGCGATCCGCAAGTATGGCTCCGACAAGCCGGACCTGCGCAACCCGATCGTCATGGAAGGCGTCACCGACCACTTCCGTGATTCCGGCTTCAAGGTCTTCGCCGGCATGATCGCCTCGAACCCGAAGGTCGAGATCTGGGCAATCCCGGCCAAGACCGGCGGTTCGCGCGCTTTCTGCGACCGCATGAACGCCTGGGCGCAATCGACCGGCCAGCCGGGCCTCGGTTACATCTTCTGGAAGGAAGAGGACGGCAAGATTGCCGGCTCCGGCCCGCTCGCCAAGAACATCGGCGAAGAGCGCACCGAAGCGATCCGTCAGCAGCTTGGCCTTGAGCCGGGTGACGCCGCCTTCTTCGTCGCTGGCGACCCGGCCAAGTTCTACAAGTTTGCCGGTGAAGCCCGCACCCGCGCTGGCGAGGAACTGAACCTCGTCGATCGCGACCGTTTCGAAATGTGCTGGATCGTCGACTTCCCGTTCTACGAATACAACGAGGACGAAAAGAAGATCGACTTCGCCCACAACCCCTTCTCGATGCCGCAGGGTGGTCTGGAAGCGCTGGAAAGCCAGGATCCGCTGTCGCTCAAGGCCTATCAGTATGACGCGGTCTGCAACGGCTTCGAAATCGCCTCGGGCTCGATCCGTAACCAGTCGCCGGAACTGATGGTCAAGGCCTTCGAAAAGGTTGGCCTGTCCCAGGCGGATGTCGAGGAACGCTTTGGCGGCATGTACCGTGCCTTCCAGTACGGGGCACCTCCGCATGGCGGCTGCGCCTTCGGCATCGACCGCGTGGTCATGCTGCTCGTCGGCGCCAAGAACCTGCGCGAGATCTCGATCTTCCCGATGAACCAGCAGGCCCAGGACCTTCTGATGAACGCCCCGTCGCCGGCAACGCCAGCGCAGCTGCGCGATCTGGCCCTGCGCGTCGTGCCGCAGCCGAAGAAGGACTGATCCGCCTAAGGGATCTGGATATGACGAAGGCCGGGAGCGATTCCGGCCTTTTCTTTTGACTTGAAGACACGAAAAAGCCCGGCTGCTTTCGCGGGCCGGGCTCTTGTCTTGGACGACGAAGCGATCAGTCGTTGGCGGTGACCTTGAGGCCGATCAGGCCCGGAATGGTTTCCGGCGCGCCCATGGCAGCACCCATGATCATCGGGAAGGCGACCGGGTTGGCAGGCGCTGCCGCAATCGTCAGCGCCTTCGGGTCGTCGATATAGGTGTTCACCGCGGCCGAGATTTCGTTCTGGATCGCGCCGAGCTTCGCCTGGGCGAGCAGGATCGGCAGCATGCCCTTGACCATCTGTGCCATCTGCGCGCCGTCGGTACCCTGGCTCTTGCCGGCATAGTCGAGGCCGCGCTTGGTGATGCCGGCATCCTCGAAGCGGATCTGGGCGTCAACCAGCGACAGCTGCTGCACGAGACCGAGCATGGCAAGGCCGGCGGCCTGCTGGGCCTGCTCGTTCTGCGGCTGTGCCTGCATCATGCGGGCCTGTTCCTGCATCTGCTTGACGAGGTCGAGCGTGTAGCCGGACATCGAGAAGGCGAGGGAGAGCTTGCCGACATTGGCGAAGTCGATCGAGTAGTCTTCGATGTCGATCGTGCCGCTTTCGACTTCCCAGCTGCCGGACATGTTCATGTTGCCGTCGAGCGTGGTCAGACCGAGCGCTTCGATCTGAGCCTTGGCCTGCGGGTCTTCGACGGTGCTGAGATCGGCCTTCACGCCGGTCACGGAACCTTCGAAGGTGATCGTGCTCTCGTCGTCCGACAGGCCCATCGTGCCGACCGCTTCCGCCATCGAGAACACCGACTTGCCGTCAACGGTCACTTCGACCGGGCCGCTATGGGCCTCTTCGTAGAACATCAGCGAATCAATGCCCTCGGCATTGGCGTCGCCCGGCACATAGACGCCGGCCAGATAGAGATCCTGAACCTTGAAGCTCGACTTTTCCTCGGTGACGTTCACCTCGGGGAATTCGACGCGTTCGATGAAATAGGCGCCGCCTTCTTCCTCGGTCACGCCTTCCAGCGTCAGTTCTTCAAGCATCAGGGGCTTTTCGGCCGTGGCGCCTTCGACCCCGAGCTTCAGGCCCTTGAGGACCACGTTCGAGCCGTCGACCTCGACGTTTTCAGCCGTGATGTTGCTGCCGCCCGTCGCGAAGGCAGCATTGATCTTCTTCAACAAATCCTGCCCGTCCAGCGCAAAGGCGGGACCCGTGAAGGCAGTGAGCGCAGCGCTCGCAAGCAGAAGTCGGGTGGAGCGGTACAGGGTCATGAGAAGGTCCTTCGTTCTGGTTCCGCGGGAGGTGCGGACAAAATTGGTCGCCGATATTTATAAGTGGGATTGAAAAAACGTCCACCGGTTTTCGCCATAGCCTGATGCACGCAGATTGCGGCGTGATGGCGGTCACATCGCCTTAATCCACAGGCAGAATCCCCGGATTCCTTGCTGTTGCGGGTCTTCTCCGCTAGGGGAAACCCATGGGGACAAATCAGCTTCCGCCCGACGAGGGTGGCGATCACATTCTTCCGGTCGACCTGAAGGCGGCGCTCGAAGAGCGTTATCTCGCCTATGCCTTGTCGACGATCATGCATCGCGCGCTGCCGGACGTCCGCGACGGGCTCAAACCCGTGCATCGCCGCATCATCCACGCGATGAGCGAGATGGGCATCCGCCCGAACTCGGCGTTCAAGAAATGCGCCCGTATCGTCGGCGACGTCATCGGTAAGTTCCACCCGCATGGCGACCAGTCGGTCTATGATGCGCTGGTGCGCCTCGCGCAGGACTTCTCCCAGCGCTATCCGGTGGTGGACGGGCAGGGCAACTTCGGCAATATCGACGGCGACAGTGCAGCCGCCTATCGTTACACCGAAGCCCGCATGACCGACGTCGCGGCCCTTTTGCTCGAAGGCATCGACCAGGATGCTGTCGATTTTCGCCCGACCTATAACGAGGAAGACGACGAGCCGACGGTTCTGCCGGGCGCTTTCCCGAACTTGCTCGCCAATGGTGCCTCGGGGATCGCGGTCGGCATGGCGACGTCCATTCCGCCGCACAATGCCCATGAGCTCTGCGATGCGGCCCTCTATCTGATCAAGAACCCAGGTGCCCCCGTCGAGGAGCTGCTGGCAGATCCCGCCCATCCGGAACGCGGCGGCATCGAAGGACCCGACTTCCCGACCGGTGGCGTGATCGTCGAGAGCCGCGCCTCGATGCTCGAGACCTATCGCACCGGCCGCGGTGGTTTCCGCGTCCGTGCCAAATGGGAGACGGAAGACCTTGGCCGCGGCGGCTACCAGATCATCGTCACCCAGATCCCCTTCCAGGTGCAGAAGTCGCGCCTGATCGAAAAGATTGCCGAACTGCTCATCGCCCGCCGCCTGCCGCTCTTGGAAGACGTGCGCGACGAAAGTGCGGAAGATGTTCGTCTTGTGCTGGTGCCGAAGAGCCGCACGGTCGACGCCACGCTGCTGATGGAATCGCTCTTCAAGCTCACCGAGCTCGAAAGCCGTATTCCGCTCAACATGAACGTGCTGTCCCAGGGCAAGGTGCCCAAGGTCATGGCCCTCAACGAGGTGCTGACCGAGTGGCTCGCCCACCGCAAGGACGTGCTCATCCGTCGTTCGAAGTTCCGTCTGGCCGCCATCGACCGGCGCCTGGAAATCCTCGGCGGCCTCTTGATCGCCTATCTCAACCTCGACGAGGTGATCCGGATCATCCGCGAGGAGGACGAGCCGAAGCCTGTGCTGATCGCCAAATGGGATCTGACCGACAACCAGGCCGAAGCCATCCTCAACATGCGGTTGCGCAACCTTCGCAAGCTCGAAGAGTTCGAGATCCGCAAGGAGCATGAGGCGCTCTCGGCCGAGAAGGCCGAGATCGAATCCCTGCTCGCCTCCGATGACAAGCAGTGGCAGACCGTCGCCTGGGAAATCGGCGAGGTGAAGAAGAAATACGCCAAGGCGACCGAGCTCGGACGCCGCCGCACCGTCTTCTCCGACGCTCCCAGCGCGGATGTCGAAGCGATCCAGCAGGCGATGATCGAAAAGGAACCGATCACCGTCGTCATCTCCGAAAAGGGCTGGATCCGCGCGCTGAAGGGCCACATCTCCGACACCTCGTCGCTGACTTTCAAGGAAGGCGACGCGCTAAAGGTTGCCTTCCCGGCCCAGACGACAGACAAGATCCTGCTGGTGACCACGGGCGGCAAGGTCTACACGCTTGGCGGCGACAAGCTGCCCGGTGGCCGTGGCCACGGTGAGCCGCTGCGCATCATGGTCGACATGGAAAACGATCAGGACGTGCTGACCGCCTTCGTCCATGACGCAAGCCGCAAGCTGATCTTCGTCTCGACCGCCGGCAACGGCTTCATCGTGCCGGAAGGCGAGGTCGTCGCCAATACCCGCAAGGGCAAGCAGATCATGAATGTCGGCATGCCCGACGAGGCAAAGCTGGTGGTCCCCGTCAGCGGCGATCATCTGGCGGTCGTCGGCGAAAACCGCAAGCTGCTGGTTTTCCCGCTGACCCAGATCCCGGAAATGACCCGCGGCAAGGGCGTGCGCCTGCAGCGCTACAAGGATGGCGGCATCTCCGACGTCAAGTTCTTGACGATGGCAGACGGTCTGACCTGGGCCGACAGTGCCGGCCGCACCTTTACCAAGACCAAGGAGGAACTGGTCGAATGGCAGGGCGATCGCGCGTCTGCCGGCCGTCTGGTGCCTAAGGGCTTCCCGCGCAGCGGCAAGTTCTCGGGCTGAACTCAAGGTCCCGATAGACAAAGCCGGTCGCCTTGCGGCCGGCTTTTCTCTGTCAGCCGCGCTCCCAGATCGACCAGACCCCCATCAGCGTCGCGGCATTGCCCAGGATGAAGTGCGAGACGATGGGGCCGGCGAGGTTGCGATACTTCAGGTGCAGCCAGCCCCAGACGATGCCGGAGACGAGGGCGACGACGGCGAGCGACTGCGAATAGTGCAGGTGCAGTGTGGAGAAGATCAGCGAGGTGATCACGATCGCCGACATCGGGCGGGTCTTGCCCGGCATCAGATCGGCAATCGCCGTCAGCAGCACCCCGCGGCAGATCCATTCCTGGAGCGGTGCGACGACGATGTAGGTGTAGACGGTGATCGTCACAAGCTTGGGGTCGAGGATCGGCGTTCCCTGAAGCTCCGGATAGAGCATGATGCGGAAATAGGCCATGGCGGCCAGGGCGACGGCGCTGATGGCGAGTCCCATGCCGATCGATTTCCAGAGATTCCCCATCCGGATGCCCATATCGTGCCGCGTCAGACCGCAGCGCACGGTCAGTCCCCAAATGACGAACGCGCCCCAGACTTCCATCACGCGTGAGGTCCAGAACATCACCTGCGATTGATGGGTCACCTTGAGATTGGTCAGGATGAGGCTGTTCACCAAGGCATAGATGTTGATCATCAGAACCATGGTGACGAAGAGAAAGGCGAGCGCGTGATAGCGCCGATCAGCCTCCTCGAGCGCCACGAACTGCTGCCTGAGCTTGCCGTAACTCGCCGACAGCTGAGCATAGATCTTGCGGAAGAAGAGGGTGGCGAGCTCGGGCCGATCGCTGAGAAACTCGCGATACTGCGCGCGGTCGATTGTCCAGCCACGCAGCGGTGTCAGCGTTCTGGCCGAAGCACTGCGCGGATCTCCGCTGATCAGCCCCAGTTCCCCGATAAGGGACCCTTCGCCGGCGATCGCGAGAACATTGCCGCTCTCCTCGTCATAGACCTCGATCTCGCCCTCGGCGATCAGGATGGCAAAGTGGCTATCGTCTCCCTTGCGGAAGAGGATCGTACCGGCTTCATGGTGCACCGGATCGACATGGCTGCGGAAGGCGTCGAGATAGCTGTCGCTCACCCTGATGGAGGTGTCTTTCAGCAGCTTCTCGGCAAAATCAGGCTGTCCGGCCCGTTGCGTTGCGTCGACCGTGCTCATGCGTGTATCCGTCCAGATTGGAATCTGGCCGGATACTACTGATTTCGTTCAGGAAACGCAGAGGTGTCGATCGTCCATTTCTGGGGTCAATCAGCACTCGCCCTTAAAGACCGGACACGCTCGCCAGTCGGGGGAAGGACTTGATGCGTACTTCGTCGATTGGCACAGGGCGGCCGAGATAATAGCCCTGGCCGAGCTCGATCCCGAGTTCGTGCATCAGTTCCACATGGTCGGCCGTCTCCAGGCCCTCGATCAGGATCTTCAGGCCGCGATTGCGGATGAGGCGAATGATGTCTTCGAGCATGGCGCGCCCTGCCGGACGGCGGGCGTCCTGCAGGAAGGATCGGTCGATCTTGACGGTGTCGAAGGGGAAGAGGCGCAGCCAGGAGAGGCCGGCAAAGCCCGTGCCGAAGTCGTCGAGCCAGATGCGGATCCCGAGCGCCTGCAGATCGGTGATGCAGCGGATGACATCCGACTGCCCTTCCATGTCGATGCCCTCGGTGATCTCGAAGGCGAGCTGCGAACCGGAAACGCCCGTCTCTTCGAGGATCGTCGAGACAGCCAGCGCAAAGCCGCGCGACTTGAGCTGAATGGCCGAGACATTGACGCTCGCCATCGGCGCTATGCCGGTTGCCAGCACTTCGGTGCAGGCTCGGCGGATCGCCCAGAGGCCGAGATCGAGGATCGCACCCGTGCGTTCGGCGACGGGGATGAACTGGGCCGGCGACAGCGGCGTGCCGTCGACCATCTTCATACGCATCAGCGACTCGACCGCTTCGACGCGGCCGGTGCGCAGGTTCTGGATTGGCTGGTAGACCAGATGCACGAGGTCGTTCTTGACCGCCATCCGGAGCGTCGCTGCGATATTCTCGTTGTCGTCGCTGGTCAGCGGATCGTTCGGGTTGAACAGCCGGATGCAGTTTCGACCATTCGCCTTGGCCGAATAGAGCGCCCGATCCGCCTCGTTGATGATGCGCTCGAGCTTGGGGCCGCTCTGCGGACGCGTATAGGAGGCGCCGACACTGACGGTCACCACCGCCTGGCCATCGCGCCGCTGGTCATGGACGAGATGCAGACCCTCGACGGCGCTGCGGATGATCTCGCAGAGTGCCATAACCTGATCTCGGCCCGTGACGCGCGACAGCACGATGAACTCTTCGCCACCATAGCGGCCGACCGATGCATTGAGCGGCTTCAGCGTGTCGTTCAGCACGCTCGCGACCAGGATCAGGCAGCGGTCGCCGGCCTGATGGCCGTAAAAATCATTGTATTTCTTGAAGAAGTCGACATCGACGAGGATTGCCGCAAAGGCCTTTCCTTCGCTCTGCCAGTCGTTCCAGTAGTCGCGAAGCCGCTTGTCCACAGCGCGGCGGTTTTCGACGCCCGTCAGATAGTCAGTGTTAGACAGGCGTTCCAACGCGACCCCACGTTTCTCCGATTCCCGATGTTGGTGCGCCGCCTCGAGCGCATTGAGGAATACGTTGTATCGCTCGCCGTTCAGCTTCCAGTTCACGTAGGAGGTGAAAATGAAGCACGAAATGTAAAAGAGCCCGAAATTGATCGAGTAAACCAGATCGCCGGGGAACATGGCGAGCATACTGCCAAGTAGGATGCCCAACACCGCGATAGAGGTCACGACTGATAGCACGAAGGGAAAGATGAAGAAGAGGTTGGCCCCCATCATGAAAATGGTGCCGAAGATCATGTATAGGCGGATGCTTTCGACGGCCGTGGTCTGGAGTGCAGGCAGCAGCCAAACGACATAGCCCGCCACGATGGATGCTGCCGAAATAGTCTCGATTACGCCGGCCCTTGCTTTTCCCCAGCAGCAAACTTCCAGAACGACAAGTGATGCAACGCCGACGATCAGGCGTGCAAGTATCGTGGTCTGAGCCACATCTGGGATGAGGACCAGGTCGCTAATGGCAAACAGCATGTAGACGAAGACGGCTACCCACAGACCCTGTCGAGCGCTGGTCACACGGGCTGGACCAGTATGGGTCTCATACAGCCTACGTAAGGTCGAGACCGGCGCTTGGCTCGGGCAGGTTTTGCCCGTCACTTCAAGATCATTGAGGGCAGCGTGCGACATGAAAGGTTCCATTGGTCTCCACTGCGCCGGTTAGGGATGCGTGCTTGATCGGCCCATTGGTCCGTCTCTCAGCAATCATCCACCCTTGCTTCTCTGAACACTCCGGAGTTTTTCGCATCTGCGAAGGACCCGGCAGGCATTATCGTATTCGTATTTCAGTCTTTCAGCCTTGGTCCGTCTCCTCAAAGGACGCGGACCTTCGCGCTGTTAACCAAACTCCTCAAAAGTTACCAAATCGAGTCGCGCAATCTCGCAGCTGCACATATGGTAACTGAAGTATTAACGAGGTTTTCGTTGTTCACGGTGGTGCGGTATATGAGTCAAACTAGATTTACACTCGACGGTGAGAGCTTGATTACTCCGGAAGCGATCGCCGCCCATGTGGTCGCGCCGGGTACGGAATGGAAGGATGAGGAGTTCAGGACAGCGCGCACGGCACTGGGCCTCACACTCGGAATCGCGCTGCAGCAGTTCGAGCAGGGAAGTGAACCGCGACAAATCATCCATCGAACTGCAGGTTCTCTACATGACATCCGCCTGCGCTATTCTCCGAGTGTGTGGCAGCAGCTAATCCCGATCGCCCAAGAGCATCCGGTTGCTCGATACTTCCTCGAAGATCCGTTCACTCGCTGGTCCTTCGAAAAGCCACGCGGTTACTCCGGGGATGCGCAGTTGCTCGATTTCATCTACGGTCATCCGAGTGTTGCTGACAGAATTGCCGGGGCCTCGCCTTTGGGTAAGGCTCTCTACAATTACACAAAGGACGCGTCGTCATCAGTAGCGGTCCGCGAGCGTCGCGATCTGCTCACCCAACATGTTGATGAGATTGCTTCTTCGCGCGGCAGCGGAGCGGAAATATTGACGATCGCTGCTGGCCACTTACGGGAAGCGTGCAGGTCGGTTGCGTTGAAGGAAGGCCGGCTGAAGCGATGGGTTGCACTCGATCAGGACCCGATGAGCATCGGCTCAATCAGCCGTGACTTCGGTAATACCTGCATTGAAGCTGTCGATGGATCCGTACGAGGCATTCTCGGCGGGCGGCACGACCTCGGTACGTTTGACTTCGTCTATGCGGCAGGGCTTTACGACTACTTGAACGACAAGGTATCGATCAAGCTAACGCAGCGTTGCTTGAGCATGCTGAAACCTAACGGAGTCTTCCTGTTCGCCAACTTTGCCACGGACATCATGGTGGATGGCTACATGGAAACCTTCATGAATTGGGCCCTTCTGTTGCGATCAGAACCGGATATGTGGCGCATCATCAACGGTAGCGTGGGTGACTCGCCAGTAGAAGGCACTGTCCGCTTCGGCCAGAACAAGAACATCGTCTACGGCATCATCCGTAAACTGTCCTGAAACGACACAGCCCTTCGCAGCGTTTGATCTGCGAAGGGCTGGCCTGTCCTAAAATGGGACTTCTTTTCTGCGACTTTCTCTGGCTTCAGCCCTCGGAATCGAGGGGAAAACGTGTCCAGCCCTGGTTCATCAGGTGTTCCTGCGGCTGGAAGCGCGTCTTGTAGCCCATCTTCTTCGAGCCCTGCACCCAGTAGCCGAGATAGACATGCGGCAGACCGAGCGCTTTGGCCCGGCGAATGTGATCGAGCACCATCATTGTACCGAGTGACCGCTTTTCCATTTCCGGATTGTAGAACGAATAGACCATGGACAGTCCGTCGCTCATCAGGTCGGACAGCGCAACTGCGATCAGTTCGCCGCGCGGCTGGACCGAAATTCCGTCGCCGGGGACGCGCAGGCGGTATTCGATGACCCGCGTCTGCACATGGCTGTCCTCGACCATGATCGCATAGTCGAGCGCCGACATGTCCGACATGCCACCGTTCTGATGCCGATGATCGAGATAATGGCGGAAGAGAGAGAACTGCTCGGTTGAAGGCTGGGCTGGAAAGACGGTGGAGACGAGATCCGCATTGGTGGCCTCGACGCGCCTGAAACCGCGGCTCAGTTCGAACTCGTTGACCAGCACCCGGACCGAAACGCAGGCGCGGCAGGATTCGCAGGCCGGCCGATAGGCGATGTTCTGCGAGCGACGAAAGCCCCCTTGTGTCAGTAGATCGTTCATCTCGGTCGCACGCTGCCCAACCAGGTGGGTGAACACCTTCCGCTCCATCTCTCCCGAAAGATACGGGCACGGCGCAGGCGCCGTCAGATAGAATTGCGGGGAGGGGCTGGTCTGCGTGTTCATATGCGGATGAAGAGAATCCTTTGGCGTGACCTGTCAGAAGTAGGATGGCGCAAGAATGAAAAAGGTCAACACTCCGGCGAGACGCCGGAGTGCTTTGTCTCGAATGGCGCGCCGAGCGTGATCAGTAGGTTCGTACCGCAGCTGTGCCGAGCAGCAGGTCATGCACCAGGCGCGAACGCTCGATGAACAGGCCGGCGAGGAGCACGAGCGGCGTCAGCACGGAGTTGAGGATCCAGAACAGCGCGAGGTGGGCGATCGCCGTGACGAAGTCGATCTTGCGGCCATCAAGGCGGACCATGGCAATCCCCATCATTCGCATGCCCGGTGTGGACTGGGACGAACCTGCGAGCGACATGCCGAAATAGAGACCGGCCACGACGAAGAACAGGATCGGATAGAGAAGCCAGCCGAGACCGAGCGTCAGGATACCGAGAAAGAAGACCACGACGGCGGCCGGAATCCAGAGGAGGCCGATGAACAGGTAGTCGACGAGAAAGGCAAAGACGCGCCGCGAGAGCACGCCGCTATAGGCGCGCCAGTCTTCGGGGGCGGCATAGGACGAATTGCTGTCGAGGCTCATATCTGGCTCCTTTAAGGTTGTGTCTCAGATATGGGGAGCCCGATCACGAATACAATAATCCGTGAGGGTCATCCGCGCCGGGTGAACCTCAGCCCTGTTTCGCCAGCAGGCGTGCAACCTCGGGCGCGAAATAGGTGAGGATCCCGTCGCAGCCGGCGCGCTTGAAGCAGAGCAAGGTTTCGAGCATGGCGCGCTCGCCGTCGATCCAGCCATTTGCCGCCGCAGCCTTGATCTGGCTGTATTCGCCGGAGACCTGATAGGCGAAGACCGGAAGGCCGAAGCTCTCCTTGAGGCGCCAGCAGATGTCGAGATAGGGAAGGCCAGGCTTGACCATCAGCATGTCGGCGCCTTCCTCGACATCGAGCGCTGCATCGCGCACCGCTTCGGTGCCGTTCGCCGGGTCGATATAATAGGTCTTCTTGTCACCCTTCAAAAGCCCGCTGGTCGAGATCGCCTCGCGGTAAGGGCCGTAGTAGCAGGACGCAAACTTGGTGGCATAGGACATGATGCCGACGCTCTGATGACCGGCAGCATCCAGCCCCCGGCGGATCGCGCCGATACGTCCGTCCATCATGTCGGAGGGCGCGATGATGTCGGACCCGGCATCGGCCTGGGCGATAGCGGCGCGCACCAGCTGGTCGACCGTCTCATCATTGACGATCTCGCCATCCCGCAGAATGCCGTCATGGCCGTGGCTGGTGAAGGGATCGAGTGCCACATCGGTAATCACGCCGATATTGGGAACCGCCTTCTTGATTGCAGCGGTCACCTGATTGAGGAGATTGTTGCTCTTCAACACTTCCGAGCCTGTCTGGTCGCGCAGCTCCATTTCCACATTCGGGAAAGTCGCGAGTGCCGGAATGCCGAGGTCGGCCGCTTCCCTGGCTGCCTCGACCGCCTTGTCGGCGCTCATCCTGAAAACGCCGGGCATCGCCGCGATCGGCTCCATGATGCCGGAGCCCGGCACGACGAAGATCGGCCAGATCAGATCATCGACGGTCAACCGGTTTTCCAGAACCATGCGGCGCTGCCAGTCGGACTTGCGCAGACGGCGCATGCGCCGGTGGCCGGTGACGTCGTCTACCTGATGTGTCTTGTCCGTCATGATCGCGATCCTTGGTCTGTCTTCGGCTGCTGATTAGCACGCCGATGGATGCTTGCAAAACGGAAGCCTGACGGCGGGTGATCTACGTCTTATCGACAATGGCTCGGCGGGGGCGATGACATCAGCAGGGGAGGGCGCCGCAGCCGCGCTGGCGGAGGGGGTGTCCCCAGCTTATCTTCCTTCCCATGGAAGCTGATTCGTCGCAGACACCCATTCGCAGTCTCACCGAGACCATCTTCGTGCTCTTTCTGCGCGTCGTGGCGCTGTCCTGCCTGTGGTTCGGTCTGCAGTACTGGGCGCTCCTTGTCGGCTACAGCCAGAACGGGCTGGGGCGTTTCGATCTCCTGTCCGCGCCCTGGCGCGTAGCGGCCACAGGGCTTGCGGTCGTGTTTCCGGTCGCGGCCCTCGGCCTTTGGGTCGCGGGCTCCTGGGGCCCGGTCATGTGGCTGCTCGCGGCGGGTGGACAGATGCTGATGTTCACCGTGTGGCCGGAGATCTTCGGCCGCAACACGCTCGCCGTCACCATGCATTCGGTGGTCTTCGTCGTCTTTGTTGTTTTCCGCCTGGCGTTGTGGCTCGAAGGGAGACACAAGCAGGAGCGTATAACGGTTGATTTACCCTGATCTCAGGCTGGGCTTTAGTAAGCCTCTGTTAAGCCTGCGTTTTAAATAGAATTTTATGCGCATTGGATACGGTCCTCACCAAGGCGGGAGAAAAAACCAACACCGCCAAACAAAACAGTGAGGCAGACCGATATGAACACCAAGCTCAAGCCACAGCCGGCCACTCTCGACCCGCAGGAAGAAGCGATCCGTTCGCTCTACCTCGAATCCCTCCACCTCGTCGAGCGTCTTCACCGTCGCCTTCTCGACGTCATCAAGGACGAGTTCGACCGCAAGGGTCGCTCCGACATCAATGCCGTCCAGGCACTTCTGCTCTTCAACATCGGCAATTCGGAACTGACCGCCGGTGAACTGCGCTCGCGCGGTTACTACCTGGGCTCGAACGTCTCCTACAACGTCAAGAAGCTCGTCGATCTCGGCTTCATCAACCACGCCCGCTCGCGCGTAGACCGTCGCTCGGTCCGCATCAGCCTGACCGAAGCCGGCCAGGAAATCGCCGAGACTGTTGCCAAGCTTTACGAGCGCCACATCGGCTCGATCCAGAAGGTCGGCGGCATCGGCACCGACGAGTTCACCCAGATGAACAAGCTTCTGCAGCGCCTCGACCGCTTCTGGAACGACTCGATCATGTACCGCCTCTGATCCACCAGAGACTGAGACACCCACGCATTTCCTCCAGTCATGCGGTGGCATTGAGAAGGCGCTAGGTCGCGGGTTCAGCCTGCACCGTAGCGCCTTGTCTCGTTTTGGGTTCGTCGCCCGTTTCTCGACCGCAGTTCCGTAATGAGAAACGCTGTCGGCGCCACCGTGTAGCCGCGCTCAGCAAAGAACCGTTTGACCCGTTTTGTGTATTTGGGTTTTGGAGCCGTATTATATCGACCGGCGACCTCTGTGACCTCACGGCCGACAAGCAAAATGTTGGCTCTCGGTTCGTTGAGCGAGTTGCGGAGAGAATAGATGGTGTGAGGTCCGTCATAAAACATTCCGACGCAATTACCCATCAAACCGCCTTCGCGCTGATAGTCGAATTTGGTCAGTAGCTCGACGATGCGCCACCCATCCTCAAAGCGGAACACCACCACACTGTCATCGACCTCTTCCATCAAAGCCCCCCGCAAATCACCGCTCACATCTGAGGGAATCAGCGAAGCCGGGCGCGAGCAAGCATCCTGAACCATGTCTGGACGACGATCTTTGGGCGGGACTACTTGAGCCCGATAGCCCCGGATACGGTCTACACACTCCCGTGACAGAACCCCTTGGTGACACGAATTGGCCATATTGATATGGGACCGCCGAGACTAGGAACGGAGGTGCGTCGATAGCCTCCGATCGACCCCGAAATGGATGTCCCTGCCTCTCTGGCTGCGCTTTGTTAACCATGGCGCGGTATGCGTTTGGGACAGGTTCAGGATGAAACGGTAGGAAATATGTCCAAGACGTCTGGAATTGTTGCTCTCTCGCGCCGCTCCCTGCTGCGTGGTGCCGCCGCTGCCGGTGCTGCGGCATTCACCGGACAGGCCATGGCTCAGGATACGGTCAATGACTTGATCAATGCACCGCGTCGCGGCAACTGGGATGACCAGTTTGACGCCCAGGCATCGCGTTCTGTTGCCGCCGTCACGTCGAACACGCCGATGCTGAGCGCGAGCAACCTCGTCAACATGCAGCAGGCGATCGGCCAGCACCAGATGATCGTCTCGAATGGCGGCTGGCCTACGATTAACGCACCGTCGGCCTTGCGCATCGGCGCCACGGACCCCTCCGTGCAGAGCCTGCGCCAACGCCTGATGATCTCGGGCGACCTGTCGCGTGAAGCCGGTATGTCCAACTCCTACGATTCCTACGTAGAGGGCGCGGTCAAGCGGTTCCAGGCTCGTCACGGTCTGCCGGAGGACGGTGTGCTCGGCGAATTCACCGTCAAGGCGCTGAATGTCGGCGCCGATGTCCGCCTGAACCAGCTCAATACCAATCTCGTTCGCCTGCAGTCGATGTCCGGCGATCTCGGCCGTCGTTACGTGACTGTCAACGTTCCCGGCGCCTCCGTCGAAGCCGTCGAGAACGACCGCGTCGCGCTGCGCAACACCGCCGTCGTCGGCCGTATCGACCGCCCGACCCACATGATCAACTCGAAGATCTATCAGGTCATTCTGAACCCTTACTGGACGGCGCCTCGCTCGATCATCGAGAAGGACATCGTGCCGTTGATGCGCAAGGATCCGACCTATCTGACGCGCAACGCCATCCGCCTGTTCGATAACAGCGGCCGGGAAGTTGCGCCGGAAACGGTCGATTGGAATGCGGCCAAGGCGCCGAACCTGATGTTCCGTCAGGATCCCGGCAAGATCAACGCTATGGCATCGACCAAGATCGACTTCCACAATCCGCACAACGAGTACATGCACGACACGCCCCAGCAGGGCCTTTTCAACAAGCTCATGCGGTTTGAATCCTCGGGCTGCATCCGCGTGCAGAACGTGCGTGACCTCGTCACATGGCTGCTGCGCGACACGCCCGGCTGGTCACGCCAGGAAATCGAGCGCGTCATCACGACCCGCCAGAACAACCCGATCAAACTGGCCGAAGAAGTGCCGGTTTACATCGTCTACATCAGTGCCTGGTCGACCCGTGACAACATCGTCCAGTTCCGTGACGACATCTACCAGAAGGACGGCGATGCCCAGTTGGCGCTGCAGGCCAATATCGGCGTCGAGCAGTTTGCAGGCTCCGTGGAAGAAGACTTCGTTCCGCTGCAATAAGGGCCTTCGCCGCAATCGACCGATCCCAAGCCGCGCCTCGTGCGCGGCTTTTCTTTTGCCAAGGCTGCGGCCTTTCGCCTCCGCGCGTCAATTGATCTGCAAATGTCGCTCTCCGTATTGCTCTCGTGACTGCGGAAGTTTAAGACCCCACAGCATCAAACGCTTTTGAGGAGCCAGCGATCATGTCGAACAACGATGCCTTCTTTTCTCGTTCTCTCGCCGATACCGACCCGGAGATTTTCGGTGCGATCGAGAAGGAACTCGGTCGTCAACGTCACGAGATCGAGTTGATCGCCTCTGAGAACATCGTCTCCCGCGCCGTGCTCGAAGCCCAGGGCTCGATCATGACGAACAAGTATGCCGAGGGATATCCGGGCAAGCGCTATTACGGCGGCTGCCAGTTCGTCGATATCGCGGAAGAACTCGCGATCGAACGCGCCAAGAAGCTCTTCGGCGTCAACTTCGCCAACGTTCAGCCGAATTCCGGTAGCCAGATGAACCAGGCCGTGTTCCTCGCGCTGCTGCAGCCCGGCGACACCTTCATGGGTCTCGACCTGAACTCGGGCGGTCACCTGACCCATGGTTCGCCGGTCAACATGTCCGGCAAGTGGTTCAACGTCGTTTCCTACGGTGTTCGTGAAGACGACCACCAGCTCGACATGGAAGACGTGGCCAAGAAGGCCGAGCAGCACAAGCCGAAGCTGATCATCGCCGGCGGCACCGCCTATTCCCGCACCTGGGACTGGAAGCGCTTCCGCGAAATCGCAGACTCGGTCGGCGCCTACCTCATGGTCGACATGGCCCACATCGCCGGTCTCGTTGCCGGTGGCCAGCATCCGTCGCCGTTCCCGCACTGCCATGTTGCGACCTCGACGACCCACAAGTCGCTCCGTGGTCCGCGCGGTGGCATGATCCTCACCAATGATGAGGCGCTGGCCAAGAAGTTCAACTCGGCCGTCTTCCCGGGTCTCCAGGGTGGGCCGCTGATGCATGTGATCGCCGCCAAGGCAGTTGCATTCGGCGAAGCCTTGCAGCCGGAGTTCAAGGATTATGCGGCCCAGGTCGTCAAGAACGCCAAGGTTCTGGCCGACACGCTGATCAAGCACAACCTCGACATCGTCTCCGGCGGCACGGACAACCATCTGATGCTGGTTGACCTGCGCAAGAAGAATGCGACCGGCAAGCGTGCGGAAGCAGGCCTCGGCCGCGCTTACATCACCTGCAACAAGAACGGCATTCCCTTCGACCCGGAAAAGCCTTTCGTCACCTCGGGTATCCGTCTCGGCACACCGGCCGGCACGACCCGCGGCTTCAAGGAAGCGGAATTCACCGAAATCGGCAACCTGATCGTCGAAGTGCTCGATGGTCTGAAGGTCGCCAACTCGGATGAAGGCAATGCCGCCGTCGAAGGTGCCGTTCGCGAGAAGGTCGTGGCTCTCACCGACCGTTTCCCGATGTACCCCTACATGTAAGGCATTAGGCTGATGCGCTGCCCCTTCTGCGGATCGGATGAAACCCAGGTCAAGGACTCGCGACCGGCGGAGGATAACACCTCCATCCGCCGGCGACGCATCTGTCCGGATTGCGGGGGGCGCTTCACCACCTTCGAACGGGTGCAGCTGCGCGAGCTGATGGTCTTGAAAAAGACCGGCCGCAAGGCACCCTTCGCGCGCGACAAGCTGGTGCGGTCCTTCCAGATCGCACTGCGCAAGCGCCCTGTTGATGCGGACCGCATTGAGCGCGCCGTTTCCGGCATCGTGCGCCGTCTCGAAAGCTCCGGCGAGACCGAGATCTCCTCGGAAGAAATCGGTCTGCAGGTGCTCGAAGCTCTGAAGACCCTCGATGACGTGGCCTTCGTGCGCTACGCCTCGGTCTATCGCGACTTCAGCCATGCCGAGGATTTCGAGAACGTCATTGCCGAGATCAATGCCAAGATCTCCAGAGACAGCACGGCGGATTGACGACGTGTCCATCACCGCCCGCGACGAACGGCATATGCGGGAGGCAATTGAGCTCTCCCTGAAGCATGTCGGTCGCACCGGCCCCAATCCTTCCGTCGGGTGCGTGATCGTCAAGGATGGCGAAGTCGTCGGTCGTGGTGTCACCGCGCTCGGTGGGCGCCCGCATGCCGAACCGCAGGCGCTTGCTGAAGCGGGCGAGAAGGCGAGGGGGGCGACCGCCTATGTCACGCTCGAACCCTGCTCGCATCATGGCAAGACCCCGCCATGCGCGAATGCCATCGTCGCGGCCGGCATTGCCCGTGTGGTCGTCGCGGTGGCTGATCCCGATCCACGCGTCTCCGGGCGTGGCCTCAAGATCCTCGCGGATGCCGATATCGAGGTGACCATCGGCATCCTGCAGAAGGAAGCCCGCCGGGCCATGGCGGGTTATCTCACCCGGCAGACGAAAGGACGTCCGCAAGTGACTCTGAAACTTGCCGTTTCGTCCGATGGAATGATGGGCCGCGTTGGCGCAGGCCAGGTGGCGATCACGGGCGCCGAAGCACGCGAAGCCGTGCATCGTTTGCGGGCGCAGAGCGACGCAATCCTCGTCGGAATCGGCACAGCAATTGCCGATGATCCGGAACTGACGGTCCGATTGCCCGGCCTCGAAAGCGCTTCCCCGTTGAGGATCGTGCTCGATCGCAAGGCGGAGCTGCCGGTGACATCCAAGCTGACGAGAACGGCGCAGGATGTGCCCGTTCTCGTGGCCGTGGCACCTGGCGCGGTCGGCAATCGTGCCATGCTGGCCAGCATGGGTGTCGAGGTGCTGGAGGTCCCGGGCGTCGAGGAACTGCTCAGCTCGCTCGCGCAGCGCGGTGTGTCGTCACTGATGGTGGAAGGTGGCGCGCGTGTCGCGACCGACATGCTGGCGCGCGGAATAGTCGACCGGATTGAACTCTATGACTCTCCGGTGACGATCGGGGAAGGCGGTATTCCTTCACCGATTTCAGCCGGCCGCCTGCCTGCCGGTTTCGTCAAGATTGACGAGAGACAGGTCGGGAGCGACCGGCTGCAGATTTTTGAGAGACTGCCTGCGTCTGCCTGGGTTTAACGGAAAAACAGCAGGAAAAGAATGATAAGGGGGATCGGTACGCCGATCAGCCAAAGAAGAATGCCGCGACCCATGGGGTGCCTCCATCTTTCGAGTTATGAGGCAACCTCCTCCGGGTGCCTTTCATGTTTGGAAACACCGAGCCGACCACAAAGGTTCCATCCGTCAAAAAACCCCGTGTCCGAAGACACGGGGGGAGACAGATTGGGGTATGGAGGGAGGCGAACGCTGATCAGCGGACGTAGAAGGTGACGCCTCCGTCTGCGGCCTGCTCGGCGCCAACGATATTGGTCAGCTCGACCTTCTGACCTTCAAGCTTCTGGGCAAGCGAGCGGTTGGCGATGACGGCGGCTTGAACGTGCCGGGCTTCCTGTGAGGTCGGAGACACGCTTGCGAAGCGTTCACGTGCCGTATCATGGGTCTTCAACGAGTCGAGGCGGATGACGTTGAAGTCCTTCGCCGACATGGTCTGTATCGTGCTCTCGATCCGGCTGTCGGGTGCGGCCGCAGCCGACGGCATTGCGGCATAGCTTTCGGCGCCAAAGGCGACAGCGGACAGTGCGGTTGCGCTGAGGATGGTTGCAAAGCGATTCATGGTCCTGTTCCTTTCTAGGATGTTTGCGATGGCGGGGGATTCCGTCGCTCGCTTGCAGGACTGAAGGTGGTGTCGGTTTGTGGCGAAATCCAGCCATTAAGTCACTGAATTCCATTAAACATTTGTCATGGATGTCGCCCGATTTCCGCCTGCATTAGCGAGAGTGGAACAATCGGTCGAAGGCCGCGATCGGCCTGATATGATGAGCCGTGCCCGGGGCGCAGGTCCGGCCCTCAGCAAAAACACTTGCCTTCCGGGAAACGGCGTGGTTTGACCGCGTTTCTGTTCGGCCAGGGGCCGCAATCACATTCAAGATCGGATCAGACCCATGGTAAACAAGACGGCATCGCCGCATTTGCTGATCGTCGAGGCACGCTTCTATGACGATATGTCGGACGCTCTCCTGGATGGCGCCAAGCACGCGCTGAACGAGGCCGGCGCGACCTTCGATGTCATCACCGTGCCGGGTGCGCTCGAAATCCCGCCGGCGATCGCCATGGCGCTGGATGCCATGGACGACGAGGGGACGCAGTATGATGGCTTTGTCGCGCTTGGCATGGTCATCCGTGGCGAGACCTATCATTTCGACATCGTTGCCAACGAATCCTCGCGGGCGCTGATGGATCTCGCTGTTTCGGAATCGCTGCCGATCGGCAACGGCATCATGACCGTCGAGAACGACGAGCAGGCCTGGGCGCGCGTCAAGCGCAGCGAAAAGGACAAGGGCGGCTTTGCTGCGCGCGCAGCGCTGTCCATGATCGAACTGAAAAAGAAGCTGGGTGGCTGAGTGATGACGGGCGAAGGCAAGCATCCGGTAAAGCCGGCAAACCAGCGCGGCGCCGCCCGCCTCGCGGCCGTTCAGGCGCTCTACCAGATGGACATCGCCGGTTCCGGCGTGCTTGAGGTCGTGGCGGAATACGAGGCGCACCGTCTCGGCCAGGAGGTCGACGGCGAGACGTATCTGAAAGCGGACGCTTCTTGGTTTCGCTCGATCGTTGCGGGCGTCGTTCGCGACCAGACGAAGATCGACCCGTTGATCCGTGGCGCCTTGCAGGACGACTGGTCTTTGTCGCGCATGGATAGCACCGTGCGCGCCATTCTGCGTTCCGGCACTTTCGAATTGATCGAGCGCAAGGATGTACCCATTGCGGTCATCGTAACGGAATATGTCGAGATCGCGCAGGCCTTCTTCACCGAAGACGAGCCGAAGCTGGTCAACGCCGTTCTCGACCGGATTGCAAAGCAGGTTCGCGCTCCAGCGCAAAAGTAGGAACAGACGGATGAGCATCGCGACTGAGGCAGGGCTGGACGGACAACTTTCGACAGCCAAGCGTAACGTCGGGCTGCTCGCCGTAGCGCAGGCAATCCTCGGTTCCGCACCGCCGCTCGCCTTTGCCGTCGGTGGTCTCGCCGGGTTCCAGATGCTCGGCGCCGACAAGTCGCTGTCGACCGCGCCGCTGACGGGTTTTAACATCGGCGTGGCCGTCGGCGCGATCGTGGTGGCAGCGGCCTCCCGCGTTCTTGGCCGCCGCGAGAGCTTCATGGTCGGAGCATTGATGGGTGCGCTTGGCAGCGCACTGGCCGCCTTCGCGCTCATCCAGTCGAACTTCTGGCTCTTTGCCTTCTCGCTTTTGCTGATGGGCATATCCGGGGGCTTCACCCAGAAGATCCGTTTCGCCGCCGCCGACGCATCGCCGAGCTTCTACAAGGGCAAGGCCATCTCCTGGATCCTCGCCGCCGGTATCATCTCCGCCATTGCCGGACCGCAGATCGCCATCTGGTTCAAGGATGCGCTCGCACCTGTGACCTTTGCCGGCGCCTTCCTCGGCATGGTGCCTCTGCTGCTCTGCGCGATAGGTGTCCTCTTCTTCCTGAAGCTGCCGAGCCTTGCCGACAAGAAGGCGGAAGCTTCAGGCCCCGTGCGCCCGCTGCGCGAAATCGTCATGACCCAACGCTTCATGACTGGCATGATCTGCGGCATCAGTTCCTATGCCCTGATGACCTTCATGATGACCGGTGCGCCGCTCGCAATGGTCATTGGTTGCGGGTTTTCGACCGACCTGGCGACGCTGGGCATTCAATGGCACGTCATCGCCATGTTTGCGCCGAGCTTCTTCACCGGCATGTTGATCACCCGCTTCGGTGCCGAAAAGGTGGTTGCGGGCGGCCTGTTGATCCTCATGGCCTGCGCGGTGGTCGCCCATATGGGAATTGCGCTCTGGAATTTCTGGGGCGCGCTCGTTCTGCTGGGCATCGGCTGGAACTTCGGCTTCATCGGCGCGACTGCCATTGTCGCCTCGAGCTATCGTCCGGCCGAGGCCGACAAGGTGCAGGGTTTCCACGACATCATTCTGTTCTCGACCGTAGCACTTTCGTCCTTCTCCTCGGGCAAGGTCTTCACCGCCTTCGGTTGGTCGGTGATGAATCTGGTGATCTGGCCGATCACGATCACCTGCCTCCTGCTGGTCGTTCTCCAGCTTCGCGCGGCCGCCCGCAAAGCCGCCTGAGTTCCCTTGATACTGCAAAATATGCGTACTTGACGCCGCCAAAAGCGCGACGCAATCTCGCCACGCGTTGACGAGGTCTCGGAGGAGGGGGCCTGAGTCTGCGAGTCACGGCCCGCGATGAGTGAGGCGCGGGCAATACGGGAGGGTATTGCGAATGACGGTTCTTCTAGGCGTAATTTTATGCGGGTTGCTGTCGGTGGTCTATGCGGTCTGGGCGACGCGCTCGGTTCTGGCCGCTGATCAGGGCAATGCCCGAATGCAGGAAATTGCAGGCTATATTCGCGAGGGTGCTCAGGCCTACCTCACTCGGCAATACCTGACCATCGCGATCGTCGGCGCCGTCGTCTTCGTCGCTACATGGCTTCTTCTCTCGGGCACCGCTGCCATCGGCTTTCTGATCGGTGCCGTCTTGTCGGGGGCTGCTGGCTTCATTGGCATGCATGTCTCGGTCCGCGCCAACGTGCGCACCGCCCAGGCCGCTTCGCACAGTCTGGCGGCCGGTCTCGACATCGCGTTCAAGTCCGGCGCCATCACCGGCATGCTGGTCGCGGGCCTCGCTTTGCTCGGCGTCTCGATCTACTTCTACATCCTGACCGCAATCCTGGGCCACGAAAGCGGCTCGCGTGCTGTCATCGACGCGCTGGTCGCGCTCGGCTTCGGCGCCTCGCTGATCTCGATCTTCGCCCGTCTTGGTGGCGGTATCTTCACCAAGGGCGCCGACGTCGGTGGGGACCTCGTCGGCAAGGTGGAAGCCGGCATTCCGGAAGACGATCCGCGCAACCCGGCAACGATCGCCGATAACGTCGGTGATAACGTCGGCGACTGCGCCGGCATGGCGGCAGACCTGTTCGAGACCTATGCGGTCTCGGTGGTTGCCACCATGGTTCTGGCTGCGATCTTCTTTGCCGGTTCGGCCGTGCTCGATATTGCGATGATCTATCCGCTCGCCATCTGCGGCGCCTGCATCATCACCTCGATCATCGGCACCTTCTTCGTCAAGCTCGGCACCAGCGGCTCGATCATGGGTGCGCTCTACAAGGGCTTGATCGTCACCGGCCTCCTGTCGGTGGCTGGCCTCGCGATCGCAACCTCTCTGACCATCGGCTGGGGTTCAATCGGCACCGTCGCCGGGACCGACATTACCGGGATGAACCTGTTCATCTGCGGCATTCTCGGCCTCGTGGTAACGGCGCTGATCGTCGTGATCACCGAATACTACACGGGCACCAACAAGCGTCCGGTCAACTCGATCGCTCAGGCCTCGGTCACCGGTCACGGCACCAACGTCATCCAGGGCCTGGCGGTCTCGCTGGAGTCGACTGCACTTCCCGCCATCGTCATCGTTGGCGGCATCATCTCGACCTACCAGCTCGCCGGCCTGTTCGGCACGGCGATCGCCGTCACGACCATGCTTGGTTTGGCCGGCATGATCGTCGCCCTCGATGCCTTCGGTCCGGTGACCGACAATGCCGGCGGTATCGCCGAAATGTCGCATCTGCCGCCGGAAGTGCGCAAGTCGACCGACGCGCTCGACGCCGTCGGCAACACCACCAAGGCCGTCACCAAGGGTTATGCCATCGGCTCGGCCGGCCTCGGCGCGCTCGTGCTCTTTGCAGCTTATTCCAACGACCTGGCTTACTTTGCCGCCAACAGCGCCCAGTACCCCTACTTTTCCGATATGGGGCCTATCTCCTTTGATCTCTCGAATCCCTATGTCGTCGCCGGCCTGATCTTCGGCGGTCTGATCCCCTACCTCTTCGGCGGGATCGCCATGACGGCCGTCGGCCGTGCGGCGGGATCGATCGTTGAGGAAGTCCGCCGGCAGTTCCGCGAGAAGCCGGGCATCATGCAGGGGACCGAAAAGCCTGACTATGGCCGGGCGGTCGACATCCTGACGCGCGCGGCGATCAAGGAAATGATCATCCCCTCGCTGCTGCCGGTTCTGGCGCCACTCGTCGTCTATTTCGGCGTGCTCCTGATCTCCGGCTCCAAGGCTTCCGCCTTTGCCGCCCTCGGCGCCTCGCTGCTCGGCGTCATCGTCAACGGCCTCTTCGTCGCGATCTCCATGACCTCGGGCGGTGGCGCCTGGGACAATGCGAAGAAGAGCTTCGAAGACGGCTTCATCGACAAGGATGGCGTCAAGCACCTGAAGGGTTCTGACGCGCACAAGGCTTCCGTCACCGGTGATACGGTCGGTGATCCCTACAAGGATACTGCAGGCCCTGCCGTCAATCCGGCAATCAAGATCACCAACATCGTTGCACTTCTGCTGCTCGCTGTTCTCGCGGGCTGAGGCGACGAGGCCAAACAAAAAGACCGCGGAAGGAAACTTCCGCGGTCTTTTTTCATGTCTCGATGGTTGAGGGGGAGAGCCCCCTTGGCGGATGGCCTTAGTTGCCACCCAGAATGTTGCGGACGCTGTTGGCTGCGCCACCACCACCGGCCAGCAGCTGCTGCAGGAAGGTGAGATCGCGACCGCCGGTCGGCGTCGTGCGGGAGATCGTATCGAACACCTTGCCGTCCTGCAGGGTGTAGTTCGCGCGCTGCGCGACGACGCCGTCCTTGTCGAAGTAGATCGCGAGGATCTGCTGGTCGACAAGTTGCTGCTTCATGAAGGCGACCGGGCGGGTACGCTTCTGGGAGATGTAGTAGAAGACCTCGCCGTCGAAGGTTGCCGTGGTCGACGGCGTGCCGAGCGAAAGAAGGACCTGTTCGCGGCTGGAGCCGACCGGCACCAGATCAAGTGCTGCCTGGTCAACGACATAACCGTTGTGGAAGACCTCTGAGGTCTGGCAGGCGGAGAGGCCGATGGTGACGGCAAGAGCAAGTGCGGTCGTGCTCAGGAGCTTCCTGTCCGACTTGAAAATCCTGATATCCACTCAAACGTCTCCCATGACTGTCGATGGCGCCTTTCGGTGCCGGATCGCTTCTGCGCATAGCATTGTGGCCTTTCCGGGGAAAGCCGCCGCAAAGCCTGCGCTGCCGATTTGCCGGTCAATCTGCCGCGAGATGCGGCATCCGTGCCGGATATCGGCATTGCAATTCACGCCTGCTTCGGTAAACCAGCTTTCGCAATCATGCAACACGACCACGTCCGGGCTCACCACTTCGGTCGGCTCTTTTTGGTGGAATTGGATGGTATTCGGCTTCTTTCGGCAGAAAAGAAACAATCAAGTGATCGTCGAGCGCCAGTATGGGGCGCTGACGGCGGCTGCGCGCACGCCGGCATTTTATCTCGACATGAATGTTCCGGACACCGTGATCGGCCGGTTCGAGATGTTGACAATCATGTTGATTCTCTATTTCCGCCGCACGGCGAAATCTCCGCGCAGCGGCCAGGAGATCGCTCAGAACATCATCGATGCCTTCTTCGAGGATGTCGATCACTCCATCCGCGAATTGGGTGTCGGCGATCCCGGCGTGCCGAAGCGCATGAAGAAGCTCGCCGGCATGTATTATGGTCGACTGGAGTCCTACGCGGCGGCACTGGATAAAAACGACCGCGAAGCGCTTGCGACCGCGCTGAAGCGCAACATTCATCCCGAAGAAGGCGAGGCGGCTCCCTCCATGCAGGCGCTGGCCGACTGGATGTTTGCAGCCGAGCAGGCGCTGGCGGCGCTGGATGAAAACGAAATCGAGACGGGCATGGCCCGCCTGGCCGTCCCGGGAACCTGAGCAGCGGCAAGCGCTTGGAGCGCAGAGGTTGGACCGGACGGTAGAACAAGGATTGACGACATGACAGGCAGCAATGCAAGGGACCCTCGCGAGTTCACCTATCTGGTGAAAGTCGCCCATATCTCCGCCAACCCGGTACAGGTCCATGTGGAAGCCGACGAGCGTGAGCGCGCGGGCCTTGCGGACCTCTGGAACGTGGAGGCGGTCAATCGCCTGTCCGCCGACCTGCAGATCGCCCGCTGGAAAAAGGACGGTGTACGCATCAAGGGGAATGTCACGGGCGAACTTGTGCAGGCCTGCGTCGTCACCCTGGAACCGGTGGTCTCCACGATCGATCAGGAGATCGACCAGATCTTTGTGCCGGAGGGATCCAAGCTTGCCCGCATCGTGCTCGATGGAGCCGGCGAAATGGTGCTTGATCCCGAAGGTCCCGACCTTCCCGAGCAGTTTACCGGTGACACCATCGACGCCGGCGCGCTGGTCGCCGAATTTGCCGCTCTCGACATCGATCCCTATCCAAAGAAAGAAGGCGTTGCCTTCTCCGGACACATCGAAAGCGAGGTTGAAGAGGACAAGAAGCCGTCGCCCTTTGCGGTCCTGAAAGACTGGAAAAAGGATTGATCATCCCCCATCTGCACCTGCGGGTGGGTTGTGTGCCGAATGAAAAGCGCTATTTTGGCCGAAAATATCGCTGACCAGCGATGAAGAAGGGTCAGGTCTAAGTGATCAGAATTTCTGTCGACGTCATGGGTGGAGACTTCGGTCCCGAGGTCGTCATCCCCGGAGCCGCCAAGGCACTTGAGCGTCATCCCGATGTAACCTTCCTTCTCTTCGGCCAGCAGGAACGCTGCCTGCCGATACTCGCGCAGTTTCCAAAGCTGAAGGAAAGGTCGACCTTCCACCACTGCGACATCTCCGTCACCATGGATGAGAAGCCGAGCCAGGCGCTTCGCCGCGGCCGCTACGTCTCCAGCATGTGGCGCTCGATCGAGGCGGTGAAGTCCGGCCAGGCCGATGTGGTCGTCTCGGCCGGCAATACCGGCGCGCTTATGGCCATGGCGAAATTCTGCCTGCGCACCATGGCGACCATCGAGCGCCCGGCGATCGCCGCCATCTGGCCGACGTTGTCGGGCGAAAGCATCGTGCTCGATGTCGGTGCCGGCATCGGTGCCGATGCGCAGCAATTGCTCGACTTCGCCGTCATGGGTGGTGCCATGGCGCGCGCGCTCTTCGAAATCGAGAAGCCCATGGTCGGTCTTCTCAATGTCGGCGTGGAAGAGATCAAGGGGCAGGAAGAGGTCAAGGAAGCCGGGCGTCTCATTCGTGAGGCCGGACTCGACACGATCGACTACTACGGTTTCGTCGAAGGCGATGACCTCGGCAAGGGCACGGTCGATGTCGTGGTGACCGAAGGCTTCACCGGCAACATCGCGCTCAAGACAGCAGAAGGCACAGCCAGGCAGATCGCCGAATATCTGCGTTCGGCCATGTCACGCACCTGGATGGCCAAGCTTGGCTATATTCTCGCAAAGGGCGCCTTCGATCGGCTTCGTGAGAAGATGGACCCGCGCAAGGTCAATGGCGGTGTCTTCCTCGGCTTGAACGGCATCGTCATCAAAAGCCATGGCGGCACCGATGCCGAGGGCTTTGCGGCGGCTCTCGATGTGGGCTATGACATGGCCCGGAACGGTCTCACCCAGAAGATCGAAAACGACTTGAAAAAATATCACGCGCGGCACCCGTCTCCGGCCGGCCCCGAAGCGGCGTGAAAGGTAGGAAACTCCAATGATCCGTTCTGTAGTTCGCGGTTTCGGAGCAGCGCTCCCGAAACGGGTTATGACCAATGCTGATCTCGAAAGCCTGGTCGAAACCTCCGACGAGTGGATTGTTCAGCGTACCGGCATCAAGCAGCGCTACATCGCTGGCGAAGGCGAGACGACGGCATCGCTGGGTGCGGCGGCAGCGCAGGAGGCGCTGGATCGCGCAGGTCTGACGGCTGCCGACATCGACCTGATCATCTGTGCCACCTCGACGCCCGACAACACCTTCCCGGCGACGGCCGTCAACATCCAGAACCGTCTCGGCATGCATCACGGCTTCGCCTTCGACGTTCAGGCCGTCTGTTCCGGCTTCGTCTACGCCATGGCGACGGCTGATCTGTATATCCGCGGCGGCATGGCCAAGCGCGTGCTGGTCATCGGCGCCGAGACCTTCTCCCGCATCCTAGACTGGACCGACCGCACGACCTGCGTTCTGTTCGGCGACGGTGCTGGTGCGCTGGTGCTCGAGGCGGCCGAAGGCGAGGGGGCGGTTACGGATCGCGGCATTCTGACGTCGAATCTGCGCTCGGACGGGACCCATCGTGAAAAGCTCTATGTTGACGGCGGCCCGTCGACCACAGGCACGGTCGGTCATCTGCGCATGGAAGGCCGCGAAGTCTTCAAGCATGCCGTTGGCATGATCACCGACGTCATCGAGGCAGCGTTCACGGCGACGGGCACGACGGCTGACGACATCGACTGGCTGGTCCCGCATCAGGCCAACAAGCGCATCATCGACGGCTCGGCGAAGAAGCTCGGCATCCCCGACGAGAAGGTCGTGATCACCGTCGACAAGCATGGAAATACGTCTGCGGCATCCATTCCGCTGGCCCTTGCGACGGCGGCCGGCGACGGTCGGATCAAGCAGGGTGATCTGGTCATGCTCGAGGCCATGGGCGGCGGCTTCACCTGGGGCGCCGTGCTGGTGCGCTGGTAGCATTTGAAACCCTAAAAATTGCGCATCGACAAGCACTTGACCGTTGCGGCCAAGGGCAATAGTCTCTGCTCAATTCAACAAGATCATTGATTTAGGCGGGCGAGAACAATGGCCGGAAAGACAGTGACGCGTGCGGATTTGGCAGAATCAGTCTTTCGCAAGGTCGGTCTTTCCCGGACGGAATCCGCCGAACTCGTGGAAACGGTGATCGACGAGATTTGCAACGCCATCGTGCGTGGAGAATCCGTGAAGCTTTCGTCGTTCGCCACCTTCCAGGTGCGCAGCAAGAACGAGCGAATCGGCCGCAATCCGAAGACCGGCGAGGAAGTGCCGATCTCGCCGCGTCGTGTCATGACCTTCAAGGCGTCGAATGTGCTGAAGCAGCGCATCCTGCGGGCCCATATTGCCCGCAAGGCCAAGCAGAAGCCGGTCAACCCGGCCGCCTGAGAAAAGACCAAAATCGGTGGAGCATCGTGCCGCCGGTCATCGAGCGCTTGAAAACCAGCCCTCACCCCGTTGAAATGTGATCCGAGTCGCGCGCCCGCGCGATCGTCGAGGAGCGCTGTGATGCAGTTGGACAAGAGCCCGGATGCTTTCCGCACAATCAGTGAAGTCGCTGATGACCTCGACCTGCCGCAGCATGTCCTGCGTTTTTGGGAAACTCGCTTTCCGCAGATCAAGCCCCTGAAGCGCGGCGGCGGACGGCGTTACTACCGTCCTGATGATGTCGAACTGCTGAAGGGTATCCGCCATCTGCTCTACGATCAGGGGTATACGATCAAGGGCGTGCAGAAGCTTCTGAAGACCAATGGCAACAAGTTCGTCATGGCGGTCGCGACCGGCGATGTCGCCACCATGGAAGCGCTTGTTGCTGCCAATGCCTCTAAGAGCGACGAGCCGAAGGTCAATCTCGACGAGGACCAGGTCGTCGGCCGACCCAAGGTGCGCACCAGTGGTCGCTTCTTCGGCTTCGGTGGCGGTGCCAATGATGACGCACTGGAAATTTCGGTCGGCAAGGGCTCCATCGGCAAGGAAGACCGTGCGCTTCTGCAAGAGGCACTCTTCGACCTGCTCGAATGCAAGCGGCTGCTCGATCAGGTGCGCTGAATGACGCTTCGTTCCATTGGACGGAACACCGTCAGGCCTTGAGACGTTGAAGGACCGACACGCAACCCGCGCGAGGCTCCATGAAACGGCTCTTCATCACACTCCCAGTTCTCTCCATGCTCGCTGTCCCGGTACTGGCACAGCAGGCGGCTCCGTCGTCTGATGCCGCCGAACCCAGGCCGACCACCGTGCAGGATGCCTGCATCTTCGTGGCGGAAAACATGCTCATGGTCAAAGATCTGAAGGTCGGCGTGGTCCAGGCCTTTCCGGAGCTCGATCCGCCGGGCGCAAGGCTTACCTATTCCACTCGGATGGACAGCGAACCCCAAGACATTTCTGACGAGATCGAGTGCCAGTTCGAAACGGGTGCCGAGCCGTTGCAGGTGACCCGCTTCTGCATGGACCGCACCTGCTACGCCGCCAATAGCGAAGAACCCGAAGAACGCCGGCGCTTCGAGGAAATTAGAGCGCTGATGCAGCGTCTGAACTGATCATCCTCGCATTTTTTCCTCCGCGCTGGAGTTTCCCCTTGCGCAGAAATGACTGACTGTCTAAAGGGAACTGGCTGTCGAGCGGGTCACGCGTGACCCAAAAAGCACGATTGGCAGATGACGGAATGTAGCGCAGCCCGGTAGCGCACTTGACTGGGGGTCAAGGGGTCGTGGGTTCGAATCCCGCCATTCCGACCATTTTATGCTCAGGGATCAATCACTTGATTTCGACGCATGGTTAGAGAGACCGGGTACCGCAAGGTGCCCGGTTTTTTTCGTTTTTCGTTGCAGGCGGCAGTCGATCGCATGCGGACGATAGACTGGGCTTCTTTTGGTTTCTGTCCTATGTTTGCTGCAATGCAGCATTATATGGGGAAGAGGTTCGAAGGGAGCCGAAATCCGATGCGCTTCAAGTTCTCCATGTCTCCGCTCTCTGCGCTGCTCCGCAGCCAGAAACGTCTGCAGCGCAGGCTGGAGAAGGCGATGCCCAAGCTCAGGGTGTCGGAGCCGCCGAAGGTCTCAAAACCCCGTGCGCCGCGTTCCGGCCTCGTGCAGGTGCATGCCTTCGGCAGCAATCCCGGACGACTGCGGATGTTTGAATATGTGCCGTCCACCCGCCGGGACCCAGCCACGCTCGTAGTGGTGCTGCATGGCTGTCTGCAGACTGCAAAACAGTATGATCGTGGCAGCGGCTGGAGCCGAATGGCGAGGGACAGGGGATTCGTGCTGCTCTATCCGGAGCAAACCAAGGAGAACAACCACAATCTCTGCTTCAACTGGTTCCGCCCGAGCATGGTGGCGCGCGACCGTGGTGAGCTGATGTCGATCCGCCAGATGATCGAACACGCGATCGAGCGTCACGGGATCGCGGAAAGCAGGGTCTTCATCCAGGGCCTGTCGGCGGGCGGTGCCATGGCCAATGCGCTCCTGGTCACCTATCCGCATCTCTTCGCCGCCGGTCATGTGGTGGGAGGGCTCCCCTATGGCGCAGCGCGAGACGCCATGTCGGCGCTATCGGTGATGAAGTCCGGTCCTCGCCGCCAACGGCGGGAATGGGGCGACCTGGCACGGAGTGCGGCAGGAGGCGTGTCCAGCCGGAAACCGGCCGTGGCGATCTGGCAGGGCAGGGCGGATCGGGTGGTGTCGCCGGGCAATGGCGAGGCGCTGCTTGCCCAATGGCTCGATTTCCACGGGCTTGATGAACTCGCCGGACAGAGTGAAGTCCGACCCGAGGGCTCGATGATCGTCTGGAAGGATGAGAATGGCAGACGGTTGGTGGAGTATCGCCTGCTTGATGCCCTGGACCATGGCCTGCCCGTCATCGCGCGACGCGCCGGCTCTGAGCGCCAGGCCTACATGCTTGAGGGCGCCATCGGCGCCCCCCAGCAGTTCTACAAAACTTTCATTCGGCCAGGCCGAATGTGAGCCGCTGAGGCGGCGGCTCAGTTTTCCTCGATCGAGACGCCGCTCTCGCCGATCCGGAGCTCCACGCCGTCAGGCTTCTGCTCTTCCTGGTAGACATAGATGCCAAGGCCGAAAACGGCGACGACGAGAGCGCCGATGATGAGGTAAAGGCCATTGTTGCGGCTCATGAAATTCTCCTGTCTGATGATGTCGGACAGGGAAAGTCTGGGCGCCGGTTATTGTTCCATCGCCATATAGGAAAAACTCAATCGTCGTTGGCGGCGGTGAGTTCTTCGGGGCGCATGCCGTCGTCACCGCCGCGCGCGGCAAGACGAAGTCCTTCTGCACCCTGGCCGCCTTCGCCCGCCTCCAGAAAGACGACGCCCATATCGGTGAGCGCGGTCTTCAGCGCCGCGTAATGCTGTGGTGTGGCATCATAGCCATTCCCGGCTTCGATCTGCAGAATCAGGAGCGCGGGCACGCCGCTTTCCTGGGACAGTCGGTCGATGGTGACGTCGAGCATGGCGCGCGCGGCGCGTATCTGAGCAGGTGTGATCATAAGTAAAGTATGGGGTGCGCCGGCAATAATTCAATGCAGCGGCCTCAATCGGCAATATCTGCGTCAGTTCCGCAAGGCCCGCTGATGACGCCATTCGGCAGCCCCGCAGCCCCAGACGATGCCGAGCACGAGATAGAAATGACGCCAGTGGTCTGTATCGATCACGTTGCCGATCAGGATATGGCCGACAAGGACAATCCAGGCGACCATAAGATAGGGTTGCCATGGTCGCTCGCGCAGCAAGTAGCGGAAGCCCATCGATACGGTCCAGATCATCAGCATCACGTAAGAGACGAAGCCGATCCAGCCATAGGCCATCAGGGATTTCAGCCAGATATTGTGCTCGTCTTCCGGGAAGATCCGACCGAACATCATCGGCCCGATCCCGAGTGGCCTCTCCATCGCCAGTTCAAAACCCAGACGGTGGCGGGCGAAGCGCCCCAGGTGGCCGCCGTCATATTCCTGCACCAGTTGGGTCCGGGTCTCGAACAGTGCTTGCACCTTCTCGAACTGCAGTGCGACCGAGAGCGCCAAGACCATGGCGACAACCGCCGCAAGCGACAGGACCAGGATCTTCAGGCGGAAAGCATTGGTACGCTCCTTGAGGAGCATGACGAAGATTAGGGCGACGGTGCAGAAGAGAAACAGTCCCCAGGCGGCGCGCGAGAAGGACAGAAAAACTGCCAAGGAAAGGATCAGGATGCCGACGATTCGCAGCGGTGACTCCAGGAGCCGGCCTTTCAGCATCCCGTGCATGAGGTAGAGCGTCGGCGCGACAAGGAATGGACCGAAAACGTTGGGGTCCTGGAAGGCCCCCATGGCGCGGTCATAGCGGGTGAACATCTCCGCCCCGGGAAAGGCGTGGAAGTAGCCGAGGATCCCGAGCATGCCCGTGATGATGGCGGCGGCTACCCAAGCCTGGAAAATCAGTTTCAGCCGCTGCGGCCTGTCCTCGATGACCGCAGCATAGAACACGGCCGTGAGCGCCAGGAAGATCGACACCGCAACATAGAGCACCTGTTCCGTCAGGATGGTCCGTAGCATGGTCAGTGCCAAAAGCCCTCCGACGTTGAAGATCAACAACAGCGCGAGCAGGGGGGCGACGACCCGCGAGATCTTGAGGCCGAACAGAAACCAGAGGGCGACCTGGCCGACCATCAGAAGTTCGTAAGGGGCAGGCTCGGATATGACGAAGCCCGACAGGAAGACGCCGAATGCCATGATCCAGGAGATCATCAGCTGAACGGCAGCTGCCTGCGGGTTGAAGGGCCTTGCTTGATTGACGACGGCACTCAATAGGCGTTCTCGGTATTGAGTAGCCTGAGCGGCGTCAGGAACAGGATCTTCAGATCGAACCAGAGAGACCAGTTCTCGATGTAATAGAGGTCGTAGGCCGTACGGAACTTGATCTTGTCATCGGTGTCGATTTCGCCGCGCCAGCCGTTGATCTGCGCCCAACCGGTGACGCCGGGCTTGACCCGGTGCCGGGCGAAGTAACCCTCGACGATCTCGCCGAAGGTCTTGTCGCGCGTCTGGCCAAGGACAGCATGGGGACGCGGGCCGACCAGCGAGAGATCCCCGCGCAGTACATTGAAGATCTGCGGCAGTTCGTCGATCGACGTTTTACGGATGAAGCGGCCGACCGGGGTCACGCGCGGGTCGTTCTTGGTGACGGCATTCTTCGCCGTCGGGTCGCTCATTTCCGTATACATCGACCGGAATTTCAGGACGTTGATCACCTCGTTGTTGAAGCCGTGACGCTTCTGCACGAAGAACACCGGTCCCTTGGATGTCATCTTGACCGCAATCGCCGTGGCGATGAACACCGGCCAAAGCAATATGAGAGCGAGAACGCTGAAGAAGATGTCGAAGGCGCGCTTGGCAACCGAATCCCAGTCACGGATCGGCTTGTCGAGAATGTCGAGAAGCGGGACTGCGCCGACATGCGAATAGGCGCGCGGCCGGAAACGCAGATTGTTGGAATGGGCGGCTAGGCGGATATCGACCGGCAGAACCCAGAGCATCTTGAGGAGCTGCATGATGCGGGCTTCTGCGCTGAGCGGCAGCGAGATGATCAGCATGTCGATATGAGCGAGACGCGCAAATTCGACGAGTTCCGCCACGGTCCCGAGCTTCGGGTAACCGGCAACCACGTCCGGGGAGCGTGCAGAGTTACGATCGTCGAAGATACCGCAGATCCGGATGTCGTTTTCCGGCTGCTGTTCCAGAGCGCGGATCAGGTCCTTGGCAGGTTTGCCGCCGCCGACGATCACGGCACGACGCTCCATCACGCCGTTGCGTCCCCAGCGGCGAAAGCCAAACCCGATAAGATTGCGCTCGATCAGGAGATAAATCGCACCGAGTACGAACCATGCGGCCAGTATGCTGCGGTAATTGGGGTCATAGTCGATGAACAGGAAGTTCGTCAGAGCGACAAGACCGAGGGAAGCCATCCAGCTTCCGAGCACCCGCGCCATGGAGCCCATTGGCGAGCGCAGAATCGATACGTGGTAACAATCGGTAGCCTGCATGAAGAGCAATGCCAGCAGCGAGCCGACAAAGGCACTGATGCTCGTGTCGAGGAAGTGAGCGCCCGGATCGACGGCGACGAAGAAGTTCACGCCGAGCGCAATCCCGAACAGACTTAAGAACTCCAGAAACCGGAGCTGGCCAATCACGATTGACGGCGAATAGTTGGCCACCGCATATTGCGACGCGATCTGGCGTGCCAACGCGCTGATTTCGGCCTTGCGCTCCCCTTCCACCTTGTGCAGGGGGTCGTCGCCGGCCGTCTGACCGCGACGCAATGCGTCAAGATCGAATGCCTCGGGTTTGTCGACCTTGTTCATCTCTGGATCTCGCACGTGTGTGCGGGAAGACTACGGCGAAGGTCCTAAGAAACGCTTTAGGATCCCCTCAGAAATGGTGTGATCTGTGCTGTTTCGGCGCAAGCCGCGGTCAAATGCGTGCGAGTTGCGCCCGATAAAGCGCTTCGATGTCTCTGGCCATCACGCTTGCCGAAAAGCGAGAGCGGAAGCTCTCAGGGCTCGGCATGGTTCGCCTCGACCAGTCCGGTTCGGTGAGCGCCCTGGCCATCACGGCACCGAAGAGATCTGCGCGGCCGGCCTCGACAAGGGCCTCGCTGTCATTGCCGAGGATTTCGGGAATGCCCCCGACCCGTGAGGCGATAACCGTCTTTTCCGCCGCCAGCGCCTCCAGGACGATATAGGGCATGGCCTCGGCGCGCGAGGGCACGACGATGATGTCGGAGAGCGCAAAGGCCTCGGCGATGGGCATGGCGGGTTTGAAGCCAATCCGGTGGCTGAGGCCTTTCTGTTCGACCATCCCGCGATAGCGGTTGAAGTCGGGGCCGTCTCCCACGATTACGCCGCTCAACGGTCGACCGACCAGTCGTTCAGCTTCTGCAAAGGCATTGATGAACACATCCGGCCCCTTGAGATCCCGCAGCATCCCGATATAGGCGAAATCCACGCCCTCGGCTTCGACCGGGATACGCCCGAAGTCTCTCTCGCTGATGCCGTTATAGACCCGGGTCGCCTGACAATGCGGTTGGCCGATCTTCGTCTCATAGGTCCGGCGCTCGTAGTCGCAGACGAAGGAGATCGATTCCGTCATCCGCTCCAGAACGCGCTCGGCCATGAAGACGGCCTGACCTGAGGGCTTTGACCGCGAGAAGTGCAGGCTGCCGCCATGCGGTGAATAGAGGCGGGCGACGCGATACCTTCGAACCCGCAGCAGTGAGCCGATCAACCGCGCGATGACGCCGCCCTTGGCGCCATGACCATGCAGGATATCCGGCTGCAATTCCTTGATGAGTTTATACGCTTCGGCGAGTGCTGCCATGTCCTTCAAGCCGACCGACCGCCGGATCGGGAAGCGTGTAACGCCGAGCGAAAGATACGGCATGATCTGATCGAATAGCCGGTCCTCATGGGCGCCGCCCGTCGAACTGTCGCAGAGGATGCCGACTTGGTGTCCGGCCGCGCTGTGCAATTCCGCGAGATCGCGCACATGGCGGAAGATCCCGCCGATCGGCGACCGAAAGCAATGCACGATGCGCAGCGACGGGGCTTCGGCCATCGATCAGAACAGCCGTTCGCGAACATAGACGGTGTCTCCGGCGAGGATCGGGTCGGTAATCGGCACGCGACCGGTGATGATCTGACCGTTGATCTTGCGGGTCACGTCGACATCCCGCTGATTGGCCCGGCTGTTGAAGCCGCCGGAGACGGCGATGGCGTTGAGGATCGTCATGCCCGGCACATAGGCATATTGCCCCGGCTGCCCGACCTGCCCCATGACGAAGATGGACCGGTAACGATCGACTTCGATGGAGACGTCCGGATCCCGCAGATATCCCTGCTTGAGCTTCTGGGCGATCGCGCCTTCGAGCTGGGTGAGGGTCGCGCCGCGTGCGGCGACCTGACCGACGAGCGGGAAGGCGATGTAGCCGGCCTGATCCACGGTGTAGGTGTTTGTGAGGCTCGGTTGTTCGAAAACGGTGACGCGCAGACGGTCGCCGCTGTCGAGCCGATAGGGCTGGATGGTGGCCTCGTGAAAGACCTTCGGGGCAGGGCGATAGCTCGCGCAGCCCGATACGCCGATCGACAGGACCACGCTTGCGATCAAAACCATCGCCTGTTTGCCGACCATCGCCATGCGCTGCTGCGCTCCCACTGAACCCATATTCGTTGGCCTGTTATCGAATGATTAGGGTTAATGCCGGGTAAACGACCGGAGGCAGCTTGGCTCATCCAGTCGCCAAAACTGGGAGCATCATGGTTAACCCTTGAGTTACCATGATCCTTTACTTTCGCGGGCAAGATGTTCCGGGAGTCTGTGATGCCGAGTGTGGACCGCGATCAACATGATGTCGATATCGACCTGGCCCAGCTCTTTCGCGCCGTGTGGGAGCGAAAGGGGAGGATCCTGGCCGCGACCGCTCTTGTCGGGGTGTTGGCCTTCATCGGTGCCAATGCGATCTCGCCCACCTACAAGGGCGATGCAAAACTTCTGATCGAGCCCCGGGAGCCGAACTTCTCCGCATCGGGAACCGCGTCCTCGACCGCCGAACCCTTGCCCGATGAACTGAATATCGCAAGCCAGGTGCAACTGCTTCAGTCCGTCGATCTGATCAAACAGGTGGCCCGGGACCTCAAGCTGCATGAGCGCACCGAATTCGATCCGGACTCCAGCCCTTCCGTCGTCACCGACTTCCTCGTGCTCTTTGGACTGAAGAGTAACCCGCTGGAACTTCCGCCCGAAGAGCGCGTCATCAACGCCTTCAAGGAAAAGCTCGCCGTCTATCAGGTCGACAAGTCGCGGGTGATCGGGATCGAGTTCACATCGCAGGATCCGAAGCTCGCGGCAGCCGTCCCGAACACCATGATGGACGTCTACCGCTCCTTGCAGAGCGGTGCCAAGCTCGACAGCAATTCCGACGCCGTCCGCTGGCTAGAGACAGAGATCGCCAACCTGCGCGAGAAAGTTCGCGAAGCCGAGCAGAAGGTTGCTGAATATCGCTCCTCGGCGGGCCTGATGTCGCTCGGCTCCGATCAGAGCTCGTTCAGCAGCAAGCAGCTCTCCGATATCTCGACAGAACTTGCCCGAGTGCGTGGCGAACGGGCAAATGCGGAAGCGACCGCCGAGAACCTGCGCGCCAGCATTAAAGCTGGAAGGTCGACCGAAACGCTGGATGCGGTTGCCCGCTCGGAATCGATCCAGCGCTTGAGGGCCGCCGAATCGCAACTCCGCGCCCAGAATTCCGATCTCTCCACGCGCCTCCTCGATGGTCATCCCCAGATGAAGGCATTGCGCGCTCAACTTTCGGGTATCCGCGAGCAGGTACGGGCCGAATCCCTGAAGGTAGCGGCTGGCCTGGAAAATGAAGCGGCCGTTGCCCGTGAACGCGAAACACAGCTGCTAGCCCAGCTGAATACACTGAAGGCGGACACGGCCCGTGCAGGCGAGGACGAAGTGGGCTTGAAGTCGCTGGAGCGCGAGGCGACGGCCCAGCGTCAGCTGCTCGAAACCTATCTGGCCCGCTACCGCGAGGCGTCCTCGCGCCTCGACAAGGATTCGAGCCCTGCCGACGCGCGCGTGATCTCCACCGCGATCGAGCCGCAGCAGCCGAACTTCCCGAAGGTCCTGCCGATCACGATCGTTGCCACGCTCTCGACCATGATCCTCGCGGCCGTTGCCGTGATGCTGGCCGAACTTTTCAGCGGTCGCGCATTGCGTCCGACGGGATCAGTGGCCCCCGTTGCCGTCCGTCGTGAGGAAGAGGCACTTCCTCGGCAGGAAACCGCTCCCCATCCGGGCAAGCCCGATCGTTCGACCGATACGCCCGCGAGCCTGTTGAACGTTGCCCCGGACGCCGATCTGGTGGAGGAGCTGGAGCAGGTCGTCACCGCCGAGATCCCGGCGGCTGAGACAGCCGAGGAGCACGACGAATTCTCGATCGCGTCTGTCGCCAACTTTCTCGTGGAGCAGGAGACGCGGATCGCCTTTGCAATCTCGCCGTCCGGCGACGATGGTTCGCTCGGAACAGTCGCTCTCGCCCGCGAACTGGCTGATCGCGGCAAGCGCATGGTGCTCGTCGATATGACGGGATCGGCCTGCCCGACGCGTCTGATGGCGTCGTGGCGCGACCTTCCGGGGATCACCGACCTGTTGACTGGCGAAGCGGCCTTTGCCGATTGCATCCATCCGGATCGTTCCTCGACGGCCGATATCGTGCCCCAGGGCAATGCGGATATCCGCCAGGCCATGCGGGGTGCCGACCGTCTTTCGATGATCGTTGACGCGCTTGCCGACGTCTACGATCTGGTGCTGGTCGAATGCGGTCCTGCCAACGCACAAGGCGTTGCGCGTCTCAGCCGCAATGGCCGCCACGAGATCATCCTCTCGGCTCCCGATCCGAGGCCGGATGAGCTGGCCGAGATCATGGTTGCCTTCGAGGATGTCGGCTACTCAGATCTCGCGCTGCTTTCGGTGAAGACGCCGCCAAGCCGCCACGCGAGAGAGGCAGCCTGATATCGGCCGTTCCCGGGCCGGGAACGATCAATCCTCTGATTTGGCGATCGCCGCAGCCGTGCCCTGGGCTCGGATCCTTTGGATGAGCGTATAGAGATGCGGATTGCCCTTGATGAAGGTTTTCATCCGGGTGAGGCCGCGATGCATCATCGCCGCGAGGTGACCGGCAGGGCGCAGAGGCAGCAAGACATCATGGTGCACGGTTTGCACGGAGCACCAGCGCCGCTTGTAGTCCTGATCGCCAATGCCAAAGTCGAACAGGGCAGCACCGTTCAGGGCGCTGCGCTCGATGACCAACCAGAACAGGAGTTCGCCTGGGCTGGCCTCCGCCATCAGACTGTCGTCGATCGAGCCAAACTGGCAGATGACGTGGTCGCCCTTACGCGAGAGACCGGTGATCGCGGCGATCTTGCCGTCATGCTCACCCTTCAGGCGAATAGCATGCAGTTCGAGCGGCACGTCGCTTCCGCCGGAATCGAATTCAAGAAGCATGCGAAAGAAGGCCTGTGTCTCCGCGGGCTGGAAGACATTCGGCAAGCCGCCCACGGCAAACCGGGCGGCCTTCTGCTGAAAGAAGCGTTCGAGCAGGGCTTGCTGCTCGGCAAGCTTGGTCGGGCGGATATGGTCGAATCCGCCTGCGGCTTCCAGCTTGCGCACCTGCGCCCGATACTTCTTGCGGCGGCTCTTGGCATTCAGCGGCGCTATCGTCTCTTCCATGGTCGCACACAGCGGCAGCTGGAAGGATGCGTTCTGGTTGCGGATATGCGGCAGAGCCGATAGCGGATGCCGCTCGCCACGCCAGTCGAAGGGGATGTTCGTCAAGCTGAGTAGATCGGCGTGGTCACGCAAGGCTTCGACCAACAGTGTTTCGAGCGCGGGGCCGGGAAGCGTCGACGCGATCGACCGGAAGCTGGCGCTGAACAGGCCGCTGTTGAAGTTCGTGAAGGCGGATCCGATGAAGCGGGCATTGCGCACGAGATAGTGCCGTTCGATTTCGAGCGGCAGCAGGAAGGCGATCTCGTTGTTCAGGCGTCCTTCGACGATGGCAAGCGGATGGCCATGGGTCTCGACCCAGGCGCGGCACCAGTCATAGCCTTGATGCAGAGAGTTCCACGGATCGGACTCGAGCTGCCGCCATGCCCGTTCGACGGGCGCCATGCGCGGGTGGACCCTCAGCGAGAGCCGTCCGGCCGGGCTGTCGAGGCTCGCATGATTGCGTTCTACGGTGGCGCCGTCATCTGGCAGATCTTCGGCAAATGCCATTGCATCATGGCGTATCTGGGCCCGCATGCACCCTATCCCGTCCCGTTTCACTGACGCGCCGGAGATTAGGCTTACACTGCGAACAAACGGTTATCGGCTTTGGATATGGATCGTCCGACACCGTGCGAGGGTAAAGGCGGAGTTAATCCGCGTCCTTCTTCTTGAAGGGGCCAGCCATCCACTTGATCACCAGCATGGCGGGGATGACCCAGAGCAGTCCGGTCAACAGGAAGTAAAGCAGATGGGCCCACCACGGAGCCGTGGCGAGCGTCGCTGTTGCGATGGTCGTGGCGAGCAGCGCATAGATCGACACGATCAGGATGATCAGGATCGTGCCGACAAAGGATCTCAGTTTCGGGCGCCGTGTCATGCCTTCTTCCTACTCGAAGTCGCCGCCTTCAGTGACGCGACCGCTTGCCGCAAACCGGCGGGCTTGTTTTGCACGCCTGACTGATGCAAATCAACGGGCGAAAAGAGGATTGACGAATGACAGCTGTATTGACCGGAACCGAGTTGCAGGTGCGCAAAGATATAGCCCGTGTGGATGCCGACCGAAAGGCGATCCGGATCTGGCTGGGCGTCGTGATTTTCGCACTTTTCTGTCTCGTCCTGGTGGGCGGCGCAACGCGCCTGACCGACTCTGGGCTTTCGATCACGCAGTGGAAACCGATCCATGGCGTCATTCCGCCGCTCACCGCCGCAGAGTGGGAGGAAGAGCTCGAACTCTACCGGCAGATCCCGCAGTACCAGCAGATCAACAAGGGCATGAGCCTTGATGAGTTCAAGTTCATCTTCTGGTGGGAATGGGCGCATCGTCTGCTCGCCCGGTTGATTGGGGTCATCTTTGCACTGCCGCTCGCCTATTTCTGGATCCGCGGCAAGATCGAGCCGAGCCTGCGCGCGCCTCTCGTCGGTCTCCTGGCGCTCGGCGGTCTCCAAGGCTTCATCGGCTGGTGGATGGTCTCCTCGGGCCTGAGCGAGCGGACTGACGTCAGCCAGTATCGTCTGGCCGTGCATCTGATGATGGCCTGCTTCATCTTCGCCAGCTGCGTCTGGATCTATCGCAGCCTTTACCCGCATACGCACGATGCGGCGCCGACTGAGAGGAGCCGTCTTTTCGCGGGCGTTCTGCTGATCATGACCTTTGTTCAGATCTATCTCGGCGCGCTCGTTGCGGGGCTCGATGCCGGTTTCACCTACAACACCTGGCCACTGATGGACGGTGCCTGGGTGCCCGAGGGGCTCTTCCTTCAGACGCCGGCCTGGATCAACATCTTCGAGAATCCGAAGACGGTGCAATATATTCACCGCATTGGCGCCTATATTCTTTGGGGTGCTGCGCTGTGGCACATGATCCAATGCCTTCGCGGGGCGGCAGAGACCACCCACGCACGCCGCAGCGTGGTCCTCTTCGTCCTCATCAGCATCCAAGCGGTGATCGGTATCGTCACGCTCGTCACGCAGGTGCCGCTGCATGCAGGCGTCACCCACCAGGGCATGGCGCTGGTGGTCCTTGCCTTTGCGGTTGCCCATCTGCGCGCATTCTACGGCGAGCGCCCGAAGCCGGTCCTGGTGGAAATCCGCGACTGAGCCGAACTAGCCGAAGCGATAGGCGGAGTAGGGTTTTCCGAGGAATTCTCCCCGGAAGACCTGCCGTCCAGCATCGGAGCCTGCCGCACCCGATGCCACGAAGAGCGGCACAAGGTGGTCGTGGTCTGGTACATGGCAGGCCAGCGCATCCGGGTTCTGGTCCCAGGTCGAAAGCCGCTTTTCCCGCAGCGCGCTGTCCTCGGCGGAAACGGCTTCCGTCAGCCAGTCGTCGAAACGGATCGCCTGCTCCACATGGCTAGGCTCCGCCTGCCGGAACATCCGCATGTTGTGATAGCTCATGCCGGATGCGATGATCAGCACGTCCTCGTCGCGCAGAGGGGCCAGCGCCTCGCCCATCGCCACATGACTTTCGACATCCAGCGTGTTCTTGAGCGAGATCATGGTGATCGGCACTTCGGCATCCGGATAGACGAGCATGAAGGGAATGAACACGCCGTGGTCGAAGCCACGGCTGTCGTTCTCCGCGCTCTCGATACCCGCATTCGCAAGCAATGCTCTGGCGCGGGCCGCAAGCTCAGGCGAACCGGGAGCAGGGTAGGAGAGTTCATAGGTATGCGGCGGAAAGTTGTAGTAGTCGAAGAGCATGCCGGGTTTTATGGCCGTGCTCACCGTCGGCACCGGTTCCTTCTCCCAATGGCCGGAAACGACGAGAATGGCTTTCGGCCGGCGTCCGATTTCCGCATCGAGGCCTTCGAGGAAGGCCCGCAGATCGTCCCAAGGCGCCTTGCCTTCGGCATCGCGCGGGAATTCCATGAACGGCCAGGGCCCACCGCCATGGGGGATGAAATAGACGGGAAAACGGTTGCTCATGGTACCTCACTTTCACGAGGACACTAGCACTCCTGGTCGTCACCTAAAATCAGGCAGATGATCGACATTTCGTTCGCTAATCATGAACGCAGGCGATGCGAGGTCGGAGCGTCGACCTCGCCGGCACACAGGTCATTTAAGCCGACAGCATCAGGTCCATGTTCTGCACAGCCGCTCCTGACGCGCCCTTGCCGAGATTGTCGAGCAGCGCCACGAGATTGACATGCGCGCCACCGGGCGTCCCGAAGACGAACAGCTTCATCGTGTCCTGTCCGACCAGTTCTTCGGCATCGACGCGCGGCAGCTTGGCACTGTCCGCCAGCGGAACGACACTGACGATATCCTGGCCCGCATAGTGGGCGACGAGTGCCGCATGGATGCTGTCCACCGTCGTGCCGGTGGCGAGATCGTCGAGAAAGAGCGGCACCTGTACGATCATGCCTTGGGCGAAGCGGCCGACGGAGGGGGCAAAGAGCGGCGCCCGGTCGAGCAGGCCATGGGTCTGCATCTCCGGCACATGCTTGTGCTTCAGAGTGAGTCCATAGAGGAAGTTGTTTGCCGCCAGATGCTCGGGATGGTTCACATCCTCCATCTGCGCGATCATCTGCTTGCCGCCGCCGGTATAGCCCGAGACGGCATTGACCGAGACCGGATATCCGTCGGGCAGGATGCCGGCAGCGCGCAGCGGCCGGATGAGGCCGATCGCACCGGTCGGATAGCAGCCAGGATTGGACACATAGCGCGCCGATTGGATCTTCGCCTTCTGTGCCTTGTCCATTTCGGCAAAACCATAGGCCCAGTCCGGGTGCACGCGAAATGCCGTGGAGGCGTCGAGCAGGCGGACATTGTTATTCGCTGCCGTCATCTCATAGGCCTGCTTCGACGCATCGTCGGGCAGGCAGAGGATGGCGATGTCGGCGCTGTTCAGCATGTCCTCGCGCATTTTCTCGTTCCGCCGCTCCGCTTCCGGGATCGACAGCAGTTCAAGATCACGGCGATCGGCCAGGCGCGTGCGGATCTGCAGACCCGTTGTGCCATGTTCGCCGTCGATGAAGATCTTCGCTGCCATTTGTCTAATCCTGTCAGAGGTTTGGATGAGAATGCGGAATCTGATTGTGAGTGTGTTGAATCAATGTGTCAGGCGCGTGTCGCAAGCTTCTCGGCGCGCAGGCCCAGCATATACATTGCAACCGTCGCACCGGCAATTGCGGTGATATCGGCATGGTCATAGGCGGGCGCCACCTCGACGATGTCAGAGCCCCGGATGTCGAGGGCCCCGAGCTTGCGCAGGACCGACAGCATCTTCGCCGAGGAGGGGCCGCCCGCGACCGGTGTGCCCGTACCCGGCGCATAGGCCGGGTCGAGGCAGTCGATGTCGAAGGTCAGATAGGTGGGGGCCGTGCCAACATGCGAAAGGATCGCGTCGGCGATCGCCTGCACGCCCATATCCTCGACCTCGTAGCCGGGGATGATCTTGATGCCGAAATCTTCGGGCGCTTCTGTGCGGATACCGATCTGGATCGACTTCGTCGGATCGATCACGCCTTCGCGCACGGCCCGGCAGACGAAGGAACCATGGTCGATCCGCTGACCGTCATCGTCCCAGGTGTCCTGATGCGCATCGAAATGCACCAGCGCCAGCGGCCCGTGCTTCGCTGCATGGGCTTTCAGAAGCGGCCAGGTGACGAAGTGGTCGCCGCCAAGACCGAGCAGATAGGCGCCGGAGGCAATGATCTTCGCGGCCTCCTGCTCGATCAGGGCAGGGGTGTTCTGGTGATTGCCATAGTCGAGCAGCACGTCGCCATAGTCGATGACAGCCATCTGCTCGAAGAGATCGCGGGCGAAGGGATATTGCGGGTCGTTGTCGAAGATGGCGGATGCGCGCCGGATTGCTTGTGGTCCGAAACGGGCGCCGGGCCGGTTGGAGACGGCGGCATCGAAGGGAATGCCGAGCACGACCGCATCGACGTCGCTGACGTCCTTGGAATACTTACGACGCATGAAGGAGAGCACGCCCGCATAGGTCGGGTCGGTCGCGGCGCCACGCAGGGCCTTGGCGGTAAAGGCGTTGTCGATTGTCTTGCTGGCCATCTTTGTCTCCCGGCAAATCTTCGGCGGCAACCTAGCTAGCCGGCAGGGGAAGCGCAATCGCACCGGCTCGCGAAAGCCTTGCCCTTCGGCCATGAAAAAAGGCGGAGCCGAAGCCCCGCCTTGATTTCCGTTTCCGGTTGTCCAGCGATTAACGCTTGGAGAACTGGAACGAACGACGGGCCTTCGCCTTGCCGTACTTCTTACGCTCGACGACGCGGCTGTCGCGGGTCAGGAAGCCACCCTTCTTCAGGACCGAGCGCAGGCCCGGCTCGAAGTAGGTGAGGGCCTTCGAGAGACCGTGACGAACGGCACCGGCCTGGCCGGAGAGACCGCCGCCGTGAACGGTTGCGATGATGTCGAACTGGCCGTCACGGGCAACTGCGACGATCGGCTGCTGCAGAACCATCTGCAGGACCGGACGTGCGAAGTAGGTGCGGAACTCGCGGCCGTTGATGGTGATCTTGCCGGTGCCCGGCTTGACCCATACGCGGGCAACAGCGTTCTTGCGCTTGCCGGTGGCGTAGGAGCGACCCAGGGAGTCGACCTTGCGGACGTGAGCCGGAGCTGCGTCCTGTGCCGGGGCAAGGTCCTTCAGGGAAGAAAGATCGGCCATACTTAGGCGCTCCTTGTGTTCTTGCTATTCAGCGAAGCAACGTCGAGAGCGACGGGCTGCTGAGCTTCATGCGGGTGGTTCGTGCCAGGATAGACGCGCAGGTTCTTCATCTGGCGACGACCGAGCGGGCCACGCGGGATCATGCGCTCGACGGCCTTCTCGAGAACGCGCTCCGGGAAGCGGCCTTCGATGATCTGGCGAGCCGTACGCTCCTTGATGCCGCCCGGATAACCGGTGTGCCAGTAGTACTTCTTGTCGGCATACTTCTTGCCGGTGAAGACGACCTTCTCGGCATTGATGACGATGACGTTGTCGCCGTCGTCAACGTGCGGGGTGTAGGTGGCCTTGTGCTTGCCACGCAGGTGCATGGCGATAATGGTGGCGAGGCGGCCGACAACGAGCCCTTCGGCGTCGATGAGGATCCACTTCTTCTCCACCTCTGCAGGCTTCTGAACGAAGGTAGACATTGAGGTCTCTTTCAGTGTGATCCTGTGTTTCCCAACTGGGGGAGCGACAGGCGTTTCTTGTTGCTTGTTTCGCGCCGTTTTCGACGCAAAAAAGAAAGCGGTCCCGAAGGGCCGCATTCCGAGGAAGGGTATAGAGGGACTGCTGTTGGAGGTCAAGATCACGGCAGCTGGAAGGGCGCGGAGAAACAGAAGTTAAAACAATGCCTTGAGTGTGTGGTGTTATTTTACCGCATGTCGATCGCTCTCGGCATGAGACTCCATGACCGCGTCAATCAACCGGAAAGGACGGAATTTCGCATTCCAGCGAAGCAAGCAAATGGAACAGACGTCATAATTGTCCAGCGCAACCCATGATTTTGCTAATATTCGCATGAACATAATGAAAACATAAACCGAACGTAACGGCGGAGGTCGTCAACGGAGAAAGCCATGTCGCTCGAACGCCGAATTTCGCTCATCACGCTCGGCGTTGCCGACGTCGCTCGCAGCACCGAATTCTATGCGAGGCTGGGTTGGACAAAATCCTCCGCATCCAATGACCAGGTGACGTTCATCCAGCTGAAGGGCACGGCCCTCGGGCTGTTTTCGCGTGCCAGCCTGGCGGAAGATGCGCATGTCGAAGACACGCCCCCGGGCTTTTCCGGCGTCACGCTCGCCTACAATGTCTCGAGCGAGATCGGCGTCGATGCCGTCGTGAAGTTTGCCGTGTCCTGCGGGGCAAGGCTGGTCAAACCGCCGGAGAAAGTCTTCTGGGGTGGGTATTCCGGCTACGTGGCCGATCCCGATGGTCATTTGTGGGAGATCGCCTTCAATCCCTTCTTTCCGCAGGACGAACATGGACATGTCGTTTTGCCGGAATGATCTCCGGCATTTGACCGATATCGGTACCCGCTCGTTAAGCTGTCCGAGCTAAGCTGTTATCGGGACAAGATGGACGGGTAAACCAAAGGCCTTTGCGGGCCGGGAGGAACGTCCATGAACCATGACACCTACCTCAACAGCTATCTCGCCGATATCCTCGCGACGGCCAAGAACGTGGCCGTCGTCGGCGCCTCGCCGGATGACAAGCGCCCCAGTCACTGGATCTCCGGCTTTCTGCTTGGCAAGGGCTATCACGTCTTCCCCGTCAATCCGCTGCATCGCGGCGAGCGCATCCTCGGGCAGCAGGTCTACGGATCGCTGGCGGAGATCTCGGAACCGGTTCATCTCGTCGATGTCTTCCGCCGCACGGAATGCCTAGCGGGCATCGTTGACGAGGTCCTGGCAATGTCGCCCCGGCCCTTGGCGATCTGGTGTCAGCTCGGCATTCGGGATGATGCAGCGGCCGAAAAGGCAGAGGAAGCAGGCATCAGCATGGTCATGAACCGCGCGCTGGTCTCCGAATACCCGCTTGTCTATGAGCGGCTGCATCCGGGCTCGGCGCAAGGTCATGCAGCCTGATATGCTCAGGCGATTCAGAAGCGGATGATCGGTTTTCCAAAGCCGAAACGACGCGTTTCCGGATCGTAGTCCTGGCAGTTCAGAACCGGGCAGCGCGCCGTGTCGCGCGTCGGTACATAGGCACGCTCTGCATATTCATGCGGATCGCACATGGCGTTCCGGGTGACATAGCGGTCGTAAAGCGTCATGCCCTGCACCCGCGTCGACGGGTAGCGCAAAATGACCGCGCCCTCGTTCAGGACCCGCTGGCGCACCTGGTCGCAGGTCAGCGTGGTGGAATTGTAGCGCGAGATTGCAAGCGCCGGCTGGGCAAGCAGCAGGGCTGCGATGGTGGTGATGGCAAGCTGTGTCGGGCGCATGGCGGTCCTCCTTCAGACGGCAGATCAACGTGTGGCCGGGCAGGGCGGTTCCGCCTTGTTCTCGACGGCCGCCACACCATTTAATCCTGATCTGGCGAGATGAGGAGACTGAGATGGCCGATCACGATCACTACAGCGCGGATGACCTGCGGGACATCCTAGGAAGCGTCCGAACGATCGCGTTGCTCGGCGCGTCGCCAAAGCCGGATCGTCCGAGTTTCGGCGTCATGCGTTTCCTTCTGTCGAAGGGCTATACGGTCTATCCGGTCAATCCGGGCCAAGCCGGCAAGGAGATCCTCGGCCAGACCGTCTACGCGACCATGGCGGACATCCCAGAACCGATCGACATGGTCGATGTCTTCAGGGCACCAGAATACCTTGGCGAGGTCGTCGCAGAGTCGCTCGCTTTGCCGAACCGTCCCAAAGTCATCTGGGGTCAGCTGACGGTGCGCGACGATGAAGCGGTGAAGCCGGCCGAAGCGGCCGGCATCCGGGTGGTGATGGATCGTTGCCCGGCGATCGAGATCCCGCGGCTCGGGCTTTGAAGGCTTAGGCCTCGATCAGCAGGTCGGGATTGGCTCGCAACGCATTCAGCGTATCGGCATTGCCGCAGTATTCAACGAATGTTCGCTCGGCCTTGCCCTGCTGCAGATGGTTGCGGCAGGTGTCCTTCGACGAACATTGGGCACAGGTGATCTGCATGTCGCGGAAGACGCGGCGCATGCGGTACTCGACCTCGGCCGGATCAATGTTCAGTGCCCGCATCATGGCCGGCATCTCGTCGGCGGCATGCGGGCCGGCCTTCACGAGCGCCAGCAGCTGATGGGCGCTGATGCCACAATCATCGGCAAGCGCCTCGACTTCGGCATCGGAAAGACCGGCGAGCATGTCGCTCTCGGTGGCATGTTCGAACCCCTGGGCAAACCAGGAGAGGATGTGCTGCACGGTATGGCGGACCGGATCGGCGATCGTCAGTGTCATGGGGGCTCTCCTTCGACTGGAAAGCAGCATGCCAGCATGGCACTTGGCCGCATTGACCTCGATCAAGCAGGAATTTCCTCAAGCGGGGGCTTTCTTTGGAATAATCCGGGGCTGACATCGGTCGGCGACTGATTATGATCCGGCCCGACGTCATCAAGGGAGGACCAGACAATGTCGGAGAAGAATCCGGGTTTCGCAACGCTCGCCATCCATGCCGGTGCCCAGCCGGACCCAACCACCGGCGCGCGCATCACGCCGATCTACCAGACCACGGCCTACGTCTTCAACGATGGCGATCATGCCGCAAATCTCTTTGCTCTCAAGGAGTTCGGCAATATCTACACCCGCATCATGAACCCCACCCAGGGTGTTCTGGAAGAGCGGATCGCAGCCCTCGAAGGCGGCACGGCAGCGCTTGCAGTTGCCTCCGGTCACGCTGCCCAGCTCCTCATTTTCCACTCGCTGATGCAGCCAGGTGACAACTTCGTCGCGGCGAAGAAGCTTTATGGCGGCTCAATCAACCAGTTCGGCCATGCCTTCAAGAATTTCGGCTGGCAGGTCCGCTGGGCCGATCCTGCCGATCCGGAGAGCTTCGCAGCGCAGATCGATGACAAGACCAAGGCCGTCTACATCGAGAGCCTCGCAAATCCCGGCGGCACCTTCGTCGATATCGCAGCCATTGCCGAAGTCGCCCATCGCCACGGCCTGCCGCTGATCGTCGACAACACCATGGCGAGCCCCTACCTGATCCGTCCACTCGAACACGGCGCCGACATCATCGTCCATTCCGTCACCAAGTTCTTGGGCGGTCACGGCAATTCCATGGGCGGCGTCATCGTCGATGGCGGCACCTTCGACTGGTCGGCCAAGCCGGGCAAGTATCCGATGCTGTCGGAGCCGCGCCCCGAATACAACGGCGTTGTCCTGCACCAGGCCTTCGGCAACTTCGCCTTCGCCATCGCTTGCCGCGTCCTCGGCCTGCGTGACCTCGGGCCAGCGATTGCGCCTATGAACGCGTTCCTGCTGCTGACCGGCATCGAAACCCTGCCGCTGCGCATGCAGCGCCACTGCGACAACGCCATGAAGGTTGCCACCTGGCTGAAGAGCCACCCAAAGGTCGCCTGGGTCAACTATGCCGGCCTGCCTGACGATCCGAACAATGCGCTCCAGAAACGTTACTCGCCGAAGGGCGCCGGGTCGGTCTTTACCTTCGGCATCAAGGGCGGGCTTGAAGCCGGCAAGGCGCTGGTCGGTGGTTTGAAGCTCTTCTCGCACCTGGCGAACATTGGCGACACCCGCTCGCTGATCATCCATCCGGCGTCGACGACCCATGCGCAGCTCTCGGAAGCGCAGCAGATTGCCGCCGGCGCTGGCCCTGATGTCGTGCGCCTGTCCATTGGCATCGAGGACGCCGACGACATCATCGCCGATCTCGAACAGGCGCTGGCCTCGGCCTGATCTGTCGTTGAGCGGCGGTGTGAAACACCGCCGCTTTTTTACCTGGAGAGCTTCATGAGCCTGTCCCTGCGATTCGATCCTTCGACCGTTACGCCCGAAGAGGGCGCTCCCGCCGCCGATCGGCTTATTTCCGGTGACCCGCGCTTCACCACCTGGAATATCGAGGAAGCAGACGGCGGCATCTATGCCGGCATCTGGCAATCGACGCCGGGCAAGTGGCGGATCTCCTACGATGAGTGGGAGTATTTCCACATTCTCGAAGGCCACTCTGTCGTCACCGAGGATGGCGGCGAACCGATCCAGCTGAAGGCTGGCGACCGCCTGATCCTCAGACCCGGCTTCAAGGGAACCTGGGAAGTCCTTGAAACGACTCGCAAGGATTACGTGATCAGGCTCTAGGGGGATGGCAGTTCCTGGCGTCTGATGTGCGGCAGGTCACTGACGGTCGATCGATGGTCGCGCTAGGAGGCTGCCATCATTTCGCAGCGCTAGGTCACCTGAATGAAAATATTTCGCGTCGCCCTCATCGTCATTGTCGGGCTTTTTGTTATCGTCGGTGGCCGCTGGTATGCCTATGTCAGCAACACCAGCAGCCCCTATGACGAAGTCGGAATCGAGATCAACAGCCGTCTTCCGCACGTTCTGCGCAAATGGGGATGCGATCGGCTGCAGCAGTCTTTTCCGAACAGTGTCCCGCCCTATGGCTGCGGCGCTCCGGATAGCCGGAGTTGGATCTGAACGACTGCAGGCGGACTAGTAGGTGATCAGCCCGCTTTCAGATGGGCCGCGGCGGCCTCGTGTTCTGCGGCCATGGCCACATCCTCGGCGGATACCTTCTGGATGCTCGCTCGGCTGTTGAGCCGTTCCATGTAGGCCTTAAAGGCGGAGCGGGCTTCGACGAGGCCGAACATCGTCGTCCAGTTCAGTGCGATACCCCACAAAAGATCGGCCGCGGTAAAGCGCTCACCGAGCAGGTAAGGTCCTGTTTTCAGCGTGTCCTCCAGCATGTCGATCAGAGACTCATAGCTCGCATAGGGCGTCTCGTTCATCGAGCCCGGCTCGCGCTTCATGAAGCGATCGACGACCGCCGGTTCGAAGCAACTGCCATAGATGAAGAGCCAGCGAAGATAGGCGCCGCGATCCGGATCCGTGAGAGCAGGGGCGAGACCCGTTTCGGGGAAGAGATCGGCAAGATAGAGATAAATCGCGCCCTGTTCGGTCACGAGCGTGTCGCCGACGCGCACCGCTGGCACCTTGCCGAGCGGATTGATGGCGAGGTAGGCCGGCTGGCGCTGCTCGCCCGCTTTCATGTTGAGCACATGCAATTCGTAGGGCACCTTCAGTTCTTCCAGCAGCACACGCGCACCGGTGGCGCGGGTCTGCGGCGAGTAGAAGAGGGTGATTGGCAGGTCTCTGGTCATCGAAAGTCTCCCTTTTGAAATGAACTGCGCCGAGAGGCGATGGCAGGAGACTGCGCCACCATACCTGTCAGATTGTGTCAGGTTGGTTTAGGATAATCGCCGGAGCGAGGATTTCCCCATGCGAGCAAGCCGGCTGATCAACATCCTGACCACCCTTCAGGCGAAGGGATTGGTGACCGCCGAGGCATTGGCCGCGGAAAATGCCGTATCCGTCCGCACCATTTACCGGGATATCGACGCGCTCTCGCTGTCCGGCATCCCCGTCTACAGCGAGCGGGGCTCTGACGGCGGCTATCGGCTGCTGGATGGCTATCGCGTGCGGCTGAATGGCCTGACGCCAGCGGAGGCAGAGGCCATGTTCCTGTCCGGCATTCCCGGTGCCGCCGCCGATCTAGGCCTCGGTTCGCTGATGGCTGGCGCCCAAAAGAAGCTGACAGCCGCGCTACCGGAAGATCTGCGCGAAAGCGCTCGGCGCATGCAGCAGAAGTTCCACCTTGATGCGCCGGCCTGGCTCGCGGAGGGTGAACAGCCCGTCTATTTGCAGGCGATCGCCGATGCTGTCTGGAATTCCAAGCGCATTCGCATGCGCTACCGCTCCTGGAAGGCGGAAAAGAACCGGGTTGCCGAACCGCTCGGTATCGTCATGAAGGGCGGAGCCTGGTATCTCGCCGCCCGTGTCGACGGCACCGTCCGGACCTACAGGATCTCGCGAGTCCTCGACCTGATCGTCACTGAAGAGCGTTTCGATTGGCCAAGAGATTTTGACCTCGCCGCCTACTGGACCGAAAACACGCAGCGTCTCGAACTGGAGCTCTACCCCAACTGGGCAACAATCCGGCTCTCGCCTTGGGGACTGAAGGAAATCGAGCACATGGCGCCGCCCTATGTGCGCGCCAATCTCGAATTCATCGGAGAGCCCGACGAGGAGGGCTGGCAGACGGTCCGCCTGCCGGTTGCCCATGAGCGCATGGCCGTCTCCGAAATGCTGAAGCTCACAACGGAGGTCGAGGTCATCGACCCGCCGGAGCTGAAGCACGCCATGCGGCGGGCCGTTGAAACCCTGGCGGCCCGCTACGCCGAGCCGGCTGCCCTCACCAGGTGAGATCCAGCCGCTCCAGTCCGTGGAAGTGATAGACGTCCTTGACCGTGGGCGTCGCTGCGATCTTCAGCCCCGGCAGCCGCTTGAAGAGCAGCGGCAGCACGATGTTGAGTTCCAGGCGTGCGAGCGGCGCGCCGATGCAGAAATGAATGCCGGCGCCGAAGGAGAGGTTGGCGCCTTCATCCCGCGAGGGCTTGAAGGCGAGCGGCTCCGGGAACTTCTGCGGATCGAGATTGGCGGCCGCAAGAATGAGGCTCACCTTGTCGCCGCGCTTGAAGGACACGCCATCGATTTCGCAGGGCTCCAGGCACCAGCGCTGGAAGATATGCACCGGCGCGCAGATTCGGAGCGTCTCCTCGACGGTCCGTTCGGTCGTCTTCTCATCGGAAAACAGCGTTGAGGGGTCGATGCCGCTGTCGAGTATCACGCGAACCGAATTGCCGATCTGATGCACGGTCGCCTCGTGGCCTGCATTGAGCAGCACGATGGTCGTTGAGATCAGTTCGTCCTCTGTGAGGAACTGGCCCTTGTGCTCGGTGTGGATCATGTGGCTCAGGAGATCGTCGCGCGGCTTGGCGCGGCGTTCGGCAATGACCGTCCGCACATAGTCCGCGAATTCCTTTGCCGAGCGATCCGCGGCCTCTTCGTCGGCCCGGGTCCGCTTGAACATATACATGCCGACATAGTCGTGGCTCCATTTGAGGAGCTGCGGGCCCATCTCTTCCGGGATGCCGATCATCCGCGCGATCATGGTGACCGGGATAATGTCAGCAAAGGTCGACAGAAGCTCTGTCTTTCCATCCGTCTCGAAGCCGTCTATCAACCGGTTCGCGAGCTCTTCGATCTCGGGCGTCATCTTCTCGACGTGGCGCGAAACGAAGGCGCGATTGACCAGCGTGCGAAGCCGCGTGTGTTCCGGCGGTTCGATCTCGAGCAGCGAGTGCTCTTCGGCCTTGTCGAAGTGGCGCGTGTGCTCGGCCGGTTCCGGCATGCCGAGTTCCTCACGCGTCGCGATATGCAGGATCTGCCGGCCGAAGCGCCGATCGCGCAGAAGCGCGTTCACATGATCATAGCCGGTGAAGAACCACTGTTTCTGTTCCTCCCAGTAGAAGGTCGGACAGCTGGCGTGCAGGGCCGCATAGGTCTTGTTCGGATCGCTGTAGAAGGCGGGGTCGCGAGCGTCGAGGGAGACCCGGCGCGTGGCGGGGTCGATGGAAAGGAAGGATGTCTGTGTCATGCGTTCTGTTTATCCTTTGCATTCCCGCACGCAAGGGGAGGCGGGTGCGCTCAGTCGTCCAGCTTGTGGGCAACGGCAGCGATGCGTTTCAGAATGGCCACCTGTCGGCTGGCCTGCCGATCGACCTCTACCTGTATGTTATCGTCGCGCGCTGGCGGCACGGTCACGGTATGGCTGCCTGAGCGCAGCGATGTGCGGTTTCTCCCTTGCGCCTTGGCCGTGTAGAGCGCGAGATCGGCTTCCGACAGGAGCTGTTCGAGATCGGCCTTGTGTCGCGGGCTGACCGAGATGCCGACACTCGTCGTCACCGAGATCATCTCCTCGGCAGTTGAAATGGTGCGGTCCGCGAGCGCTAGGCGCACTGTCTCGGCGAACAGAGCCGCATCCCTCGGCTCCGATATCGCCAGCACGGCTGCGAACTCCTCCCCGCCGGTGCGGGCAAAGACCGCCCGTTGCGGCAGCAGCGAGCGGCAGACATCGGCGAATTCCTGCAGGACCCGGTCGCCGATCGAATGCCCGTGCCGGTCGTTGATCTGCTTGAAATGGTCGAGGTCGAAGATCAGCACCCCGAGCGCGTCGAGCGGCGAACTCTCGACCAATCCCTGATAGGCCTCGGCAAAACCGCGTCGGTTGAGCGCCCCGGTCAGCGGATCGGTCCTGACAAGCGTCTGCAACTGCTCCTGCGAGCGATCCATGGTGATCTTGGCGAGAATGATGACCGAGGTGATGAACCCGATCACGGCAATGGTGCCCATCCACACGCCGAAGATATTGTCGGCAAAGCTCTCCGGGCGCTGGAAGAGAACAAAAATGGCATAGGCCAATCCGGCGCAGGCCTGGCTGCCCCAGGTGGCGATCAGGAAGATGCGGTAGCGGTCAGAGCTGAAGCGCGCCCGCGCCGCGATCATCGCAAGCATGGCAAAGCCGATCGACGCGCCGACGTGATAGAGCGAGACCCGCAAAGCGAACTCGTCACGGATGACCGGAACGAGGATGCCGACGAGCCACACCAGCGGCGGCAACCAGACCAGGCGAGGGGTGGGACGGTGGTCGAGCGATGCAAGTCCCTTTGCCCAAAGGCTGAAGCCCAGAAGCGAGATGGCGTTTGCAACCTGGATCGAAAGGGCGTCGGGGATCTGGTCGCGCAGCCCGACAAGGCCGAGCCCGCTTGCATGCAGCAGAAACCCGAGGCCGAACCAGAGGAAATGTTTTTGCTCGCGGCCATGCAGCCAGATGGCCAGAAGCAGAATCGCAAGCGTGTTGGCCTGGATGACCCACAGCAAAAACGCGGTCTTCACGTCGATCACGATACAATTCCTGAAATGAATTCGGCAAACTATCGCCCAAGAATGGCGCAAGCCGGTTAAACAGTCACTATGAAAACCCGCAGGATCTGAGGGTCGTCCCGACGTGACCGGTTGCGAGACTTACCGAAATTTCACCATGTTAGCTGTTTCTTGTGCATCGATGCGTCGCCGTCCCTCCATGGTGGGCTGCGGCGGCCCGGAAACGCAGCTTCTCCAGCGCGGAGCATGCCACGACCATTAAGGATATCCCGTCCTCGTGTCTTGAATGTCGGGGTGCGGACACTCTATGTAGGGATTGACAAAGATTACGTGATTCCCGCCACGGCATGTGCCGGGGAGAGGCTGAAAAGGACCGACATGAGAAATCCCGTTGATACCGCTCTCGCTCTGGTGCCGATGGTCGTCGAACAGACCAATCGTGGCGAGCGCTCCTACGACATCTTCTCCCGCCTGCTGAAGGAACGGATCATCTTTTTGACGGGGCCGGTCGAAGACACCATGGCGTCGCTCGTCTGCGCCCAGCTTCTCTTCCTCGAAGCCGAGAACCCGAAGAAGGAAATCGCCATCTACATCAATTCGCCCGGCGGTGTCGTCACCTCCGGCATGGCGATCTACGACACGATGCAGTTCATCCGTCCGGCCGTGTCAACGCTTTGCATCGGTCAGGCCGCTTCGATGGGCTCGCTGCTTCTCGCAGCCGGTGAGAAGGGCATGCGATTTGCAACGCCGAACTCGCGGATCATGGTTCACCAGCCTTCCGGCGGCTTCCAGGGGCAGGCCTCGGACATCGAGCGCCATGCTCGTGACATCATTAAGATGAAGCGTCGCCTGAACGAGGTCTATGTCAAGCATACGGGCCGTACCTATGACGAAGTGGAAAACACGCTCGATCGCGACCACTTCATGGAATCGAGCGAAGCCAAGGAGTGGGGTCTGATCGACCGCATCCTGACCTCGCGCGCCGAAATGGAAGGCGTGGCTCCGTCGGCCTGACCCTCGTTGCGCATGCCGGTATCGGGTCGATGCCGGCAGACGTGATGGCAACTGGGGTTTAAAGTCGGCGCAAAAGCGCTAATAGTAGGATTAAGGCTATGTTGAATCTTTGTGACATAGTCTGCCGAGACTGAGAGTTTTCGTTGCCGCCGCTCCGACACGGTCGGATCGGCTAGTAGCTCCGGATCGGAAGAGGTTTCCACCAAAGGCGGCGGTGGAAGCCGGACAGTGTGAGTGACCGCCCTGCCGTGACTGCGGTGGCGCGGCGTGCTGGAAGGATAAAGACATGAGCAAAGTCAGCGGAAGCAACGGCGGTGACTCCAAGAATACCCTTTATTGTTCCTTCTGCGGCAAGAGCCAGCACGAGGTCCGCAAGCTGATTGCTGGACCGACGGTGTTCATCTGCGATGAATGCGTCGAACTCTGCATGGACATCATCCGCGAAGAGAACAAGTCTTCGATGGTCAAGTCCCGCGACGGCGTTCCCACGCCGCAGGACATCATCAAGATCCTCGACGAATACGTGATCGGCCAGAAGCAGGCGAAGAAGATCCTGTCGGTGGCCGTGCACAACCACTACAAGCGCCTCTCGCACGCCTCCAAGGGCGGCGAGGTGGAATTGGCGAAGTCGAACATCATGCTCGTCGGCCCGACCGGTTGCGGCAAGACCTATCTTGCACAGACGCTCGCCCGCATCATCGACGTTCCCTTCACCATGGCGGATGCCACCACCCTGACCGAAGCCGGTTATGTCGGTGAAGACGTCGAGAACATCATCCTGAAGCTCCTTCAGTCTGCGGATTACAATGTCGAGCGCGCCCAGCGCGGCATTGTCTATATCGACGAAGTCGACAAGATCTCCCGCAAGTCGGACAACCCCTCGATCACCCGCGACGTGTCGGGCGAGGGCGTCCAGCAGGCGCTTCTGAAGATCATGGAAGGCACGGTTGCCTCCGTTCCTCCGCAGGGTGGCCGCAAGCATCCCCAGCAGGAATTCCTGCAGGTGGATACGACCAACATCCTGTTCATCTGCGGCGGTGCCTTTGCCGGCCTCGACAAGATCATTTCTGCCCGTGGCGAAAAGACCTCGATCGGTTTTGGCGCAACGGTGAAGGCGGAAGACGATCGTCGCGTCGGCGAAGTCCTGCGCGAACTGGAGCCGGAAGACCTGGTCAAGTTCGGCCTCATCCCGGAATTCATCGGTCGTCTGCCGGTTCTGGCAACGCTCGAGGATCTCGATGAGGACGCCCTGATCCAGATCCTGTCGGAGCCGAAGAACGCGCTCGTCAAGCAGTACCAGCGCCTGTTCGAGATGGAAGACGTGGAGTTGACGTTCCACGAGGACGCTCTTCGCGAGATCGCCCGCAAAGCGATCACCCGCAAGACCGGCGCCCGTGGTCTTCGCTCGATCATGGAAAAGATCCTGCTCGACACGATGTTCGAACTGCCGGAACTGGAAGGCGTTCGCGAAGTCGTCATCTCCGACGATGTCGTCAACGGCAATTCCCGCCCGCTCTACATCTATGCCGATCGCCAGGAAGAGAAGGCCAACGCCTCCGCCTGATCGGTTCGGATCGAATGCAGCGAAAAGCCCGCCCTTGTGGCGGGCTTTTCCGTTTCAGGCGATCTTTTTTGGTGCTGCCTGTGGTTATCTCCGGAGCCCTTGTCCATTTACGGTATTCCGCTGTTGTCAGGCCCATCGATTGGGCTAGAACAGGGGTGAGTGAACGCTTGAGTTCTGCGTCGCCGTTACCGCGTATCCGCGTCCCCGATCATCCATGCGACGACCGGCTGCCCCTCGGGCGACGAAGTGACGCGCATGGTTCGCATCAGGTCCGCAATGTAGTGTGAAGGCGGGCAGGTTCTGTCATGCTGATGTCACAGATTCGGCGCGGGCAAAGGCGGCAGGCTTGAATTGGCGGGAGCGCCACTCCACTTGTTGGAGGATCGAAAAATATGCCTGATGCCTCTTTTGGGTCGGCATGGAGTCCCGGTTTCCCCGGGACGTTTGAAAGGAAGTGAAATGACGAATACGTCAGCTGCAAACGAGGTGAACACCTATCCGGTGCTGCCTCTGCGCGACATCGTGGTGTTTCCTCACATGATCGTTCCGCTGTTCGTCGGTCGTGAAAAGTCCATTCGCGCTCTGGAAGAGGTGATGGGCTCCGACAAGCAGATCATGCTGGCCACCCAGATTAACGCAAGCGACGATGATCCGGCGCCGGATGCGATCTACGAGGTTGGCACCGTCGCCAATGTTCTCCAGCTCCTGAAGCTGCCCGACGGCACCGTGAAGGTGCTGATCGAAGGTCGTGCGCGCGCCAAGGTCGAAAGCTATAACGGCCGCGAAGATTATTACGAAGCCAAAGCCAGCATCCTCGCCGAGCCGGCAGAAGATGCGGTCGAGATCGAGGCTCTGTCGCGCTCCGTGGTTTCCGAGTTTGAAAACTACGTCAAGCTGAACAAGAAGATCTCGCCTGAGGTCGTCGGCGCCGCGAGCCAGATCGAGGATTACTCGAAGCTCGCCGATACGGTCGCCTCGCATCTCTCCATCAAGATCACCGAAAAGCAGGAGATGCTGGAAACGGTGAGCGTGAAGACGCGTCTCGAAAAGGCGCTCGGCTTCATGGAAGGCGAGATCTCGGTTCTTCAGGTCGAGAAGCGTATCCGCTCGCGCGTCAAGCGCCAGATGGAGAAGACCCAGCGCGAATACTACCTCAACGAACAGATGAAGGCGATCCAGAAGGAACTCGGCGACGGCGAAGACGGCCGTGACGAGATGGCCGAACTGGAAGAGCGCATCGCCAAGACCAAGCTTTCCAAGGAAGCCAAGGAAAAGGCTGATGCGGAGCTGAAGAAGCTGCGCCACATGAGCCCGATGTCGGCAGAAGCCACCGTCGTGCGCAACTATCTCGACTGGCTGCTCGGTCTGCCCTGGGGCAAGAAGTCCAAGGTCAAGATCGACCTGAACGCGGCGGAGAAGGTTCTCGACGAGGATCATTTCGGCCTCGACAAGGTCAAGGAACGCATCGTCGAATATCTCGCCGTCCAGGCACGCGCGACGAAGCTGAAGGGCCCGATCCTTTGCCTCGTCGGTCCTCCGGGCGTCGGCAAGACCTCGCTTGCCAAGTCGATCGCCAAGGCGACCGGCCGCGAATATGTGCGCATGGCACTTGGTGGCGTGCGTGACGAAGCCGAAATCCGTGGTCACCGCCGCACCTATATCGGCTCGATGCCCGGCAAGATCGTGCAGTCGATGAAGAAGGCCAAGAAGTCCAACCCGCTCTTCCTGCTCGACGAGATCGACAAGATGGGCATGGACTTCCGTGGCGACCCGTCTTCGGCCCTGCTCGAGGTGCTGGATCCGGAACAGAACTCGACCTTCATGGACCACTATCTCGAAGTGGAATATGACCTGTCGAACGTCATGTTCGTGACGACCGCCAACACGCTGAACATCCCGGGTCCTTTGATGGACCGTATGGAGATCATCCGTATTGCCGGTTACACCGAGGATGAGAAGCTTGAGATCGCCAAGCGGCACCTGCTGCCGAAGGCGATCAAGGAACATGCCCTGCGGCCGGAAGAATTCTCCGTTGCCGACTCGGCGATCCTGGCGATCATCCAGCAATACACCCGCGAAGCTGGCGTTCGCTCTTTCGAACGCGAACTGATGAAGCTTGCCCGCAAGGCCATGACCGAAATCATCAAGGGCAAGGTGACCTCGGTCGCCGTGACCGGTGAGAACATCAACGAATATCTGGGCGTCCCGCGCTTCCGCCATGGCGAAGCCGAGGGCGAGGACCAGGTCGGCGTTGTCACGGGATTGGCCTGGACGGAAGTCGGTGGCGAACTGCTGACCATCGAAGGCGTCATGATGCCCGGCAAGGGCCGCATGACGGTGACGGGCAACCTGAAGGAAGTGATGAAGGAATCGATTTCAGCAGCGGCATCATACGTCCGCAGCAGAGCCGTCGATTTTGGCGTCGAACCGCCTCGTTTCGACAAGTCGGACATCCATGTTCACGTTCCGGAAGGCGCAACCCCGAAGGACGGTCCGTCAGCCGGTATCGCCATGGCAACCGCCATCGTCTCGATCATGACCGGCATCCCGGTTTCCAAGGATGTCGCGATGACTGGCGAAGTGACGCTTCGCGGTCGCGTATTGCCGATCGGCGGCCTGAAGGAAAAGCTGCTTGCAGCGCTTCGCGGTGGCATCAAGAAGGTGCTGATCCCGGAAGAGAACGCCAAGGATCTGGCTGACATTCCGGACAACGTGAAGAACAACATGGAGATCATCCCTGTGTCCCGTATGGGCGAGGTTATCCGTCACGCTCTGGTCCGTGTGCCTGAACCGATTGAATGGGACGCAACCGTTGAAACCCCGGCCATCGGCACGGTCGACGGGACCGACGAAACCGGTGCAACGGTCGCTCACTGAGGCAAATCTGCCATAAGTGAGCCACAAAGCTCCAAAACCGACAAAAAGGCTGGCATTTGTGCCAGCCTTTTTTGTGAACAGCCGCTCAAAAGGCTTGTTTTCCGGGGCTTTCGGGTGCTTTTGAGTTGCGAAGGGCAGAAGCTTTCGTATTCTCCGCCCGACTTAATCTTTTGAGTCGTTTCATACCAATCAGAAAGGGTGGAAACATGAACAAGAACGAACTCGTATCCGCGGTCGCCGAGAAGGCTGGCCTCACCAAGGCTGACGCTGCCTCTGCCGTCGATGCCGTTTTTGAAACGGTCCAGGCTGAACTGAAGAACGGCGGCGACATTCGTCTCGCTGGCTTCGGCGCCTTCACCGTCGCCCGTCGCGAAGCCTCCAAGGGCCGCAACCCGTCCACCGGCGCTGAAGTCGATATCCCGGCTCGCAACGTACCGAAGTTCACGGCCGGCAAGGGCCTGAAGGACGCTGTCAACAGCTGATCCGTCGTGACCGTCGCCACCCTTCGGTGCCGATGGTCAGCTGACACCCTGGTTAGCCCGGCCTCTGTGCCGGGCTTTCTTTTTGTCCATCTTGCGCTGCAGCAAAACCTGTCATATTTCTGTTGTGCCGGATGTCCGGCATTCGTTCTCAGGGCGGGGTGAAACTCCCCACCGGCGGTAAGGAGGAAACTCCAAGCCCGCGAGCGCCTGGTCTTCTCTAAGGGAAGGGCAGGGTCAGCAGATCCGGTGTGACTCCGGAGCCGACGGTTAAAGTCCGGATGAAAGAGAATGAGGTCAGGCTGCGCCCTGCATCCGCGTCACGCGGATCTGTTGGGCATTGCTGCGCAGGTCCGTGCCCGTCCGGGCGCGGTTTTTCGTCGTCCTCATCTGTCCTGATTTGTGTTGGTCCTTTGGATAAGGAAACATGACATGAATCAGAGCTCGGTTTCTGTTCTGCGCTCCCGGGCCGTTGTCGGTGCCGGTTTTATGGTTTTGGCTGGCGTCGCCTTTGCCATTCTCAATGTCGTCACCCAGTGGCTCTCGATGACGCTCGGCTTTCCGCCGGCTTCGACGGCCTTCTGGCAATATGGCTTTGCTCTTGTCCTCTCCCTTCCGCTGCTGTTCCGGCTCGGATTGAAGGCGATGAAGACCGCCTATCCGGTCCGCCACATCCTGCGCGTCCTGCTCGCCGCCTTCGGGGTCCAGGCCTGGGTCACCGGATTGGCCACCGTTCCGATATGGCAGGCGATTGCGCTGGTCATGACCTCGCCCTTCTTCATCATCATCGGCGCGCGCCTCTTCCTCGGTGAGACCGTCGGCCGCGATCGCTGGTTCGCAACGCTCACCGGCTTCGTCGGCGCGATGATCATCCTGCAGCCCTGGTCGGACAGTTTCACGCTCGCCGCCCTGTTGCCGGTGCTCTCTGCGCTTCTCTGGGGCGGTTCGTCGCTGATCATGAAAAACCTCACGCACTACGAGGCGCCGGAGACGGTGACCGTTTGGCTCCTCGTGCTGCTGACGCCGATCAACTTCGGCCTTGCTGCAGCATCCGGCTTTGCCATTCCTGAAGGTTCGGCCCTCTGGCTGCTTCTCGCAGCAGGCCTTCTAACAGCCATCGGCCAGTATCTGCTGACGCTTGCGTACAATGCGGCGGACGCGGCCTATGTTCAGCCCTTCGACGACCTGAAACTGCCGCTCAATGTTTTTGCCGGCTGGCTCGTCTTCGGCTACGCACCGAGCGGCTATCTCTGGCTGGGCGCTCTTCTCATCCTCGGCGCATCGCTCTTCCTGATGCTGCGAGAGGCAGGCAAGGAGACAACAGTGGCATCCTGATCGCTTGAATGGGGAAGAGTTCGGAAACTGTCATCCGACTGTCACCGGACTGCCTCAGAACCCTCTTGTTCCATTTCAGGATACTGGAGGTTTCCCGATGACCCATGGTCTCTCCCGCGTCGCCCTCACGGCGGCGCTCTTTGCATCCGTGGCCCTGCCGGCCACGGCCGAACAGGTTTTCAATCGCATCGCCACTTTCCCGGTCGCCACCAACCTGCCGGCCGACAAGGACAAGCTTTCCACCACCTCGGCCGAGATCATCACGGCTTCGGAAGACGGCAATACGCTGATCTATTCCGACAGCCCGTTGGGCGGCATCGGCTTCATTGACATCACCGACGCCAAGGCGCCGAAGGCTGCAGGCGCCCTGATGATGGACGGCGAGCCGACATCGGTTGCGGTTGCCGGCGCCAAGGTTCTCGTCGGCGTCAACACGTCCGAGAGCTTCACCAGCCCGTCCGGCAAGCTCGCCGTCGTTGACATCGCCACCAAGACCGTCGAGGCGACCTGCGACATCAGCGGTCAGCCGGATTCGGTTGCTGTTGCCAAGGACGGATCCTTCGTGGCAATCGCCATCGAGAACGAGCGTGACGAAGACGTCAACGACGGCGCCTTGCCGCAGATGCCGGCCGGTGATCTGGTTATCTTCTCCCTCACAGACGGCGTTGCGGATTGCGGTTCGATCAAGCGCGTGGCCCTGACCGGCCTGGCAGAGATCGCGCCCGAAGATCCGGAGCCTGAATTCGTTGCGATCAACAGCCTCGGCGAGATCGCCGTCACGTTGCAGGAAAACAACCACATCGCCATCGTCGACGGCAAGACCGGCGAAGTGAAGAGCCACTTCTCGGCCGGTACGGTCGATCTGACAGGTATCGACACCAAGTCGGATGGCGCGCTGAAGTTCACCGGCACCAAGGACGGCGTTCCGCGCGAGCCCGACGCCGTGAAGTGGCTCGACGACGACAGGCTGGTCATCGCCAATGAAGGCGACTGGAACGGCGGTTCACGCGGGTTCACCATTTTCGACAAGACTGGCAAGGTCGCTTACGAATCGGGTGCCTCGCTCGAAATGGCGATCGCCCAGATCGGTCACTTTCCCGACAAGCGTGCCCGCTCCAAGGGCGTCGAGCCGGAGGGCCTGGAAGCCGCGACCTTTGGCGACCAGAACTACTTCTTCGTGCTCGCCGAGCGCGCCTCGGTGGTTGGCGTCTACAAGGACACCGGTGCCGAGCCTGAACTTACGCAGCTTCTGCCGTCTGGCGTGTCACCGGAAGGCGCCGTTGCCATTCCCTCACGCAACCTTCTGGCCACCGCCAACGAGGTTGATCTGGGCGAAGACGGCGGCCCCCGCTCGCATGTCATGCTCTACGAACTGGCTGAAGGCACGCCGGCCTATCCGATGATCCAGTCGGCCATGGTCGATGGGGCTCCGATCGGTTGGGGCGCGCTTTCCGGTCTCGTCGGTGATGCCGAAAAGGCTGGCACCCTTTATGCCGTCAATGACAGCTTCTACGCCATGCAGCCGACGATCTTCACGATCGACGCAACGCAGAAGCCTGCCGTCATCACCACGGCCCTGCCGATCACCCGTGGTGGTGCTGCAGCTCAGAAGCTCGACCTCGAAGGCATTACGCTCGACGGCAAGGGCGGCTTTTGGGTCGCCTCCGAAGGCGATCCGGCCAAGCTCGTCGGGCACGGCCTCTACAATGTCGATGCCAAGGGAGAGATCAAGGCTGAGGTCGGCTTCCCGGTCGAACTCCTCGCCGGCCAGACCCGCTTCGGTCTCGAAGGCATCACCAGCGTGGGCACCGGCGACGACATGACGCTCTGGATGGCGGTTCAGCGCGAATGGGGCGATGACGAGAAGGGCTCGGTCAAGCTCCTCTCCTACAACCCGAAGTCCAAGGAATGGGGCGCCGTTCGTTATCCGCTCGAAAAGGCGGATGCCGGCTGGGTCGGTCTTTCCGAAATCACTGCCCATGGCGACCATGTCTACATCGTCGAGCGCGACAACCAGGTGGGTGACAACGCAAAGCTCAAGAAGCTCTACCGCGTTGCCATCGCCGACCTGAAGCCCGCCAAACTCGGCGAAGAACTTCCGACTGTCGTCAAGGAAGAAGTCCACGACTTCATCCCCGATCTGAAGGCCGCCACCAATGGCTATGTCGTCGACAAGCTCGAAGGCTTCGCCTTCGACGCAGCCGGCAAGGCCTTCGCCGTGACCGACAACGACGGCGTGGAGGACTCCTCTGGCGAGACCCTGTTCTGGGAAGTGAACCTTCAGGGCACCAACTGATCGAAGGATCGGGCCAGCTGAAACAGAAGAGGCCGGGTGATCGCTCACCCGGCCTCTTTTCTTGTCTATGTCGGCCACTTACCAGCGATGGTGCACATGTGGCGCGATCAGCCGCTCATAGACCTCGCGGGACGCCGCCATGACATCGGTAGACAGGGCTGGAAGATCAGACGCCGCAGCATTCGCCTTGGCCTGCTCGCCATTGCGCGCGCCGGGGATGACGACCGTTACGGCCTCGTGCATGAGGATCCAGCGGAGTGCGAACTGCGCCATGGAAGCACCCGCCGGCACCAGCTTGCGAACTTCCTCGACGGCTGCAAGGCCCGTCTCGAACGGCACGCCCGCAAAGGTCTCGCCCACATCGAAGGCTTCGCCATTGCGGTTGAAGTTGCGATGGTCTTCGGCGGCAAACTGCGTGGCCGCCGTGATCTTGCCCGAAAGCAGACCGCTTGCCAGCGGGACGCGCGCGATGACGGCCACGTTGCGGCGCTTGGCTTCCTGGAAGAAGAGGGCGGCCGGGCGCTGGCGGAACATGTTGAAGATGATCTGCACCGAGACGACTCCCGGATATTCGATCGCCTTCAGCGCTTCCTCGACCTTTTCGACCGACACGCCGTAATGCTTGATCTTCCCAGCCTTGCGGATCTCTTCCAGCCCCTCGAACATCTCCTGACGGTAGTAGACATCGGTCGGCGGGCAGTGCAGCTGCACGAGGTCGAGGCTGTCGATGTCTAGGTTCTTCAAGGAACGGTCGATGAAGGCCTCGATATTCGCCTTGGTGTAACCATCCGCCACATGCGGGTTGAGCCTCCGACCGGCCTTGGATGCCACCATCGGCCGCGCGCCGCCGCGCGCCTTGAGCACCTCGGCAATGATCTTTTCCGAGCGACCGTCGCCATAGACGTCTGCCGTATCGATGAAGGTCATGCCGGCATCGAGGGCGGCATTGAGCGCTGCACGGCCGTCGGCCTCCGATACTTCTCCCCAGGATCCGCCGATCTGCCAGGCGCCAAAGCCGATATCGCTGACGGTGAATTCCGTCCGGCCGAATTTATGTTCTCGCATCGTGATGTCTCTCCCGTGATTGCGGTTTCGAGCTAGCAAGTGGGGCAGGGGGTGGCAAGCTTCAACCGCTCGGATGTCTTGAAGTGATCCGCTTCGGCCCCGGATCCGAATTGCATCGCAGGAAGCGAGAGACACCAATGCCGAAGATGATCCGCAAGGGCGATCTGCCCCAGAAGACCTGTCCCGTCTGCCGCAAGCCCTTTGCTTGGCGCAAAAAGTGGGAGCGGGACTGGGACGATGTCATCTACTGTTCGGAGCGCTGCCGTCGGACAGGCAAAACCGTTGCCGCCGACAAGCCGTAGACCTTTCCAGAGAGTTCAGTGATCGGATCCCCATGACAGACCAGGCCCCGTCGTCGAAGCGCCTTGCTTTCTACGCGCTTCCCGCAATACCGATGGCCGCCATTGCGCTGCCCTTCTACATCGTGGTGCCGACCTTCTACGCCGATCACTTCGCCCTGTCGCTCGCGACCATCGGCACGCTGCTGCTTGCCATCCGGCTGGTCGATGCGATCACCGATCCCCTGTTCGGCTGGCTGTCCGACCGTGTCCGCTCCCGCTATGGCCGCCGCCGCTTCTTCTTCGTTGTCTCCACGCCGCTGACGGCACTGGCCGCCTTCATGCTCTTCTGGCCGCCGGCAGATGCCGGTGTCGGCTATCTCGCCTTCTGGGGCGTGGCGCTCTCGATCGGCGCCACCTGGTCGCTCTTGCCCTACACCGCCTGGGGTGCGGAGCTCGCGACCGGTTATCAGGCGCGGGTCAAGCTGTCGGCCTGGCGCGAGGGCGCCACCCTGATCGGCTCGCTGATCGCGATCACCCTGCCATTCGTCGGCGGCTTGGACACGGCAGCCGGCTTTCACGGCCTTGCCTGGGTTGCCGTCTTCATTGCCATCGCGCTACCGCTCGCGGGCTTGCTGGCGGTGGCCGTGGTGCCGGAACCGGTCGATCTCTCGCAACGCAAGCTCTCTCTGCGGGAAGGCTTCCGCCATCTGCGCGCCAACGGTCCCTTCCTGCGACTGGTCAGCGCCTTCCTCTTGAACAGCTTCGCGAATGCGATCCCCGCCTCGCTCTTCATCTATTTCGTCGGCCAGCGTCTCGATGCGCCCGCCATGCAGGGGCCGCTGCTCTTCACCTATTTCCTCTGCGCCATCGCCGGCGTTCCGCTGGCGGTTGCCACCGCCAAGCGCCTCGGCAAGCATCGCGCCTGGTGCTACGCGATGATGCTCGCCTGTGCCGTCTTCTCGGTGGCCGGCTTTCTGCGGGAGGGCGATGTGCTCGCCTTCACCGTCGTCTGTGTCGTCACCGGCCTGCTGCTCGGCTTCGATCTCACCCTTCCGCCCGCGATCCAGGCCGATGTGATCGACAACGACACGGTTTCATCCGGTGAGCAGCGCTCCGGCCTCTACTTCGCCGCCTGGAGCTTCACGACAAAGCTTGCAGTGGCACTCTCCGCCGGCGTTGTCTTTCCGCTCCTCGATCTCGCCGGCTTCATCGGCAGCCAGACGGCCAGCCAGTCCCCGGAGGCGCTTACGGCGCTTTCCGCCCTCTACGCCTTCTTGCCGATCCTTCCCAAGCTCGCAGCCATCGCGCTCATGTGGAACTTCTCCCTCGACGAGGCGGCCCATCGGAAATTGCGCGCAAGCCTCGGCGCTTGAAACAGAGCGATTCGCCACCCGAGCACCCGTCACTGCGGCCATGCGACCGGCTGTCATCCAGTCGTCGTGTCTTTCGGTCAAATGTGACGGCGTGAAGTTCAAGCGCGATTCTCTTCGGGAAGGGTCACGGATGCGCATTGTGATGATCGGTTCGGGATATGTGGGGCTTGTCTCCGGGGCTTGCCTCGCGGCGCTGGGTCATGACGTGGTCTGCGTCGACAAGAGCCGCGACAAGATCGAGGCACTGCAGGCGGGCAGGGTGCCGATCTACGAGCCCGGTCTGGAGATCATCATCGCCGACAATTGTGCCGCCGGTCGCCTGAGCTTCTCCGGCGATCTCGTGGGACCGGTGGCTGCAGCCGATGCCGTCTTCATCGCGGTCGGCACGCCGTCGCGTCTCGTCGATGGTCACGCCGACCTCAGCCATGTCTACGCCGCCGCCCGCGAGATTGCTGCCGCTGCCACCGGTTTCACCGTTGTGGTCACCAAGTCCACCGTGCCCGTCGGCACGGGTGACGAGATCGAACGCATCTTCCGGGAAGAATTCCCGCAAAAGGACATCGCTGTCGTCTCCAATCCCGAATTCCTGCGGGAAGGTGCGGCCATTTCCGATTTCCGCCGCCCTGATAGGATCGTGGTGGGCTCGGATGACGAACGCTCCACCGAGCTCATGCGCGACATCTATGAGGCCCTCGATCTCAAGGAGATGCCGCTCTATTTCTGCGAGCGCCGTACAGCCGAACTGATCAAATACGCCTCCAACGCCTTTCTCGCGATGAAGATCACCTTCATCAACGAAATGGCCGATCTATGCGAGGAGCTCGGCGCCGACGTGCAGAAGGTCGCCAAGGGCATGGGCATGGATCGCCGCATCGGCGACAAGTTCCTCCAGGCCGGTCCTGGCTTCGGCGGATCCTGCTTCCCGAAGGACACACTGGCGCTGGTGAAGACGGCCCAGGATTACGACCGGCCCTTGAAGCTGATCGAGACAACGGTCGCGATCAACGAAAACCGTAAGCGGGCCATGGGCCGCCGGGTGATTGCCGCCTGTGACGGCAGCGTGCGTGGCAAGCGAATCGGTGTCCTCGGCCTGACCTTCAAGCCCAACACCGACGACATGCGCGAGGCGCCCTCGATCGCCATCATCAGAACCCTGCTCGATGGCGGTGCGAATGTGCATGTCTACGACCCCGCAGGGATGGAGGCGGCGAGGGCAGTTCTTGGCGCGGTCAAATACCGGCGCAACGCCTACGAGGTCGCAGAGGGTGCGGACGCCGTCGTTCTCGTGACCGAATGGGATCAGTTCAAGTCGCTGGATCTGCCGCGTCTGAAAGATCTGATGAAATCGCCTGTCGTGGTCGATCTGCGCAATGTCTTCGACGAAGACGAGATGATCGGCCATGGCTTCCAGCTCGTGCCGCTCGGCAAGCGTCCCCGCTCGGCCTATCCGGCGCGCACCCTTTTCCATGCCTTTCAGCCCGAACTGGCCTGGAACCCACTGCTCTGGAGCGACGAGACACCGACGGGCCAGCTCGCCTGACCTCTGACCGACCTTCGAGGTTTTCCGGCCGGACTTGACTTTGCCCGCCGTTCGTCGCTGTGCTGGCCTGTAACCGAGGCAGCATACAGGTCGATGCATGGGCGTGAACGAGACGGGCGGCATGGATGCCGACAATGGCAAGGGCGAGGGAGCACGCACCCGCGGCTCCGGCTCCGAATCGGTCTACAAGGCGCTGCGCCACGAAATCCTGACCATGGAGCGCGCACCCGGCAGCCCGCTCGATGAGACGCGCCTGTCTGAACATTTCGGCATGTCCCGCACCCCGATTCGCGAAGCGCTTCTGCGGCTGACCTCGGACGGCCTGGTGACCAGCCTTCCCAACCGCAACACGATCGTCGCAGTCATCGATTTCTCCAGCCTGCCGACCTATTTCGAAGCGCTCTGCCTGATGTACCGCGTGACGACCCGTGGCGCCGCAAAGCGTTCCGGCGATGCCTGGATGGCCGAGATTGTCAGGCAGCAGCAGGCCTTTTCCCGTGCCGTCGAGGCCCAGGACGCCTTCGCCATGATCGAGGCTAACAGGGAATTCCACGTCGCGATCGCCGAGCGCGCCGGCAATCCCTATTACACCACCTTCTTCGCCCGGCTCCTCGACGAGGGGCGGCGCATTCTCCGGCTCTATTATCAGACCTTCGATGATCGCTTGCCGCGTCGCTATGTCGAGGAGCACGAGAAGATCATCGAGGCGATCCGCGCAGGCGATGTCGAGGAGGCCGATCGGCTGTCCGTCGCCCATGCCGACCAGATCGTCCGCCAGATCCAGGATTACGTGGCCCGCAACATCGCCGCTGCCGCCGAACTTCCCGACATCTGACCCCCGCTCCCATTTCAGCGGACTCTGAAACACGCGCCTTGATTTTGTCGACAAACTGTATACTGTGATTTCACCACTTCAACAGGAGCATCCTATGACCACCGGCTGGCACGGCGTTTTCCCCGCCGCAACGACTCAATTCCATGAAGATCTCTCCGTCGATATCGACGCCACCCAGCGCGTGCTTGACGCCCTCGTCAACGACGGCGTCAATGGCCTGATCGTCATGGGCACCTGCGGCGAGAACAACTCGCTCGATCCGGAAGAAAAGCGCACCATCCTGAAGGCCGCCGTCGAGGTGGTGAACGGTCGCGTGCCGATCGTGACGGGCGTGTCGGAATTCGACACCCGCCGCGCCTCCGCCTATGCCCGCGATGCGGAAAAGATCGGCGCCGACGGCCTGATGCTCTTGCCGGCCATGGTCTATGTGCCGAAGCCGCATGAACTTGTCGCCCATTTCAAGACCGTTGCCGAAGCGACCGGCCTGCCGATCATGCTCTACAACAACCCGCCGGCCTACCGCGTCAACATCGGCGCGGAAGTGCTGGAAGCGCTCGACGGCGTGAAGAACATCAAGGCCGTCAAGGAAAGCGCGCCCGATCCGCGCCGCTTCACCGACCTGATCAACGCCTTCGGTGACCGCTACGACATCTTCGCCGGCCTCGACGACGTGGCGCTCGAAGGCCTGATGCTCGGCGCCAAGGGCTGGGTCTCCGGCCTCACCAGTGCCTTCCCGGCCGAATCGGTGGCCCTGGTCGCTGCCGCCGACCGTGGCGACTGGATGGAAGCCCGCCGCATCTACCGCTGGTTCATGCCGCTTCTGCATCTCGACGCCGAACACGACCTCGTCCAGTCGATCAAGCTCGCCGAACAGATCATGGGCCGCGGTTCCGAACGCGTCCGCATGCCGCGCATGCCGCTGGAAGGCGCCCGCCGCGCCGAGGTCACGGCGATGGTTGAGAAGGCTGCAGCGACAAGGCCTGTTGGCGGGAAGTAAGGTTGCAGAGGCATTGATGTGGCTAAGGCCCGTCGGAGCGATCCGGCGGGCTTTTCAGACTGCCATCAGCACCAAGCTAAGCTGAGCCCTTAGGCAGATCGAACATAGTTTTAATGTGTAACGCTGTAACGCTCAGATTTTTGTGGCTAGCCAAGCCAACACGATGCCTATGAGTGCTTGGATCGCGGTCGATGCCGCTTCATCGCCAACCTTTTTGCTGAACCACGTGAGCGAAGGGATTAGTAAGCGCTTGATGAGGGAGGCATCTGCCTGCTCTGCTTTCAACAGGGCCTTGCCGGCTTCAAGTTCTGCGAGCCTTTGACTTGCCTCGGGGCCTTCGGCCAGCAATGAGTTGTCACCTCTCAGAACCTCAATTTGGTCGCGGAGCGCGCGGTCAAGCGATTTAAAGTCAGGCGCCACATGGTCGATTTGAATGATCGAGGATGCTGGCTCTTTCCACGGATCGAGTTGGACAAGGATGCTGTTCCCCTTCTCGTCCACAATATTATTTCCATGCTCATCGCCAAGGGGGAAGGCGTTGGCTTCATCTATCAGTTCATAAAGATCTGCTGCTCGTTCGCTCGCGATTTCTTCTGCTCTCTCGAGGCCGGGGCCGGAAAGCGCATAGGAGCCGCCCCCGCTTAGATACGTCTGGCCCGTCAGAAACCCGCTATCACGCAGATCCTTTGCAGCGCTCATCACCCAAGAGGAGCTATGCCGTTCCTCGATTTTCTTTGCTGCGTCTAGCGGGTTCAAGAACTTGCTGGTCTCGCCATTAGCTAGAACGGCGAGACTTAGCAGGAGTTCGTCCTTAAATTCCTTGTAGGAAATTCGGTCGACCATATACAGCCTCACGTGTTGCTTTCAGTTGATCGAGCGTCGTTGAGTGGACGCAGATGCGTCCGCCCATTAGAATTTCAGATAGTTAGTTTGGGGCTGATGTGGTGCGCCAGTTACTCGATTTTACGATGTCGCAATACTGCTCAAAGGCTGCAACGCTCTGCTCGCTGCGCTCACCAGCATAAAACTCCGCTATTCGGTCCGGTCGAACCTCAGATCGATCCTTGGCAAGGTCACAGTTGAATATATCTATCTGTTTTGCAGGCGCGCGACTCTTCTCCTCGTTAAGATGGAAGCCGCTCCCGATCAGATTTTCACGAAGCTCGTTGTAGGCAACCGATAGCGCATGGATATCCGGCCCGGACAAGCTAATGTCATCCATATACACAGAGCGGGTTATCGTGGAATCAAGTTGCCGCAAAAATGTCGTCACCGGAGATAGCGAAAGGACTAGCGTTGCCAAGATTGGAGACTGAACGAAACCGTAGGGAAGGACATAGCCACCGCCCTGATAAGGATTCTTCACGGTGGACCATTTGGCGTAATGTTCTGGAAACGCAACGCCGATCTCTTTCAACGCGCGTTTCACTCGGTTTCTCTGGATGGTGTAGAAGAAGCGAGTGATGTCCACTCGGCAAAAGAATTCGTTCTGCCTGTGATCGTGTAGGGCCTTTATGTGGGCGCCTTCTTGAAAATGAGACATAAATGGATCGAAAGAATAGGCGGCTTCTACTTTAGCCTTTACCTCTTTCCCGATTGCCCGGCCCACGTCCGACGGACAGAAAACGTGTTTCCCATTGCTAACGTAAGAATATTCAAAATTGTGAAACGCGCTTACCATTGTAGTTGACAACCTTGCTGATCAGATCAATAGCGGCGCTCGCATTCTTCATGAGAAGATACGAGATCGTAAGGATCATCACAGCAAGGTTGGTGCGTTTGGATTTTTTGTTCATCGCAAAAGCCCTCCATGCTAGCCCCGGCAACCAGCAACTCTATTCACACAGAGCCGTCAACTGAGAGAATATCCTGTCAAGGTATTCCCGAAGCCAGGCATCAGGTCACATGAAGCGATCCCAATGTAGGCCACGCGAGTGCGGTTATCGCCGGACGCACTGCATATATAAGTTTTGTCAGCAGAAAATGCAACCAAGTCCGCCGTTGTTGTTCGTTCTGCTACTCCGGCCAGATGTTGATTTTAAATGGCCTTTAAAGACTCACCCCTGCCAAAACTTTTAAGTGGCCCCGTTGGTGATCATCATGACTGCCTCGTCGCATCTTTGACGTTCCGGTCGTGAAGCTCGAGATTGCCTGGCCCCACCCACTAGTTGGCCCGGTCGCCCTATCAAGCTTCTTTGCGTCTACGGCTTCGATGTACTTCAAACTTATCGGCAAGCTCAAAGGCTCTCAGCGTCTGATCAGACGCAACGGCTTCGCCGGGAAAAGCAATCATATGGGGTCGCGAGGCAGAGCCTAGATAGTATGGGAATGACGTGGCATTCATTGTGTTCATTCGGTAGCTGGAGAGTGCCGGCCGTCGATAAACCAGTGGCCGCCGCCATCTTTGCGGACGCGAGCCAGAACCAACTGCCCAAGGTACAAGAGATTGAGGAGGAAAAATGGTGGGCGATGAGAGACTCGAACTCCCGACATCTTCGGTGTAAACGAAGCGCTCTACCAACTGAGCTAATCGCCCGTACGCTTGGCGGATCATGTCTGCCGCGTCGGTGGCCGTGATCTATGCGGATCGCGGAAAATCCGCAAGAGTGTTTGTGCAGATTTTTTGTTTTTTTGTCATGCGGTCGATCGGGCCTTGTGGAAAACTGAGCAGAATCCTTGTTTTGCGCCTGCGGCGCGTTGTCGCGAGCAGCGAGCTTCCGATGACCCCGGGGGAGGGGCGGGGGAAAAAATCGGGCCGTCACGGTTTTGTCTCAGATGCTGCTTGACACCTCCAGATGAACCCCGTAGAGAGCCGCTCATCGAACGGCAAGCCGCTCGACGGGGATCGCCTTGAACCCCGATTTGGAAATGCGCGGGTGTAGCTCAGTTGGTTAGAGTGCCGGCCTGTCACGCCGGAGGTCGCGGGTTCGAGCCCCGTCACTCGCGCCATTCCAAAGACTTCAGGGCATGCTGCTTCGGGCAGCGAAGACATGGGGCCAACCCATGAAATGCGCGGGTGTAGCTCAGTCGGTTAGAGTGCCGGCCTGTCACGCCGGAGGTCGCGGGTTCGAGCCCCGTCACTCGCGCCACTTCTTTCTCCGGATCACGTTCTCATCCAGTTCGCCTTTGCCAGCACGCTAAGCCTGCGTCTTTTTGCACTGCACGCGCGATTGCGCGAGACAGGCATTTTACCCGCTGGTAAGGTGCTCTCCGGTATCGGGTGAAAAGGCTTTGGTTGGACTTGCGCTGGCTGGCTGCCTGCGCTAACCACGGCGCGTTGCAACTCTCTTTACGGCTTGTCGACTCCGCCCTAGATGCCTCATGGCATGCGAGACAAGCAGGGTGATATGATGACTGAACTGCTCGGTTCTTACCTTCCGATCGCCATCTTCATCGGCATATCCTTGATCATCGGTATTGCGCTTCTGGTGGCGCCCTTTGCCGTTGCCTACAAGGCGCCCGATTCGGAGAAGCTGTCGGCCTACGAGTGCGGCTTCAATGCGTTCGACGATGCCCGCATGAAGTTCGACATCCGGTTCTACCTGGTGTCGATCCTCTTCATCATCTTCGACCTCGAAGTCGCCTTCCTGTTCCCCTGGGCAGTATCTTTCGGTGAGATCGGCTGGTTCGGCTTCTGGTCGATGATGGTTTTCCTCGGTGTTCTCACCGTCGGCTTTATCTATGAATGGAAGAAGGGGGCGCTCGAATGGGAGTGATCCAATCCGACGCCACGCTGGTGGCGCCTCAGGCCAAGGGCATCATTGACCCGAACACGGGCAAGCCCATCGGCAGCGACGACCGTTTCTTCGGCGAGATCAGCAACGAGCTCGCCGACAAGGGCTTTCTCGTCACCTCTACCGACGAGCTGATCAACTGGGCCCGTACCGGCTCGCTGATGTGGATGACCTTCGGTCTGGCCTGCTGCGCCGTCGAAATGATGCAGCTGTCGATGCCGCGTTACGATGCGGAGCGTTTCGGCTTTGCGCCGCGCGCTTCGCCGCGCCAGTCCGACGTCATGATCGTTGCCGGCACGCTGACCAACAAGATGGCGCCCGCACTCCGCAAGGTCTACGACCAGATGCCGGAGCCGCGTTACGTGATCTCGATGGGCTCCTGCGCCAACGGCGGCGGCTACTATCATTATTCCTATTCCGTCGTGCGCGGCTGCGATCGCGTCGTGCCGGTCGATATCTACGTGCCGGGCTGTCCCCCCACGGCAGAAGCTCTGCTCTACGGCGTGATGCTCCTGCAGAAGAAGATCCGGCGCACGGGCACGATCGAGCGGTAAGGCGAAGGGACTGAAAACATGAGTGAAGCCCTGAACGAGCTCGCTTCCTACCTCGCAGAGGTCCGTGGTGCGCTGATTTCGTCGAGCGACATCAGCTTCGGCGAACTGACGCTGACGGCGAAGTCGGAAAACCTGATCCCGCTTCTGACCTTCCTGCGTGATGACGTCCAGTGTGGCTTCGTCAACCTGATCGACATCTGCGGCGTCGACTACCCGAAGCGCGAAGACCGCTTCGATGTGGTCTACCACCTGCTGTCGCCGCGTCAGAACCTGCGCATCCGCATCAAGGTCGCAACCGGCGAGTTCAAGCCGGTCCCGTCGGCCTGCCCGGTTTTCCCCGGTGCCGACTGGTTCGAGCGCGAAGCCTGGGATATGTACGGCATTCTCTTCACCGATCACCCGGATCTGCGCCGCATCCTGACGGATTATGGTTTTGAAGGCCATCCGCTGCGCAAGGACTTTCCCACGACCGGTTTCGTCGAGGTTCGCTACGACGATAGCGCCAAGCGCGTCGTCTACGAGCCCGTTGAGCTCAAGCAGGAATTCCGCAATTTCGACTTCCTCTCGCCCTGGGAAGGCACGGATTACGTGCTGCCCGGCGATGAAAAAGCGGCCAAGTGAGCGGAAGGGCAGAGACCATGACTGAACACAACGTCCGCAACTTCAACATCAACTTCGGCCCGCAGCACCCGGCGGCGCACGGCGTTCTTCGCCTCGTTCTGGAATTGGATGGGGAAATCGTCGAGCGCGTCGATCCGCATATCGGCCTGCTTCATCGCGGCACCGAAAAGCTGATCGAAACCAAGACCTATCTGCAGGCGCTGCCCTATTTCGATCGCCTCGACTATGTCGCGCCGATGAACCAGGAGCATGCCTATTCGCTGGCCGTCGAAAAGCTCCTCGACATCCAGATTCCGATCCGTGGTCAGCTGATCCGCGTTCTCTATTCTGAAATCGGTCGTATCCTCTCGCACCTCCTCAACGTCACCACGCAGGCCATGGACGTCGGCGCGCTGACGCCGCCGCTCTGGGGCTTCGAAGAGCGCGAAAAGCTGATGGTGTTCTATGAGCGCGCCTCTGGCGCCCGCATGCACGCAGCTTATGTCCGTCCGGGTGGCGTGCACCAGGATCTGCCGCATCAGCTGGTCGAGGATATCGGCAAGTGGTGTGACCAGTTCCCGGAAAAGCTCGATGACATCGACGACCTTTTGACCGGCAACCGCATCTTCAAGCAGCGCAACGTCGACATCGGCGTCGTCAGCCTCGATGATTGCTGGGCCTGGGGCTTCTCTGGCGTCATGGTCCGCGGTTCGGGCGCTGCCTGGGACCTGCGCAAGTCGCAGCCCTACGAGTGCTATTCCGATCTCGACTTCGACATCATGGTCGGCAAGAACGGCGACTGCTATGACCGTTACCTGATCCGCATGTTCGAAATGCGCGAGTCGGTGAAGATCATGAAGCAGTGCGTCAACCGCCTGCTGGGTGATGCGAAGACCGGCCCGGTCTCGTCGCTGGACGGCAAGGTCGTTCCGCCGAAGCGCGGCGAGATGAAGCGCTCGATGGAAGGCCTGATCCACCACTTCAAGCTCTACACCGAAGGCTATCACGTGCCGGCCGGTGAGGTTTATGCTGCCGTCGAAGCCCCGAAGGGCGAGTTTGGCGTGTTCCTCGTCTCCGACGGCACCAACAAGCCGTATCGCTGCAAGATCCGCGCCCCGGGTTATGCGCATCTGCAGGCCATGGATTTCCTGTGCCGCGGCCACCAGTTGGCCGACGTCTCGGCGATCCTCGGCTCGCTCGACATCGTGTTCGGGGAAGTAGACCGCTGATGCTGAGAGCCCTCGCAACCGTGCTGATCTGTCTCGGCGCCACCCAGGCGGTGGCCCAGGAGAACAGAGCTGTATCGTCGAGGGATTCAGTACCGATGGCCAAGCTGATCCAGGATGGATACGAGATCAAGAGCTCCAGTTGGACCGGCTCGAAGCTCTTCGTATTCCTTCAGAAAGACAATTCGGCCTATGCCTGCGAATTCGCCAATGTGACGAATACGCGGTGTGGTTCCATAAACTGAGACAAGGCGTGAGGAAGTATGTCCGTTCGTCGACTAGCCGAAGAGCAATTCCAGCCCGCAGCATTCGCATTCAATGCGGAAAATGCGACCTGGGCTGAAGCCACCATTCGCAAGTATCCGGCGGGTCGCCAGCAATCGGCGGTCATCCCACTTCTGATGCGCGCACAGGAACAGGAAGGCTGGGTGACCAAGGCTGCGATCGAGTATGTCGCTGAAAAGCTCGACATGCCCTATATCCGCGTCCTCGAAGTCGCGACCTTCTACACGCAGTTCCAGCTGAAGCCGGTCGGCACACGCGCCCATATCCAGGTCTGCGGCACGACGCCCTGCATGCTGCGCGGTGCGGAAGACCTCATTCACGTCTGCAAGTCGAAGATCCATCCGGAGCCTTTCGAGCGCAACGCAGACGGCACCTTGTCCTGGGAAGAAGTCGAGTGTCAGGGCGCCTGCGTCAACGCGCCGATGGTGATGATCTTCAAGGATGCCTATGAAGACCTGACGGTCACCCAGCTCGAGCACATCATCGATCGCTTTGCGGCGGGCAAGGGTGCGGACATCAAGCCGGGCCCGCAGGTCGATCGCATCTTCTCGGCGCCGGTCGGTGGTCCGACCACGCTGACCGACGACATCCAGCCGATCCGCTTCACCGACACGCCGGCGCCGGCAAAGACCGAAGAGGCTGCCGTGCCTCCGGCGAATGCTGCAAAGCCGGTGACCGATGCGCCTGAAACGGACACGAAGCTGAAGACCCCGGCGACCGCCAAGAAGGCTGCTGCCGAAAACGTCAAGCTGAAGGGCGACAGTGCCGATACGGCCCGTCCGGTCGAAAAGGAAGCCGCGCCGGCTCCTGCGTCTGTCATGGACGAGAAGAACCGTCCTGCCGGCATCGAGCGACCGGAAACACCGGATGATCTGAAGATGATCTCCGGCGTCGGTCCGAAGATCGAAGCAACATTGAACGGCCTTGGCATCTACAAGTTCGAGCAGATCGCCAAGTGGAAGAAGGCAGAGCGCGAGTGGGTGGATACCTATCTCAAGTTCTCCGGCCGCATCGAGCGGGACGACTGGGTCAAGCAGGCCAAGGCGCTCGCCAAGGGCGGCGAAGCGGAATACATCAAGGTCTTCGGCAAGAAGCCGCGCTGAGAGGTTAGGTTATGTTGAGAGATCAGGATCGCATCTTTACCAATATCTACGGCCTCAAGGACAAGTCCCTGAAGGGCGCGATGTCGCGCGGCCACTGGGATGGCACCAAGCAAATCCTCGAAAAGGGCCGGGACTGGATCATCAACGAGATGAAGGCCTCAGGTCTTCGTGGTCGCGGCGGCGCAGGCTTCCCGACCGGTCTCAAGTGGTCCTTCATGCCGAAGGAATCGGATGGCCGTCCGCACTATCTCGTTGTCAATGCCGACGAGTCGGAGCCCGGCACCTGCAAGGACCGCGAGATCATGCGCCATGATCCGCACACCCTGATCGAAGGCTGCGTCATCGCGTCCTTCGCCATGGGCGCGCATCATGCCTTCATCTATGTCCGCGGTGAGTTCATGCGCGAGCGTGAAGCCCTGCAGGCAGCGATCGACGAGTGCTACGACTACGGTCTGCTCGGCAAGAACAACAAGCTCGGCTATGACATCGACATCGTCGTGCACCATGGCGCCGGCGCCTATATCTGCGGCGAAGAAACCGCACTTCTCGAAAGCCTCGAGGGCAAGAAGGGCCAGCCGCGTCTGAAGCCGCCGTTCCCGGCCAACATGGGTCTCTACGGCTGCCCAACCACGGTCAACAACGTCGAGTCGATTGCCGTTGCCCCGACCATCCTGCGTCGCGGTGCGTCCTGGTATTCGAGCTTCGGCCGTCCGAACAATGCCGGCACCAAGCTCTTCTCGGTCTCCGGCCACGTCAACAAGCCGTGCACGGTCGAAGAAGCCATGTCGATCACCTTCCAGGAGTTGATCGAAAAGCACTGTGGCGGCATCCGCGGCGGCTGGGACAACCTGCTCGCCGTCATCCCGGGCGGCTCCTCGGTGCCTTGCGTGCCGGGCGCCCAGATGAAGGACGCGATCATGGACTATGACGGTCTGCGCGAACTGGGCTCCGGCCTCGGCACCGCCGCGGTCATCGTCATGGACAAGTCGACCGACATCGTGAAGGCCATCTGGCGCCTCTCGGCATTCTATAAGCACGAGAGCTGCGGTCAGTGCACGCCGTGCCGCGAAGGCACGGGCTGGATGATGCGCGTCATGGAACGCATGGTGAAGGGCAATGCCCAGAAGCGGGAAATCGACATGCTCTTCCAGGTGACGAAGCAGGTCGAAGGCCACACCATCTGTGCGCTCGGTGATGCGGCTGCCTGGCCGATCCAGGGCCTGATCAAGCATTTCCGTCCGGAGATGGAAAAGCGCATCGATCAATACACCCGCAACGCGATCGCCCACGGGGTGGTCATGGAAGCGGCAGAGTAAGGGACAAAAGGGATGACGAGCTCTTCGGACAAGGGCGGGAAGAAGGGGCCGGACGAGAAGGCTTCGGATGCTCGTGCTCCCGAAGGTCTCGACGACCTGATGACCAATCCGGCGGCCGCCATGGCCGCCGCAACCGCCTTCGGCTTCGGCGTGGCGGCGCAGATGAGCAAGCTCTTCCTCGGCTCTATCCAGGGCGCCATGGAAGTGACCGGCCAGATTGCGCGGCAACTCGAGGACGAACGCAAGGCGGCGGAAGCCAAGCAGACGACCGAGCCCGAAAGCAAGGTAGAGGCGCCCGCCGAGACGTCAGAGCCTCAACCGGCCCCGGCAGAGGTCAAGGCGAAGAAGCAGGTCGCGCCAAAGGCGAAGGCAAAGGCCGAAGCCGCGGTAAAGCCAGCACCCGCCAAGGCTGAAAAGCCGAAGCCGGCGCCGAAGGCCAAGGTCGTTGCCAAGCCGACCGCTGCAACGAAGGTGAAGGCCGCGCCGAAAGCGAAGGCTCCGCCGAGTGCGAAGGTCGAGCCCGCCGTGCCGGCCGCGAAGCCGAAAAAGGCCTCCGGCAAGGCCGACGATCTGAAGAAGATCGACGGCATCGGGCCGAAGGTCGAGCAGGTCCTGAAGGGCAGGGGAGTGACCCGCCTCAAGGACCTCGCTGAGATGGATGAAAAGGCGCTTGTTGCGCTGGACAAGGAATTGGGTCTCGATGGCCGCGTGCTGCGAGACGACTGGGCAGGCCAGGCGCGCCGGTTGGCGGGCGGCAAGGCTCGGTCAGGCAAGTGAGATTAAGGTTCGGCCGCGCGGGGGCGATGCGTCGGACTTGAGGGATAAAACCGGCAGTTTTCATCCGCTGCGGACGAAGACTGTCAGTCGCGGCAGGAATGCCCCGGCAGGATGCGCGGAAGCGTGAGGCAGGAAGGCGAATATGACTAAGCTGAAGATCGACGGAAAAGAGATCGAGGTTCCGGATCATTTCACGCTGTTGCAGGCGTGCGAGGAAGCCGGCGCCGAGGTTCCGCGCTTTTGTTTCCATGAGCGGCTGTCGGTCGCCGGCAATTGCCGTATGTGCCTTGTCGAGGTGAAGGGTGGCCCGCCGAAGCCGGCCGCCTCCTGCGCCATGGGCGTGCGCGACATCCGTGGCGGACCGAACGGCGAACTGCCGGAAGTCTTCACCAACACGCCGATGGTCAAGAAGGCCCGCGAAGGCGTGATGGAATTCCTGCTGATCAACCATCCGCTGGATTGCCCGATCTGCGACCAGGGTGGCGAATGCGACCTGCAGGACCAGGCCATGGCCTTCGGTATCGATAGCTCGCGCTACACCGAGAACAAGCGCGCCGTCGAAGACAAATATATCGGACCGCTGGTCAAGACCGTGATGAACCGCTGCATTCACTGCACGCGCTGCGTCCGCTTCACGACCGAAGTCGCTGGCATTGCCGAACTCGGCCTGATCGGCCGTGGCGAAGATGCCGAGATCACGACCTATCTCGAGCAGGCGATGACGTCGGAGCTGCAGGGCAATGTCGTCGACCTCTGCCCGGTCGGCGCACTGACCTCCAAGCCCTTCGCCTTCACCGCCCGTCCGTGGGAACTGAACAAGACCGAATCGGTCGACGTCATGGACGCGCTCGGCTCCGCCATCCGCGTCGATACCCGCGGCCGCGAAGTCATGCGCATCATGCCGCGCGTCAACGAGCAGATCAACGAAGAGTGGATCTCCGACAAGACCCGCTTCATCTGGGATGGCCTGAAGACCCAGCGTCTCGACCGCCCCTATGTGAAGAAGGATGGCCGCCTGCAGCCCGCAAGCTGGGCCGAAGCCTTTGCCGCGATCAAGTCGGCCGTTGCCTCGACCTCCGCTGACAAGATCGGTGCTGTCGCCGGTGACCTCGCTTCCGTCGAGGAGATCTTCGCGCTGAAGTCGCTCGTCAACGCACTCGGGTCCTCGAACACCGACTGTCGCCAGGATGGGACGGCACTTGATCCGTCGCTCGGCCGCTCGACCTATCTCTTCAACGCTGGCATCGAAGGCATTGAAGCCGCAGACGCAATCCTGATCGTCGGCGCCAACCCGCGCTACGAAGCGGCTGTCTTGAACGCCCGTATTCGCAAGCGCTGGCGTCGCGGTGGTCTGCCGATTGGCGTGATCGGCGAAGGCGGCGAGTTGCGTTACCCTTACGAATATCTCGGTGCTGGCACCGAGACGCTGTCTGACCTCATTTCCGGCAAGAACAACTTCGCCGAAGCTCTGAAGGCTGCAAAGAACCCGCTTGTTATGATCGGCCAGGGCGCTCTGTCCGGCGCCGACGGCAAGGCTGTTCTCGCGAACGCTGCCAAGCTGGCCGCCGATGTCGGCGCAGTGACTGATGAGTGGAACGGCTTCTGTGTCCTGCACACCGCAGCCTCGCGAGTCGGCGCTCTCGACCTCGGCTTCGTGCCGGGCGAAGGGGCTGTGGCCGCCGGTCAGATGCTGTCTTCACTCGACGTCGTCTTCCTGCTCGGCGCCGATGAACTGGACTTCTCCGCCAAAACAGCGAAATGCGTCGTCTATATCGGCAGCCATGGCGACAACGGCGCACACTACGCCGACGTTATCCTGCCGGGTGCGACCTACACCGAGAAGTCGGGTACCTGGGTCAACACCGAAGGCCGCGTCCAGATGGGCAACCGCGCCGGATTTGCGCCGGGCGAGGCCCGCGAAGACTGGGCTATCCTGCGTGCACTCTCCGACGTGCTCGGCAAGAAGCTGCCCTTTGATTCGCTGTCGCAGCTGCGTGGCCAGCTCTATGAAGCCTACCCGCATTTTGCCGAGATCGACGAGATCGCGCCGGGCTCTTCGGCCGATATTGCTGCACTGGCGAAAAAACCCGGGAAGATGGGCAAGTCTCTGTTTGCGTCGCCGGTCAAAGACTTCTATTTGACGAACCCGATCGCACGCGCTTCGGCCGTCATGGCAGAGTGCTCGGCATTGGCCCGCAACAATTTCAAGGCCGCGGCAGAGTAAGGGCAGGGGACCATGGATAATTTCGTTTCCACCTATGTGTGGCCGGCGGCCATCATGATTGGGCAGTCCCTTCTGCTGCTCGTCTGCCTGCTCGTCTTCATCGCCTATATCCTGCTTGCAGACCGCAAGATCTGGGCTGCCGTTCAGCTGCGCCGCGGCCCGAACGTTGTCGGCCCCTGGGGTCTCTTCCAGTCCTTCGCCGACCTTTTGAAGTTCGTCTTCAAGGAGCCGGTCATTCCGGCCGGCGCCAACAAGGGTGTCTTCCTGCTCGCTCCTCTCGTCGCTGTGACTTTGGCGCTCGCGACCTGGGCCGTCATCCCGGTCAACGCCGGATGGGTGATCGCCAACATCAATGTCGGCATCCTCTTCGTCTTTGCGGTCTCCTCGCTCGAAGTCTACGGCATCATCATGGGTGGCTGGGCGTCGAATTCGAAGTATCCGTTCCTCGGCGCGCTCCGCTCGGCAGCGCAGATGGTCTCCTATGAAGTCTCGATGGGCTTCGTGATCGTCACCGTTTTGCTCTGCGTCGGTTCGCTGAACCTGACTGATATCGTGCTTGCCCAGAACACCGGCCTCGGCACGATGATGGGTCTTCCGGCCTCCTTCCTCGACTGGCACTGGTTGGCGCTCTTCCCGATGTTCGTGATCTTCTTCATCTCGGCATTGGCAGAAACCAACCGTCCGCCCTTCGACCTTCCGGAAGCCGAATCCGAACTCGTCGCCGGCTTCATGGTCGAATATGGCTCGACCCCGTACATGATGTTCATGCTCGGCGAATATGCAGCCATCGTCCTGATGTGCTCGCTGACCACGATCCTCTTCCTCGGGGGCTGGCTGCCGCCGGTCGACGTCTGGTTCCTGAATTGGGTCCCCGGCATCATCTGGTTCGTGCTGAAGGCGTCAATGGTCTTCTTCATGTTCGCCATGGTGAAGGCATTCGTTCCGCGCTACCGCTATGACCAGCTGATGCGTCTCGGCTGGAAGGTCTTCCTTCCGATCTCGCTCGCCATGGTCATCATCACGGCATTCGTGCTCAAGCTGATGGGTTGGGCGTGATGATGCCCGGCCGCAACCTCAGCTGCATTGGAGAATAAGATGGCAATTGCACAGGCTATCAATTCGGTCTTCCTGAAGGAGTTCGTCGGCGCTTTCTTCCTGTCGATGCGCTACTTCTTCAAGCAGAAGGCAACGATCAACTACCCGTTCGAAAAGGGCCCGGTCTCGGCGCGCTTCCGCGGCGAGCATGCGCTGCGCCGCTATCCGAACGGCGAAGAGCGCTGCATCGCCTGCAAGCTCTGCGAGGCGATCTGTCCTGCCCAGGCCATCACCATCGAGGCTGGTCCGCGCCGCAATGACGGCACCCGCCGCACGGTGCGTTATGACATCGACATGGTGAAGTGCATCTATTGCGGTTTCTGCCAGGAAGCCTGCCCGGTCGACGCGATCGTCGAGGGACCGAACTTCGAGTTCGCCACCGAGACCCGCGAAGAACTTTACTTCGACAAGGCGCGCCTGCTCGACAACGGCGACCGCTGGGAACGGGAAATCGCGCGCAACATCGCGATCGACTCGCCCTACCGCTGATCCCTTGGGATCGATCGCCTTGGGCGGAGCGCGGGGCTTCGCCGGGGCACATGATGAATTTTGTAACGGGCGTGCCGATGGGGATATCGGTCACGCCTTATCGGGCGGCGGGGCAGGGCCCTCGTCCGGGGGAAGATGAAAAGGCACCAACATGGGTCTTCAGGCTCTCTTTTTCTATCTCTTCGCCTTTGTCGCTGTGGCTTCGGCCTTCATGGTGATATCGGCTCGGAACCCGGTCCATTCGGTCCTGTTCCTCATTCTGACCTTCATCAACGCGGCGGGTCTTCTGCTCCTCACGGGAGCTGAATTCCTGGCGATGATCCTGCTGGTCGTCTATGTCGGCGCGGTCGCGGTTCTCTTCCTCTTCGTCGTCATGATGCTCGACATCGACTTCACCGAATTGAGGGCAGGGGCTGCGAAATACGCACCGGTTGGCGCGCTTATCGGCCTCATCGTTGCGGTCGAACTTGTCGTCGTCATCGGCGGAACCACGATCAGCCCGGAAGCTCTGAACGCGATCACCCAGCCTATTCCCGCTGTGGCAGACCGCCAGAATACCCAGGCGCTTGGCGACGTGCTCTACACGGACTACGTCTTCTTCTTCCAGATCGCCGGTCTCGTCCTGTTCGTCGCCATGATCGGTGCGATCGTGCTGACGCTGCGCCACCGCACCAACATCAAGCGCCAGGACATCTCCGCCCAGGTCGCCCGCACGCCGGAAACCGCCGTCAAGGTTGTCAAGGTCAAGCCGGGCCAGGGCGTCTGAGCCGAGCACGAGGTCAAGGAACAAGAATTATGGAAATCGGTCTTTCCCACTACCTGACAGTCAGTGCCCTGCTGTTCACCCTGGGCGTCTTCGGCATCTTCCTGAACCGCAAGAACATCATCGTCATCCTGATGTCGATCGAACTGATCCTGCTCGCGGTCAACATCAACATGGTGGCCTTCTCGAGCTTCCTCGGCGACCTCGTCGGCCAGGTGTTCGCGCTGTTTATCCTGACGGTTGCGGCCGCCGAAGCGGCCATCGGTCTGGCGATCCTCGTGGTCTTCTACCGTAATCGCGGCTCCATCGCCGTCGAAGACGTCAACATGATGAAGGGCTGATCGGGTCATGATCTACAAGGCTATCGTCTTTCTCCCCCTGATCGGCTTCCTGATCGCCGGCTTGCTTGGCCGACAGATCGGCGCCAAGGCGTCGGAATACATCACCACCGGTCTGATGATCATCGTGGCGATCCTCTCCTGGATCGTGTTCTTCAACGTTGCCATGAGCCATGAGGCCCACGAGGTCATCAAGGTGCCCGTGCTGCGCTGGATCCAGTCCGGCGGCATCGATGTCGAATGGGCTTTCCGCGTTGATACGCTGACGGCTGTGATGTTCGTCGTGGTCAACTCGGTGTCGTGCCTCGTGCACCTCTACTCGATCGGCTACATGCACCACGATCCGCATCGGCCGCGCTTCTTTGCCTATCTGTCGCTCTTCACCTTTGCGATGCTGATGCTCATCACGTCGGACAACCTGCTACAGATGTTCTTCGGCTGGGAAGGCGTGGGTCTTGCGTCCTATCTGCTCATCGGCTTCTGGTACAAGAAGCCGTCCGCGTCCGCCGCTGCCATGAAGGCCTTCATCGTCAACCGCGTCGGTGACTTCGGCTTCATCCTCGGCATCTCGGCGCTCTTCGTGATGTTCGGCTCGATCAATTTCGAAACGATCTTCGCCTCCGCCCAGTCCTATCTGCCGGCCGATCCCGCGGCCTCGCCTGAGGTCGTACTCAACCTCTTCGGCATGCAGCTTGACCGCAGCCATGCGCTGACCGGCGCCTGCCTGCTGCTCTTCATGGGCGCGATGGGTAAGTCGGCGCAGTTCCTGCTGCACACCTGGCTGCCGGACGCCATGGAAGGCCCGACCCCGGTTTCGGCGCTCATTCACGCCGCAACCATGGTCACCGCCGGCGTCTTCCTCGTCGCCCGCATGTCGCCTGTCTTCGAACTCTCGCCGGATGCTCTTGTTGTCGTCACTATCGTGGGCGCAATCACGGCCTTCTTCGCCGCGACCGTCGGTCTCGTGCAGAACGACATCAAGCGCGTCATCGCCTATTCGACCTGCTCGCAGCTCGGCTACATGTTCGTGGCGCTCGGCGTCGGCGCCTATGGCGCGGCCGTCTTCCACCTCTTCACGCACGCCTTCTTCAAGGCACTCCTGTTCTTGGGCGCAGGCTCCGTGATCCACGCCGTCGATGGCGAGCAGGACATGCGTTACATGGGTGGACTGCGCAAGCATATCCCCGTGACCTTCTGGGCCATGACGATCGGCACGATCGCCCTAACCGGCGTCGGCATCCCGGGAACGCTGATCGGTACCGCTGGCTTCTTCTCGAAGGACTACATCATCGAGTCTGCCTTCGCTTCGAGCTCGGCTGTCGGTGGTTTTGCCTTCACAATGCTGGTGATTGCGGCTCTGTTCACGAGCTTCTATTCCTGGCGCCTGGCGTTCCTCACCTTCTTCGGCAAGCCGCGTGCGTCTGCCGACGTCATGCACCATGTGCATGAAAGCCCGCAGGTCATGCTGATCCCGTTCTACCTGCTCGGTTTCGGCGCGCTGTTTGCCGGCTTCATCTTCCACGACTACTTCTTCGGCCATCACTATGCCGAGTTCTGGAAGGGCGCGCTCTTCACGCTTCCGACCAACACAGTCCTGGAAGAGTTCCATGACGTTCCGAAGTGGGTGAAGTGGAGCCCGTTCATTGCCATGACGCTCGGCTTCGTCACCGCCTGGTACATGTATATCAAGAACCCGTCGGCGCCGAAGAAGCTCGCTGAACAGCAGTGGATGCTCTACCAGTTCCTGCTCAACAAGTGGTACTTCGACGAGCTCTACGACTTCCTCTTCGTTCGGTCCTCCAAGGCGCTCGGCCGCTTCCTCTGGAAGAAGGGTGACGTCGCCACCATCGACGCCTATGGCCCGAACGGCGTTGCCTCTGCCGTTGGCGGCCTGACCCAGAAGGTCGTCCGCCTGCAGTCGGGCTACCTCTATCACTATGCCTTCGCGATGCTCATCGGCATTGCGGCACTTGTTACCTGGATGATGCTCGGGAGCTCCCTCTGATGACCGATTGGCCCATTCTCTCGACGGTCACCTTCCTTCCTCTGGTCGGCGTGGCTCTGCTTCTGCTGACCCGTGGTGATACTTCTCTCGGCCGCCGCAACATCCTGAACGTCTCGCTGCTGACGACGGTCTTCACCTTCGTCGTGTCGCTCTTCATCTGGATCAACTTCGACAATTCGAACACCGGCTTCCAGATGGTCGAGAAGCATGCCTGGCTCGGGACCGGCATCTCCTACCATGTCGGCGTCGACGGCATCTCGATGCTGTTCGTCATTCTGACGACGCTGCTCATGCCCTTCTGCATTCTGGCGAGCTGGACCTCGGTCGAGAAGCGCCTGAAGGAATACATGATCGCCTTCCTGGTGCTTGAGACCCTGATGATCGGCGTGTTCGTGTCGCTCGACATCGTGCTCTTCTACGTCTTCTTCGAAGCCGGCCTCATTCCGATGTTCATCATCATCGGCGTCTGGGGTGGCAAGGACCGCGTCTACGCGTCATACAAGTTCTTCCTCTACACGCTGCTCGGCTCGGTGCTGATGCTGCTCGCCATCATGGCAATGTACTGGGATGCCGGCACGACCGATATCGCAGCGCTCCTGCAGCACGACTTCCCGCCGCAGATGCAGACCTGGCTATGGCTTGCCTTCTTCGCTTCGTTTGCGGTGAAGATGCCGATGTGGCCGGTGCATACCTGGCTGCCGGATGCGCACGTTCAGGCGCCGACGGCAGGCTCCGTGATCCTGGCGGGTATCCTCTTGAAGCTCGGCGGCTACGGCTTCCTGCGCTTCTCGCTGCCGATGTTCCCGCTGGCGTCGGACTTCTTTGCGCCATTCGTCTTCACGCTGTCGGTTATTGCCATCATCTACACCTCGCTGGTCGCGATGATGCAGGAAGACATGAAGAAGCTGATCGCCTATTCCTCTGTCGCCCACATGGGCTACGTCACCATGGGTATCTTTGCTGCCAACCAGCAGGGCGTTCAGGGTGCGATCTTCCAGATGATCAGCCACGGCTTCGTCTCCGGCGCGCTCTTCCTCTGCGTCGGCGTGATCTATGACCGTCTCCATACCCGCGAGATCGCGGCCTATGGTGGCCTGGTCAACAACATGCCGAAATATGCGCTCGCCTTCATGGTCTTCACCATGGCCAATGTCGGCCTGCCGGGCACCTCCGGCTTCGTCGGCGAGTTCCTGACCCTGATCGGTGTCTTCCGCGTCAACACCTGGGTCGCGCTGTTTGCCGCAACCGGCGTCATCCTTTCGGCTGCCTATGCGCTCTGGCTTTATCGCCGGGTCGTCTTCGGCGCGCTCGAAAAAGAGAGCCTTAAGAGCATGCTCGACCTATCCACACGCGAAAAGCTGACCCTTTATCCGCTGATCGCCCTCACCATCTTCTTCGGCGTCTACCCGGCTCCCATCCTCGATGCGACCGCCGCCTCCGTCGACAATCTGGTGAACAACTACTCCGCAGCCTTGCAAGCAGCCCAGTCCCTGGCGCTGATTGCGAACTGACGACAGGATCCTTTGGACATGACCGTTGAAACTCTCATTGCTAGCCTGCATCTGGTCACGCCGGAATTGATCCTGGCCGTGGGCGCCATGGTGCTGCTCATGATCGGCGTGTTTTCGGGCGAGAAGTCGAACAGTGTCGTCACGGGACTGGCGATCGCGCTGCTGATCTTCTCGGGCGCCTGGCTGGTGTTCTCCGGCGCGGAAGGAGAGGCCTTTAACGGCGCCTACCTCGCTGACGGCTACGCCAAGTTCATGAAGATCCTTGCCCTGATCGGTTCGGTGACGGCGATGATCATGGCGGTCGGGCACGCCCGCTACGATCATCTCGACAAGTTCGAGTTCCCGGTCCTGCTCGTTCTCGCCACGCTTGGCGTCATGCTGCTGATCTCGGCCAATGACCTGATCGCTTTGTATCTCGGCCTCGAACTGATGTCGCTGGCCCTCTACGTCGTCGCTGCCATCAACCGTGACAGCCTGCGTTCGACGGAAGCGGGCCTCAAGTACTTCGTGCTTGGCGCGCTCTCGTCGGGCATGCTGCTCTACGGCATGTCGCTGGTCTATGGCTTCACCGGCAATACCGGCTTCGACGAGATTGCCGCCGTCCTGTCGCAGGGCGAACCGTCGCTCGGTGTGATCTTCGGCCTGGTCTTCGTCCTCGCCGGCCTGGCCTTCAAGATCTCCGCCGTTCCGTTCCACATGTGGACGCCCGACGTCTATGAGGGCGCTCCGACCCCGGTCACCGCCTTCCTGGCGGCCGCTCCGAAGATCGGTGCCATGGCGATCTTCGTGCGCATCGTCATCGACGCCTTCCTGCCGATCTTCGCCGAGTGGCAGCAGATTGTCGTCTTCATTTCGATCGCGTCGATGGTGCTCGGTTCCGTCGCAGCCATCGGCCAGAGGAACATCAAGCGACTGATGGCCTATTCCTCCATCGGTCACATGGGTTATGCGCTGGTCGGTCTCGCCGCCGGCAATGACACCGGCGTAGCCGGCGTTCTGCTCTACATGATGATCTATCTGGTGATGACGCTCGGCACCTTCGCCTGCATCATGGCCATGCGCCAGAAGGAAGGCGGCAATGTCGAGAACATCGACGATCTCGCCGGCCTGTCGACCACGCGGCCGTTCATGGCCTTCGTGCTGACCGCGCTGATGTTCTCACTCGCCGGCATTCCGCCGCTCGCCGGCTTCTTCGCCAAATACTTCGTCTTCGTGGCGGCCATCGAAGCCAAGCTCTATGCGCTTGCCATCATCGGTGTTCTGGCCTCGGTCATCGGCGCCTATTACTACCTGCGCATCATCAAGGTCATGTGGTTCGACGAAGCCAAGGGCGAGTTTGCCCGCACGGCGGTCGAGCTGCGCCTCGTCTTCGGTCTCTCCGGCCTCTTCGTCGTCGGTTATGTCCTGATTGGTGGTCCGCTCGGCACTGCCGCTGAAGCTGCTGCAAAGACGTTGTTTAGTTGACCAGCCTCGGTATACCGCGCCGGATTTCGCTCGACGACTTCCGGCACGAAGCCCTCGACGAAGTTTCGTCCACCAATACGGAAGCATTCGCCCGCGCTCGCGCGGGCGATTCCGGTTTTCTGTGGTTGACGGCCGAGCGCCAGACAGGTGGCCGCGGACGCCGCGGCCGGCCATGGGTATCGGAACGTGGCAATCTCTATTCGACCCTTCTGCTGATCGATGCGGCACCGCCCGAACAGCTGGGTTCTCTGCCGCTTGCCGTGGCGCTGGCCGTTCATGCAGCCGTGCAAACAGTGATGCCGCCGGGCGGCGAGCCCGTCGAAATCAAATGGCCGAACGATGTACTGATCGGTCGTAAGAAGACGTCTGGGATCTTGCTCGAGGCGGAACGCATTACCGATGGTCGCATGGCACTCGCCATCGGCATCGGCATCAATATCGCCCACCGCCCGGATCTGACGCTCTATCCGGTGACCTCCCTTGCCGACCAGGGCGTGTCGATCTCGCCGCCGGAGTTTTTCGCCCATCTGTTCGCCGAGATGGCAGAGGTTCTTTCCGTCTGGGACGAGGGCAGGGGGATCGCCGAGATCGTGCGGCGCTGGCGTTGCGTTGCCTGTGGCATCGGCGAGAAAATAACTGTGAACCTCCCGGACCGCTCGATTTCCGGTATCTTTTCCGGAATCGATGATAAGGGAATTTTGTTGCTCGACCGGGGCTCCGACGGGATGATGTCGGTTGCCGCCGGAGACGTGTTTTTCGGGTAGACTGGATCGGAACTGAGAATGGCCAATAACGACGAACTGGTTTTCCTGCCGCTGGGCGGCGTGGGAGAAATCGGCATGAACCTCGCATTGTACGGCTATGGTCCGCCGTCCAATCGCCAGTGGATCATGGTCGACTGCGGCGTGACTTTCGCCGGTCCGGACCTGCCGGGCGTGGATCTCGTGCTGCCCGATATCAGCTTCATCAAGAAGCAGAAGAAGAACCTCAAGGGCATCATCATCACCCATGCCCATGAAGATCATTACGGTGCGCTGAACGACCTCTGGCCGGGTCTCAACGTCCCTGTCTATGCCTCGCGCTTCACCGCCGGCATGCTGGAAGCCAAGCGCGACTATGAAGGCTCGCGCGCCGAGATTCCGATCACGCCGTTCAAGCAGGGCGACCGCATCAATGTCGGCCCCTTTGAGATCGAGGCGATTGGCGTCAACCACTCGATCCCTGAGCCGATGTCGCTCGTCATCCGCACGCCGCTCGGCAATCTCATCCATACGGGTGACTGGAAGATTGACCACAATCCGTCACTCGGCCCTCTGACCGATGAAGAGCGCTTCCGTGCCGTTGGCGACGAGGGCGTGCTTGCGATGTTCTGCGATTCGACCAATGCCATGCGCGATGGTGTCTCGCCTTCCGAAGAGGAAGTCTCCGCAGGCTTGCAGAAGATCATCGAAGCGGCGGAAGGCCGTGTCGCGATCACCACCTTCTCCTCCAATGTCGGGCGTATCCGTTCGATTGCCCAGGCAGCGGAAGCGGCCGGCCGTGAAGTCCTGCTGCTTGGCAGTTCGCTGAAGCGCGTCACGAACGTTGCTCAGGACATCGGGATCATGGAGGGCATCAAGCCCTTCCTCGCCGAGGACGAATTCGGCTTCATACCACGTGACAAGGTCGTCATCATCCTGACTGGCAGTCAGGGCGAAGCGCGTGCAGCGCTCGCCAAGCTTTCGCGCGACGAGATGCGCAATGTGGCGTTGACGAAGGGCGACACGGTCGTCTTCTCCTCGCGTGCCATCCCGGGCAATGAGAAGGCGATCCTCGAGATCAAGAACGGCCTCATCGAGCAGGGCGTCCACATCATAACCGACAACGACGCGCTGGTCCACGTTTCGGGCCATCCGCGCCGCAATGAACTCCTGAAGATGTACGAGTGGGTTCGTCCGCAGATCCTCGTGCCGGTGCATGGTGAGGCCGCCCATCTGGTCGCCCAGAAGGAATTGGCGCTTCAGGCCGGCATCCCGAACGTTCCGCGTGTCCGCAATGGCGACATGCTGCGCGTCGCACCGGGCCCAGCCGAAGTCATCGCTCAGGCTCCCTTCGGCCGCGTCTACAAGGACGGCAAGCTCGTCGGCGACATCGAAGAAATGGGCATCGCCGATCGCAAGAAGCTCTCCTATGTCGGCCATGTTGCCGTCAGTGTGCTGCTCGACAGCCGTTTCGATTTCCTCGGCGACCCCGATGTCGTCGCCTTCGGCCTGCCCGAAGTCGACCACGAGGGCGAGCTGATGGAGGACACGCTTTACGACGCCGTTCTCGGCGCCGTCGAAAGCATTCCGCGCAGCCGTCGCAAGGATCTCGACACCGTTCGCGAGTCCATCCGCCGCGCGGTGCGCTCGACTGCCAACGAAGTCTGGGGCAAGAAGCCGATCGTCACGGTGTTCCTGACCAAAGTCTGAGGGACGAGGCGGGCAGGGATGACCTAATCTTTGCCCGCAACGACTGGAGGAAGACATGCTCGGCCGCGTCAATCACATCGCCATCGCCGTTCCGGATCTCACCGCCGCGACCGCGAGTTATCGTGATACGCTTGGCGCCAAGGTGTCCCAGGCACAGGCGCTTCCTGAGCATGGTGTTACTGTCGTCTTTGTCGAACTCGAGAACACCAAGGTCGAACTCCTCGAACCGCTTGGCGAGAATTCGCCGATTGCCGCCTTCCTTGAGAAGGCTCCCTCGGGCGGCATGCACCACATCTGCTACGATGTCGCCGATATCCTTGCCGCCCGCGACCAGCTCTCAGCGTCTGGAGCTCGTGTACTCGGCAGTGGCGAGCCGAAGATCGGCGCCCATGGCAAGCCGGTCCTGTTTCTGCATCCGAAGGACTTCTTCGGCACCCTGATCGAACTCGAACAGGTCTGAGGCCCATTCACCAACCGATGAAGTCTTGTTGATCGCGGCTCGTTCGGGCCTGCGACGCTTTTGTCTTTGTGCCTGGGAGCTTCCGCGATTATAGGGGGAGAAAGAGCGGCGCAGGCGCAACGTTTGGCGCCATCTCATGTCTGGAGCGAAACATCATGGCGATCCTGTCGGGACTGGCGGTCTATTTTGTGATCTGGTGGCTGGTGCTGTTTGCCGTCTTGCCGATCGGCCTTCGCACCCAGGACGAGGATCAGAACGTGGTCCCGGGTACGGTCGCCAGTGCTCCCACCCGCTTCCGTGCGGCGCGCATCTTCCTGACAACTTCCATCGTCTCTGCACTGATTTATGGAGCCTGGTATGTCGCCGGCACTTATTTCGGCATCAGCTTCAACGATCTGCCGGTCATCATGCCGGGCGTAGAGCCGCAAGGCTGATCGGCGCCTCTCAGCACACCCATTCCGTCGACTAGGCAAAAAAAAACAAGGTCAAAAGACCTTGTTCGAAGCTTCGCGTGATCCTTCACCAATTAAGGGGCTGCGACAAGCGCGCCTAGATCTGATCCTCCCAAGACTTGACCGCGAGTGTGGCAAAGATTTGAACTCCCTGCCTCTTTTATGGGCTGAACCTAGCCCAATCATTGGTCCTTGTCACCCCTGAATCTTGCAGATTTGTTACACTCATCCAAAAAAATTTCATTCACGCCGCTTTGTCGCATAAGGGTCATGCAATGACCTGATTTGCAGGTTTTGACGGGACATTGTCTTGCCGGTTGCGCATCCGAATGGGCGCTTGGCATGCCGGCTGTGGGCGAGGCGAGCGAACGGCGCTTGCGGGTTTTCTTCTCCAGTCCAACCGGCTATGAACGCTTCCTGACATCCCGTTTCAATCGCTGATTCCGCCAATACGGCGGCATCGACAACCATCTGGAATTCGTTATGCGTCTGTCGCGCTACTTCATGCCGATCCTGAAGGAAAACCCCAAGGAAGCCGAGATCGTCTCCCACCGCTTGATGCTGCGGACGGGCATGATCCGCCAGCAGAGCCAGGGCATCTATTCCTGGCTACCGCTCGGCAAGCGCGTGCTCGACAAAGTGAACGCCATCATCCGCGAAGAGCAGAATCGCGCGGGCGCCATCGAGCTCTCCATGCCGACCTTGCAGTCGGCCGAGCTCTGGCAGGAAAGCGGTCGCTACGAGGATTACGGCAAGGAAATGCTGCGCATCCGCGACCGGCAGGACCGTCCGATGCTCTATGGTCCGACCAATGAGGAGATGATCACCGACATCTTCCGCTCGTCGGTCAAGTCCTACAAGAGCCTGCCGCTCAACCTCTACCACATCCAGCTGAAGTTCCGTGACGAGATCCGTCCGCGCTTCGGCACCATGCGCTCGCGCGAATTCCTGATGAAGGATGCCTATTCTTTCGACCTGACCCAGGCCGACGCGATCCATTCCTACAACAAGATGTTCGTCGCTTACCTGCGCACCTTCGATCGCCTTGGCCTGCGCGCCATTCCGATGCGTGCCGACACCGGCCCGATCGGGGGCAATCACAGCCACGAATTCATCATTCTCGCCGACACCGGCGAATCTGAAGTCTATTGCCATAAGAGCTTCGTCGATTTCGACATTCCGGCTGCTGATACCGATTTCGACAGCGTTGATGGCCTGCAGTCCGTTTTCGACAAATGGACCTCGGTTTACGCTGCGACGTCGGAAATGCATGACGAAGCGGCTTTCGGCACGATCCCGGAAGGCGACCGCCTCTCCGCGCGCGGTATCGAGGTCGGCCACATCTTCTATTTCGGCACCAAATATTCCGAGCCGATGGGCGCCAAGGTGCAAGGGCCGGACGGCAAGGAGCATCTTGTCCACATGGGTTCCTACGGTATCGGCCCGACGCGCCTTGTTCCGGCCATCATCGAAGCCTCGCATGACGAGAACGGAATCATCTGGCCGGCTTCGGTCGCGCCCTTCGATGCCGTTGTCATCAACATGAAGCCGGGTGACGAGGCCTGCGACACGACCTGCGATCGCCTCTATGTCGCGCTGCAGAATGCCGGCAAGGACGTGCTCTACGATGATACCGACGATCGTGCCGGCACGAAGTTCGCCACCGCCGATCTGATCGGCGTGCCGGTCCAGGTCATCGCGGGCCCGCGTGCCGTCGCTGCCGGTGAAGTCGAGCTCAAGGACCGCAAGACCGGTGCGCGTGAGACGCTGACGATCGAAGCGGCGATCAACAAGCTGACGGCCTAAGGCAAAAGCCTTACGCCGAACCAAGGTCGGGTCTTGAGACTTGATCCCGAGGCAAGGAGAAACCATGGCGACGACGGCCGTTGGCAAAGAGACGGTGGACACGGACAAGGCCGCATCTGCGCGCGCCTTTTCCTGCTTTGAACGCATGGTGGCCTGGCGCTATCTGCGTGCCCGGCGCAAGGAAGCCTTCATTTCCGTCATTGCCGGCTTCTCCTTCATCGGCATCATGCTCGGCGTAGCGACGCTGATCATCGTCATGGCCGTGATGAACGGCTTCCGCACCGAACTCGTCTCGCGCATTCTCGGCATCAATGGCCACATGGTGGTCCAGGCCGTTGACCAGCCGCTGAGTGACTATGCAGGCTTGGCCGAGCGTTTCGCCGCCGTTCCGGGCGTCACCATGGCACTGCCGCTGGTGGAGGGGCAGACGCTCGCTTCGGGTCGTGAGGGTGCCGGCACAGGCGCCCTGGTGCGCGGCATTCGCCCCGATGATCTGACGAAGCTGTCGGTCGTTTCATCCAATATCCGCTCCGGCGACCTGGTTGGTTTTGCAACCGGCGAGGGCGTTCTCATTGGCTCGCGCATGGCGGCCCAGCTGGGGCTTTCGGCGGGAGACACGATCACTCTGGTCTCTCCCGAAGGCGATGTGACGCCGCTTGGCGTCAATCCGCGGGTGAAGTCCTATCCGGTCTCGGCCATCTTCGAAATCGGCATGTCGGAATATGACGCCTCGATCATCTACATGCCGCTCGAAGAATCGCAGATCTATTTCAATGTCGAAGGCATTGTTCAGTCGATCGAGCTCTTCATCTCCAATCCGGATGCCGTGGACGAGCTGCGTCCGTTGATAGAGGAAGCCGCTGGCCGCCAGATTTTCCTGACCGACTGGCGCCAGCGCAACCAGACCTTCTTCTCGGCGCTCCAGGTCGAGCGCAACGTCATGTTCATGATCCTGACGCTGATCGTGCTTGTCGCGGCGCTGAACATCATTTCCGGTCTGATCATGCTGGTGAAGGACAAGGCAAGCGACATTGCCATCCTGCGCACCATGGGCGCGACATCGGGCGCGATCATGCGCATCTTCTTCATGACGGGTGCTGCGATCGGCACGGCAGGAACTCTGGCAGGTGTCGTGCTCGGCGTGATCGTCTGCCTGAACATCGAAAGCATCCGCCAGTTCTTCTCCTGGGTCTCCGGAACGATGATCTTCGATCCCGAACTCTATTTCCTGAGCCAGCTTCCCGCGGACATGAACGCCAGTGAGACCGTATCGGTTATCATCATGGCGCTCAGCCTGTCCTTTATGGCCACCATCTTCCCGGCCTGGCGGGCCTCGCGCCTGGATCCCGTCCAGGCTCTGCGTTACGAATGAGGATGCCGAAATCAATGGCAAAAGACGTGGTTCTCTCGCTTGCCGGCATCGATCGCCACTATGGCCAGGGCGAAACCGTACTCTCGATCCTGAAAGGTGCGGACTTCACCTTGCGCACCGGCGAGACCGTGGCGCTGGTCGCCCCTTCGGGTACGGGCAAGTCGACGCTTCTGCATGTTGCCGGGCTTCTGGAGCATCCCGACGGCGGCGAAGTGACCGTTGGCGGCGTTGCCTGCCAGGAACTGGGCGACGAGCAGCGAACGGCCATTCGCCGCAAGTCGATCGGCTTCGTCTACCAGTTCCATCATCTGCTGCCGGAATTCTCCGCGCTGGAAAACGTGATGATGCCGCAGCTGATCGCCGGACTCACCAAGCCAGAGGCGGCCGAACGCGCCAAGCAACTTCTGGATTACATGCGTGTCGGTCATCGCGCCGATCACCGCCCGGCCGAACTCTCCGGCGGCGAACAGCAGCGCGTGGCGATTGCCCGCGCAGTCGCCAACGCCCCTCTGGTGCTGCTTGCCGACGAACCGACCGGCAACCTCGATCCCGAAACGGCAAGCTATGTCTTCTCGGCGCTCGAAGCGCTGGTCCGTCAGTCCGGTCTCTCGGCCATGATCGCGACCCACAATCACGACATTGCCCGCCGGATGGACCGCTGCGTTACCTTGGTCGACGGCAAGGTCGTCGAACTCGTCGTCTGATCTCAGCCCGCTTTCTTCTCCTTTTTCCTGATGTCCCTGCGCCTCTGTGGAATTTGTTCCACCGAGGCTGCGGTTTTTTTGGGTTGACATTGGAACAAGAGAAGAACAAAATAAAAACATAAAGGGACAAGGAGACAGAAATGACCGAAATTCTTCGTGACGTTGCTGCATTTGCCTCGATGGCGGTTTTCGTATCCAGCATGGCTTTGCTGATGATGGCGCTCTGACATTTTGGGGCGGCAAAGCTGGTGACCAAGGCCTTGCCGCCCGACTTACTTCTGGACTTCGTGAGCCTGAAAGCCGAAAATCCCGACCGATTCAGAAATCAAGGAATGAAGCGGTATGGGCGAGGACAGCGTCGACAGAAAGGCGTCCGGTGGAGTGGGTGACGGTCCGGGTTTCGTGCATCTGCGCGTGCATTCCGCTTATTCGCTGCTCGAGGGCGCGCTGCCGCTGAAGAAGATCCTCGGCAAGGCTGTCGCCGACGACCAGCCGGCGATCGCGATCACCGACACCAACAATCTCTTCGTCGCGCTCGAGTTTTCGCAAAAGGCGCTCGGTGATGGCATCCAACCGATCATCGGCTGCCAGTTGTCGATCGACATGGAGGATTCGACCGGCGAGAAGCGTGGCGGCAACGGTCATATGCCCGATCTGCCGGCCGTCGTCGTTCTGGCATCGGATGCCGAAGGCTATGAGCGCCTCGTCGATCTCGTCAGCCGCGCCTATCTCGGCGGCGACGCGGGTCAGCCGACCCATGTAAAGCTCTCCTGGCTCGAAGAGAGCGGCACCGAAGGCCTGATCCTGTTGACGGGCGCCGGTGGCGGGCCAATCGATCGTATGCTCAAAGATGGTCACAAGGCCCAGGCCGAGAGCCGTCTGCTTGCCTTGAAGCGTCTGTTCGGCGACCGCCTCTATGTCGAATTGCAGCGGCATGGTGAGTATGATCGTACGCATGAGCGGCGCATGGTCCAGCTCGCCTATGAGCATGACCTGCCGCTGGTCGCGACCAACGAGGCCTTTTTCCCGGCCCGCGACGACTACGATGCCCATGATGCGCTGATGGCTGTGGCCCACAATGCCATCGTATCGAACGACGACCGCTTCCGCCTGACCCCGGACCACTATCTGAAGAGCCGGGCGGACATGATGAAGCTCTTCGCCGACCTGCCGGAGGCGCTTCAGAATTCCGTCGAGATCGCCCGCCGCTGCTCTTTCGTGCTCGATACCCGAAAGCCCATCCTGCCGCGCTTCACCGGTGGCAGCGATGATCCGGAGGAAGCCGAACGGGAAGAAGCACTCGAACTGCGCCGCCAGGCGGTCGAGGGTCTTGACCAGCGTCTGGCAGCCCTCGGCATGGCGCCGGGCTATGAGGAAAAGGAATACCGCGACCGGCTGGAGTTCGAGCTTTCGGTCATCGAACGCATGAAGTTTCCAGGCTACTTCCTGATCGTTTCGGACTTCATCAAATGGGCAAAGCAGCATGACATCCCGGTCGGCCCGGGCCGTGGTTCGGGTGCGGGCTCGCTCGTTGCCTATGCGCTGACCATCACCGACGTCGATCCCTTGCGCTTCTCGCTGCTCTTCGAACGCTTCCTCAATCCGGAACGCGTCTCGATGCCCGACTTCGACATCGACTTTTGCCAGGAGCGCCGCGAAGAAGTCATTCGCTACGTGCAGCGCAAATATGGTCGCGAGCAGGTGGGCCAGATCATCACCTTCGGATCGCTGCAGGCGCGTGCAGCGCTCCGCGACGTCGGCCGCGTGCTCGAAATGCCCTATGGCCAGGTCGACAAGATCTGCAAGCTGGTCCCGAACAATCCGGCCAATCCGACGCCGCTCTCCAAGGCGATCGAGGAGGAGCCCAAGCTCCAGGAGGCCGCTGAAGAAGAGCCTGTCGTTGCGCGCCTGCTGGAGATCGCCCAGAAAATCGAAGGCCTTTACCGCCACGCCTCGACGCATGCCGCCGGTATCGTCATCGGTGACCGCCCGCTGTCGAAGCTGGTGCCGATGTATCGCGATCCACGCTCCGACATGCCGGTCACCCAATTCAACATGAAATGGGTCGAACAGGCCGGCCTCGTGAAGTTCGACTTCCTCGGCCTGAAGACGCTGACGGTGCTGAAGACGGCCGTCGACTTCGTCGAGGAGCAGCGCGGTATCAAGGTCGACCTCGCCGCCATCCCGCTGGATGACACCTTGACCTACGAGATGCTCTCGCGCGGTGAAACGGTCGGCGTGTTCCAGGTGGAAAGTGCCGGCATGCGCAAGGCCCTGATCGGCATGCGCCCCGACTGCATCGAGGACATCATCGCGCTCGTGGCCCTCTATCGCCCGGGCCCGATGGAAAACATCCCCGTCTACAATGCCCGCAAGCATGGCGAGGAGGAGATCGCCTCGATCCATCCGAAGATCGACTACCTGCTGAAGGAAACCCAGGGCGTTATCGTTTACCAGGAACAGGTCATGCAGATCGCGCAGGTCCTGTCGGGTTATTCGCTCGGCGAAGCAGACCTTCTGCGCCGCGCCATGGGTAAGAAGATCAAGGCGGAAATGGACCAGCAGTCGGTCCGTTTCGTCGATGGCGCAATGAAGAACGGTGTCTCGAAGCCGCAGGCCAACAACATCTTCGAGCTGCTGGCCAAATTCGCCAACTACGGCTTCAATAAGTCGCACGCTGCAGCCTACGCCATCGTCTCCTATCAGACGGCCTATATGAAGGCGCATTATCCGGTCGAGTTCCTCGCCGCATCGATGACGCTCGATATGTCGAACACCGAAAAGCTGGTCGACTTTCGTCAGGATGCCGGCCGCCTCGGCATCGAAGTCGTGCCGCCTTCTGTCCAGACCTCCTACCGTCACTTCCAGACCGGGCCGAACCGCATCTACTATGCGCTCGCCGCCCTCAAGGGTGTCGGCGAAGGCGCCGTCGATCACATCGTCGAGGTGCGCGGCGACAAGCCCTTCGACAGCATGGAGGATTTCTGCCTCAGGATCGACCCGAAGCAGATCAATCGCCGTGTTTTCGAAAGCCTGATTGCCGCCGGCGCCTTCGACTGCTTCGGTCGCGACCGTGCGGAACTCGTCGGCAGCATCGATCGCATCATGGGTTATGCCCAGCGCGCCCAGGAAAATGCCGTCAGCGGCCAGTCCGACATGTTCGGCTCCGGCGGTGCAAGCGGCCCTGAGCGGATCGCTTTTGCCCCATATACGCCCTGGCTTTCCTCCGAAAAGCTGATGCGTGAATTCCAGGTGCTCGGCTTCTACCTGTCTGCCCACCCGCTCGACGCTTACCGAGACTTGCTCGACAAGCTGCGCGTCCAGAATTTCGCGGATTTCTCGGTGGCCGTAAAGCAGGGCGCCTCCGCCGGCCGCCTCGCCGGCACCGTCATCTCGCGCCAGGAGCGCAAGACCCGCACCGGCAACAAGATGGGCATCATTACCTTCTCGGATGCCTCTGGCCAGTATGAAGCGGTTCTCTTCTCTGAAGGCCTCAACCAGTATCGCGACCTTCTGGAAGCGGGGAAATCGCTGGTGCTGACAGTTCAGGCGGAAGAGCGGCCCGAGGGCATCGGATTGCGCATCCAGACGGCGCAGTCGCTGGAAGAACAGTCGATCCGCATGCAGAAGGCGATGCGCGTCTTCGTCCGGGATTCCGGTCCCTTGCGCGCTGTCGCCGCACATCTGAACGCAAGGGGCGACGGGCTCGTCTCCTTCATCGTGATCAAGGACGAAGGCCAGCGCGAAATCGAGGTGGAACTGACCGAACGCTTCCGAATCTCCCCCGAGATCGCCGCCGCCATGCGCTCGACCCCCGGCGTCCTCGACGTCGAACTGGTTTAATTGTCAGGCCCGCGGCTTGGCCCGGGTCACTGTGATGAAATCCGTCCCGTCGCCGGTCTCCGGGCCGATGCCGGTATCCGAGATTGTGATCGAGGATCCCTCGCTCAGCATGGTTTCGATGCGGGCGCGCACGTCGTCCGGGATGACGATGCGCGAAAGCGCTGCCTCGGCCGAGAAGATCGACTTGTCGTCCGCCGGGGTGACGATGCCAAGACGCTTCTGCGTCGATGCAGGAAGATGGTCATCCAGCGTCACGCCACGCCATTCGGCCTTGCGCTTGTAGCGATCGACCGCAGTCGCTTCGATGAAATGGGTGCCAAGCGCCTTCTCTGGCTCCCGGATATTGACGGGGGCTGAAACGAGTGGCGTGAATTTCTGCCGGATCATCAACTGGCCCATCGGCGGGTGGTCTTCTCCGGCTTCCATATAGAGGGCGTTCAGAAAAACCTCGGACAGGATCTGCGGGTCCTTCTCGATACCCTTCTTTTCCTTGAACGCCTTGATCGCCGAAATCGTCCGCGTGCCGAGCAAGCCATCGGAAACGCCGGCATCGAAGCCGAGCGTGCCGAGAAGCCGCTGGACGTCGGACACGACGTCGCGCTGGGTGCGACGTGTAATCAGGATGCGCAGCGGAGGCGGTTCCGCGACGGTCACTTTTGTCTCGGCGCCACTACGCGGTGGAACCGCATTCATTGCCACTTCAACGGGCGCCAGCCCCGCCTCGACGCGAGCGGGCCTGAGCTCCACATCCGAGAGCAGCCCACCATCGTCAACCGGCAGGCGCGGCGTGAACAGATTGGCGTGGGTGATGGATTGCGGCGCGATGGGATCGTCGGTGATGATCACATGCGCGCCACGCTCGGTCATGGAAAAGAGCGTCTTGGCAAAGCCGTTCGGCAGGCGCACGCAGCCATGTGAAGCCGGATAGCCAGGCAGCTTGCCTTCGTGCAGGGCAATGCCCGACCAGGTCAGACGTTGCATGAAGGGCATGGGCGCGTTCGAATAAAGGTTGGACTCGTGATACTTGCGCTTCTCCAGGATCGAGAAGATCCCCGATGGCGTGGTATGTCCGGGCTTGCCGGTCGAGACTTTTGTCGTCGCCACCACCTCGTCCCCGTCATAAACGGTCAGCGTCTGTTCCGCCTTCGAGATATAGATCTGCAGGGGCCCATCGGCAGCAAGCGCCGTGCTGGAGAGCAATGACAGGCTGATGGCGAGGGCGAAACGCTGAAACATGATCGACCATTCGAAACGCGATACACAAGCGTCCGCAGTCTAAGCGACGATGTTTAAGAAAAGTTTCGCGAAAAGACCTCGATGTGCCACTCACGCGGCTGTGATCGTCTGTCCACAGATGCCGCGAGCAGTGCCTTCGTCATGGGGCATGCGACGGGCGTGGTCTCAGTTGCGGCGAGGCGACCACCAGCAGCAGGGCAGCAAGCGGCAGGGAAAAGGCATGGCCTATGTGCTTGAAGCCGAGCGCACCGACGAGCCCGCCGACGAAGAACATGCCGACGATGGGCAGCAGGATGCCGAGCTTGCGGCTGTCCGTTGCAAGCGGTGGATGATCGAGGAGCCGGGCGATCCGGCCATAGGCGAGCTTGCCGAATTCGATGCCGACATCGGTAATCATGCCGGTCAAATGGGTGGTGCGGATGCGGGCGCCGGAGATCTTGGTGATCGTCGCGTTCTGGAGGCCCATCACGAAGCAGAGGAGAAGGGCGGTCACCGCTGCGGCTGAAGCCGCCGGCACGAGGGCACCGATCCCGGCAAAGGCAATCAGCAGGCCGGATTCGAGCGCCAGCGGATAGGCATACTGCTGTCGGCGCGCATGGCGCCGGGCCCAGTTGATCAGGACTGCCGAGCACGCAGCGCCGAGCGTAAAGCTGATGAGAAGTGCGATGCCAGCGCCGACCAGCCCGAAAAGCCCGAGTGCCAGATTGTCGGCAATCGCGGAGACGATGCCGGTCATGTGCGATGTATAGTGACCGATGGCAAGGAAGCCGCCGGCATTCATCGCGCCCGCGACAAAAGCCAGGATGGTGCCGAGCAGCAGGTCGTTAGGCCGCGTGCGGCGATGGGCGGCGGCAAACCGCAAAAGCCGCATGTGTCCGCCCTGGCGCCCTGGGAGCCGGCTGTGATCCGTGATGATGGAGGGTGCCTGCGTCACGGAATCGCCTATCGCTTGGACGAGAAAGTGTAACCCGTCTGAACCGTACCCTTGCCGAATTTGTCACGCAATTTGTCCATCGCGGCCTCTGCCGCTGCCCGCCGTGCAGCCTGGACATCGACAAGGTCAGGCGGATCGGCAAGCGCCGGATCCTGCAGATCGCTGACACCGATCCCGATCAGGCGGAAGCGCGTTCCATCCGCTTCCTTCTCCAGGAGCGACATGCCGGTGCGAAAGATCCGGTCGGCCAACTGGGTGGGGTCGTCGAGCCGTCGGTTGCGCGTCCTGAGTTTGAAGTCGGCCGTCTTCAGTTTCAGGACGACAGTCTGCCCGGCGATCTCGTGTCGCTTCAGCCGCCAGGCGACCTTTTCGGACAGGGCCCGCAGATGCACTACGAGATCGTCGAGCCGGTGAATGTCGTCGAAGAAGGTCGTTTCGGCCGAGACGCTTTTGGCCGGGTCATTCGGGTGTACCGTCCGCTCGTCAATTCCACGGGACAGGCGCGCGAGGCGTTGCCCCATCGAGCCATAGCGGCGCATGAGATCGCTCTCGTCCATCACCTGCAATTGCCCGATGGTCCGGATACCGTCGGCCTGTAGCGTCGTGGCAAAGGCCTTGCCGACACCCCAGATCATCGTCACCGGCTTGTCGGCGAGGAAGGTCAGCGCCTCGGCCTCGCCGATCACTGAGAAACCGCGTGGCTTCTGAAGGTCGGAGGCGACCTTGGCGAGGAACTTGCAGTAGGAGAGCCCGACGGAGACGGTAATGCCGATCTCCTGCTCGATGCGTCGGGCAAGCCTCGCCAGCACCCGGGCGGGCGGATCGTGATGCAGCAGTTCGGTGCCGCGCAGATCGAGAAAGGCCTCGTCGATCGAAATCGGCTGCACGAGCGGTGTCAGCTCCTCCATCATCGCCCGGATTTCGCGGCCGACACGGGAATACTTCTCCATGTCGGGCTTGATGACCACCGCCTGGGGACAGGCCTCGAGCGCCTTGAACATCGGCATGGCCGAGCGCACGCCGTGAATGCGCGCCACGTAGCAGGCGGTCGAGACGACCCCGCGCTTGCCGCCGCCAATGATCACCGGCTTGTCGATCAGTTCCGGATTTTCGCGCTTCTCCACCGAGGCGTAGAAAGCATCACAATCGATGTGAGCGATCGACAGGTCGTAAAGCTCGGAATGATAGACGAGCCTCGGGCTGCCGCAGGAACGACAACGTCGCGCACCCTCGGCCTGCCCGGTCAGGCAGTCACGACAAAAGCCGGAATGATCAGGAGCAGCGCGCGTCATGGCCAGAACAAAGGTTGAACAAGGCGACCATAGGCCGCCCTTTGAACGCAGGCAAGTGCGGCGATGCCGGGAAGGGGGCTCGCCGCCAGATTAGCCAGCGAAATGCGATCGGATCAGCTCGGACGCCTCCGGCCAGGTGCTGACACGCCGGACGGTTTGGGGTGGCTCGGGCGCGAAGCGGAAGATTTCGAGCGGTGGCGGAAGATAGATCAAAAGGCAGTCCGGCACGTGCTGGCCGACCGAGTGCAGATTGTGCACCATGTCGTCGACGAAGACGACGGGCAGGGGCCGTTCCCCTTGCAACGCCGCCACCATCGGCCCCTTGGCCTCTTCCGTTGCAATCATGGGGAAGATCAGTGTCAGCTGGTCGAGCAGGCGTCGCCGCACTTCGGCGTGGCGAGGCGGCATGGCAGTGAGGAAGACGAGATCCGCATCCTGGCCGAGCGCATGAAGGCTGTCGACCGCATCGGCAAACGGCGTCTGCCAGCGCTCCTGCTCGACGAAGAAATCATCGATCAGCGCCTTGACGGCTGGCGCTTCGATCACGCTTTCGTCGGCGCCGGTGACGATGTTTCCGGTCAGCTTGAAGGAGCGCGGCAAAAGCCTGTGGCCGCGGCTCTGCAGGAACGCCTCGAACGGAGCGGCGAACTGCAGGACGACATCATCGACATCGCAGACGATTAACGGCCTATCCGTCAGGCGGATGTGGTCGAGATCCGTCAGCATCAGAAATCGGCCGAATCGAAGCTCGGACCGGCGTAGCGGTGATAGGCCTCGACCACCGTCTCAGGCTTGGTGTCCGTCGCGGTGCAGAATTCCATCAGCGTTGGCTCGTGCTGCATCAGAAACTCCAGCATGCCGGCGAGAAAGGCCGGGTCGCCGACGGCCTGGCGCAACTGTGTCGGCTGCACGCCAGACAGCGCGAGGAAACGCGACAGCATCTCCGGTTCGTTTGCCAGCCAGCCGAGCACGGCAACTGCAGTGGCTTCGGCATCGGCAGGTATATCTCTGTTTTTCATAAAGTCTTTTCCTCTTGCCCTGGCAAATTACCGATTTCGAAACCAAATAGCACTAGCATGCTCGAAGACGGAAGACGCAACTCGCGCTGGGTCCGGTGTTCCGGACTGGGTGAATGCGCGAGACAAAGGACCGGGTGAATGCCGAAAAAAGTGATGATTGTCGAAGACAACGAGCTCAACATGAAGCTCTTCCGCGATCTGATCGAGGCATCCGGCTATGAGACAGTGCAGACCCGCAACGGCATGGAAGCCATGGATCTCGCCCGGCGCCACCGCCCGGATCTGATCCTGATGGACATCCAGTTGCCGGAGGTCTCAGGTCTTGAAGTGACCAAGTGGCTGAAGGACGATCCCGAGCTCCACGTCATCCCGGTGATAGCCGTCACGGCATTCGCCATGAAGGGCGATGAGGAACGGATCCGGCAGGGTGGCTGTGAAGCCTATGTCTCCAAACCCATCTCGGTCCCCAAGTTTATCGAGACGATCAAGACCTATCTCGGAGATGCGTGAGGACTGACAGCCATGACTGCCCGTATTCTGGTCGTCGATGATATACCTGCCAACGTCAAGCTGCTCGAAGCGCGGCTGATGGCGGAGTATTTCGACGTGCTGACGGCAAGCAATGGCCGCGACGCGCTCGATATCTGCGATCGCACCCAGGTCGACGTCATCCTCCTCGACATCATGATGCCGGAAATGGACGGCTTCGAAGTCTGCGAAAGGCTGAAGTCTAACCCGCGTACGGCGCATATCCCGGTGGTCATGGTTACCGCCCTCGACCAGCCCTCCGATCGCGTCCGGGGTCTGCAGGCCGGCGCTGATGATTTCCTGACGAAGCCGGTCAACGACCTGCAGCTCATCTCGCGGGTGAAGAGCCTCGTGCGCTTGAAGACGCTGACGGACGAGTTACGCATCCGTCATGACACGACCCGCGAGGCCGGCATCGGTGATGTCTTCAGGCTTCAGGAGGGGCGCCTCGAAGAGCAGGCGCAGGTTCTGCTCGTCGACAGCCGCGGTGCCTCCCAGGAACGCATCATCAAGGCGCTGAAGCCGATTGCCGAAGTCAGCGCCATGTCTGACCCGCAGGCGGCGGTGTTCGAGGCGGCTGAGAACGCTTTCGATCTGGTCATCGTCAACAGCAATCTCGAAGACTACGACCCCTTGCGTCTCTGCTCGCAGATCCGGTCGCTGGAACGCACCCGCTTCATCCCGATCCTGCTGATCACCGAGCAGGGGGATGAGCAGATGATCATCCGGGCGCTCGATCTCGGCGTGAACGACTACATCGTGCGCCCGCTCGATCCGAACGAGATGATTGCCCGCACGCTGACCCAGGTCCGTCGCAAGCGCTTCAACGACCGGCTGCGCAACAGTGTGCGCCAGACGATCGAGCTTGCCGTCACCGATGGGCTCACGGGCCTCCACAATCGCCGCTATCTCGACACGCATCTGCGCACCTTGTTTGCCCGCGCCAAGGTGCGTGGCCGGCCGCTGACGCTGTGCATCACAGACATCGACCGCTTCAAGCAGGTCAATGATGTCTATGGCCATGATGCCGGCGACGAAGTGCTGAAGGAGTTTGCCGGCCGTATACGCTCGACTGTACGCGGGGCCGATCTAGCCTGCCGTTTTGGCGGCGAGGAATTCGTCGTCGTGATGCCCGACACACCGGCGGAAGTCGCCGCAACCGTTGCCGAGAGGCTCCGTGGCATGATCGAAGCCCGTCCCTTCCAGCTTCGTTCCGGCGAGAGCCCGCTGATGCTGACGGCATCCATGGGCATCGCCACGATCGGTCCTGGGGTTGAAACGCCCGAGCAGCTTCTGAAGCAGGCCGACCGGGCCCTCTATGAAGCGAAGAACTCCGGTCGCAACCGCGTTGTGGCCGCCGCCGCGTGACCGAGAGGGCCAGCGGGTGGCGTTAAAAGCTTAAGTTCTGCAGGCTGTCAGAAAGATTTTCACAGGTTTTTTCAATTGCCGCCATCTGGGGCATGCCGGGTAAATCTTGCTGACTTTTTGAGCAGTTACAAAACGACTTATTTTCCGCGAGGCGAATAGTGTTGATGCTGATCCGGTCGAGCAGACCTGCGCTGAGCGCGAATGTGCTTACTCGGGTTTGTATTTAATTGAATATTAGAGTGTTCTGGTGCCGTCTGATCTCGTGCAGCCAAGTCAGTCCTCGTCGTGTGGTCAAACTAAGCTTGAGAAGATCTGGAATGCATCTTCGGTAACCTCAAGTTTCAATGTGTGTAGAACTGACTATCGCGTGAGAATCGTAAGTTCAACCGAACCTAATTTAACCATAAAGCAGCGAGGCCCGGGTAAGCAGTTAATAAACTGTTGATTTTTGTCTCTACTTGAGAGAACTTGCAGCCATCGGACAAGACCCCTTCGGAGGTCATCAATACCCCATGATGCTCAGGTCCGCCGCATCTCCTGGGTCGTGGGGTCGGTCGGTTGGTATGCAACGTCAAAAACGGTTCCTCGTGCCGTGTTGTGTGCCGGCCGACCCCCTAATCAGACACCGGTTTCCGCAAGGAAGCCGGTGTTTTTCGTTTGGTGTCAGTGTCCGGGCAGGCGAGGATCGCTGCAAAAGAAAAAGGCGCGTCGCAGGAAGCGACACGCCTTTTTTGAAAAGCCCTCGATCAAGTCTTACTTGATCTTGGTTTCCTTGAACTCGACATGCTTCTTAGCAACCGGGTCGTACTTGGTCTTCGTCATCTTTTCCGTCATCGTGCGGCTGTTCTTCGTGGTCACGTAGAAGAAACCCGTGTCAGCTGTCGACAGAAGCTTGATCTTGATGGTTGTAGCCTTGGCCATGGTCGTCCTGCCTCTAATAAACGAAGCCGTGGACGACCGAACGAGGCCCACGGCAAATCTGGCGCGAAACTACAAATCGCGCCCGAAAAGTCAAGTGCGTTTCGGCTTAAAAAGCAGGCGTCCCAGGGAAAGCACCACATAGAGCGCAAAGAAGCCCGCAATTGCCCAGGCAAATCCGTCATTGCCGGTGATATCGATGGCCGCTCCGATGGCCTGAGGACCCGCGACCGTGCCGACTGCATAGCAGAAAATAAAAGCGGCATTGGCCGCCGCTAGGTCGGCGCCGGTGAGTCGCGAGCCGAGATGGCTGAGGCCGACAGTGTAGAGGCCGGCGACACATCCCCCCCAGAACAGCAGAACGATGGCCATCAGGTGCCAGTGGCCGGACAGCCAGGGCAATGTCAGGGATCCGGCAAGCCCGACAATAGCGAGAATCGATAAAAGCAGGCGCCGGTCACGCATTCGGTCGGAGATCAGTCCTAGCGGGATCTGGAAGATCATGTTGCCCACACCCATGACGGTGAGGAGAAGCGCTGCCTGTGTCTCGGTAAAGCCGCTGCGGGTGGCATAGATCGGGAAGAGGGAAAGGCCGCCGGCCTCAACCGCCCCGAAGACGAAAACGGCAACCGTCGCTGTCGGCACCAGGAAAATGTAGCGGAAGAAATGCATCTCCGGCTTTTCGCTGAGCACCGGGCTTTCGTTGCGGGCGATGTAGATCGGGATGGCGGCCGCGAGGATCGCGATTGCGCCGACCGCAAAGGGCAGGAGCCCGTCGCTTCCAAGGACGGAGAAGAGCAGGGGACCACAGGCAAACCCGACAGCGAGCATCGTCGCATAGATGCCCATCACGAGGCCGCGTTTGCGCGAAGGGGCTGCCGCATTGATCCAAAACTCGGAGAGGATGAAGAGAGTCGTGGTTGCGCCGTGAAACACGATGCGCAAGGGAAACCACATCCAGAACTGTTCGGCATAGTAGAAGCCGATCGCGCTGATCGCTGACAGCACCACGGCCCAGAGCATGGTCGGCACGACGCCGAGCTTGTGGGCGAGTTTGGTGGTCACGGGAGCAGCCGCCATGGCAGCAATGCCCGCCATAGCCGAATTGAGCCCGATCAGCGTCGAGGAGATGCCGCGCTTTTCGAGAATGATGCTGAGCAGCGGCAGGCCTAGGCCGATCGCAATGCCCACGGCCGAGATCGCCGAAATCGCCGCGAAGAGCGAGGGCCAGTGGATGTCCTCGCGGTCGCCGTTCAGGCCGCCATTGGTCTCAGACATCGGACACCCGGTCGTTCATGTCGCGTTCCTGCCTGAGGCATGACCGCAGGCGCGCAGGTGTCGAAATCTGTGATGGCATCGGCGCGTACCAGCTCCCGGGCATAGTCGATCGGCGCGGCATGTTCAGACTGGAAACCCCGCGCCTGTCAAGCGCTTCTGATATCCCCGGTCCGAATCAAGACTGCGCCTCTGGGCGACGTTTAACGACAAACCGCCACAGTCACGTGACGGGTCTGTGACTTAATCGCGGCTGTCGCCGAAGGCGTCCGGCTGCTCGTCATGCCCGCCGAATCCGTGCATGCGCAGCGCCCATTGCAGGCCCACCACGCCGCCCTTGATCGGCTGCAGGCACAGGAGGGACATGACGACGCCGATCGGTGCCCAGATGGCAAAATGCACCCAGGCCGGCAACACGAAGACCAGATCGGTAGCCATGAAGCCGCCGACGAGAATGTGGCCGAGGATGAGGATGACGAGATAGGCCGGCAGGTCGTCGGCCCGATGGTGGTGATAGTCCTCGCCGCAGGCCGCGCAATTGTCCACCACCTTGAGATAGCTGCGGAAGAGCTTGCCCGAGCCGCAGGACGGACATTGATTGAGCATGCCACGCTTGATCGAGCGACCAAGCGGGCGATCGGCCTTCTCGCCGTCACCATATTGGATCGTTGCCTGGGTCTGATTGCCGCTCATCTGCTGCCTCCGGGGCGAAAGTGTCAACGTCGCGAGCGCGGCGGACGTGTACCGGGCTGCTTGCGCCCGTTCCGCCGTCCGGCCTTGTGGAAGGAACGCGTCGCCGCCGGCATCTTGCGTCCCTCGCTCAGCATCTCGAAGCGCAGCGCGCCGGCCAGCGGCACTGCTTCCACAAGCTTGACCTCGACGACGTCGCCGAGCTGATAACCGAGCCCGGACTTCTCGCCCGTCAGGGCCTGATGCGCTTCGTCGTAGATATAGTAGTCCCGGCCCAGTGTTGAAACCGGGATAAAGCCATCTGCGCCAAATTGCGGCAGGGCAACGAACAGACCGGACTTGGTCACGCCGCGGATCTGCCCCTCGAACTCATCGCCGATGCGTCCGGCAAGATGATGCGCGATCAAGCGGTTGACCGTGTCGCGCTCGGCCGCCATCGCGCGGCGCTCAAAGGTCGAGATCTCGGCGGCGATATCCTCGAGGCTCGCTTCCTCGTCCGGCGTGATCCCGCCTTCGCCCAAGCCCAGCGACCCCACCAGCGCCCGATGCACGATCAGGTCGGCATAACGGCGGATCGGCGAGGTGAAATGGGCGTATTTCATAAGGTTGAGGCCGAAATGGCCGATATTCTCGGGGCTGTAGATCGCCTGGCTCTGGCTGCGCAGCACCATCTCGTTGACGATGGTCTGATGCGGCGTGTCCTCGGCTTTCGCCAGAATGCCGTTGAACGAGTTGGAGCGCATGTTGCCGCCCTTGACCAGCGACATGCCGAGCGTTGCAAGAAACTCTCGCAGGACTTCCTGCTTGGCGAGTGTCGGTGCGTCATGGATGCGGTAGATCAGCGGTTGGCGCTTCTTCTCCAGCGTCTCGGCAGCCGCGACGTTCGCCTGGATCATCATTTCTTCGATCAGCTTGTGGGCGTCGAGCCTCTCGGGCACATGCACGCGATCGACCGTGCCGTCTTCCTTGAGGATGATCTTGCGCTCCGGCATGTCGAGTTCGAGCGGCTGGCGACGGTCACGGCCGCGCTTCATCACGGCGTAAGCATGCCACAGGGGCTTCAGGATCGGCTCCAGCAACGGACCGGTCTTGTCATCGGGCTTGCCGTCGATGGCGGCCTGCGCCTGTTGGTAGGACAGCTTGGCCGCGCTCTTCATCATGATGCGATGAAAGGTGTGGCTCGCCTTGCGGCCCTCATGCGAGAAGACCATGCGCACGGCGAGCGCCGGACGGTCGACGCCTTCGCGCAGCGAGCAGAGATCGTTCGAGATCCGCTCGGGCAGCATCGGCACGACACGATCGGGGAAATAGACGGAATTGCCGCGTTTCAGAGCTTCGCGATCCAGCGCCGATTTCGGCCGGATGTAATAGGAGACATCGGCGATCGCCACCGTCACGATCACGCCGTCAGGATTGTCCGGCGAGGTGTCGAGCTCGGCATAGACGGCGTCGTCATGGTCCTTGGCATCATGCGGGTCGATGGTGATGAGCGGCAGGTCGCGCCAGTCTTCCCGATGCGACATGGAAGCAGGCTTGGCGGCCTCGGCCTCCGAGATCACCGACTGCGGAAAGATGTGCGGAATGCCATGAGCGTGGATTGCGATCATCGAGATCGCCTTTTCCGAGGCAACCGATCCGACGACGTTGAGTACCTTGGCCCGCGCCAGGCCGAAACGAGCTGAACGACCGACCTCCACCTCGACGAGGTCGCCATCCTTGGCCTCGCCGATGTCGCTGGCGTCGATCTGCATTTCCTCGCCGCGGCGCTCGATCGGCATCAGGCGCGCGCCACCGTCAGGCATCATCCGTACCACGCCCATCACGGCGCCGACATGGCGATCGAGGATCTTGATCACGCGGGCGGTATAGGCCGGGCCGGAGCGGTCCTTGTTGGCGAAGATCTTGGCGAGCACACGGTCGCCAAGGCCACCAACAGGCGCCTTGCCCTTGGAACGGTCGGAACTCGACTGGCGGATCAGAACGGCCGGTGCCGCGCCTGCCTCTTCCGGCCACTCGGCCGGCCGGCCGATCAACTCGCCGTCCTTGTCGCGCGTGGTGATGTCGAGAACCGTGACCGGGGGCAGGGCGCCGGGTCGTGTTAGCGACTTGCGGCTCTTCTGCACGAGGCCGTCCTCTTCAAGATCCTTCAGCGCCTGCTTCAACTCGACGCGCTGCTCGCCCTTCAGCCCGAAAGCCTTGGCGATCTCGCGCTTCGAGGCGCGATCCGGATTGTCGGTGATGAACTGCATGAGCACTTCACGAGGCGGCACTTCCCCATGGATTAAGGCCGTGGGGTTTTCGGTCCTAGCCTTGGCCGCGCCTTCCGCCCGCCGGCTCTTGCGGTTACCGGAGCCGGGTGTTTCGGAGGGGTCGCGGTGTCTCTTGCTCAAGTCGCACTCTTCTTCGTTGTCTTTGCTTTTGTGGCCGTCTTGGCCGGCGCCTTCTTGGTGGCTGCAGCTTTCGGCTTCGCGACCGTCTTCTTCGGCTTTGCCGCCGCACCGTCTTCCGACTTTGCCTTGGCAGACTTGGCCGGAGCCTTCTTGGCCTTGCTCTTGCCGCCGCTATCCTTGGCCGCCCGCTCGGCGATCAGCACCAGGGCTTCCTCGACGGTGACGCTTTGCGGATCCTTGCCCTTCGGCAGGGTGGCATTCACCTTGCCCCAATTGACATAGGGACCAAAACGACCTTCACGGACCGTCATGGCGCCACCGTCAGGATGCTCTCCGAGCTCCTTCAGCGCAACCGCAGCCGTGCGGCCACGGCCGCCCGGATTGGCCTTCTTTTCGGCAAGCACGGTGACGGCACGGTTGAGGCCGATCGAAAGCACGTCCTCTATCCCTTCGAGGTTGGCATAGGTGCCGTCATGCAGCACGAAGGGCCCGTAGCGGCCGAGCCCGGCCGAAATCATCTTGCCGGTTTCCGGATGCACCCCCACGTCGCGCGGCAGCGACAGAAGCGACAGCGCCTTTTCGAAATCGATATCCGCTGGCGCCCATCCCTTCGGCAGCGAGGAGCGCTTGGCCTCCTTGCCATCGCCGCGCTGGACGTAAGGTCCGAAACGACCAGAGCGCAGCGTTATCTCTTCCTCTGTCACCGGATCCTTGCCGAGTGCCCGTGGCTCATTGCCGCCGGCTTCGGCTTCGGCACCGCCGTCGCTGGTCAGCTGGCGGGTGAAGTTGCACTCCGGATAGTTCGAACAGCCGACAAAGGCGCCGTATTTGCCGAGCTTCAGCGACAGATTGCCCGTGCCGCAGACCTGGCAGATGCGCGGATCGGACCCGTCCTCGCGCTTCGGGAAGACGAGCGGCGCCAGCGCCTCGTTCAGCGCGTCGAGCACGTTCGTGACGCGCAGTTCCTTGGTGTCTTCGATCTGGGCGAAGAAATCCTGCCAGAAGGCGCGCAACACGTCCTTCCAGTTCAACTCGCCGGCCGAGATCTTGTCGAGCTTCTCTTCAAGATCGGCCGTGAAGTCGTATTCGACATATTTGGTGAAGAAGTTCTCGAGGAAGGCCGTGACCAGCCGTCCCTTCGAATGCGGGATCAGCTTGCGCTTGTCCATGATGACATATTCGCGGTCGCTGAGCGTCTTCAGTGTCGCGGCATAGGTCGACGGACGGCCGATGCCGAGCTCTTCCATCTTCTTGATCAGCGAGGCTTCCGAATAACGCGGCGGCGGCTCGGTGAAATGCTGGCTCGAATTGATCTTGTTCTTGGCCAAGGCCTCGCGGGCATTGATCTCGGGCAGGCGACCATCCTCGTCGTCGCCATCCTCCGCCGGTTCGCCCTCTTCGCGCTGGTCGGTATAGGCGGCAATGAAGCCGTCAAAGCGGATGACGGAGCCGACGGCACGCAGGCCTGCCTTGTCGCCCTTGTTGTCAGCCAGGATCTCGACCGTGGTCCGCTCGATTTCGGCAGACGCCATCTGGCTGGCGATACCGCGCTTCCAGATCAGGTCATAGAGACGCAGCTGGTCGGCGTCGAGGAAGCGGCGCACCTTGTCCGGCGAACGGTTGAAGTCGGTCGGGCGGATCGCTTCGTGGGCTTCCTGGGCGTTCTTCGCCTTGGTCGAATAGATGCGCGCCTTTTCCGGCACGTAGCGCGGACCGAATTGATCGAGAACAGCCGAACGCGCAGCCTCGATCGCTTCAGGCGCCATCTGCACGCCGTCGGTACGCATATAGGTGATCAGACCGACGGTCTCACCGCCGATATCGATGCCTTCATAGAGCTTCTGCGCCACCTGCATGGTGCGCGAGGCCGAGAAGCCGAGCTTCGAGGATGCGGCCTGCTGCAGGGTTGAAGTGGTGAAGGGCGGGCCTGGATTGCGCTTGACCGGCTTTGCCTCGACGCTGTCGACAGCAAAGGCTGCACCTTCGAGCAGGGCCTTGATGCCGGCTGCCTGATCACCATTGGTGACCGAGTTGCGCTGCATGCGCTTGCCTTGATGCGAGACGAGCTTCGCCTCGAATTCGTCACCGCGCGGTGTCTTCAGAAGCGCGGAGATGTTCCAGTATTCTTCTGCGACGAAGCGTTCGATCTCGGTTTCACGGTCGCAAACGAGGCGTAGCGCCACCGACTGCACGCGGCCGGCTGAGCGGGCACCCGGCAGCTTGCGCCAGAGAACCGGCGACAGATTGAAGCCGACGAGATAGTCGAGCGCGCGGCGGGCGAGATAGGCATCGACCAGCGGTGTGTCGATATCGCGCGGATTGGCCATGGCATCGAGCACGGCCTTCTTGGTGATCGCGTTGAACACGACGCGCTTTACCGGCTTGTCGCCGATCACCTTCTTCTTTTTCAGAAGGTCGAGCACGTGCCACGAAATCGCTTCCCCTTCGCGATCAGGGTCGGTCGCGAGAAACAGGCCGTCGGAGGACTTCACCGCATCGGCAATGTCCTTCATGCGCTTTTGCGAGGCCGTATCGACCTCCCAGAACATCTCGAAATCCTGGTCTGGCAGAACGGAGCCATCCTTGGCCGGCAGATCGCGCACATGGCCGAATGAGGCGAGCACCTTGTATCCGGGACCTAGATACTTGTTGATCGTCTTGGCCTTGGCCGGGGATTCTACGACTACGACGTTCATTGGACAGCTATACCTTCAACGCATCCGATCAGCGGCACCGCACCACAGTCTTCGGAACACGGTTTTCCGACATGGAGGGCGAAACGGCTGCGGTCAAGAGGCGGGGCCTATTTTCCGACCTATGGATATATGCAACCTGTGGGGGATCATAGGTAGATTGCAATCTTAGATAAATGGTCTATTGTGTTTTACCGGGGATGGCGAGGCTGGGTTGTGACGGCCTCTTCGGAAGACGGACAAGAGCGATGGCACGAGACACAGTCGACATGAACGGTCGCGCGACCCGCACGATGGAAAACATCGCATACATCCGTCAGATGCTCGCCGAGTTGCGGCTGGTTGCCGAAAACGAAGGGGCGGAAATGCTCTGTTATCTGATCGAGATGGCCTATGTCGAAGCCGGCGATGTCCAGTCCGGCCGTCGTTCGCTTTCAATCCATCATGCTCAGCGAGACAAACCCTCCCGCATGCCGCTCTAGCCGCCCGGCGATATCGAGCTCCAGCAAGACCAGATACACCGAAGACGCCGGCAAGGCCGTGTGACGGATGATATCGTCGATCTCGACGGGCGTCGGGCCGAGCGCCTGCACGATGACGAGCCGTTCGTCATCATTCGGCGGAGGAGCAAGCGGTCTGTCTCCCGCCTCGTCGGCAGGCTCGTCTGCCTCGGTCGGGCTGAAGAGATCAAGTTCGGAAATCGGCGCCAGCGCCTGCAACACATCCTGTGGTCTGGTGGTGACGGTCGCTCCGTCCTTGAGCAGACCGTTTGTGCCCTCGCAGCGCGGATCGAGGGGTGAGCCGGGAACCGCAAAGACCTGGCGACCGAATTCCCCCGCAAGTCTTGCGGTGATCAGCGATCCGGACCGCGCTGCCGCCTCAATGACCACCACGCCCAGAGCCACACCAGCGATCAGCCGGTTGCGTCGGGGAAAATCGCGCGCCCGCGGTTCCCAGCCGAAGGGCATCTCGGAAATGGCGAGACCGCGACCGCTGCAGATCTGGTCCAGAAGATCGATGTTCTCGGGAGGGTAGGGCTGATCGAGGCCGCCGGCCATGGCTGCAATTGTGCCGGTGTCGAGGCTGGCCCGATGGGCTGAGGCATCAATGCCGCGAGCAAGGCCGGACACGATGGTATAGCCGGCACGCCCGATCTCCCGCGCCATCATCGCCGCAAATTTCGCACCGCTGATCGAGGCGTTGCGCGATCCGACGATGCCGACGGCCGGAAGGCTCGCGACCTCAAGGTCGCCCTTGGCGGCAATCAGGGGAGGGGCCGCATCGATCTGTCGGAGTGCGGCGGGATAGTCGGGCTCGCCGATGCCGATGAATCGCGCGCCGAAACGAGAGGCTGTCTCGATTTCGCGCTCGGCCTCACCAACGGTTGCGATGCGAATGCTGCGGGTCGATCCGCCCCGCCTCGAAAGCTCCGGAAGGGCCTCGATCGCCGTCTCGGCCGAGCCGAAGTGGTTGATCAGGTCCCGGAAAGTGGCGGGGCCGACATTGTCGCTGCGGATCAGCCTCAGCCAGGCGATCCTCTGGCGGTCCGTCAGCGCAATCCCCTTTCGTCTTGCGCCGCCTGAACCCATGGCTCTCCTCTAGCCTTTTTTGCCGATCTTGCTCTCGGTTCCCGCGATCAGCCGCCCGATATTCTCTTTGTGACGCCAGTAGGTGATGACGGTCATGACCGCCGTCACGATCGCAGCCTCTTCAACCCCAAGTATCCACAATACAACCGGGATGACAAGTGTGGCGATGAGCGCGGACAACGAAGAGTAGCGGGTGATGAAGGCAACCGAGAGCCAGACGATGGCGAAGACAAGAACCATGAGAGGCGCAACGCCGAGCAGCGTGCCGATATAGGTTGCGACACCCTTGCCGCCCTTGAAGCCAAGCCAGATGGGGAAAAGGTGACCGATAAAGGCTGCGAAGCCGCCGAAGAGAGCAGCATTGTGACCGAAGACCGCATGCGCGATCAGGGCTGCAGCCGTGGCCTTCAGCGCATCAAGGAGGAGGGTGGCGGCCGCCAGCTTCTTGTTGCCGGTGCGCAGCACGTTTGTCGCGCCGATATTGCCCGAGCCGATCGAGCGCAGGTCGCCGAGGCCAGCCATCTTGGTCAGCACCAGCCCGAAGGGGATGGAGCCGAGCAGGTAACCGAACAGGAGGACGATGGCGAGGTTGCCCCAGCCGAGGGCGGAAATGTCGATCATGGGTATCCCTGTCCCCTTTGGTCTAGAGCGAGTGGACGCACTGGCCTGCAACATAGGTTGCAACGGCCCGGCCCGAGAAGCGCGCATCTTCGAAAGGCGTGTTCTTCGAGCGTGCAAGAAGACTGTCGCGTAACACGAGCCACGGCTCGTCGAGATCGACGAGCGTGATGTCGCCGTGAGCTCCCGGCTTCAGCGTGCCACCGGGAAGGCCAAAGATTTCGGCGGGCCTCGTCGACATGGCATCGATCAGCCGCATCAGCGGCACCTGGCCGGCATGGTGCAGCCGAAGCGCTGCCGACAGCATGGTTTCGAGCCCGATTGCCCCGTCCGCCGCCTCGCCGAAGGGCAGGCGCTTGGTGTCGACGTCCTGCGGATCATGCGAGGAAACGATGATGTCTATCTGCCCCTTGGCCAGCGCATCGACCATCGCCATGCGATCGTCTTCCGAGCGCAGCGGCGGATAGAGCTTGAAGAAGGTCCTGTACTCGCCGATGTCGTTTTCGTTGAGGCTCAGGTGATTGATCGAGATGCCGCAGGTGACCTTGGCACCGCGCTTGCGCCCGAGCTCAATCGCCTCGACCGATTCTGGAATGGAGATCTGCGAGGCGTGATACTTGGCCCGCGTCAGTGCTGCGATCCTGAGGTCGCGCTCCAGGGGAATGAGTTCGGTTTCACGCGGAATGCCGCCGAGCCCAAGCCAGCTTGCGAGCAGTCCCTCGTTCATCACGCCATTGGCAGCGAGATACTTCTCCCGCGTTTCGAGCGCGATCACGGCGCCGAATTCGCGGGCATAAGTCATCGCGCGACGCAAAACCTGTGTGTCGTTGAGCCCGTGGCGGCCATTGGTGAAGGCGACAGCGCCAGCCTGCTGCAGGAGGCCCATCTCTGTCATCTCGGCGCTGGTCATGCCCTTGGTCAGAGCCGCTGCCGGATAGACGCGGACATCGGCCGTATCGCGGGCCGTCTTCTTGACGAACTCCACAAGCGCGATGTCATCGATGACGGGATCCGTTTCCGGCATCATGATGAAAGAGGTAATGCCGCCGGCCGCTGCCGCCTTGCTGGCCGAGGCGATGGTTTCGCGGTGTTCTGCTCCGGGCTCGCCGACGAAGACGCGGGCATCCACGAGACCTGGGATGGCGGTGAGGCTTCTGCAGTCACGGATTTCGGCGCCCTCGGGCGCGCCCTGGTTTTGCGCATCGGCGCCGGACGCGAGGATCTTGCCGTCGGCACCGACGATGATGGTCCCGATTTCGTCGAGCTTGCGCGAGGGATCGACGATGCGAGCATTCTTGAGAACGAGAGGCTTTTTCATGCGCCCATTCCCTCCGAACGCGGTCCCTGGTTCTGCGAGACGAGCAGAGTTTCCATGACGGCCATGCGAACCGCGACCCCCATCTCGACCTGGCTTTCGATCACGCTCTGCGGACCGTCTGCGACTTCAGACGCGATCTCGACGCCCCGGTTCATCGGGCCCGGATGCATCACGAGCGCATCCTCCTTGGCGGCCTTCAGCTTTTCGGCATCCAAACCATAGAAGTGGAAATACTCACGCACCGACGGCACAAAGGAGCCGGACATGCGCTCGCGCTGCAGCCGCAGCATCATCACGACGTCGGCATCCTTCAGGCCTTCCTTCATGTCATGGAAGACCTCGCAGCCCATGTCGGCGATCCCGGCCGGCAGAAGCGTCGCCGGTGCCACGACCCGGACGCGGGCGCCCATGGCATTGAGCAGCAGGATGTTGGAGCGCGCGACGCGCGAATGCAGGACGTCACCGCAGATCGCGACGATGATGCGCGACAGCTTGCCCTTGGCACGGCGGATGGTGAGCGCATCGAGCAGCGCCTGGGTCGGATGCTCGTGCTGCCCGTCACCGGCATTGACCACCGAGCAGGCGACCTTTTGCGACAGAAGCGCGGCAGCGCCCGCCGAAGAATGGCGCACCACGAGCACATCAGGCCGCATGGCGTTCAGCGTCATGGCCGTGTCGATCAGCGTCTCACCCTTTTTGACGGATGAATTTCCGACCGACATGTTCATCACGTCGGCGCCGAGGCGCTTGCCCGCCAGCTCGAACGAGGCTTGCGTCCGCGTGGAGGCTTCGAAGAAGAGGTTGATCTGGGTGAGGCCCCTCAGCGTGGAAGTCTTCTTCTCCCGCTGGCGGCTGATTTTGACGGCTTCGTCTGCCTTGTCCAACAGGAACGTGATGTCCTGCTCGGTAAGGCCCTTGATGCCGATGAGATGGCGATGGGGAAAGAAGACCATGGACGTCCTCCTGAGATGTCACGCGGTCTATAAAGTGTGGGATCGGACCCGGCAAGCACATGCTAGGTGGATTGACGCACGGTCCCCATGTAATAGGAGCGAATGCACGGTAGGGAACACCGGCGGTTTCGCCTTGGATGCTCCAACCGCAATGGATGACGAAGACGAAGCGTTGGCGGACCAACCTGCGTCTCCCACAAGATCGGCAGGATTGATGAACCGTACGGAAGAAAAACTCGCAGCGCTCAACCAGCCCAAGCCCTGGTCCGGCATCAATGCCTACCGCGCCGATCCGCTGCTTGTTGATCTGACATCCTCACTGTCGCGTCCGCTGCGGGAGGAATACGACGTCATCGGCAAATACGTGACTTCGCCGGAAGCACAGGAACTGGCGCGCATGGCCAATGCCAGCCCGCCGCAGCTCAGGACCCATGGCGTGCGCGGCGAGCGCCTCGACGTCGTCGAATTCCACCCCGCCTGGCATGCCCTGATGCGCCGCTCGATGGCCTCGGGCTTGCATTCCTCGGTGTGGGAAAATGCGCCGGAGGCCCGTGGTCACGAACACAAGGCGCGCGCCGTTCGCTTCTTCCTGACGGCCCAGCTCGAATCGGGGCATCTCTGCCCGCTCACCATGACCAGCGCTTCGGTCACAGCCCTCGTCGCCTCTCCGGCCGTCCAGAAGGAATGGACGCCGCGGATCCTATCGCGCAAATACGACAGCAGCAACAAGCCGCCGATGCAGAAGAGCGCCGTCACCATCGGCATGGGCATGACCGAAAAGCAGGGCGGCACGGATGTCCGCGCCAACACCACCATGGGCGAGCGAGTGGGTGAGGGGATCTACCGCCTGTCCGGCCACAAATGGTTCATGTCCGCCCCGATGAGCGACGCCTTCGTGATGCTCGCCCAGACCAAGGACGGTATGGGGTGCTTCCTCGTGCCGCGCCTGCTCGAAGACGGCTCCACCAATGGTTTGGAGTTCCAGCGCCTGAAGGACAAGCTCGGTAACCGGTCGAACGCCTCTTCCGAAGTCGAGTTCTCCGAAACCTTCGGCTTCCTGCTCGGCACGCCGGGGGACGGCGTGCGCACCATCCTCGACATGGTAACGCTGACCCGCCTCGACTGCGCGCTCTCCTCCGCCGGCATGATGCGCGCCTCCATGGCCGAGGCTGTCCATCACGTGCGCGGCCGCATGGTTTTCGGCAAGAACCTCATTGATCAGCCGATGATGACTCGCGTGCTCGCCGACATGGCGCTCGATGTCGCAGCAGCGACGGCACTCGCCTTCCGTCTCGCCGACAGCTTCGACAAGGCGCGCGAAAGCCCTATTGACGCGGCCTATGCCCGTGTCATGACCCCGGTTGCCAAATACTGGGTCTGCAAGATCGCCCCGTCCCTCATCTATGAGGCCATGGAATGCATCGGCGGCAGCGGTTACGTCGAGGAGCGCCCGATCGCTCGGCACTACCGTGAAGCTCCGGTCAATGCGATCTGGGAAGGCTCCGGCAATGTCATGGCGCTGGATGTGCTGCGTGTCTTGAGCCGCGGCAAGGATCTCTTCGAGACGCTGTTTGCCGGGCTTGAGCGCGACCTCGGCCCCTCCGGCAAGAAGACCGTCGAAGTCTTGCGTGCTGCAACGGCGCTTGCGGAACGCGACGAAGCCGCCGGCCGTCTGCTCATCGAGCAGCTGGCGCTCGCGGCCGGTGCCGCCGAGCTCTACCGGCTGGGTGCCGGCAAGATCGCCGATGCCTTCCTCGAATCACGTCTCGCCGGTGGCTGGCGCCATACCTATGGCGTGCTCGATGCGCGTTTCGATTCGCGTTACGTGCTCGATCTTCTCTATCCGCCGGCTGCCTGACCGGCGAGATAGAGCACGACGGGGATGGTGAAGAAGGCAGCGACGGTCTGCACGGTGGCCGCTGCCGCATAGAGATCGGCATCGCCACCCATCTGCTTGGCGAGCACATAGCCATTCATGGCGGTCGGAACCGCGGCACCCAGCGCGATCATCACGAGGATTTCGCCTGAGAGACCGAAGGCAAGCGCGAGCAGCACTGCGACGGCCGGGAACACCAGGAGCTTCAGCACTACCGTCATCAACACGCTCGGCCTCGGTTTGAGGGCATCCGCGACACGCAGACCTGCGCCGACGGTCACTAGACCCAGCCCGAGCGAAGCGCTGGCAATCAGGTCGACCGCGGTCATGACAGGTGCGTAGATCGAAATCCCTGCAAAATTCACGAGCACACCCAGCAAGGCACCGATGATGATCGGATTGGTGATGATCCTGACGACGAAGGTCTTCAGACCCCGACTCTTGCCGGAGAACCAGACCATCACCCCGACATTGATGAGGTTGAGCGGTATGATGATCGACGCCATGATGATGGCGATGACGGACAGGCCCGTCTGTCCCGTCAACTTCTCCGCAATGGCGAGCGCCATGAAGCCGTTCCAGCGCGTCGATGTCTGGAATACCGAGGTGTAGGAAGGTTCGCTCATGCCGCGCGACTTGAGAAGCGGCCAGATCGCAAGAACGAGTGCAGTCATGACACCGACCGCGAGCAGGGAAACCAGTCCGACGCTACCGCTGTCGAGTGCCGAGAAGTCCGTGGTCGACAGTGTCTGGAAGAGCAGCGCCGGAAACAAAACGAAATAGCCGAACTGCTCCAGCCCGCTCCAGAAGCTCTCGTTGATGAGCGTGGTGCGCTTCAACACGACGCCGAGAATCACGAGCAGGAAGATCGGCAGAATGCTTTCGAATATGATGAGCATGGCGGGTCCTGGATGGCGGGCAGGGGAGGGGTAGTCCTGGCACCCCCTGCTTTCAATCGAAAATCGTGTCCCGACGACATTTTCGGCCAAGTGGCTGTAACTGCTCATCCACAGGCGCCGTTAACCTTAACAAAGGGTTTACGTTGCGTGTTCGTGCCGAACAGGCCACCTTTTGCACGGGACAGACGTTAAAGGGCGAAGTGGTGACGGACGCGCTTGTTGCACGACCGGTGGCAACCATCATGATGATGGTATTTTTCTCGGGATTGGCGCTCGATATCGCCGTCCCGGCCGCCGTGCTGTCCGTCATGGCTTCCCTGAAATGGCTGGTGGAAAACTGGCCGGCGACAAATGATTTGTCGTTCGATCAAAAGGCGGAAACGGCATGAAGACACTTCTGCTCTTGTGGGCTTTGCCCATCACGATCCTGGGCGCCTGGTACGGTCTGTCCTACTACGACATGAGCTTCGGCATTTTCATGCTGACGCGGGACGCCCATGATCTGGTCTTCCAGATCTATGGCAACGTCCTCGGCATTGCGCCCGAGACGATCCCGCCTCTGGTCGCGCGGGCGATCGTCGTCGATAGCCTGATCCTGTTTGCGATCATCGGCTTTCGCCGCCGCAAGCAGATCAAGGCCTGGTGGGCCGCCCGTCAGGCGAAGTCGGCGGAACTGTCCGAGGTGCGGGCAAGCCCGGAGAGCCTGTCAAGCGCTCCCTGAAGAATGAAGCTCGCAGCGGCGGAATCGATCCGCTCGCTGCGCTTGGCTCTCGAGACGTCCATTTCCAGAAGCGCTCTTTCGGCAGCGACCGTCGACAGCCGCTCGTCCCAGTAGACGAAGGGGATATCGGTTTTCTCCGACATCGAGCGCACGAAGGCGCGTGTCGCCTGGACGCGAGGACCCGACGAGCCATCCATGTTGACCGGCAGGCCGATGACGAAGGCGGCAATCTTCTCTTTCGCCGCAAAGGCGAGCAGAACTTCGGCATCCTGCGTGAATTTCACCCGCTTGATAACAGGGCGAGGGGTGGCAAAGCGCCGGCCGAGATCGGACGCCGAAAGTCCGATCGTCTTCGTGCCGAGGTCGAGCCCGGCAATGGCTTCACCGGGTTTCAACCGTTCAGCCAGTTCCTCGATCGTCAGGGTGGCCATCTTGTCTCGCCGATCAACGCTTGCGTACGAATTCGGTTCTGAGCACCAGACCCTTGATCCCGTCAAAGCGGCAGTCGATTTCCTCGGGATCATCCGTCAACCTGATCGAGCGGATAACCGTGCCCTGCTTCAGCGTCTGGCCGGCACCCTTCACCTTGAGATCCTTGATCAGCACGACCGAATCGCCGTCGGCAAGTTCGGTGCCGGAGGCGTCGCGGGCGATGGGCTTGGCGGCGGCCGCTGCTGCAACTTCGGACGCCGGACGCCATTCGCCGGTCGCCTCGTCATACACGTAGTCGTCATCGGCCATGGTGGTTCCTTTCTTGCGCTCGGCGCTACGGCTGTCATGCTGGTCGCTTAGACCAGCATAGGCATAGAAGCAACTCGGCGCGACTGTTGCCGATGGAGCGCCCCGCCATATATTGCGAACGATATCAAGGACCGGAGACTCAACGCATGAAAATCACCTGGCTCGGCCACGCCGCCTTCCGTCTCGACTCGGCCAAGGCCTCGATCCTTATCGATCCCTTCCTCACCCATAATCCTGGCTTCGCCGGTCTCGACCGCAAGGACATGACCAAGGGTGTGACGCACATCCTGCTCACCCACGGTCACGGCGACCATGTCGGCGATACGGTGCAGCTAGCGCAGGAAACCGGCGCCACGGTGCTTGCCAATGCCGATCTCGCCGCCTGGCTTGGATCCAAGGGTGTCGACAAGCTGGAAATGGGCAACACCGGCGGCACCATCCATTTCGAGGGCTTTACGGTGACCTTCACCAATGCGCTGCATTCCTCCGCTCAGATCACCGAAGACGGCGTGTCGCACGCGCTTGGCAACGCCAACGGCCTGATGCTGCATTTCGACGACGAAGCTTCGGTGCTCCACATGGGCGACACCGATATCTTTTCCGACATGAAGCTGATCCACGAATTGCACCAGCCCGATGTCGGAATCGTCCCGATCGGCGACCGCTTCACCATGGGCGGTGCAGTGGCAGCACTGGCCTGCCAGCGCTTCTTCGACTTCAAGACGGCGATCCCCTGCCACTACGGGTCCTTCCCGATCATCGACCAGACGCCGGAGAAATTTGTCGCCGGCATGGATGGAACGCGCACCCGTGTGGCGACTCCGCAGGCCGGCACGGCCATCGAGGTCTGACAAACCCCGTTGCCTCAGCGCTTGACGGCCATTATAGCGAAGAAAACAGCTTATCCGGAGAATGCCATGTCTGTTGACCTCGCCACCGTCAAGCGCGTCGCGCGCCTTGCCCGCATCGCTGTCAGCGAAGAGGATGCCGCACGCATGACCGGAGAATTGAATGGCATTCTCGGTTTCGTCGAGCAGTTGAACGAAGTGGACGTGACCGGTGTCGAGCCGATGACCTCGGTGACCCCCATGGCCATGAAGAAGCGTGAAGATGTCGTCACCGACGGCAACAAGGCCGACGACATCGTCGCCAATGCGCCGGCCACCGATCGCAATTTCTTCCAGGTGCCGAAGGTCGTCGAATAAGACGCCTGACCGAACCCTGAGCGCCTCCCGATTATCAGGGCCTGCCGGCCCACCGACAGTTTGAAGTGAACCTGCCATGAGCGAATTGATCAGCCTCACCATCGCCGAAGCCCGCGCGAAACTCGCCGCCAAGGAGATCAAGGCCGTCGAACTGACGGACGCCTATCTCGCCGCGATTGAGGGTGCGAATACCGATCTGAACGCCTATGTCGCCGTGACCCCGGATGTCGCTCGCGAGATGGCGAAGGCATCCGACGCCCGCATCGCAGACGGCAAGGCCGGCGTGCTCGAAGGCATTCCGCTCGGCGTCAAGGATCTTTACGCCACCCGCGACGTGCATACCCAGGCCTGCAGCCACATCCTCGACGGCTTCAAGCCGAAGTATGAATCGACCGTGACCCAGAACCTCTGGGATGCCGGCGCCGTTATGCTCGGCAAGCTCAACATGGACGAATTCGCCATGGGCTCGTCGAACGAGAGCTCCTATTACGGTCCTGCCGTTAACCCGTGGAAGGCCAAGGGGTCGGATGAGAAGCTGGTTCCAGGCGGCTCCTCCGGTGGCTCTGCTGCAGCCGTTGCCGCGCATCTCTGCGCCGGTGCCACGGCAACCGACACCGGCGGCTCGATCCGCCAGCCGGCTGCTCTCACCGGCACCGTCGGCATCAAGCCGACTTACGGCCGCTGCTCGCGTTTCGGCATCGTCGCATTTGCCTCGTCGCTCGATCAGGCCGGTCCCATCGCCCGCGACGTCCGCGATGCTGCGATCCTTCTGAAATCCATGGCCAGCGTTGACCCGAAGGACACGACTTCTGTCGACCTGCCGGTTCCGGACTACGAAAAGGCCATCGGCGGCTCGGTGAAGGGCATGAAGATCGGCATTCCCAAGGAATACCATATCGAAGGCATGTCAGAAGAGGTCCTGGCCCTCTGGCAGCAGGGCATTGCCTGGCTCAAGGAGGCCGGCGCCGAGATCGTCGACATTTCCCTGCCGCACACGAAATACGCGCTGCCGGCCTATTACATCGTGGCACCCGCCGAAGCCTCGTCGAACCTCGCCCGCTATGACGGCGTTCGTTACGGTCTGCGCGTCGACGGCAAGGACATCGTCGACATGTACGAGAAGACCCGGGCCGCAGGCTTCGGCAAGGAAGTCCAGCGCCGCATCATGATCGGGACCTATGTGCTGTCTGCCGGCTATTACGACGCCTACTATCTGAAGGCCCAGAAGGTCCGCACGCTGATCAAGCGCGACTTCGAACTCGCCTTCGAAGCCGGCGTCGACGCAATCCTGACGCCGATCACGCCGTCGTCTGCCTTTGCGATCGGCGACAAGGAACTCGCGGCCGATCCGGTCAAGATGTACCAGCAGGACGTCTTCAGCATCACGCTGAACATGGCCGGTCTGCCGGGCATCTCGGTTCCCGCCGGCCTCGATGCCAAGGGCCTACCACTCGGTCTTCAGGTCATCGGCAAGCCCTTCGAGGAGGAAACCCTCTTCAAAACGGCTCATGTCATCGAACAGGCTGCCGGCAAGTTCATGCCGGCCAAGTGGTGGTAAAGGACTTCGTCATCCGTGACATGACAGCGGCCGATGCGGACAGCGTCGGCCGCGTCGGTTTCGACGCCTGGGCTGCGAACCCCGTGCTGAATGCCTTCGGCGTCGACATGATGGTTCGCATTCGCCTGAGCTTCCGCCGTTTTGCCCAGGAGCATTACAGCCTGATCACCGTCGGCGAGCTCGGCGACGAGATTGCTGGCTGGATCGCCCGTGACGGTGCGCGCGACTACATCTCCGATCTCTGGGTGAGCCCCGCCCATCAGAGTCTCGGCATCGGCTCGGCGCTCGTCTCGAGGCTCCTGCGCGAGATGCGCGCCGAAGGTTTGAAGCGAGCGCGGATTGACACGCATGCCGCCAACGAAGGCGCAATCCGGCTTTACAAGGATCTGGGCTTCACTATCTTCTGGCGCGGCATGCAGAATTCGCCGTCCATGGGAATGGCGGTCGACAAGGTGAAGATGCAGCTGGTGTTTTGACCCTCAGTCTTCCGATGGCGGATAAAGCATGCGCTGATGAAGAACTGTCACTATGTCGAGTTGTGCGGTTGAGACCATTCGATAAATGATCGTGTAAGGGAGCCCGTGCACCGGAAACTCGCGAGTGTCGGCGACAGAACCCGGTCGACCGAGCATCGGATAATGCCCTAGTGTCTCGGTGGCCTGTCGGAGACGTGACAGAATCCTGTCGGCAGCAAATTCGTCTCGGTCGGAGATATACGCATGAATGGCGATGAGATCTGCATTCGCTTGTGGTGAGAACTTAACGTTCAAAGCCAAAGCGCTCCCAAACCTCGGCGGCCGGGATCATCGATTCTCGATCCTCGCACTGCTTGAGAGCGTGGGTGATCTTCTTCACCTTCCAGGCCTCATACTCCGCCGGGGACGCGTTCGCCGACGGCGGGGCGAAGTCGATGTCTTCTAAAGCTTGTGGTTTCGATTCAGCCATTAGACGACAATAGCGCAACTTGGATCCAGGGCCAACTGGATCGATAGGGACCGGCACCGCGTTCAGCGGTGCCGGTCCCAAGCTCACCTATTATCCAGCTCAGCCCTGACGAGCCTCAAGCCTCGTTCGGTAATCCGATAGGGCTTGCCATCTCTCGAACTGATCGCCTTCAGGCGTTTCAGCCGCCGGAAGAGTTCGATGTCGAAGCCGGGATAGAGCCAGCCGTCGCGGGAGAAGCACAAGGCCTTCTCGATCTTGCGTCGGTCGTCGCGGTGGAGTTCGATCCAGCCGCCTTGGGCCATGAGATGAAGGATACGCTGGTCTGAGCGTGAAATGTCCATGATGAGATGTCCGGAGAAACGCGCTGCGTAGCGCGCATGAAAACGGGTCCGGCGCCTGAAGGCGTCGGGGCTTCGTTTTCTGGCCCTGGCCGATCGCTCCCTCGAAGGGGCGCGGGCAGGGCCTTTACCGGGTCTCGGACAAACCGAACATCAAAACTCCTGTAGACGGTGTCCTCATATCACGACGCACCGCGGGGCGTCGATGACCGCAATGTCACACGCTCTGGCCAAGAATCATCACCGATGTTTTACTGTCGCCAACAAAGAGGTGAGGATGGTCACGATCCGCAAGGCACGACAGGACGATGCAAGGCTGCTGACGGAGATCGGCATGCGCGCCTGGCGCAAGGCCATGGCGTCCGTCGGCGAGGCGGAGGAAATGGCGGCCAATGCACGGGACGCTTTTGCGCGCTTCGCGGAAGACGGCTGGATCACCATAACTGTCGTCGAAGTCTCCGGCGTGCCCGCCGGTTGGGCGGCGCGCGAGGACATGGATGAAAACATCACCGATTTCTGGATCGAGCCGGATCTGGAAGGCCAGGGGCTCGGCACTGCCTTGCTTGAGGCGGTCGAGGATGAACTCAGGGCACAAGGCATCCCGCTCGCCCGCCTTCAGACCCATGCGATGAACAGCGATGCACTGAAGTTTTTCGAAAGAAAGGGTTACCAGGTGAACTGGCTGACCGTCAGCTATAATCCCAAGCTCGATCGCGACGTGCAGTCCGTTGGCCTTTCCAAATCGCTGTCTGAAGCCGGCGGCAGCGGCTATGGCCAGGAATTCTAAATCAGCCGGTTAAGAATTAGAGCAGCCTGGTCCACCGCCTGAAGGAGCGCATCTGGAACAAGTGTGATCAGCAGGACGATGGTGAGGTGCAGCCCCGCCATGAGCGGCAGCAGGACAGGAAAAGGGCCCTTCCGCGTCTTGTGCCGCATGAGGCGCTGACAGGCAAAGGCGCCCAGGCCGCCGCCGAAAACCGCAAGCAGGATGAGGGCGTCTTCCCGCACGCGCCAAGCTCCTTGCGTGGCCGCCATCTTGTCGAACGCATAGACGCAGAACACGATCCCGTTCCAAAGGGCGAAGATCGCAAGCAGGGTGAGGACGGAGTCGGGTGTCATTGCCACAATAATCTAGGCAATCTTTGTGCGTTTTCCGTCAACGGCGGGTCGCGTTGCGAACATCCCACAAGTCTTGCACCTTCGGCCCAATTGCTCTACCTCACGAGACAACACGTCCACGCATGACACGAGCATCCGATGACCCTGGTAGACACCCGCACGCCTGATCCGAAACGCTTCATCCCCGGCGCCACCGGCGATTGGGAAGTCATCATCGGTATGGAGGTCCATGCCCAGGTGCTGTCGAATTCCAAGCTGTTTTCCGGCGCCTCGACCGTCTTCGGCAATGCCCCCAATTCCAACGTCTCGCTCGTTGATGCCGCCATGCCCGGCATGCTGCCCGTCATCAACGAGGAATGCGTGGCCCAGGCCGTGCGCACCGGTCTTGGCCTGAAAGCCCAGATCAACAAGCGCTCGATCTTCGACCGCAAGAACTATTTCTATCCCGACCTCCCGCAGGGCTATCAGATCTCGCAGTTCAAGGACCCGATCGTCGGCGAGGGCAAGATCATCATCTCGCTCGGTCCGGACCGTCAGGGCAATTTCGAGGATATCGAGATCGGCATCGAACGCCTGCATCTGGAACAGGATGCCGGCAAGTCGATGCACGACCAGCATCCGACCATGTCCTATGTCGACCTGAACCGCTCGGGCGTCGCCTTGATGGAAATCGTGTCGAAGCCTGACATGCGCTCCTCGGACGAAGCCAAGGCCTACATGACCAAGCTGCGCTCGATCGTGCGTTATCTCGGCACCTGCGATGGCAACATGGACGAGGGCTCGATGCGCGCCGACGTCAACGTCTCCGTACGCAAGCCGGGTGGCGAATTCGGCACGCGCTGCGAGATCAAGAACGTCAACTCGATCCGCTTCATCGGCCAGGCCATCGAATACGAAGCCCGTCGCCAGATCGCGATCATCGAGGATGGCGGCACGATCGACCAGGAAACCCGTCTTTTCGATCCGGGCAGGGGCGAGACCCGCTCGATGCGCTCCAAGGAAGATGCGCATGACTATCGTTACTTCCCCGATCCGGACCTGCTGCCGCTCGAATTCGATGATGCCTATATCGAGAACCTGAAGAAGGATCTGCCAGAACTGCCCGACGACAAGAAGGCCCGTTTCGTGTCGGAGCTTGGTCTCTCCGTCTACGACGCGTCCGTGCTCGTCTCGGAAAAGGCAATCGCCGACTATTTCGAAGCCGTGGCAGAAGGCCGTGACGGCAAGACGGCCGCCAACTGGGTCATCAACGACCTACTGGGCGCCTTGAACAAAGCCGGCAAAGCCATTGAAGAGACTCCGGTTTCGCCCGCCCAGCTCGGCGGCATCATCGACCTCATCAAGGCCGAGACCATCTCCGGCAAGATTGCCAAGGACCTCTTCGAGATCGTCTGGAACGAGGGCGGCGATCCGGCCGAGATCGTCGAAGCGCGCGGCATGAAGCAAGTGACCGACACCGGCGCCATCGAAAAGGCTGTCGACGAGATCATCGCGGCCAACCCGGACCAAGTCGCCAAGGTGCTGGCCAAGCCGACGCTCGCCGGCTGGTTTGTCGGCCAGGTCATGAAGGCGACCGGCGGCAAGGCCAACCCCCAGGCGGTTCAGGCACTGGTCAAGGCCAAGCTTGGCCTGCCAGAGGAGTAAGCACCGGTGTTCTTCGTCCGTACGGCCAACGATCGGGATGTCGAACCGCTCCGCGCCCTGCTGACGCAGAGTTTCCACGCGACCTATGACCGGTTCTACGGACCGGCCAAGGTTGCCGAGTTGATCGCCGCCTGGCACTCGCCGGCCGAGATCAAGCGGCGCATCCACGTCAAAGGCGGCGAATATCTCGTCGCCGACGACGGCAAGCGGATCGGCGGCATGGCTTTTGCTGCGATCTCCGAAAAGCTGACCAAGACCGCAATCCTGCACCAGCTCTATGTGCATCCCGACCATCAGCGCCAAGGCATAGGTCGGGATCTCTTTGCCGAGATCGAGACCTGCTTCCCGGATGCTGAGATTTTGCGGCTTGAAGTCGAGCCGCAGAATGCCGGCGCCATCGCTTTCTACGAGGCGCATGATTTCGTCGAGGTCGACAGGACGAAGAATTGCGGCTGTCCCGACAGCGGGATCGAAGCGGTGATCATGGAAAAGCCGCTCAAGTGAGCGGCTTTTTGCTTGCGGGCACGAGGTTCAGTTGAACGGTGCTTCCGTCACCGTGCCGTCTTCGTCAATAAGTTGAACGGCCGTGCATTCGATCAGTCCGTTATCCGGTGCATTGCTGCAGGCAAGCTCGGCCGCCTTCAATGCCAATTCCTTCGATTGCCAGCCGCAAGAGAACTGATGCCAGTGCGGCCCGCCATCCGCCATCATGAAGACATCGACGCTCCAGTTGGCCGGATAGCAGACGGCATTCACCTCGCAGGCCTCCACCGTCCCGCCGCCCTCGATGCACTGCTTGACGGCGCAGTCGATGGCGCTTGCCGCATCCTTCTCCGCGCAGAGCCCCGAGCTCATTTCCGGTGCCTGCACATAGGCGATGGCCTTGCGACCCTCGTCCTGCGCCTGTACGGCCACGGTCGAAAGCATTACGCACAGAATTGTCACCAGTCGTCGCCTGCCTGTCATCAAGAAGTCCCCCGGGATCGCTATGGAGGGCAAGACTAGCGCAACAGCGGGGGCAGCATGCAAGCGCATTCGACACGGATCCGGGAAGCCACCGAGAATGATCTGGAGGCGATCGTCTCCCTCTTCGCCGATGATCCCTTGGGCGGCCATGGCGACACGACCGATCCTGAGGCCTTGCCCTGTTATCGCGCCGCTTTTCGGAAGATTGCCGCGTCTCCAAACGAGACGCTCTATGTCGCGGAACTTGACGGTCAGGTGGTCGGTACCTTCCAGACGATGGTCACCACGACAATGACGGCGCGCGGCTCTTCCTCGCTGATCATTGAAGCGGTTCAGACCCGCGCTGACATGCGGGGCAGGGGCATTGGTGCCGCCATGATCGGTTTCGCCATCGAGAAAGCCCGCAGGGACGGCATGCGCCTCGTTCAGCTGACGTCAAATGCCGTGCGCAAGGATGCCCATCGTTTCTATGAGCGGCTCGGCTTCACACCTTCCCATATCGGCTTCAAGTTGAAGCTGAAATGACGGTGGTGCGACGGGGAATCACTGGACAAGCCGAGAGTGAGGCGGCATAAGCGACGAAGGTTCGACAAGGCCGTCCTGCGGCCTGCGGTAATTGCCCAAGGATAAGACATGAAGCAGCTTCTCTTGCAGATCTTCACCTGGTGGAACGGTCAGACCATGGGGACCCGCTTCTTTACCTGGCGTCACGGCAAGCGCGTCGGCGAAGACGAGTTCGGCAATGTCTATTACGAGGGCCCGATGACGAGCTGGGGCCAGCCGAAGCGTTGGGTAATCTACAACGGTTACGCCGAAGCCTCGAAGATTTCTGCCGGCTGGCATGGCTGGATGCATTACCGCACCGACACGCCGCCGTCGAAGGAAGATTACAAGCCGCGTGAATGGGAAAAGGCGCATCGCCCGAACCAGACCGGCACGGCTGCCGCCTATCGCCCGCAGGGCTCGATTTCCGCCACCGGTGAGCGTCCGCGCGTCACCGGCGACTACGATGCCTGGACGCCGGGCAGCTGATACCCGATTTGGCCATAATCCGGCATTAGGGCCTCTATCGTGAGGCCCTTCTTGTGTCTGGGCTCAAGTGGATCGACGAAAGCGAGCGGAACGATGAAGTTGAGTGCATGGGCATGGGCCATTCCGGTTCTCGGGCTTGCCGCCACGGCATCGCTCGGCTTGGCTGGCAAGGCTGATGCCGCTCGCCTCGAAAATCCCGTCGCCGAATTCGCCGGCATCGACAAGATCACCGGCCGCATCACCACCTTCGACGTCTATGTCAACGAAACGGTCCAGTTCGGCGCCCTCCAGGTGACGCCCAAGGTCTGCTATTCGCGCGACGAGACCGAAGCCCAGAAGATCGACGCCTTCATCGAGGTCGACGAGATCACGCTCGACCGCAAGATTCGCCGCATTTTTTCCGGCTGGATGTTCGCCGACAGCCCGGCGCTGAATGCCGTGGAGCATCCGATTTATGACGTCTGGCTGACCGGCTGCAAGGTGGAGTCGGAAGTTCCCCCGCCGCCTGGTGTCGAGGCCGTCGCCAAGGTTGCTCCGGAACCGGCAAAGCCTGCCAATGCCGCAACGCCGGCCCCGACCGTAACCTCGGCAGATCCGGGGGCCGCAGTCACGGATCCGTCCCAGGCCACGGTACCGGGTGCCGATCCAAACCAGACCGTCGTTCCGCCGCTCGACGCACCGGTGGAAGTCCCCGACGAGGTCTTCGGAGGCGCGCTGCCGGAGCAGGACGGTCTGCAGCAGGACGATCTCATTCCGGACGGCCAGCCGCTGCCGCCACCGACCCAGGTGACACCGCCTCCGGGCGTCGGTCTCTTCTGAGGCGATTAAGGTCGGTCATACCAGACACGATCGCTGCGTTTCCGGACTACCGGGCGCCGCACCTGTTTTCGCGCGGTGCGTTCTCCCTCTGCTTAGGCGGTGCCCGACTTCGACAAGAGTTTTACCTAAGAGCAGCGGTTCCCGGGAAACCACAGCGCCTTTCAGCAGGCGCCTCAACGGCGAGACGCTTCGCGGTTGACATCCTCCCCGATAGGGAGAACAAGAGGCGAACGAACAGGAGTTCACCCATGTCTCTCTCTGAAAAATTCATCGTCCTTCCCTTCAAGAAGAACCGCGGCAATATCGTGCCCGGCGAGATGCGGCAGGCCTCCAGCGCCGCTTCGGCCGAAAAGATCGCTACCGCCATGTCCGCCCGGCACCTCGGCGTCGCCGCCTATTCCATCCAGGTCGACGAGGAGAGCGGTGACATGACCAGCCCCAAGCTGATCATCGCCTACGGCGAGACAGCGGACCTGACGGTGAACTAACAGAGCCTTCACGTCCCTGGCATGACGTTTCTGGGTTGCCACCTGTCGTTTTTGATAGCAAGGATTCAGCCGGATATTTTCTTTTTGAATTGGACCGATATTCGAGATGGATGACCCTGTGATGCGGTCCACAACGACGGCTGGTGCCGTTGACAGCATGGTTGGCGAACTGACGGCGGCTGATCCGCTATTGGTCGGCAACGATGCGTTTCTTGCGGCGGTCCTGAGTGGCTGCGGCGACTGCATCAAGGTGCTCGATCTCCAGGGTCGCTTGCAATTCATGAGCGAAGGCGGCAAGCGGGTCATGGAAGTTGACGACTTTGCCCCGCTCAAGGGCTGCCCCTGGCCGGATTTCTGGAGTGGCGACGGCAACACCGCCGCTAGACAGGCCGTGGAAGCGGCGATTGCCGGAAAGCCATCGCGCTTCGTGGGTGAAGCGAACACCGTGAAGGGCAATAGCCGCTTCTGGGATGTTCAGGTGGCACCGATTTTCAAGGCCGACGGCAGCCCCTCCCATATCCTGTCGATATCCAAGGACATCTCCGACGTTACCGACGCCCGGCAGCGGCTGGAGCTCTTGAACGGTGAACTGCAACACCGCATCAAAAACACGCTCGCCGTGGTTAGCGCTATCGCGCGTCAGACGCTGAAAGGCGACGATATCCGTGATCGCCGCGATGCCTTTACCGGCCGTTTGCAGGCGCTGGCCGAGGCCAATGACATGATTTCCAGGAAGGCCCTGCAGGATGCACCGATCCGTGCCGTGGTCGAAAACGCGCTGCGCCCGCATGTGCAGAGCGAGCAGCGGTTCTCGATTTCCGGTCACGATCTCGACCTGACCGCCAAACACGCTTTGACGGTGGCGCTCACCATCCACGAGCTTGCCACCAACGCGACGAAGTATGGCGCGCTCTCCGATGGCAATGGCAAGATTGACATTCGCTGGCAGGTCGACCGCAGGGCTGACAATCCCAACGAAGCTTTCCATTTCATCTGGCAGGAAAGCGGTGGGCCGCATGTGCATGAGCCAAAGACGCAAGGATTTGGCTCGAAGCTTATTTCGCGGATCTTCGCTGCCGATTTCGCCGGACAGGTCAGCGTCGAATATCACCCGACCGGCCTCGTCTGCACGATGAGGGCGCCGATCCCGCAATAAGCGAGATCACGGCGACCCTAAAGTAGCCCAGCCGCCGCTCTATGACAGGCGCGAGAGAGCTATGGCCGCCGGCGACGGCGAAGCGGGCGTTTGAAGCGATGAGGGAAGAGAGCAAGATCTGCATCGCGAAGATCGTCGCGGCTGGCCGTGGCTGAGGCGAGCCACTAGCACAAGGTCAGCCACATTACACCGCCATAGGTGATCAGCGTCGCAACCAGGGCGGCCGCCTGCAGCATCCCGGCGATCTTGTGCAGCAGCCGTACCTCATCGGTTTGCGGCTCTGTGAGTGCCCTGGTCGCAAACCAGTGTAGCCCACCGATCAGCACCAGAACAATGACGAGCATCATCGCGAGCAACAGCCGCAGCGCCGAGATTGGGCCGACATCGATCTGGTGCCAGCCGAGATGGCATCCGGTTGCCTGCACCCCATAAAGAAGCAGGAAGGCACCTGACCAGATTACGAAGCCTGTCAGTAGCAGGAGGAACGGGGACACCTTCATCTCATCGCCCTCCGATCCCGGTCAGGCTCTGCAACACGAAGGGGAAGGCGAGTCCGATCAGGCCGGCCACGGCCGTGTAGTCGTGCCACAGCCGTCCGATGCGCAGATCGAGCACGCGTGACGGCCCGATATACCCGCTATTCCAGCGCCACAGCCCGTAGATCGCCAGCACCGCGCCGATCGCTGCTTGCAGCGCAACGTAAAAGGCGACCGCAAACGCCGAAGCGGAGGCAGCATGCCCGGTCGGTGCGGGGATCGACATCAGCAGCACTGCGACCGCACCGACGCTGATCACATGCGCACCAAGCGTTACCGCCAGGCTCGTGACCGTCCGGCCGGGCTGACCATCGGCGAAGCGTCCCGCGATCGCTGCCATGACGAGGGCGCCAGCACCGACCAGCGACGGCAGGACAAAGGTGAAGTCGAGATCCGGCGGCGGCCAGTTGGGGGCGGATAGCCAGAGGAAGAAGGCACCGAACACCAGGGACGTGTAGAGCGTCGCATTGGCGGCAAGGGCAAAGACCACGGCCCACCAGGAGGGCGGCTGCGCCACTTCCTGGTGGTGCAGGGCCCGTTCGCCCCGCCCGATCTCGAGTGGGCCTATATCTTGCTTCAGCCCCGTCGCCGGCGTCCACAGGAAGAAGAAGATGATGACCACGACGAAGGCGACCGGCGTCAGCCAGTAGAGCTTGGCGAGCAGACTGGCGAAAAAGGCCGCCGTGGCCATCGCCGTCCAGAGCGGCAGATAGGTGGGGCGGGGAAGCACGACCACATGGTCGAGGCGGCCGCTCACCATGTCCACCGTCAGCGTCTCCATCCAGCCATTGCGCATGAAGCCGAGATAGCCGCGTCCGGCGGCGAGCTCCGGGCCGAGGCTGCGCGGCTCGAGCGCATCGGCGCGGACGTCGATATGCGGCAACGAGCCGAAATTGTAGGATGGCGGCGGCGTGGGCGTCGCCCATTCCAGCGTTCCGGCTTCCCAGGGGTCGCGCCGGAATGGCCGGCCATGGCGAATGAGCATGATCAGGTCGAGGGCCACCAGCGCAAAGCCGATCGTCATCACGAAGCTGCCGACCGAGGAGATGAAGTTCAAGACCTCCCAGCCGGCTGCCTGCGGGTATTCGAAGACACGGCGCGGCATGCCGCGCAGGCCCGTCAGGTGCATGATGAAGAATGTGACATTGAAGCCGATGAAGACCAGCCAGAAGGCGGGCTTCGACAGGTGCTGCACGGGCTGGCGCCCGGTGATGTGCGGCAGCCAGTAATAGGCCGCTGCCATCATCGGAAAGACGAAGCCGCCGACCAGCACGTAATGCAGATGCGCCACGACGAAATGCGTGTCATGCGCCTGCCAGTCAAAGGGCACCATGGCCAGCATCACACCAGTCAGGCCACCCGCCACGAAGACGAAGAAAAAGCCGAAGACATGCAGCATGGGGATCGAATAGCGCGGCCTGCCATGCGCCATGGTCGCAAGCCAGGCGAAGATCTGGATGCCGGTCGGGATGGCAACGAGCGCACTTGCCGCCGAGAAGAAGGAAAGCGCCACATGCGGAATGCCCACCGTATACATGTGGTGGACCCACAGCCCGAAGGACAGAAACGCCATGGCGACGATGGCGGCGACGATCAGCCCGTAACCTTCCAGTCGCGTACGACACAGGACCGGAATGATGGTCGACAGCGCGCCGGCGGCAGGCAGGAAGATGATGTAGACCTCCGGATGCCCGAAAAGCCAGAACAGGTGCTGCCAGAGCAGTGGATCGCCACCGCGGGTCGGGTCGAAGAAGGGCAGGTCGAAGGCGCGCTCCACCTCCAGCAAGATGGAGCCAAGGATCAACGGCGGGAAGCCGATGATCATCATTCCTGCGACGACCAGCATGTACCAGGCGAAGATCGGCATCCGGGTGAGCGACATGCCCGGTGACCGGAGCTTCAGGATCGTCACCATGATCTCGATCGCTGCCGCCAGCGCCGAAATCTCGACGAAGGTGATGCCGAGCAGCCAGACATCGGCATTGATGCCTGGCGAAAAGGGGCGGGAGGAGAGCGGCGTATACATGAACCAGCCGCCATCGGGCGCAATCCCGAAGATGAGCGCTGCGACCAGGAAGGAGCCGCCGAACAGGTAACACCAGTAGCCATAGGCCGACATGCGCGGGAAGGCGAGGTCGCGAGCGCCCAGCATCTTCGGCAGGAGATACAGTGCCAGCCCCTCGAAGAAGGGGATGGCGAACAGGAACATCATGATGACGCCATGCATCGTGAAGACCTGGGCATATTGGGCGGCATCGAGGAAGGCGCTGTTGGTCGAGGCGAGCTGTGCCCGGATCAGCATGGCGAGTACGCCGCCGATCGCGAAGAACACGAGTGCCGTCACCATGAAGCGCTTGCCGACAACGGTGTGGTTCACCGCCGACAGCCTCTCCAGACCATGGCCCGAGCCCCAGACGGCGTCGAGCTCATGGTGCAGCCGGATCGCCGTTTCCGGTGTCTGATAGCCCGTCTCGGGTCTGGCGTCGTTCATGGTGCGGACACTCCTGCGGCAAGTGCGGTCAGACGTTGGCGATAGGTTTCGGGCGGATGGGCTTCGACGGTAAAGCGCATGCCGGCATGGCCGGTGCCGCAATATTCGGCACAGATGCCGCCATAGCGGCCCGGCACATCGGCCTTGATGCGCACGACCGTCTCATGCCCGGGCACGGCATCGATCTTGCCGGCGAGCCTCGGGATCCAGAAGCTATGGACCACGTCGGCACTGGTGACCCGCACCTCGACCACGCCGCCGGCCGGAATATGCAAGGTCCCGTCCGTCGCCACGTTGTCCCCGAGATCCGGATAGCGGAAACCCCAATGCCACATGGCGCCATGTGCCTCGACACGGGCGACCACCGGCTCGTTCTGCCAGGCGCCGATCAGATATTCCCCCTGCGCCATGCCATAGGCCATCAGCGCGACCAGCACGGGAACGGGCAGAAACAAACCGCCGGCAATCATCCAACCTTTAGGTGAGAGGCTGCGTCCGAAGCCGGGTTTGAAGAAGACGAGGCCGAGCAGCGCAAGCACCAGGCCCAGGATGAGACCAGAGCCGATCAGCATGATCCACCAGAGATTGGCGATCGCGCCGGCATAGGGGCCGGCCGGATCCAGTGTCGACAGATCGCCTGAACAGGCAGACAGTGTAAGGCCGATCACGCTAAGGCATGTGATACGGTGGAACATTCGGCCGCACATCGGCCTTTCCTCCGCAAAAGGAGGGCTTTCATGGCCAATATGTCTGAGACTGACGAACCGAACCCCGTCATTGAGCAGCTTGAGGAGAAGGACAAGACGTCCGCCGTGGCTGTTGCCGGTCACCCGCTGCATGCCATGAGCGTACATTTCCCGATCGCCCTGGTCTTCGGCACGCTCGCCGTCGATGTCTTCTACTGGTTCAGCGCAGATCCCTTCTGGCTGCGCGTCGGTCTGTGGACCTCCGGTACGGCCTTCCTCGCGGGTGTGGCGGCCGGCCTTGTCGGAACGGCCGAGCTGCTGCTGGTGCCCGGCATTCGCGCCCGCGCGGCAAGCTGGGCCCATGCCATTGCGGCCATCACCCTGATCTCGGTTGCCGGCGCCAACTGGGGCTTGCGGCTTATCGATCCGGAGGTCGTTCTGCCGCATGGTATGCTGCTTTCGGTTCTGGCGGCCGTCTTGACCGGCGTTGCTGGCTGGCACGGTGGTAAGCTGATCTTCGATCACGGAATCGGCCTCATGGTGTCGCCCAAGGATTGAATGGCTCAAGGAGGCGTTGCAGCCCGCCCGGTTCGTACATCACGGCCGGGAGGGTGAACTGGGGCGCCTCCTTGGCGAGCACGAGAATGAGAATTGCCAGAACCACGGCACAGCAGCTGACCGTTGCCACGACAAAGCGCCAGGCCGGATAGACTTCCCCCTTCTTGAAAAGCCGGATGACCACCAAGCCGGAAAAGACGTGGAAAATCGCAAGCAGCCCGACAAAGGCGAGCTTCCACGAAAACCAGGGCGCAAACACCTCTCGCATGAAGCTGAGTGCGATGCCGCTTGCCACAGCAATGAAAGCCGCTGGCGAGATCAGCACGACAAAGGCAAAGCGGGTCATCCGCTGCATGCGGTAGAGCGCATCGTCGTTCTCGACATGCGCCCGCTGCACGTAAAGGCTCGGCAGGCTGATGAGCCCGGCGGTCCAGATGGCGATGGCGGCGATATGCACGAATTTCAGGATGGCAATCATCAGCGCGGAGCCTCGCTGTCGAAGCTGCGCCCGGCAAACAGGCTGCGCAGCTTGAGAAGAGCGGCGAAAAGATAGGGCAGGGCCGCCGGCACCCACATCAGAAGCCCGGAAAGCTGCTGGTCGGCGAGCGGCGACAGGCCGAAGGGATGCGTCGTGTCCATATGGGCGGCAAACAGCGGCTCGCGTGAAAAGGTCAGCAAGGCCCCCAGCATGCCCATCTGGATCGTCGTGCCGAGCAGGAGTGCCACCGAAGGCCCAACCGTGCGCCGCGGCGACAGGATGTCATACCACAGCCAGACCGCCGATCCGATCAGCGTCAGTTCCATCAGCCAGTAGGCCGCAGGCGAGGAGAGGGCGAAGAGATAGGGCTCCGGGGCATGCCAGGCCCACATCAGGATCGTGTGCACCAGAAAGGAGAGCTGCGCCGGCAGGGGCTGACGCTCGCGCGCCTTCGGCGGGATCGCAAGGACGATGAGTGGGGCCAGAAACGTGACAAGCAGGATGTGATGCAGCACACGGGCCGAAAACAGCGCGGAAGCGAGCGCACAGAGCGGCGAGACAAAGGCGAGCAGCATGACGAGAAGTGCAGCGCCAGCGGCCATGCGTTGCCGGGGATTGCTGGCAGTGGTCATCAGCAGCACGAAAACCGCGCCGATTGCCGCAAGCAGGGGCGGGTCGAAATTCCAGTCGCGCCAGAGCATCTCCGGTGTCGGCGCCGGGCCGCAATAGATATTGAGGTTCATGATGTCAGTCCCGAATCGCCGTCAAAGTCGGTCATTGCCCCACGCATGCGCACCTTCCGCTTGGCCGCCGCCCTGCGAGGGCAACACGCGTCGTGCAACATTGTTCCATGCCAATTGTTCCATCGGCGCAGAAGTCTGGGGAAAAGCCTGACGGAACGACCTCAGCTGCCCCGCTCGATCCGCACCGGAACGGACTTGTAGGCCGGTGTTTTCGAGGCGCGGTCGTGATGCGCAAGCGGCACGAGCGGATTGAGCTCGGGATAATAGCCGCCGACACAGCCATCCGGCAGGTCGAAGGGCATGACCTCGAGCCCGCCGACGCGACGGTCGACCCCATCCTCGGCATCGCTGACCAGCGTCACTCGTTCCCCGACGGTGAGCCCATGCCGCTCGATCTCGGCGGGGCTGATCAGCAGAACGTCGCGCTTGCCCTCTATGCCGCGCAGGCGGTCGCTATAGCCATAAACCGTCGTGTTGAACTGGTCGTTGCTGCGCAGGGTCACCAGGCTCATTCGGCCCGGCGCGGGCTGAAAGCCGGTGGCCGAGAGCATCTCGGGCGTGATGAACTCGGCTTTGCCGCTCTCCGTCTTCCACTGCCGCTCGCGGGCGGAGTTGCCGCGATAGAAACCGCCGGGCGTAAAGATGCGGGTGTTGAAGTCGCGGAATTCCTCGGGATAGGTCTTCTCGATCAGATCGCGGACGGAGGCCGTGTCGCGCGCCCAGTGGCCCCACAGCATCTTCGGGTTCTGCGGCAGGGTCGCCTCGGCAAGCCGGCTGACGATCTCGATCTCCGATTTCAGGTGTTCGCTCGCTGGCGTGCGCTTGCCGACGGAGCCGTGAACGCAGCTCAGGCTGTCTTCCATCGACACCACCTGCGGATGGCCGGTCAGTGGATCCATCTCGCTGCGCCCGAGACAGGGCAGGAGATAGGCGATTTCGCCGTTGAACAGATGGCCGCGATTGAGCTTGGTGGCGATCTGCACCGTCAGCCGCTGCCGCGGCCAGGCCTCCTCCATCGCCTTCTGTTCGGGGATCGCGCGCAGAAAATTGCCGCCGAGCGCGACAAAGGCAGTGACCTCGCCCTTGAGAATGGCCTCGCAGGCCTCGACCGTGTTCATGCCTTTCTCGCGCGGCGGCGAGAAATCGAACATCTCCGCGAGCCGGTCGAGCGGCACGAGTTCCGGCTTTTCCGCAATGCCGACGGTCCGCTGACCCTGGACGTTGGAATGGCCACGTACCGGCGAAATTCCGGCACCTTGGCGGCCGATATTGCCCTTCATCAGCAGCAGGTTGGTGTAGGTCGAAATGTTCTCGAAGCCATGCACATGCTGGGTGAGGCCCATGCCATAGATGCCGATGGTGTTCTCGGCTTCGACATAGACGCTGCCCGCAGCTTCGATCGCCGCGCGCGTGAGCCCGGAGACCTCCTCGATCTCGGCCCAGTCGAGCGCCCTCAGCCGCGCCTCGAAATCTTCGAAGCCGACGGTATGCTCGGCGATGAAGGCGCGGTCGATGACCTGACGATGATCCGCTTGCGCCGCATCGTCGGCGGCCAGCACATGCTTGCAGAGCCCCAGCAGCACGGCGATGTCGCCGCCCGGTCTCACCTGGTGATACTGGCAGGACAGCGCCGTCTCGCTGCCCGTCACCATCGCCGTCGGCTCCTGTGGATTGATCATCTTTTCCAGCCCTCGCTCGCGCACGGGGTTGAAGGTGACGATCCGGCAGCCCCGCCTGACCGCCGCCTGCAGCACATGCAGGAAACGCGGGCTGTTGGAGCCGGTATTCTGGCCGAAGAAGAAGATCGCATCGCAATGTTTGAAATCGTCGAGCACGACGGTGCCGACCGGCGAGCCGATCACCTGTTTCAGCGTCACCGAGGTCGTCTCGTGGCACATGTTGGAACTGTCGGGCAGATTGTTGTGGCCATAGGCACGGGCAAACAGCGCCCAGCAGTAGGACGTCTCAAGGCTGGCGCGGCCGGAGGTGTAGAAGACCGTCTTCTTCGGATCCATGGCCTTCAACTCACGCCCGATCTCGGCGAATGCCTCGTCCCAGGAGCAGGGCACGTAATGGTCACTCGCCCGGTCATAACGCATCGGATGGGTCAACCGCCCCAGCTGCTCCAGATCGTAATCGCTGAAGGTCTTGAGCTCGCTCACGCTGTGCCGGGCAAAGACGTCCGGAGTGGCCGTTCGGCTGGTCAGCTCCCAAAGCGTCGCCTTGGCGCCGTTTTCGCAGAATTCCACGGGATGGTGATCGGCTGGTTTGGTCCAGGCGCAGGAAACACAAGCGAAGCCACCCGGCTTGTTCTGCTCCAGAAGTGTAGCGATGGCGCCAGCGCTGATGCCTTCGTCGCCGGCGATCCGGGCAATGCCCCGAAGCGAACCCCAGCCGCCTGCCGGCCCGTCATACGTCACCGTCGCATCATCCTTCGCCATTATCCGCTCCCTTAAAATGAGTTTCGAAGGGAGAACGACTGGGCTGGCGATTGGTTGCGCGGGGCGGGGAACAACAGCCTGCGCGTGGCACACAAACGGGTGAGGCTCCATACTGAGTGCGAGATGCACCGGGCATTCTTCACCTCCGCCGCTTGCAAGCCGGACCGCGGCCACTACCCTTAAGGCTGGACCTGACGCGCCGGTTACGCTAGCCGAGTGTTGCGACCCCGTGTCTGGAGTAAATGATGGCGCCTCCCTCCCTTTTTTCGCCTTCCCGGAACAGCTGGCGTATCGAGAAAGCTGACGACTTCTCGATCCTGATCGATGCCAATGACTATTTCGCCTCGATCCGTGCCTCGATGATGGCGGCGAAGCGGGTGATCTACTTCGTTGGCTGGGATTTCGATGCCTCGATCACCCTTGGCCATCCCAAAGTCGATGATGGAGCCCCGCGCGCGGTCGGCGACTTCCTTCTTTGGCTTGCCCGCCGCACCCCGGGGCTGCAAATCAAGATCCTGCTGTGGAGCCCGGCGCCGCTTGCCAGCTGGGCGAGGCCATCGAACCTGCCTTATCTTCTGCGCTGGAAGTGGAACAAGCAGATTTCCGTCCGTCTGGACGGCAAGCATCCGCTCGGCAGTTCGCATCACCAGAAAATGCTGGTGATCGACGATGCCGTTGCCTATTGCGGCGGTATCGACGTGACGCTCGACCGCTGGGATACGCGCGAGCATCTCGACGAAAACCCCGACAGACGCCGCCCGAACGGCAAGCCTTACGGCCCCTGGCACGACATCTCCAGTCGCTTCACCGGTCCGGCAGCCCTGGCCCTCGGCGAACTCTGCCGCCAACGCTGGATCCGTGCCGGCGGCAAGGATGTTGTGCCGGTCGCGGCAGAGACGGCTCAGGCAGAGGTGGCGCCGAACTTCTCCTTCGGCCGCGTCGACATTGCGATTGCCCGCACCAGCCCCGCCTATCAGGACGAGACTGCCGTCACCGAGATCGAGCAGCTCTATCTCGACATGATCAACGTGGCCCGACACACCGTCTATGCCGAAAGCCAGTATTTCGCCTCGCGCGCCATCGCACAAGCCATCGCGCGGAGGCTCGCCGAGCCGGACGGGCCGGAATTCGTGCTGATCAATCCGACGACCTCGGACAACTGGCTCGGCACGATCGCCATGGACACGGCCCGCGCCCGGCTTGCCGAATCCATGCGCCGACACGACGACCATGGACGCTTCAAAATCTATCACCCGGTCACCGCCGGAGGGCAGGCGATCTACGTGCACGCTAAGCTGATGATTGTCGACGACCGGTATCTCCGCGTCGGCTCGTCCAACATCAACAACCGCTCGATGCGCTTCGACCAGGAATGCGATGTGGCGCTTGAGGCGGGCGGTTCGGAAGACCTCTCGGCGAAGATCACAAGCTTCCGCAACGACCTGCTGGCCGAGCATCTGGGGGTAACACCCGACGCCATAGACCGGGCCATCCGCCGAGGCGGCTCGCTGATTGCAGCCATCGAGATGCTGAGGGCCGAGAACGAAGGCGCTGGGGGCGAAACGCTGAAGCCCTACGAGACGCCGACGATCTCAGACCTCGAAGAATGGCTCGCCGACCATGAAATTCTGGATCCCGAAGGCTCGGACGCAGTGTTCGAGCCGATCGAGAAGCGGGGGCTGTTTAGAGGGATGTTGAAGCGGCCGCGGCGGCGGAAGGCGGGCGGGTAGAGATTAGACCTCACATTAGCCGACGGAAGATTATTCCGTCGAATCGCCCGTCTGTCGCCAGCGAAAAGCTCCATTCCTGGCATCCCCTCTCGAAACTCACATCGTAGACGTCCCAGCCGTCATCCGTCACACCCATGAACGTGATACCTTTCAACGCTCCAAGCCGCTGCAACTCGCCCCGGATGATCTCGGCCTGTTCGCGCGCGATCGCGGCAAGCGGTGGAGTCATCTTGGCATAATCGGGTTCCCCTTTCTGATGCTGGTGCACGAGCTCTTGTAAAAGAAGCCTGCTGTTCTCAACGGGACGCTTCTCCCTGATCCTCTCCGCCAGTGTCGCCTCCAACGTTGCAGCCGTGCCAGTCTCCACCCGCTCGGCGGTCTCTTCGTGTCCGTTCTGATGCAGTGTCAGGGCCATGACCATACCCTCCGCATTCCGGATGAAGCTGATCTGTGCCGGCACCGCCTTGTAAAAGAACCGGTCGACCTCTTCGGCGAAAAGCTCGAGTTCGACTTGCCCGGTGACACGGGCAAAGAGCCTCTGATCCTCGTGGCGAATGGTGAAGACGACAGTGTCGAGCCGATAATGCCCCGCGTAGTCGGCATAGAGCCTACCGTCGATCGCCTGCTCCGTGCGAGGCCGCATCTGTTCATAACGCCGCCAGGCGATGGTTTCGGAGGTTGTTTCTGTCATCGAATGATCCCTTGCGAGTGCGAGCAGGTCGTCCGTGGAGAGGATCTCCCCGGTTGCCATCTTCGTTTGCATGTTATCGATGAGGGTAAGGCTTTGCTGGACGCGCACCATCTGTTCCCTAAGCGCACTCGCCTGGACGGACAGGACACGCTCAAGATCGGTTGCTTGCCCGGCCAGCAGCCGGCTGATCTGCTCCAGCGTGAGCCCCAGCCGCTTCAGCGTCAGGATTTCAGTAAGCCGCGCCAGATCCTGCGCCCCATAGAGCCGCCAGTTCTTCTCCGTGCGGCGCGGGGCGAGAAGCCCCGCCGCCTCATAGATCCTGAGCGCCCGCACGGTCAGCCCAGTGCGCTTGGCACACTGCGCCGCAGTTAGCCAAGAGTCCTTTGTTCTGTCGTCAGCCATGTCACCTCCGTCATCAATTGAGACGGTTGTAGGCTATGACCTTGGGTCCGGCTCAAGGGGATTTTGGGGAAACGGCAACTGATAATCCGCCGACACGGCTTGCGTTAGCCGTTAAAAGCTAGGTCCTGACAAGCCAAGCGTCGAAACTTTGGTCTTCACTCAGGTCTCAACGCGTCGCTGCCCAACTGCAAGTCAGTTGTTCGGTGGCCCCAGGCGATTACGAAATCGCCTCAATCCCTTTGCGGCGAATGATGTTCAGAAGCGCCAGCGCTGAACCGGTCGGCCGCTTTGTCCCGCGCTCAAGCTGCGAAACATAGCCCGGGGTCAAATTGAGATAGCGGGCAAATACCGCCTGACTCAGATGGGCGTCCTCCCGTAGCTTGCGGATTCCTTCAGGAGAAATTTCCTCATGCAAAGGCTCCTCATTGCGCCCGAGGTGCCGAAGAGTGATCTTTTCGTGTGCTTTGGAACTTAAAATCCCACTTCTGTTCATATCCGCAGCGGTTTCGAGCAACGCCTCAGTTAAGCGGCTAACCTGCTTGCTGTTAGTCATCCATCAACCTCTTGGACAGTTCCATCACTCAGTGCTTTCGCCAACATCGCATCTTCCGCCGCAAGCCAAGCTGCCCCGATCTCCCGCAATGTCAGCAATTCGTCCGGATCGATATTCTCCTGCTCGCTCTTGGCGAAACCATAGAGCAACACGGCCCGGTCACCTTCTCTGTAGGCAACGATCATGCGGTAGCCGCCAGAGCGTCCCTGACCGCTGCGTGCCACGCGCTGCTTGATAAGGCCACCTCCCAAGTCGGCATCCACTAAGCCGCATTCGGCTCGGTCAATCGCTTCACGCAGGCTGAATTCTGCTATCCGTTGCTTGCGGGCAAATCGCACCATCCATTTCGTTGCGAAGATACGCATGCAGGTGCCCTAGTTCAGTGAACTATAGTGCATAGAGCGATAATCTGCAATTGCTGAGGCGCGACGTCCAAAATGGGGTGGCACAAAAGGTAAGCTGCAGCACCTATCGACACCACACCCTCTAAAACCTCAACGTCTCGCTCTCCATCGCCCGGTCCAGCAGCACGCCATACTCCGCCTTCGGAATATCCACCGCCCCGAACGTCTTCAGATGCTCCGTGGTGAACTGCGTGTCCAGAAGCGTGAAACCACGCTCCCGCAACCGCTCCACCAGATGCACGAGGCAGATCTTCGAGGCATTCGTGCGCCGTGAGAACATGCTCTCGCCGAAATAGGCCGAGCCAAGCGTGACGCCGTAGAGGCCGCCGACGAGTTCGTCGCCCTCCCAGGCTTCGACGCTATGGGCGTGGCCGAGGCGGTGCAGCGCGCTGTAGAGGTCGCGGATGGTTTGGTTGATCCAAGTGCTCGGCCGGTCGTCGGCCGCTTCGGCGCATTTGGCCACCACCTGGTCGAAGGCGGTGTCGAAGCGGATGTCGAAGGGGGCTTTGCGGATCGCCTTTTGCAGGTTTTTCGAGACGTGGAAGTCGTCGAGCGGGATGATCCCGCGGATATCCGGCTCGACCCAGAAGAGTTCGGGGTCGTCGGCCGATTCCGACATCGGGAACATGCCGATGGAATAGGCGCGCAGCAGGAGCTCCGGCGTAATGCTTCGGTCCCTGCTGCGTCGCCCAGCCATCTTGTTTACTTGGCCGAGGTTTCGGCCAGATAGTGTTCCAGCCAGTGGATGTCGTAGTCGCCGTTGGCGATGTCCTGGTTGGCCACGAGATCCTGGAACAGCGGCAGCGTCGTCTTGATGCCGTCGACGACGAATTCGTCGAGAACGCGGCGGAGCCTCATCATGCATTCGACGCGGGTGCGTCCATGCACGATCAGCTTGCCGATCAGGCTGTCATAGTAAGGCGGGATCTTGTAGCCGGCATAGACGCCCGAATCGACACGAACGCCGAGACCACCCGGTGCATGGAAATGCGTGATCGTGCCGGGCGACGGCACGAAGGTGCGCGGGTCCTCGGCATTGATGCGGCATTCGATGGCATGGCCGGAGAACACCACCTGATCCTGCGTGACCGACAGGCCGGCGCCGGAGGCGACACGAATCTGCTCATGCACGAGGTCGATGCCGGTGATGGCTTCGGTGATCGGATGCTCCACCTGCAGGCGGGTGTTCATCTCGATGAAGAAGAACTCGCCGTTTTCGTAGAGGAATTCGATCGTGCCGGCGCCCCGGTATTTCATCTTCTTCATCGCGTCAGCGCAGATCTGGCCGATCTTCATGCGCTGTTCGACGTTGAGGGCAGGGGAATTGGCTTCTTCCCAGACCTTCTGGTGGCGGCGCTGCAGCGAGCAGTCGCGTTCACCGAGATGGATGGCGTTGCCCGCGCCGTCACCGACAACCTGCACTTCGATGTGGCGCGGTTTGCCGAGATATTTTTCCATGTAGACGGCGTCGTTGCCGAAAGCGGCCAGCGCTTCGGAACGGGCCGTCGACACGGCTTCTTCCAGCTCGGCCTCGTTCTTCGCCACCTTCATGCCGCGGCCACCGCCACCGGCAGTCGCCTTGATCAGCACAGGGAAGCCGATTTCGCGCGCAATCTTCATCGCGTTCTCGGGCAGCACTTCGCCGTCGGAACCCGGAACGACGGGAATGCCGAGTTCGACCGCGGTCTTCTTCGCCGTGATCTTGTCGCCCATCAGGCGGATATGCTCTGCCGTCGGTCCGATGAAGGTGATGCCATGGGCGTCGAGGATGTCGGCGAACTTGGCATTTTCCGACAGGAAGCCGTAGCCCGGATGGACTGCATCAGCACCGGTGATCTCGCAGGCAGCCACGATCTGGTGGATGTTGAGATAGCTGTCGCGCGACGGCGGCGGGCCGATGCACACGCTTTCGTCGGCAAGGCGCACATGCATGGCATTGGCGTCGGCGGTCGAATGGACCGCCACGGTCGCAATGCCGAGTTCCTTGCAGGCGCGAAGCACGCGCAGCGCGATTTCGCCGCGGTTGGCGATGAGGATTTTCGAGATACCGCTCATCGGATCACTCGATGATCACGAGAGGCTCGCCGTATTCGACCGGGCTTGCGTCATCGATAACGATCTCGACGACCTTGCCGGACTTGGGCGAGGGGATCTGGTTCATGGTCTTCATGGCTTCGATGATCAGAAGCGTCTGGCCTTCCTTGACCATCTGGCCGACTTCAACGAAAGCGCGCGCGCCGGGGGCCGGCGACAGGTAAACTGTTCCGACCATGGGGGCGGTGACAGCGTTGGAAAGGTCACGGGCGGCAGGAGCAGCGGGTGCGGCGACAGCGGCAGGAGCAGCAGCCGGTGCGGCCGGCGCCTGGTAGGCATAACCCTGCATCTGCTGCGGCATCATGACAGGCGTGCCGTTGCGCGAAACGCGGATGCGCAGGTCGTCCTGCTCCACTTCGATCTCGGTGAGATCGGTGTCGTTGAGGATGTTCGCGAGATCGCGGATCAGCTTCTGATCGATGCCCGATTTCTTTTCAGCCATGGGTGGATGTCCTGTAATTCTTGTTATTGCGTGATGGTTTTCAGCGCCTGAAGCGCCAGGATGTAGCTATGAGGTCCGAAGCCGCAGATCACGCCCTTGCACGCGGGCGCTATCACCGATTTGTGGCGGAATTCCTCGCGCGCATGCACGTTGGAAATATGCACCTCGATCACCGGAAGCGGAGATACGGCCTTGATCGCGTCATGCAGGGCAATCGACGTATGCGTATAGGCCCCGGCATTGATTGCGACGCCGACCGACTTCTCGCCTGCCTCGTGCAACCAGCTCACGAGGTCACCCTCATGATTGGACTGGCGGAAGTCGATGGTCAGCCCGAGCTCGGCGCCGGCGGCCTTGCAGTCTGCCTCGATATCGGCGAGCGTCTTGCCGCCATAGATCCCCGGTTCCCGCTTTCCCAGCATGTTGAGATTGGGGCCGTTCAGCACGAAAATGGTTTTGCTCATCTACGCTTCCGTCGACTTTCAACCGCCTCCTATAGACCGAGAGCCCCTGTAGGGAAAGCCCTTTGCCGTGATCGCGCCAAACCGTCCCCGGAAAACCGGGTATTGGGCAGGCGCGGGGAGGGGAAAGAGGGAGGTTTTGTCCCTCAGCAGGTGGCCTTGCCGCAGGCGCGCACATTACCGACCTTGGCGACGATCGCTTCCTTGCCAACGGCGCCAGGAACGGTTTCGTTGCCGATGACATAGGAAGGCGTGCCGGTGATGCCGAGGCTGGTCGCCAGCTGATAGGCTTCCTGCACCTGTTCGGCATTCGAGCTTTCGGCCATCTTGGCGCGAATGGCATCCTCGGCCAGGCCGAGCTCGCCGGCAATGGCGATCGCGCTCTCTTCCGAGGCGCGGCCGTCCTGGGTCATCATGGCGCGGAAGAAGGCACCGTAGTTGTCGGGCGACAGTTTGCGCACGGCATCCGACACCTTGTGCGCGGCTTCCGAGTCCGGTCCGAGGATCGGGAATTCCTTGAGGACGTAGCGGACATTCTTGTCCTCGGCGATGACGGCTTCCATGTCGGCATGGGCCCGTCGGCAATAGCCGCAATTGTAGTCGAAGAACTCGACCACGGTGACATCGCCCTCCGGATTGCCGATGGCCAGATCATAGGCAGAATTGAAGATCGCGTCCCTGTTGGTCGAGAGGGCCTCGGCCGAGCGCTGCGAGCGGATCTCTTCCTGCTTCTTCTGCAGGGATTCCTGCACTTCGAGCATGATTTCGGGGTTCTCGATGAGGTATTCGCGGATGAATTCGCCGAATTCCTTCTTCTGTGCATCGTCGAGAGCCACGGCCGGAAGCGGCAGCAGGGCGGGAAGGAGTGCCACGCTTGCGCTGGCGATCATCTTGAAGTTCAGGGCCATGTCGTTCCTCGTCCTTGCCGTCTTCATTCTTGGTGCCCGGCGCGATATCGGGTCGTCTTCACCGGCTGGCATCAAGCCTAAAGGCTCATGCTTTCAAGCGGAATGGCTTTTTTGCACTGCCTTGTCCAGCCTCTCCATTGTGATGACGCGCGCTTTACGGCAAATGTCGGGCATCTGATCGAGGAGCCAAGCATTGATTTCGATTTCCCGCCGCAGCGCCGTCGAACCCTTTCACGCCATGGATATTCTGGCCGAAGCCACCCGCAGACGGCAGGAGGGACGCCCGGTCATTTCCATGGCCGTCGGTCAGCCCGGCCATCCGGCACCCCAGGCAGCGCTTGAAGCCGCGCGTCAGGCGCTCGAAGGCGGCCGAATCGGCTACACGGATGCGCTCGGGTTGACGGGCCTGCGGCAGGCGCTCGCCGAGGAATACCGGCGCCGACACAACGTCTCCGTCGACTGGAACCGCATCGTCGTCACCACAGGCTCGTCCGCCGGCTTCAACCTCGCTTTCCTGTCGCTCTTCGACGTTGGCGATGCCGTCGCCATCGCAAGGCCCGGCTATCCCGCCTATCGCAGCATCCTCGCAGCGCTTGGCCTGAAAGTGGTCGAGGTCGCCGTCGGCCCGGACACCGGCTTTACGCTGACGCCGGAAAGCCTGGAGCAGGCGCAAGTCGAGGCGGGCGTTCGCCTCAAGGGTGTGCTGCTCGCCAGCCCCGCCAATCCGACCGGCACCGTGACGACCAAGGCGCAGCTGAAGGCGGTCTATGACTATTGCCAGGGTGAGGGGATCACGCTGATCTCCGACGAGATCTATCACGGCCTGACCTATGGCGCGGATGAGACGACGGCGCTGGAGATCGGCGACGATGCCGTCATCATCAACTCCTTCTCCAAATATTACTGCATGACCGGCTGGCGGATCGGCTGGATGGTGCTGCCGCAAGAGCTGGTCCGCCCGGTCGAATGCGTCGCCCAGAGCCTTTACATCTCCGCTCCGGAACTCTCGCAGATCGCAGCGCTTTCCGCCTTGAGTGCCACGGATGAGCTGGAGCACTACAAGGCCGCCTGCCAGGCCAACCGCGATTTCCTGATGGCCCGCCTGCCGGCGCTTGGCCTGCCGCTATTGTCGCCGATGGACGGCGCCTTCTACGCCTATGTCGATGCGAGCAGCTTTACGAATGACAGCATGGGCTTTGCGAAGCGCATTCTCGCCGAGACCGATGTGGCCGTCACGCCCGGCCGTGATTTCGATCCGGTGGAGGGCCATCTGGCCATGCGGCTGTCTTATGCCGGCACCATGGCAGAGATGGTCGAGGCGACGGATCGGCTGGAAAATTGGCTGTCGAAAAACGCTTAGGCATTGAGCGAAATTGATTCGCGATCAACGACTTCGCGCGAGTTTCTGAATCAGAGTGAGAGCCAGGTGATTCAGTCTCTGAAGTTTGTGGCCTGAATAGAGAGGGGAGCCGGGCATGACAATCAAGCGGATCACTTCGCTCGCCACGGCTCCTGACATTCTGACCGAGCGCACGCGCCTGCGGGCGCACCGCGTCGACGATTTCGAGCCGATGGTCGCCATGTGGCAGGACGAAGCCATCTACCGCCACATTATTGGCCGCCCCTCGACCGCGAGCGAAACCTGGTCGCGGCTTCTCCGTTACATTGGCCATTGGCATGCGCTCGGCTTCGGCTATTGGGTGATCGAGGACCGGGCAGATGGCCACTATATCGGGGAAGCAGGCTTCGCCGATTTCCGTCGCGACATGGATCCGCCGCTCGGGCCGGAACCCGAAGCCGGCTGGGCGATCGTCTCGGCAAGTCACGGACGCGGTCTCGCGACCGAAGTCATGCAGGCCGCCCATACGTGGATCGACGCCCATAATCCCCATGGACAGACCGTCTGTATCCTGGCGCCAGAACACGCTGCATCGATCCGCGTGGCCGAGAAATGCGGCTATACTCACGGGTATGACACCACCTTCGCCGGTGGTCCGACATCGGTGATGAAACGCGCACGTCCCCGCGCCTGATCGGCCGGATCCTTGTGACAAAAAAAAGGGCCCCGTGAAGGGCCCTTTTAGCATTCAATCATGGCTGCGCGGGTCTTAGAAGAAACCACCGCGCTTCTGCCACCAGCCGCCCTTCTTGGGCTTGGCATCGGCGCTGTCTTCCGTGGCCTTGACCGAAGTCACGACCGGTTCGGACGACGCCACGTTGGATTCGCGGTTGGCGCGGGCCGGCTTTGCCTCTTCGGCAGCCGGAGCAGGGGCCGGTGCAGCGACCGGAGCCGGTGCGGCAACCGGTGCTTTTTCGACGACGGCCTCGGCAACAGGTGCCACCGGCGCAGCGACAACGGCGGCAGGTGCCACCTCGGCCACAGCTTCGGGTTCGGCACTCACCTTGGCCTTGCGCGTGCGGCGCGGCTTCGGCTTGTCGGCTGCCGGAGCATCGGCGACAACTTCGGTTTCAACCGCTTCGACAACCTCGGCGGCATCAGCGGTTACGGCCTCGACCGACACCTCGTCCGCGTCATCGCCGTCACCATTGTCGTCGTTCTCGTCGGAAGCTTCCATCGAGCCTTCTTCGCCCGGACGATTGCGACGGCCCCCGCGCTTGCCGCGACGGCGGCGCTTGCGCTTCTGGGCGTCGTCACCATTGCCGTCTCCTTCGGCTTCGATTGCGCGGATCTCGCCATTGCTTTCGCCGGCATCGTCCTCGCCCTCGTCACCATCCTCATCATCGAGGTCGGCACCGTTGTCGCCATTCTGGCCGTCCGCATGGGTGCCGTTGCCGTTCTGGCCATTCTTGCCGCGGCGACGACGACGACGCTTGCGCTTGCGATTGCCGTCTTCGCTGTCGGCGCGAGCCGGCTGCGGCGCGGTCTCGGCCTTGGCGGCGACGACGATTTCTTCCTCGTCTTCGTCCTCGGCTTCCGGAACGTAGTCGTCCTCTTCCTCGATCTCGGGCAGAAGCGACAGCAGGCTTTCGATCTTCACCGGGTTCTCGACGGCCTCGCCGCGTTCGATGGTGAAGTGCTGCGAGCCGCCATGCTGGGCGGGCATGCCGCCGTCGATGACGATGGACACGCCGAAGCGGCCTTCATAGTCGACGATCGTGTCACGCTTCTGGTTGAGGAGGTAGAGTGCCGTCTCCGGCGTCGTGTGCACGATGATGTCGTGCGTCGTCGCCTTCAGCAGGAACTCTTCGATGCCGCGCAGAACATGCAGGGCAACGGAAGACTGCGAGCGGATGAGGCCGGTACCGGCGCAATGCGGGCAGACCTGCGTGGTCGATTCCAGAACCGAGGCGCGGATACGCTGGCGCGACATTTCCAGAAGGCCGAAATGCGAGATGCGGCCGACCTGAATGCGGGCGCGGTCGTTTTTCAGGCAATCCTTCAGCTTCTTCTCGACAGCGCGGTTGTTGCGCTTTTCTTCCATGTCGATGAAGTCGATGACGATCAGGCCGGCAAGGTCGCGCAGACGCAGCTGGCGGGCGACTTCTTCAGCGGCTTCCAGGTTCGTCTGGAGGGCAGTGTCCTCGATCGAATATTCGCGGGTCGAACGACCGGAGTTGACGTCGATCGACACCAGCGCTTCTGTCTGGTTGATGATGATGTAGCCGCCCGACTTCAGCGTCACCTGCGGCTGCAGCATCTTGTCAAGCTGGGCTTCGATGCCCGAGCGCGCGAAGATCGGATGCAGGTCGCGATAGGGCTGAACCACCTTGGCATGGCTCGGCATCAGCATCTTCATGAAGTCTTTCGCTTCACGATAGCCTTCTTCGCCCGAGACGATAATCTCGGAAATGTCCTTGTTGTAGAGGTCGCGGATCGAGCGCTTGATCAGCGAGCCCTCCTCATAGACCAGGCACGGCGCGGTGGAGGCGAGCGTCAGCGTGCGGACGTTCTCCCACAGGCGCATCAGATATTCGAAGTCGCGCTTGATCTCGACCTTGGTGCGGTTGGCACCGGCGGTGCGCAGGATCACGCCCATGCCCTGCGGCACTTCGAGCCCGCGGGCGATTTCCTTCAACCGCTTGCGGTCGGTCGGCTGGGTGATCTTGCGGGAAATGCCGCCGCCACGTGCCGTGTTCGGCATCAGAACCGAGTAACGACCGGCGAGCGACAGATAGGTGGTGAGAGCAGCACCCTTATTGCCACGCTCTTCCTTGGCGACCTGCACGAGCAGGATCTGCCGGCGCTTGATCACTTCCTGGATGCGATACTGCTTGCGCGGCTTGCGCTGGACGCGATCCGGAACCTCTTCCATGGCGTCTTCGGCGCCAACGGATTCGATCTCTTCCTTTTCTTCGACGTGATCGTCGTCATCATCGTCGCCGTCATCATCGTCACGACGGCCGCCGCGGCGTCCGCCGGCTTCTTCGGAAATCTCGTCCATGTCGACCATGGCAGCGATCGTGCCGCCATCGACGTCGTCGGAGCCTTCGCTGCCATCCTCGGCAGTGGTTTCCTCGGCGGCGGCCTTCTTGGCGCGCGGCTTGCGAACCCGCTTCGGCTTGGCCTTGGCCACAGGCTCTTCGGCAGCGACTTCGCTCTCGCCTTCGACGACGGCTGTTGCGGCGACATCAGCATCGGCTTCAGCCGCCAGTTCGGCTGCCACGTCATCAACGATCGCCGAGGTGACGGAGTTGGTGGTGTTGATACCGATGTCGGGCTGATCTTGCTGGGCAGGGTCGTTGAAGACCTCATCGCCTTCGACGTCGTTTTCCTTGCGGTGTTCTTCGGCTTCCGCACGAAGCAGTGCCTGACGGTCGGCAAGCGGGATCTGGTAGTAGTCGGGGTGGATTTCGGCAAAGGCCAGGAAGCCGTGACGGTTGCCGCCGTAATCGACGAAGGCGGCCTGCAGCGAGGGCTCGACCCTCGTTACTTTTGCCAGATAGATATTGCCGCGTATCTGCTTCTTGTGCTGGGATTCGAAGTCGAATTCTTCAATACGGTTACCGCGAACGACGACAACGCGCGTCTCTTCTTCGTGAGACGCGTCGATTAGCATTTTGTCTGCCATTTAAGCTGTGCTCCTCGGCGCCCTCGGTCGGTGGTCCACCCGCGCGCTGAACTTTAAAGCGGCTGGAACCTAGCGGACTGTGCGCCGGATATAGATGTGGACGCACGGAGGACCGGGTTTGCAACATACGGACGGACAGCGGGACACTTTCTGATCCCGATCCGTTCCTGGTTATGTAAACCTGTTGCAAAGACATCAAAAACCGTACGTCAACGACAATGATATGAACCCTATGGGCCCGATGAATGCTCGATAAAGAGCTGATGGTGGAGAGCCACCGATGATGTGCCGACCTTGTCGGCGTGTTGAACCAGTTTCAGGAAAAAATGCGGCGACGGCAGATGAATGTCCGATTGAACAGGCGCCAATTCCATTGTCTGAGGTTGGCAGCCGTGGGCGGAATTCTATCCCGTTTGCACTTTTATCCCTCGTTTGCCTTGTATGTTTTCTACGTCACAATAGCAAGAGCAAACGGATTTATGCCATAATGGCAGTGAATTAGAGACATTGCCTCTGTGTGCGTGATTCCGAGGGTGAAAGCGGTCCTGAATCGCAATTTCCACGCTCATCGGGCCGGCAGGGCGAGGCATGCGGCGGACAATTGCAGGAAATGGTGAAGCGTGCGGCTTGTGATTTGCATCACAGTTGTGACTTTGCCGCGACGGGGGCAGGATTTGATACGAGCATTGGCGGTACCGGCGGGGCGAAAACATGCGCTTTGGAGCCGAATCGTTCTGGCGGCGCTCGTCTGGCTGGCGCCGATTGCACCTGTTGTCGGCTCAGTTCATGCCGTGACCGCTGAGGCGCCTCTCGGACGTCTCGTGGCCTATGGCGCGCGCATCGCCGGAGATGAGGCGCGGACCCGCATCGTTCTCGACTTCGATCGCGCACCGACGATCGCCACCCGCTACATCGCCAACCCCGATCGTATTGTCGTCGACCTTCCGGCCACGGCCTTTGCCTTCGCGGCAGATGACCTGAAGGCGACCGGCCTGTTCAGCGACATTCGTTACGGCTCAATGGATGCGACTTCCGCCCGTCTGGTCCTGACGGCGGCACGTCCAGCGCGGCTTGCAACCGCCACCGTGATGCCGAACGAGGCTGAAGGCGGCTATCGGCTGGTACTCGATGCCGAACTGGTGCCGGCCCAGGAATTCGCCGCACTTGTCTCGGGTCAGGCCTGGAGCGAACCGCAGGAGGCTGCTTCGCCCACGAGCGCGCTTCCGGTCGCGGCTCCGGCGACCGAGGAGTTTATCATCGCGATCGACGCGGGCCATGGCGGTATCGATGCCGGCGCTACGGGGGCATCCACCAAGACGGCTGAAAAGGACATCACGCTCGCCTTTGCCAAGATCTTGCAAGAGAAGCTGAAGGACCTGCCGGGCATCCGCGCTGTGATGACGCGCGACGCCGACAAGTTCTTGTCGCTCTCCGAGCGCGTGCTGATTGCGCGCCAGAAGGGGGCCGATCTCCTGATCTCGCTGCATGCCGACACGCTGCGCCAGGCCGATATCCGTGGCGCTACGGTCTACACGATTTCGGACAAGGCCTCCGACCACATGGCGGCCCAGCTGGCGGAGCGCGAAAACTTTTCCGACACCATCGGCGGGGTGCAGCTGCCGACGGAAACGGAGCCTGAGGTCGGCGACATCTTGCTCGATCTGACGCGTCGGGAAACGCAGGCCTTCTCGATCGCCATGGCCCAGGCCGTGGTCGGTTCCTTCGAGGGGCAGATCTCGCTGATCAACAATCCCCACCGCCATGCCGGCTTCCGAGTTCTGCAGGCGCCCGATGTGCCCTCCATTCTTCTGGAGCTCGGATTCCTGTCCAACAAGGAAGACGAAAAGCTGCTGCTCGATCCGGTCTGGCGCGACAGGGTGGCCGATCTTCTGGTTGAGGCGATCAAGCGATATCGCGAGCCGCAGTTCGCCAATGGCGGTTAGGCAACATCGTGAAAGGGAAGCTGTGGTCGAGGCGGGTTTCTGCCGCTAACGGCCCTATTTTCCTCACATTGTCTCCGTTACTCCGATGTAGGTTACGCAAAGGTGAGCGATCGCGAATCGCCCGGCCTTACACGTGAAGTCCGCATGTCTTGCCATCCACCGCATGACGTGCAAAACGCCACAGGGTATGCGAAGCTCTAAAGAAGAGCGCGCGAACCTGAAGCAGAGCCGGTAGCGGAAACATGATCAGACTGATTGGATATCTCTTCGGATTGGCGTCCGTGCTTGCGCTCGGCGTCGCGGCGGTCATCGCCGTCTATCTGATAGGTGTAACCAAGGACCTGCCGGACTACGAGGTTCTCGCGAGCTATTCGCCGCCGGTCACGACCCGCATACATGCCGGCAACGGTGCGCTGATGGCGGAATATGCCCGCGAGCGCCGCCTGTTCCTCCCGATCCAGGCGATCCCGGACCGCGTCAAGGCGGCCTTCCTCTCGGCTGAAGACAAGAATTTCTACAACCATCCGGGCGTTGATATCACCGGTCTCGGTCGCGCGATCCTGGTTAACGTCCAGAACCTTGGGTCTGGACGTCGCCCGGTGGGCGCTTCGACGATCACCCAGCAGGTGGCGAAGAACTTCCTCCTGTCGTCCGACCAGACCATGGACCGCAAGATCAAGGAAGCGATCCTGTCCTTCCGCATCGAGCAGGCCTATTCGAAGGACAAGATCCTCGAACTCTATCTGAACGAGATCTTCTTCGGCTTGAATGCCTATGGCATCGCCGGCGCGGCACTCACCTATTTCGACAAATCGGTAACAGAACTGACCATCGCCGAAACCGCCTATCTCGCGGCTCTCCCCAAGGGCCCAAACAACTATCATCCCTTCCGCCGCACCGAAGCCGCGCTCGAGCGCCGCAACTGGGTCATCGACCGCATGGTCGAAAATGGCTTCGTTGTCCGCGAGGAGGGCGAGGAGGCCAAGAAGGAACCGCTCGGCGTCAACCTGCGCCGGACCGGATCCTCGCTCTTCGCCTCGGATTACTTCGCCGAGGAAGTCCGTCGCCAGATCATCGAACGGTATGGCGACCAGGCGCTCTATGAAGGCGGCCTTTCGGTTCGCACCTCGCTCGATCCGAAGATGCAGGTTGCGGCCCGCAAGGCGCTGCAGTCGGCGCTCCTGACATATGATCAGCGTCGCGGCTTCCGCGAACCGATCAAGACCATTTCGCTGGAAGGCGATTGGGGCGTTCCGCTCGCCGAAATCCCCGCGCTTGCCGATGTGCCGGAATGGAAGGTCGCCGTCGTGCTCGACGTCGCCGCCGATGGTGTCGATATCGGCCTGCAGCCGGCCAAGGAAGGCGGCGGTAAGGTCGTCGCCGAGCGCGTTCGCGGTCGCATTGCGCCTGGCGACATGGAATGGGCCTTCCGCTCCGCGAGTGCCGATCGGAAGTCGACCAAGTCGCCCATCGGTGTCCTCAATCCGGGTGACGTCGTCTATGTCGAGGCCAAGGAAGAGGGCTCGAGCGCCTATCGCCTCCGCCAGCTGCCGAAGGTGCAGGGCGGTCTCGTCGCCATGGACCCGCATACCGGCCGCGTGCTGGCACTTGCCGGTGGCTTCTCTTACGCCCAGTCCGAATTCAACCGCGCCACGCAGGCGATGCGTCAGCCCGGTTCGTCCTTCAAGCCCTTTGTCTACGCGGCGGCTCTCGACACGGGTTACACCCCGGCTTCGGTCATCATGGATGCACCCGTCGAATTCGTCTCCGGAGGTCAGGTCTGGCGTCCGCAGAACTACGGCGGCGGCTCGGCCGGTCCGCAGACCCTGCGCCTTGGCATCGAGAAGTCGCGTAACCTGATGACGGTGCGCCTCGCAAACGACATGGGCATGAACCTCGTCGCCGAATATGCCGAACGCTTCGGCATCTACAACAAGATGAACCCGGTGCTCGCGATGTCGCTCGGCTCGGGTGAAACCACCGTGATGCGCATGGTCTCCGCCTATGCCGTCTTCGCCAATGGCGGCAAGCAGATCAAGCCCACGCTGATTGACCGTATCCAGGACCGTCACGGCAAGACCATCTTCCGCCACGAGGACCGCATCTGCGAGGCCTGCAACGCCGAGCGCTTCACCGGCCAGGAAGAGCCTGTCGTCGTCGACAACCGCGAACAGGTTCTCGATCCGATGACAGCCTACCAGATCACCTCGATGATGGAAGGTGTCGTGACGCGTGGTACAGCTGCCGGCAAGATCAAGCTTGACCGCCCCGTCGCTGGCAAGACAGGCACGTCGAATGACGAAAAGGATGCCTGGTTCGTCGGTTACACGCCAGACCTGGTCGCCGGCGTCTATATCGGCTTCGACCAACCGGCGCCCATGGGACGCGGCTCGACCGGCGGTTCGCTTGCAGCCCCCGTCTTCAACGACTTCATGCAGATGGCAACGGCCGACACGCCACCCGGCCAGTTCTTCGTTCCGGCCGGCATGAGCTTCATTCCGGTCAATCGCACCACCGGCATGTTTGCCTATGAGGGCGAGCCCGACACGATCATCGAAGCCTTCAAGCCTGGCACGGGTCCGGCGGATTCGCTGTCGATCATCGGCATGGACGGTTACGCGGCGCCGGAGGAAATCCTGCGTGACTCGCCGCAGGCCAATCAGGCCGTCACCTCCGGTTCCGGCGGTCTGTTCTAATCCAATCCTTTCCATCCGTCGCAGCCCGGCCCTTTACATCAGGGCCGGGCGCAACTATGCGGAAGACCAGATTTTCACCAGTTTTAGAGGTTGAGAACCGAACGCATGCGTAATGAAATCGAGAATGTCGTCGACGAAATCAAGCAGGCCATAAGCCTGCTGAGGAGGCATCTTTGACTGGGACCAGGCGATAAGACGACTGGACTGGTTGAACAACAAGGCCGAGGATCCGAACCTCTGGAACGATGCCCAGGAAGCCCAGAAGCTGATGCGCGAGCGCCAGCAGCTGGATGACAGCATTGCTGGCGTGAAGCGTCTCGAACAGGCGATGAACGACAACATCGAGCTGATCGAGATGGGCGAGGAAGAGGGCGACGAGAGCGTCGTCAAGGACGCCGAGGACCAGCTCAAGGCCCTGAAGACGGAAGCTGCCCGCCGACAGGTCGAGGCCATGCTCTCCGGCGAAGCCGATGGCAACGACACCTATGTGGAAGTCCATTCCGGCGCCGGTGGCACCGAAAGCCAGGACTGGGCCAACATGCTTCTGCGCATGTATACCCGCTGGGCCGAACGCTCTGGCTTCAAGGTGGAAGTCCTGGAAGTGCATGACGGCGAAGAAGCCGGCATCAAGTCCGCGACCATCCTGATCAAGGGTCACAATGCCTATGGCTGGATGAAGACCGAATCGGGCGTGCATCGCCTGGTCCGCATCTCGCCCTACGATTCGAATGCCCGTCGCCACACCTCGTTCTCGTCGATCTGGGTCTACCCGGTCGTCGACGACTCGATCCAGATCGAGATCAACGAAAGCGATTGCCGCATCGACACCTACCGCTCCTCGGGCGCCGGCGGACAGCACGTCAACACGACCGACTCGGCTGTGCGCATCACGCATATCCCGACCGGCATCGCGGTTGCCTGCCAGCAGGAACGCTCGCAGCACAAGAACCGCGCCAAGGCCTGGGACATGCTGCGGGCCCGTCTCTACGAGGTGGAGCTGAAGAAGCGCGAAGAAGCAGCCAATGCCGAAGCCGCCTCCAAGACGGATATCGGCTGGGGTCACCAGATCCGCTCCTACGTGCTGCAGCCCTACCAGCTGGTCAAGGACCTCCGCACCGGTGTTGAAAGCACCGATCCGGATAGCGTCCTGAACGGCGAGCTGAACGAGTTCATGGAAGCAGCCCTTGCTCACCGCATCAGCGGCAAGGCTTCGGAAGTGTCGGATATCGACTGATCGCATCGATCAACGGACATGATCTAGGAAGGCGGAGCACCGGGTGCTCCGCCTTTTTTCATGCCTGCGCCGCAGTTTTCATTCGCGGCGGATCCGCAGTCGTCTCATCTGCCACGGTATGGCGTATCGCCGTGAAGGACTTGGCAAATCCGAGGAACGTCTCCGTGCAGATTGTGGCGTCTGGAAACAGGTGCTGCATCTGGCGGCGGTCGATGAGCGTCGCGTCCTCCAGGGCGCCCATCGCCTCGTCCAGGTTGGCGGCCTTCGGATAGAACCCCGTGCGCATCAGCAAATGCGCCCGATACCGCATCGGGTCCGGCAGCCAGTGTATGAAGGGCAGCCTGGCATGCGGCTCGATCGGGAAGGAGAAGCTCGGTGTCTGGATCGCGTAGGATGGCGCAAGCCGTCTGGCTTCCGATGCGAAAGCCCGCTTCCTGGTCCACGATCCCACATGTTCGATGACCGAATTGGAGAAGACGATATCGAAGGCATTGTCCTTGAACATCGGAAGCGAGCAGGCATCGCCGATGGTGGTCTTCACCCCTGGCAGATCGCTTGTCCCCCGGTCGGGAGAGCCTGAGATGTTGATGCACTCGACTGACGTGCGGGCCAGATCGAGACGCGATTGCCATGTGTTCCAGAATTCAGCTGTGCCTCCGAGATCGACGATGCTGCAAGAACCCTTCATGCGCACGACATCGCCGATCATGCGCCCAAGTTGTTCGATGCGCTTGAGGCGGAATCTGTTGCCGGACGAAGTGGGGGAGATGTTGAACATGGCGGGGATTCCGTAAGCTTCCTGAGAGGCAAGCTTTAAGGAATCTTAACCGCCCTTGTAAACCGCATAGCTAATAAAGGGTTAACGGAAATTCAGTTGCTCGCCCGTTCGACCTTGATGTCGCCAAGCTCGTCGATCAACACCGTCCATTCCTCGACACGTTCGGTCTCCGGCGAGGTCCTCAGATAGACAGTGGCGAAGAATCCAGGCGTTGCGGCAACGCCGGTCATGCTTTCGGGGCGAATGCCCGTGACATAGGGTTTGATGGCCGTGAACTCTTCGAGTTCGACGCTCTCGACAAGCCTGAGCCCGGCTTCGCCTGAGGCGATCATCTGCAGATGGATGCGGGCCGTCCGATCCGCCTGGCGGATGGCGACCAGCTTGTAGTAGCCGCGTTCACCGGCCTCGACCGGCGTATCGACACCCGCAACACCTTCCGGACCCGATTCCCAGTAGCCGCCGCTGATCACGAATGTGGCGGTCACGGGGAGCTCATCGATCTCGTCTGCGATCACCGGAGCGGATAAGAGCAGGGGGACCAGCAGGGCGAAGAGGGCGAGAAGCTTCATGGTGAACCTCAATCGGAAAACTGTTCGGCAATGATTCGGTCGGACCATGAGCGGTCGGGATCCGACAGGATGCGCGCCGTCGTGTCCTCCGACTGCGCGATCTCCACCCGAAGAACCGATTTGACCTCCGTGTGGTCCGCCACCGCGTTGACCGGCCGCTTCTCCGGCTCCAGCACCTCAAGCACCACGGTGACCTTGTCGGGCAGCAACGCCCCGCGCCAGCGCCGCGGACGGAAGGCGCTGACGGGTGTGAGCGCCAGGAGCGGTGCCTCCAGCGGCAGGATAGGCCCATGGGCCGAAAGATTGTAGGCGGTCGAGCCGACCGGCGTCGCCACCATCAGGCCGTCGCAGATCAGCTCCTCCAGCCGGACTTGTCCGTCGATTATGACCCGGAGCTTGGCTGCCTGATAGGACTGCCGCAGCACCGAGACCTCGTTGATCGCCAAAGCGAAGGAGACCGACCCGTCCGCATTGCTCGTCGTCATCTTCAGCGGGTGAAAATCATTCTCGACCGCCGCCGAGATCCGCTCGGTGAGCTCGTCCGTCGAATAATCGTTCATCAGGAAGCCGACGGAGCCGCGGTTCATGCCGTAGATCAGCTTGCCGCTGTTCATCGTGTCATGCAGGGTCTGCAGCATGAAGCCATCGCCGCCGAGTGCCACGATGACGTCGGCCTCGGCCGGCTCGGTATGGCCGTAGCGGCGAATCAGCTCATTGCGCGAAGCCTGGGCTTCGTCCGTATTGGAGGCGATGAAGGCGAGCGACCGGAACGTGCGAGACATGGCGAGCCCTGATGAAATGTCGCCAAGTGGTACATGACATCTACCTGTAACCACAAGCCGTTTTGCCCCGGAATCGGTTCGGCGCACCGGCGGGCGAAGCACTTGGCCTTCGGTCGCTTATTCACCATTTCCGCTAACCCTGGCCCGATTTTTTGCTTTACCGCAAACCGATTTCCGCCTAAACACCCCGCACTGCCCTTGTAGCTCAGTTGGTAGAGCACCTGATTTGTAATCAGGGGGTCGCGGGTTCGAACCCTGCCGGGGGCACCACTTCTCAGCACACATTGTGTTTTTTCCCATTGTCCTGACAGGCACTTCTTTGGCATGGTCTCGGCCGACAGCCGATGGAGACCCGATGCGCGAGACGTTTCATGCCGGCCTGGCTTTGGCCGCCACAGCCCTGTTTCTACTGCCGGCCGAGAGCCGGGCTGCCGACATCAAATATGCGTGTGAAGACGGCACGACCCTGACCGTTGCCTTCAGCGAAGCGCAAGCCGAGGTGACGATCCCAGACGGTTCGAAAGTGTCCCTGCCGCAGCAACCGGCGGCGAGCGGCTTCTGGTATTCGAATGGCCGCTTCGAACTCCGGGGCAAGGGCGAGGAATTGCAGTTTGCAATCGGCCGCATGGCTCCGGTCACTTGCCGCAATGCCGGCGAGGTTACGGGCCAGTTCGATCGTGCCACACGCGCCGAGGTCGAACTCGCCGAAAAGGACACCGGCTTCGACATGAAGGGCAAGCTGACCTGCCTGCGTTATCCCAATTTCACCCTGAAAGAACTCGATCTTGGCGAAAAGGGTGCCGCCGGCCTCTACATCGCCTCGTCCGAGGGTCCCTGCCAGCTCAATCCAACGCTCGACCGCAAGATTGAGGACGACACAGCCGGCTATCTCTGGGGAGCGGTTGGCCCTTACGCCTTCTTCCGCGGTGCCGACGGCTTGAATGGCGGCCTGCCATTCGTGGTCTATGACGCCCGCACGGGTGAGCGACTGTTACAGGACCTGATTGCCGGCGAGTTTGCCGCTCTTTCCCTGGTCGGAGAGGAGCTTACGCTCCGCTATCGCCGCACCTATGCCGCCAATTGTTCCTTGCTCGCAGCTCCGGAGAGCTGTGCTGCGACCATCCGGCAGGAGCTCGGCCTTGCCGCCGATCGTCCGATGCCCGATTGCCGCGCCGCCTATCAGCCGGCGATCGATGCCGATGCCGACGCTGCCGAGGAGATCGAAGCCTGGCCGAGCGTCATCGACTATCCGATCGAGCGCACGCTTTCGGCATCCGGCACATTCTTCGTCGCCGTCGAAGGCGATCTCACCTGCCGCCCTTCCATGTGAAGGACGGCAGCCGGGACTTCGTGCTTATGCCTCAGCATCGAGGCGGACGGCATCCTGTATGTCGCGCAGCAGATCCGGCAGGGCGGCCTGGACGCGGTTCCAGCTCGGCATGAAGGGCGTGGCATTCGGATTGTCGAGATAGACCTGTCCCGCCTCGATCAGGTTCGCCGCGAAGAGCTCGACGGCCTGTTCCTCGCGATGCCGGTCGGTGGTCAGCCCGTTCATCCGGGCATCGTGGTAATAGGTTTCCACCAGGTCCAAGGCTGTCCTGTAGTAGGTGGCCTTCAACGTCCGGAAGGCGTCATTGCCGAAGACCACGCCGTCTGTCGCGAGCTTGCGATAGAGCGCCTTGGTGATATCGATCGACATGCGTGACAGGCCCTTGGCCGCATCCTCGGGCGAGAGCGGCTGGTGCTTGTGGTCATAGGCGTCGGCAATATCGACCTGGCAGATCGACTGGGTGGAGTAGTTGCGCCACATCTCCGAGAGGACCCCGATTTCCAGTCCCCAGTCGGAAGGGATGCGGATGTCGGAGAGGATCTGGGTCTGCATGGCGAACTCGCCGGCGAGCGGATAACGGAACGCCTTGAGGAAGTCGATATAGGGGTGATGCCCGATCACCTTTTCCAGGCTGAGCAGCAGCGGCGTCACAAGCAGTCGCGTCACGCGGCCGTTGAGCGATCGGTCGGCAATGCGCGGATAATAGCCCTTGGAGAAGACGTAAGGGAAACGCGGATGGGCGACGGGATAGACGAGCCGCGCCAGCATGTCGCGCGAATACGTGACGATATCGCAGTCATGCAGGGCAACGACGCCGGCCTGCCGCGCGGCCAGCACATAACCCATGCAGAACCAGACATTCCGCCCCTTGCCCGGCTGGTCGGGCGAAAGCGCCTCTGCTTTGAGCTTCTCATCAAGGGCTCGCAGCCGAGGCCCGTCATGCCAGAGGATCGTATGCTTCTGCGGCAGGCGGGAGAAATATTGCTTCGCGTGCCGGAATTGCTCTTGGTCGGCCTGGTCGAGACCGATGACGATCTCGGAGATATAGGGCGCCTGCGACAGCTCGGAGACGATATGTTCGAGGGCAGGGGCTTCGAGTTCGGAATAGAGCGATGGCAGGATCAGCGTGATCGGTCGTGAGGCGGAAAAGACGCTGAGCTCCTTCTCCATCCGTTCCAGCGATCGTTCCCTGAGATTGTGCAGGGTAGCGACAACGCCGTTCTGATGAAAATCCGCCATGTCTAATCCTTTCGTGATCAAGCCGGTTGCGGCCGACTCAGAGAAACCCCGTGGCAACGAGTTTATGGATCATGATGTTCCAGCCCTTTGGACCGGATTGTTCCGAGCGCAAAATGGCACCCTCTCTCTCCCGTTGCGTGACGGGCAGGGGGCTGTGGGCCGGATTGGCAATGATGATGCCGCAATCGGCAGCTTCCAGCATCGTAAGATCGTTCGGCGCATCACCAAGCGCGACTGTGCGCACCGTCTCAAGTGCGTTGCGCTGATAATGCGCGACGACCTCTGCCATGCGCGCGGCCTTGGAAGTCTTGGGCATGAGCGTGAAGAAGCGCCCGCCCTGGACGGCGGTAAAACCATGCGCCTCGAGCAGCGCGATGAATGCCTGCCTTTGTGCCTCAGTGCCGGTGAAACGCCCCGGTTCGGAAAAGTGCCGTTGGCGAGCACGTTCGGCGGCGGGGAGTGGCAGTCCCGTCTCGGAGGCGACCCGCGCAACGTCCCAGTCACCAAAGCCTTCAAAGCGGGTGGTGAGCTCTTTAGGTAATCCCCTAAGAAGATCCCGTAAGCGACTGTAAGGACTCACCGAACGCATGCCGGCATCCTCGATATCTACGCCAAGACCGACGACGCCCGCGCCGTTTTCGACGATCATCGGATAGCCGATACCGATCGCTTCCGCGATCGGTCGCATCTCGGCTTCCGTCTTGCTGCTGGCAAGAATGACGGGAATGCCGCGTGATGCCAGAAGATCAAGCGCCGGCCGCGCCGCCTCGAAAGAATAGCTGTCGTGATCGAGCAGCGTTCCGTCGAGATCGGTGAAGACGAGCTTCATCAGCCCTTGGCCGCCAGATGCTGGCGCGAGGCATAGAGCGCAATCGCAGCTGCATTGGAGACGTTCAGCGACTTGATGGCGCCGGGCATGTCGAGGCGGGCGAGGGCGGATACGGTTTCCCGCGTCTTCTGCCGCAAGCCCTTGCCCTCGGATCCGAGCACCAGAGCGATCCGCTCACCGCTGAGGGCCTTTTCCATGGGGGCCGGCCCTTCCGAATCGAGACCTACCGAGAAGAAGCCGAGCTTGTGCAGCTCGCCGAGCGCATCCGAAAGGTTGGTGACCTGGATATAGGGGATGAGTTCCAGCGCGCCCGAGGCCGACTTTGCCAGCACGCCCGATTCCGTCGGGCTGTGCCGCTGTGTGGTGATGACGGCACCCGCATTGAAGGCGACCGCGGATCGCATGATCGCACCGACATTATGAGGGTCGGTCACCTGATCGAGCACCAGGATCAGCGGGCTGTCTTTCAGCGCTTCCAGACGGCGGACGGGCAGCGGACGGGTTTCCAGCATCACGCCCTGATGGATCGCTTCGGGACCGAGGATCTTGTCCAGATCCTGTGGTGTCACCGTTTCGAAGGGGATACCGAGGTTTTCCACAGAGGAGATCTCGAGCCTGACGAGTGCATTCTGTGTCGCCGAAAGCTTGATCAGCTTGCGCTCGGGATTGTCGAGGGCAGCGCGCACGGTATGTAGGCCGTAGAGCAGAACCTGCTCGGGCGCGAGCTTTGGTGGCGTCCAGTCGGCATTGCTCTTGCGTGGCTTTTGCGGCCCCGGCGTCGGGATTTCGCCCCGCTCACGCTTGGCATCGCGCACCTGGCGGCGCAGCGTTGCATAATGGGTGTCGCGGGCGGTTTTTTCGGTTTTCGGATCTTTGGCCATGCGCTCTTATAGCGGCGGGCAGGGGGCGGGCATAGACCCAGGCAGAAAATCCCCTGTGGGTCCGGGGATGTGTCTGGCCTCTGAAACTTTTCGGAATTTTTCGTCAAACTTCGTGTTGACATGAGCCGGTTGGGCCGTCATATACCCGCCGCAGATCAGGGGGCGACGCACTCTGGTCTGGACTAGAAAGCTTGGTCGCCAGATCCGGACGAAAGAATGGAGAGATGCCCGAGTGGTTAAAGGGGACGGACTGTAAATCCGTTGGCTCAGCCTACGTTGGTTCAAATCCAACTCTCTCCACCATTCGTCCTCGGATCTGAAAATGCGGGTATAGCTCAATGGTAGAGCAGCAGCCTTCCAAGCTGAATACACGGGTTCGATTCCCGTTACCCGCTCCAGACACATTCCGATCCTAACATCTGAATTTCAAACGGTATTCCGCTACTGCGTCGCCTAGCATGGAGTGCTTTGCGCAGCGTCAGGATTCGGCTGTGGAAACCGTGCATTTCGGCCTCCGGGAGGCTTGTCATTTAACGCTTGCGCATTGCGCATGAAAGCCTTAAACGGCGGGACCAAACCGGTTCGCCGGGGCAACCCCGTTTCGTTCACAGGAAGCATTCAAATGGCAAAGAGTAAGTTTGAGCGCAACAAGCCGCACGTCAACATCGGCACGATCGGCCACGTCGACCACGGCAAGACGTCTCTGACGGCAGCGATCACCAAGTATTTCGGTGAGTTCAAGGCCTATGACCAGATCGACGCCGCTCCGGAAGAAAAGGCGCGCGGCATCACCATCTCGACGGCGCACGTCGAATATGAGACGCCGAACCGCCACTACGCACACGTCGACTGCCCCGGCCACGCCGACTACGTCAAGAACATGATCACCGGTGCAGCGCAGATGGACGGCGCGATCCTGGTTTGCTCGGCAGCCGACGGCCCGATGCCGCAGACCCGCGAGCACATCCTGCTCGCCCGTCAGGTTGGCGTTCCCGCGATCGTCGTCTTCCTCAACAAGGTTGACCAGGTCGACGACGCCGAACTGCTCGAGCTCGTTGAACTCGAAGTTCGCGAACTTCTGTCGTCCTACGACTTCCCGGGCGACGACATCCCGGTCGTCAAGGGCTCGGCTCTGGCCGCTCTCGAAGACTCGAACAAGACGATCGGTGAAGACGCGATCCGCGAGCTGATGGCTCAGGTTGACGCCTACATCCCGACGCCTGAGCGTCCGATCGACCAGCCGTTCCTGATGCCGATCGAAGACGTGTTCTCGATCTCTGGCCGTGGTACGGTTGTGACGGGTCGCGTTGAGCGCGGTATCGTCAAGGTCGGCGAAGAAATCGAAATCGTCGGTATCCGTCCGACGACGAAGACGACCTGCACGGGCGTTGAAATGTTCCGCAAGCTGCTCGATCAGGGCCAGGCTGGCGACAACATCGGCGCACTTCTGCGTGGCGTGACCCGCGATGCGGTTGAGCGTGGCCAGATCCTGTGCAAGCCCGGCTCTGTCAAGCCGCACAAGAAGTTCATGGCAGAAGCCTACATCCTGACGAAGGAAGAAGGCGGTCGTCATACGCCGTTCTTCACCAACTATCGTCCGCAGTTCTACTTCCGCACCACGGACGTGACCGGCATCGTGTCGCTTCCGGAAGGCACGGAAATGGTTATGCCTGGTGATAACGTCACGGTTGAAGTCGAGCTGATCGTTCCGATCGCGATGGAAGAAAAGCTGCGCTTCGCTATCCGCGAAGGCGGCCGTACCGTCGGCGCCGGCATCGTCGCTTCGATCATCGAGTAATCGGTAATCTGATCGATCGATAAGAATAAAGAGGCCTCGCTGGAAACAGCGGGGCCTTTTCCGTTATGGATTATCTTATGCTCGTCACGCCTCAGCAGGCCGATGTGATCCGAAGCTTCCGTCACGAGATGAGGCTGGCTGGGTGCTGGGGTGCGTGTTTCGAGGTTGCTTGCTTTATCGAACATCAGTTTGGCTGGCGCCGCATCGATGGCGTGTATGAGTTGCCCGACGGACGCCCGATCTTTCTGCACTCATGGAACATGATGTCGGACGGCACCCTGGTGGATGGTACCGCAGATCAATTCGGGGAAGGGCGCGACATCGCGATCCATCCGTGCGGCAGCGCTGACCACTTAAGATACAGAGACAGATACACCGCAGCTCACAATCCCTTGAAAACGTCCTGGCTCGCTACGCGGCCTTATAGCGGTGTACCCGATCAGACTTTCTGGGATGATGAGGAAGCTCGCCGAACACTGGCTCCAGGTTGGTGGCTATCGGAGCCTCAGTCCTACGTCGCATGGTTCAAGAGTGGCGCGACCATGTATCCGATGTTCAGGACAATGCGAGAGGGTTACCGCCAGCGTGGCTATGAAATTGCCAGTCTGGAATGAGGGGCATCAAGCCCGCTGCAGCAGCTGCTCTTCGGCAAGCCGCAGGAGATCCGTCACCAGATAGCCGTTGATCGTCAGGCCCGTGAGATCGCATTCGGCAATCGACGTGCCGGCGAGGCTGGCGAATCGGATGGTGCTGCCATTGAGGTCGACATGGGTGAGGCTTGCTGCATGCATCACGACATTTTCCATGACCGCGGCATTCATCGCCACATTGCGGATCACCATCTGCTCGGCATTGGCATCGGTGATCAGGCTCCGGCCGAGGTCCACATTGCTGAAGACGGCTTCCTTGAGCGAGACGTCGCTGAAGCGGGCTTCCGACAGGTCGGCATCGTCGAACTCGGAACCGGGCAGGGCGGCATTGCTGATACGGATCATGGCTGTCCTCCGCGAGGGCGAGGGGTGAGTATCAGTCAAAGCCGAGAACATGGCAAGCGACGCCTGGTGCCTGCCAAAGGCCGCTCGTGTCGGGAAACCCCTGACATTCCCGCTGCATGGCTTCCATGCGCGTCTGCTACTTCTCCTCTGATTCCCGCTCGGTTACTTTTGAAACCATCCTGATTCGCCCTGGGCCCGTCATTGGCTGCGCCCCTTACGCCGGACGAACTGCCGATGGCACGCTCACCTCTCGCTACCTGGCTGCTGATTCTCTTGCCTCTCGTGCCATGGCCAGCTGCGGCGGAGGATAGCGCCTTTCTGTGGGCTGCGACGGGGTCTCCCGACGATCTCGGCCTTCGCACCGGCGTTGCCCTCGATATGCCCGGGCGCCCACGGCTCGGCGCCGAATCGAACCTGCGCCGCGCCACCCCTACCAATTCAGGCACGTCTCATCCGCCGATGCGCCTCTGGGGTGAGGTTGATCTCCGCAGGGCTGCGGCTAATCCGGCCTCCGTCGGTCTCACGGTCGATCTCGTCAGTGGTGCGGCCCGTGCAACACTCCGTCAATCCCGCGCACTGATGGACGAGGGGCCGGCGACCCTGTCTCTCGACCGGGCGCTCGAGGCCGCGCGCCGCACGGACGGCGATGCGGTCTTCACCGCCCGCCAGAATCTCCGGCTTTTCTTTGGCGGGATCGACACCACTGTGACAGGCGGCGTGGTGATGGACAGTGCCGCGCCGTTTCACGCCGAATTCGCCGTGGAGAAGCGCCTGCAGGCCGGCATCAAGCTGCGCGCAGTTATCTCCGATATCGCGTACGAACCTGCCGCGCGGGTCAATGCCCGGTTTGAGCGGCACTGGTGAGCGATGCCATTGGCCGCTCTGTGAAAAGCAGAAAAAAGACACTTGCCAATCCGGCGCGCCCGCCTTAAAGGGTGCTCCATGCCTCGGACGGGAGCGTTCCGGTCCGATGTAAGGCTTAGGGGTATAGCTCAGTTGGTAGAGCGGCGGTCTCCAAAACCGCAGGTCGTCGGTTCAAGCCCGGCTGCCCCTGCCAAGTCGCACGGCGCGCATCATGCTGCGACGAGCATAAGGATCTGGCAAAGCCGAAAGAGTGCTGGAGACGATTTCCTCTTGTGAAAAGGGGAATCGGTCTCTATGTAGGGTTCAAACAGACACGCGGTGCGTGGGGCTGACGAAGGTCGGCTTTACGCGCCGTCGATGCGTGGGCAATAAATGGCATCCAAGGGTAATCCATTCGCGTTTCTGCAGCAGGTACGCTCCGAGACGTCCAAGGTGACGTGGCCCTCGCGCCGCGAAACAGTGATTTCGACGCTCATGGTCCTGGCGATGGTGTTTTTCGCGGCGCTGTTTTTCTTCGGCGCGGACCAGCTGATCAGCTGGTTGCTCGGCCTTGTGCTGAGTGTCGGCAATTAATCGGGCGGAGACGAACATGGCGGCACGTTGGTACATCGTCCACGCGTATTCAAATTTTGAGAAGAAGGTCGCGGAAGACATCGAGAACAAGGCCAAGCAGAAGGGTCTTGATCATCTCTTCGAAAAGATCCTCGTCCCGACCGAAAAGGTCGTCGAGGTTCGTCGCGGCCGCAAGGTGGATAGCGAACGCAAGTTCTTCCCGGGCTACGTCATGGTGCGGGCAAACCTGACGGACGAAGCCTATCACCTGATCAAGAATACCCCGAAGGTCACGGGCTTCCTTGGTTCCGACAACAAGCCGGTTCCGATTCCGGATTTCGAGGCTGAGCGCATCCTGGGCCAGGTCCAGGAAGGCGTCGAGCGTCCGAAGTCCTCCGTGTCCTTCGAAATCGGCGAACAGGTTCGCGTCTCCGACGGTCCTTTCGCCTCCTTCAACGGGATCGTCCAGGACGTGGACGAGGAGCGTTCGCGCCTCAAGGTCGAGGTTTCGATCTTCGGTCGCGCGACCCCCGTCGAGCTCGAATACGGTCAGGTCGAAAAGGTCTGATCGGAAGAGGGGAGGCAACTCCCCGACCCGCGTGGGAGGATGGCGGTCTCTTAAGCCGGACCGTCCAGACGCACCACGCAACCGCAGCCGCCAACGTGATGTTGGCATACTGGATCGGGAAACCGGTCTGAAATGAAAGGCAGAGAGTAATGGCTAAGAAAGTTGCAGGCCAGCTCAAGCTCCAGGTCAAGGCAGGATCGGCTAACCCGTCCCCGCCGATCGGCCCGGCTCTTGGTCAGCGTGGCATTAACATCATGGAATTCTGCAAGGCGTTCAATGCCGCCACGCAGGAAATGGAAAAGGGTATGCCGATCCCGGTCGTCATCACCTATTACCAGGACAAGTCCTTCACCTTCGCAATGAAGCAGCCGCCGGTCACCTACTGGCTGAAGAAGGAAGCAAAGATCACCTCTGGCTCGAAGACTCCGGGCAAGGGTGCGAAGGTCGGTACGATCACCAAGGCGCAGGTCCGTGCAATTGCCGAAGGCAAGATGAAGGATCTGAACGCCGCCGACATCGAAGGCGCAATGCTGATGGTTGAGGGCTCTGCCCGCTCCATGGGCCTGGAAGTGGTAGGTTGATCATGGCCAAGGTAGCAAAGCGTATTCAGAAGATCCGCGAAGGCGTGGACCCGACCAAGCTGGTCGCCCTCTCCGACGCCATCTCGATGGTCAAGGAACGTGCCGTCGCCAAGTTCGACGAAACGATCGAAATCGCCATGAACCTCGGCGTCGACCCGCGCCACGCAGACCAGATGGTCCGCGGCGTGGTCAACCTGCCGAACGGTACGGGCCGTGACGTTCGCGTCGCCGTCTTCGCACGTGGCGCCAAGGCTGACGAAGCCAAGGCTGCTGGTGCAGACATCGTCGGCGCCGAAGACCTGCTCGAAATCGTCCAGGGCGGCAAGATCGACTTCGATCGCTGCATCGCGACCCCGGACATGATGCCGCTCGTCGGCCGTCTCGGTAAGGTTCTCGGCCCGCGTGGCATGATGCCGAACCCGAAGGTCGGTACAGTGACCATGGACGTCGCTGGTGCCGTCAAGGCTTCCAAGGGCGGTGCCGTCGAGTTCCGCGTCGAGAAGGCTGGTATCGTCCACGCCGGCATCGGCAAGGCTTCCTTCGACGCCAAGGCGCTCGAAGAAAACATCAAGGCCTTCGCTGACGCCGTCATCAAGGCAAAGCCGGCTGGCGCCAAGGGCAACTACGTCAAGCGCGTAGCGATCTCCTCGACCATGGGTCCGGGCGTCAAGATCGATCCGTCGACGGTTGCCGTCTGATCATGAATTCGGCCGGAGTGTCATGCTCCGGTCCACCAAGTTTCCGGCCTTTCGGGGCCGGAAATGTCTGGTTCTAAAGACCAGACACTCCTGTCCGAGATTGTGGGTGGCCTCAGGGCCTTAATGATTGCCCTCATGAGACGGGTAAGATCCGTATTTAAACGTCTGATGACGTCTTGAAGTTCGGTTCGAGCCTTATTCGCCTTATGCCTGGAGCGTGCTCCAAGCAGAGGGGACAGGATCCTCAAGCGTCGCTCGGGGTCCGACATGTTTGGATCCCTTGAGGCAAAGGCAAACCCGGTGGGGCCTGCAGGATTGCGGTCCCATCAACTGGAGACAGACAGTGGAAAGAGCGGAAAAGCGCGAATTTGTCACGGAGCTGAACGAAGTCTTCAAGGCTTCCGGTTCGGTTGTCGTGGCCCACTATGCTGGTGTCACAGTTGCGCAGATGAACGATTTTCGTTCGAAGATGCGCGCTGCTGGCGGCACCGTCAAAGTCGCGAAGAACCGTCTGGCCAAGATCGCTCTTCAGGGCACGGAAGCCGAAGGGATGAGCAATCTCTTCAAGGGTCAGACGCTGATCGCATACAGCGAAGACCCGATCGTGGCTCCCAAGGTCGTCATGGATTTCGCCAAGACCAACGACAAGATCGTTGTGCTCGGTGGTTCCATGGGCTCGACCACGCTGAACGCTGAAGCAGTCAAGTCGCTTGCGACCCTGCCTTCGCTGGACGAACTGCGCGCAAAGCTGCTGGGTATGATTCAGACCCCGGCAACCCGCATCGCAGGCGTTGTACAGGCCCCGGCTTCGCAGCTGGCGCGCGTTTTTGCGGCCTACGCAAAGAAGGACGAAGCCGCTTAAGGCGGTTTTTCGCTGTTCAATATTCAAACCAGTTCGAACCGAACTCTAAAGGACTAGTAAAATGGCTGATCTCGCTAAGATCGTAGAAGACCTCTCCTCGCTGACCGTTCTGGAAGCTGCTGAGCTTTCCAAGATGCTCGAAGAAAAGTGGGGCGTTTCGGCTGCTGCTCCCGTAGCTGTTGCTGCTGCTGGTGGCGGCGCTGCTCCGGCTGCTGCTGAAGAAGAAAAGACCGAATTCGACGTTATCCTCGTTGACGCTGGCGCCAACAAGATCAACGTGATCAAGGAAGTCCGCGGCATCACCGGCCTCGGCCTCAAGGAAGCCAAGGACCTCGTCGAAGGCGCTCCGAAGCCGGTCAAGGAAGCCGTTTCGAAGGCTGAAGCTGCCGACCTCAAGAAGAAGCTTGAAGACGCCGGCGCTAAGGTCGACGTTAAGTAATATCGGAATGCGGCGGGGGAAGTTTCTTCTCCCGCCCGTTTCCTCCGAACATATTACCCAGGAACCGTATGAAAACGGTTCCTGGGTAATGGGTTCTCAAGAGGATGGTCTTGACCCGCGCGCCCGGCAAACCGGCCGGCCGTCCGGATCTCGAGACGAGATTGAACGATCCATTTTTTGACGGAGCCGCCTGGCCAGCGGTCACCGTCTGTTGCAGGCCCGGGTGCAAACTGACAAGGAGCGACGATGGCTCAGACCCTTACCTTTAACGGTCGCAGGCGCGTACGCAAGTTTTTCGGAAAAATTCCAGAAGTCGCAGAAATGCCGAACCTCATTGAGGTTCAGAAGGCATCTTATGACCAGTTCCTCATGGTTGACGAGCCCAAGGGTGGCCGTCCCGACGAGGGGCTGAATGCCGTTTTCAAGTCCGTCTTCCCGATCACCGATTTCTCCGGTGCATCGATGCTGGAATTCGTCTCTTACGAATTCGAGCAGCCGAAGTTCGACGTCGACGAATGCCGTCAGCGCGACCTGACCTATGCCGCACCGCTCAAGGTCACGCTTCGGCTGATCGTGTTCGATATTGACGAGGATACGGGCGCACGCTCGATCAAGGACATCAAGGAACAGTCCGTCTACATGGGCGACATGCCTCTGATGACCAACAACGGTACCTTCATCGTCAACGGTACCGAGCGCGTCATCGTCTCCCAGATGCACCGCTCGCCGGGCGTCTTCTTTGACCATGACAAGGGCAAGTCCCACTCGTCTGGCAAGCTGCTGTTCGCTGCGCGCGTCATCCCCTATCGCGGTTCCTGGCTCGACATCGAGTTCGACGCCAAGGACATCGTGCACGCACGTATCGACCGTCGCCGCAAGATCCCCGTGACCTCGCTGCTGATGGCGCTTGGCATGGACGGCGAAGAAATCCTGTCGACCTTCTACTCGAAGTCCGTCTATGAGCGTGACGGCAAGGGCTGGCGCTTCCCGTTCAACCCTGAGACCCTCAAGGGTGCGAAGGCGATCTCCGACCTCATCGACGCCGACAGCGGCGAAGTTGTCGTCGAAGGCGGCAAGAAGCTGACCCCGCGTCTCCTGCGCCAGTTAACCGACAAGGGCTTGAAGTTCCTGAAGGCATCGGACGAAGACCTGTTCGGCAACTACCTTGCCGAAGACCTGGTCAACATGTCGACCGGCGAAATCTACATGGAAGCCGGCGCAGAGATCGACGAGAAGACGCTCCCGCAGATTCTCGACTCGGGCTTCGAAGAGATTCCGGTTCTCGGCATCGACCACATCAATGTAGGCGCCTACATCCGCAACACGCTTGCCGCCGACAAGAACGAGAACCGTCAGGACGCGCTGTTCGACATCTACCGCGTCATGCGTCCGGGTGAGCCGCCGACCATGGACTCGGCGGAAGCCATGTTCCAGTCGCTGTTCTTCGACGCCGAGCGTTACGACCTGTCGGCCGTTGGTCGCGTCAAGATGAACATGCGTCTCGACCTCGACTGCCCGGATACCGTCCGCGTTCTGCGCAAGGACGACATCCTGGCCGTGGTCAAGATGCTGGTCGAACTGCGTGATGGCAAGGGCGAGATCGACGACATCGACAACCTCGGCAACCGTCGCGTTCGCTCCGTCGGCGAGCTGATGGAAAACCAGTACCGTCTCGGCCTGCTCCGCATGGAGCGCGCGATCAAGGAACGCATGTCGTCGATCGAAATCGACACCGTCATGCCGCAGGACCTGATCAACGCCAAGCCGGCTGCTGCTGCTGTCCGCGAATTCTTCGGCTCCTCGCAGCTGTCGCAGTTCATGGACCAGGTGAACCCGCTGTCGGAAATCACCCACAAGCGCCGTCTCTCGGCTCTTGGACCGGGTGGTCTGACCCGCGAGCGTGCAGGCTTCGAAGTCCGCGACGTTCACCCGACCCACTACGGCCGTATCTGCCCGATTGAAACGCCTGAGGGCCCGAACATCGGTCTGATCAACTCGCTCGCCACCTTCGCACGGGTCAACAAGTACGGCTTCATCGAAAGCCCGTACCGCAAGATCATCGACGGTAAGGTGACGATGGACGTGGTCTATCTGTCGGCAATGGAAGAAGCCAAGTACTACGTGGCCCAGGCCAACTCAGAGCTGACGGCCGATGGCCAGTTCGTCGAAGAGTTCGTCGTTTGCCGTCATGCTGGCGAAGTCATGCTGTCCCCGCGCGACACCATTAACCTGATGGACGTCTCGCCGAAGCAGCTGGTTTCGGTCGCGGCCGCTCTCATTCCGTTCCTCGAAAACGACGACGCCAACCGCGCTCTCATGGGCTCGAACATGCAGCGTCAGGCCGTGCCGCTTCTGCGTGCCGAAGCCCCGTTCGTTGGAACCGGCATGGAGCCGATCGTGGCTCGTGACTCCGGCGCTGCCATCGGCGCCCGTCGCGGCGGCGTGGTCGACCAGGTCGACGCGACCCGTATCGTTATCCGCGCCACGGAAGATCTCGATCCGTCCAAGTCGGGCGTCGACATCTACCGTCTGCAGAAGTTCCAGCGCTCGAACCAGAACACCTGCGTCAACCAGCGCCCGCTGGTGACCGTTGGCGACATCGTCAACAAGGGTGACATCATCGCGGACGGTCCGTCGACCGACCTCGGCGATCTGGCACTTGGCCGTAACGCGCTCGTCGCGTTCATGCCCTGGAACGGCTACAACTATGAGGACTCGATCCTCATGTCGGAGCGCATCGTTTCGGAAGATGTCTTCACCTCGATCCACATCGAGGAATTCGAAGTCATGGCCCGCGACACCAAGCTTGGTCCGGAAGAAATCACGCGCGACATTCCGAACGTTTCGGAAGAAGCGCTGAAGAACCTCGACGAAGCCGGTATCGTCTACATCGGTGCCGAAGTTCAGCCGGGCGACATCCTGGTCGGCAAGATCACGCCGAAGGGCGAAAGCCCGATGACGCCGGAAGAAAAGCTTCTGCGCGCCATCTTCGGTGAAAAGGCCTCTGACGTTCGCGACACCTCCATGCGCATGCCGCCCGGCACGTTTGGTACCGTCGTCGAAGTTCGCGTCTTCAATCGCCACGGCGTTGAGAAGGACGAGCGCGCGATGGCCATCGAGCGCGAGGAAATCGAACGCCTCGCCAAGGACCGTGACGACGAACAGGCGATCCTCGACCGTAACGTCTACGGCCGTCTGATCGACATGCTCCGTGGTCAGGTCTCGATCGCAGGTCCCAAGGGCTTCAAGAAGGGCGTCGAACTCACCAACGCCGTCGTCTCCGAATATCCCCGCTCGCAGTGGTGGATGTTTGCAGTCGAAGACGAAAAGGTGCAGGGCGAACTCGAAGCGCTCCGCGGCCAGTACGACGAATCCAAGTCGCGCCTTGAACAGCGCTTCATGGACAAGGTCGAAAAGGTCCAGCGCGGCGACGAAATGCCTCCGGGCGTCATGAAGATGGTCAAGGTCTTCGTTGCTGTGAAGCGCAAGATCCAGCCAGGCGACAAGATGGCGGGCCGTCACGGCAACAAGGGTGTTGTCTCGCGCATCGTACCGGTCGAGGACATGCCGTTCCTCGAAGATGGCACGCATGTCGACATCGTCTTGAACCCGCTCGGCGTTCCCTCGCGTATGAACGTCGGTCAGATCCTTGAAACCCACCTTGCCTGGGCTTGCGCCGGCATGGGTAAGAAGATCGGTCAGATGCTTGAGGACTATCGCAAGCACCTCGACATCACCGATCTGCGCAAGGAACTGACGGAGATCTACGAGTCGGAAGCGCATGACGAAGTGAAGCACTTCGACGACGACGCACTCGTCAAGCTTGCCGAAGAAGCCAAGCGCGGCGTATCCATCGCCACGCCGGTCTTCGACGGTGCGCATGAAAGCGACGTCTCCGAGATGCTGACGCGTGCAGGTCTCAACCCGTCTGGTCAGTCGACCTTGTATGATGGTCGTACCGGTGAAGCCTTCGACCGTCAGGTCACCGTCGGCTACATGTACATGATCAAGCTGAACCACCTTGTCGACGACAAGATCCACGCCCGCTCGATCGGCCCGTACTCGCTCGTCACCCAGCAGCCGCTCGGTGGTAAGGCGCAGTTCGGCGGTCAGCGCTTCGGGGAAATGGAAGTCTGGGCGCTCGAGGCCTACGGTGCTGCATACACCCTGCAGGAAATGCTCACCGTGAAGTCGGACGACGTGGCCGGCCGTACCAAGGTCTACGAGGCGATCGTCCGTGGCGACGACACCTTCGAGGCCGGTATTCCGGAAAGCTTCAACGTTCTCGTCAAGGAAATGCGCTCTCTCGGCCTTTCCGTCGAACTCGAGAACTCGAAGCTTCTGCCGGAAGACGGCCAGCTGCCCGACGCAGCCGAGTAAGTTTGACAAGGCGTGCGTGGCGTAAGATCGCCGCGCACGCCATTCCCGGCTCGCCCCGAAGGCCAATATCGGGACGGGAAGGGGAGTTTCGCCGCATTTCGCGGTTATTGTCATTTCAGGGTCCGGCGCGGCATCCCGGGAATTCGCCGCCACCGCGACCCAATCGAGGGCTCTCTGCCCCATCAAGGAGACAGGCATGAACCAAGAGGTCATGAACCTTTTCAACCCGACAGTGCCGGCCCAGCACTTCGACTCCATCCGGATCTCGATCGCGAGCCCGGAAAAGATCCTTTCCTGGTCTTACGGCGAGATCAAGAAGCCGGAAACCATCAACTACCGTACGTTCAAGCCCGAGCGTGACGGCCTTTTCTGCGCGCGTATCTTTGGACCGATCAAGGACTACGAATGCCTGTGCGGCAAGTACAAGCGCATGAAGTACAAGGGCATTATCTGCGAAAAGTGCGGCGTCGAAGTTACGCTGTCGCGCGTTCGCCGCGAGCGCATGGGCCACATTGAGCTCGCAGCCCCGGTCGCCCACATCTGGTTCCTGAAGTCGCTGCCGTCGCGCATCTCCACGCTCTTGGACATGACGCTGAAGGATGTCGAGCGCGTTCTCTACTTCGAGAACTACATCGTGACCGAGCCGGGCCTGACCTCGCTCAAGGAAAACCAGCTGCTCTCTGAAGAAGAGTACATGATGGCCGTCGACGAGTTCGGCGAAGACCAGTTCACCGCCATGATCGGCGCTGAAGCCATCTACGAGATGCTGGCCTCGATGAACCTCGAGAAGATCGCTGGCGATCTGCGTGCTGATCTGGCTGAGACCACCTCGGATCTCAAGCAGAAGAAGCTGATGAAGCGCCTGAAGATCGTCGAGAACTTCATGGAATCCGGCAACCGTCCGGAATGGATGATCATGAAGGTCGTTCCGGTCATCCCACCGGATCTGCGCCCGCTGGTTCCGCTGGATGGCGGCCGCTTCGCGACGTCTGACCTGAACGATCTCTATCGTCGCGTCATCAACCGTAACAACCGTCTGAAGCGCCTGATCGAACTGCGCGCGCCTGGCATCATCATCCGCAACGAAAAGCGCATGCTGCAGGAATCTGTAGACGCGCTCTTCGACAACGGCCGTCGCGGCCGCGTCATCACCGGCGCCAACAAGCGTCCGCTGAAGTCGCTGTCCGACATGCTCAAGGGCAAGCAGGGCCGCTTCCGCCAGAACCTGCTCGGCAAGCGCGTCGACTATTCCGGTCGTTCGGTCATCGTGACGGGTCCGGAACTGAAGCTGCACCAGTGCGGCCTGCCGAAGAAGATGGCGCTCGAACTGTTCAAGCCGTTCATCTACGCTCGCCTCGACGCTAAGGGTTACTCCTCGACCGTCAAGCAGGCCAAGAAGCTGGTTGAAAAGGAAAAGCCTGAGGTCTGGGATATCCTCGACGAGGTTATCCGCGAGCATCCGGTGCTCTTGAACCGCGCACCGACGCTGCACCGCCTGGGCATCCAGGCCTTCGAACCGATCCTGGTCGAAGGCAAGGCTATCCAGCTGCACCCGCTCGTCTGCACGGCCTTCAACGCCGACTTCGACGGTGACCAGATGGCCGTTCACGTGCCGCTGTCGCTCGAAGCTCAGCTCGAAGCCCGCGTCCTGATGATGTCGACGAACAACATCCTGCACCCGGCTAACGGTCAGCCGATCATCGTTCCTTCGCAGGATATGGTTCTCGGCCTCTACTATCTGTCGATCCAGAACCAGAACGAACCGGGCGAAGGCATGGCTTTCTCCGACATGGGCGAACTGCACCACGCTCTGGAAAACAAGATCGTCACGCTGCACGCCAAGATCCGTGGCCGCTTCAAGACCGTCGACGCCGAGGGCAACCCGGTTTCGAAGATCTATGAAACCACGCCTGGCCGCATGATCATCGGCGAACTTCTTCCGAAGAACGTCAACGTGCCCTTCGACATCTGCAACCAGGAAATGACCAAGAAGAACATCTCCAAGATGATCGACACGGTCTACCGCCATTGCGGCCAGAAGGACACGGTCATCTTCTGCGACCGCATCATGCAGCTCGGCTTCACCCACGCCTGCAAGGCTGGCATTTCGTTCGGCAAGGACGACATGATCATCCCGGAAACCAAGGCGAAGATTGTTGGCGACACCGAAACGCTGGTCAAGGAATACGAGCAGCAGTACAACGACGGCCTGATCACTCAGGGCGAGAAGTACAACAAGGTCGTTGATGCCTGGGGCAAGGCCACCGAAAAGGTTGCCGAAGACATGATGGCCCGCATTAAGGCTGTCGAGTTCGACCCGGAAACCAACCGCCAGAAGCCGATGAACGCCATCTACATGATGTCGCACTCGGGTGCTCGTGGTTCACCGAACCAGATGCGTCAGCTGGGCGGCATGCGCGGCCTCATGGCCAAGCCGTCGGGCGAAATCATCGAGACGCCGATCATCTCGAACTTCAAGGAAGGTCTGACCGTTAACGAGTACTTCAACTCGACCCACGGTGCCCGTAAGGGCCTCGCAGACACCGCTCTGAAGACCGCGAACTCCGGTTACCTGACCCGTCGTCTCGTCGACGTGGCCCAGGATTGCATCGTCAACCTCGTGGATTGCGGCACCGACAAGGGCCTCACCATGACAGCGATCGTTGATGCCGGTCAGGTGGTTGCCTCCATCGGTGCCCGCGTTCTCGGTCGCACGGCCCTCGATGATATCGATCATCCTGTTACGGGTGAGCGCATCGTTGATGCCGGCAAGATGATCCTTGAGCCCGATGTCATCGAGATCGAAAAGGCTGGTATCCAGTCGATCCGCATCCGTTCGGCCCTGACCTGCGAAGTTCAGACCGGCGTTTGCTCGATCTGCTACGGCCGCGACCTAGCACGCGGTACGCCCGTCAACATGGGCGAAGCCGTCGGCGTTATCGCCGCACAGTCGATCGGCGAGCCGGGCACCCAGCTCACCATGCGTACCTTCCACTTGGGCGGTACCGCGACCGTGGTCGACCAGTCGTTCCTTGAAGCCTCGTACGAAGGTACGGTGCAGATCAAGAACCGCAACATGCTGCGCAATTCCGATGGCACCCTGATCGCCATGGGCCGCAGCATGGCCGTGATGATCCTCGACGAACGTGGTGTCGAGCGGTCCTCGCAGCGCGTGGCCTATGGTTCGAAGGTCTTCGTTGACGACGGCGACAAGGTGAAGCGCGGCCAGCGTCTGGCCGAGTGGGATCCATACACGCGCCCGATCATGACGGAAGTCGAGGGTATCGTGCATTTCGAGGACGTCGTCGACGGTATCTCGGTGCTCGAAGCCACCGACGAGTCGACCGGCATCACCAAGCGTCAGGTTATCGACTGGCGTTCGACCCCGCGCGGTACGGACCTCAAGCCGGCAATCGTCATCAAGGATGCCAGCGGCAATGTTCTGAAGGTGGCCCGTGGCGGCGAAGCCCGGTTCCAGCTCTCGGTCGACGCGATCCTGTCCGTCGAGCCTGGTCAGAAGGTCTCCCAGGGTGACGTGCTTGCACGTTCGCCGCTGGAAAGCGCCAAGACCAAGGACATCACCGGTGGTCTGCCGCGCGTTGCCGAACTGTTCGAAGCCCGTCGTCCGAAGGACCATGCCATCATCGCTGAGATCGATGGTACGATCCGCCTCGGCCGCGACTACAAGAACAAGCGTCGCGTCATCATCGAGCCGGCTGAAGACGGTGTCGAGCCTGTCGAATACCTGATCCCGAAGGGCAAGCCCTTCCACCTTCAGGAAGGCGACTATATCGAAAAGGGTGACTACATCCTCGACGGTAACCCGGCTCCGCACGACATCCTGGCGATCAAGGGCGTCGAGGCACTTGCCTCGTATCTGGTCAACGAAATCCAGGAAGTCTACCGTCTGCAGGGCGTTGTGATCAACGACAAGCACATCGAGGTGATCGTTCGCCAGATGCTTCAGAAGGTCGAGATCACCGACGCTGGCGACAGCCACTACATCGTGGGTGACAACGTCGACCGGATCGAACTCGACGACAACAACGACCGGCTGGTCGAAGAGGGCAAGAAGCCGGCATACGGCGATCCGGTCCTTCTCGGCATCACCAAGGCCTCGCTGCAGACGCCGTCGTTCATCTCGGCCGCATCCTTCCAGGAAACCACCAAGGTTCTCACGGAAGCTGCGATCGCCGGCAAGACCGACACGTTGCAGGGCCTGAAGGAAAACGTCATCGTTGGCCGTCTGATCCCGGCCGGTACCGGTGGTACCATGACGCAGATCCGCCGCATCGCCACGTCTCGCGACGACCTCATCCTCGAGGAACGCAAGAAGGGCACCGGCGCAGACGTCGCAACGCCGATGCTGCAGAACCTCGCTGGCGAAAGCGCTCCTGCCGCCGAGTAATCGGGAGCTGGACCGTTCTGAACCGAGAAAGACCGCCCGGAGCCATCTCCGGGCGGTCTTTTCGTTCCGACTCTTAGTGGGGAGGGCGGGCATCTGCCGCGCTTGCGGCTGCCGTCGCCACGAGCATGCGTCTTGAAACACGCAACGAAAAAGGCCGGTCGATGGACCGGCCTCTGGCTCTGCGGCTGTGTGGGTGTAATCTCAGGCGAAACGGATGATCGCGACTTCACCTTCGAGCGCGCCCTGATAGGCTGAGGCATGCGGCTCTTCGTCCGGCGCACCCGTGATCATGCCGATCTGGTCGAGGTCGGCTTCCAGGAAGCCTTCTTCAGAGAGCGCGTTCAGCGTCAGACGCACGGCCGTGTCATCGTCGGGGGCGGTCAGCATGACGTGCAGGTCGATCGGCTGGCCGCCTTCGGTCTCATAGGCCTTGGCGATGACGATGAACACCATCGGCTCGTCGCGATTGTTGTCATTGTCGGGGCTGGTGATCATGGCGCCTGGTCTTCCTGTTGTGCCGGATCGATTCTTTTGCCGCGGCCGATTCGACACACGGTGAGGGCGGTTGACCCTCTGTCTCTACCTATCTAGAAGTTTCGCGGCGCAAGCCAAGCCAAATCGTCTTCGCATCTCCGTTTTCCCATGCCGAAACCGCCAGACTCCCGGCCGGGCAGGGGGCTCAGGGCATTAATTGCGAGATGTGACTTGACGTTAAGGGGGGAAAACAGTAGTACCCCGGCCATCGGAGCCCATGTGAGATCGCATTTTTCGGGACGACTCGTCCTGAAGTTCATCTCAAACAGGTCTCCAAACGCACGTTGACGACACAAATGCTGCTCGCACGACGCACTCTTTCAGTGCGTCCTCTGTCTTTTGTGGTCCATCCGCGAAAACGGGTCGGGCCACATTTTGCGCATGAAGAAAACTGTGCGGCCGCCGCCGGAAACGGCAAACCAACAGGGCCTGAAAGGGCTTGAGACTAGATTTTGCAAGGGATGGGTATATGCCTACCGTAAACCAGCTGATCCGCAAGCCTCGTCAGGCACAGGTAAAGCGCAATAAGGTTCCTGCTCTGCAGGAAAACCCGCAGAAGCGTGGCGTTTGCACCCGCGTCTACACCACGACCCCGAAGAAGCCGAACTCGGCTCTCCGTAAGGTTGCCAAGATCCGCCTGACCAATGGCTTCGAAGTCATCGGCTACATTCCGGGTGAAGGTCACAACCTGCAGGAACACTCTGTCGTCATGATCCGTGGCGGCCGCGTAAAGGACTTGCCGGGTGTTCGTTACCACATCATCCGCGGCGTTCTCGACACCCAGGGCGTCAAGAACCGTAAGCAGCGCCGTTCGAAGTACGGTGCGAAGCGTCCGAAGTAAGCTTCGGTCCTTCATTCACAAGATACCGGCGCTGCGCGAGGTTCTCCGCGTGATAAAGCGTCCCTAACCGTTGAGAGACAAATAGTATGTCCCGTCGCCACAGTGCAGAAAAGCGCGAAATCAATCCGGACCCGAAGTTCGGCGATCTCGTCGTCACCAAGTTCATGAACGCCATCATGCTTCACGGCAAGAAGTCGGTCGCTGAGAGCATCGTCTACGGTGCCTTTGACGTCGTTCAGAACAAGTCCAAGCAGGAACCGATTGCGATCTTCCATCAGGCGCTCGACAACGTCGCGCCGCATGTTGAAGTCCGCTCGCGCCGCGTTGGTGGTGCGACCTACCAGGTCCCGGTCGATGTTCGTCCGGAGCGCCGTCAGGCTCTCGCGATCCGCTGGCTGATCACCGCTGCCCGCAAGCGCAACGAGACCACTATGGTCGACCGCCTTTCCGGCGAGCTGCTCGACGCAGCGAACAACCGCGGTAGCGCCGTCAAGAAGCGCGAAGACACCCACAAGATGGCCGATGCAAACCGCGCCTTCTCGCATTACCGCTGGTAATCAACCGATCGAATATCGAAAGGCAGTCCGTTATGGCTCGCGAATATAAAATCGAAGACTACCGCAACTTCGGCATCATGGCGCACATTGACGCCGGCAAGACCACGACCACCGAGCGTATCCTCTATTACACCGGTAAGTCGCACAAGATCGGCGAAGTTCATGACGGCGCAGCCACCATGGACTGGATGGAGCAGGAGCAGGAGCGTGGCATCACGATCACCTCGGCTGCCACGACGACCTTCTGGAAGGGTCGCGACGGCAAGATGCGCCGCTTCAACATCATCGACACCCCCGGCCACGTTGACTTCACCATCGAAGTCGAGCGTTCGCTGCGCGTTCTCGACGGTGCAGTAGCCCTTCTCGACGCCAATGCTGGCGTTGAGCCGCAGACCGAAACCGTCTGGCGTCAGGCTGAAAAGTACCACGTCCCTCGGATGATCTTCTGCAACAAGATGGACAAGACCGGCGCTGACTTCTACCGCTCGGTAGAAATGATCAAGACCCGTCTCGGCGCCACCGCAGTTGTCATGCAGCTCCCGATCGGCGCTGAGTCCGAGTTCAAGGGCGTTGTCGACCTGATCGAGATGAACGCTCTCGTCTGGCGTGACGAGTCCCTCGGCGCTGCCTGGGACGTTGTCGAAATCCCGGACGATCTGAAGGACAAGGCCGAAGAATATCGCGAAAAGCTGATCGAGACCGTTGTCGAGATCGACGAACAGGCGATGGAAGACTACCTGAACGGCATCATGCCTGATAACGACAAGATCCGTGCCCTGGTTCGCCGCGGCACCATCGACGTCAAGTTCCATCCGATGTTCTGCGGTACCGCCTTCAAGAATAAGGGCGTTCAGCCGCTGCTCGACGCCGTCGTCGAATACCTGCCTTCGCCGCTGGACATCCCGGCGATCAAGGGTATCGACTTCAAGACGGAAGCCGAGATCGAGCGTCATGCTGACGACGCAGAGCCGCTCGCCATGCTCGCGTTCAAGATCATGAACGACCCCTTCGTCGGTTCGCTCACCTTCGCACGCATCTATTCGGGCAAGCTCGAAAAGGGCGTGTCGGTTCTGAACACGGTCAAGGACAAGCGCGAGCGCGTCGGCCGCATGCTGCAGATGCATTCCAACAGCCGTGAAGACATCGAAGAAGCCTTTGCAGGCGACATCGTTGCTCTCGCTGGCCTCAAGGAAACGACGACAGGCGACACGCTCTGCGATCCCCTGAAGCCGGTTATCCTCGAGCGCATGGAATTCCCCGAGCCGGTCATTCAGATCGCGATCGAGCCGAAGACCAAGGGCGACCAGGAAAAGATGGGTCTTGCGCTCAACCGCCTGGCTGCTGAAGATCCGTCGTTCCGCGTCAAGACTGACCAGGAGTCGGGCCAGACCATCATCGCCGGCATGGGCGAGCTTCACCTCGACATTCTCGTTGACCGTATGCGTCGCGAGTTCAAGGTTGAAGCAACCGTTGGTGCTCCGCAGGTTGCTTACCGTGAGACGATCACGCGTCAGCACGAAGAAGACTACACGCACAAGAAGCAGTCTGGTGGTACCGGTCAGTTCGCGCGCGTCAAGCTCGTCTTCGAACCGAACCCGGATGGCGAAGACTTCAAGTTCGAGTCCAAGATCGTCGGTGGTGCAGTTCCGAAGGAATACATCCCGGGCGTTCAGAAGGGTATCGAAAGCGTTCTGTCGTCTGGTCCGCTCGCCGGCTTCCCGATGCTCGGCGTCAAGGCCACCCTCATCGACGGTGCCTTCCACGACGTCGACTCGTCGGTTCTCGCCTTCGAAATCGCATCGCGTGCCTGCTTCCGTGAAGCAGCCAAGAAGGCTGGCGCACAGTTGCTCGAGCCGATGATGAAGGTCGAAGTGGTAACACCTGAAGATTACGTCGGTGACGTGATCGGTGACCTGAACTCGCGTCGCGGTCAGATCCAGGGCCAGGAACAGCGCGGCATCGCGATCGTGATCAATGCTCACGTCCCGCTCGCCAACATGTTCAAGTACGTCGACAACCTGCGCTCCATGTCGCAGGGCCGCGCACAGTACTCGATGACCTTCGATCACTACGCACCGGTCCCGTCGAACGTTGCTGCTGAAATCCAGGCTAAGTATTCCGGTCAGAAGTGACCGGGATACCCCGACCGTCCAATTGAATTTGTGAATTTCCCCTGACGGGGACCAGAAAATGGAGAGCCGAAAATGGCAAAGAGTAAGTTTGAGCGCAACAAGCCGCACGTCAACATCGGCACGATCGGCCACGTCGACCACGGCAAGACGTCTCTGACGGCTGCGATCACCAAGTATTTCGGTGAGTTCAAGGCCTATGACCAGATCGACGCCGCTCCGGAAGAAAAGGCGCGCGGCATCACCATCTCGACGGCACACGTCGAGTATGAGACGCCGAACCGTCACTACGCACACGTCGACTGCCCCGGCCACGCCGACTACGTCAAGAACATGATCACCGGTGCAGCGCAGATGGACGGCGCGATCCTGGTTTGCTCGGCAGCTGACGGCCCGATGCCGCAGACCCGCGAGCACATCCTGCTCGCCCGTCAGGTTGGCGTTCCCGCGATCGTCGTCTTCCTCAACAAGGTTGACCAGGTCGACGACGCCGAACTGCTCGAGCTCGTTGAACTGGAAGTTCGCGAACTTCTGTCGTCCTACGACTTCCCGGGCGACGACATCCCGGTCGTCAAGGGCTCGGCTCTGGCCGCTCTGGAAGACTCGAACAAGACGATCGGTGAAGACGCAATCCGCGAGCTGATGGCTCAGGTTGACGCCTACATCCCGACGCCTGAGCGTCCGATCGACCAGCCGTTCCTGATGCCGATCGAAGACGTGTTCTCGATCTCTGGCCGTGGTACGGTTGTGACGGGTCGCGTTGAGCGCGGTATCGTCAAGGTCGGCGAAGAAATCGAAATCGTCGGCATCCGTCCGACGACGAAGACGACCTGCACGGGCGTTGAAATGTTCCGCAAGCTGCTCGATCAGGGCCAGGCTGGCGACAACATCGGCGCACTTCTGCGTGGCGTGACCCGCGATGCGGTTGAACGTGGCCAGATCCTGTGCAAGCCGGGCTCTGTCAAGCCGCACAAGAAGTTCATGGCAGAAGCCTACATCCTGACGAAGGAAGAAGGCGGCCGTCATACGCCGTTCTTCACCAACTATCGTCCGCAGTTCTACTTCCGCACCACGGACGTGACCGGCATCGTGTCGCTTCCGGAAGGCACGGAAATGGTTATGCCTGGTGATAACGTCACGGTTGAAGTCGAGCTGATCGTTCCGATCGCGATGGAAGAAAAGCTGCGCTTCGCTATCCGCGAAGGCGGCCGTACCGTCGGCGCCGGCATCGTCGCTTCGATCATCGAGTAATTGATTGAATTGGCGGCCCTGGGCCACAAGCCCGGGGCCGCTTTTTGTTTCCGTCTGTTGATTGGTGCAAGCCAGTTATGCAGACAGCGCGCATGTCGCCAATTCGTGCCGTCGGCCGGATTGACGAGAGGCCGTTTGCGGTGTATGTCGCCGGCCACGATCAGAATCGCACGGTGATTTGCACCGGCAGTTCTCAGCGCTGCAGATTTCAGGGCCTGGTGACGGGCTGAGTTCGGCAGGGCTCCTCATGAATGAAGAGAGTGACAGGGGCACCCCGGGGTGCGTCTGTGATTTTTGAAAATTAGGGGCCGGCCAGTCATGGTAATTCACTGTCTCTGCGTATGCGGGACGCAAGAAAAGAAACAAGGACAAGTCGAATGAACGGCCAGAATATCCGCATCCGCCTCAAGGCGTTTGATCACCGGGTTCTCGATGCCTCTACGCGGGAGATCGTCTCGACCGCAAAGCGCACCGGTGCAAGCGTTCGCGGCCCGGTACCGCTCCCGACCCGCATTGAAAAATTTACCGTCAACCGTTCGCCGCACGTCGACAAGAAGAGCCGCGAACAGTTCGAAATGCGCACGCATAAGCGCCTGCTCGACATCGTAGACCCGACCCCGCAGACCGTGGACGCGCTGATGAAGCTCGACCTGGCTGCCGGCGTTGACGTCGAAATCAAGCTCTAAGAAGAAATTCCGGCGAGAGCCGTAATAACAAGGAAGGTACGTGGCAAGACCTGCCAACGACTTCTCGAAACGGGAAACCCGATGGTTCGGAAGGGCCTGAGTGGAATCCTTAAACAAAGAGGAAAGGCCTGGATCACTTTTTCCCGGCCGCGACTCTCAAGAGGAATGAACCAATGCGTTCAGGTGTGATTGCACAGAAAGTGGGAATGACCCGCGTCTATAACGACGCCGGCGAACATATCCCGGTAACAGTTCTGCGTCTGGATAACGTACAGGTCGTGGCTCAGCGCACGGCCGACAAGAACGGCTATGTCGCGCTTCAGCTCGGTGCCGGTACGTCGAAGGTCAAGAACACGTCGAAGGGCCTTCGTGGTCACTTCGCAGCGGCGAGCGTTGAGCCGAAGGCCAAGCTCGTTGAATTCCGCGTATCCGAAGACAACCTCATCGATGTCGGCGCTCAGCTGACCGCGAGCCATTTTGAAGCCGGCCAGCTGGTCGACGTCACGGGCACGACGATCGGTAAGGGTTTTGCCGGTGCCATGAAGCGTCACAACTTCGGTGGTCTTCGTGCGACCCACGGTGTTTCCGTTTCGCACCGCTCGCATGGTTCGACCGGTTCGAACCAGGATCCGGGCAAGGTCTGGAAGGGCAAGCGCATGGCTGGTCACATGGGCCAGACGCGCGTCACCACCCAGAACCTCGAAGTCGTTTCGACCGATGAAGATCGTGGTCTTATCCTTGTGAAGGGCGCTGTTCCCGGTTCCAAGGGTTCCTGGATCATCGTCCGCGACGCCGTCAAGTCGGCGAAGTAAGGGAGCCAAGAACATGGAATTCAACGTCAAGACCCTCGAGGGCAAGGACGCTGGCAAGGTTTCTCTGTCTGAAGAAATCTTCGGCCTTGAGCCCCGCGAAGACCTGATCGCTCGCATGATCCGCTACCAGCTCGCCAAGAAGCGCGCCGGCACGCACAAGATCAAGGGCCGTTCGGAAGTCTCCCGCACCGGCTCCAAGATGTACAAGCAGAAGGGCACCGGTCGTGCTCGTCACCATTCGGCACGCGCTCCGCAGTTCCGCGGCGGTGGTAAGGCTCATGGCCCGGTTGTTCGCAGCCACGCCCATGATCTGCCGAAGAAGGTTCGTGCGCTCGCTCTGCGCCACGCCCTCTCTGCCAAGATGAAGTCGGAAGACGTGATCATCATCGACAACCTGGTTGCGGCAGAAGCCAAGACCAAGCTGCTTGTCGGTAGCTTCGCCTCGCTCGGCCTCACCAACGCTCTCGTCATCGGCGGCGCCGAAATCGACAGCAACTTCAAGCTCGCCGCTTCGAACATCCCGAACATCGATGTTCTGCCGGTTCAGGGCATCAACGTTTATGACATCCTGCGCCGCGGCAAGCTCGTGCTTTCCAAGGCTGCTGTGGAAGCTCTGGAGGAGCGGTTCAAATGACGGATCTTCGCCACTACGACGTGATCGTATCTCCGTCGATCACGGAAAAGTCGACCATGGTGTCTGAGTTCAACCAGGTCGTATTCAACGTCGCCAAGGGTGCAAGCAAGCCGGAAATCAAGGCTGCTGTCGAAGCCCTCTTCGGCGTCAAGGTCACCGCCGTCAATACGCTCGTCCGCAAGGGCAAGACCAAGCGTTTCCGCGGCTTCGCCGGCAAGCAGAAGGACGTCAAGAAAGCCGTCGTGACGCTCGCCGAAGGTCAGTCCATCGACGTGTCGACGGGCGTCTGAGGTAGGGAACAAGAACAATGGCATTGAAAAGCTACAATCCGACGACCCCCAGCCAGCGTCAGCTGGTCATCGTCGACCGCTCGGGCCTCTGGAAGGGCAAGCCGGTCAAGGCGCTGACGGAAGGTCTTTCGAAGAGCGGTGGCCGTAACAACTACGGTCGCATCACCGCTCGCTTCATCGGTGGTGGTCACAAGCGCACCTATCGTCTGGTTGACTTCAAGCGTCGCAAGTTCGACGTCGAAGGCACCGTCGAGCGCCTGGAATACGACCCGAACCGTTCGGCCTTTATCGCTCTCGTCACCTATACCGACGGCGAGCAGGCCTACATCCTTGCCCCGCAGCGCATTGCTGCCGGCGACAAGGTCATCGCATCGGAAAAGGCTGTCGACGTAAAGCCCGGCAACACCATGCCGCTGCAGTACATCCCGGTCGGTTCGATCGTCCACAACGTCGAGATGAAGCCTGGCAAGGGCGGTCAGATTGCACGTTCGGCTGGCACCTATGTCCAGCTCGTCGGCCGCGATGCCGGCATGGCAATCCTGCGCCTGAACTCGGGTGAGCAGCGTCTGGTTCCGGGCTCCTGCCTGGCCACCATCGGCGCTGTTTCCAACCCGGACCACGGCAACACCAACGACGGCAAGGCTGGTCGTACCCGTTGGCGCGGCAAGACCCCGCACAACCGCGGTGTCGTCATGAACCCGGTCGACCACCCGCACGGTGGTGGTGAAGGCCGCACATCCGGTGGTCGTCACCCGGTTTCCCCGTGGGGTAAGCCGACCAAGGGCAAGCGGACTCGCTCGAACAAGTCGACCGACAAGTTCATCATGCGCTCGCGCCACCTGAAGAAGAAGTAAGAGAGGTAGTCTGAAATGGCTCGTTCAGTATGGAAAGGTCCGTTCGTTGACGGCTATCTTCTCAAGAAGGCTGAGAAGGTTCGTGAAGGCGGTCGTAGCGAAGTGATCAAGATGTGGAGCCGTCGCTCCACCATCCTGCCGCAGTTCGTCGGTCTGACTTTCGGCGTTTACAACGGCTCAAAGCATGTGCCCGTCTCGGTCAACGAAGACATGGTCGGCCACAAGTTCGGTGAATTCTCTCCGACCCGGACCTATTACGGTCACGGTGCGGACAAGAAGGCGAAGAGGAAGTAACGATGGGCAAGGCAAAAACCGAACGCCGGCTCAAGGACAACGAAGCGCAGGCAGTCGCCCGCACGATCCGCGTCAGCCCCCAGAAGCTCAACCTGGTTGCCGCGCTTATCCGCGGCAAGAAGGTCGAGCGCGCGCTCGCTGAGCTGGAATTCTCCCGCAAGCGTATCGCCGGAACCGTTCGCAAGACTCTCGAGTCTGCGATCGCCAACGCCGAGAACAACCATGACCTCGACGTCGACCAGCTGGTCGTCGCCGAAGCCTATGTTGGCAAGTCGATCACCATGAAGCGTTTCCACGCTCGTGGCCGCGGCCGCGCATCGCGCATCGAAAAGCCGTTCTCGCACCTGACGATCGTTGTGCGTGAAGTCGAAGCCAAAGGGGAGGCCGCATAATGGGTCAGAAAATCAATCCGATTGGCTTCCGCCTCGGGATCAATCGCACCTGGGATAGCCGTTGGTTCGCCGACAACGCCGAATACGGCAAGCTGCTCCACGAAGACCTGAAGATCCGCAAGTATCTGATGGAAGAGCTGAAGCAGGCCGGCATTGCCAAGGTTGTCATTGAGCGTCCGCACAAGAAGTGCCGCGTCACGATCCATTCGGCTCGCCCGGGTCTGATCATCGGCAAGAAGGGTGCAGACATCGAGAAGCTTCGCAAGAAGATCTCGACGATGACCAACTCGGAAACCCACCTCAACATCGTTGAAGTGCGCAAGCCGGAAGTCGACGCAACCCTGGTTGCTCAGTCGATCACCCAGCAGCTCGAGCGTCGTATTGCATTCCGTCGCGCCATGAAGCGTGCCGTTCAGTCGGCCATGCGTCTTGGTGCCGAAGGCATCAAGATCACCTGCGCCGGCCGTCTCGGTGGTGCCGAAATCGCTCGTACCGAATGGTACCGCGAAGGTCGCGTTCCGCTCCACACCCTGCGTGCAGACATCGATTACGGTACGGCTGAAGCCGAAACCGCATACGGCATCTGCGGCGTGAAGGTCTGGATCTTCAAGGGCGAAATCCTCGAGCACGATCCGATGGCATCGGAACGCCGTGCGATGGAGGGCGATGCCCAGGGTCCCGCAAGCCGTGAACGCGGTGATCGTGGCGACCGTCGCCGCGAGAACGCTTGATTGAACGCTGGCGAAAGATAAGCTCGGAGAAGTAAGAAAATGTTGCAGCCAAAGCGTACAAAGTACCGCAAGCAGTTCAAGGGCCGCATCAAGGGCGTCGCCAAGGGCGGTTTTGATCTGGCATTCGGCGAATTCGGCCTGAAGGCTCTGGAACCGAACCGCGTGAACGCTCGCGAAATTGAAGCAGCCCGTCGTGCGATCACCCGCTATATGAAGCGTGCTGGTCGCGTGTGGATCCGCGTATTCCCTGACGTTCCGGTCACGGCCAAGCCGACCGAAGTTCGTATGGGTAAGGGTAAGGGTTCGGTCGAATACTGGGCGTGCAAGGTCAAGCCCGGCCGTATCATGTTCGAGATCGACGGCGTATCGGAAGAGATCGCGCGCGAGGCTCTTCGCCTCGGTTCCGCCAAGCTCTCTGTCACGACGCGCTTCGTACAGCGCATTGCAGAGTGAGGACCAAGTCGATGAAAGCCGTAGACGTACGCGCCATGAGCGCTGACCAGCTGAACGACGAGCTTGCAAAGCTGAAGAAGGAGCAGTTCAACCTGCGCTTCCAGAAGGCCACCGGCCAGCTCGAGAAGTCTTCCCGTATTCAGGAAGTCCGTCGTGACATCGCACGCGTGAAAACCATTGCCCGCCAGAAGGCGGCAGAAGCCAAGGCCTAAGGACCGAGAAATATGCCGAAACGCATTCTGCAGGGCGTAGTTGTCAGCGACAAGAACGACAAGACTGTCGTTGTTCGCGTTGAGCGTCGATTCGCCCACCCGCTGCTTCAGAAGACCGTTCGCCGGTCGAAGAAGTACAAGGCACATGACGAAGCCAACCAGTACAAGACCGGTGACGTCGTTTCCATCCAGGAATGTGCACCGATCTCCAAGGACAAGCGCTGGACGGTGATTGCCGCCCAGGCTTAATTTACGGACTTACTGCGCAAGGGCTTGCACCTTGCGCAGAAATCTGTATGAAGCAGGCCACTGGCTGAGAACGCTCGGAATCGGGCGTTCTTTTGCTTTGAGCGCACGGAAGGTCCCGTATGGGAAACCACCCTGTATTTTCCTTCCCGCGCACACCAGAAATTTATCATAAGCCGGAATAGGGGGCCTTGGCCCAACCGTTCGGGTTACAACAAGAAGGCGACCTGACATGATTCAGATGCAGACTAACCTCGACGTGGCGGATAATTCCGGCGCACGTCGTGTCATGTGCATCAAGGTGCTGGGCGGCTCCAAGCGCAAGTACGCTTCCATCGGCGACATCATTGTCGTTTCGATCAAGGAAGCGATCCCGCGCGGCCGCGTGAAGAAGGGTGACGTGATGAAGGCGGTTGTGGTTCGCACTGCCAAGGACATCCGTCGCGCCGACGGCAGCGTCATTCGATTCGATAACAACGCAGCCGTTCTTATCGACAACAAGAAAGAGCCTATCGGCACCCGTATCTTCGGACCGGTTCCGCGCGAACTTCGCGCCAAGAACCACATGAAGATCATCTCGCTGGCTCCGGAAGTACTGTAAGGGAGCGACGAGCGATGCAAAAGATTCGTAAGGGCGACAAGGTCGTCGTACTCGCTGGCAAGGACAAGGGCCGTTCGGGCGAAGTCCTCCAGGTCATGCCGAAGGAAGACCGTGCGGTCGTCCGTGGCATCAACGTTGTCAAGCGCCACCAGCGCCAGACGCAGACCGCGGAAGCCGGCATCATCAGCAAGGAAGCTTCGATCCATCTGTCGAACATCGCGATCGTCGACAAGGACGGCAAGCCGACCCGCGTCGGTTTCCAGGTCGTCGACGGCAAGAAGGTTCGTGTGGCCAAGCGTTCGGGAGAAGTGATCGATGGCTGAGTCCAAGTACGAGCCGCGGCTCAAGGCTGAATACGTAAACCGCATCCGCAAGGCTTTGCAGGAGCAGTTCTCCTACGCCAACGAGATGCAGATCCCGAAGCTCGACAAGATCGTCATCAACATGGGCGTGGGTGAGGCAACTGCCGACTCCAAGAAGCCCAGTGTTGCTGCTGCTGATCTTGCTGCGATCGCCGGCCAGAAGCCGGTCATCACCAAGGCCCGCAACTCGATCGCTGGCTTTAAGGTTCGCGAGCACATGCCGATCGGCGCAAAGGTTACCCTGCGCGGCGCCCGGATGTACGAGTTCCTGGATCGCCTGGTCAACATCGCGCTTCCGCGCGTTCGCGACTTCCGCGGCCTGAACCCGAAGTCCTTTGACGGCCGTGGCAACTTCGCCATGGGCATCAAGGAGCACATTGTGTTCCCTGAGATCAACTACGATAAGGTTGATCAGATGTGGGGCATGGACATCATCGTTTGCACGACGGCGACCAACGACGACGAAGCTCGGGCTCTTCTGAAAGAGTTCAACTTCCCGTTCCGTCAGTAACCGTAACGACGAGCGTAGAAGAGGAACTTCCATATGGCGAAGACAAGCGCAGTTGAAAAGAACAAGCGCCGCCGCAAGATCGTCGCGAACCAGGCCGCAAAGCGCGCCGGGCTCAAGGCCATCATCATGAACCAGTCCCTTTCGATTGAAGAGCGGTTCAAGGCAACCCTGAAGCTGGCAGAACTGCCACGTGACGGCTCCAAGACCCGCATTCGCAACCGTTGCGAAGTGACCGGTCGTCCGCGCGCTTTCTATCGGAAGCTCGGGATGTCGCGTATCGCGCTTCGTGAGCTTGGCAATACCGGCAAGGTGCCGGGCATTGTTAAGTCCAGCTGGTAAGGAGACGGTAACATGACGATGACTGATCCGTTGGGCGATATGCTCACCCGTATCCGGAATGGTGCCGCACGCCGCAAGGGCTCCGTTACCACTCCGGCCTCCAAGCTCCGTGCCCGCGTTCTCGACGTTCTGCAGGCCGAAGGCTACATCCGTGGCTACAGCCAGGTCGATTACGACAACGGCAAGTCCGAGATCACGATCGAACTGAAGTACTACGAAGGTTCTTCGGTCATTCGCGAAATCGGTCGCGTATCCAAGCCGGGCCGCCGAGTTTATGTCTCGGTTAAGTCCATCCCGCAGGTCGCGAACGGCCTCGGCATCACCATCCTTTCGACTCCGAAGGGTGTGATGGCCGATCACCAGGCTCGCGAACAGAACGTTGGTGGTGAGGTACTCTGCTCCGTCTTCTAAGACGGGCAGGGGATCTCCATAGCGAACAGACAGGATAAAAACTATGTCTCGTATCGGTAAGAAGCCCGTTCCGGTTCCGGCTGGTGTGACCGCCTCTGTCGAAGGCCAGAAGGTCTCCGTCAAGGGCCCGAAGGGTGAACTTTTCTTCGTCGCAAATGACGAAATCTCCGTGAAGCTCGAAGACAACGCCGTTGTCGTTCAGCCGAACAACGACTCCAAGGACGCTCGTTCGAAGTGGGGCATGTCCCGCACGATGATCGAAAACATCCTGAAGGGTGTTAAGGACGGTTACGAGCGCAAGCTCGAAATCAACGGCGTTGGTTACCGCGCGTCGCTGCAGGGCAAGAACCTGCAGCTGGCACTCGGCTTCAGCCATGATGTCGTCTATGAGCCGCCGGTTGGCATCTCGATTGCTGTTCCGAAGCCGACCGAAATCATCGTGTCCGGCATCAACAAGCAGCAGGTCGGCCAGGTTGCCGCCGAGATCCGCGAATATCGCGGTCCGGAGCCCTACAAGGGCAAGGGCGTCAAGTATGCCGAAGAGCGGATCGTCCGCAAAGAAGGCAAGAAGAAGTAAGGATCGCGCGAAATGGCAAGCAGAAAAGAAGCACTTGTTCGCCGTGCGAACCGCGTACGGCGTCAGATCAAGGCGGTGGCAAATGGCCGTCCGCGTCTGTCGGTACATCGCTCTTCGAAGAACATCTACGCTCAGATCATCGACGACGTCGCTGGCAAGACCCTCGCGGCTGCCTCGACTCTCGATGGCGGCCTGAAGGGCGAGCTCAAGACCGGCGCCGACATCGCAGCAGCAGCTGCCGTTGGCAAGCTGGTCGCCGAGCGTGCCGTCAAGGCTGGCGTCAAGGAAGTCGTCTTCGATCGCGGCGCCTTCATCTATCATGGCCGCATCAAGGCTCTCGCCGAAGCGGCTCGTGAAGGTGGTCTGACCTTCTAATCAAAGAATTTCCACCCGGACTTGCGTCCGGGTGGATTTCCGGCTTTATGCCGGTCACACCGGATTCCACCTTGACCCGACAGGGCAGGGTGGAACTTTGCGTAATCTGCCGATTGCACCCGGAAAAGAAAAAGGAAAAGGACAATGGCACAAGAAAAGCGTGGTTCGCGGGATGACCGTCAGAACCGTGAAGAGCGCGATAGCGAGTTTGTCGACAAGCTGGTCGCCATCAACCGCGTCGCTAAGGTCGTCAAGGGCGGCCGTCGTTTCGGCTTCGCAGCCCTCGTCGTCGTCGGCGACCAGAAGGGCCGTGTAGGTTTCGGTCATGGCAAGGCACGTGAAGTGCCGGAAGCCATCCGCAAGGCCACCGAAGCTGCCAAGCGCGATCTGATCTTCGTTCCCCTGCGTGACGGCCGTACGCTGCATCACGACGTCAATGGCCGCCACGGCGCCGGCAAGGTTCTGCTGCGCTCCGCCAAGGCTGGTACCGGCATCATCGCCGGTGGTCCGATGCGCGCCGTTTTCGAAACGCTCGGCATGTCGGACGTCGTCGCCAAGTCGACCGGTTCCTCGAACCCCTACAACATGGTTCGCGCAACGTTCGACGCCCTGAAGGCTCAGGTGCATCCGAAGGATGTGGCAGCTCAGCGTGGCCTCAAGTACGCTACGCTCCAGGCTCGCCGCGCTGCCTCCGGCAACGCAGCTGAAGAATAAGAGGAGTCTGATCCATGGCCAAGGCTACGAAGAAGACTGAAGCAAAGACGATCACGGTCGAGCAGATCGGTTCGCCTATTCGCCGTCCGGCTGTCCAGCGCGCAACGCTGGTTGGTCTGGGCCTCAACAAGATGCACCGGGTCCGCACCCTGGAAGATACACCTTCCGTTCGTGGCATGATCCGTGCTGTCCAGCATCTCGTTCGCGTCGTCGACGAGAAGTGAGACGGGGGAAGTCATCATGAAACTGAATGAAATCAAAGACAACGAAGGCGCTTCCAAGGAGCGTATTCGCGTAGGTCGCGGTATTGGCTCCGGCAAGGGCAAGACCGGTGGTCGCGGTGTGAAGGGTCAGAAGGCTCGTTCGGGCGTTGCTATCAACGGCTTCGAAGGTGGTCAGATGCCGATCTACCGTCGCCTGCCGAAGCGCGGCTTCAACAACATCTTTGCTTCTGAATACGTCACCGTTTCGCTCGGCCGTATCCAGACCGCGATCGATGCTGGCAAGCTCGACGCCAAGGCAACGGTTGACGCCGCTTCGCTCAAGGCAGCCGGCGTGATCCGCCGCGCCAAGGACGGCGTGCGCGTGCTCTCCGACGGCGAACTGAAGTCCAAGGTCACGATCGAAGTCGCCGGCGCCTCCAAGGCTGCTGTCGAGAAGATCGAAAAGGCCGGTGGTTCCATCAAGCTGCTCGAAGCAGCCAAGGAAGCCGCTGAATAAGTGACAGACAATCGCCCGGGGTGCTTCACACCGGGCGATTTTGCTCCCATATGTGAGCCTCACGATCCCAGGACGGAATGGACGACGTTTCGTCTTCCGGGTCATCTGGAAAACAAGGGTGTGAGGCATGCGGTTGTTCGCAACTTCTCCCGCGCCCTGTTTTCTGAAAAACAGTTTGAACGAATAGCCTCCGGTTTCGACGGATTACCGTCGCCGGTTTAGGTTTGCGGAGAATTCTATGGCTTCTGCAGCGGAACAACTGGCCTCGAACCTCAACTTCTCGACTTTCGCCAAGGCGGAAGATCTGAAGAAGCGTCTGTGGTTCACCCTGGCCGCATTGCTGGTTTATCGCCTCGGCACGCATATTCCGCTGCCCGGCCTCAACCCGGAGGCTTATGCCGCGGCCTTCCAGGGCCAGTCCGGTGGTATCCTCGGTCTTTTCAACATGTTTGCCGGTGGCGCGGTCGAGCGCATGGCGATCTTCGCGCTGGGCATCATGCCCTACATCTCCGCGTCGATCATCGTGCAGCTGATGACGTCGGTCGTGCCGACCCTCGAGCAGCTCAAGAAAGAGGGCGAGCAGGGCCGCAAGATCATCAACCAGTACACCCGCTACGGCACCGTGCTTCTCGGCGCGCTTCAGGCCTACGGCATCGCCGTCGGCCTCGAATCGGGGCAGGGGATCGTTGCCGACCCGGGCTGGTTCTTCCGCATTTCGACCGTTCTGACGCTGCTTGGCGGCACCATGTTCCTGATGTGGCTTGGTGAGCAGATCACCTCGCGTGGCATCGGCAACGGTATCTCGCTGATCATCTTCGCCGGCATCGCTGCCGGTCTGCCGGCCGCTGTCGCCCAAACGCTTGAACTCGGCCGCACGGGCGCGCTGTCCACCTTGCTGATTCTCACCGTCATCGTCGTGGCCATCGCCGTCATCGCGCTGATCGTGTTCGTTGAGCGTGCCCAGCGCCGTCTTCTGATCCAGTATCCGAAGCGCCAGGTTGGCAATCGCATGTTCCAGGGCGACACCTCGCACCTGCCGCTGAAGCTGAACACTGCGGGCGTCATTCCGGCGATCTTTGCATCGTCGCTTCTGCTCCTGCCGGCCACCGCTGCTGGCTTCTCCGGCAATAGCCAGCTTCCGGGCTGGGCGACGACGGTGATCGCCGCTCTGCAGCACGGTCATCCGGTCTATATGCTGCTCTACGGCGCGCTGATTGCCTTCTTCGCCTTCTTCTACACGGCCATCGTCTTCAATCCGAAGGATACGGCCGACAACCTGAAGAAGCATGGCGGGTTCATTCCCGGCATCCGCCCGGGTGATCGCACCGCAGAGTACATCGACTACGTCCTGACCCGCATCACGACGGTCGGCGCGGTCTATCTGGTTTTCGTCTGTGTCCTGCCAGAAATCCTCATCGCACGCACCGGGATCCCATTAGCCCTTGGTGGTACTTCGCTTTTGATTGTTGTCAGCGTGACCCTTGATACTGTAGCACAGGTTCAGGGACATCTGATCGCCCAGCAATATGAGGGCCTGATCAAGAAGTCGAAGTTGCGTGGAGGAAAGAGGGGACGATGAGACTGATTCTGTTAGGACCGCCGGGCGCGGGTAAGGGAACCCAGGCCCAGCGGATCGTGGAGAAGCACGGCATTCCGCAGCTCTCCACCGGTGACATGCTCCGTGCTGCGGTATCCGCGGGCACGGAGGTCGGGAAGCGCGCCAAGGCCGTCATGGATGCTGGCAAGTTGGTTTCCGACGAAATCGTCATCGCCATCGTCTCCGAGCGCATCGATGCGCCCGACTGTGCCAATGGGTTCATTCTCGATGGCTTTCCCCGGACGCTCGTCCAGGCGGATGCCACCGAGGCGATGCTCAAGGGCAAGGACCTTGACCTGTCGGGCGTGATCGAGATCCGCGTCGATGACGAGATCCTCGCGGACCGAATCGCCGGCCGCTACACCTGTGCAAACTGTGGCGCCGGTTATCACGACGAGAACCTGAAGCCGAAGGTGGACGGCGTTTGTGACAAGTGTGGTTCGACCCATTTCAAGCGTCGTCCCGACGATAACAGGGACACGGTCCGCACGCGTTTGCAGGCCTATTACAAGGAAACCTCGCCGCTGATCGGCTATTACCACGCCAAGGGTAAGCTGCATTCGGTCGACGGCATGGGTGAGATCGATGCCGTCACCGGCGAGATCGAGGCCATCCTGGCCAAGCTCTGACAGCCGTCAGTCTTAAGAATCTTCGCGGGGCCGGTTGCTTTTAGCCACCGATTCCGCTAAAGACCGCGCCAACTCGCGACATGACTGCGATCGGCGCGTTCTTCCAAAACGCTGGGAGACCGGGTTCGATCGTTTTGGTTTGTCGAGAACCCGAATTGTAATTGCGGCTCCTATGGGTCGTGTAACGAGACACCACTTGCCGGATGGCAACTGGAAGCAAGGAGAATAGGCGTGGCACGTATCGCTGGCGTCAACATCCCGACTGCGAAGCGCGTTGTTATCGCGCTGACCTACATTCACGGGATTGGACCGAAGTTCGCATCTGAAATCATGGAGAAGGTCGGTCTTCCGGCTGACAAGCGCGTTCACCAGCTGACCGACGCTGAAGTTCTTCAGATCCGCGAAACCATCGACCGCGATTACCAGGTCGAAGGTGACCTGCGTCGCGATACCGCGATGAACATCAAGCGTTTGATGGACCTCGGCTGCTACCGTGGCCTGCGCCACCGTCGTGGTCTGCCGGTTCGCGGTCAGCGCACGCACACCAACGCCCGCACCCGCAAGGGTCCGGCGAAGGCGATCGCTGGTAAGAAGAAGTAATTTTTTCGAGGCAGTTGGCAATAGGCAGTGGGCAGTAGGGATACTACTGGCTACTGCCTAAATCCTGTTGCCTCGATTGGTGTAGCCGCTGGCATTACGGCGGTGCTTAGATCAACTGAAAGGAAGACCATGGCCAAGGAAGCCACACGCGTCCGCCGTCGCGAACGCAAGAATATCTCGTCGGGCGTTGCTCACGTCAACTCGACCTTCAACAACACGATGATCACCATCACCGACGCACAGGGCAACGCAATTGCCTGGTCGTCTGCTGGTGCCAAGGGCTTCAAGGGTTCGCGTAAGTCGACCCCGTTCGCCGCTCAGATCGCTGCTGAAGACTGCGCCAAGAAGGCTCAGGAACACGGCATGAAGACGCTGGAAGTTGAAGTTTGCGGTCCGGGCTCCGGTCGTGAATCCGCTCTGCGCGCCCTCCAGGCTGCCGGCTTCATGATCACGTCCATCCGCGACGTGACCCCGATCCCGCACAATGGCTGCCGTCCGCGCAAGAAGCGTCGCGTCTAATCATTCTTCGTTTTGCCGGGCAGGCGGTTCGCCTTCCCGGTGCTTCTCATATTCGGCCGTCACGATTGAATGGTGATGGCGAACGGAAGGTAAAATCATGATTCAGAAGAATTGGCAGGAACTGATCAAGCCGAACAAGGTGGAATTTTCCTCCTCCGGCCGCACCAAGGCGACCCTCGTCGCCGAGCCGCTTGAGCGTGGCTTCGGCCTGACGCTCGGCAACGCTCTGCGTCGCGTTCTCCTGTCGTCGCTTCGTGGTGCAGCCGTCACGGCTGTCCAGATCGACGGCGTTCTGCACGAGTTCTCGTCTATCCCGGGCGTTCGCGAAGATGTCACCGACATCGTCCTGAACATCAAGGAAATCGCCATCAAGATGGACGGCGACGATGCCAAGCGCATGGTTGTCCGCAAGCAGGGTCCGGGCGTTGTTACCGCCGGTGACATCCAGACGGTCGGCGACATTGAGATCCTGAACCCCAACCACGTGATCTGCACCCTCGACGAAGGTGCTGAAATCCGCATGGAGTTCACGGTCAACAACGGCAAGGGCTATGTTCCTGCCGAGCGCAACCGCGCGGAAGATGCACCGATCGGTCTCATCCCGGTCGACAGCCTCTATTCGCCGGTCAAGAAGGTGTCCTACAAGGTGGAAAACACCCGCGAAGGACAGGTTCTCGACTATGACAAGCTGCTGATGACCATCGAAACCGATGGTTCGGTCACCGGGGAAGATGCAGTCGCTTTCGCGGCTCGTATTCTCCAGGACCAGCTCGGCGTCTTCGTCAACTTCGACGAGCCGCAGAAGGAAGCCGAAGAAGAAGCCGTCACCGAGCTTGCCTTCAACCCGGCGCTGCTCAAGAAGGTCGACGAGCTGGAGCTTTCGGTCCGCTCGGCAAACTGCCTGAAGAACGACAACATCGTTTACATCGGCGATCTGATCCAGAAGACCGAGGCAGAGATGCTGCGCACGCCGAACTTCGGTCGCAAGTCGCTGAACGAAATCAAGGAAGTTCTCGCTTCCATGGGCCTGCACCTCGGTATGGAAGTACCGGCATGGCCGCCTGAGAACATCGAAGATCTCGCCAAGCGCTACGAAGACCAGTACTGAAAAAGATAAAGGCAGGGCCGTCTCTGCCTTTTCCAGTCAAACTGCGGGTGAATGCCCGTATGTGTCAGGAAACGGCAGCCTCTGAGACAGAGCCTGCACTCAAAGGAGAATAGCAATGCGCCACCAGAAAGCCGGCCGCAAGCTGAACCGTACCGCCAGCCACCGTAAGGCGATGTTCGCCAACATGGCTGCTTCGCTCATCACCCATGAGCAGATCGTCACGACGCTCCCGAAGGCGAAGGAAATTCGCCCGATCGTCGAGAAGCTGGTCACCCTCGGCAAGCGCGGCGACCTGCACGCTCGTCGTCAGGCCATCTCGCAGATCAAGGACGTTGATGCCGTCAAGAAGCTCTTCGACGCCATCGCAACGCGCTACGCCACCCGCAACGGCGGCTACCTGCGTATCATGAAGGCCGGTTTCCGCCAGGGCGACAACGCCGCCATGGCTGTCATCGAATTCGTCGAGCGCGACGTTGACGCCAAGGGTGCAGCCGACAAGGCCCGCGTCGCCGCTGAAGCCGAAGCTGAAGCTGCGTAAGTTACTTCCCGCAAGGGAAGGTTCAAAAGGCCGGGTGAGCGATCACCCGGCTTTTTGCGTTCTGGGCCGGACCACAAGAAGGTCGGATGCACACGAAAACTTGACCGGAGCGGTCAAGTCTTTCCCAGACGCTTGATCTGCGTCAACAGCATTTGCTCTGACAGCGCTAACTTCGATCCATCGAATTATCGATGTAAAAGAGGTTCCCAATGGTTGACGCATCCATTTTCAGCAATGACAGATCCCATCTGATCATACCCTCGCTCTCGACCTTCTATGACCGCATCGCCCAGCCCATGGCTTGGTCGATCTTCCGCCTCGCTGTCGGCGGCATGCTGTTGATCGAGGGTTGGCCTAAGATCATGGCACCCTTCGCGCAGGTCGGATTTGTGGAAAAGCTTGGCTTCTATCCGGGCTGGCTCTGGTCACCGACGCTTGCTTTGCTGCAGGTCGGAGGCGGCCTCCTGATCGCGCTCGGCCTCTTCACGAGGCCCGCAGCGCTGGCCAATGGCGTGATGCTGGCTATCACCCTCTATTTCCACATGGCCAACCCGTATGGCGACGCCTTCCTCACCCAGGCCGGCATCGATGCAATGAAGGCTGGCAGCGAATTCTTCACGCCGCAGGCCATGGCACGGCTTGCTGATGGCGGCCATGTCTTCCTACATCAGGTGCAGAGCAAGGCAGAACTCGCTTCGCTCTTCTGGACGGGTGGCGCCTTTCTTTTCGCCGCCTTTGGTGGCGGCTACCTCTCGCTCGACCGGCTGCTGTTCAAGAAGCAGTTCTGATACTTGCGCAGCACAAGGACACCCGGTCGAAAGGCCGGGTGTCGTTTGTTTTCAGTCTTGCGCCTCGGCGCAGCAACGCACCCGACCCATCAGAAACGACCGCTCGGTCTCGTTCCCGCTCAGTTCAGCCGCTCGCTCAAACTCCACGCGCGCCTCCGACATCCGTCCCAGCCGCATCAGAAAATCGCCCTTGGCGGCATAGAGCGCCGCGTAACCCGCCAGCTGCGGCTCCGCCTCGATCTCCGCCAGCAGCGCAAGCCCCGTCTCGGGCCCGAACGCCATCGCATGCGCCACCGCCCGGTTCAGCGCCACGACAGGCGAGGGGACCCGCTCCAGCAACCGGTCATAAAGCGCAGCACTCAGCGCCCAGTCCGTATCCTCAAATCGCGACGCCCGCGCATGCACGGCTGCAAGCGCCGCCTGCAGCGCATAGATCCCGTCTTCGCCTCCAAGGCGCGTCACCGTCACCAGCCCCTCGAGCCCGCGCTGGATCAGCAACCGGTCCCACAGCCGCCGGTTCTGTGTCTCGAGTGTCTGCGCGCTGCCATCCGATCCGATCCGCGCCTTGAAGCGCGAGGCCTGCAACTCCATCAGAGCCAGCAGCCCATGCGCTTCAGGCTCTTCTGGCGCGAGCCCGACCAGAATGCGTCCGAGTCGCATGGCCTCGTCACAAAGCTGCGGCCGCATGAGGTCTTCGCCGCGGCTCGCCGCATAACCCTCGTTGAAGATCAGGTAGATGACCTCCAGCACCGAGGCGAGACGTGCATCGCGTTCCGATCCAATCGGCACCTCGAAGGCGACGTCACCCTCCCGCAGCACCTTCTTCGCCCGCACGATGCGCTGCGCGACTGTCGTTTCCTGCGTGAGAAAGGCCCGGGCGATCTCCACCGTCGTCAGCCCGGCAATGACCTTCAGCGTCAGCGCCGTGCGCTGGTCGCGGGAAAGGAACGGATGGCAGGCGGTGAAGATCAGCGACAGCCGCTCGTCGCCGATCGCGTCGTCGAGGGTCGCCTCGACGGCCTCGAAACCATCCACATGCGCGGTTTCGATGTCGTGCATAAGCGTGGCCTCGTGGCGTGCCATCATCCGGCGACGGCGCCAGAGGTCGACAGCCCGCCGCTTGGCCGTCGTCATCAGCCACCCACCCGGATTGGGCGGTGTGCCGGTTCGCGGCCAGGTTGCCAGCGCCGAAATGAGGGCCTCCTGCGCCAGGTCCTCCGCGAGGGTGAGATCGCCGACATGTCTTGCTAGCCCGGCGACCAGCCGGACTCGCTCGATACGATAGATCCTCTCGATGTCCGCGGCCGCAAGTGTCAGGTTCTTGGCAGCGCCTGCAGCCGGCTGTCCGTCTCGTCTCATGATCACGAGTATGGACGCGGCGTCAGCCCGGTCAACCACGGAGACCGGCTCAGGCGTCGACACCAGTCGTGTCGCCACCGGCAGCCGCCGGGTCCATCCAGAAGATTTCCCAGACGTGACCGTCAGGATCCTCTACCGACCGGCTCCACATGAAGCCGTGATCCTGCGGCGGGTTCGGATCGGCCCGTCCGCCGGCAGCGCTGGCGGCCCCGACAACCCGGTCGACATCCGCATGCGCCTCTACGGTCAATGCCAGAAGCGTCTGGCTCGTCGCCTTCGCATCGGCAATCGGGCGGGACGTGAACGTCCGGTAGAAGTCATGCGTCAGGATCATCACGCCGATCGTGTCCGTCACCATCATGCAAGCCGCATTCTCGTTGGAGAATTGCGGGTTCTTTGTCGCCCCCAGCGCTTGGTAGAAACCGGTCGAGGCAGCAAGGTCTGTCACGGGAAGGTTGATGAAGATCATCTTGCTCATGATGGCTCAGCCCTTCGACTTCTGCTGAGCCGCGAGCCCTTCGGCGGCGCGGTCATGGCTCGCCTGTCCTTCCGGTGATGCGATCTCGGCGAAATCCTCCATCTCGTAGAAGGGCCGGATCTCGATTTCGCTCGGTGCCATCATTGGGTTCGGGCAGCGTTTGACCCAGGCGACCGCCTCGTCCATGTCCTTCACCTCCCAGATCCAGTAGCCGGCGACCAGCTCCCTTGTCTCAGCAAAGGGGCCGTCGATCACCCGCCGATCGGGTCCGTCGAAGGTCACCCGCTTGCCCATCTTCGATGGCTTGAGCCCGTCGCCCGAGAGCATGATGCCCGCCTGCACCAGTTCTTCGTTGAACTTGCCCATGTCCTCGAACAGCTTGGCCGGCGGCATGATGCCTTCTTCACTGTCTTCCGTCGCCTTCACCATCACCATGACACGCATGTCTCATCTCCTCTCGTTGTCAGGACCTCTCTTGCGATCCTGCTCCCCCAACGAATGAGCTAAACCCATTTCGACACGGCATGCGAAAAAAATCTTTCGCAATCGGTTTCGGTCACTTCGGAATATGGATCGTGGCGCGGATATGCTTGAGCGAGGCGACGATCGTAAACGTCATCATCACCAGCAGCGTCCAGGAACTCCACTTGCCCAGATGCACCGTCGACCAAGCGCCCAACTGGTTCGGATAGTGCCAGATCGCAAAAAAGGTCGAGATGTTCTCTGCCACCCAGATGAAGAAGCCGATCAGGATGAAGGCAAGCAGCATCGGCATCTGCCGGTCGCGGTCGAAAGGCCGGTAGATCACGGTGGTGCGGGCGTAGAGCCCGATCGAGAGCGCTGCCAGATACCAGCGATAATCGCCGATGTAGTGGTGGGTGAAGAAGTTGAGATAGATCGCGACAGCCACCCCGATCGCCATCCAGTAGGGCGGGTGATGGCGGATCCTGACATCCAGCAATCGCCAGGCCTGGATGATGTAGCTGCCGACGGCGGCATACATGAAGCCGGAGAATAGGGGCACGCCGAGAAGCTTGGTGTAGGCGAAGTCCTGATAGGTCCAGGATGGATTGGCACCTGCTGTCTTGAAGGCCTCCAGTGCAAAGCCGACCGCGTGGAAGAGGCAGATCGCCTTCAGCTCGTCCATCGTCTCGAGCTTGGTCCAGACCATCCAGATCTGGATGGCGAGCGCGATGATCAGCAGCACGTCGTAGCGTGGAATACCGAAGAGGCCGGTGCGTGGCACCGCAAAGATCGAGATGAAGAACAGGCCGGCAAACAGGCAGGCGCGCGCTTCCTTGATTCCGAACATGACGAATTCGACGACGAATCGCCTGAAGCCGGTGAGCTGCGGATGCGGCGCATTGTCGATCAGTCGCCGGTCCAGCGCACTCAGCAGATCCCTGCGTCCCTCTGCCACCAGTGTCATTTGCCAGCCCCGCTGTTGCATTCCGTTGCAACCTCAGTACTAAGCGCTCATGGACGAAATCAAGGCAACGATGTCACAACGCCTGCGCCGGCTGGGGATGGCCTTTGCCATCATCGCGTGTGGCGTGGCTTTGAGGCTCGGCGGCTATGAGATCGGCCTGCCGTATTTTCTGGTGAAATACGGTGGTTCGACGCTCTGGGGCGCGATGGTCTTTTTCCTCATCGCCATGCTGCTGCCGCGACAGCCGATCGGACGCCTGACGCTCCTCGCCCTGGTAATCGCAGCGCTCACGGAGCTCACCCGCCTCTACCACACGGCCTGGCTCGACGAATTCCGCCTGACATTGGCAGGCGCGCTTCTGCTCGGACGTATCTTCTCCTGGTGGAATATCGTGGCCTATGGCCTCGGCATCGCCCTGGCAGCCTTCATCGAAGCGCGTCGTCTCACGCTTCCCGGCCAGCCGTCAGACTAGCGGGTCGCCCCCGCCATGCGCTTGGCCCGTTTCCGCTCCATGATCTTCGGCCTTGCCAGCCGGTAACCGAGCAGGAGGATCGTGACCGTGATGTAGAAGGCGGCTTCCGGATCGATCACCTTCAGCGACAGTGCATAGTGCAGGATTGCCGCGAGCAGGATCGGATAGGTCAGCTTGTGCAGTCTGTTCCATCGCGGACCGAGCCTTCGGATCGACCACTGATTGGAGGTCAGCGCGAGCGGGATCAGCATCAAGAGTCCTGCCATGCCGAGCATGATGTAGGGACGCTTCAGGATGTCGCCGGCAATCGACGACAGGATCAGGCCCCGATCCAGCGTCAGGTACACGGTAAAGTGCGCCAGCACGTAATAGAATGCCAATAGCCCAAGCGCGCGCCGATAGGCGATGAGATTGATGCCAAACAGGTCCCGCAATGGCGTGACCGCGAGCCCCAGGCAGAGAAAGCGGAAGGCCCAGAGCCCCAGCAGATGCTCGAAGGCGCGCACGGGATCGGCGCCTAGCCCGCCATAGATCCCAAGATAGAAGGCATAAAGCCCCGGCATCAGCCCGATGGCATAAAGCGCCCAGATCGACGCCGGCTTGTAGCGGGCGGGCAGGGCAGGGAGTGCAAGCGCAGCCATCAGTAGAACTTCGTCAGGTCCATGCCGTCATAGAGACTTGCGACCTCGTCGGCATAGCCGTTGAACGGCAGCGTATCGATCCGCGCGCCACCGAAGAGCCCATTCGCTTCGCCGATCCGCCGCTCGGTCGCCTGGCTCCAGCGTGGGTGATCGACCTCGGGATTGACGTTGGCGTAGAACCCGTATTCCGACGGCTGCAACAGGTTCCAGGTCGACGCTGGCTCCTCTTCCGTCAGCGTGATCTTGACGATCGACTTGATGCCCTTGAAGCCGTATTTCCACGGCACGACGAGCCGGATCGGGGCTCCGTTCTGGTTGGGCAGCGTCTCGCCGTAAAGGCCGGTCGCAAGGATGGCCAGCGGATGGCGTGCCTCATCTAGGCGCAGGCCCTCGCGATAGGGCCATTCCAGCGCCTGGAAGATGCCGGCCTGTCCCTGCATCTCCTCGGGTCGGACAAGCGTTTCGAAGGCGACATACTTCGCAGAGCCCAGCGGCTCCACCCGGTCAAGCAAAGCTGAGATCGGGAAGCCGATCCACGGGATCACCATCGACCAGGCTTCCACGCAGCGCATCCGATAGACGCGCTCTTCCATCGGGATCTCGCTCATGATCGTTTCGATGTCGATCACCTGCGGCTTGGCGACCAGTCCGCCCACTTCGATCGTCCACGGCCGCGTCGTCAGCGAGCCCGCATTGCGCGACGGATCTTCCTTGCCGGTGCCGAACTCATAGAAATTGTTGTAGGTCGTCACATCCTCTTTCGAGGTCAGCTTCTCGTCGAGCGTGTAGATGCTCGGCTTGGCGGCAAGCGGTGCGGCCAAAGCCGGAGAGCCGAGCCCGGCCGCGGCGATCCCGCCGGCCGCCACGCCCATGAATTGCCGTCGCTTGAGGTAGAGCGACTTCGGGGTGATCTCGGAACTTGCAATCTTGGGCGGATGGTAGACCGGCATGGCTGACCTCTTGAGGCTCTCTCTGTCTTTCTAAGATAGAAGACGGGAGCATAGAGACCAGAGTTTCATCGTCTGGAAAAGAAGTCCGACAGGAACAATTTCGTGTAGGTCCGTATCGGCCGGCGGGTGTAAGGATTCGCGTCGATTGCCGACACGCGTCAGCCACACCAGCTCTGCTTGTGACCTTCCCAGCGATGCGCAATGCCGCGTGCAATCAGATCGTCGCCGACGGAGCGTCCATCCTGCAGGACTACCCGAAGCTTGCGGCCATATTGGTCCACGTCGCGTCGCTCTCGCCGTTCCATGACAAGGCCGCCGCCATTCAACGCGTCGAGGAGCGCAACCTGTGCCTCGAGCCCGAGGGCGCGTTCCCGCTCGCAGGCAGGGCGCCCGATCTCCGGCGTGTTGATATCAGAGATCCGGTATTTCACCGCCCGGTACCAGAAGGTGTCGCCATCGACGACGCAATTGATCCGCTGCGCCCCGGCGCAGGTCACGAAGCGGCCCTCGATTGGCTCCGAACGGGGGGCGACGGCGCCGGTGATGGCGTAGTCGATCAGCTTGTTCGATGCCGGGACGACCAGATAGGAATAGGGAAGCTTTTCGAAATGAATGACGGCGAGCACAGCAAGACACGCCATCATCAGGATGCGCCGCATCCGGTAGAGTGCTTTGAGCGGGTTCCAGCGCGGCGCAGGCTCGGGATTGAGCTTCTGACGGGCATCTTTCAGCAGGATCACGCGGGCAGGTTTCCGGGTCATCATGACTCCTCCTTCCGCGGTAAACTCTAATAAACACGTCTTGCCGCAGGCTTAACCCGATCACTCAAATGCGAATGAATTCGCCCTCGCCGTGAGCCCAAGGCGTACCGATTTGCCCCTGGATGCTAGTGACAGGGCAGGGGACATGGCTTAGACCAGTTCCAAAATGGCCGCCTTGCCTTGGCGCCGAGGGTGCAGGCATGGCGGCGAACAAGCCATCGAGGTGACACCCATGCCCGTCTATCGTTCGAGAACCACCACCCACGGCCGCAACATGGCCGGTGCCCGCGGCCTCTGGCGCGCGACGGGCATGAAGGACGGCGATTTCGGCAAGCCGATCATCGCGGTCGTCAACTCCTTCACCCAGTTCGTGCCCGGCCACGTCCACCTGAAGGATCTCGGCCAGCTCGTCGCGCGTGAAATCGAAGCCGCCGGCGGCGTCGCCAAGGAGTTCAACACGATCGCCGTCGATGACGGCATCGCCATGGGCCATGACGGCATGCTCTATTCGCTGCCGTCACGCGAGATCATCTCCGACTCGGTCGAATACATGGTCAACGCCCACTGCGCCGATGCCATGGTCTGCATCTCCAACTGCGACAAGATCACGCCCGGCATGTTGTCCGCCGCCATGCGCCTCAACATCCCCGCCGTCTTCGTCTCCGGTGGCCCTATGGAAGCGGGCAAGGCGATCCTGCAGGGCCGCAAGGTGGCGCTCGACCTCGTCGATGCCATGGTTGCCGCCGCCGACGACAGCATCTCCGATGCCGATGTCGATGAGATCGAAAAGGCCGCCTGTCCGACCTGCGGCTCCTGCTCCGGCATGTTTACCGCCAATTCGATGAACTGCCTGACCGAAGCGCTGGGCCTCTCGCTGCCCGGCAACGGGTCGACGCTCGCCACCCATGCAGACCGCAAGCGCCTCTTCGTCGAGGCCGGCCACCTGATCGTCGACATCACCCGCCGTTACTATGAACAGAACGACGAAAGCGTTCTGCCGCGCAACGTCGCCTCCAAGCAGGCTTTTGAAAACGCCATGGCTCTTGACATCGCCATGGGCGGCTCGACCAACACGGTCCTGCACATCCTGGCAGCCGCCCATGAAGGCGGCATCGATTTCACCATGGATGACATCGACCGCCTATCGCGCCGCGTGCCCTGCCTCTCCAAGGTGGCCCCGGCGAAGCAGGACGTGCACATGGAAGACGTCCACCGCGCCGGCGGCATCATGCGCATCCTCGGCGAACTCGACCGCGGCGGCCTGATCAACCGCGATTGCCCGACCGTGCATGCTGAAACCATCGGCCACGCCATCGACCGCTGGGACATCACCCGCACCAATTCGGAAACGGTTCGCGAATTCTTCAAGGCCGCCCCCGGTGGCGTTCGCACCACCCAGGCCTTCTCGCAGGCCTCGCGTTGGGACGATCTCGACACCGACGGCGAAAAGGGCGTCATCCGCTCGGTCGATCATCCGTTCTCCAAGGATGGCGGTCTCGCCGTCCTGAAGGGCAACATCGCGCTCGACGGTTGCATCGTGAAGACGGCGGGCGTCGACGAATCGATCCTGAAGTTCAAGGGCCCGGCCCGTGTGTTCGAAAGCCAGGACGCAGCCGTGAAGGCGATCCTGTCCAACCACATCGTCGCCGGCGACGTCGTCGTCATCCGCTATGAAGGCCCGAAGGGCGGCCCGGGCATGCAGGAAATGCTCTATCCGACGAGCTATCTGAAGTCGAAGGGCCTCGGAAAGGCCTGCGCTTTGGTCACCGACGGCCGCTTCTCCGGTGGCACCTCGGGCCTCTCCATCGGCCACGCCTCGCCGGAAGCAGCCCAGGGCGGCGCGATCGGTCTGGTGCGCGAAGGCGACCTGATCGACATCGACATTCCGAACCGCACGATCAACCTCGTCGTCGATCCCGCCGAACTGGAACGCCGTCGCACGGAACAAGACAAGCTCGGCTGGCAGCCTGCCGAAAAGCGCAAGCGCAACGTCACGACAGCACTCAAGGCTTATGCCGCCTTCGCCTCGTCCGCTGACAAGGGTGCGGTGCGTCAACTGCCGGAATAAGCCTCGAACAGCGCATCAGGAGGCGGCGAGCCGCCTCCTGACTCTCCGCATTTGCCGGAGATCCAGAACCTGCCGGAAGTCCGTCTTCCTGCCGGCTAGCTGGCCAGCCGCCAGCCTGAATTCCCTGACCCTCAGGAGCCGCGATGACCGTCCCCTTCAGCCTCGTCGGCATCGACCACGTCGTCTTCATCGTCGACGACATGGACAAGGCGCTCCGCTTCTATCACGACGTGCTCGGCTGCCGCCCGGGCTACACCTATCCGGCGCTCGGCATGGAGCAGGTCTGGTGCGGTGCAGCCCTGATCGTGCTCTGGGACATCACCCACCCGGGCGGCCAGAAAGCTGCCCCGCCCGTCGCCGGCGGCCGCAATGTCGACCACGTCTGCATCGCAACCGGCCCCTTTGACCACGACGAGCTGAGGGCTCATCTCGCAAGCCACGGTGTGGCGATCGACCGCGAAGCCCTGCACGGCGGCGCGCGCGGCATGGGCCATTCCTTCTACGTGAAGGACCCCTTCGGCAACACGATCGAGATCAAGGGCCCCGCCGAATATCCGGATGGGCGTGGCTGACGCCATGCCTCAATCCCGGTAGCTCGGATCCTCCTTGTCGAGGCACGACTTCAGATAGGCGAAATGCTTCTCCGCCATGCCGCGATACGGAATCCAGCCATCTGACGTGCCTTGCGCAATCTCATCCGACAGCACGGCCAGCGGCCGGCCGGTCGAGAGCGCTAGAACCATGGTTTGCGCCGCTTTCTCGAAGAAGTAGAGGTCCTCAAAGGCATCCGCCACGGTCTCGCCGGCGACCGAGACGCCGTGATTGCCCATGACCAGTACCGCCTTGCCGCGGATCATCTCGGCCAGCCGTTCGCCTTCTTCCTCCGCATCCGCAATCCCGCCGAAGTCTAGGTCATAGCCGATCCGGCCGAAAAACCGCGCCGTGTTGTTGTCGAGCGGCAGAAGCGTCGGATCCTTCAGGCAGGAGAGCGCCACCGCATAGGGCGAATGGCAATGCAGAATGACGCGCGCCTCCGGCAGCATCCGGTGCAGCGTGCCATGCACGGTCCAGGCTGACGGATCGGGCGCATTGGGCCGGTGCATCACATCAGGATCATCGGCATCGAGCAGCAGCAGATCGGTCGCCTTGACCGTGGCAAAATGCTGCCAACGCGGATTGAGCAGGAACTTGCGCCCATTCGCCGAGACCGCTGCGCTGAAATGATTGCCGACCGACTCGCTCCAGCCGAAGCGATGGCAAAGCCTGAAGGCGGCGGCAAGATCCTGACGCAGCGTAGTGAGTGCTGCCTCGTCGAGCATGTCGTTTCCGGAAGCCGCGATATTCATGCCTTGAACCGTCCTTCCGTCGTCAGCGCCCGAAAGGTCGAGCGCATCTCCTCCCGATCAGCATAGCAGCCGCGCAGATAACGATCACCGCTGGTTGCCGAATAGGCCATCCGCCCATGCACGATGCGGTGATTGTCGAACACCATGCAGTCGCCCGCCTTCATCAGGAAGCGCATCATGAACTTGTCGTCCTGCAGCATTTTGCCGAAGCGGCAGAAGGCCGGATAGTAGTCATCGAGCACGGTCTGCGGCAGGTCGAACAGGTCGGCCATGTGCTGGCTGATCGTAAGCCCCGAGACCTCGCCATGTTTGTCGAGCTCGATCACGCGCTGCCGCGAGCGCATGTCATAGGTATCGTGCTCGCAGAAGAACGGAATGTCGATTTCCGACAAGAGCTTGAAGCCTTCAGGATCGATCTCCCGAAAGGCATTCGCCACCGCTACCCCGTCCGAATAGATGCTCATGCCGCCCTCGACGGTGTTCGCCCGGCAATGCAGGAACTGGATGCCCGGGGCGTGTTCCTCGGCCGGCGTGTCGGTATGCAGCTCCAGCGCCTTCGCTGTATAGGCGGTGTTGGTCGGGTTGATATGCGTCTTCACGTCGAAATAGTCGCCAAAGAAGGTCGGCCGTACATGACCCATCAGCTTGACGGTTTCCGTCAGTCCCTCATCGCTGTCGGGCATGTCGGTCACGATCGTCAGCCCCTCGACGATCATCGCCTTGATCCACTCCGCCACCTTGGCCGGATCGCGCATCAACTCCGGCTGCGAGAAACGCGGGATATTGGGATAGTGGTCGCTGAACCACGCCTTGCGCGGCAGGTCGGCCGGATCGGGCCGATGTTTGCCCTCGGTATAGAGCTCAAGCAGCGCCAGCGGAAAACGTGACACATGATTTTCGCCCGCCCAGCGGATGACAAGCGTATCCCCATCCAACTCGGCGCTATCAGCGCGCGGTGCAGCCGACAGATGGAAGATGTCGAAGCTCCGCTCGCGCGTCTTGCTGTCGAAGGAGCTGGGGCAATTGTCACGCAGCCAGTAGTAATTGAAATAGGCCTGTTTTCCCTCCGAAAGCGGCAGGTGAAGGCCTTTGTCGGCGAGTGTCACGGCCCCAGTCGCAACATGCATGTTCATCGTCGGGTTCCTTAAGTCAGGATGGTCGAAAGCGGATCGGATTTGACCATCATCATCCGGCTTTGCAGGAGAAACCAGACCGATTATGCTTATGCTGAGTTAAGCTGGAGGTTAAGTTGAGCCGTCTGCCGCCCCTGCGCCTTCTGACCACTTTCGAGGCCGTCGCCCGCCTCGGCTCGATGCGCGAGGCGGCAAGCGCCCTGAACGTTACTCAGCCCGCCGTGACACAGGCTCTGAAGGCGCTCGAAGATCATGTCGGCGCCGTCCTGATCGATCGCACGACGCGCCCCGCGCGCCTCACTGAACCCGGCCAGCAACTCGCCCGCGCCACCCGCGATGGCCTCGACCTGATCGCCGACACGATCGAGGAAATCCGCACCAGCACCGGCCTCGAAGACCAGCGCTTGACCGTCGCCTGCACCATGGGTTTTGCCACGCATTGGCTGATGCCGCGCCTCAGCGACTTCTACAGCCGAAATCCCGGTCTCTTCGTCAATGTGCAGGTGCCGCCCACCGACCTGGCGCAGATCTGGCCTGGCGCCGATCTCGTGCTGCGCTACGGCCGTGGCACCTGGACTGATGGGGAGACGCTGCGCCTGTTTGACGAGACCGTGTGTCCCGTCGGTCGCCCGGCCCTGGTGGAAAGCCTGCTCGCAAAAGGCGATGGGCTGGATGCCGCACCGCTCATTCATGTTCGCACCGTCGAGGCGCGACACTGGGAAGGTTGGGGCGACTATTTCGCTAGGCGCGGTCTGCCCAAGCCGCGCGGTCAGTCTCATGTCTTCGACAACTATGTTCAGGCAGTCCAAGCGGCGCTAGACAGCCGCGGCCTGATGCTCGGCTGGCGCTCGATCACCGAAAGGCTCGTCGCCGATGGCAGCCTCAAGCCCTGGCCCGATGCCGCGCTTGATCTCGGCACCGCCTATTTTGCAACCGTCGCACCGGAGGCAGCAAGGCGGCCGGCAGTCAGGGCCTTTGTTGCCTGGCTGGGAGAGAAGACGGAGGCGGAAAGTTAACCCGCTGACGCGACATCAGCGGGTTGCCCCTCTCGCCCTCACGGCCGAGAGAGCCGCGCCATGTCGATCTCCACGGCCGATGATAGGCTTTCGAGGCTGTCATACAGCAATTGCAGGAGATAGGCCGGATTGTGGACATAGCCGGCCGGGTCCTTCATCACGACCTGGTAGTTGTAGGCGGCCTTGAGCAGGCGAGGGGTCCAGGCCTTGTAGGCATTGTCGCGCACCGCTTCCTCGTCGCCGATGACCCCGTCTCCATTCGTATCCCCGAAGAAATACGGATGCCGGTCCTTGTGATAGCCAATCGGCGCGCCGAGCACTGCCTCCCCATAGATCTTGATCGCGTCGTAAAGCCGTTCATGCAGGGTGCCGATCTCGCCATGCACGCCTTCCCGGATATCGCCGTCCCCATCGAAGTCGGCATGCCGCATGCGGATCTCGCGGATCGACTCCACGCCCCGGTGACAGCTTGCACAGCTGTCTTCCGCCACCTTCGTCGTGTGCGGATCGTGACAGGCGACACAGCTGTTGGCGCTTGGCACATGCTGGAAGCGTCCTGCATAGGTCTTGCCGGGATAGTGATAGCCGCTTGCCGTATCCGCGCCATGCATGGTCGCGGCGGCCACCGCATAATGGATATTGATGAAGGAAAGCTCGCCCGACACCTCGTCTTCGCTGAGTGTCCCGACGGCCTTGGTGACGGCTGCACCTGACTGCCGACCCTGATGGCAGACGGTGCAGGTCGCGGAGCTTCCCAGTCCACCAATCTCCGTGCCGGATGGGAAGCGCACCGCATCCAGCGCATGCGCCGGCTCGGTATGACAGGAAGCACAGCCGATCGGCGAATTGATCACGCCTGGTTTCTCGATGCTTCCTGCAGCGCTGCCGTCTGCGCCGAGAAAATCGAGGAAGCCCGTCTCGGAGTGGCAGGTGGCGCAAGCCTTCGGCACCTCGCCGTCCTTGTTCCAGTAAGTGAAGGACGGGGAGTGGTAGTTGCCGTGTGGCGAAGTCAGCCAGGCTTCGACCAATTTGCTGATCGGACTGTCGTCGCTCGCCAGCACCGATGGTGCGGCGACCAGAACGGCGGCCCATGCCAGCAGGGTGGTGAAAAGGGTGAAAAGGCGGGTTGGTCGTCGCGGCGTCATGGGATCCTCCTCGGTCTTATGCGTCGTGGCGATGGGAGCATGATGAACGGCAAAGCGACGTTGCGACATGACCGAGATCAATTCCGGACCGTGTTTTTCTGCTAGAAAGGCGTTCAGGAGGACCTCATGACCGAAACCGTGACGCCCGGCATGCCTGCCATGTCGCAACGCTCCACCCGCCGCTTGCCCCGTCTGCCGGCCAGCCTTCTGGCGGCCCTCTATCTCGGGCTATGCACCCTGCCGCTTGCTCTCTCCCTGATGACGGATGTTTCGCCGCACGATCCGCTGGAGCGACTGGCCGCCGGCCTCGGCATGATCGGACTGGCCGGCATGGCCGTGCAATTCGTGACGTCGGGCCGCTTCGAAGTGGTCTCGGGCCGGCTCGGCATCGACAAGATCATGGCCTTTCACAAGCTGGCAGCCTGGTGGATCCTTTTGGCCATCGTGCTCCACCCCCTGGCCTATGTCGCCCCGACCTGGCTTGAGGATCCCGATCTTGGCGCGGAGCGTCTGGTCGCCTACCTGACCCGGCCACATTATCGCTCCGGCGTGATTGCCTGGGCAGCCCTCGTGCTCCTGGTCCTGTCGTCGGCCCTGCGCAATCGTCTGCCCTGGCGCTACGAAGTCTGGCGAGGAACGCATCTCGTTCTCGGGACGGTGGCGATCGCTGGCGGGCTGCACCATGCCATGTCCACCGGCCGATTTGCGGCGAAGGGGCCTCTGGAAGTCTACTGGTTGCTGATCGCCGCCACGATTATTGCAGTACTGGCGATCCTCTATGGCTATCGCTGGCTCAATCTCCATCGCAGGCCATGGCGGCTCCGGTCCGTCACGCGTCGGGCCGATCGTCTTTGGGAACTCGACATCCAGCCCGCCGAAAATACACCGCCGCTCGATTATCACGCCGGCCAGTTTGTCTGGATGACCGAAGGCGGCAGGCGCTTCCCGCTGTTCGATCACCCGTTTTCGATCGCCGACAGCCCGACCCGCCCGGGCTTGAGCCTGATCATCAAGGAGGTCGGCGACTTCACCCGTGGCATCGGCAATCTGCAGCCCGGCACGCCGATCGGCATTGACGGTCCCTATGGTGAATTCGCCCTGGAGGCTCATCCGGGCGAGGCGGTGCTCCTCGTCGCCGGCGGTGTCGGCATTGCGCCGATCATCGGCATGCTGCGCGACCTCATCGCACGGCGCGACAAACGGCCCATCCGGCTCGCCTATGCGGTGGGAACGCCGAGTAATTTCGCCTGTCTGGAGGAAATAGCTGCAGCTCACGCCGCGCTCGACCTGAAAGTCCTTCTGATCAGCGAAGATTCGCCACCTGGCTTCGAGGGTGCTGTCGGCCGGCTAGACCACGCCCGGCTGAAGGACCTTCTTGATGGGATCGAGCCACGCAGCTGTGTCGCCCTGATGTGTGGCCCGGGCGGCATGGTTTCGGCCATCTCCGATACCTTGCTCGATCTCGGCCTTCCCATGAAGAACGTGGTCTATGAGCGGTTCGACTACGCCGGTGGGGCATCCTCGCGCCAGGATCGCCGTCGTAGCCTTGCCTTTGGCGGCGTAGCAGCCCTGCTGGCAACGGCCTTGTCGCTCTATTATTTCGGCAGTTAGAAAATACCCTAATTGACTTGCTCTGTGGGCGGCACGCCCTCAATGAGGCTCAGCACTTCGCCAACCCCGTTGCGCAGCTCTGCCATACGGCTGGCATAGGCGGCGGCCAGGCAGTCGAGATTGGCCTCGCAGGCGCGGCGCTTTTCCAGCCATTCGATTTGCGAGGTTTCCAGCGCGCCACGGCTGCCCATCGGCAAGACTTCGCGCAACAGTTCGAACGTCGTCACCATGCGAACATCCATGTCGTTGAGGTCGATGTTGTGGCAGATCGCCACCTCGTCGGGCGCAAGGCCAGGCGTACGGCAATCGAAACTGGCGGCCTGAAGCGGTTGGGGAAGGGCGATCACCATCGGGCTGGCGAAAGCGATGGCGGCGAGGGTGGATGTCATGAAGCGGGTTCGAGACATGGTCGGTCTCCTTTCCTGATGACGGGGCAACGGTTGCCGAGGTCAGAACGTTCCGCCCGCGGTTTTCTGCGGATCCGTCACGATCCGGTGAGATCATGGCACTTCGGGCTTTTCTCATGCGCAATGCTCACTACCTTGGTCCCATGCACAGACGAACATTCCTTTCCATACTCGGCGCCTCCGGTGCCGTCTCCGTCCTCTCGGGCCGTCAGGTGCTGGCACAAGCCGGCACGCCGGAGGCTACGCCCCCGGTTGAGCCGCCCGCAGCAACCTCCGGGGAGCTCGACGTATTGCGTCCGCGCATCGCCAACCTGCTGGAGGAGGCGCGTCGGCTCGAGACGCTGGAAACGGTGATCGTGACGCGCAATGGGGAGACGCTCGGCGAACGCGCCTATGGCAACAACTCGCTGACTGGTTCGACGAACATCAAGTCGGCGTCGAAATGCGTCGTTTCCGCGCTGGTCGGGATCGCCATCGACAAGGGCCTGCTGGAAGGCGTCGACCAGCGGATCGAGACGGTCTTGCGCTCGGAATTTCCTGCCAATCCCGATCCCCGCCTGTCGCAGATCACGATTGGCCACCTGCTTTCGATGCGCGCAGGTCTCGACCGCATGTCCGGCGCGAACTACGGCCGCTGGGTCTCGAGCCGCAACTGGACCCGTTTCGCACTTACTGCCGATTTCGTCGGAGAGCCCGGCGGCGGCATGCTCTATTCGACCGCTTCAACACATCTGCTCTCCGTCATCCTTACCAAGGTCTCCGGCAAGCCGACGCTCGCTTTGGCCCGCGAATGGTTTGAGCCACTCGACGGTTTCCGCATAGGCTCCTGGGATCGCGACCCCCAGGGCTATTATCTCGGCGGCAATCAGATGGCGATGACGCCGCGGTCGCTGCATGCCTTTGGAGAACTTTATCGACGGGGTGGCGTCACCGAGGACGGTACGCGGCTCATCTCGGAAGACTGGATCCGCGAAAGCTGGATCCGCCGCACGAACTCCGTCTTCAACGGCGATGGCTACGGCTACGCCTGGTTCCTGAAGCAGCTCGGCGGCGAGCAGGTGAACTATGCCTGGGGTTACGGGGGGCAGATGCTCTACATCGCTCCGAACCTCGGTTTGGCGGTCACCATGACCTCGAATGAAAGCGCTCCATCGGCACGCACCGGCTACCGAGACGAGCTTCACGGGCTTATGACGAGGATCATCGAAACCGTCAGCACTTGAGGCCAGCGCGCGTTATCCCCATCTGCGATACGACTTCCTTGGTTCTGCCTATTTGACGGCGCACGAACCGGGTCTAGAACGTCCATATCGCATGAAGGATCATCGCATGCCGCGTTTCGACTGCCTCAAACCTCTTGCTGTCATCATCGCCCTGATCGCGCCGGTCACCACCCCGGCGCTTGCCCAGGATAAGGCGGTGCCGAAAAGCCAGGTCGAAATGCAGCTCTCCTTCGCGCCGCTGGTCAAGCAGGCGCGGGGCGCTGTCGTCAATGTCTATGCCGAGCGTCTGGTCCAGACCCGCCCCAGCCTGTTTGCCGGCGACCCCTTCTTCGAGCAGTTCTTCGGCCAGCGCATGCCGAACCGCACTGAAAAGCAGTCCTCGCTCGGCTCTGGTGTCATCGTCGAGGCGGACGGCGTCGTCGTCACCAACAACCACGTCATCGATGGCGCCGACGACATCAAGGTTGCGCTTGCCGATGGCCGGGAGTTTCCGGTCAAGGTCGTGCTGAAGGACGACCGGCTCGATCTCGCGGTTCTGAAGTTCGAGACCAACGAAGTCATGCCGACGCTTCCGATCGGCAATTCCGATGCAACCGAGGTCGGCGATCTCGTGCTGGCGATCGGCAACCCCTTCGGCGTCGGCCAGACGGTGACCTCGGGCATCGTCTCGGCGCTGGCCAGAAACCAGGTAACGGAAGGCGATTTCGGTTTCTTCATCCAGACCGATGCCGCGATCAATCCCGGCAATTCCGGCGGCGCGCTGGTCAACATGAACGGCGAGCTGATCGGCATCAACACGGCGATCTTCTCGCGCGGCGGCGGCTCGAACGGTGTCGGCTTCGCCATCCCCGCCAATCTCGTCCGCGTATTCCTCGATGCCGCCGACCGCGGTGATGCGTCCTTTGAGCGTCCTTACGTTGGCGCGAGCTTCGAGCCGGTGACCTCTGATGTCGCCGAGGCACTCGGCTTGAAGACCGTGCGCGGCGCGCTCGTCGTGCGTGTCGTCGAGGGTGGGCCGGCCGAAAAGGCGGGCCTCAAGCCGGGGCAGGTGGTGACCGCCGTCAATGGCGTCCCCGTCGAACATCCCGATGCCCTCGGTTATCGGCTGACGACCACAGGTCTCGGCGAAACTGCCGAGCTCAGCGTGCAGCAGGATGGTCGCGAAGAGACGATCGAACTGGCACTTGCCGCCGCTCCGGAAACGCGTCCGCGCGACATTCAGCTCATCGAGGGGCGCAGCCCCTTCGCCGGCATCCGTGCGGGCAATCTTTCGCCCCGCCTTGCTTACGAGTTGAAGATGGCCTCCGAAGTGACCGGCGTCGTCGTGACCGAAGTCGTGCGCGGCTCGCCGGCCGCCCGTCTCGGCTTTGCCCCGCGCGACATCGTTGTGGCCGTGAATGGCGAGCCGATCGCATCCGTCGATGATCTGCAGACCATGGCCGAGAGCGATCCGGGCTTTTGGCGTGTCGAGATCGAGCGCGGCGGTCAGCGCATCCGGCAGATCTTCCGATGAGCGATCTCTTTGCGCCGCAATTGTCGAAGGAAATGGCCGAGCGTCGTCCGCTCGCCGATCGTTTGCGGCCGAAGAACTTGGGCGAGGTGACCGGTCAGGAACACCTGACCGGCGAGGATGGCGTGCTCGCCCGCATGATCGCCTCCGGCTCGCTTGGTTCGATGATCTTCTGGGGCCCGCCGGGTACCGGCAAGACAACCGTCGCCCGGCTCCTGTCCGGCGAGGCGGGGCTTGCCTTCGAGCAGATCTCGGCGATCTTCTCCGGCGTCGCCGACCTCAAGAAAGTCTTCGAGAGCGCGCGCCTGCGCCGCATGGAAGGCCGCCAGACTCTGCTCTTCGTCGACGAGATCCATCGCTTCAACCGCGCCCAGCAGGACAGCTTCCTGCCCGTCATGGAAGATGGCACCGTCATTCTGGTCGGTGCGACGACCGAGAACCCCAGCTTCGAACTCAACGCCGCTCTTTTGTCCCGCGCCCGGGTCCTGACCTTCAAGAGCCACGATGCGGAAAGCATCGAGACGCTTTTGAAGCGCGCCGAGGAAACAGAAGCCAAGCCGCTGCCGCTGGATGACGATGCCCGTCAGGCCCTCATCCGCATGGCCGACGGTGACGGCCGTGCTTCGCTCACCTTGGCCGAGGAAGTCTGGCGCGCCGCCCGTCCGGACGAGGTCTTCGACACCGAGGGCCTCGGCCGCATCGTCCAGCGCCGCGCGCCGGTCTACGACAAGGGGCAGGACGGCCACTACAATCTGATCTCGGCGCTGCACAAGGCGGTGCGCGGTTCGGATCCCGACGCCGCCCTCTACTATCTCTGCCGCATGTTCGATGCCGGGGAAGATCCGCTTTATCTCGGCCGCCGCCTGGTGCGCATGGCGGTCGAGGATATCGGCCTTGCCGATCCGCAGGCGCTTGTCGTCTGCAATGCCGCCAAGGATGCCTATGATTATCTGGGCTCCCCGGAAGGCGAATTGGCGCTGGCGCAGGCTTGCGTCTATCTCGCAACCGCTCCGAAGTCGAACGGCGTCTATGTCGCCTACAAGGCCGCCATGCGCGCCGCCAAGGAGCACGGCTCCCTTCTGCCGCCCAAGCATATCCTGAACGCCCCGACCAAGCTGATGAAGGCGGAAGGCTACAACGAAGGCTATCTCTACGACCATGATCAGCCGGATGCCTTTTCCGGCCAGGATTATTTCCCGGAGAAAATGGGCCGCAAGACCTTCTACGATCCGCCGGAGCGTGGTTTCGAGCGTGAGATCAAGAAGCGCCTCGACTGGTGGGCGAAGCTTCGCCGCGAGCGGGGCGGCTGATAGAGGCTTGCCTATCGTCATTTCAGCTTAAGCCGTCTTTAAGCGCTGTGCCCTAGACTTGCCGGCCGAACAGGGGATCGTGCATGGCGAAAGAGATGGATGGATGGCAGATGCCGGGCATGACCGGCGCGCCGCGCCTTGGCCTGCCGGCCATGGTGAAGCTGTTCTCTATTGTCCTCATCACGCTTTCGGCCTTGTCGCTGCTCTTCATCGGCCACATCGCTTCGCGCAAGGCCGACGACATCGCCGCCGAAAAGCAGATCCTGCTGCTGGAGAATGTGCTGCGCGATCGCCAGAGCCTGCTGGCTCGCGACCAGCTCGGTCTGGCCCGCTGGGATCGCTCGGTGAAATACATCACCCTCAAGTTTCACGCCTCTTATGTCATCGAGGAATTCGTCTCCTCGCTCTGGTACGATTTCGGCCATGAGCGCACCTTCCTGATCGGCCCCGGCGGTCGCGTTCTGATGTCGGCCTGGCAGGACAAGGTGGATCTGACCGCCCGCGACCTGAGGCCCGGCGATGACCTGAAGGCGATTGCCGATCTGGCGCTGACCCGCCACCATGCCCATCGCACAACGATCAAGGGTGGCTTTGGTCAGCACCCGGTGCCGGCATCGCAGGTCCATGCCATCGCGGCCTTCGGCTTTGCCGAAGTCGACGGCGAGGTGATGCTGGCGACCGCCATGGCGATCGTTCCAGATGACGGGGAGGTGGCGCTGCCGGAAGGCGATCCGGTCATCCTGGTCTCCGCCCGTCCGATCGATGCCGATCTGGTGGCCGATCTCAACTCCCAGCTCGAATATGAAAACCTGCAATTCCGTCGCAACGGGGACGGCATGCTGGTGGTGAAGAGCGCTGACGGTCAGGCGCTCGGCAGCTTCGACTTCGGGCTGTTCAAGCCGGGTGCCGATATCTGGACCATCACCGTTCCCGCCGTCGTCCTGCTCTGCGGCCTCATGCTGGCCGCAAGCTTCGTGCTCGGCCGCTATATCGGCCGGCTGTCGGAGCGGCTGGAGGAGAGCGAAAAGCGCAACCGCGAGCTCGCCCATCGGGATGCGCTTTCGGGCCTTGCCAACCGCCTCTGCTTCGACAACGCCCTGAACGAGGCTGCCGAGCGACTGGCTCACGCGCCCTTTGCGGTGATCGCCTGCGATCTCGACCGCTTCAAGGCCGTCAACGATCTCCATGGCCACGCTGCCGGCGACGAGGTCATCCGCGTCGTGGCAGAGCGGCTTCGCGAGGCCGTTGGCGAAAGCGGTCTGGTCGGCCGTGTCGGTGGCGACGAATTCGTCATCCTCGTCCACGCCTTCCGCGACCGGCCGCGCCTGTCGATGCTCGCCCAATCGATCATCGCCTCGGTCTCCCGGCCGATCACGCTATTGAGCGGACCGGAGGTCGATGTCGGCATCAGCCTCGGTCTGGCGATTGCGCCCGAAAACGGTGCGGCCGCGCGGCCGATCATGGCGATCGCCGACCGGGCGCTTTATGCCTCCAAGCAAGGTGGCCGCGGCCGCGCCTTTTTCGCCGAGGATCTGGTTCCGGAGGACGGGGCGGGGGAAACATCAACGACTGGTGTCGACGCGGCCTGATGATCCCGAGGCGAGCCGCCAAGGGCTCTGTCGCTTTCAATGGAGGAGTCAGGCTCCTGCCATCGACTTCAAGCGCCGCCGGCTTGTCTTGCTGCCAGGTGATGACGATGGCCTCGACAGCACGCTCATCCCGCTTTCGGTGAGAGAGCGAGCGGGTCTGCATGGGAACGGGAGGCGATTGCCGGAGGAGGCCGTGCGGAACCTTTTTACGAGGCTCTCTGCTTCGGCTGCACGGCAGGAGCGGCGATCATCTTGACCTTGGATTCGGCCAGTCCGTGATGGCCTTCCATGTCGACGATCAGATGCCAGTGGCCGCTTTCCGGAATGGCGATTTTCAGAGGCGACTTCTTCGCCACGCCACCGAGAAACTTGTAATCGAGCGTTTCCTTGAAACGCTGGAAATTCGTCGGCGTCATCAGGCGCACATTGTTCACGGCCGACAGTGTCACCTCGATGATCGTGCCAGCGCGCTGTTCCTTCAGGTCGTAATGGGTGAAGCGGAAGGTCGGTTTGGACATTTCGCTTGGGTCTCCGTCCGTCTTTTAAGCTATCGTAATGTACCGCAAGGCCGTTAAGGAAGCGTTGGGCGGCCGGGCCTGAAAGAGCGGGCAGGGCGGACTTTTTTGGGACGGCCTGTTCATTCGAACGAAAGGTGCCAGCCGAACGAAAACAGGGCCGGCATGGCCGGCCCTGTGAACTGCAGGCTGCAAAGGCGACCGCAATCTGAAGACGGGTTTCGATCAGCGATGACCGCCGATATTGGCTTCCGCCCGCGTCTCGCCGACCGACATGGCCTTGGCGAAGGGGACAATCTGCCAAAGGGCCGACAGGCCTACCAGAACGTAAACGATCGTGGCAAGCGCCGTATCCTGACCGCCGAACAGGGTGGCGACGAGGTCGAAATTGGCCAGCCCGACGAGCAGCCAGTTGACGCCGCCGACGATGACGAGCAGCAGTGTGATGAGGTTGAGTGCGCGCATGATGTTCTCTCCTTGGCTGTTGTGAAGAGCTAACAGTTTCAATTGCGATTGGTTCCGGTGTCCTGCTTCTCGCCCAATGGGGACTGCGGGCGGTCGAACGCCCTCATGCTGAGGTGCCCGCGTGAAGGGCGGGCCTCGAAGCATCCTGCGCTGATGGCCTCGCCCTTCGAGGCCGACGAGGTCGGGCACTTCAGGGTGAGGGAAAACTAATGCCCGAGCTTCGCCGCCTGTCGGGATCGCTCCCTCCGGGCGGGTTGAAACTTGCCCTCGGGTCAAATCCGAGGGAGCGTAGGACGGGTTACTTTGGCGTGCAGGTCATACCATTGCGTTGCGCGTTGCTGATGCAATCGCTTTTGTTGACGTAGCTCTCGGCCGATGCGCCCACAATTCTGCCGTTTGGTGCCGTCCGTCGCCACCGCCAACCATCGCTCTTATAGATCTCCCAGGTATCACCATTTCGGTCCTTGCAGCTTTCCATTATGTCCTCCCTCCGAAAGCAGCCTTGATACCTATCGGAAGCCTCTTTCCTTCGCCACGAACCAGGTGCAATCTCTGGTGGCTTCGAGGGGCTCGAATGACACATCGCGAGGTTCCACAGCATCACCGCCGTTTTGCCCGCACCATGCGGGCGGATGCCACTTGGGCCGAGAACCGGCTCTGGCAGGTGCTGCGGACAAAACAGCTCGGCTGCTTCAAGTTCCGGCGGCAGGTGCCGCTTGATGGTTACATTCTTGATTTCGTCTGCTTCGAGGCAAGAGTGATCATTGAGGTAGATGGACATCAGCATGCCGAGAGTGAGCGCGATGCCCAGCGGGATGCTTGGTTTCGCTCCCAGGGCTTTCGGGTGCTGCGGGTCTGGAACGGCGAGGTCCAGGACAATCTCGATGGCGTCTGCAGTTTCATTCTGGCGGAGTTGCGGAACTGCGGCGAATGAGGCGAATGAGGCGGCCCTATCTCCCCCCTTGCGGGGGAGAAAGCGATTTCGATGAATTAGTCGTGGCGCAAGCCACGGCTAAACATCTGAAATCGCAAGAGAGGGGCTTGGTCAGGTATTCGCCAACGGAACCGTGCCCCTCTCCAGGAAAATCTGAAGTTTAGGCGGCTTGCGCTCGCCTAAGCCTTCGATTTTCCGTCCTCCCCCGCTTGGGGGGAGGTGGGGTGCCCAAAACCACTTCGGCCCGAGGTTTCCCCCGGGCCGAAATCTCGATCAAATGTCAACCAATCAGCTGCACCCGCTCGTGGCACCGCAAGTATCGCACTTCTCGCAAGTCCCATTCCGCACCATCGTGAAGTTCTGGCATTCCGAGCACATGTTGCCCGTATAGCCCTGCGCGATCGAGCGCATGCGGCGGGAGGCCTCGAGCTTCTTGGCGTCGGCCTTGGCGGCGGCTGCCTCGTCCGCTGCGGCGTCGGAGAAGACGCTTTCGGAGGCGATTTCCTCGGCCAGTTCAACGGCGCGCTCCTCGTAATCGCGCTTGAAGGACACGACTTCGGAGGTGGCAACAGCGGTCGTCACTTCGAGCTTGCGGGCGGTGGCGCCCGAAGACGAGAAGGCGGTGACGGTGGCCGAGGCCTTGGCGGGGGCGGCGGTTGCTGCACCCTTGGGCTCGGCGCTTGCCGCAGCCGGCATATGGCTGGAGACGAGCGTCGGCTTGTAACCGCGGGTCAGGCCCTTGGAGACGACGTCGGCCTTGCCTTCCTTCATGCCGCGGCCAAGTGCCGTGGTGGTGAAGTCCGAGGTGTCGACATGCGCGAGGTCGTGGCGGCCGAGATAGGAGATCGCCAGTTCGCGGAAGACGTAGTCGAGGATCGACGTCGCATTCTTGATCGCGTCGTTGCCGGTGACCATGCCGGCCGGCTCGAACTTGGTGAAGGTGAAGGCGTCGACATATTCCTCGAGCGGCACGCCATACTGCAGGCCGAGCGAGACGGAGATGGCGAAGTTGTTGATGAAGGCGCGAAGGGCCGAGCCTTCCTTGTTCATGTCCAGGAAGATTTCGCCGAGACGGCCGTCGTCATATTCGCCGGTGCGCAGGAAGATGGTGTGACCACCGATCTTGGCCTTCTGGGTATAACCCTTGCGGCGGGTCGGCAGCTTTTCCTGTTCGCGCACGACGCGGTCGACGATGCGCTCGACGATGCGTTCAGTGATGGTGACCGCCTGGGCCGCCATCGGCTGGGCCAACAGTTCGTCGACGCCGTCCTCGTCATCCTCGTCCTCGATCAGCGAGGCGTTGAGCGGCTGGGAGAGCTTCGAGCCATCGCGGTAAAGCGCGTTGGCCTTGAGCGCCAGCTTCCAGGACAGCATGTAGGCGGCGCCGCAATCTTCGACGGTCGCTTCGTTCGGCATGTTGATCGTCTTGGAGATCGCACCCGAGATGAACGGCTGGGCCGCTGCCATCATGCGGATGTGGGATTCTACCGACAGATAACGCTTGCCGATCTTGCCGCAGGGATTGGCGCAATCGAAGACCGGCAGATGTTCGGCCTTGAGGAAGGGCGCGCCTTCGAGCGTCATCGCACCGCAAACGTGGATGTTGGCGGCCTCGATGTCCTTCTTCGAGAAGCCCATGTGGTCGAGCAGGTTGAAGCTCATATCGGCGAGCTGCTCGTCGGAAACCTTCAGGGTGTCCTTCAGGAAGTCGGCGCCGAGCGTCCACTGGTTGAAGACGAACTTGATGTCGAAGGCAGCCTTCAGCGCGCCGTTGACGGCTTCGATCTTCTTGTCGGTGAAGCCCTTGGCCTTGAGCGAGGACGGGTTGATGCCCGGCGCCTGGTTCAGGTTGCCATGGCCGACGGCATAGGCGTCGATCTCGGCGATCTGGCTTTCCGAATAGCCGAGCGAGCGCAGCGCTTCCGGAACGGCAGCGTTGATGATCTTGAAGTAACCGCCACCGGCGAGCTTCTTGAACTTGACGAGCGCGAAGTCGGGCTCGATGCCGGTCGTGTCGCAGTCCATGACGAGACCGATCGTGCCGGTCGGCGCGATGACCGAGACCTGGGCATTGCGGTAGCCATGCTTTTCGCCGAGCTCGAGCGCCTTGTCCCAGGCAGCCGTCGCATGGGCGACCAGGGCCGGATCCGTGCACTCGGCATGGACCAGCGGGACCGGATTGACGGAGAGGCCTTCATAGCCGTCCGACAGACCATGGGCGGCGCGGCGATGGTTGCGGATCACGCGCAGCATGTTGTCGCGGTTCGGTGCAAAGCCCGGGAAGGGGCCAAGTTCCGAAGCGATTTCGGCTGACGTCGCATAGGACACGCCGGTCATGATGGCGGTCAGCGCGCCGGCGATGGCGCGGCCTTCGGCCGAGTCATACGGAATGCCGGAGGACATCAGCAGGCCGCCGATATTGGCGTAGCCGAGGCCGAGCGTGCGGTATTCATAGGAGCGTTCGGCGATCTGGCGCGACGGGAACTGCGCCATCATCACGGAGACTTCGAGAACGACGGTCCACAGACGAACGGCATGTTCGTAGTCGGCGATGTCGATCTTCTTGGTCTTCTGATCCTTGAAGCGGAGCAGGTTCAGCGAAGCCAGGTTGCAGGCCGTGTCGTCGAGGAACATGTATTCCGAGCACGGGTTCGACGCGCGGATCGGGCCCGCTGCCGGCGAGGTGTGCCAGTCGTTCATCGTCGTGTTGAAGTGCAGGCCCGGGTCAGCGGATGCCCAGGCGGCATAGGAGATCTTGTCCCAGAGGTCGCGGGCCTTCAGCGTCTTCATCACCTTGCCGTCCTTACGGGCGGTCAGGTTCCAGTCGCCATCGTTTTCGACGGCGCGCAGGAAGTCGTCCTTCAGGGAGACCGAGTTGTTGGAGTTCTGGCCGGAGACCGTGAGATAGGCTTCCGAATCCCAGTCGGTGTCATAGGTCTTGAAGTCGAGATCCTTGTAGCCCTGCTGGGCGAACTGGATGACGCGCTTGATGTAGTTTTCCGGAACCTGGTCCTTCTTCGCGGCCTTGATTTCGCGCTTGAGGGCAGGGTTCTCGTTCGGGTCGAAGCAGGCGCCGTTGTCGGCCTCGCAGTTGACGCAGGCCTTCATGATCGCCTTCAGATGCTTGGCGACGATCTTGGAGCCGGTGACGAGGGCGGCAACCTTCTGCTCTTCCTTCACCTTCCAGTCGATATAGGCTTCGATATCCGGATGGTCGATGTCGACGACGACCATCTTGGCCGCACGACGGGTGGTGCCGCCGGACTTGATGGCGCCGGCCGCCCGGTCGCCGATCTTCAGGAAGGACATGAGGCCCGACGAACGGCCGCCGCCCGAAAGCTTTTCGCCTTCGCCGCGCAGATAGGAGAAGTTGGAGCCGGTGCCGGAGCCATACTTGAAGAGACGCGCTTCGCGGACCCAGAGATCCATGATGCCGCCTTCGTTGACCAGGTCATCTTCGACGGACTGGATGAAGCAGGCATGCGGCTGCGGATGTTCATAGGCCGACTTGGACTTTACCAGCTTGCCGGTGAAGGGGTCGACATAGAAATGGCCCTGGCCGGGGCCGTCGATGCCATAGGCCCAGTGCAGGCCGGTGTTGAACCACTGCGGAGAATTCGGTGCGACGCGCTGGGTGGCGAGCATATAGGCGAGCTCGTCCTTGAAGGCGGCCGCGTCTTCTTCGGAGGAGAAATACTTGCCCTTCCAGCCCCAATAGGCCCAGGTGCCGGCCAGGCGATCGAAGACCTGGCGTGCATCGGTTTCCGAGCCGTAGCGCTCGTTCTCGGGGAGGGCCGCGAGTGCCTTTTCATCGGCAACCGAGCGCCAGAGGAAGGAAGGAACATCGTTCTCCTCAACCTTCTTCAGCACCTTCGGCACGCCGGCCTTGCGGAAATACTTCTGGGCGAGAATGTCCGCCGCCACCTGGCTGAACTGGGCGGGGACGTCGATGTCGGCAAGACGAAATACGATTGAGCCGTCGGGGTTCTTGATCTCGCTGATGGCCTTGCGGAACTCGATCTCCGCGTAAGCGGACTGTCCCGGTTTGGTGAAGCGACGTTCAATGCGCATCTGCCTGTGTCCCTCGATCTTGGGCGCCGGAAATTCGGCGCGATAAAACATGTCGTCTGCACGCCGAACCGCGCAGCCGTTCACTTGTTCGTCCGTCAGGTGATTCATCCGGAGATGATGACCCTGTATATGGTAGAGATGGTGGCTGCAAACACTAAATATGGTACTAACAGTTTATTGCCGCCAGATCTGAAACCCCCGCCCGGCGGTCAAAAATCGCACAAATTTCCTGGCGCGGAAGGCGTCGTCAGAACGCCGTTCCACTTGCAAGAAAGCCGCTACAATGTTTGATGAAACCCGGCCTCGTTCATGCCCGGTCCAGTCGCCGCCGCAACAGGATCCATTAACATCGTCCCGACTGATTCCGTCAAGGGGTGGTCTGTGAAGGAAATGTTAACGCTATATGTTGTGGTGTTACATTGTGGATAACGGGCAAAAGAGCGAAGTCACGGGAATGAAAGGGCTTTCTCGGTCGATGTGACGCATGCCGCCGCGGATGTCTCTCCGTCAACCAGATGTCACGGGCTATATTTCGTCCCGAAATGACCCGTCTGAGCGAACGGCGCCCCGGATTTGAGGGCTTTCGCGAAAGACCGCGCCTGTTGCTCAAAAACCTGGGGATGACCCGCGCCAAGAATCAGTGCCTTGACATGCGAAATCGGCGACCGCGTCGCGCCTTCCCGGGACCACCTAAAAATCATATGCGTCTTTCCTGTATTTCGTAGCAACGAAATCGCAACATGTCCCACGTATTGAGGGAGGCATACGTATGGAATGAGCTCCATGCCCGGCCGGTCAGGGCCGCCTGCCAGGATGGCGGGTTCGCACGGAGTGAAATTTCCATGAGTATTGCCAATCTTTCCATTCTGAAGAAGGTCAGCCTTGTCGTCGTCCTGATGGGCGTGGCGGCCGCCGCGATCGCGGCTGTGGGCGCAAGCGGCCTGTCCTCGCTGGGCGCCGCCCTCAAGGATACCGGCGCCCGCGAAGAGGTGGCCCGCGAGGCCATGGACCTGCGCGTCGACATCATCGCCATTTCGCGCATGACCTACCAGCTGGCGCTGGCGCCTGAGAAGGCCGCCGACTTTGCCGCCGAGACCGACAAGCGTGCCGCTGAAATGCTGGCACGCCTGCCGAAGATCGCAACCACTGCGAGCCCGGCCGAAGCCCAGATCCTCGAACGCACCAAGCAGGCGCTCGACGCCTACTTCAACCAGATTCGTGAAATGGTGGCCGTCGCTGCCACGCCCGCCGGCCAGGATCTCGCCGTCATGAAGGCCGAGCTTGCCAAGGCGCTCGAGGCGCAGAAGACGGTGACTGCTGTCGTCAAGGAATATTCGACCTCGTCGGCCGAGAGCCTGACGGGTTCGCGTGAAAACGCGCTGGCGGCCTCCGGCTTCACCATGCTGGTCCAGATCGTCACTGCCGCCGTCTGCATTCTCGCAGGCGTCGCGATCAGCTTCCTGCTTGCCCGCCGCGGCATCGTCAACCCGATCCGCAGCCTGACCGCCGTCATGACGGAAATGGCCTCTGGCAAGCTTGGCAGCAGCATTCCGGGCACCGAGCGCAAGGACGAAATCGGCGAAATGGCGCGTGCGCTCGAAGTCTTCCGCACGAACGAAGAGCAGATGCGTGCGATGGAAGCCCAAGAAGCGGCACTGCACGCCCAGAGCAAGGATCTGCAGACCTCGATCAGCGGCATTGTTGCCGCTGCCGCTGCCGGCGACTTCTCAAAGCGCATTGGCAAGACCTATGAGGATGCGGACCTGCAGCGCTTCGCCGCCTCGGTCAACGAGCTGGTCGAAAGCGTCGATCGTGGCGTGACCGAAGTGCGCCGCGTCATTGCAGCGCTCGCCGATGCTGACCTCACGCACGACATGCAGGGCCAGTTCCAGGGCGCCTTTGCCGAACTGCAGGGCAACGTCAACCAGACCATGGCCGTTCTGCGCCAGACCATGCAGAACATCCTGAGCGCTGCTGGCACGATCACCGGCAATTCCGGCGAGCTGTCGTCGGCCGCCAACCAGCTTGCCCGCCGCACCGAGCAGCAGGCCGCTTCGCTCGAAGAGACCGCCGCAGCGCTTGAGGAAATCACCACCACGGTCAAGACCTCGACCCAGCGCGCCAAGGAAGCCTCCCATATGGTCGAAGAGACCAAGTCGAGCGCTGGCAAGTCGGGCGACATCGTCCGCAACGCGATCGACGCCATGGGCCGCATCGAGCAGTCCTCGCAGAAGATCAGCCAGATCATCTCCGTGATCGACGAAATCGCCTTCCAGACCAACCTCTTGGCGCTGAATGCCGGCGTCGAAGCTGCGCGCGCCGGTGAAGCCGGTCGTGGTTTCGCCGTCGTCGCACAAGAGGTTCGCGAACTGGCTCAGCGCTCGGCCAATGCCGCGAAGGAGATCAAGACCCTGATCAACACCTCAGCCGAGGAAGTGAAGGGCGGCGTGTCGCTCGTTCTGTCCACCGGCGAGGCGCTGAAGGAGATCGAATCGCTGGTCAACCGCGTCAATGATCACGTCGTGACGATCGCCCGTGCCGCCGAAGAACAGTCGGCAGCCCTCGGCGAGATCAACACCTCGGTCAACCACATGGACCAGATGACCCAGCAGAACGCCGCCATGGTCGAAGAGACGACGGCCGCCAGCCAGGTTCTCGCTGGCGAAGCCCGCCAGCTGCAGGCGCAGCTTGCCCGCTTCAAGCTGGAAGGTGGCGCATCGGCCGGCTCGGCAGGCTATCGCACGGCCGCCTGAGGAAGTTCGGAAAATCGCTAATTCGCGAACAAGAGAAGCGCCACAGCGATGTGGCGCTTCTTTCGTTTGTGTGATGGAACGGGCAGTCTTGGCATGCATTGAGGCCTGCATCGCGCACTGGCGCTGGCCCTGAGGCGAGACATCGGAATGAAGGAGACGGGATCATGCATCTGTTGCTGTTGGGCGCCACCGGACTTGTCGGCAGTCATGTCCTCAATCTGGCGCTCGCCGACCCACGCGTGTCGACGGTGACCGCCCCGACCCGCCGGCCGTTGCCGGAGCGACCAAGCCTTTCGGCGCCGATCGTCGATTTCGATGATCTTCCTGAGGACCCGTCGATCTGGTCCGCCGATGCCGTGATCTGTGCTCTCGGCACCACGCTGAAAACGGCCGGATCACGCGAGCGCTTCCGTCAGGTCGACCACTACTATCCTCTGGAAATTGCACGGCTTGCAAAAGCTCACGGTGCACGGGCCTTCGTTCTCAACTCTGCGAAGGGGGCCGACGTGAAGTCGCTCTTTTTCTACAGTCGGGTCAAGGGTGAGACGGAGCGTGATATCCTGCAGCTCGGCTTCGATCGAGCCGTGCTGGTCCGCCCCGGGCTTATCTATGGCCCGCGCCAGGAGCCACGGCCGATGGAGCAGTGGGCGGGCAGGGTGCTTTCAATGCTGAATCCGATCCTGCCGTCGTCTCTGAAGGCGAACCCGCCGGAAGCCATCGCCCGCGCCATGCTGGATGCCGCCGTGTCGGCGGCACCGGGGGTGACCATCGTGCCATCGCAGGATCTGCTGTAGTGGCAGGTGACGGCATCGACGGTCGTTCTTATGCGTCAGTTTGCACGGCCGATAGGTAGCTGACGGCGCAGGTCGCCGGCCTCGGGCGCATTGATGCGCCGGTAACGCGCCTCGACGAAATTGTAGAGACCGAAGGCGCCAAGACCGAGCGCGACGACGCCATAGACCACGCTGCCGAAGGGGAGCTGACGGACCCAGGCCAGTGCCTCTGCGGTGCCGCCAGCCTGTTCTGGATTGACCGTGAAGGCCGCATAGACAAAGAAGCCGCCAACGATCGCAAAGACGACGCCGCGGGCGACGAGACCGTAGATGGAGATGAGCACAGCCGGCGAATTGCTGTTGGCATCGAGGTCCAGATATTTACCGAAGCCGCGACGCAGGCCCTTGATGGACGTCACCACGCCACCAGCCACGAAGCCGAGACCGGTCAGCCCGGCGAGATAGCGCCCGAATGGCTGTGACATGATCCAGGCGGCAAGCCCCGCTTCGCCGCCCGACCCGCTGTTCGACCCGTAGGCAAGTGCGAGCGTCAGAGCGGTCATGGCGAGACCGGCGTAGGTGATCGCGCTGCCGAACATCGCGCCACGAATAATGTAGCCCTTGGCGTTTTCGTCATGGCCATCGGCATTGGCCAATGCCTGAGCAAGCCGCCAGACCACGAAGCCGGCGAGCCCCAGACCGATCAGCCCGATCCAGATCCTCCCGAACGGCTGCTGCAGGATGGTTTCGAGAGCCGATTGCGTGTCGGCCTCACCGCCGGCGATGCCTGAAAACAGAGCGAGCCCCGCAATCATCAGAAAAACGATACCCCGCGCGCCATAACCGGCCCGTGCCATCAGATGAAATTTCGACCGCGTATTCATGAAAAGCCTCTCCTTCTGTGCGGATGAAACGGAGCAGGGGAGACAGGGTTCCCTCCAGGGCTATCGGACCGGTCCGGGGACAGCATCGGAACCGAAGCCATGGCGGTGGGTTACCCGCTGAGGTAACGAGACGGGAGGATTTTATGGTGACGGAGCCAAGCGAAAACGGCCAAGGCACTGAGGTGCGACGGTCCACCGAATATTCCGCGCAGTCAGACAGTGGCGCAAAACCCGGATTTGCGCTCTCCGCCTGGTCGCTCATCGTCGGCGGTTGCTTTCTCCTCTTGGTTCTCGGCTGGCTATTTTTCCTCTGAGAAACATGCGCGTAGACCATCATTAAACCACATGGTTGACAATTGACGGGTGATCGTCGATATTCAACCGCATGGTTGATATTTCACACAATTCTTTGGACATGATCTTTCACGCGCTGGGCGATGAGACGCGTCGGCGCATGCTGGCGGCCCTTTCGCAAGGAGAAAGGAGCGTCGGCGAACTGGCCGAGCCTTTCTCTATGTCGCTCGCCGCCGCCTCCAAACACATCAAGGTCCTCGAAGCCGCAGGCCTTATCCGCCGCGAGATCCGAGGCCGTACCCATCTCTGCCGATTGGATCCGGGACCGCTTGCCGGTGCCCACCAGTGGCTGAGCGCCTACGAGCACTTCTGGACCGGCCGGCTGGATGTCCTCGAACGGCTCCTCCGAGCGGAGGATGCCGCATTTCCCCGACAGAAACCTGATGGAGAATGACGATGACGGAAAGACTGGACGTAAATCCTTATGGCCGAGTGACCGAGCCCGCAACGCTGGTGATCGAGCGCCTGTTGCCCGGGCCGGCTTCGCGGATCTGGTCATATCTGACCGATGGCGAGATGCGGCGCAAATGGCTCGCTGCGGGCAGCATGGAGGAGAAGGCGGGTTCGACCTTCGAACTGGTGTGGCGCAACGAGGAGCTGACGGACCCGCCGGGCGCTCGGCCGGAAGGCTTCAGCGAGGAGATGCGAATGACGAGCCGCGTGCTCGAGGTGCAGAAGGAAAAACGGCTCGTCTTCACCTGGGGCGAGAGCGGTGAGGTCGCCTTCGATCTGAAGGCGGACGGGGATGAGGTGCTGCTGACCATCACCCATCGCCGCATTTCCGATCGTGCCAACCTGCTCATGGTCGGTGCGGGCTGGCACATGCATCTCGATATTCTCAGCGCCCATCTGGACGGCCGGCGGGCGGAGCCCTTCTGGGACGGCTGGCTCAAACTCAAGGACGAATACGATCGCCGTTTGCCAGCCTGATCGCGGAGCCTTTGTGACCGAATCGAAAGCCCTCCGTCTGTCTGGCGGAGGGCTTTCTCGTTTTTTCAGAGCCCGATGGGTCGATTAGGGTTGCGCAGGAGCCGGCGTTGCAGGCGTCGCGTCCTGAACGGCACCTTCCGGTCCCGTCGCCGGGACATCCGTCTGGGGCGGTGTCGGAGGCGCAAGCGTGCCATCGCCGGTATTGGCCGGCGCGTCCGGGGTCGGTGCGACGGCCGGATCTTCGGCGGGCGGCGTTGTGGCGTCCGGCGCAGGGCTAGCAGGCGTAGGCGTTTCCGTTGCGGGCGTGCCCTCGGCCGGTGCGGTTGCTGGCGCTGCGCCTTCGACGGCTTCAGCAGCACCGGCCTGTTCCTCAGCGACCGGCGAGCCCGGCGGCATTTCATCCGTGCCGAGCGGTTCGGAAAGGGCGGTCGCATTCTGCGCAGCGACGCGCCAGACCGTATTGCCGGCATCGTCGGCAACCAAGAGCGCGCCGGTTCCATCGAAACCAAGACCGACGGGGCGGCCGCGGGCTTCTTCGTCGGGATTGAGGAAGCCGGTCACCACGTCTCGGGCTTCACCCGACGGCATGCCGTTTTCGAAGGGCACGTAGAGCACCTTGTAGCCATTGAACTGGTCGCGGTTCCAGCTGCCGCGATTGCCGACAAAGGCGCCGTTCGCATACTCCTCGGGCATGGCCATGCCCAAGGAGAAGGCGAGACCCAAAGCGGCCACATGGCTCGAGAGCGCATAATCCGGCTTGATCGCCTGCTCGACCATGTCGGGCCGCGGCGGATGCAGGCGCGGATCGACATGCTGGCCGAAATAGCTCCACGGCCAGCCGTAGAAGCCGCGGTCCTGCACCGAGGTCATATAGTCGGGTACGAGATTGGGGCCGAGCTCGTCTCGTTCGTTGACGACGGTCCAGAGCGCGCCGCTCTCGGGGTTGATCGTCAGGCCGTTTGGGTTGCGCAATCCCGACGCATAGATGCGCGAGGCACCGGTTTCCCGGTCGATCTGCCAGATCGCGGCGCGGCCCTTTTCGGCCTCCAGACCGCGTTCGCCGGCATTCGAGTTCGAGCCGACCGAGGCGTAGAGGAAGCGGCCGTCGGGGCTCAGCGCCAGATCCTTGGTCCAGTGGTGATTGATCGGGCCGCCCGGCAAGGGGGTGAGGACGCGCGGCGGCGTGGTGATCTCGTTCTGCCCGAGCTGATAGTCATATGCGAGGACCGCATCGGCGGCCGCGACATAGAGGGTATCGTCGGCAAAGGCGAGACCGAAGGGGGAGTTGAGATCGGTGAGCAGATCATGTCGCTCGTCCACGGTGCCGTCACGATCCGTGTCGCGCAGCAGCGTGATGAGATTGGTGGGTTTGTCGTTACCGCCGCTGCCGGCCGCAAACGCCATGATGAAATCACGAATAACGTCTTTGGGCCGCTCCACCGGCTTGCCGGGTGGGGCCTTGCTTTGCACCACAAGCACGTCGCCGTTCGGAAGCGTGTGCACGGTACGCGGATTGGCAAGATCGCGGGCGTATGCGGTGATGGTGAAGCCCTCCAGTACGTCGGGGGTCTCGTTTTCCCCCCATCCAACGACTTCCGCGACCTTGAGGTCAGGCAGCAGGGACTGGCGGGGCTCCGGCAGGACCGGGTCGGGGCCGATCTGGCTGGTGATGTCGAAATTGCCGTTGTCGTCGCTGCAGCCGGCAAGCGCCAGCACAAGAACGGCGGTCGAGGCGAGGGCGGCGTGACGGAGCGTCAGGGTAGAGCGGGTCATGGCGTTCTCCAGGCGTCGGCGCTGCGCTGTTCGGCGGTGAGGTAGACACAGGCGATCATGGCAATGACGGTGATCAGGGATGTGGCAAGGCCATAGGGCACAATGGCCGTCCAGCCGTCGCCGGCATGGATGAAGCTGTTGATGAAGGCGAGCACCAGAACCGCGAGATAGGCGATGACCGCCGGCCAGCCGGGGCGAAGAGCACGCGTGGCGGGACGGGCGAGATCGATCAGACCGGCGAGAATGGACAAGGCACCGAAGATCAGGCCGAAGAACAAGAGCCAGTCGGAAAAATTGCTCCACATCAGATGCGAGGTTCGCCAGTAGAGGATGTCTGTGATCAGCGTCAGCGTGAAGCAGACGAAAGGAAATGGGACGAACAGCGCCGACACCGGGTAGGCGTTCGATGCTGTCGGCGGCGAGTGAAGGGTGGCCATCAGTTGCTCTCTACCGTTGGGAGTGGAACATGAGAGCCATACGGCCGAGCGGCCGAATTGTTCCGTCCCATCACCAGCCGTGAGCAATAAGCGAGGCGGCTAGCCGAGAAGTTGGAGAGTAGGAGCGTTTTTGCCGGCCAAGAAAAAACCCGCCTGCGGGTGACAGACGGGTTTGATGAGGATGGCGGCGAGACTTGGATCAGCCCTTGGAGCCCTTGGCGATCGGCTCCTGATAGGTGAAGCCCATGTCCCAGGGGAAATAGATCCAGGTATCCTGGGACACCTCGGTGACGAAGGTGTCGATGGTCGGCACGCCCTTCGGCTTGGCATAGACGCAGGCGAAATGCGCCTTCGGCATCATCTCGCGCACTTCAAGCGCCGTCTTGCCGGTATCGGTGAGGTCGTCGACCACGAGCACACCTTCGCCGCCATTGACCATGAGTTCGGCGGTGATGCCCTTCAGCAGGTTCATTTCGCCCTGGTTGACATAGTCATGATAGGAGGCGACGCAGACCGTCTCGATCAGGCGGATGTTGAGCTCGCGCGAGATGATCGCCGCCGGTACCAGGCCGCCGCGGGTGATGCAGACGATGGCGCGGAATTCCTGACCAAGACCGGCAAGGCGCCAGGCGAGTGCGCGCGCGTCGCGGTGGAACTGATCCCAGGAAACGGGAAAGGCTTTATCGGGGAGAGACATGCACGGGGCTCCGCTGGCTGGATGATATCGTCCGCGCCGGATTGCGGCGCCGTCGACCGGATCCTTTCAGGCGGGCCGCTTTGCACGGGTCCCGAAACGCGTTTCGCGCGGCAGATACCGCGCGAACCTCGTCCCCTCAAAGGGTTCCAGTCTTTGGCCGTTGCTATTAGCGGGAATCCGAAGCCTCTGGCAAGGCCTCGCGTTCCCGCCCGATTAGTCGATCAATCAGCGCGACAGAAGCGTCAGTGCCGTCATCGAATCGAGCAGCGTGCGGGTGACGCCGCCGAACAGCATTTCCCACCAGCGTTTGTTGCCATAGGCGCCCATGACCAGGAGATCGATGGAGCTGTCCGACAGGCGGTTCTCGATGGCGATTGCCGGGTCGAGACCGGTCTTTTCCGACGCCGTGACGGTCACCTTGATCCCGTGGCGGGCAAGCGAAGCGGCGAGCTCGGCGCCGGCGATTGCGCCGGTCTGGGTGGAGGTGTCGGAGGCGTCGACGGTGAAGATCTCGACCTCTTCGGCCGCCATCAGGAAGGGCAGGGCATCGAAGGTGGCGCGGGCCGCCTCACGCGAGCCGTTCCAGGCGACGAGCACCCGGCGGATCGGTTTCGGTGCCTTCAGGATATGCGGGATGAGCAGCACCGGCCGTCCGCTTTCGAACAGGAAGCTCTCGAGTTCGGAACGGGTTTCGGACAGCATGCCCGCCTCGCCCTGAGCGGCGATCACGAGATCGGCGCTGCGCGCGCTGTCGATCAGGGCGGCGGAATTGAAGCCGGAGGATGTGACAAAGCTGCGCCATTCATGCGACAGGCCTTCGCGGTTGCCGATCTCGCGAAAGATCCGCTCCACGCTTTCCGTCTCCTGATGCGCCATGTCCTGCAGCGCCTGCACGGTCGCAGGGTCCGGGATCTCCATCGGCGCGACCAGCGGCACCATGGCCACGGCCTCCGCATGGGCGCCGATCACATGCGACTGAAACTGGTTGGCAATGGCGACGGCGAAATCCGCCACCTGTTGCGTGGTTTTCGGTGTGTCCAATATGGCAAGAAGTGTGCGGTAACCCATGGTCGTCTCCTCTTGCGGTCCTTATTCAACGTCCGCATGAGATAACTATGGGTTCCGTTACGTTGTTCCGCCTTGACCGAGGTCAAGTCAGGAGGGGTTTGAGGCACAAAGGAAAGCGGCTCAGGCCACCTCGCCGGTGCCGAGATCGCGCGTGGCGGCCGCATCCTTCTCGTTTCGGATCGCATCGATCATCGCCTCGACATCGGCGGCGGCCGCATCGACGATCGCCTGGTCGCGTGCCCTGACGATAAGCTCGGTCGAGAAGCGCCGGCCATCGAAATGTGGATAGGAGCCGATCGAGGTTTCCGGATGCGCTTTCTGGATCGCGCCAAGCGCCGTGCCGATATCGCCTTCACCGAAGGGGCAGGCGATCGAGCGCGACAGCACCCGCTGGCCGGCCGGCAGTGTTTCGATCACATGCGCCATCATCGCCTGGAAGACCTGCGGCACGCCGGCCATCACATGCACATTGCCGATGATGAAGCCGGGGGCGGTCGAGACCGGGTTCGGAATATGGCGGCTGCCTTCCGGCATGCGCGCCATGCGCTGGCGGGCCTCGGTGAATTCCAGCCCGCGGCCAGCATACATGTCGCCGAGCAGCTTCATGGCGTCAGGGTCGTGCAGGCAGGGCGCGCCGAAAGCCTTGGATACGGCATCCGCCGTGATGTCGTCATGCGTCGGGCCGATGCCGCCCGAGGTGAAGACATAGGTGTATTTCGACCTGAGCGCATTCAGCGCCTCGACGATCGCATCCTCCTCGTCCGAGACGATGCGGACCTCTTTCAGATCGATGCCGGCAACCGTCAAAAGGTCGGCGAGATGGCCGATATTCTTGTCCTTGGTGCGGCCGGACAGGAGTTCGTCGCCGATGGCGAGCATGGCGGCGGTCTTGATCGTCGAGGTCATGGATGAAGTCCTATGGGAATGGGGCAGGCGGGGACCGAGAGGTTACCGTTTTATGTCCGTGAAGAGAAGTAAAGGCACTCATTGATTGAACACTGCGTTCCCGCAGCCGCGACTGGTTCCCGGCGTGGAATGCGCTACATGTCGCACATCCACAGCGCGGCAGGGCCGCATGTTCAAAGGGAGATACGACATGGCCAAGGTACTGGTTCTCTATTATTCCGCTTACGGTCACATCGAAACCATGGCCTATGCCGTTGCCGGAGGCGCAAAGTCGGCCGGCGCCGACGTCACCGTCAAGCGCGTTCCGGAACTGGTGCCGGAAGATGTCGCCAAGGCTTCCTATTACAAGATGGACCAGCAGGCCCCGATCGCCGACCCCTCCGAGCTTGACCAGTATGACGCCATCATCGTCGGTGCCGGCACCCGGTACGGCACGGTCGCCTCGCAGATGCGCAATTTCTGGGATCAGACCGGCGGCCTCTGGGCCCAGGGCAAGCTGACCGGCAAGCTCGGCTCGATGTTCACCTCGACCGCGACCCAGCATGGCGGCCAGGAAACCACCATCATGGGCTTCATCCCGACCTTCCTGCATCACGGCATGGTCTATGCCGGCCTGCCCTACGCCTTCCAGGGCCAGATGGGTGTTAGCGAAGTCATGGGCAACTCGCCCTACGGCGCCTCCACGATCACGGCCGGCGACGGTTCGCGCCAGCCGTCCGAGATCGAGCTCGAAGGTGCGCGCTATCAGGGCGCCCATGTCGCCAAGCTGGCTGCCAAGCTCGCTTGATAACTGGAATTGACGATCGTCAAAAGGCGGGGCGCAAGCTCCGCCTTTTTTCGTTTCTGCGACAGCTGTGCTGCCCGATCGTTAAAATGCGACCGGTCGATTGAAGCCTTTGTTGAGCGCTTCTGTGCATTCTTACGGTTGTAAGGCCTGAAAGGATGCATGCCCATGGAACAGCCAGATCGTCGTCGTCAGCCCCGCCTTCGGGCGCTTAAAGCCGGCCGCGCCATTCTCCCCGGCGGCCATTCCACCTTCGACTGCATGATTCGCAATCTCTCGCCGCTCGGCGCCAAGGTGAGCTTCGAATCGACCGCCGACATTCCCCCTCAATTCCGCCTGCGCCTCGAGGACGGCACGACCCATGACTGCGCGGTCAAATGGCGCAGCCCCCGCGAGATCGGCGTCGAATTCCTGGATGCACTGGCAAGCTGAGTGATAGATGACACGGGGCGGGCCACAGCATTGGTCCGCCACCCTTGACGCGTCCGCCGATCTGATCGAAACAGGGCCCGCATGCGGACGTGGCGAAACTGGTAGACGCAAGAGACTTAAAATCTCTCGGCCTTAGGTCATGCGGGTTCGATCCCCGCCGTCCGCACCAATATTGCTATTTCTTATTTGACTGTTAGCGCTGACCCGTTCCCTTCGGGGCAGGTCTTTGATGTCGTACATCTCTTTGCATTCAATGCGCCAAATTTGTGCAGATCCATTTTTGACGAAAGTTTGAGCATTTTCCGCTTTGCGGGTTCCGCGTTTCCTGCTTTGATGCGCCCATCAAAAACAAGGGGAGCTCAAATCCATGATCACAAGACGTCTCTTTTCGGCCTCGGTTGTTGCGGCGGGTCTGCTTGCCGGCGTGACGCTGCCGGTCGGTCAGGCGCATGCCGAGACGGCCATCAAGTTCACGCTCGACTGGAAGTTCGAGGGCCCAGCCGCCGGCTTCCTGCTGGCGCAGGACAAGGGATATTTCGCAGCGGAAGGCCTCAATGTGACGATCGATTCGGGCAATGGCTCGGTCGAGGCGATCCCGCGCGTGGCAACCGGCGCCTATCAGATGGGCTTCGGCGACATCAACTCGGTGATCAAGTTCCTGGATGAGGATCCGTCCCAGAAGGTCAAGGCCGTGATGATGGTCTATGACAAGCCGGTCTTCTCGGTCGTCGGCCGCAAGTCGCTCGGCGTGACCGAAGATCCGAAGTCGCTGGAAGGCAAGAAGCTCGGCGCTCCGCCGCCGGATGGCGCGTTTGCGCAGTGGCCGGCCTTCAAGCAGGCCGCCGGAATTGACGACAGCGGCATCACCATCGAATCGATTGGCTTTCCCGTTCGCGAGCCGATGCTCGCCAAGGGCGATGTCGATGCCGTCTTCGGCTTTGCCTTCTCGGTCATCCTGAACCTCAAGGCGCAAGGCATTCCGGCCGACGACATCGCGACCATTCTGATGGCCGATAACGGTCTGAACCTCTATGGCAACAGCGTGCTGGTGAACTCCGACTTCGCCGCTGAAAATCCCGAGGCTGTGAAAGGCTTCCTGAAGGCGCTTGCCAAGGGCTTTGCCGATGCCGTTGCCAATCCGGAAGAGGGTGCTGCCGCTGTCTTGAAGCGAAACGAGACGCTGAATGTCGATATCGAGAAGGAACGTCTGGAAATGGCCAATGCCATGAACATCAAGACGCCCTATGTTGTCGAAAACGGCATGGGCAGCGTCGACATGGCACGCCTTTCCGCCTCGATCGAGACGCTCAAGGTCTCCATGGGCCTGAAGGGCAATGTCACGGCCGAGCAGGTCTTCGACGGAAGCTTCCTGCCGGCCAAGGAAGAGCGGATGTTGCCTTGATGGTCTGACCCTCCTCTTGAGGGGGAGGGTCGAACCGCAGGTTCGAGGTGGGGTGACCTTTGCGAGATCACCCCACCCCTGCTTCGCAGCGACCTCACCCTCAAGGGGAGGTTGGGTAATGCAACATTGACCGGAGCCCCGATGTCCCACCTCGTTTCCATCGACAATGTCGACATGCGCTATGGCGGCGCCGACGGAACGCTTGCCGTAGCCGGCCTCACCATGCGCGTCGACAAGGGCGAATTCTCCGCCGTGGTCGGTCCGTCCGGCTGTGGCAAGTCGACCCTGATGAAGCTCGTGACCGGGCTGCATATCCCGCAATCCGGCGTCGTCATCGTCGCCGGCCAGCAGGTGACCAAGCCGGTCTCGATCGTCGGCATGGCTTTCCAGAACCCGACCATGCTGCCCTGGCGCACGACACTCGAAAACATCCTTCTGCCGCTTGAGATCGTCGAGCGGCATCGCCATCGCCTTCGAGCCAACAAGAAGGAATATGTCGAGAAGGCCGAGAACCTCCTGGAGATCGTCGGCTTGAAGGGCGTCGGCTCGAAATTCCCCTGGCAGCTCTCCGGCGGCATGCAGCAGCGCGCCAATCTCTGCCGGGCGCTGATCCACGAGCCGGAACTGCTGATGCTCGACGAGCCCTTCGGTGCGCTCGACGCCTTCACCCGCGAGGAGCTCTGGTGCGTCATCCGCGATCTGCATGCGGCCCAAGGCGTGACCATCGTGCTCGTCACCCATGACTTGCGCGAGGCGGTCTTCCTTGCGGATCGGATCTTCGTGATGAGTGCCAGACCCGGAAAGGTGGTCAAGGAACACACGGTGCCCTTCGCGCGGCCAAGGGATCTGGAACTGATGTACCAGACCGAGTTCAACGACATGGTGCATGTGCTGCACGGCGAGATCGCAAAGGCGAGGGTGGCGGCATGACGATGACGATCGAGACAGCGCCGACCCGCCCGGTGGTAAAGCCGCTGATGCAGCGTATCAACTGGGTGCGGGCGGCACCCTTCCTCTACACGCTGGCGCTCTTTGCCATCTGGGAACTGACGGTCATCGTACTCGACATGCCGCCGACCATCCTGCCGGCACCATCACGCGTGTTCGAGGCGGTGGTGCAATACTGGTCGCCGATCTGGAAGAACTCGCTGCAGACCCTCTACACGACGACGCTCGGCTTCATGATCGCCGTTGTCGCCGGACTGGGGCTCGGTCTCTTCATCGGCTGGTCGAAGTCCATCTATGCCGGGCTCTACCCCTTGATGATCGGCTTCAATGCGATCCCCAAGGTGGCGCTCGTGCCGATCCTCGTCATCTGGTTCGGCATCGGCACCGTGCCGGCAGTGCTGACCGCCTTCCTGATCTCCTTCTTCCCGATCGTCGTCAATGTGGCGACGGGGCTTGCCACCATCGAACCGGAGACGGAAGACGTGCTGCGGGCGCTGGGCGCCAAGAAGCTCGACATCATGCTGAAGGTCGGCATTCCCCGGTCGATGCCCTATTTCTTCGGTTCGCTGAAGATTGCGATCACGCTCGCCTTCGTCGGCTCTGTTGTCTCGGAGACGGTGGCCTCGAATTACGGCCTCGGCAACATGATGAGCTCGGCCCAGAGCCAGTTCAACGTGCCCCTGGTTTTTGCCGGGCTTCTGGCGCTCGCGGTCGAAGGCATCGCCATGTATGCGCTAATGGCCTGGCTCGAAAAGCGCATGACCGGCTGGGCGCACCGCTCGACCATGGCGAATTGATCCGACACACTGAACGCCCGATATGGGCGTTCAGCTCTTGTCTTTCAGCGTGAAGGCCAGTTCGAAAGGCGTCGAGCGCTCCGCGATCACGTCGTTCACGGTATAGCGCAGCACATAGCTGCCGGGTTTGGCGCCATCCACGTCGAGCGTCAGATGGGTGTAGATCTCGATCGCATCCGAATGGCCGGTGAAGGTGAAGTTGCCGAATTCCTTTTGCAGCGCGAGCGTCTTGCCTTCGTCGTCGGTCAGTTCGAGATCGACGGTGAAATGCGATTGGCGCTGGTTGTTGGGCGCTGGCTGCCATTTGAGCCCGGCCACCTCGACATAGGTGATGAGTTTCTCTCCGGTAGCGAAGACCGGCTCCGCTTTTGCGGTATAGGCCCTGTAGGCCTTCGGGACTTCCGTGATGAAGACGGCGCGTGGGACCGTGAGCGGCAAGCTCTGGCTGAAAGCTGCAAGCCCCGAACGCATCGCCTCGAAGGCACCCTTTGCATCGTTTTGTGCCGCAAGCTTCTCCGCCTCGATCGCGGCATCAAGAAGCGGGCCGGCCGTGACCGGCGCCGCAGAAAGAAGTGCGCCGACAATGGTGACGGCAAGGCCGCGGGCAGGGGCTTGGTATTTCAGAAACACGTGATTCTCCGGCTTTGATTCAGCCGGAGTGTGGGAAGAACCAAGCCCGGGCGTCAAGCGCGGAGCGGTTCTCTGCGATCACGTTGGCCTGATGCTCACGAGCGCCAGAAAATAGGCACCAGCAGCACCATGACGGTCAGCACTTCGAGACGGCCGAGCAGCATGGCGAGCGACAGGATGTAGAGTTCCGGATCGTGCATCGTGGCGAAGTTGCCGGCCGGGCCGATCAGCGACCCGATGCCGGGGCCGACATTCGAGAGCGCCGTGATCACGGCGGACGAGGCGGTGGTGAAATCGTAGCCGGCCAGCGCCATGGCAAGGCTGCCCATCACCCAGATGAAGATATAGGCGCTGAAGAACAGGAACACGGCGCGCTGCGTATCGGCATCGACGATCTGGTTGCCGTAGCGGACGGAATAGACGGCATTCGGGTAGATGAGCCGCTTCAGGCCAGTGACGATGATGTTGAAAATGATGACGAAACGGTAGGCCTTGATGCCGCCGGCCGTCGAGCCGGAGCAGCCGCCCATGAAGGTGGCAAAGAAGGCGGCTGCGACCGCAAACGGCCCCCACATCGTGTAGTCCTCACTGGCATAGCCTGTCGTCGACAGGATCGATGCGAAATTGAAGAGGGAATGCGAGAGTGCCAGCGGCAGGTCCACGCCATTGCGCAGATGGTTGTAGAGCGCGGCAGAGATGGCAAAGGCTGTGAGATAGCCGAGAAAGACCAGAATCTGCGGATCGCGCAGGGCGTCGAGGCGCCCTTTGATAAAGAAGACGATCAGGATCGAGAAGGGCAGGCTACAGACCGTCATGAAGAAGGTTGCGATCCCGCGAAGCGCATAGCTGTCGAAATAACCGAAGGAGGCGTCATGGGTGGAGAAGCCACCGGTGGCGATCGTTGTCAGCGCATGGTTGAGCGCATCGAAATGGCTCATGCCGAAGACATCATAGGCGATCATGCAGATCAGGGTGATCGCGACATAGATGGCGACGAAGGCACTGGTAAAGGTCGCAATGCGTGCGAACGGCTTGTCTGCGATGTCGGAGGATTCCATCTTGAAGAAGGAAACCCCGCCCACTCTGAGGAATGGCAGCACGAACAGGCCGAGCGCCACAATCCCGATCCCGCCCAGCCATTGCAGCAGCGAGCGCCAGACGAGGAGGCCGGGCGCCATGTCGTCCAGTCCGGAAAGAACGGTCGAGCCTGTCGTCGTGATCGCCGAAACCGATTCGAACAGGGCTTGAGCAAAGGTGAGGTCGAGCTGAGAGAAATAGATCGGGATCGCACCGACCAGCGAAAAGGTGGCCCAGAGCACGTTGACGAGGAGAAAGCCCATGCGCTTGGAGAAGGCTGGCGGCGGCCCGCGCGTTGCCATGGCTGCCGTGACCGACAGACCGCCAACCATGGCTGCAGACACCGTAAAGACAGACCAGTGGGGATCGCCATAATAGAGGTCCACCATGGCCGGGATCAGCATGGCCGTCGACAGATAGAGCCCGCACAGGGCTGCGATATAGACGACGGAGCGGAGCAGATTGGTATTCAAGGAATGACTTCCGTCTGTTGCAACGCAAAGAGGCTTTGTCTCTGCCCGATGTCTATGCCATAGCGGGGCTCTGTCCAAAATTCAACGGAGGCTGACGTGACCCCCGATCAGGTCGACCAAGCGCTGGAAGCCATGCGCGGGCTTTTCCCCGAGACGCCGCTGCAGCTCAACGAGCATTTGAGCGCCCGTTACGGCGCCAATGTCTATCTGAAGCGCGAGGACCTGACGCCTGTTCGCTCCTACAAGATCCGGGGCGCCTTCAACTTTTTCCGCAAGATCGTCGCCGACAGCCCCTCCGGCACCACCTTTGTCTGCGCCTCCGCTGGCAATCATGCCCAGGGATTCGCCTATGTCTGCCGCCATTTCGGCGTGCAGGGCGTGGTCTTCATGCCGGTGACGACGCCGCAGCAGAAGATCGACAAGACCCGCATCTTCGGCGGCGAATTCATCACCATTCGCCTGATCGGCGATATCTTCGATCAGTGCTATCAGGCGGCCCGCGAACATGTCGAAGCGATCGGCGGCTATATGGTGCCGCCCTTCGACCATCCCGATATCATCGAGGGCCAGGCGACGGTAGCGGCTGAAGTGATGCAGCAGCTGCCGGAAGGCGTGACGCCTGATCTCGTCATCATGCCGGTCGGCGGCGGCGGGCTCTCGTCGGGCATGACCGGCTATATGGCCGGCAAGGTTTCGCCCGAGGCGATGATCTTCTGCGAACCCCAGGGCGCACCGAGCCTGAAGAAGAGCCTTGAAGCCGGCAAGGTCATCACGCTGCCCAAGGTTGATAATTTCGTCGATGGGGCAGCCGTCGCCCGGATCGGCGACCATAATTTCGGAGCGCTGAAGGCCTTCCGCCCCGACCAGGTGCTGATCGTACCGGAAAACGCGATCTGCGTGACCATGACCGACATGCTGAATGTCGAGGGCGTGGTGCTGGAACCAGCAGGGGCGCTGGCACTGGCGGCCCTGGATCTTCTGCCGCGAGTCGCCTTGAGCGGTCGAACGATCGTCGCCGTCGTCTCCGGCGGCAATTTCGATTTCGAGCGTCTGCCGGACGTCAAGGAACGCGCCATGCGTTACGCCGGCTTGAAGAAATACTTCATCCTGCGTCTGCCGCAGCGCCCAGGCGCGCTGCGCGACTTCCTCAACCTGCTTGGGCCCGAAGACGATATCGCCCGCTTCGAGTACCTCAAGAAGTCGGCACGCAACTTCGGTTCGATCCTGATCGGTATCGAGACGGGCAAGCGCGAGAACTTCGCAGAGCTGTTCGACCGCTTCGATCAGGCAGGCCTTGGCTTCGAGGACATCACCGAAAACGAGATCCTCGCCAACCTGATCATCTGATGCCCTGGCCGGCGAGCCAGTCCAGGATGATCTTCGCAATCGGCTCGGTGGTCTCGGGCGAATAGGTATCGCCGGCAATCACATGGTTGTTGGCGTCGCCGGTCGGACCCGGATCGACGAGCGCGTGATCGGCACCCCAGCGCGCCGCAACCGCCGCCGTCCGTTCCGGCCTGACAACCTTGTCCTCGACAGACTGAAGGAAGAGGGCGGGAACGCGGATCTCCTCTACCGGCGTGTGGCTGGCCAGCCGGACCGATTGCGCCATGGGAATGAGCGCGGTTACTGGATAATTCGTCGTCCAGTTGTGCGCGTTGAGCGGGCTGATCGGGTCGAAGCCCGTGCGCTCGCCGATGATCAGCCGGGCAAGAGAGCCGCCGAACGGACCGGTCAGCAAGAAGCTACCGGAAGCCTGCACGCCATAATTGGGTGAGAGGAAAACCGAAGCTGCGATCTTCCCGGTAAGCGACGGGCGGCCGAGCGCCCAGGTGACGAGCGAAGCACCAGTGGACGTCGAGACAACGACGACGCGGTCGCCCAGACGTTTGCCGATGGCGAGTGCTTCGCCGACATCTGCCGCCCAGTCATCGATCGTCGCAAGGCCCAAGGCGTCGGGATCGTCGAGACCATGACCGGTAAGACGGGTGAGAAAGAGATTGGCGCCGAGTGCTTGTGCGACGCGGTCGGGCAGGGGGCGGACTTCCGCTGGCGAGGCGGAAAAGCCGTGCACATAGATGACCGAGACCGGCGTTTTGCTCTTCCGGGCGGGATCCGCCCAGACGATCTGCTTGGCAAGTCCTTCGCGGATGCGGCCAGCTTCACTCTCGCTGTCGGCGATCAGGACATCAAGCGAATCGAGCGGGGCGTCTGCGCCGATCTTTGCCTCGCGTTCCAGCGTGAGTACCGGTGGTCTGAGATAGAGAAAGACTGTAGCCGCGATGCTGATCAGAACGAGTGCAAGCGACAGGCCCATAACGATCCGCATCCCTCTGTCTCCGGTAGCCTTCCCGACCGAAGCGGACTGTATCACGCCATCATGACGCGGGAAGAAAACTGCCTGCTCTTCCTCGCTGGGCCTTGCTGTGCTAGGTCAGGCCATGTCTATCCTGTCCAGCATCCTCTCGATTTTCACCGGCGGTTCTTCTTCCGAAACTGCCGCCAAGCCAATGGCAGAGCCGCAGACCTACAAGGACTGCGTCATCCATGCCGAGCCCATGCGTGAAGGCAGCCAGTATCGTCTGGCCGGTCGCATCGTAAAGACCGTGGATGGTCGGTCGCTCGAGCGGAAATTCATCCGCGCCGACGTCTTCACCTCGTTCGATGATGCCCTCGACTGCACCTTCCGCAAGGCGCAGCAGATCATCGATCAGAATGGTCCGGCGCTTTTCGGTGACGGCGAGGAAACCCGCATCGTCTGACGATGCACTTCAATATCGCGAAGAAATGTTTCTTCGCGATCACCGAATGTTAATGATGCACCGCAACACTGGACCCTGAAATATTGTCCGGGTTTTCCAGTGATCATTGCGTTTCGCTCTATTTCATCCCTTGCTTTTCACGGCTTGGCAGCGAGCCTCGTGTTGGGCTTTCCCCTTCCGGTTCATGCGGCAGAGGCCGTGACCGCCCAGGCCGCCAAGGCCTCTGCGGATCTCGCCTGGCTAATGGCCGCCGCCGGCATGGTGATGATGATGCAGGTGGGATTCCTGCTTCTTGAAGCCGGCATGGTGCGCTCGAAGAATTCCATCAATGTCGCTCAGAAGAACCTCCTGGATTTTGTCTTCGGCGTCGTCGGCTTTGCGGTCGTTGGTTTCATGCTTGCCTTCGGCCGCTCCGGTTTCCTGCCGGTCGGGCTCGATCCTGACTATTTTCTGCTTCAGGGCCTCGACAGCTGGCTCGCCGGGTTCTTCGTCTTCCAGGTGATGTTCTGCGGCACGGCGGCGACCATCGTCTCCGGTGCCGTCGCCGAGCGCATGACCCTCTCGGCCTATGTGCTCGGGTCGATCATTCTGTCGACGCTGATCTATCCGATTTTCGTGCACTGGGTCTGGGGGACGGCGATCGGACCCAACTCCGGAGCCTTTCTCGCCAATCTCGGCTTTGTCGATTTTGCCGGCTCCACGGTGGTCCACGCCACGGGTGGCTGGATCGCACTTGCTGCCTGCCTGGTGATCGGAGCGAGACGCGGGCGTTTTGATGCCGAGGGACGCCCGGTGCGTCTTGCCGGCAACAATCCCGTTCTGGCGACCACCGGCGGCCTCATCCTGTTTTTCGGCTGGATTGGCTTCAATGGCGGCTCCACCCTGGCAGCCAACGCGGATGTGGCGCCGATCATCCTCAACACGGTTCTCGCTGGCGGCATGGGCACCTGCGTCGGCTATGTGATCGGTGCGAGGCAAGATGGCGTGGTGCTGCCGGAAAAGGCGCTATGTGGCATGCTGGGTGCGCTGGTCGCCGTCACGGCGGGCTGCCACCTGCTTGAGCCGGGTGGCGCCCTCCTCACGGGCGCGCTCGGCGCGATCGTCGCCATCGTCGGCAATCAGTATCTCGAACAGAAGCTCAAGGTCGATGATGCTGTCGGCGCCGTCGGCGTACACGCTTTTGCGGGTGTCGCGGGAACCCTTGCGCTTGCGCTTCTGGCGCCGGTCGATAGCCTGCCCCTCGGCGGACGATTCGATCAGTTCTACATCCAGCTTTTTGGTTCCGCGCTGAACTTCTACTGGGCTTTCGGCCTTGGCTATGCCTTCTTCTGGACGCTCGACAAACTCGTGCCCGTTCGCGTCACGGCCGAGGCCGAAGACATCGGCCTGAACGTCGCCGAACATGGGACGCGGCTGGGTGTCGGCCATGTCGAGGACGCTCTTTCAAAGCTCGTTTCCGGCAAAGCCGACCTTGGCGATCGGCTACAGGTCGATCCGGGCGACGAGGCGGAGAAGCTGACCCGGCTGTTCAACCACCTGATGGACAATATCCAGCAACAAGAACGCAATCGAAGCGCACTCGAATCCCAGGTCCGCGACCAGGAAGAGGCGGATCGGGTGACGGCGCTCGCCAACGCCACCTTTGAAGCGATCGTCATGCACGAAGGCGGCGTGATCATTGACGGCAACGAGCAATTCGAGGTGCTGACGGGTCGCAAGATTGCAGATCTCATCGGAACGTCGATCCTCGATGTTGTCGACCAGACCGGGCGGCGTATGCTGATCGAGGATCCCAATCCGGCGCCCGACGTGTCGCGAGAGTTCCAGATCGTCCGCGCCGACGGCTCAAGCATCCCGATCGAGGCACGGGGCCGCAACATCGAATATCGCGGCCGGCATATCCGGATCAGCTGTCTCGTCGATCTTCGCGAGCGCAAGGCAGTCGAAAGCCGCATGCGCCATCTCGCGCAGCACGATCCGCTGACGGGCCTTGCTAACCGCGCTCTGTTTACCGAGACGCTCGCTGCCCATGTCGAGCAGGCAAACGATGGATGGGGCTGCGGAGTTCTTCTGGTCGATCTCGACCACTTCAAGGACGTCAACGATCTCTACGGGCACCCGGCCGGCGACGAGGTGATCAAAGAGACAGCGCGTCGCCTGACTGCGGCACTCGGCCCTGCCGACATGGCGGCCCGCTTGGGCGGCGACGAGTTCGCGGTCATCCTCGGCAATTGCCATTTCGAGGCCCAGTGCGAGGATTTCGGCCGCCGCCTGGTTGAAGCCTTTCGGCAACCCTTCGACACCGGCCAGGGCGAACGCATCAAATGTGGTGTCAGCATTGGCGGTGCGCTTTGCCCCGAACATGCGGGCGAGCTCGACGAACTGATCGGCCGTGCTGACATCGCTCTCTATCACGCCAAGAAGTCCGGGCGGAACACGTTCCGTTCCTACCGCAAGGGCATGGACGAACTGATCGAGAAGCGACGCGCACTCGAAGCCGATATCGAGCGCGGACTGGAGCGCGGCGAGTTCGAACTCTATCTCCAGCCTCGGGTCTCGGCATTGGATGCTTTGATCGTCGGATACGAGGCTCTCGTGCGCTGGAAACATCCGGAGCGGGGAATGGTGCAGCCGGGTGATTTCATCCCCGTCGCCGAGGTCTCCGGCAAGATCATCGAACTGGGAGAATGGGTGCAGATCGAGGCCTGCCGTCTGGCAACCGGTTTCCCGGAGCATCTGCATATCAGCGTCAACGTCTCGCCGGTGCAGTTCCGCCATCCGCAGTTTCTGGAGCGGATCGAAGCGATCCTGGATGCGTCCGAGGTTTCGCCGCATCAGCTGGAGCTTGAGATCACGGAGAGCGTGCTGATCGATGATGACCAGCGGGCGCGCCTCATTCTCGGCCATTTGAAGACGCTGGGCTTGAGGATTGCGCTCGACGATTTTGGTACCGGCTATTCATCGCTCAGCTATCTGAGCCGCTACCCCTTCGACGTGATCAAGATCGATCGCAGCTTCGTGTCAGCCCTCGGAACCGAGGAGACGGCCGACGCCATCGTCCGCACGATCATCGATCTGGGCAGCGGGCTCGGCATGCGGGTCGTGGCGGAGGGTGTGGAGACGCTGGATCAGGCTCGTTACCTGAGCGTTGCTGGCTGTGACGAGCTCCAGGGCTATCTGCTGGGCCGCCCGCAGCCGGTCGACAGTATCGCATCCGAGGTGAGCGCGGAGATTGTCTCGGAACTGACCAACGTCGCGCGGCTTCAAGCGCGCCGCGACAAGCGCCTGTCCAGGACGGGGAGCGAGACAGGGCTTGCTCTGGCGGCAAACGGCAACTGAAGGACCTTGCCGTTTGCAAAATGAGGGCGGCAGCGCGGCTGCCGCGTTGGAGCGTTGATAGCTCAGGCAGCGCGCGCCAGTTCCTCGACCTTGGCCTTGGCAGAAGCCACGGCCTTTTCGGCGGCTTCCGGACCGTATGCCACGCCTTCGACATAGACAGTCTCGACCAGCTCGATGCCGAGGAAGCCGAGGACCGTCTTGAGATAGGGTTCAGCATGGTTCATCGGGGCGCCTGGGCCGGAGGAGTAGATGCCGCCGGCGGCGAGCACCAGATAGGCCTTCTTGCCCTTGGCGAGGCCGACCGGGCCGTTTTCCGTGTAGCTGAAGGTCAGGCCGGCGCGAGCGATGTGGTCGATCCAGCTCTTCAGCGACGAGTAGATGTTGAAGTTGATGAGGCCGGTGCCGATGACGATCGTGTCGGCGGCCATCAGTTCCGCGACGAGCGCGTCGGACGTGGCGACAGAAGCGGCCTCTTCAGCGGTGCGTGCATCAGCCGGCTTGCGGATCGCGGTGGTGAAGGCGCCGTCGACGTGGTCGAGCTGGGTTTCGACGAGGTCGCGACGGACCAGCGTGCCGGTCTCGCCGGCGAACTTCTCGGCGAGCTCGGTGGCGATCGCGTTCGAGAGGGATTCCGAGCCGCGCGGGCTGGAGGTGACGAGAAGGATGGAAGACATGTGCAATTCCTCGAATGGTGGTGGGCCCTTGGGAGCAGGCCTGCCATGCATCTATGTCCGACCACGCATCAATAAAACTGTGATAATCTAGATCGGTCATATCGAATAACTGGATGGATGCCCGATCGCATGGATGCCAATCCCACTCTCGACCAATTGCAGGTCTTTCTCACCGTGGCTGATACCGGAAGTTTTTCCGCAGCCGCCCGGCAGCTCAATCGCGCGCAATCGGTGGTGAGCTATACGATCGGCAATCTGGAAAGCCAGCTTGGCGTGACGCTGTTCGAGCGGACCGGTACGCGGCAACCCAGACTGACGGACGAGGGCAGGGCCATGTTGACCGACGCCCGACGCATCGTCGGCGATCTGCAGGTCATGCGCGCCAAGGTCCGCAGCATGCATCAGGGCCTGGAGGCGGAACTGTCGGTGGCGATCAGCGTGCTCGTCCCGACCGGCGCCATGCTGGCGGTGCTTCGGGAATTTCAGCAGCAGTTTCCATCCGTCTCGCTGCGACTGGAAGTAGGCGAACTCGGACGATTGGTCGAACTGGTAATGAGCGGCAAGGCGACCATCGGCATCGGCGGAGCGCCGACCCGGCAGGACGACACGCTGATCGTCGACCGGATCGGCCACAATTTTCTCCTGCCGGCGGCAGCGGCCGATCATCCGCTCGCGAGGCGCAAGGCCACGCTGTCGCTGCAGGACGTGCGCGAGGAGACCCAGATCGTCGTCAGCGACGCTTCGGATCTGACGTCGGGGCGTGATTTCAACGTGTTGTCGTTCAAGACCTGGCGGGTCAGCGACATGGCAACGAAACATCAGCTGATTCGTGGCGGCCTCGGCTGGGGTGGGCTGCCGGCCTCGATCATCCGCGAAGACATGGCGAGCGGCCGGATCGTGCATCTCGATCTGCCAGCCTATGAGCAGGGGTCCTACAATCTCTACGCCATCAGGCGGACCGACAATCCGCCTGGGCCTGCCGGCACTTGGCTGATCCGGGCCTTCGAAGAACAGCTGTCGAATTGCCCCATGGATCTGGCATCTTCGCCAGCGCTTGCCACAGCAGTTTAAGGAATCGATTCAACATCTTGAATCGATTCCGTTCTTGTTGAGCGATTGCGCCGTCTGCCGTGGTTCAGAGCGTCAGGCGGAACTTCGCAAATCCTTCCGCTGCTTCGCCGGCATCCTCGATCTGGCCGCCCTTGAAGTCGGCGAGGAAATCGCGTGCCTTCGGGCCGGTCTCGAAGACGACGGTGGTCTCGCCAATCGGTGCGAAGGACCAGTTGCCGTCGGCGGACGGATTGATCGTGCCCTGCTCGACGATGTAGCGGACGATGATGTCGCGGTTGGTGTCCGGTCCGACGAAGATCACCTTGTCGGAGGCGATTTCGGGGAATTTGCCGCCGCCACCGGCACGGTAATTGTTCGTCGCGACCGCGAAGGTCTGGCCAGGATCGATCGGTTTGCCGTCGAACTGCAGGTTGACGATGCGGCTTGCTTCCGGATGCACGACGACGCCGTCCTTGTCGTAGCGGGCGGGCTGCGTCAGGTCGATCTGGTAGGTGACGCCGTCGATCACATCGTAATTGTAGGACGGGAAATCCGGATTGATCAGGGGCGAATCCTTCGCGCCCTTTTCGACGCGATTGAAGATGCCGGCCGACATTTCCAGCCAGTTCTTCACCTGCTCGCCGGTGATCGCCACGGCCTGAATGGTGTTCGGATAAAGATAGAGGTCGGCGACGTTCTTGATCGCGATATCGCCGGCCGGCACGTCGGTGAAATAATCGGCACCGCCGCGACCGCCGGCCTTGAACGGGGCCGCCGCCGACAGCACCGGCAGATCCTTGTGCGGCCCATCCTTCAACATTTCCTTGATGTACCAAGACTGGGCAATCGAAACGATCTGGATCGACGGATCGTCGGCGACCAGCGCAAAATAGGAGTAGAGCGGCGCGGACGTCTTGCCGACCGGCGTGCGCACATAATCGAGTGTCGCCTGGTGTTCGGTCGCGACCGAGGCGATGACCTCGGGCTTGTCCTTGACGTCGGCCACGACCTTGCGGTTGTCGTCTCGGTGGTAGATCGGGCGTGCCTCGCAGGTGAAGTCGACGATCTTCCAGCTCGAGCCGTCTTTTTCGAGAAGCAGGTCGATCAGGCCCATATGCGAGCCCCAGAAGCCAGCCATGACCGCGGGCTTGCCGAGCAGCGTGCCTTTCACGGCATCCGCACCCGGCACGTTCTCGAAATCCTTCGGTCCGGGGAAGACGAGATGCTGGTGTCCGGTGAAGATCGCATCGATACCCTCGACGCCTGCGAGATAAAGCGAGGCGTTTTCCATGCCTTCGCTTTCACCATTCCCGTCGATACCGGAATGGGAGAGCGCAATCACGATGTCGGCGCCATCCTCCTTCATCTGCGGCACCCAGGCGCGGGCCGCCTGCAGGATGTCGCGGCTCATCGCCTTGCCTTCGAGGTTCTTCGCATCCCAGAGCATGATCTGCGGCGGCACGAAGCCGATGAAGCCAACCTTGATCGGGCTGGTTGCCCCCGATCCGTCGCGGATCTGCTTTTCGATGATGTGGTAGGGCTTGAAATAAAGCGGATCCTGCTTGGGATCAGCGGCAAGCTGCCCCTTGGTCAGATTGGCGCAGACGAAGGGAAATGTAGCACCCGCCAGCGTGTTGAACATGAAGTCGAGGCCGTAATTGAACTCGTGATTGCCGAGCGTGCCGCAATCATAGCCGAGCACGTTCATCGCCTTGATCACGGGATGCACGTCGCCAGGCTTCATGCCCTTCTGATAGGCCATGTAGTCGCCCATCGGATTGCCCTGCAGGAAGTCGCCATTGTCGATCAGCATCGAATTGCCGGCTTCGGCGCGGATCGAATCGATCAGGCTTGCGGTGCGCGAAAGGCCCATCGTGTCGTTCGGCTTGTCGGCATAATAGTCGTAAGGCATCACGTTGACGTGGATGTCGGTGGTTTCCATCAGCCTGAGATGCGCCTGGTTGCCATTGGCGCGCGCCGCAAAGGGATGAAGCGTGACGAGAGCCGCCGATGCGGCAATACCGCTCAAGAAGGAGCGGCGGGAAATCGGATGGAGATCGAGCAAAGACGGCATAGGGGCCTCACGAAGAACAGGTTCTGAAAGCGACGCAGGTTAGGTCGCTTTCAAGAGGCTTGCACCTCTAAAATGACAGGGATGAGACGTTGCTCCCTCCTGGGTCAGATCGGAACAAGGTTGCGGGGATCCCGATGGAAGTGGCGGAAGTAGGCGGTGACCTGCGCGACCGCATTGGTGGTCTGCTCGAATTCGAGCCCCATCTTGCCGGCGCGGTACCAGCAGACGGTGCATTCGATGTGGCCGAGTTCGGGGCAACTGACAGTCACTGTCGCGCCGCGCTTGGCTTCGATCCAGCCCTCGAGATGCAGGGCCATGCCGGTTCGGGAAATGTCGAGAATACGGACGTTGAACTTCTGGCCGATGAATTCCAGCGTTCCCCTGATATGACAGCGGATACGGTGGCTGCGGCGGCCGTCCGGGTTGAGTTTGGCAGCAAGCATAAAATTGCGCTCCGTCAAATTGATTGAAAGAAACGCAGGAAACCTCGGCCAGGCGCCTTAACGGCATCTGGCCAAGGTCATTAGAATGCGAGCGACCTCCTCAGGAGATTTTGGGTGTTTTGCCGGTTATGCGGGGTGTTTACCGTTAACTTCCGGTCCGAAGGGCTCAGCCGCGCAGGACCGGCCGGACTTCTTGATGATAGTTGCGGAAATAGGCCGCGACCTTGGCAATCGAATTGCTGTTCGGTCGGAACATGATGCCGATGCGGCCGCCATAGTTCCACCGGACGACGCCTTCGAGATGGCCGATATCCTCGTTTTCGATGATCACCTGACTGCCGGCGGCGGCGGTTAGCTTGGTGGCGAGTTCGAGCGCGAGGCCTGTGCGTGAGATGTTGATCACGCGCGCATCTGCCTGCTGCTGGAAATAATGGATCTTGCTGTCGAGCCGGCAACGGCTGCGGGGTGATTTGCGAACATCCATACCGAGATTATTGCTCATGATGCCGTCCTGAATACAAAAAGGAATGGCATGACCTTACGCAGCATCCGTAAGAACGGCCTAAAACAAATCATTAGGATTTTCAGGATCCTCGATCAAAGACCCACATTGGGACGTTCGATCACTTCGCGAAGCGCAAAACTCGAATTGATCTTCACCACATGCGGAAGCGCCGAGAGCCAGTCGCGGTGGATGCGCTCGTAGTCTTCGAGATCCTTGGCGGCCACACGCAGAATGTAATCGTACTCGCCCGACATCAGATAGCACACAAGCACGTTCGGACAGCGCTTCACGGCGGCCTCGAATTCGGTCAGCGTCTTGGCAAACTGGCCCGACAGCGAGATGTGCACGATCACCATCATCTTGTAGTCGATCGCCTTGTGCGACAGGCGGGCATGATAGCCGCTGATGACGCCGGATTTTTCCAGCATGTCGTGACGCCGCGAGCAGGCGGAGGGCGACAAGCCCACCGTTTCGGCAAGCTCGGCATTGGTCATCCGGCCATTCTCCTGAAGCGCCTTCAGAATGGCACGATCAATGGCATCCAGTTCCGCCATTCGTAGATTCTCCGTTTTGCAGCTGTCTGACGCAAGAAGCTGCGAATTGTCTGATGTCCCAGGCTTCACTTTGCAAGGACATTTTGTGCGGAGAATGTTTGAATTTCCGTATCTGAAACAAAGCAGCGCAGGCTGCGAATAAAAGAGAGGAACGCTTATGCGTGTCGGTTGCCCGAAGGAAATCAAAAACCATGAATACCGTGTGGGTCTGACCCCCGGTGCCGTCAGAGAATATGTGGCACATGGCCATGACGTCCTGATCGAAACGGGAGCAGGCGCCGGGATCGGCGCAGACGACCACGCCTATATCGCCGCTGGCGCGAAGATCGCAGCCTCGGCAAAGGACGTCTTCGAAAAGTCCGACATGATCGTCAAGGTCAAGGAGCCGCAGCCCTCCGAATGGGTGCAACTGCGTGAAGGCCAGATCCTTTATACCTATCTCCACCTCGCGCCGGATCCGGACCAGACCAAGGGCCTGCTCGATTCGGGCGTCACAGCCATTGCCTATGAAACCGTGACCGACGAGCGCGGCGGCCTGCCGCTTTTGGCGCCGATGTCGGAAGTCGCCGGACGCCTGGCGATCCAGGCGGGTGCGACGGCCCTGCAGAAGGCCCATGGCGGCCGCGGCATCCTGCTCGGCGGTGTGCCGGGCGTCTTGCCGGCCAAGGTTACCGTCATCGGTGGCGGCGTTGTCGGCCTGCATGCGGCCAAGATGGCCGTCGGTCTCGGCGCCGACGTCACAATCCTCGATCGCTCGCTGCCGCGTCTACGCCAGCTTGACGACATCTTCGGCGGTCGCGTCCACACCGTCTACTCCACCATCGATGCCCTTGAGCAGGAAACCTTCTCCGCAGATCTCGTCATCGGCGCAGTCCTGATCCCCGGTGCGGCTGCCCCGAAGCTGGTTACCCGCGAGATGCTGTCCGGCATGAAGAAGGGCGCTGTCATCGTTGACGTTGCCATTGACCAGGGCGGCTGCTTCGAGACGTCCCATGCCACGACCCATTCCGACCCGACCTACGAGGTCGATGGCATCGTGCATTATTGCGTCGCCAACATGCCGGGCGCGGTGCCGATCACCTCTGCCCATGCCCTCAACAATGCGACGCTGGTGCATGGCCTCGCGCTCGCCGACCGCGGTCTGCGCGCAATTGCCGAGGATCGTCACCTGCGCAACGGTCTCAACGTTCACAAGGGCCGCATCACCAACAAGCCGGTCGCAGAAGCCCTCGGTTATCCGGCGCATGCACCGGAAGCCGTGCTTAACGTTGCGTAAGGTTGCACTCTCCGGTCGCCTCACGCCGCGTCAGGTCCGCGAATGTAACGCGTAAAGCGGCCGATCCGGGCCGGCCTTCCCATCGGCCGGCCCGTTTTTATTCATCGATCAAGGCAGATCGGGCCTGCTCTTCGGCTCATGCATCGGACAGCCGATCAAGGCGCTGCGTTTGGCGGCTGCGACGGGATAGACTTCCCGGCGGGCGCGCATGACATTGCCGAGAGGTCGATGCTGCTCGATGCCGCGCCATGGACGGAAGGTCAGCCCGTCATCGACGGCGCGCGAGCGACCTTCCGACCAGCCCGTCTGCGGCGCCACGCTGATGGTCGCGATTTCCAGATAGGGGCTGTCTTCCTCGGGCCAGACGACGGAGGCATCCTCGATCGGCTGGGTCTCGAGATTGCGACAGAGCTGCGCGCGCAGGGTCCATTCTCCGCCATCGCGTGCCATGACCTCGGCGACCGCTTCGCGCAAAACATCGGGACCTTCGGATAGATCGATCCTGTCGTCAGTGAGGCGTTTGAAGCTCTCGGACCGCGGCACGAGGTCGAGCTTTGCCACATACTCGCCGAAGCGCAAGGGAACCTGGGTGTAGTAGTGTTCACCAAGCGGATGGGTCTCGGGATAACCGCCCATTGCTTTCAGCGCCCCGGCATCCGCCCCCATGGCCTCCAGTCCCCGGACGATCGGTCTGAGGATCCAGCTGAGCGCGCTCTTGGCCCACTCGACCCTGTCCGTGGTGCGGGCGATCAGTTGGATGTTCTTGGCAAAGCCGGCGGCATCCGGTGCGGCAAAGGCCGGCGCCGAGGCAAACAGAAAGTCCTGCGTCCGATCGCCTTCGCTGCCAGGCAACCGCGTACCCTCGACATCAAAGAGCTTGATTGCAAAGCCGCGGGGAAGTGAAACGCTGTCGCGCAGCGGGTCGCCGGGAATGGTCGAGATGCGGATGATGGCGGGATAGGTCCGCCCCGGTTCGGCGAAAATCCCCTGGCGCAGTTCGGCCGAAAGCTCCGGATGGACGGTGACGGTGGCTTCGAGCAGGGCATGGCTCTTGGCGTGCACGCTGCGTTGCGCATGTCCGAGATCTTCATGCGTCTTGCCGATGATGTAGAGCATGCTGTCCTTGATCTCTTCGATCGCCTCCTTTTCGTCGGCGGACGGGGTTTCAAGATCGGCATGGTAGCGGATGGGGGATTGATGCGGCATCGAGTGCTCCGTGGGGACGTGTTCCGGGGGAGTGAACGCGGGCCGCAGCCGCGTGTTCCTCCCCCGGAAACATCGATCCGTCGACGGGAGGACCAGCGCACTGGCCCTCACTCACGCACAAGATCAGCGGATGAAGTCGTCGATACGGCGGAGCGTGACGCGTCGGTTACGCCATTCCGATCGCTCGGTCGGGATCAGCAGGTAATCTTCGCCATAGCCGACGGTTTCAAGAACACGCGAGGGAATGCCGAATTCGCGGACCAGAACCATCTTGAGCGAGGCAGCCCGGCGCTCCGACAGGACCTGATTGGAATAGGCGGACCCGACCGCATCCGTGTGACCCTCGATCAGGAAGCGAACCGCGCGCCGGCGACGCAGCAGCTGTTCCATGGCGCGGGCGATCTGCTGCACCTTGCGAAATTCCGAACGCGGAATATCCGCTGAGCCTGTTGCGAAGTTGATCGCCTGGATATCGATCGAAGGCGCTTGGCGTCGAAGCTCCGGCCGCCGCTTGAACTCGTCGATGGTGACCCGGTTCCGCGGGGCGATCTGCCGCTGCGGAGCGGCATCCAGCCGCCGCATGATCATGTCTTCCGTGGGGGCTTCCTGTGCGAAGCCAACGACCGGCGACGCTAGAGCGCCCCCCAAGATTGTCAGAAACAGACGTCTGTCCATGGCGTGTCCTCCCTGTCTGGAATGTCGTGAGAGAAGCTTTTGCATGTCGCGGATGAATTTCAACTGAAGTCGGCGGTCAGCAAGCGTTCATCGACCAAGCTGCCGTAAGGCCGCGTATCGTTATGGCTGATGTCATCGACACGGCAGGGCCACGGGATGCGGCCTGTTTTTGTCAGAAATGGTGCTTCTCTCTCGCTTAACCTCTGCTGTAGATAATCGGCGAGCTATCAGGGGTTCGGGGTCTCTCACATGCTGTCAATCAAGTCTGTCGCCGTGGTCACGTTGGCATCCGTTGCCGCATGGCTCTGCCAGCCATTCACAAGTGTTCGGGCCGAGGAGCTGACGGCCGAACAGGTCGAGGAAGGCCAGCGTTTCGTCGTCAACAACGCCATCTTCATTCTCTTCCACGAGGCCGGCCACATGCTGGTCTCTGAGCTCAACCTGCCGGTTCTCGGCCGCGAGGAGGATGCCGTCGATGCACTTTCCTCCGTGCTGCTGCTAGGTGCCGAGGACGAGGACCTCAATACGACCATGCAGGATGCCGCCGATGGCTGGTTCCTGCTGGACGAAGCCAATGAGGACGGCCCCCAGGAAGACGACTTCATGGGCACCCACGGCCTCAACCGGCAGCGTGCCTATGCGATTGTCTGCATGATGACCGGCGCCAATGCCGAGTTCTTCAAGGAGTTTGCCGACTCGCTCGATTTTCCGGAAGAGCGCCGCCAGGAATGCGTTTTCGAATATCAAAGGGCCCGCGACAGCTGGATGAGCCTGCTCGCCGCCAACATGAAGGACGGCGTGAAAACGAGATTCGAGGTCACCTATGAGCCTGCCGGAAACGAGGACCTGCAGGGTTTCGCCGATCTCCTGAAGAGTGCGGGCGCGCTGGAGACCATCGCCACCGTCTTCGGCGAGGGCTACAATCTGAAAGACGGAATCAAGATCACCGGCAAGACCTGCGGCACGGAAAACGCATTCTGGTATGCGGGCGACCGCGAAATCACCTACTGCTACGAGATGGCCGCCTTTCACGCCGGTCTGATCGCCAATTGGTTCGAGAACCAGGCCGCTGGCGAAGAGGATCCGGACGGGGAGAACGTCGCTGACGAGGCTTCCGAGGAAGAAACGGAAGCCACCAGCGTCAAGCTGAAGAGGAAGGAATGAGCGACGGCGTCAGCCGTCGCGCTTGATCAGGGCAAGCAGTTCCTGATCTGTCAGGGGATCAACGAGGGCGTCATAGGTGCCGACGGGCGAGAAGCCGAACTGCTGGTAGAGCTGCAGTGCGCGCGGATGGTCGAGCGAGTTGGTGGTGACGGTGACAGTCTTCGGATTGCTCGCCCAGGCCGCGTAAAGACACTGCAGCAGGAACCATTTGCCGATGCCGAGCCCCAGCGCATGTTCGAAGAGGCCGAAATAGGAAAGCTCGACGAGTTCGTCATTTTCCTGCGACAGCTCGTAGAAGCCGGCCGGTGCGCCATTCACATAAAGAACCGAGATCGACACCTTCGGCGCGTGGATGATCGCCTTCAGCTGCTCGTCGGGCAGACGCAGGCGCTCATACCAATGCCAGCGCGCACCGACCTGGCGGTGCAGGAAGCGGTAGAAGGAAAGCGGGATTTCATGCGTGCGCATGATAGCGGTCTGGATATTGACCGGCACCGGCAAGCTGGATTTTGGCGGCGCCTTCATTTCGAGCCGGGTGACATGGGCGGTCAACGGCCCTGATGTCTTCGAGCCGAGCGGCGAAGCGTCGCCGGTGACGACAGGCGTATCGGTCTTCGACCCCCATTCCGACCAGGAGCCGTCATAGAGCGAATTGTCGGTATGCCCCAGGCTTTCAAGCGCCAGCGTCACGACGGCTGCCGTGACACCTGAGCCGCAAGACGTCACCACCGGATTGTTGAGATCGATACCGGCACTGGTGAAGATCGAGCGCAGCGTAGCGAGATCTTTCAGACGGCCGTTTTCCGACAGCGATGATGCAGGCACGCTGCGGGCACCCGGAATATGGCCGGAGCGCATGCCCTCGCGGGGTTCAGGCTCTTCGCCTGTGAAACGACCGGCAGGACGGGCGTCGGCAATCTGCTTGTCGCCCTCGTCAGCAATCCCGGACATCTGGTCGAAGGATGTGAGCCTTGCTCGGTCGAACTGCGCTTCGAAGGTAACGGGAGCCGGTTCTGGCAGGTCGGTTTCAAGCTTTCGCCCTTCCGCCTTCCAGCCATCGATGCCGCCTTCGAGTACGTAGACGCGGCGTGCGCCCATGACTCGGAACAGCCACCAGACGCGTGGCGCTGAAAAGAAGCCAGGACCATCATAAACGACGATCGTGTCCTCGGCGGAAATGCCGAGCTGGCCGACGGCCTGGGCAAAGAAGGAGGGCGAGGGCAGGGAATGGGGCAGGCCTGTGGTCGTGTCGGCGATCACGTCCTGGTCAAAGAAGACCGCACCTGGAATGTGGCCGGAGGCATATTCCACGGCGCCGTTGCGGTTATGCGCCGGCAGATACCAGGAAGCATCGACGAGCTTGAAGCCGGGAGACCCGAGGTTCTTTTCGACCCAATCCGCCGAAACGACGAAACGGCTTCTTTCACCGGACATGCACTTCTCCCGTACGTTCCTATGGCTTAGGTCTCCGGGGCTCCAAAGCGAATGCGGAACCGGCGGTTCTCCTTGCCCTTCTTTTCGATCTTGGCGATATGAATCGCACCGACCTCCTGGGTCTCGGAAACATGTGTGCCCCCGCAGGGCTGACTGTCAACGGCGGAATGCTCGCCGATACAGACCAAAGACACCCGACCAAGGCCGACGGGCGGGCGGACATTCTTCGACTTGACGATGCCGGGATTGGCCGCGAGCTCCTCGTCGGTGATCCACTGGAGATAAACGGGGTGATTTTCGCCGACGAGCTTCATCAGGTCTGCAGTCACCTGATCCTTGTCGATCGTCTCTGACATGTCGAAATCCACGCGGCTTTCCTCCTCGCCGACGGCAGCCCCCGTGATCGGATAGGAGCAGACAACGGAGAGCAGGTGGCAGGCTGTGTGCATGCGCATCAGCTTGTAGCGGCGTGCCCAGTCAACATGCAGAACGAGCTTTTCGCCTACAGAGGGCAGGGGCTCGCCGTCCAAAGGGCAGTGCAGGATGATGTCCTTGGTGGTGCCGTGGCGCGTTTCGGAAAGCTGGATGCGGCTGCCGTCTTCGCGCTCCAGAAAGCCGGTATCGCCCGGCTGGCCGCCGGATGCCGCATAGAAACAGGTCTGGTCGAGTTCGACCGCGCCGTCTTCATGCACTGATGTCACCACCGCCTCCGCCGTCGAGAGATAGAAATCGTCGCGGTAGAGGGCGATGGTTGTCATGGCTATGCTTTCAATAACAATCAGACAGTTTCGAAAGGAAGATCGAAGGCGGGGCGCTTTTCCAGCCAGGCCGGGACCGGCAGACCCTTCGAGCGCAGGAAATCCGGGTTGTAGAGCTTCGACTGATAGCGGTTACCGTAGTCGCAGAGGATCGTCACGATCGTGTGGCCGGGGCCGAGTTCCTTCGCGAGACGAATGGCGCCGGCAATGTTGATGCCCGAGGAGCCGCCGAGGCAGAGGCCCTCGTTTTCGACGATGTCGAAGACGATGTCGAGCGCTTCGGAATCGGGGATCTGATAGGCGAAATCGGGCGTGAAGCCTTCGAGGTTCGCGGTGATGCGACCCTGGCCGATGCCTTCGGTGATCGAGGATCCTGAAGATTTCAGCTCGCCGTTCTTGTAGTATTCGTAAAGCGCTGCCCCTTCCGGATCGGCGATGCCGATCTTCACCCCGGGCTTCCTGTTGCGAAGGCCAATCCCTGTGCCGGCCAGCGTGCCGCCCGAGCCGACCGCGCAGATGAAGCCATCGACGGCCCCGCCGGTCTGCTCGAAGATTTCCTTCGCGGTCGTCTCGATATGGGCGTCGCGGTTGACCGTGTTGTCGAATTGGTTCGCCCAGATCGCCCCGTTCGGCTCGGTCTTGGCGAGCTGGGCTGCGAGACGCCCCGAGATCTTCACATAATTGTTCGGGTTCTTGTAAGGCACCGCCGGCACTTCGACGAGCTCGGCGCCGAGCAGTTTCAGCGCGTCCTTCTTCTCTTGGCTCTGGGTTTCGGGAATCACGATCACGGTGCGATAGCCGAGCGCCTTGGCAACCAGCGTCAGCCCGATGCCGGTATTGCCGGCCGTGCCCTCGACGATCACGCCGCCCGGACGCAAGAGCCCGCGCCGCTCGGCATCACGGATGATGAAGAGTGCTGCGCGATCCTTCACCGACTGGCCGGGATTGAGGAATTCGGCCTTGCCGAGAATGGTGCAGCCGGTCGCCTGCGAGGCGCCCTTCAGCCGGATGAGGGGCGTATTGCCGATCGCCTCGAGCACGGAGGGGTGAAATGCCATGATGCCTGCCTTTTTTGTCTGACGCGGACACTAGAACCAAATGCGCGGGGAAGAAAACCGGGATGCCACGCAATTTTGTCCTTCTGGACAAGATTATGCGGGCGGCGGTCAGCGCGAAACGTGAACCGGTCTTTTCCGCCTGGGGGCAGGCAAAGGCAAGGAATGGCTTTTCGTGTGGCGGCGGGGAGAAGGAAAATGCGTTCGGGACTAGGATCTGAGGGCTTCCGGAAAATCACAGGCCACGCCAAGAGGCATGAAGTGCTTCAGATTGGCGGTAATCACCGTCAGCCCGTAGGCCTTTGCTGTGGCGGCAATCAGGATGTCGGCGAACCCGGGATGTGCGCCGCTCGCGGTAGCGACATCGTCTAGCCCGCCGGCGATCCGGGCAACGATGGGGTCGACGGGCAAGATTCGGTCGCCGAAGGTTTCAGTGATGGTATCGAGCCAGTCGCTTAAGCGCTGTGACCGCTCGAAGCCGCCGCGACGATGCAATCTGCGCAGGCCTTTCTCGATCTCGGCCAGGGTGATGGCCGACACATAGAGTACTTCGCTCTGTTCCCGGAACCAAACTTTCACGGCTTCGGATGGCGCTTGCTTCCGGTCGGGCGAAAGGAGCGAGATGATGTTGGTGTCGATCAGGAAGCCGCTACTCAAGCTCGACGTCCCGCATGGGGGACGGGTTTCGGTCGAGATCGGCGGGCCCGGGATAAGACATCAGGAACTCGCCGAAGTTTGGCCTGGGCTTTGCCATCACCCTTTTCGCCGCCTCTCCCGCTTCGACGCTGACCAGCATGGCGGCCGGCTTGCCGTGGCGGGTGATCGTCACGAACTCGCCGTTGGCGGCTTCATCCACAAGGCTCGCAAAACCGGCCTTGGCATCGGCAACACTCTTGGTCGACACGTGGAGCTCCAAAAATGACTATTTATAGTCAATTTAGCTTTTCGTGGAGGTTTGAGCAAGCGGGAGCTTGGCAGGTGTCGGGGCCACACGCGACGAGAGCAGCAGCTACGGCTAGACCATCCAGTCAGACTCGAAACTTTGCCACATTATGCTCGGCAAGGTAACTTGAGATATGCCTACGCGTCGGAGTTTGCGACTTTGGACGGCGCCTGATCCGGCGCCTACGCCGCAGGTCGGCGCTCCTACTCATCGAACTCCGCTTTACTCCGCAGAGCACCAGCGGTAATGATCGGTCATTTCGAGATTTTCATTCTCGCGCTTCAGCACGAATTCGCGTTTGTTCAGCACTTCCAGCCGGCTCTTATACTCCGTGACTGTCGTCGGCAAAATGCTCCAGGAGCGGTGGTAATAGGAGCAGCTCTCGTCGAATTGATAGACGTTTCCGGATTGGGTCACGTTGCTCAGCTTGCAGCTGGTCTTGCCGCTCTTCACACTCTTTCCGTCATAGATGAACAGCATTGAACCCTTGGGGTCGCTGCACTCATGCTGGGACTGGACGTAACGTCCCTGATCGATCTGGAGCAACTCGTTGGCGGCGACGGGCGTGGCAAAGGCGATTGCCAGCGACGCCAGGGCGAGGGGCGGGATCATATTGGTGAAATACATGCTTTCAGTCTCTTGTACTCGTAAAGGTCGATTAGAACGCCTGAGCGCTCTATCTCAGTTTGGTAGTTGGGTCGATATTACACAGGCGATATCAACCGGTTACCGGTTGCATCTGATTATGGTGATTTCTTGAATGGCCCAGCCAAAGCTGTCGACGACAGCTGCCGGTTGTTGCCCCAGCCGGCCGGGTCAGTTCCTCCACCGCCAGTGAGAGTGGGGCGCGGGCAAGAGCGTTTACTCCGCCCTCAACCCCTGAAACGCCGCCATCGCCGCATCCCTGGCCTTGCCGTGATCGACGATCGGCAGGGGATAGGTCTTGCCGAGGCTGACGCTCGCCTCTTTCAGAACAGCGAAGGGCGCCTCCGACGGCTTGTGGATAAATTTATCAGGCATGTCCTTCAGCTCCGGCACGAAGCGTCGGACGTATCGCCCCTCGGGGTCGAATTTCTCGCCCTGGCTGGTCGGATTGAAGATGCGGAAGAAGGGGGCGGCGTCGGCGCCGGAACCGGCGACCCATTGCCAACTGGCGGCATTCGAGGCCGGATCGGCATCGACAAGCGTGTCGCGGAACCAGCGCTCGCCTTCCCGCCAGTCGATCAGAAGATCCTTGATCAGGAAGGAAGCAACGATCATGCGCACACGATTGTGCATGAAGCCGGTTTGCCAGAGCTGGCGCATGCCGGCATCGACGATCGGGTAGCCGGTCTGACCCTTTTGCCACTTTTCGAGCAGGTCCGGTTCGTCGCGCCAGGGGAAGGCGTCGAACTTGGCGTTCCAGTTCTTGGTCGCGAGATCCGGAAAATGGAAGAGCAGATGATAGGAGAAATCGCGCCAGACGAGCTCCTTGCGGAAATGGACATAGTCCTCACTCGAATAGGCGTCCGACAGTCCTCGCGTCGCATGCCAGACGGAAGCGGGCGAGATTTCGCCCAGCGCGAGGTGCGGCGAGAGCATCGAGACATGCGCTTCGCCGGGAAAGTCGCGGCGGGTGCGATAGCCCTTGAGGCCGGATGCGATGAAATCGGTGAGGCGCTTCCTGGCACCGTCTTCGCCGGGTTGCCATTCGCTTTCAAAGCCTTTCGCCCAGTTCGGCTTAGTCGGCAGCAGGCCCCAGTCCGAAAGCGTCTCGCTTGTCGGCCAATGCTCAGGTGCGGTGAGCGAGTTTGGGGCCGGGATCGGTTCTGGCGGTTCGCCGGATCCGTCCAGTGCCTTCCAGAAAGGCGTATAGACACGGAAATGCCCGCCGGCCCCGGTCTTCAGCTTCGTCGGTTCGTGCAGGATCTGGCCGGCAAAGGTGCGCACGTCGATGCCATCAGCGATCAGTTTCGCCTTCAAGGCCTTGTCGACTGAGATGCCGGAGGGATCGTAGCGGCGATTCCAGAAGACCGCCGAAGCGCCAGCCTCCTTGATGAGATCCGAGAGCACGGCGTCGGCCGCGCCGCTACGCAACACCAGCTTCGCGCCGAGCGCGTCGAGTGACGCCGACAAGGCTTCGAGCGAATGATGCAGCCACCAGGCTTGCGCAGCACCGAGCGGTCCGGTGCCGGCGTGCTCCGGCTCCATTATATAAAGAGGAACTAAGCGAAACCCCTCGTCCAGCGCTGTTGCGAGCGCGGCGTGGTCGGAGATCCGGAGATCCTTGCGGAACCAGAGGATGAGCGTCTTGGCGGATTGCGGCATGCGTTGTTCTTCTTCGTTGGCTTTCAAAGCCATACGAAGGGTCACCGCGACAAGATCACGCTGCCATCACAAATCTGGGTTTTCGGCCGCGACGGGAAGCGGCGCTCAGGCGGCGGAGCGTGCGGTGGCGACCCGTCGGGCCTGTTCGGTCCGCAGCATGGCCATTATCTGCTGGGCATTTTCGCGGACATAGAGGCGATGCAGCTTTTCGGCGACTGGGGCGGTGGTCAGCAGGCAGGTATAGCCTTCCCGCTCATACCAGCGGAAATCCACCACATTGTCCATGTTGACATAGAAGGGAAAGCCGTCCCCATCGTGAAGCTCAAGCCACATCGGCCGTCCTCCTTGCATTCTTTTCCGTATGAGGAGGGAAATAGCAGCGAAAGGTGAAGAGGGGGTTTCGGAACCATTGCCGGAACGACCACCCAAGATCTTGTAGGTCTAAGGTTTGGCAGGCAGCTGAGGTGTCCGGAATCAAAAAGCCCGCTGCCTTTGTCAGGCGCGGGCTTTGAAATAAGATGGCTCCCCGGGCCGGATTCGAACCGGCGACCTGTCGATTAACAGTCGAATGCTCTACCGCTGAGCTACCAGGGAACAGCCGCTTGGCGCGGTGTGAGCGGGGTAATACTGATGCTCGCTCCGTTTGCCAAGCGGTTTTTCAAAAAAAATGTCATCGTCTTGTTTTTATTTGTGGGCTCACCATCTGGAGGGCGGTGGGAAAGGGGCCCAAAACCGCCGAAACGCAGGGAGTCTCGTGAATGCCAGAACGTCGCTATCGGCTCGACCAGCAGCGAGGTCGCCTTGTGCTCGGCAAGCTCGAAATCCCCGTTCCCCGTTCCAGAGCGGGTCGAATCGTGACAGGAACGGCGCTTGTCGGCGGTGGCTTTCTGGGCTTTCTGCCGATCCTGGGCTTCTGGATGCTGCCGCTTGGCCTGATCGTTCTCTCTCATGACCTACCGGCCGTGCGCCGCCGTCGGCGACGCATGACCGTCTGGTGGACCCGTCGCAAGGACACGCCGCGCCCCGGCCCTGAGGACTGAGGCACGCGAAGGAGCACATGTCATAGTGAAATGACCTGATGGTTCCAACCCGATACGCTGGGTGGACTCAAACGGGATACCGAACACGGCAGTCGCCGTCTGGTTCCCGGAAAGGTCAAACGACATGAGCATATTCATTCAGGCGGAGAGTTCCTTGATTCTGACGCCGAAAGATTTTCACATCATCGATCACGCGATGCGGGCGGCCGAGCCGGCTAAGCCCGCTTACTCCGATGACGGTCATCGGGAAGCGGTGGGCAAGGCGGTGATCCGGCTCTATACATCCGGCATGACCGATCCCGGACGCCTCGCCGAAGCCGCGAGCACCATGGCCGCAACACGCCTGCTCGATCGTCGTCGCTGGCGAGAGGACTCTTAAGGAAAATCGGGCGGGGAAGGGCGCCTTCGGGCATCCACAGGAGCGCCGCGAAATTTGATGAATTTCCCCTTGCGCTCACTCTCGATCCGTTCTAAATGCCGCCCACCACACGCACTTTTCTACTCGGATGGCCTCGTGGCGGAGTGGTGACGCAGAGGACTGCAAATCCTTGTACCCCGGTTCAATTCCGGGCGAGGCCTCCATCCGAACTTTCCCCATAGATACAATCGACTTTATCCTGGCGGCGTCGGCGATGTCGTCTTCGCGCGTCCCGCAAGAGCGACCGCGTCACTCGGCGGCCGCGATATTCTCGTGTGCGAGGAGAAGACCGGCTTGAAAGCGCCTCGCCCTGCAATTAAAGACACGGGTGGAATAAGCCGCTATGGCCGGTCGACACGGGGCGCGAATGAAATGATGGATTACGTAGCAGCACGCACCAAGATGGTGGATAACCAGATCAGGACGACGGACGTCACGTCCCATTCCGTGCTGACCGCCTTTCTTACGGTGCCGCGCGAAGCCTTCGTTGCAGCCGAGCTGAAGCCGCTCGCCTATATCGATGAGGACATGCAGGTGGCACCTGCCGCCAATGGCAATCCGGCCCGTTACATCATGGAGCCGTCGCCGCTCGCAAAGCTTCTGCAGCTGGCCGCCATCACCAAGGATGACCTCGTGCTCGAGGTCGGCTGTGGTGCAGGTTACGCCGCAGCACTTCTGTCGCTGCTCGCCGGTTCCGTCGTGGCGACCGAGAGCGACGAGGCGCTGGTGGCCCGTTCGACCGAAACGCTCTCCGAACTCGGTTATGACAATGTTGCCGTGGTCTCCGCCAGGCTGGAAGATGGTTATGCCGCCGAAGCGCCCTATGACGTGATCTTCGTCAATGGTGCCGTCGAGGAACTGTCGGAAACCCTGCTTGGACAGCTGCGCGAGGGCGGTCGTCTCGTGGCCGTCGTCGGTTACGGTAATGCGGCCCGCGCCCGCCTCTATGTGAAGAACGGCGGCATCACCTCCTATACCGAATATTTCAACGCCGCTGTGAAGCCGCTTCCGGGCTTCCGTAAGGCCGCCGAATTCGTCTTCTGAAGCGCAACGTTTATCGAGTGCATTCAAGGCCCGCCGCGTGCGGGCCTTTTCGTTGATGCGCAACAAAGCTGTGCATCACGGCAATTCATTCTGCGCACGTGATTTTTTTCGAGAGGCGCGTATCCTAGGGTGAGCGCGAATCGGTATGGGGCTTATGTCCCGACTGATATTTCTGAGGACAACGGGGATTAGTATGGCTCAGCCAAGCGTAGCGCGTGAACCGTCCATGGAAGAGATCCTGGCATCCATTCGCCGGATCATCGAGAGCAATGATCCCGTGAACGGTGGAAGCCTGACGGAGGATGCGGCGTCGCTGACCGACGATCAGGGCGAGAGCGACGAGGACATGGGCTATGACGGCGGCGAATTCGTCCCGGCCAACGATGCCGGTTCCGCTTTCCCCCTGTTTCCGCAGCGGGACATGGAGCGCGCCGAAGTCGAGCCGCGTCGTGAGCCGGTCCTCGAGCAGGCTTCGGAAGCGCCCAAAAGCGTGTCGCTCGCCGATCTCGCTGCCCGTGTGCGATCCGCATCCGAGCGCACGGAGCGTCCGAGCCCGCCGCAACTGTCCAACACGACTGCCCAAGTGACGGTCTCGCAGCCGCGTCGCGACAGCGAGTTCTCGACAGACAAGGCGCAGCATGAGGCGCCTGTCATGTCGACACGTCTCTCCGAAATGCGCGACCAGCAGCTGCGCCCAACGATCGCCGCCGAACCGGCTCAGGCACCAGTGCCGCGTGCCGAACAGGAAGCCGAGCGCCCCGCAGAACCGTCGCCGATCGCGCGCATGGCCCATGTTGAGGTTCGCGCTGAACGCAGGGAGCCGGCCTTCCTGGAACCCGAAATGGAGCAGGCAGAGCCGTCGTTCGAGGTGGACATGCAGGTATCTGCGGCTTCCGACGATATGCATCAGAACATAGAAAACGAGGGCCGAGATCTGACTGCGCTAGTTTCTGCCGCAACCGTCGAGCAGGTTTCGCGTTCCTTCTCCGAACTTGCCGCCGCGTTTGACGGCAGCGAGCGCCGTTCGCTCGACGAGGTCGCCGAAGAAATGCTGCGTCCGATGCTGAAAGACTGGCTCGACGACAATCTGCCGACGCTGGTGGAGCGCCTCGTGCGCGAAGAAATCGAACGCGTCGCCCGCGGTCCGCGACGCTGATCGAACTCCCTTTGGGGATCATGGGCCGCTCGCAAGAGCGGCCTTTTTTATTGACTTGGTTTTGTCAGTCCTATTTACCAAGCCACATCCAGAACTCGAAAATCCGGTCGGAAAATGCTCGAAAAGACCTATGATTCAGCCGCCGTCGAACCGAAAATCGCGAAAGCATGGGAAGACGCCGATGCGTTTCGTGCTGGCGCCAACGCGAAGCCCGGCGAGGACACCTTCACCATCGTGATCCCGCCGCCGAACGTCACCGGCTCGCTTCACATGGGTCATGCGCTGAACAACACGCTGCAGGACATCATGGTCCGCTTCGAGCGCATGCGCGGCAAGGATGTGCTGTGGCAGCCGGGCATGGACCATGCCGGCATTGCGACCCAGATGGTTGTCGAGCGCAAACTTGCCGAAAACGGCCAGAACCTTTCGCGCCGCGACATGGGCCGCGAAGCCTTCATCGAAAAGGTCTGGGAGTGGAAGGAAGAATCGGGCGGCCTGATCTTCAATCAGTTGAAGCGCCTCGGCGCCTCCTGTGACTGGTCGCGCGAACGCTTCACCATGGACGAGGGCCTGTCGGCGGCCGTTCTCGAAGTTTTCGTCACGCTCTACAAGGAAGGCCTGATCTATCGCGGCAAGCGACTGGTCAACTGGGATCCGAAGTTCGAAACCGCGATTTCCGACCTTGAGGTCGAGAACAAGGAAGTTGAAGGCCATATGTGGCACTTCAAATATCCGCTCGCCGGTGGCGAGACCTACACCTATGTCGAGAAGGATGAGGATGGCAACGTCACCTTCCAGGAGGAGCGCAACTACATCTCGATCGCAACGACGCGGCCTGAGACCATGCTCGGCGACGGCGCGGTTGCCGTTCATCCTTCGGATGAGCGTTACGCCGCAATCGTCGGAAAACTCTGCGAGATCCCTGTTGGACCCAAGGAGCATCGTCGCCTGATCCCGATCATCACCGACGAATATCCGGATCCGAAGTTTGGTTCGGGTGCGGTGAAGATTACGGGCGCGCATGACTTCAACGACTATCAGGTCGCGCGCCGCAACAAGATCCCGCTCTATCGCCTGATGGACACCCAGGCGAAGATGCGCGACGACGGCGAGGATTATGCCGTTTACGCAGCGCGCGCGCTGGAGATCGCCAAGACCGGCCATCTGCCGAACGAGGCTGAGGTCGACGACATCAATCTGGTGCCGGACGAGTATCGCGGCCTCGACCGCTACGAGGCCCGCAAGCGCATCGTCGATGCGATCAATGCGGAAGGCCTCGCGGTCACCGTCAAGGACGCTGAAGGCAACGACGTGCCCTTCGTCGAGAACAAGAAGATCATGCAGCCCTTCGGTGACCGCTCTGGCGTCGTCATCGAGCCGATGCTGACCGACCAGTGGTTTGCCGATGCCAAGACGCTGGCCGAGCCGGCGATTGCCTCCGTGCGCGAAGGTCGCACCAACTTCGTCCCGAAGAACTGGGAAAAGACCTACTTCGAGTGGATGGAAAACATCGAGCCCTGGTGCATCTCCCGCCAGCTCTGGTGGGGTCACCAGATCCCGGCCTGGTATGGTCCCGACGGTCAGGTCTTCGTTGAGAAGACCGAGGAAGAAGCGCTGCACTCGGCGATCCAGCACTACATCGCCCATGAAGGCCCCTGGAAGGCCTGGGTCGAAGAGAAGCTCGAGAACTTCCAGCCCGGCGAAATCCTGACCCGCGACGAAGACGTGCTCGACACCTGGTTCTCGTCTGCGCTCTGGCCCTTCTCGACGCTGGGCTGGCCGGAGGAGACGCCGGAACTGGCGAAATATTACCAGACCGACGTGCTGGTGACCGGCTTCGACATCATCTTCTTCTGGGTTGCCCGCATGATGATGATGGGCCTGCATTTCATGAAGGACGAGGACGGCAATCCGGTTGAGCCCTTCCACACGGTCTATGTGCATGCACTGGTTCGCGACAAGAACGGCCAGAAGATGTCGAAGTCCAAGGGCAACGTCATCGACCCGCTGGAGCTGATCGACGAATACGGTGCCGACGCGCTGCGCTTTACGCTCGCGATCATGGCGGCCCAGGGTCGCGACGTGAAGCTGGATCCTGCCCGCATCGCTGGCTACCGCAACTTCGGCACCAAGCTGTGGAACGCCACGCGGTTCGCCGAGATGAACGGCGTGAAGGCCGATCCGGCATTTCTGCCGGAGACCACCTCGCTCGCCATCAACCGCTGGATCCTGACGGAGCTTGCCCGCACGGAAGCCGAGGTGACCGAGGCCATTGAGGCCTATCGCTTCAACGACGCCGCCGGCAGCCTCTATCGCTTCGTCTGGAACCAGTTCTGCGACTGGTATCTGGAATTGCTCAAGCCCGTCTTCATGGGCGAGGACGAAAGCGCCAAGACGGAAGCGCAGGCCTGCGCGGCCTATGTGCTCGAGCAGATCTACAAGCTGCTGCATCCCTTCATGCCCTTCATGACGGAAGAGCTCTGGGCCCATACAGCAGGCGAGGGCGTGTCCCGCGACACCCTGCTCTGCCACGCCGACTGGCCGACGCCGGAATTCTCCGATGAGAATTCGGCAGCTGACATCAACTGGCTGATCGATCTGGTCACCGGCATCCGCTCTGCCCGTTCGGAAATGAACGTGCCGCCGGGCGCCACAGCGCCGCTCGTCGTGGTGGGTGCCAATGGCGTGACCCAGGAGCGGTTGATCCGTCATGATGCGGCGATCCAGCGTCTCGCCCGAGTCGAGGCGATTACCGTTGCCGATGTCGCACCGAAGGGCGCCGCCCAGATCATCGTCGGCGAGGCGACCGCCTGCCTTCCACTGGGTGCCTTGATCGATCTCTCTTCAGAGAAGGCCCGTATCGAAAAGGCGATCGCCAAGGTGGACCAGGAACTGGGCCGCATCGCCGGAAAGCTGGGCAACGAGAAATTCGTGGCCAATGCCAATCCGGAGGTGGTGGCTGCCGAGCGCGAACGCCAGCAGGAGCTCGAAGTGCAGAAGGCGAGTCTTCTGACCGCGCTTTCGCGGGTTATCGAAGCAGGTTGATCTGCGAAAGCTTCAGGAATGAAATTCTAAAGGCCGGATTTCACATCCGGCCTTTTCTTTTTGCGTCGCACCATGACCAGACAATTGCTTTGCTATCTTCCATATCGATTCTGACCGTTATCTTGTTGCTAATGCTCGATTTGCCTGCAGCCGCGATGCGAAATGCATAAATTTCGCCCAAATCGATGATCGGCAAAACTGTGGCGTGCATGCAACGCAGGGTGACATCCGTAAAATCGTTTTCTCAAAAACGAGAATCTATGGCAATATTTGAGATTATTTGTCCACGGCTGCGGCATTTTGACGTGCGCGTAAGGAACGTTACGTAAAAATTTCTGCAAGGGAACATTCCTGTGATGCCGATCACCGGATTGCCATCCTGTCGCACATGTCTAGTATGCCAAATCACAGTTTTGCCTGAATTGGGGAGAGATATGGCGAACCATTTGATGAAGACAACGGCCCTCGGCCTGATCGCAGCATGCGCATTCGTGGGAGGCGCGCAGGCAGGCGGTCTTGAACGTGGCGGTTACAACATCGACCTTCTGTTCGATCCGGGCCAGTATGTGTTCGAGAGCGGCGTGACCTATGTTGCGCCGGATCGCACGCTCAAGAATGTGCGGGATACGGATACTTCCAATCCAAATTTGGGAACCGGGGCACCGCAAGGTGGTGGCAATCTAAACTCACGTTCAAACTCGGTTGATGAGACAGAGAGCTACTTCGTTCCTCGAATTGGCTTTAAGGCGAACCTTACCGAAGGTGTAGCCTGCATGGCAGACTACTCCCAGCCTTGGGGTGCTCACACGAAGCCAGGTACAGACTGGGCTGGCGCGAACCAGAATGTTGAGACGAAAGTCAACAGTCATAACTATGCGCTGACATGCTCCTACAAGTTTGACGTCGGCCCGGGTCAGTTGCGGATTATTGGCGGCGGCTTCTATCAGGAGGTCGATGGCTTCAAGGAGCGAGTTGTAGTCGATCCGGCGTTCCTCGCCGGCATAGGTTTGACCGGGAGAACGGGCATCGGTCGCCTCGACCTTGAAGGTGATGGTTATGGCTGGCGTATCGGGGCAGCCTACGAGATCCCTGAATACGCTCTCCGTGCCAGCCTCGTATACAACAGCCAGGTCAAGCTGGATAACATCACGGGCACGCTGGATCTGCGTCAGGTTACATCCACTACCATCGAAAACGTCTACGGTTCGGCTGCCATGCCCGACTCCATCGAAATAAAGCTTCAGTCCGGGATTGCGCCGGATTGGTTGGCCTTCGGCTCGGTGAAGTGGACCGATTGGAGCCAGCTGCAGCGTATCCGCTTCTTTAATTCGACAACGAATGCGGAGCGTACCTCGCTTGACCTGGCCTATCGTGACGGCTGGACGGTCAGTGGCGGCATCGGCCACAAGCTGAACGACCAGTGGAGCGTTGCAGGTTCCGTGACTTGGGATCGTGGCACTTCTCAGGGCTTCGGTGCTCAGAGCGACACATGGATCTTCGGTACTGGTGTGTCCTACACGCCGTCGGAAAATGTTGAGTTCCGTCTCGCAGGTGCCGTCAGCCTGCTGACGTCGGGTAGTTCGGGCCAGATCACCACTGGTGGTGAAACCTATGGCAGCGACGTCTCCTATGACTTCGGCACCGACCTCGCAGCCGCCGTCTCGACGTCGCTCAAGGTTCGCTTCTGATCTCTTCGAAATCAAATCGATCGAAGCCCGGCTTGTCCGGGCTTCTTTCGTTTGGGGCCATGCTGCGGTTTTTCAGCTTTCCGGAATGTGATGATTCTGCAACATCGCGTCTATCGTTCCCGCCGGACCGCGCAACGGGCAAATTTGTCCATTTCCCGCCACAAACAAAGAGCACCGGTGTTTCAAGAAACGGCGGGGGCTGTTTCCGGACATGGTGTTAAGAGTTTCACATGAGCCTCTGGGGCGAAAAATCGGTGCTGATAGCAATGACTTCGGTCGCTTTTGGGGAGCGGCCAGACTGTCTCGAAGGGAAATTGGATGGGGCGCGATCGATCGCCCCGGTCTTGCCGGAAATCGGGTCTAGTCTCTTCTCCATGCAGACGAAAACACAAAAGAACCGTGACGGAAGCTCGGATCGGGCGACCGGTCATGAACCGTCTATTCATCGGTTGGATGTATTCTTCGGATCGGGCGCAGGTGAACTCGCCGCACAAGCGGGGCGAGGTTTCTGATGTCCATCATGACTTGGAAATTGTGCGGACCCATGCGTCTCGGTGACTGGAAGACTTCGGCGATGCTTCTGACGGCAGCTCTTCTGCTGTCGTCCAGCCCGTCCGCTCGCGCTTTCGACATGAATGCCGGCGTGAACAAGGAATCCGGTCCCTTCGATCTCTTCAAGTTTGGCTTCAATGCCTACAAGAAGGGCCAGAAGGAAGAGGCCGTCGAGGCCTATCGCTATGCGGCGGAAAAGGGTCATACCGGATCGCGCTGGGCGCTCGCCAACATGTATGCGGCCGGCGACGGCGTCGTCGAAAACGACTTCGAAGCCTTCAAGATCTATGCGGAGATCGCAAATCAGGGTGTCGAGCCGGGTTCGGCGGATACCGGCTTCTTCGTCAACGCCCTTCTTTCGCTCGCCCGTTATTACCGGCAGGGCATCCCGAACAGCCCCGTTAAGGCGGACCTCGCTCAGGCACGGCAGATCTACTTCCAGGTGGCGTCGACCTTTGGTGTACCGGAAGCGCAGTTCCAGCTGGCGCGTATGATCCTCGCAGGCGAAGGCGGCAGGGTGAATGTCCAGCAGGCCAAGAAGTGGCTGAACCTGGCGCGCAAGAGCGGCCATGCCGGCGCCATGTCGATCTTCGGCAATGTGCTTTTCGAAGAGGGGCAGACGGTACGTGGTCTCGCCTTCCTGACGGCTGCCCTGGAGCGGTGCAATCCGAAGGATTGTCCCTGGATGCAGGATCTGCAGGAGCGGGCTTTCTCTCTGGCCAACGAAGAGGATCGCCGCGTTGCGGTCGCTCTCGCGCCCGAAGTTTTCGAGCAGGCCGACTGAACCATTCAATCCGAACATCATATGAGAATGGGCGCCGCGGCGCCCATTTCTCTGTCTGCGATTCGTCCTGGTCTCAGAAGGCGAAATGCCCGACGACCGGTACGTGGTCGGACGGCTTTTCCCAAGCCCGCACATGTTTTTCGATCGCCGTCGAACGCAGTCGGTCGGATGCCTCGGGCGAGAGCATCAGGTGGTCGATGCGGATGCCATTGTTCTTCTGCCAGGCACCTGCCTGATAGTCCCAGAAGGAAAACAGCGGCGTCTCGTCATTCGTCGCACGCACGGCATCAACGAAGCCAAGATTTTCAAGACGGCGGAATGCAGCCCGTGTCTGCGGCAGGAAGAGTGCATCCGTGACCCACTGGCTCGGGTCCTTGGCATCATGCGGCTCGGGAATGACATTGTAGTCACCGGCAAGGATCAGCGGCTCTTCGAATGCCATGCGATCGCGCGCAAAGGCTTCGAGGCGTGCCATCCAGGCGAGCTTGTAGGGATATTTGACCGGGTCGTCGGACGGATTGCCATTCGGCAGGTAGAGAGAGACGACGCGTACCACGCCGCCATCGACGGAAAATACGCCTTCGATGAAACGCGCCTGCTCGTCGGTCTCGTCACCTGGCAGGCCGCGGTTCACTTCGTCGGGCTTGATCTTCGAAAGCAGCGCAACGCCGTTGAAGCCCTTCTGGCCGTGGGTCTCGACGTGATAGCCGAGCGCCTCGATCTCTCCACGAGGAAAGCCTTCATCGACAGATTTGATTTCCTGAAGGCAGGCGATGTCCGGATCGCTATCCTTCAGCCACTGGCACAGGTTCTCGATACGCGCCTTGACGCCGTTGATGTTCCAGGTGGCTATTTTCATCATGCTCATACAGAAAAGCTGGTGCCGCAGCCGCAGCTCGCCACCGCATTGGGGTTCTTGATCTGGAAAGACTGGCCGAGCAGATTGTCGACGAAGTCGATTTCGGAGCCGGCCATATAGATGATCGACATCGGGTCGATCAGCACGGTGGCGCCGTCACGCTCGATGACGATGTCGTCGCCAGCGGGTTGGCCGTCCAGGTCAAACTTGTAGGAAAAGCCCGAACAGCCGCCGCCTTCGACGGAGACGCGAAGCGCCGACTTCTCGGCATCAGCGGCTACGATTGCGGCGATTCGCTTCGCAGCGGCTTCGGAAAGGGTAACGGTTTCGGTGCTCATTCTGCCTCCTGCCGGGTTCAAGGCCCGGTGAAAACGGTTCTATTCGGCGCAAATCACCACAATGTCACGCAATTGCGCGACTTTTGATCCGGCGAAACGGCCCGAAGACCCTTCGGAACCCGCATCGCCTTGCGGCTTTGTCCGCTATAGGTATGAAGGCACAAGAGTTGCGTCAATGGGGAGCAAGCGGCACGCGCATGACGATCGATCAAGCAGCATTGGGTTTCGGGACCGGAGAGCGGGCAGTCTACGCGACCAATCCCTGGGCGAGCCGTGGCCGTCTCTTCGAAGAAGGGGGAAGCCTCACCCGCTCCGAATTCCAGCGCGACCGTGACCGCATCGTCCATACGACCGCCTTTCGCCGCCTGAAGCACAAGACCCAGGTCTTCATCGGCCCGGATGGCGACCATTACCGCACGCGGTTGACCCATACGATCGAGGTGGCCCAGATCGCACGCGCCTTGGCCCGCGCCCTGAAGCTCGATGAGGACCTGGCGGAAGGGGTCGCGCTCGTTCACGACTTCGGCCACACGCCCTTTGGTCATACGGGCGAGGACGCATTGCACGAGGTGCTGGAGCCCTATGGCGGCTTCGACCACAATGCCCAGTCGCTTCGCATCGTCACCAAGCTCGAACGGCGCTATGCCGATTTCGACGGCCTGAACCTGACATGGGAAGCGCTCGAAGGTCTGGTGAAGCATAACGGGCCGCTGCTGACGAAGGACGGGCAGGGGACACGCGGTCCGGTTCCGCAGCCGATCCTCGATTATTGCGAGATCCATGATCTGGAACTCTCGAGCTTTGCAGGGCTCGAAGCCCAGGTCGCGGCGATTGCCGACGACATCGCCTATGACACCCATGACATCGATGATGGCCTGCGCTCGGGTTACCTGACCTTCGACATGCTTGAGGACGTGCCCTTTCTTGCCGGCCTGATGAAGGAGGTGCGCGACCGTTATCCGCATCTCGATCCTGACAGGTTCACCCACGAGATCATGCGCCGCCAGATCACCCGCATGGTCGAGGACGTGATCAGCGTGGCGCAGGAGCGGCTGAAGACGGTCCAACCGCAGAGCGTCGAGGACGTGAGGGCGGCCTCGATGACCATCGCGACCTTCTCCGATCGCATGGCCGAGACCGACAAGGCAATCAAGAAGCTGTTGTTCAGCCGTATCTACCGCCACCCCGACATAATGCGCATTCGTGCGGCGGCCGCCGAGATCGTCACCGATCTTTTCAACGCCTATATGAACGACCCGAAGCTGATGAAGAGCCACTTCTGGGTGAACCATATTTCCGGCCTGAATGATGGCCAGAAGGCCCGCCATGTCGGGGACTATCTGGCCGGTATGACCGATACCTATGCGGTGCGGACGCATCGCGAGCTGTTTGACCGGACTCCCGAATTGCGATAGGCACCCGACGAAATTCTTTAGAGAACGCCGGGGCTGAGCTCCGGTGCGCAGGGACACGCCATGAACCTTTTCGCCGATTTCGAAATCCGGATCAAAGCAGCGCTCGACGAGATCGAGGCGGTGCGCGAGAAGCGCGACAGCCTCGACTTCAACCGCATCGTTGTCGAGCCGCCGCGCGATCCGAGCCATGGTGATGCCGCGACCAATGCCGCGATGGTGCTCGCCAAGGGCATGGGCATGAACCCGCGCGCGCTCGCTGACCTGATCGGCGAGAAGCTGAAGCAGGATCCCGACATTGCCGAAGTCGGCGTTGCTGGCCCCGGTTTCATCAATATCCGTCTTTCGGTCCCCTATTGGCAGCGTCTGTTGGCGACCATGATCCGTCAGGGAACCGATTTCGGCCGCTCCACGGTCGGCGCCGGCCATAAGGTCAATGTCGAATATGTTTCGGCCAATCCGACCGGCCCGATGCATGTCGGTCACTGCCGTGGCGCCGTCGTTGGCGACACGCTGGCCAACCTGCTCGGTTTTGCCGGCTACGAGGTGACCAAGGAGTACTATATCAACGATGCCGGCGCGCAGATCGACGTGCTCGCTCGCTCGGCCTTCCTGCGCTACCGCGAGGCGCTTGGTGAGGATATCGGCGAAATCCCGGCTGGTCTCTATCCGGGCGACTATCTGGTGCCGGTCGGCAAGGCGCTTGCGGACGAATACGGCACCAAGCTTTACGGCATGCCGGAAGAGGACATGCTGGCCATCGTCAAGGAAAAGTCCATCGATGCGATGATGGTGATGATCCGCGATGATCTCGCCACGCTCAACGTGCATCACGACATCTTCTTTTCCGAGCGCACGCTGCATGCCAACAATGCCGCGAAGATCCGCACCGCCATCAACGACCTGACCTTCAAGGGCCACGTCTATCGCGGCACGCTGCCGCCGCCGAAGGGCCAGCTGCCTGAGGATTGGGAAGACCGCGAGCAGACGCTGTTCCGCTCGACCGAAGTCGGTGACGATATCGACCGTCCGCTGATGAAGTCGGATGGCTCCTACACCTATTTTGCGGCCGACGTCGCCTACTTCAAGGACAAGTTCGATCGCGGCTTCTCCGAGATGATCTATGTGCTCGGCGCTGACCATGGCGGTTATGTGAAGCGGCTCGAGGCCGTCAACCGGGCCGTCTCGGAAGGCAAGTCAAAGCTGACGGTGCTGCTCTGCCAGCTGGTCAAGCTCTACCGCGACGGCGAGCCCGTGAAGATGTCGAAGCGCTCGGGCGACTTCGTGACGCTGCGGGAAGTGGTCGAGGAAGTCGGCCGTGATTCGGTGCGCTTCATGATGCTCTACCGGAAGAATTCCGAGCCGCTCGATTTCGACTTCGCCAAGGTGACCGAGCAGTCGAAGGACAACCCGGTCTTCTACGTGCAGTATGCCCATGCCCGGTGCATGTCGATTCTGCGCCAGGCGAGGGAGGCTTTCCCGGACCTCGACATCGAGCAGCTCGATCTGGCCAGTGCGGTAATGGGACAGATCGAAGATCCGACGGAACTCGCCCTGATTGGCAAGCTTGCCGAATATCCCCGGATCATCGAGGCGGCAGCACTGTCGCAGGAGCCGCATCGACTTGCATTTTACCTGCATGATCTGGCAAGCTCGCTCCATACTCACTGGAACAAGGGCAAGGATTCGCCCGAATTACGCTTTGTTAACGATAAACATAGAGAATTAACCATCGCCAGGCTTGGGCTGGTGCATGCTGTCGCCTCCGTGTTGAAATCGGGACTGGCCATTACTGGCACCGAAGCACCGGTAGAAATGCGATAGTATCGTCACCAATTCCCCACATTGCGCTGGCAGGCGTTGAGTCGCGTGAGTGAGTGGAACAGGTAATGGTACAGAAGCAGGCTGCAAACAGCATTCGATCGCAGGGCGACGGTTTCGCGGATGATGATCCGTTGGCTGAACTCGCCCGCATCGTTGGGTTCGATCAGCCGTTGAAGCGTGAGCCGGTTGTCTCGCTTCCGCAGGTGCCCGACATGGGGTCGGCCGAATTCAATCTCGAAGACGAATTGATGCGCGAGTTCGAGGGCTATGAAGCCTCGCCTGCGCCGGCTGCCTATGCGCCGCCGCTGTCCGCTCCCGAGCCGGTGGTCGCACGCCCGGCGCCAGCCCTTGTCGAGAGCGTCCCTGCGACCCACTATCGCGAGGAGCCCCGATTTGAGCCGGAGCCCATGGCTTCCTATTCTGCGCCGCAGGCCGCCTACGAGTCAGAGCCGGTCGAATACCCGGAGCCGGTCTCCTACGTCGAAGATCCCTATGTTTCCGACATGGACCTGTCCGTCGCAGATGCCCCGGAGCTTGGTCGTGTCGATGATGCGCCTGTCGCGGCGCGGGTCGAGCCGGAGATCGCCTTTGATCTTGCCGACGAGCTGGAATTCGCTGTCGCTGATGCCGATGTGCGTTCGGTAGAGCCGGTTGCGCCTCAGCAGCCGACTCAGGCCGAGGCGCCGCGTCTGCGGCTGCCGCTTGCGAATTTTTCCGCCCAGCCGGTCCGTCGTGCAGAGCCTCAGCTTGCGGTCGAGCCGCCGCGCGAAACCCCAGCATTTGATCTGTCGGACTTTGATGCGCCAACCGCGCCCTCGATTTCCGTCGCGCAGGAGCCGGTGGCGCTCGATTTCGGTAAGGCAAGTTTCGACTGGGGCTCTGGCCCGGTCGAGCCTATTCCGGCAAGCGCTCCGGTAGTGGAGCGGATCGAGCCCGTTGTTGCTCCGGCTATTTCGGCTGGTTTCAATGACTTTGGCTTGGAACCCGAGCCTCGTGCGGCGCAGCCGGTCGCAGCGTCTGCGCCGATTCCGGCGGCGGCTGCTTTGGACCGCGACGATGCCGAGTTCAGCTTCGATTTCCTGAACGAACTGGCGATCGACGAGGATGTCGATGTTGCGCCCCAGGCCTCAGAGCCTGTCGCTCAGCGCGCTGCCCCTGTGGTTGCCGAGGAGGAATTCGATCCCTTCCAGGATCAGGAATTCGATCTGCAGCTTGACGATATCGAACTTGATCTTTCGGAGCTCGATGTAGCGCCGCAGAAGCCTGCGCCTGTCGTCAGTGCCGCTGCATTCGCGGCGGCGCCTGCTGCCCCAGCGTTCGCGCCGGCTCGGGTCGAACCTGCGGTGACAGCGGCACCGTCATACGCTGCTGCGCCTTCTGTGCCTGCCTATGTCGCTGCACCAACCGTTTCGGCTTCCGCCTTCGCTGCGGCCGTCGCTCGTCCTGCGGTGGATAACCACGTCGTCGAGCCAGCTCCGTCAAGCGCGCCCGCGCGCTCTGCAACGCCGATCGATGACAGCTTTGCTTTCGATCCGTCCGAGATCTCCGAGCAGGACGACCTGCTGGAAACCTTGAGCGGCATGGACGTGCCGGACGTTCCGGTGGCCGACGCACGACCCACCCCAGCGACTCAGCCGGACTACGACATCGATATCGATGCGGAGCTCGCGACCTTGTTCGAAGAGCCCGTGGTTCCCGCAGCTCGCCAGCCGGCCCCGGCCGCAGGCAGCCGTGTTGCTGCAGCGGTCGCACCGGCAGCCGCAGTGGGTGTTCGCCCAGCTGCCGCACCACTCGACGATTTCGACGCTTTCGAAAAGGCATTGGAAGAAGATTTCCGCACCTCAATGACCTCCTCGGGCGCTCTGGAGCCAGAAAGCCGTGGTCACATCACCATCTCAGGTGAGGGGCAGGGCTTCCGGTTCCGTCACATCAAGCCCTATTTGATGGCGGGCACAGCCGTGATCGTGTTGCTCGCAGGCGCTGGCGGCCTCTATGCCTGGCTCGGAAGCGGTGCTATCGGCACGCTGAGTGGAGGTGAGCCGCAGGTGATCGCTGCCGACAAGTCGCCGGTGAAGATCGTCCCTGACGATCCGGGCGGCAAGTCCGTCCCGAACCAGGACAAGGCCGTTTATGATCGGGTGGCTGGCAATGGGGTCGAAGATCCCACGCAGCCTAGCTTGATTTCCTCGCAAGAGCAGCCAATCGATGTCGTACAGCGTACCCTGATCCCGGAAACGCTGCCGATGGATGGTGGAAGCGAAGCCCTGGCGACACCGGTCGGAGAAACCGAGGATCCGCGTCTGCTCCCCGATGGCCAGCCGCCGCAGGCCGCCGCCGAAGACCCGGCGACGATCACGCCGCGCAAGGTGCGCACGATGATCGTTCGTCCCGACGGTACGCTGGTTGCACAGGAAGTCCCGGTCGAATCGGCTCCGGCTTCGGTCCAGACGGCGTCCGCGCCTTCGTCTCAGCCGGCAGCCGACGCTCCGCTGCTCGCGCCGCCGAGCGTGCCGAATAGCAATGCCGGTGATGCCGTCAGAACGGTCGACACGCGCGTTGTGAACCCGGACGCTGCGGCGTCGGCGTCGTCGGCGGCTGCGCCTGCTGCGGCGACGACCGCTCCAGCTGAACTGGCCGCAGCCGAGACGTTATCGGCTCCCGCAGATGCGACTACGTCGCGTGCACCGGTTCCGACGACCCGTCCTGCAGACCAGCCGGTCAACGTCGTTGGCACAGTGACGGATCAGGGCAATCTTCGCGCGTCTGCGACGGCAGCGACACAGCCGGCCGCTCAGGCTGAGGTTGCTGCCGCATCTCCGGCCGCTGTAACGCCTGCGCCGGCCTCGACTGCGCCGGCTGGAAGCTTCGGCGTACAGATCGCGTCCTTGCCGTCCGAAGCCGACGCGCAGAAGAGCTACCGCAACCTGTCCTCCAAGTTTGGCAACGTGTTGGGAGGCAAGCCCTGGGAAATCCGTCAGGCGGACATCCCCGGTAAGGGCACCTTCTACCGCGTCCGCATCGTCGCAGACTCCAAGGATGAAGCCGTGGCGCTCTGCGAGCAGTATCGTGCCGCCGGTGGCAGCTGCCTCGTTTCGCGCTGAGGTCGGACCCGATTTTAGAATCTTGAAGAGGCGGAACCGCGTGTTCCGCCTCTTTTCTTGTGTATGAGGGGCTAGGCTCTCTTCCGGTCCCTTCGGCTTTTTCATCCCCATCGATATGGTCTTTCCATGACAGCACAGTCCCGCCCCGCCAAAGCCATGATCCTCGGTTGCCTCGGCCAGCGCTTGAGCGCCGACGAGAAGGCCTTTTATCGCGATGAACAACCTTGGGGTTTCATCCTCTTCGGTCGCAATATCGGCGAGGCCGAGCAGGTCAGGGATCTGGTTGCCGAGATGCGCAAGACCGTCGGTGGCGGAGCAGAAGTGCCGGTCCTGATCGACCAGGAAGGTGGGCGTGTGCAGCGCATCCGCGAGCCGATCGCACCCCGTTATCCCTCCGGCGCCGATCTCGGTGCGCTTTACGATCAGGATGCCGAGAAGGGCTTGCGCGCCGCCTGGCTGATGTCGCGTCTGCATGCCTTCGATCTCTATCGCCTCGGCATCAATGTCGATTGCCTGCCCGTTCTCGACGTGCCGATCCCAGGGGCAAGCAATGTCATCGGCAATCGTGCCTATTCCAACGACCCCTATGTGGTCGCGAAGATGGGGCAGGCGGCAGCGGATGGTCTGAAGGCCGGTGGCGTCCTGCCGGTCATGAAGCACATGCCGGGACACGGTCGCGGTATGGCCGATAGTCACCACGAGCTCCCGGTCGTCACCCTACCTCGCGCCGAACTCGAGGCGCATGACTTCGTGCCCTTCAAGGCGCTGGCCCAGGAGTTGATGGGCATGAGTTGCCATGTCGTGTATACCGACATTGACCCCGATCATCCGGCCTCGACCTCGCGCATCGTCACCGAGGAGATCGTGCGCAAGGCGATCGGCTTCGAGGGGCTGCTGATGTCCGACGATATCTCGATGAACGCGCTGGAAGGCACAATCGGCGAGCGGGCAGTGCGCATCGCCGCTGCCCTCGATGTCGTCCTGCATTGCCATGGCCATATGGACGAGATGAAAGCCGTTGCGGCTGCCGTGTCCGAGCTCTCCGGCAAGGCACGGGAGCGAGCCGATGCTGTGGAAGCGGCCTTTGGCCTTCCCGACAAGGCCGACGAGCAGGCCCTGCGTGACGAATTCGCCAACCTCACGGCGGTGGCCTGATGGTGCGCGGCCCTGTCCAGCCGACGGTTCTGAACCGGCCCTCCCAGGGGGAGACGCCGGTCCCGACGCCGATGGACAGCCTCTGGCAGGACACTGCCGAAGAGAGGGCCGCGAGTGACCCCGCTCTTCTGATCGATGTCGCTGGCTTCGAAGGACCGCTGGATCTCCTGCTCTTCCTCGCCCGCAACCAGAAGGTCGATCTTGCCCGCATTTCGGTGCTGGCATTGGCGGAGCAGTATCTGCTTTTCATCGAGAGCGCCCGGCGCATCCGCATTGAGCTTGCCGCCGACTATCTGGTGATGGCCGCCTGGCTCGCTTATCTGAAGTCCCGCCTTCTGATCCCGCAGCAGCCGAAGGATGATGGACCCTCGGGGGAGGAAATGGCCCAGACGCTTGCCTTCCGCCTGAAGCGGCTGGAAGCGATGCGCGAGGCCGCGAACCGCCTCATCAACCGCAATCGTCTCGGGCGTGATGTCCACCCGCGCGGCGCACCGGAGCATGTGCCCTCGCGCGCAGTGAGTGCCTATGAGGCGTCACTCTACGACCTGTTGACCGCCTATGCCTCACTTCGTCAGCGTCAGGCGATAACGCAGGTCACCATCGAGAAGCGCCGGGTCTGGTCACTCTCGGATGCACGCGGCATTCTGACCCGCATGATCGGCGAGATTTCCGACTGGACGGCGCTCGACCATTTCCTGCTGCGTTATCTGCCGAGCCCGGAAGAGCGGGTGACTGCGATCGCCAGCGCCTTTGCAGCCTCGCTCGAACTGGTGCGCGAGGGACGCCTCGAAATCCGCCAGGACGGCGCCTTTCAGCCGATCTACATGCGCAGCGGCCCTAAGGCCGAGGCACTCAAGGCGGTGGAGTAAGCCCATGGCCGATGTCGAGGACCTTGAGCCGGAAGAGGGTGGGGATGCCGAGGAAAGCGGTCACGCCGCCTCCCTGCGCGCTGAACTCGACCGCCGCGAGGCGTTGCGCATCGCAGAAGCCCTCGTTTTTGCATCGGCCCAGCCGGTCTCGACGACGTTCATCGAGGAGCGCCTGCCGAGCGGCATTTCCGCAACGGATATCCTTCACCAGCTGAAGGAGGACTATGCCGCGCGCGGCGTAAACCTCGTGCAGGTCGATGACCACTGGGCGTTCCGTACAGCGGCCGATCTGTCCTTTGCCATTCGTAACGACGAGGCCGAGGTCAAAAAGCTCTCGCGTGCCGCGCTCGAAGTGCTGGCGATCATTGCCTATCACCAGCCGGTGACCCGAGCCGAAATCGAAGACATCAGAGGTGTCCAAACCTCGAAGGGCACGCTCGACGTGCTGATGGAGGCAGGCTGGGTGCGGTTTCGAGGGCGACGTCGTTCGCCGGGCCGTCCTGTTACGCTCGGCACGACCCGCGATTTTCTCGATCATTTCGGCCTGGAAGAGCTGCGCGATCTGCCGGGTCTCGAAGAGTTGAAGGGGGCAGGGCTGCTCTCTGGCCGCATCCCCGCAAACTTCAATATTCCGCTTCCCATGACCCATGACGATCTGACCGACGAGGAAGATCCGATCACGCAGCTTGACCTCGAAGAACTCGGCCTCTTGACTCCGGGCGGTGAAGCAGAGGAATAGGGTCAGCTTTTTCAACGGTGACCGGTGATGCCGGGTCGTGCGGTTTTAAAGAAACCGCGCCGATCCGGAATGAGCCGCGCGGACAGCAGAATGAACCCAGCGAAGATCCAGCATGGAGACGGCCAGCGCACGGCGGGCGTGACCTTTGCCGCGCGCCTGACCTTCGATGACATTCACCACCGTTACCACGGCAAGGAGACGATCCGTGGCGTCTCGTTGACGGCCGAACCCGGCGAAGTGCTTTGCCTCCTCGGTCCCTCCGGATCGGGCAAGACGACACTGCTGAGGATCGCAGCCGGCATCGAGGCGCAGGCCGCGGGCCGCGTCCTGATCAACGACCGCGAAGTGGCCGGGCCGCAGACCTTCCTGCCGCCAGAGAAGCGCGGGATCGGCCTGATGTTTCAGGACTTCGCGCTCTTTCCCCATATGTGCGTGCTCGACAATGTCCGTTTCGGACTGACCGCCTTGCCGCGCAAAGAGGCTGTGGCCGAAGCCATGGCCGCACTGGAGCGCGTCGGCCTCGCGCATTATGCCGAGAAGTTCCCGCATGCCCTGTCGGGCGGCGAGCAGCAGCGCGTGGCACTTGCGAGAGCGCTCGCTCCCCGGCCGAGCGTGCTTTTGATGGACGAGCCGTTTTCCGGCCTCGATTCGCGGCTGAAAGACACCGTGCGGGCAGATACGCTTGCAATTCTTCGTGAGACCCGCGCGACTGCCGTCGTCGTCACCCATGACGCCGAAGAAGCGATGCGCATGGCAGACAGGATTGCGTTGCTGAAGAATGGTCGGCTCGTTCAGGTCGGCACTTCGGACGATCTCTATCGTCGGCCCAACGACATTTTCGCGGCTGCCTTCTTTTCTGAAATCAACGAGTTTTCCGGAAAAGTGCGTGGCGGTCGTGTCGAGACGCCCTTGGGAGCAGCCGATTCCGGAGACATCGCCGAAGGCGCTGACGTCGAAGTTGCCGTGCGGTTGTCGGGTCTGTCCGTGCGCGACAGTGGCGGTGCCATTCCGGCCCGTATCATCGCGCGCCGCTTCCTCGGCGTCGTTGAACTGCTCGATCTCGCAGTCCCTGGCACCGAGCGGCCGGTTCGCGCGCGGATCCGGGCCGACATCTTGTCGCCTGGTGTGCGCGACGTGACGATTGCGGTTGAGCCCAAAGACATTTTGGTGTTTGAAAAGACACCGGAAAGCCCCTACATCGGGGAAACAAAAATCTAAGGAGTGGCAGGCATGGGTTCGTTTAGCATTTGGCACTGGATCATCGTTCTGGCGATCGTCCTGCTTCTCTTCGGTCGCGGCAAGATCCCGGAACTGATGGGTGACGTGGCCAAGGGCATTAAGAGCTTCAAGAAGGGCATGAGCGACGAGGACGAGAACCAGACGGCCTCGAACGCACAGCCGACCACCACGAAGACGGTCGACCACAAGGCCGACGAGGTAAAGTGATCGGTTAAAGCCGGTCGGACGGGCAGTTTTTCGACTGCCCGTTCTTCGTTGAAATGTTGGAAGACCGGCGCCCGGATTGAGGCGCCATTGCGTGGCATCAGGAGCCCGTTTGCATGCTGGATATTGGCTGGACCGAGCTTTTGGTGGTCGCCGTCATCCTGATCGTCGTGGTGGGGCCGAAGGATCTGCCGCCGATGATCAGGGCCTTTGGCAAGATGACCAAGCGCTTGCGTCAGACGGCGGGCGAATTCCGCGCCCAGTTTGACGAAGCCTTGCGTGAGGCCGAGCTCGATGATCTGAAGAATTCGGTCAACGACATCCGCTCGCTCAACCCTGCGAACACGATCCGCGAGACGCTCAATCCGCTGCGCCAGATGGGGCAGGAGATCAAGTCGGACCTGGAGCGTTCCACGCGCCTCGACACCAAGTCGGCTCCTCTGGATGATGGCTACGAGGACAATTCGATCCTCCCCGATGTGCCGCTCGGCCTTGGAGAACCACCCCAGGAACTGAGGCCCGTGACGCCGCCGCCGGCCGTTGCGACCCCAACCACCCCGTCCACGCCCGCGCCGGTTGCGACAACGGCACCCGCGACATCCGCCCCGGCCGCAGCGCCGGTCGTTGCGAAAAAAACGGCGGTCCGCAAGTCGGCGGCGGGCAAGACCGCATCTGCGGCCAAAACTGCCGTGCCGGCCAAACCTGCAGGCAAAACGGCGAAGCCAGCAGCACCCGCTGCCAAGGCGCCCGCCAAACTGTCTGCAGCTAAGGCCGAGGTCGCCAAGCCTGTCGCCGCGGAGAAGGCGGCTGCCAAGCCGGCGCTCCGGGCACGCAAGACCAAGAGTGAGGACCGCGCATGAGCGGCGATATCGACGACAAGCCCCAGCCGCTGATCGAGCATCTGATCGAGTTGCGTTCCCGACTGATCTGGGCGCTAGGCTCCTTTTTCGTCGCCTTCATCGTCTGCTTCTACTTCGCCAAACCACTCTTCAACATGCTGGTGGTACCGTACAAATGGGCGGTGGCCTGGGCCGGCATGGACCTTAGCAAGGCCGAGCTTATCTACACGGCGCCGCAGGAATTCTTCTTCACCCAGGTGAAGGTTGCCGCCTTTGGCGCCATGGTCATCGCCTTCCCGGTGATCGCGTCGCAGATCTACAAGTTCGTCGCTCCTGGGCTCTACAAGAACGAGCGTGCCGCTTTCCTGCCGTTCCTGGTTGCGTCGCCGCTGCTCTTCCTGCTCGGCGCCTCGCTCGTCTATTTCTTCTTCACGCCCATGGTCATGTGGTTCTTCCTCGCCATGCAGCAGGCGCCGGGTGAGGGCGATGTGGCGATCTCGCTGCTTCCGAAGGTTTCGGAATATCTGAGCCTGATCATGACGCTGGTCTTTTCCTTTGGCCTGGTGTTCCAGCTGCCGGTCATCACGACGCTTCTGGCACGGGTCGGAATTCTCGAAAGCCAGTGGCTGGCCGACAAGCGCAAGTACTTCATCGTCGTTGCCTTTGTCGTCGCAGCCGTGCTGACACCGCCGGATCCGCTCTCCCAGATCGGTCTTGCGCTGCCGACGATCCTTCTCTACGAGGTGGCTATCTATGCAGCGCGACTCGTGGAGAAGAGCCGTGCCAAGTCGGACCAAGAGGCCGCACTTGCCAAGGCGTCTTCGCCAGACGAGGCCTGATCGGCCGACAGCGTCGGCCGCTGCATCTTAACCCATTGAGACATGGGGCCGGACCTGGCCGCCGGCCAATCCGTTCCCGGTCGAAGCTCAAGACCTGGAACGACGATGCTCGATATCAAGTGGATCCGTGACAATCCCGAGGCCCTGGATGCAGCGCTGGCCAAGCGCGGCGCCGAACCGCTGTCTGCCGCGCTGATCGCGCTCGACCAGAAGCGTCGCGCCGTCGCCCAGGCGATGCAGGACATGCAGTCACGCCGCAACAGCGCGTCCAAGGAAATTGGCGCCGCCATGGCGCAGAAGAACATGGAGCTGGCCGAGAAGCTGAAGGCGGAAGTTGCTTCGCTCAAGGACACGCTGCCGGCGGCCGAAGAGGAAGAGCGCCAGCTCACCGCCGAGCTCAACGACGCCCTGTCGCGCATCCCGAACATCCCGCATGACGACGTGCCCGTCGGCAAGGACGAGCACGATAACGTGGTCGCCCGCGTTGTTGGAGAAAAGCCGACCTGGAATCACAAGCCCTTCGAGCACTTTGAAATCGGCGAAAACCTCGGTTACATGGATTTCGAGCGCGCAGCCAAGCTGTCGGGCGCCCGTTTCACCGTGCTGACCAGCCAGCTTGCCCGCCTTGAGCGTGCGCTCGGCCAGTTCATGCTGGATCTGCACACGTCGGAGCATGGCTACACGGAAGTCTCGTCGCCGCTGATGGTGCGTGACGATGCCATGTATGGCACGGGCCAGCTGCCGAAGTTCGCCGAAGACCTGTTCAAGACCACGGATGGCCGCTGGTTGATCCCGACGGCCGAGGTCACCCTGACCAACCTCGTCTCGGGCGAAATCCTCGACCAGGAAAAGCTGCCCCTGCGCTTTACAGCCCTTACGCCATCCTTCCGGTCGGAAGCAGGCTCGGCCGGTCGCGACACCCGCGGCATGCTGCGCCAGCACCAGTTCTGGAAGTGCGAGCTCGTCTCGATTACCGATGCTGAAAGCTCGATGGAAGAGCACGAGCGCATGACGGCCTGCGCGGAAGAGGTGCTGAAGCGCCTCGGCCTGCATTTCCGCACCATGACGCTTTGCACCGGTGACATGGGCTTCGGCGCCCGCAAGACCTACGACCTCGAGGTCTGGCTGCCGGGCCAGAACACCTATCGCGAAATATCGTCCTGCTCGGTCTGTGGCGATTTCCAGGGCCGTCGCATGAATGGCCGCTACCGCAACAAGGACGGCAAGGGCACGACCTTCGTGCACACGCTGAACGGCTCGGGCACGGCCGTCGGCCGCTGCCTGATCGCGGTGATGGAGAACTATCTGAACGAGGACGGTTCGATCACCGTGCCGGACGTGCTGCTGCCCTATATGGGCGGCATCAAGAAAATCGAGAAGGCGGCCTGATCACGCCGCAACCGGAGTGGCCATGCGCATCCTGCTGACGAATGACGACGGTATCCACGCCCCGGGCCTTGCCTCTCTTGAGCGCATTGCCCGAAGCCTTTCCGACGACGTCTGGGTCGTCGCGCCCGAGACCGACCAGAGCGGGCTCGCCCATTCGCTGACGCTGTCCGAACCCTTGCGTCTACGCGAGCTCGACGACAAAAAGTTTGCGCTTCGCGGCACGCCGACCGACTGCGTGATCATGGCAATCCGCAAGGTGCTCGACCGCAAGCCTGATCTCGTGCTGTCCGGCGTCAATGCCGGCGCCAACATGGCCGATGATGTCACCTATTCTGGCACGGTTGCGGGCGCGATCGAGGGAACTGTGCACGGTGTCAGGTCCTTCGCGCTGAGCCAGGCCTATAGCTATGAAACGGGCACCCCTATCCCGTGGCATGTTGCCGAGACGCTGGCGCCTGACCTGATCAAGAAACTGTCCAAGGTCGATCTGCCGCCGGGCACCTTCCTCAATCTGAATTTCCCGAACTGCGAACCCGGCGAAGTGCAGGGCATTGACGTGACCTCCCAAGGCAAACTGGACTTCGGCCTCTCGGTGGAAGAGCGCCAGGATGGTCGCGGCCTTCCCTATTTCTGGCTGCGCTTCGGCGACCGCAAGGGCAACTTCCGAGCCGGAACCGACATTCATGCGCTGCGCGAGAAGAAGATTTCCGTGACGCCGCTGAAGCTCGACATGACCGACTATGCGGTACAGGATAGGGTTGCGGCAGCACTGGTCGATGGGGATGCGGTGTGAGATCGGCTCTGGTCGAGCGCGAGGGCTTTGCGGCTCTGGTCCTGCGGCTGAGGGCTGAAGGCATCACCGATATCGATCTGCTGACGGCCGTCGAGCAGACGCATCGCTCAAGCTTCGTTCCGCCCGAATTTGCCCAGAACGCCTATTCCAGCCGCTCCATCCCGATCGAATGCGGGCAGTTCATGGAGGGGGCTGATCTCGCCGTTCGGCTGCTTTCCATGCTGCAGGTGAAGCCAGGACATCGCGTGCTTGAGATCGGCACCGGCAGTGGTTTCGCGACCGCCGTTCTCGGGCGGCTCGCCGAGCGAGTGATCTCGATCGAGCGATACAAGACCCTGATTGCGAGCGCTCAGCGTCGATTGGAGCAGCTTGCGATTCGCAACGTCATACTGCGTCAGGTAGACGGCTCGAACGGGTTGCCGGGCGAGGGGACCTTCGACCGGATCATCTGTACGGCGGCCTATCCCGTGATGCCCCGGTTCTTTGCTGAACAACTTGTATCCGGCGGCATGCTGCTCGCGCCGATCATGCTGGATGAGGAGCGCTGCGTCATGGTCCGTCTGACCAAGACCGGAAGCCGGTTCGAACGGGAGGATTTGTTCGAGGTGCCCTTCCTGCCGCTGCAGCCGAAGATTGCCCAGCACCTCTGAACTGATATTTTTCGGAACTCTTGAAAACCCTTTGAACGCAGGCGCAAGGGCGCCCGCCTTTGCATAATTTATATGCGCTTCGCTGAATTCGTTCATAACGAATCCACGGGGTTAACTGACCGGTAATACTAACGCGCTTTAATGAACCCACATCAAGTTGTGTCATATGTGGGTCGAGTCATGCGTAAAAGTGTATCGCCGAAAGCTGGATTGCCTGTCGCTCGTTTGTGCGGCGCGCTCCTCCTGGCGGGTACGGCAGCCGGGTGTAGTTCAGACGCCTCGCGCTTCAGCTCGGTCTTCTCCACCGACAGTCTGACAACCGCTTCCATTCCTCGTCAGCAGCGCAATCAGCCGCCGATCCCCACCGAGAATATCGGTGGCGGCGGCATGTATGGGCAGTCTCAGGCCATGGCGCAGCCGATGCCGGCAAGTCCGTCTTACGGGGCGCCGGCATCTGCCCGGGCTGCCAGCACCCCGGCCTCCGTCCAGCGTGCCGAACTTGCTGCGCCGTCTGGCTCTGGCAACAATTCCGACCGTTCTGCTGTCATGGCGCAGCCCTTCCCGTCTGCGCCTCAGCCGCAGACCGGTCAGGTTGCGGCCGTCAATCCAGGTCAGGTTCTGGCCGAGCCGACCTCGACCGGTTCGACGCCCCGCCAGGGCGGTTGGTCCACGGCCGGTGCTGCCCGCGTGACGTTGCGGCCCGGCGAGACCATCGCGACGCTCGCTGATCGCTACGGCGTGCCGCAGAAGGAAATTCTGAAAGCCAATGGTCTGACCCATGTCAGTGACGCGGCTCCCGGCCAGCTGGTGATTATCCCGACTTTTGGCGGCCCGAATGCGGCCCGCGCTGCGGCCGACGCTTCCGGGCTGCCGACCGATGGCCGCAAGCCGGTGCTGCCGGGCGACCAGCAGCAGAACGTCGCTGTCCTGCCGAATGCCCCGAATTCCCGTGAGAAGCAGCAGGTTTCGGCATCGGCCGCCACCGGCAAGTCGGATGCAGGCGCCGGTGCTAGTGCCGGTTCGCACATCGTGAAGCCGGGTGATTCCCTGGCGCGCATTGCCAAGGCAAACGGCGTTACGGTCGATGAACTCAAGAAGGCGAACGGTCTGACGACGGGCAATATCCGCATTGGGCAGGCGCTCGTGGTGCCGGCAAAGAGCAGCGCGGCTCCCGCCGTTGCCCAGGCTCCGGCTGCACCCGCCGCCGACCCGGTCAAGACGGCCTCCGTGCCGGCTGCTGGCCAGCCCGCCGAATATCAGGCCCCGGCCGCCAACAAGTCGGTCACGGAAGTCGCCGCTGCCAAGCCGGAAACGGCCGCCCCGGAAATGACCGGCATCGGCAAGTATCGCTGGCCGGCCCGTGGTGCCGTGATCGCCAATTTCGGCGCCAATATCGATGGCAAGCGCAGCGATGGTATCGCGATTTCCGTGCCGCAGGGCACGCCGATCAAGGCTGCCGAGAATGGTGTTGTCATCTATGCAGGCAACGGCCTGAAGGAACTCGGCAACACGGTTCTCGTCCGTCACGACGATGGCAAGGTCACCGTCTATGGCCATGCCGACAGCCTGTCGGTGCAGCGTGGCCAGAAGGTCCAGCGCGGCCAGACGATCGCGACCTCAGGCATGACCGGCAACGTCAAGCGTCCGATGCTGCACTTCGAAGTCCGCAAGGATGCAGCCCCGGTCAACCCGATCACCTACCTGGAATAGTGTGTTGCGTACCAGGTGGTGAAAAAGCCCGGAGCTCGCGCTCCGGGCTTTTCTGTGTCCAGTGGTGCCTGTTTCAGCGGCGGTCGGTGGAGATCCGCAGACGTCCGGCGAGATCCTGGATGTATTGCCAGGCGACACGGCCCGAGCGGCCGCCTCGGGTGGTCGCCCATTCCAGGGCCTCGTGATGCAACTGCTCGCGGGGAAGCGGCAGCGAAAAATGCGCGGCATAGCCGTCGATCATGGTCAAGTAGTCGTCCTGGCTGCATTTGTGGAAGCCGAGCCAAAGGCCAAAACGGTCGGAGAGCGAGACCTTCTCCTCGACGGCTTCCGACGGGTTGATCGCCGTCGACTGTTCGTTCTCCATCATGTGGCGTGGAAGCAGATGGCGTCGATTGGATGTCGCATAGAAGAGCACATTGTCCGGCCGGCCCTCGACCCCGCCGTCCAGTGCCGCCTTCAGGGACTTGTAGGCGGTGTCGTCATGGTCGAAGGAGAGGTCGTCGCAGAAGACAACGATCCGGTGCGGCGCATCCTTGATGATGTCGAGCAGGGCGGGAAGCGTCGCGATATCCTCCCGATGCACTTCGACGAGCTTCAGCGCGATGCCGTTCGTCTTGATGATGTCGGCATGGACGGCCTTGACCAGCGACGACTTGCCCATGCCGCGCGCGCCCCAGAGCAATACATTGTTGGCGGGAAAGCCTTCGGCGAAGCGCAATGTGTTTTCGTGCAGGATGTCGCGCACATGATCGACGCCGCGGATCAGGTCCAGTTCCACGCGGTTCGGGCGCTTGATTGGCTGTAAGTGGAGCCGTGCCGGAGCCCAGACGAAACAGTCTGCGGCCTCCCAGTCGTTGACGGCGGGCGCCGGCCCTGCCAGCCGTTCAACGGCCTCGGTGAGACGCTTCACTTCCGCCAGAAGTGCGCTCGCGGTCAGGTCGTCCATCGTTGTACTCCTCCTCGTCCGGTCAGGCTGTAGAAGCCTCAGCTCGGGCGGTATCACGCAGAATTGCGGGCATAAAGGGTAGGGCGCCTGAAAATGGTACGCTTCAGCGCTGTTTCTGTTGCATTCATGGGCTCTCTCACTATATTCCGGCGACCTGACGAGGGGGCCGCAGGGCTCTCCAATACGCTTTAATAGGGAGTCTTTCATGTTTATCACCGAGGCCTTTGCCCAGGACGCAGCCGCTCCGAGCGCTATGGGATCCGGACTGGAAATGCTGCTGCTCTTTGCGCCGCTGATGGTGGTCTGGTATTTCTTCCTGATCCGTCCGCAGCGGACGCAGATGAAGAAGCGTGAAGAGACCCTGTCTGCCATTCGTCGTGGCGATCAGGTGATCATGGGTGGCGGCATCGTCGCCAAGGTCACCAAGGTGATCGACGACAAGGAACTCGAACTGGAAATCGCCGACGGCGTGAAGGTTCGTGCGATGCGCCAGTATGTGGCGGAAGTCCGCGTCAAGGGCGAGCCGGTCAAGACCGAAACCGCCGCCTGATCCCGCTGGGCCGGCCTCGTGCCGGCCTTTGCCATTTTCCGATGCCCTGATTCGAGAGTTCCATGCTTTACATCTCCCGCTGGAAGACATTGTTCATCTGGTTGACCGTTGCGCTCGGCGTCTTTGTCGCCCTGCCGAATGCCTTCACGGACGAGGAACTGGAAGCATTTCCCTCGTGGTTCCCCACAAGCAAGGTGACGCTGGGCCTCGACCTTCAGGGCGGCTCGCATATCATGCTGAGGCTCGAGCGCCAGGACATCGTCAAGGAACGCCTGGAGACGATCGTCGGTGACGTCCGGACCCAGCTTCGCGAAGCCGGCATCCGCTACACGGGCCTTTCCGGCGTGGGCCAGCAGATCCAGGTGCGTATCACCGACGCGGACAAGGTGCCGGAAGCGATCGAGGCGTTGCGCTCGCTGACCGATCCCGTCAGCGTTGGCGGCCTGACCGGCGGCTCCGTGACGGAGGTTGCTCTCGAGCAGGCCGAAGGCGGCATGCTGCGCCTGACGCTGACCAATGATGGCATCGACTACCGTGTGTCTTCTGCCCTGACGCAGTCGATGGAAGTCGTTCGCCGCCGTGTCGACGAGCTCGGAACGACCGAACCGCTCATTCAGCGCCAGGGTGATGACCGTATCATCGTCCAGGTGCCGGGTTTGACCGATCCGCAGCGTCTGAAGGCGCTTCTGAACCAGACGGCCAAACTGTCCTTCCACATGGTCGACACGTCGATGCCGGTGATGGAGGCGATCAACACACGTCCGCCGGCACAATCGGAGGTCCTGTATTCGGCTGATGATCCGGCCGTTCCCTACCTCATCGAGCGTCGTGCGCTGATTTCGGGTGAAAACCTCGTTGATGCCCAGGCAGCCTTTGACCAGCGCACAAATGAGCCGGTTGTCAGCTTCCGCTTCGACAGCCGCGGTGCCCAGCGTTTTGCCCAGGCGACGCAGGAAAATGTCGGCAATCCCTTTGCCATCGTCCTCGACCAGCAGGTCATTTCCGCGCCTGTCATCCGCGAGCCAATCCTCGGCGGCTCCGGACAGATCTCCGGCAGTTTCTCGGTCGAAGGCGCAAACGACCTCGCCGTTCTGCTGCGCGCCGGTGCGCTTCCTGCCACGCTGACCGTCGTCGAGGAACGCACCGTCGGCCCCGGCCTCGGCCAGGACTCGATCAATGCCGGCGTGACCGCCAGCATCATCGGCGGTATCGCGGTCGTCGTCTTCATGCTCGCCTTCTACGGCACCTTCGGCGTGATGGCGAACATCGCGCTCGCGGCCAACATCGCCATGATCCTCGCGGCGCTGTCGCTGATCGGGTCGACGCTGACCTTGCCGGGTATTGCCGGTATCGTGCTGACCATGGGTATGGCGGTCGACTCGAACGTTCTGATCTACGAGCGCATCAGAGAGGAAGCCCGAAATGGTCGACCACTGGTGCAAGCGATCGAAGTCGGCTTCAAGAAGGCCTTTGCGACCATTGTCGACGCCAACCTGACGACCTTGATTGCGGCCGTCGTCCTCTTCTTCCTCGGGTCCGGTCCAGTTCGTGGCTTCGCCGTCACGCTGTCGATCGGTATCGTGACGACCGTCTTTACTGCCTTCACCCTGACCTTCTGGTTGATGGCGTTCTGGTACCGCTGGAAGCGCCCGAAACAGATTCCGAAGAGCGTACGCACCGGTTTCTTCGACAACCGCAACATTCGCTTCATGGCGGCCCGCAAGTTCAACTTCGGACTGGCCATGCTCATCTCGGTAGCCTCGCTGGTCGGGTTTGCGACTGTTGGCATGAACCTCGGGATCGACTTCAAGGGCGGCTCCATCATCGAAGTGCAGGCACGTGACGGAACCGCTGATCTCTCCGATATACGCGAGCGTCTGAGCCAGTTGAACCTCGGCGAAGTACAGGCCCAGGGCTTCGGGGACGATGCGAGCGCGCTGATCCGTCTGCAGGCGCAGGATGGTGGCGAGAATGCCGAACAGTCGGCTCTGACCAAGGTGCGTGGTGAACTGGAAGCCGAATACGACTTCCGCCGTGTCGAAGTGGTTGGACCGTCCGTCTCGAGCGATCTGACCTATTCCGCGACTGTCGGCGTTGCCGCCGCCCTGTTCGGTATCCTGATCTATATCTGGTTCCGCTTCGAGTGGCAGTTCGCGCTAGGCGCAATCATCGCGACACTGCATGACGTCGTCTTCACGCTCGGCCTGTTCGTCCTAACCGGCATCGAATTCAACCTGACCAGTATCGCGGCCATCCTGACGATTATCGGTTACTCACTGAACGACACGGTCGTCGTCTATGACCGCATGCGGGAAAACTTGAGGCGCTACAAGAAGATGCCGCTTGAGGTCCTGATCGACGAATCGATCAACCAGACGCTTTCGCGTACGGTGCTGACGGCCGGCAGTACGATCCTCGCACTTGGTGCACTCTATCTGTTCGGCGGCGAAGTCATTGCCTCCTTCACCTTCGCCATGCTGGCAGGCGTTCTGATCGGTACATTCTCGTCGATCTACATCGCCGGTCCGGTGCTGATCGCCTTCAAGCTGCGTCCGGAATCGTTCCAGCAGGACGATAGCGAAGGCGAGAAGATGCCGGCCAAGGCCGGAGCCTGACCCGATGGTCTTTGGCTTCGGAGACAAGGGCGTCACCATCCGTGACGCCCATTTCCCGGGGCGGCCCGGTATAGACAGTTACGGCAATGGCGGTTTCCGCTTCGCCGACATGTCGCATCGTGGGTCGCTTCTCCTGCTTCCCTCAGGCGTCTATGGCTGGGAGCAGACCGAGGAGGAGCCGATCACGCAAGCCTCGCTTGCGCGTGTGTTCTCCGAGGCCGGTATCGAGTTCCTGCTCTTGGGCACAGGTCGGCAATTGCGTCTTGTCGATCCCGATTTGCGGTCCGCGCTGAAGGCGAAGGGCATTGCCACCGATCCCATGGGAACCGGTGCTGCCGTGCGCACGTATAACATCATGCTGGCCGAGCAACGCCCGGTTGCCGCCGCCTTGATTGCCGTCTGATCATCGTCGAAAGGTGCATCGTGAGCGATATCCCGTCAGCCAATGAGGCGCTTTGCCTGCGGGCACTGCAGGAGACGGATCGCGACCGCTACCTGGCAAGCCTCCTGACGCCGGCCGATCGTCGTGCCGCGATCGTTGCGCTTTATGCCTACAATGCCGAGCTCGCCCGGGTGCGCGACCTCGTGCGCGAACCTTTGCCGGGCGAGGTGCGGCTGCAATACTGGCGGGATCTGCTGGAAGGTGCCGCCCATGGCGAGACGGCCGGAAATCCTGTCGCTGCAGAGCTTCTTCGCGCCGTGCAGACGTGGCGCCTGCCGGTGGCGCCGCTTGTCGCCATGGCCGACGCGCGCATCTTCGACCTCTACGACGATCCCATGGAAACGCCCGCGATGTTCGAAGGCTATGCCGGCGAGACGGCGGCGGCGCTCATTCAACTTTCATCTCTGGTTCTCGATGCTGAGGCAGCCGAGGCTGCCTCAGAGATCGCAGGCCATGCGGGTGTGGCACTGGCAGTTGCCGGCGCGATCCTGCTGATGCCGATCCATCGGGCCCGAGGCCAGGTTTACCTCCCCACACAGATCCTTGCTTCCGTGGGGCTCGACCGGGACGGATTTCTGGCCGGGGGCAACGACGAGCGGATGACCGCCGCCATCCAGGCCTTTGCCGGTTTCGGTCTCGATCACCTGCGCAAGGCGCGAGCCGCCGGGAGAATACCGAAGAGCCTGCTTGCCGCCTTCCTGCCTGCGACGCTGGCAGAATCGGTATTCAAGCGGGCGATGAAGATCGGCCATGCCTCTCTCTCGACCGATATTCGCCCGCCGCAATGGCGACGGCAGATGGCGATGATGCGCTTGCTGCTGACGGGTCGGCTCTGACACAGCGGCCACGTCCCGGCTACACCACGTTCACGCAAGGCTCGCCTGTTAGCAGCCATTGCGATAGTATGTGTGCGGGGAAGGACGCGAGATCTAATCATGGTGACTTGGGGTATCGTCTTTGCGCTCGTCCTGGCGCTGGCCTATTTCTCCCTGCGTATGATGCGCCAGGAGGATGAGGGATTTCAGGATGCTGGCCTCGCTATCCTCGAATTCGGCCGCGCCTTTCCGCAAGAGGCGATCCGCAGCCTGCACGCCACGGTCGACGGCAAGGCGGTCTTCGTCCGTCTTCATGACAACAAGGCAGGCTTCATGCGCAGCATGCGCAACCATTTCGCCTGCCATCTGATCGAGCCAGGCACCGTGCGTGTTCGCGCCTTGCCGAACGGCAAGGGCATCGCCGTCGAGTTTCTCGACGCATCCTTCCACAATGGCGAGTTCACTTTTGCGAACCCGGCAATCGCGGCAGAGGTGTCCCTCTGGCTGCTTGGAAACTACGTTGGCCATGCCGACCGGGAACAGGACACCGCCTCCAGCACGACAGGCTGAGGCCTGACGTCGCCGTCAGGCAGCACCCAGCCAGGTCTTGCAGTGTTCGAGTGCCCGTGCGGCGATCAGCTGTCGCTTCATGATCGTCTTGTCCTTGCCGCGGAAGCGCTTGACGCCCTCAGGCTTGATGATCGAACCGGGCTCAAGCTCGGGAAACAATCCGAAATTGATGTTCATCGGCTGGAACGAGCGCTTGCCCGGCTCCTCGTCGGAGACGATGTGTCCGCCGGTGATGTGATTGAGCAGCGAACCGAGGGCTGTCGTCGCCGGCGGAATGCTTGGTGTCTCGCCCTTGCGCTGCGCTGCTGCGAAACGGCCGGCGAGCAGGCCGATCGAGGCGCTTTCCACATACCCCTCGCAGCCTGTGATCTGGCCGGCAAAGCGCAGGCCCGGACGGGCCTTCAGCTGCAAGCTCTGGTCGAGCAGGGTCGGGGAGTGGATATAGGTGTTGCGGTGCAGGCCGCCGAGGCGGGCGAATTCGGCATTCTCCAGGCCCGGGATCATCCGGAAGATTTCCGCCTGGGCGCCGTAGCGCAGTTTCGTCTGGAAACCGACCATGTTGTAGAGCGTGCCCAGCGCATTATCCTGGCGCAGTTGCACGACGGCATAGGGCTTGACGGTCGGGTTGTGGGCATTGGTGAGGCCCATCGGCTTCATAGGCCCGTGGCGCAGTGTCTCGCGGCCGCGCTCGGCCATCACCTCGATCGGCAGGCAACCATCGAAATAGGGCGTGCCTTCCCATTCCTTGAAGCCGACGGCGTCGCCGGCAATCAGGGCGTCGACGAAGGCATTGTACTGGGCCTCATCAAGCGGGCAGTTGATATAGTCCTTGCCAGTGCCGCCGGGCCCGACCTTGTCGTAGCGCGACTGGAACCAGCAGATATCCATGTTGATGCTGTCGGTATGCACGATCGGTGCGATGGCATCGAAGAAGGCGAGCGCGTCCTTGCCTGTCCGTTCGCGGATGGCTTCGGCGAGCGCCGGCGAGGTGAGGGGGCCTGTGGCAATGATGGCGAGATCCCAGTCTTCCGGCGGCAGGCCGGTCACTTCCTCGCGGACGACCGTGATCAGCGGATGCCGCTGGATTTCGGCAGTGACAGCCTCGGAGAAGCCGTCGCGGTCGACCGCGAGTGCGCCACCGGCCGGGACCTGATGCCTGTCGGCGCAGGCCATGATCAACGAGCCGGCGAGCCGCATCTCGGCATGGATGACGCCGACAGCGTTCGACGTTGCGTCATCGGAGCGGAAGGAGTTGGAGCAGACCAGCTCGGCAAGGCCGTCGGTCTTGTGTGCATCCGTGCCGCGCACGCCGCGCATCTCGTGCAGAATGACCGGAACGCCGGATTGCGCGACCTGCCAGGCGGCTTCAGAGCCTGCAAGACCGCCGCCGATGATATGAATGGGGGAGAAGGTGCTGTTCGTCATGGGCGGCTCCATATCACGCCTCGCGGCGCGAGGTCCATCATGTCTGGAGCCATGCAGCGGGCCGGGCGTTCAATTTGATGAAGCCGGAATCAAAAACGGCACCATGCGGTGCCGTTTGACAGGCTGCTTTGCGCAGGTCCGATTAACGGAAAGAGCGCGAAGCGATGTTGCGGATCTCGTAGCGGGTGATGCCGATGTCGTTGAGGGTCTGCGAAGACAGGTTGCCCAGTTCGTTCATCGTGCGGCGGTAGCTGATCCAGTTCTTTGCAATGCGGATCGGGTTCATGGTCGTTTCCTCGTCGAATGTTCGCTGATCCTGCGGTCTTTCCCGCATCGGCGACTGACGTTCTTATACGCCCGTAAAACAATATTGTGCAGTGCAAATAATGTGCGACTGCTATGCATTTGTGCATGAGGTTGCCGTGATATGCGGCAGGGCGGGTAGGCTGGTGAAAAATGCGCCATAGGTTAACGGCTGTTGATCAATGCAGAAAAGCCCGCAATCGCGGGCTTTTCGGGTGTCGTCAGTGTAAGTCTTTAGACGGTCAGACAGGCTTGATGAGAATGTGCTTCTTCTTGCCCAGCGAAAGCTTGATGACGCCATCCGCTGTGACCTCTGCAGTTCCCACAGACATGCGCTCATCAGAGACGCCGGCATCGTTGATTTTGACCGCACCACCCTGGACATGACGACGGGCTTCACCGTTCGAGGCAGCAAGGCCCGCCTTGACGATCAGTCCGAGCAAGCCGATCCCGGCTTCGAGTTCAGCAGACGCGACTTCTACAGTCGGCAGCGTATCGGCAAGCGCCCCTTCCTCGAAGGTCTTGCGGGCCGTCTCTGCAGCCTGCTCAGCGGCTTCCCGGCCATGCAGCAGCGTCGTCACTTCGGTGGCGAGGATCTTCTTGGCTTCGTTGATCTCCGAACCACCAAGCGCTGCCAGACGTGCGATTTCGTCCATCGGCAGGATGGTGAAGAGCTTGAGGAAGCGCACGACATCGGCATCCTCGGTGTTGCGCCAGTACTGCCAGAAGTCATAGACCGGCAGCAGATCGGCATTGAGCCAGACGGCACCCGAGGCCGACTTGCCCATCTTGGCGCCGGAGGAGGTGGTGAGCAGCGGTGCCGTCAGCGCATAGAGCTGCGGTGTGCCCATGCGGTGGCCGAGATCGATGCCGTTGATGATGTTGCCCCATTGGTCGGAGCCGCCCATCTGCAGCCGGCAGCCGTAGCGCTGGTTCAGCTCGACGTAGTCGTATGCCTGGAGGATCATGTAGTTGAATTCCAGGAAGGACAAGGACTGTTCGCGGTCAAGCCGCGTCTTGACGCTGTCGAAGGAGAGCATGCGGTTGACCGAGAAATGCCGACCGACATCGCGCAGGAATTCGAGGTAGTTGAGGCCGCGTAGCCACTCGGCATTATTGACCATCAGGGCGCCGCCCTTCGGGCCCTTGTCATAGTCGAGGTAATGCGAGAAGCAGCGCTTGATCGAGGCGATATTCTCTTCGATCGTCTCGATGGTCATCAACTTGCGGGCTTCCTCCTTGAAGGAGGGGTCGCCGACCATGCCGGTACCGCCGCCCATCAGCGAGATCGGCTGGTGGCCAGTGGTTTGGAACCAGCGCAGCATCATGATCTGCATGAGGTGGCCGACATGCAAGCTGGATGCCGTCGGATCATAGCCGATATAGGCCGTCACGCTTTCCTTGGCGAGCAGATCGTCGAGCCCCGTTTCATCGGACATCTGATGAATGAAGCCGCGCTCGGAGAGGATGCGGAGGAAATCGGACTTGAACTTCGTCATGACGCTGTTGCTTTCGGTTCTCTGGTCTTTCGGTGGTAATCTTGGAAATCCGCGCGGGCTTTAGCATTGTTTTTTGAATTGTGCACCCGTCTCGGTCATGAATGTCCGGCGTGAACGGTAGCCGAATCGGGTGGCAAATGGCGGAAATCAGGACGGCGATCGGGTTGATGAGCGGCACATCGATGGACGGCATCGATGTGGCGCTTGTCCGCACCGATGGCGAGACGGTGGTCGAGCGCGGCCCCTTTCTCTCCGTGCCCTACGAACCGGCCTTTCGCGACCGGCTGAAGCGGGCGCTGGAAGATGCCAAGACGATCAGGCAACGCAACGAGCGGCCGGGTGATCTCTCACCTATGGAGAGGGACCTGACTCTACGTCATGCAGAAGCGGTCGCGCTTTTCCTGCGGCAGCAGCAGCTGAAGCCCGAGCAGATCGACCTCATCGGCTTCCATGGCCAGACGGTGCTGCACCGACCGGATGAGGCGCTCACCGTGCAGCTGGGCGACGGGCCGCTGCTGGCAGCCGAAACCGGCATCGACATTGTCTATGACATGCGCGCCAACGACATGGTCCATGGAGGGCAGGGCGCCCCGCTGGTGCCGGTCTATCACCAGGCTCTGGCGCACCAGATCCCGGCAGGTGACTGGCCGGTCTGTTTCGTCAATATCGGTGGCATTTCGAACCTCACCTTCCTCGACCGCGACGGCATAATCATCGGCTTCGACAGCGGACCGGGCAACACGCTGATCGATCAATGGGTCGAGGCCCATGCCGGCATCCCCTATGACGACGGCGGCCGCATCGCGTCGGAAGGTTCGGTCATTATGGCGCTCGCCGAGCGCTATCTGGACAATCCGTTTTTCACGGCTAGCAAGCGCCGGTCGCTGGACCGCAACGATTTTCGCCCGCCTGAGGGCCACGAGGCGGAGCTGTCCGATGGTGCGCGGACGCTGGCTTACATCTCGGCTGCGGCCGTCTTGAAGTCGGCCGGGCATCTGCCGGCTTTCCCGAAGACCTTCGTCATCTGTGGCGGGGGACGGCTGAACCGCACAATCATGGCCGATCTTGTGCGATTGGCCGCGGAGAGAGGAGCGGAGGTCATGAGCGCAGAACAGGCCGGCTTCGATGGCGACGCGATGGAAGCTGAGGCCTGGGCCTATCTGGCTGTACGATCGGCAAGCGGGCTGCCGCTTACCTTTCCGGGGACGACGGGTGTCGGTCAGCCGGTAAGTGGCGGAGTGCTCGTGGCGGCGTCCCGACAGCCGAGCAGCTGACTTTCACTTGACGGGGTCTGCAGCCGGTCCCTTTTGAGCAAAGGCGAGCCCATCCCGCAAACCCACTTCATAGGCATGGCGGATGCCGGCTGCGTCGCCGACAGAGAACTTGTTGACCGGGATGTCCTCGCTCGGGCCGACGACGATGCGATTGGCGACCGCCGGCGGCGTGCGGCCAAAACGAGTGGAGAGCAGCAGCGTCTTCCAGCCCTTCGCTTCGACCTCGCTCAGCTTCATCAGCGGCGGATTGTCGACGAGCCCGCCATCGAGATAGGCGCGGCCGCGGACCCGTCCGACCGGCATGAAGGGTGGGACCGAGGAGGTCGCCATCAGTGCATCGACCAGCTCACCGGGATAGTCGACATTGTGTGTGGAGAACCAGGTCGGACGCAATTTCATGCGAAGCCCTGCCTTCGAATGGGTGCCATCGGTCAACAGCTTTTCGATTTGGTAGGCGCCGATCGAGCCCAGCGCCCCGAGCGTGCCCGGCATCCAGTCCGGAACGCCTGAGAGCTGGATCAACATCGGCGGCGCAGCCTTCAAGGTGGCGAGTTCTGCCTCGCCGAATTCGCTGGCGAGCAATTGTCGAAACAGAGCACCGACGACCAGCGGCGATTGCCGCCGCCTCAGCGCCCGCCAGTCGATGCCACGATGCCCCTTTTCGGCGAATGCGAAGGCGGATTCGCGCACCCGATCGCCGACACCGGCAAGAAACATCGCGCCGTGATAGGCCCCGGCAGAAACGGACACATAGAAGCGCGGATTGAGTGGCTGATGCTGACTGAAGGCCTTCAAGAAGCCGCTCTGCCAGTAGCAACGGTTTCCGCCACCTGCGAGGCCGACGGCGTCAAATGTCATGGGTGAGGTCATTCAAAGCATCACAGTCTGTAATCGAACACGACGGTCAGTCGCGACGAAGCAAGGCGAGGGCTTCCGCCTCTCTTCCCCTGCCGCGGGCGGCCATCTCCTCGAACAAGCGGTAAGCTTCGTGTTGCTCCACCATTTCCGCTGCCATTTCTGATACCAGGCGTTCAGGAGAGACACCCTTTTCCGCCGCGATCAGATCCACCTTTTCGTGAACCTCTGAACTCAGCTCAACGGTTAAAGCGTTCATGTTCAAGCCTCCGAACGGTCGCTGCTGGTGTCTCGATCTTGATATGCGGAAACCTGAGCTCCGCCTTTTCGAAATCTCGGATGTTCGACGTAACGAGTATATGCGCGTTGGCCGAGATTGCCAATTCGATCAAGTGATTGTCGGCTTCATCGACGAGATTGGGCCGCCATTTGAAATGCGCCGTGCGCCAGTGGCAGCGAGAAACGAAAATTTCCAGCAATGCTAAACGTTCATTGGCGGACAATCGTGCCTGAACAAAAGGCTCGGTCCTGGAGAGAACGTCCCGGTACTCGAGTAGCAATGGACCGGACAGGAAAGGGACAAGGCGTCCGTCCAGGCACGCCTCGATCACTTTCGAGGCTGGGCCGCGGCCGATACAAGCGCTGACGAGAACGTTTGTATCGGCCACGATCCGGATCATCTTACCGGATCCGCTTGGCGGCCGGTTCGGGGACTAGTTCGCCATCGAGGCGACGGTCGAGATAGTCTTCGCATTCGCCCATCAGCGTTTCCACCTGGCCGTTGAAGAAGTGGTTGGCGCCCGGCACCGTCTTGTGGGTGATCAGGATACCCTTCTGGGTCTTCAGCTTGTCGACGAGGCCAAGCACATCCTTTTCAGGGGCCACCTTGTCGCTGTCGCCATTGATGATCAGGCCTGATGACGGGCAGGGGGCGAGGAAGGAGAAGTCGTAGATGTTCGGCTGCGGCGCGATCGACATGAAACCTTCGATCTCGGGGCGACGCATCAGGAGCTGCATGCCGATCCAGGAGCCGAAGGAATAACCGGCAACCCAGCAGCTCTTCGAATCCGGATGCAGGCTCTGCACCCAGTCGAGGGCCGACGCTGCATCCGACAACTCGCCCGCGCCATGGTCGAATTCACCCTGGCTGCGGCCGATGCCGCGGAAGTTGAAGCGAAGCGTGGTGAAGCCGCGCTTCTGGAACATGTAGAATAGCTGGTAGACGATCTGGTTGTTCATCGTTCCGCCGAATTGCGGATGCGGATGAAGGATGATCGCAATCGGTGCGCTCTTTTCCTTGGAGGGTTGATAACGGCCTTCGAGACGACCCGCGGGGCCGTTGAAAATCACTTCGGGCATTAGGTTCCGGTCCCTGACATTTTTGCGGTTCGTCAACACCAAATTAGAAAGCTGACTTGACGGCGTCAGTCAGCTTTTCTAGAACGAAGTTTAGAACCGTTCGAAACTGGATGGCGTCGCATCCGGGGTGAAGGTGTCATAAGGCAAGCCCGGCGGAAATTTCAAGGAAAATGCGCCGCCATGAGTATGGGAGTCTGAAGCAAGGATGGCCGCTGCGCGCATCTATCTCGACTGGAACGCCACCGCACCCCTAATGGGCGCGGCGCGCGAGGCCATGCTCGATGCGCTTTCAATGCCCGGCAATCCGTCTTCCGTTCATGCCGAGGGGCGCGCAGCCCGCGCCTCGATCGAAAAGGCAAGGCGCGAGGTGGCAAACCTCGTCGATGCCGAACCGGCGCATGTGACCTTCACCGCGAGTGCGACCGAAGCCGCCAATCACGTATTGTCGCCCGTCTATCGCATGGGTAAGTCCCGTGTGGCGCTCGGGCGTCTTTATGTTTCCGCTATTGAGCACCCCGCAGTGAGGGCCGGCGGCCGGTTTTCCGCAGATCAGGTGACGGAGGTTCCGGTGACCCGTTCGGGCATACTGGATGTCGATGCGCTGGCCGCTCAACTCGCTTCGCATGATGTGGCAGACGGTCTGCCATTGGTCGCCGTCATGCTCGTAAACAACGAAACAGGTATCATCCAGCCAATCCGGGAGATCTCCGCCACCGTAAAGAAGTTTGGCGGATTGCTGGTGGTCGACGCCGTGCAGGCGGCAGGCCGCATGCCGCTGTCGATCGCCGATCTCGGCGCCGACTTCCTGATCCTCTCTGCCCACAAGCTGGGCGGTCCCAAGGGCGTCGGTGCACTGGTGTCGCGTGGCGAGACCTTGATGCCGGAACCTCTGGTGCGTGGTGGTGGCCAGGAGAAGGGGCATCGCGCCGGGACGGAAAATCTCGCGGCGATCGCCGGCTTCGGGGCTGCCGCCTCGCGGATGTCGAAGGATCTGGTCGAGCGCAACGCGGCAATTGCAGCGTTACGCGACAGGGCCGAAGCCGGCATGCTGGCTGCGGCACCGGAGACTGTCATATACAGCCGGGGCGAAGCGCGGGTAGGCAACACCAGCTTTTTCCATCTGCCGGGGCTGAAGGCTGAAACCGGTCAGATCGCCTTCGATCTGGAAGGTGTCGCATTGTCGGCGGGTGCGGCCTGCTCGTCCGGCAAGGTGGGCGCCAGCCACGTTTTGACCGCGATGGGCGAGGACGCCGCAACCGGAGCGCTGCGCCTGTCGATCGGCCCGACGACAACGGAAACGGACATCGATCGCTTCGTTGCGACCTTTGAGAAGATTGCCGCCCGGCGAAATCCGGCTGGCCAAGCCGCATAAGCGGCGAAAAACCGGCCCGATCCTCGTTTTTCCCTTGCCAAGAGGGTGAAATGGTGGCTCGGGAACCTTAGATATGGCGGGTCACCGCCCAACGTTAACAAGCTGTCGGAATTTGGCCCGGCAAGATTGGAGAACGACCATGGCTGCTGTGCAGGAAACGATCGATCAGGTTCGCCAGATCGATGTGGATCAGTACAAGTATGGTTTTGAAACCACCATCGAAGTCGACAAGGCCCCAAAAGGCCTGTCGGAAGACATCGTTCGCTTCATCTCGGCAAAGAAGAACGAGCCGGAATGGATGCTGGAATGGCGACTAGACGCCTATCGCCGTTGGCTGACGATGGTCGAGCCCACCTGGGCGCGCGTCGATTATCCGAAGATCGACTTCAACGACATCTACTATTATGCCGCGCCGAAGACGGCTGCCGGCCCGAAGTCGCTCGACGAAGTCGATCCCGAACTTCTGAAGGTCTATGAGAAGCTCGGCATTCCCTTGAAAGAGCAGGAAATGCTGGCAGGCGTCCAGACCTCGAAGATCGCCGTCGATGCTGTTTTCGATTCGGTCTCGGTTGTCACGACCTTCAAGGCCGAACTGATGAAGGCCGGCGTGATCTTCATGTCGATCTCGGAAGCCATCCGCGAATATCCGGATCTGGTGAAGAAATATCTCGGATCGGTCGTACCGGTCACGGACAACTATTATGCGACGCTGAACTGCGCCGTCTTCACCGACGGCTCCTTCGTCTACATTCCGAAGGGCGTCCGCTGCCCGATGGAACTGTCGACCTATTTCCGCATCAACGAGAAGAACACCGGCCAATTCGAGCGCACGCTGATCATCGCCGAGGAAGGAGCCTACGTCTCCTATCTCGAAGGCTGCACGGCACCCCAGCGCGACGAAAACCAACTGCATGCAGCCGTGGTCGAACTCGTGGCGCTCGATGATGCCGAGATCAAGTATTCGACCGTCCAGAACTGGTATCCCGGCGACAAGGACGGCAAGGGCGGCATCTACAACTTCGTCACCAAGCGTGGCGATTGCCGTGGCGATCGTTCGAAGATCTCCTGGACCCAGGTCGAAACCGGTTCGGCCATCACCTGGAAATATCCGTCCTGCATTCTGCGCGGCGACGACAGCCAGGGCGAGTTCTACTCGATCGCCGTGTCGAACGGCCATCAGCAGGTCGACAGCGGCACGAAGATGATCCATCTCGGCAAGAACACCAAGAGCCGGATCATCTCCAAGGGCATTTCGGCCGGTGTGTCGCAGAACACCTATCGCGGCCAGGTCTCGATGCACCGCAAGGCGGAAAACGCCCGCAACTTCACCAACTGCGATTCGCTTCTGATCGGTGACACCTGCGGCGCGCATACCGTGCCCTATATCGAGGTGAAGAACTCGACGGCCAAGGTGGAGCACGAGGCGACGACCTCGAAGATCTCCGAGGACCAGAAGTTCTACGCCATGCAGCGCGGCATCCCGGAAGAAGAGGCGATCGCTTTGATCGTCAACGGCTTCGTCCGCGACGTCATCCAGCAGCTCCCGATGGAATTCGCGGTCGAGGCGCAGAAGCTGATCAACATCTCGCTCGAGGGTTCGGTCGGCTAAGGTCGACCACCCGCTCAGTCATTTCTCTGCGCTTCGCGCGTTACCCATTCGTCCGAAAGGATTTGTCTATGCTTGAAATCAGAAATCTCCATGCCCGCATCGCCGAAGACGGCACCGAAATCATCAAGGGTCTGAACCTTACTGTAAAGGCCGGTGAAGTGGCTGCCATCATGGGCCCGAACGGCTCCGGCAAATCAACGTTGTCCTACATTCTGTCGGGCCGCGAAGACTATGAAGTCACCGAAGGCGACATCCTCTATAACGGCGAGAGCATTCTCGAACTCGACCCGGCCGAGCGCGCTGCCAAGGGCATCTTCCTCGCCTTCCAGTATCCGGTCGAAATCCCGGGCGTCGCCACCATGCAGTTCCTCAAGGTTGCGATGAACTCGCAGCGCAAGGCCCGCGGCGAAGCCGAACTGACGACGCCGGAATTCATCCGCCGCGTCAAGGAAGCCGCAGGCGAGTTGAAGATCAACCCTGACATGCTGAAGCGTCCGCTGAACGTCGGTTTCTCCGGCGGTGAAAAGAAGCGCGCCGAAATCCTGCAGATGGCGCTGCTCGAGCCGAAGCTCTGCATCCTCGACGAAACCGATTCCGGCCTCGACATCGATGCGCTGAAGATCGTCGCCGACGGCGTCAACGCGTTGAAGCGTCCGGACCGCGCAACCGTCGTCATCACCCACTACCAGCGCCTGCTCGACTACATCGTGCCGGACAGCGTGCATGTTCTCTACCAGGGCCAGATCATCAAGTCGGGTGACAAGAGCCTGGCGCTGGAACTCGAAGCCAACGGCTATGCCGACATCACCGGTCAGGCAGCCTAAAGGGCTCTCAAGTTTTGAAGGAGTTGCAACGATGACATTGCAAGCGGCCAACCGGCTCACCGTAGCCGAGACCCAGCTCATCGACGCCTATACCAATCAGGTCGGCAGCCTTCCGGGCGATGGCGCCGTGCTTTTGAAGCGCGACGGCCTGTTCGACGCGCTGAAGCGCCAGGGCCTGCCGACGCGCCGCGTCGAGACCTTCCATTATACGGACCTCAAGGCGCTGCTGCGTGCGCTTCCGGCGGATGAGCCGCAGGCTGTTGCCAAGACGGTTGACCCCTTGGTGTCGGGCGCTCATGTGCTCAACGTCCTGCAGGGCGTGGCCCAGCGGCCGTCAGCGCTGCCGGATGGTCTGAGCATCGCACTCTACCGCGACGCGCTCTCCACGGGCGCCGCTGCCGACGGTCTGACAGCCTTCAACGCGGACGACACGATCGGCCGCCTGAACGGTGCCTTCGTGCGCGACGGCTTTACGCTCGAAGTGGCAGAGGACACGGAGATCGAAGCCCCGATCGAGCTGCAGTCGGTTCACGCGGCCGGTCAGCTGCATCTGCGGTTCCCCGCCAGCTTCGGCAAGGGTTCCAAGGCAACCATTATCGAGCGTCATGTCGGCCAGAGCGGTTCGGCCGCACTCGCCTCCGTCGTCGCCGATCTGAAGCTCGGCGAGGGTGCCGAGATCACCTGGGTGATCCTGCAGGGCGAAGGCGATGCCGACACGCATCTCGGCCAGATCCGCGCCGAACTGGGCAAGGATGCGAAGTTCAGGCTCTTCATCGTCAATGCCGGCGGCAAGCTGGTGCGCCAGGAAGTGCATGTGAAGACCGCGGGCGAAGGCTCCGACTTCATGCTACGCGGCGTCAACCTGCTCGGCGGCGAAACCCATACCGATGTCACCATGACACTCGGCCACGACGTACCGAACACCACCTCGACGGAAATCATCCGCAACGTCGTCTTCGATCGCGCCAAGGGCGTTTTCCAGGGCATGATCCGGGTTGCTCCGGATGCCCAGAAAACCGATGCCCGCATGGCCTGCAACACGCTGCTGATGTCGGATGATTGCGAGTTTTCGGTGAAGCCGGAACTCGAAATCTTCGCCGACGACGTGCAGTGCGCCCATGGTGCGACGGTCGCCGACATCCACAAGAGCCATCTCTACTACCTGATGTCGCGTGGCATTCCGGAAAAGAAGGCGCGTGCGCTGTTGATCAATGGCTTCGTTGCCGAGATCGTCGAGGAGCTCGAAAACGAGCCGCTCGTCGAGGCCCTGGAAGAGATCATCACCGACTGGCTGGAGCATCATGGCTGACACGATCGCGGTACGGACAGGATATGACGTCGAAGCCGTCAGGCGGGACTTCCCGATCCTGTCGCGCGAGGTCTACGGCAAGAAGCTGGTCTATCTCGACAACGCCGCCTCGGCTCAGAAGCCGAAGCAGGTAATCGACGCGATTAGCCACGCCTATTCAAACGAATATGCGAATGTGCATCGTGGCCTGCATTTCCTGTCCAATGCCGCGACGGACGCCTATGAAGCGGCGCGCGAAAAGGTGCGCCGCTTCCTGAACGCCCCCTCGATCGACGAAGTCATCTTCACCAAGTCTTCGACCGAGGCGATCAATACTGTCGCCTATGGCTGGGGCATGAAGCATATCGGTGAGGGCGACGAGATCGTGCTCTCGATCATGGAGCATCACTCCAATATCGTGCCCTGGCATTTCCTGCGGGAACGCAAGGGCGCCAAGCTCGTCTGGGCGCCGGTGACCGATGACGGCGCCTTCGATATGGAAGCCTTTGTTGGCTGCCTGACCGAGCGCACCAAGCTGATCGCCATCACCCATATGTCGAACGCGCTTGGCACCGTCGTGCCGATCAAGGAGGTCTGCCGGATCGCCCATGAACGCGGCATCGCCGTGATGGTCGATGGTTCTCAAGGCGCTGTTCACATGCCGGTTGATGTGCAGGATCTCGGCTGCGACTGGTATGCCGTGACCGGCCACAAGCTCTACGGTCCCTCGGGCATCGGCGTGCTCTGGGGCAAGATGGATCGCTTGAAGGATATGGACCCCTTCATAGGCGGCGGCGAGATGATCATCGAAGTCGCCGAAGACCGCGTCACCTATAACGAGCCGCCGCATCGCTTTGAGGCCGGCACGCCGCCGATCGTCCAGGCGATCGGTCTCGGCTATGCGCTCGACTATATGGAAGCGCTTGGCCGTCAGAACATTGCCGCCCATGAGGAGAGCCTGCGCGCCTATGCGCATGAGCGTCTCTCGGCGATCAATTCGCTGCGCATCATCGGCAATGCGCCGGGCAAGGGGGCGATCTTCTCCTTTGAACTGGCCGGCATTCATGCCCATGATGTCTCCACCATGATCGACCGTCGCGGCGTTGCCGTTCGCGCCGGAACCCATTGCGCCCAGCCGCTGCTCGCACGCTTCGGCGTGACCTCCACTTGCCGGGCGTCCTTCGGCCTTTATAACACACGGGAAGAAGTCGATGCGCTGGCGGACGCGCTGGATTACGCCCGCAGCTTCTTCGCCTGAGGAATGAACACCATGAGTGACACCGAAACCAAGCCCGACGTCCGCGAAGGTATCATCAACACGGCGATCCCGCCGGAAGAGGTCGCCCGCCTGTCGGACGATATCATCGCGGCGCTGAAGACCGTCTATGACCCGGAAATTCCCTCCGATATCTTCGAACTCGGCCTGATCTACAAGATCGACATCGAGGACGACCGCACGGTGAAGATCGTCATGACGCTGACCGCCCCCGGTTGCCCGGTCGCCGGCGAAATGCCGGGCTGGGTCGAGAATGCCGTCGGCTCGGTCGAGGGCGTCTCGGGCGTCGAAGTCGAGATGAGCTTCGATCCGCCATGGACGCCGGACCGCATGTCCGAAGAGGCGCAGGTCGCTGTCGGCTGGTACTGAGAGAATTAGGCAATTAACGAAACGGCCCGCATCAAGCGGGCCGTTTTGCGTTTCACTACAGATGTTTAGACGGTACGATAGGCCCTGTCGAAATAGACCAGCGCCTGACCCTCGTCGCGGGTGGTGACGTCGAGAACCTCGCAGAACAACACGTCATGGGTGCTGCCGTCATGCACTTCCGTGACCCGGCATTCGAACGAGACGAGCGCATCGACCAGGCGCGGCGTGCCGGATGCCGTCGTCTCCCAGGTGGCGGCGGCGAAACGTTCATCGACCGGCGTCTTGCCGCCGAAGAGCCGGCTGACAGGCTCGTGTTCTGCCGAGAGAGCATTGACCGTGACGAACCCGTTGGTGCTGACGGCAGGATAGGCGGAAGATCCCTTGTTGAGGCAGACGAGCAGCGTCGGCGGATTGTCGGAGACGCTGGTGACGGCGGTTGCTGCAAAGCCGGCGCGTCCGCCGGGGCCATCGGTTGTGACGATGGTGACGGCGGCGGCAAGCCGAGCCATGCCGTTGCGATAGGTCGCGCTCTTTTCCGGCGAGGTGGCTTCCGGTGCAGATGCGACAGGTGCGATGGTCTTGGTGGCCAGCATGGGCAATTCCTTCAGGCGTGTTCGAGGGTCGACAGAAAGTCGACGACCGCGCTGTTGAATGTTTGCGGATAGGTGACGTTGACGGCATGTCCACCGGCGACGGTGAGCACGAGATTTGCGTTTGGCAGGCCTTCGGCAAGGCGCAGCGACCGGGAATAGGGGACGAGCAGGTCGTCGCGGGTGGCGATGACGAGCGTCGGCGTCTGGATCTCGCCGAGCCTGTCGTCGACATCGAAGGCGCGCAGTGCTGCGATGCGGCGCAGGATGTTGTCGCGGCCCTGGAAATGGGCAAGCGCATGCGCCTCTTCCGCCGCCATCTTCTCCGGGTTTTCCGCCATGTAAATGGCGGGATAGAGGAAGAGCGGCTGTGCCTTGACGAAGGCCTCGACACCGGCGTTTTCCAGGAGCGCGATACGCACGTCGAAGCAACGTCCGGAATGCGGATCGGCCTTGCTCCACGCATTGATCAGCACGAGGCTTTCGATCAGCTCCGGCCGGCGCAGCGCCAGATCCAGCCCGATCAGACCGCCCAGCGCATGGCCCATGAAGTGGAATTTCTCAAGCTTCACTGCGTCGACGATTTCGAGAACGTCGTCGGCCATGGCCGGAATGCCGCCAGTCTCCGGCACTTCGCCACCCGTCTTGCCGCAGCCGCGATGGTCATAGGTGACGACGCGGAAACGCTCCGAAAGGGCAGGGATCTGCGGTGCCCAATACCCGCCCGAGCCGCCGAGGCCTGACGAGAGCAGGAAGGTCGGCGCATCGGGAGAGGTGAGGCCGTGGATGTCGTAATGCATGCGTGTTTGCTCTGGCTTGGCCCCTCACCCTGACCCTCGCCCCGCAGGCAGGGAGAGGGGATGGCCGCCCTTTGTGCAAGGGAAGCCCAGGTGCAGGCGATTGCGATCTGGTCGCTTCTCCCCGCTTGCGGGGAGAAGGTGGCGGCAGCCGGATGAGGGCGGCTTAAAGCCCGATCACTTTTTCCCGATATGCGCGACGGTCGCGATCTCGACCAGTGCATCTGGCTTCACCAGACCGCATTGCACGCAGTAGCGCGCCGGCTTGTCGCCCGGAAAATACTCGGCATAGACCTTATTGACGGCCTGATAGTTGGCCCAGTCGGTGACGAAGATGTGGTTCATGGTGACGTCTTCCATCGTGCCGCCGGCGGTCTCGATGACGGACTTGATGGTTTCCAGCACATGGCGCGTCTGGGCGCCGGCATCGCCGACATGCACGACGTCATTGTTCTTGTCGAAGGGAAGGGTTCCCGAGACATAGAGCATGCCGTCGGCAAGGGCGCCGGGCGAGTAGGGGGCGATCGGCTTCTGGGTGCCTTCCGGAACGACGATGGTCTTGGGCATTCTCACACTCTCCTGGTTTGATGGGGCCTTGTTGGAATGTTGATGATCATTCTCCTGCATCGGCAGGCGCTGCCTGTCCGATCGCGCCGCAGAAGTCGTTGACGTTCGCCACCCAGCCAAAGAACTTTTCGACATTGTAGACGGTCGCCTGCTGGATGAAGTCGGGGCCGAGGTGATGGGTCGCGTCCTCGAGCATCACACCGAAATATTCGAGGTGAAAGGCATCGCGCAGCGAGCTTTCCACGCAGACATTGGTGGCAATGCCGACGAAGACGAGATTGCGGATCCCGCGGGCGCGCAGCACCGAGTCCATATTGGTATTGAAGAAGCCGGAATAGCGGCTCTTCGGCACCAGGATGTCACCGGGCTTCGGCTGCAATTCGTCGACGATCGCGTAGTCCCAGGTGCCCTTGGCGAGCAGTTGCCCCTGCAGTTCGGGCCGTTTGCGCATTGTTTTCAGCGCATTCGACTTGTGCCAGTTGGGCGAGCCGGGGCCGCCAGCCTCGACATAGTCAGGATCCCAGCCGTTCTGGAAATAAACGACCAGAACGCCCGCTTCACGCGCCGCGTCGAGCGTCTTCTTGATATTGGCGATCGTGCCCTTGGCGCCGGATATGTCGAAGCCGGCAAGATCGACATAACCGCCTTCGGTCGAATAGGCATTCTGCATGTCGACAACGACGACCGCCGTTTCTGACGGCTTCAGGGTGATCGGCTCGGGACGGGCCGGAAGCGTGACGCTCTTCGTCAGCTCCGGGCGTGGCTGATAGCCAGCAACAACGGCCTCGCTCATTCGGCTGCCTCCAGCATCTGGGTGACATGGGCGCGGCTCTTCATCAGCGGCTGCACGTATTTGCCGAACTTCTCGATGCCTTCGAGGAAGTCGTCGAAGGTCAGCATGACGCCGCCGGTGCCAGGCACTTCGCTCATCTCGTCGAGCATGGCGGCGACTTCCGCATAGGAGCCGATCAGCGTTCCCATGTTGATGTTGACGGCGGAAACCGGGTTTGCCATGTGCCGCACATTGGTGTCTGAACCTGACTTGGTATCGACGGCGCTCTGCAGGCCGAGCCACTTTATGGCTTCCTCGTCTGCACCTGCCTTGTAGTGCTCCCACTTGGCGAAGGCTTCTTCGGTCGTTTCCTCGGCGATCACCATGGTCAGCACGAAGGAGCGCACATCGCGTCCGGTCTTCTCGGTGGCAGCAAGCAGGCGCTCGTTGGTGGGCGCGAATGCCTTCGGCGTATTGACTCCGACGCCGAAGCAGAAGCTGTAATCGGCGAACTGAGCCGAGAAGGCCATACCGGAATTGGAGGAGCCGGCGCAGATCAGCTTCACATCTCCTTCCGGGATGGGCTTCATCCGGCAATCATCCATCTGGAAATGCTTGCCCTTGAGGTCCGACTGGCCAGTCGTGAGCAGGTCCTTCAAGACGGTCGTGTATTCGGTCAGATATTCGTAGCGGTCGGAGAAATAGTCGTCGCCGGGCCACAAGCCCATCTGGCTGTATTCCGGACGCTGCCAGCCGGTGATCAGGTTGACGCCAAAGCGACCGTTCGAGATCGAATCGATCGTGGTGGCCATGCGTGCAATGATCGCCGGCGGCATGATCAGGGTGGCGGCCGTGCCGAACAGCTTGATCTTCGAGGTGACGGCGGCGAGGCCCGCCATCAGAGTGAAGCTCTCAAGATTGTAGTCCCAGAACTCCGTCTTGCCGCCGAAGCCGCGCAGCTTGATCATCGAAAGCGCGAAGTCGAAGCCGTATTCCTCGGCCTTCAGCGTGATCGCCTTGTTGAGCTCGAAGGTCGGTTTGTATTGCGGGGCATTCTCCGACAAGAGCCAGCCATTGTTGCCGATCGGGATAAAGACGCCGATTTCCATATCTGTTCTCCGCTTCTGGAGGCGCGCCGGGCGCCTTGTTTTGTTTCGCAGAGAATGAAGCAATTGCTGTGCCAGTCTTAAAATAAGAATCTAAACAGTCACTTAGGTATTGGCTGGCAAAATAATTTACCGAATGGTCAAAATTCATCTCGATTTCGAAAGCTTTTGCCCGGGTTTGCATCCGTTTCCGCTGTGCACTGCAATATTTTTGATCGCGATCGAGGGAAGCTTCATGCGAGGGGGCGTTTCAAGCTTCTGATAAAGATCAAGTTTTTTTCGCCTTGCTGTTGTGCACAAGGATTGATCATCATCAGGCGCAGGTCTGTCCGCAAAGCGCTTCCACTGGGGTCGGGAGCCCGCCTAAGCTATTGAACCGACGAGGCGCCTCCCTTACATTGCCAAGAGAAACGCCGGACCTTGAACCCGGTTGTTGATGGAGACTGTGCCGATGGGCTTTCAGGTAATGACCATGAGCGATGCGGCTGCCGCACGCGTCAGGGCGATCGTCGAGAATTCCGGTCCCGATGCCAAGGGCATCCGCGTGGGCATCAAGAAGGGTGGCTGCGCCGGGATGGAATACACCATCGATCTGGTGACCGAACCAAATCCGAGGGATGACCGCATCGAAAAAGACGGCTCCTCCGTCTGGATCGATCCGGCTGCGGTCCTTTACCTGCTGGGTACGGAAATGGGCTTCGAGACCACCACGCTGCGTTCCGGATTCACCTTCCACAACCCGAATCAGACGTCTGCCTGTGGCTGCGGCGAATCCGTGGAGTTGAAGGCGGCCGATCTGTCGGAGCTTGCAAAGCAGCGCCAAGGTGCGCCTGCATGATTTGACCGGCAATCCGGCGCTTGGGGAGTTGCACGCTTTTCATCCCGCGAGAATTCTCTTTTTCGCCGTAATTCGAAGAAATATCTTGCGGAATATCGATATACGCAAATAAACTGCGGCCATGGATACCAGTGACCGCAAAATTATCGATCTCCTGGCTGAAGATGCCCGTCGTTCGCTCGCCAGCATCGGGGATGTGGTAGGGCTTTCTCCGTCCGCCGTCAATGAACGCATCCGTCGCCTGGTCGCGTCGGGTGCCATCAGACGATTCACCCTTGAGGTTGATCCGGCGGCGCTTGGCCTGCCGATCACCGCCTTCATGCTGGTGACCCTGCCACAGGACACCGAACAGGCTGCCTTTCGCGATTATGCAGAAACCCACCCGGCCGTGCTCGAATGTCATCATGTGACTGGCAGCTGGTCCTATATGCTGAAGATCCGGACGGCCGACCTCACGGGCATCGAGACATTCCTCGCCGATTTGAAGGGCGAGCGCCTGATTGCCCGCAGCGAGACGATGATCGCGCTATCGACAGCGAGCGAACGCAGCTACGTGATCGGCACGGAGTGACATGGACGTGCTTCTTTTCGGGAAAGGGCTCGTGCTGGGCGTCGCGATAGCCGCACCACTCGGACCCATAGGGGCGCTCTGCATCAATCGTACGCTGGAGCGTGGCTTCTGGGCCGGCGTTGCCGGAGGGCTGGGCACCGCAATCGCCGACGGCGTCTATGCCGCCCTCGCTGCGGCGGGCTTCACCGCCCTTGGATCCTATCTCGGCTGGATCCAGTTTCCCCTGCAGGTCGCAGGCGGCTTGTTCCTGATCTATCTCGGTATTGCGGGTCTTAAGCCGCGGTCGGAGGTCACCGCAGCCAGGGTCCAGGCCCGAGGCCTGCTGTCGACGATCGCTGCGACCTTCCTGCTCACCATCGCCAATCCCGCGACGATCCTCACCTTCGCGGCGATTTTTGCCGGACTAGGCCTGGCGGCGGGCGAGGGTGGTTGGGAAGGCGTGCAACTGGTGGCGGGTGTCTTCTTCGGCTCGCTTGCCTGGTGGTTCTTCTTGAGCGGTGCCGTCACCGTGGTGCGCACGCGGCTCCCCCAGGGATTTGCAACCCTGGTCAGCCGGGTCTCCGCGTTCATTCTGATCGCCTTTGGCATGATTGCGCTGCTGCATGCCTTGTTGACCGCTATCTGAACCCTTCAACGCATGTCGGCTGATGCCGTCACCCTGCCGGTGAGCACTGTGAATGCTCCATCGATTCTCTTGGAAATCCAATGTTAATCGGATCGGCCGGTCGCGGGCTGTGCTAGAAGTCACAAATGTGACGACTGGCTATCTTGAGGGTGCGGATGTCAGACAGGCAGGCAACAGCCAATGCGATGTTCGATTTTATCACCGAATCGTCGCGAGCCCGCGACAATGAGGAAGTCCTCGCCTGCCTCGGCAAGGTGGCGAGTTCATTTGGCATGGACTGCTATGCAGTGTCCGGCATCCCGCTGCCCGGCGAGCGCATCGATCCCTATTTCATGCTGAATGCCTGGCCGGAAGGCTGGTTCGAGCGTTACGTGGAAGAAAACTATGTGCATGTCGATCCGGTGATCTACCGGACAAAGATGTCGAACGAGGCCTTCGTCTGGTCGGAAGCGCTGGCCGACAAGCCGCTCAGCCGTTCCGCCAAGCGCGTCATGAATGAGGCGACCGAGTTTGGCATGCTGGATGGCTACAGTGTGCCGCTCCATTCCGTTGGCGGCTTTCAGGCCATCGTCACCTTCGGTGCTCAGAAGGTCGAGCTGTCCAACGAGCAGCGGGGTGCCCTGCACATCGTTTCAATCTACGCGCACAACCGGTTGCGTGCTTTCCTCGTCGACAACAGCGAGCGTAGCGCCGCAGTTGCGGCCAAGGTCACGCCGCGCGAGCGCGAGGTTATTCTCTGGTGCTCGGCCGGCAAGACCAATTGGGAGATTGGCCAAATTCTTGGAATCTCGGAGAAAACAGTTCAGCATGAAATCGCGGCGGCAAGCCGCAAGTTGAATTCCGTGAACCGTGCGCAACTGATCGCCGAATCGATTCGGCTCGGAATAATCCGATAAATAGGCAGAACGGCCTATATTGAATTCGGGTCGCTTGTCGCAATCTGGCCCCTGGATTTTTTGGGGATCTGCATGCTTGCGACAATTCTGGGCAGGGACACGCATGACCATGCCGACGTCATGGAGCAGGTCTGGGCGTTTCGCCATCGCCACTTCGTCGATCGATTGGGATGGGAAGCCTGCCGTCGTGCCGACGAGCGGGAGATCGACCAGTTCGACGGCGACGAGGCCATCCATCTTCCGCTCATCGTCGGCGGTAATGTGGTGGGATATAGCCGCCTACTGCCGACCCTGAAGCCGCATCTCCTGTCGGATGTCTATCCGCATCTGATGGACGGTACTGACTGGCCGCGGGGGCCTCGCGTCTATGAATGGACCCGCTGCATTGCCGAAGTCTCCGACAAGACGATCGCGGGCGTGCCGATCTCCAACATCCTGATGACCGGGGTCATGGAATATTGCCTCGTGGCGGGCATCGGTACGCTGGTTGTCGAGACGCATCCCAAGCTCGTCAACCTGCTTCTGACGACCGGTTGGGATGTGATGCCGTTGGCGGCTCCGAGCTTGCTCGACGGCTCACTGATCGTTCCGATCACAGCCAAACCCTCCATGGCAGGGCTGCTGCGGCATCACGAACTCTACGGGATTACCGGCAGCGTCCTCGATCTCGAGCGCGCACCGGGCAATCCCTTCGCCGCGGCGGCCCTTCAACGTCTGGCCTTTGCCGAAGAACTTCACGGACATATAGAATATGCAAGAATTGCAGGAGAATGACATGCCGGATGGCCAACTTCCATCCTCTGAAATCTATGTTCGCTCGATCGTGGAAGAGCAAGTTCGTAGTCTTCGGGAGATCATCAAGGGCGTTTCGCAGAAAGCCCCGTTGAGCGATGACGCGCTCTTCCTCGATCATCTCCTGGAGATGGTGTCGCTTGCTGCCGCCGACGGTCTCGATCGCCGCCGCGCCGGTGGTGGACGAAAGCGCAGTGCCTCAGAAACCGACAGCGGACTGACGGACATCCGGCTCGATGTCGCAAAGATGGAGTTCGTCTCGCAACGCCTCGATCGCGCCCAATAAGTAGTCGCGAAGCTTCACCGGGTCCGTTGACCCGGTGTCGAGTTGTTCGAGCGCCTCGGTAATCTGAAACAGACAGTCCTCGACATAATCATTGGTGTGGATAGATGTGAGCGCTTGGTCGAGACGCTGCTTGATCAGGCCACGGATGCCGGCGGCGTCCCCGACCTGTGCGGAAAGGATCTGTGTCTTCAGGTAGTTGAGTGCGTCGTTATACATGCCATCCTCGATGCAACCTTATGCAACTCCCGACTGTGTCTGGATGTCCGGATCTTTGCAATCGGAGAATTCGCTCCCTAGGCTGCTTTTGCCGGACCGAGCAGCCGTTGGCCTAAAAAAGTCAGTGCTATCCGACCGTTGCGGAGATCGGTTGTGACGAGACGCGTCTTCACGTCACCGTTTTTTAGACGGTGAGCCGCGTGCATGGCGTGGCGAAGAATCAGTCGCGCTTGATGCTGAGCAGAACGTCCCAGATGTCCGCGCCGGTTTCCCAGACCGCAGCATTCGCCTTGAAGCCGATCTCAGCTTCGACGAGCGAGAGCATTTCCGAGGCAAGGTCGACGTTTGACATGTCATCGAGGGCCGGTCCGCCCGACGGGGCGACCGTGGCGGAGACACCGCCCTGGGCGCGACTGGTAAAGCTGGTTTCGAGGCGATCATAGCCGGGTGTCAGGGCATTCGCGACGTTGTCGGCGGTCGCAGCAAGGCGCGTCTGCTGCGCTTGCATGCCCGAAAGCGAGATACCCATGATCGCTGAGATACTCATCGTCTGTCCTGCCGTCGCGGTGGTCGTTGGGGCAGGATAGCGGACAGGTATTAGGACTTTCCGAACGGTCAGGGTTTCCGGCTGGACAAGGTGCTGTGAAGACTTGTTTGAATATGGGACAGTCACGCGGTATCGGAACGAAAAAGAACCCGGCCTGAGCCGGGTTCCGATGGTCTGACCGTCGAACAGGTCACTCGATGATCTGGATGATCTCGCGGGTCCGGGGGTCGACGATTACTCGGCGTTCGTTGACGACCGTGTAGGAGTAATCCTCGTAGCCATCGACCGGATAGAGTTCGACCGGATCTTCGATGACGCGACCGATCAGGACGTCGCCTTCATAAGGCACCGAGCGCACTTCGCGCTGCAGGACATAAGTTTCGACCGGAGCCGGTACAATGATGGTCGATTGCGAGGTGACCGGCGGGGCCTGCTGGATGATGACAGTTTCCTGCGCATTGGCCGACGCCGAGAGCGTCATGAGAGCCGCTGCACCAGCGAGGATAAGAGTATTGCGCATGTCTGTTCTCCTGTGTTGGACAGCGGGAAGAACGGGCTGTGGCCAGATCCGTTCCATCACAGGGTTTGTCAGAGTGTCACCACAAATGAAGAACGCCGCCTCAAGGGCGGCGTTCTCATGGCGAATTTCAGGCTCTTACTCTGCTGCTTCCGCGTAGGCTTCCATCGGCGGGCAGGTGCAGACGAGGTTGCGGTCGCCATAGACATTGTCGACGCGGTTGACCGAGGACCAGTACTTGTCCACCCGGAAGGCGCCCGGCGGGTAGCAGGCCTGTTCGCGGCTATAGGGACGTGTCCATTCGCCGACCAGGTCTTCTACCGTGTGCGGTGCGTTCTTCAGCGGATTGTTGGTCTTGTCCATCCGGCCTTCTTCGATGTCGCGGGCTTCCTCGCGGATCGCCAGCATCGCATCGCAGAAGCGGTCGATCTCGGCCTTGGTCTCGCTTTCCGTCGGCTCGATCATCAGCGTTCCCGCAACCGGCCAGCTCATGGTCGGCGCGTGGAAACCGCAGTCGATCAGACGCTTGGCGACATCGTCGACGGTCACGCCGGCAGAAGCCTGCAGCGGACGGGTGTCGATGATGCATTCATGCGCGACGCGACCCGAGGCCGACGTATAGAGCACGTCATAAGCGCCCTTCAGCCGTGCAGCGATATAGTTGGCGTTGAGGATCGCGACCTTGGTCGCCTGGGTCAGACCTTCGCCACCCATCATCAGGCAGTAGGACCAGCTGATCGGCAGGATCGACGGCGAACCGTAAGGGCCGGCCGAGACTGCACCTGGACGACCGTCGGTGACGACATGGCCGGGCAGGAAGGGAGCGAGATGCGCCTTGACGCCGATCGGCCCCATGCCCGGACCACCGCCGCCATGCGGGATGCAGAAGGTCTTGTGCAGGTTGAGGTGGGATACGTCAGAGCCGATATCGCCGGGACGCGAGACGCCCACCATGGCATTCATGTTGGCCCCGTCGAGATAGACCTGGCCACCGAACTGGTGGGTGATCTCGCAGATCTCGCGCACCGTCTCCTCGAACACGCCATGCGTCGAAGGATAGGTGATCATGCAGCAGGAGAGGTTGTCTGCATGCTGTTCCGCCTTTGCGCGGAAGTCATCGAGATCGACGTCCCCATTGTCCTTCGACTTCACCGGCACCACCGTCATGCCGACCATCTGGGCGGAGGCCGGGTTGGTGCCATGGGCAGACGTCGGGATCAGGCAGACGGTGCGGTGCGTATCGCCCCGCGACAGGTGATAGGCGCGGATCGTGAGCAACCCCGCATATTCCCCTTGAGCCCCCGAATTCGGCTGCATCGAGATCGCGTCGTAACCGGTAACCGCGCAGAGCTTTTCCGAGAGGTCGTCGATCATCTCCTTGTAGCCCAGCGCCTGATCGGCCGGAACGAAGGGATGGATGTCGGAAAATTCCGGCCAGGTGATCGGCAGCATTTCCGCCGTCGCGTTCAGCTTCATCGTGCATGAGCCGAGCGGGATCATGGCGCGGTCGAGCGCGAGATCGCGATCCGACAGCCGGCGGATATAGCGGGTCATCTCGCTTTCCGCGCGGTTCATGTGGAAGATCGGATGCGTCAGATACTCGCTGGTCCGCAGCAGATCTGTCGGGAGGCGGTATTCAGCGGAGAAATCATCAACCTTGAAACTACCGCCGAATGCACGCCAGACGGCCTCGAGCGTCGCCGGCCGCGTGCGTTCGTCGAGCGCAATGCCGACCTTGGTTTCGCCGACCTTGCGCAGGTTGACGCCCTCTGCAACGGCAGCCCGCATGATGAGGCCCTGCATATGGCCGACCTCGACGGTGATCGTGTCGAAGAAGGTCTCAGGTTCCACCGTATAGCCGAGCTTTTCTAGGCCCTTGGCGAGCAGCACCGTCTTGCGGTGCACCTGCTGTGCAATTGCCTTCAGGCCTTGGGGGCCGTGGAAGACCGCATACATGGAGGCCATGACGGCGAGTAGCACCTGCGCGGTGCAGATGTTCGACGTCGCCTTTTCGCGGCGGATATGCTGCTCGCGGGTCTGCAGCGACAGGCGGTAGGCGCGGTTGCCGCGGGCATCGACTGAGACCCCGACGAGACGACCGGGCATCGAGCGCTTGATCGCGTCCTTCACCGACATGTAGGCCGCATGCGGGCCGCCATAACCGACCGGCACACCGAAGCGCTGGGTCGAGCCGATGGCGATATCGGCACCCATTTCGCCGGGCGATTTCAGCAGCAGCAGGGCGAGAATGTCGGCAGCGACAGCGGCGAGCGCACCGGTCTGGTGCAGTCGGGCGATCAGGCCGGAGAAGTCACGGACATGCCCGTGCGTGCCCGGATACTGGAAGATCGCGCCGAAGACTTCCGTCGGGTCGAGATCGGTGAAGGGGTCACCTACGATAACATTCCAGCCGAGCGGCTCGGCGCGGGTCTGGATGACGGCGATGGTCTGCGGGTGGCAATCCTTGTCGACGAAGAAGCCGGTCGCCTTGGTCTTGGCGCTGCGCTGGCAGAGCGCCATGGCTTCCGCGGCAGCCGTTGCTTCATCGAGGAGCGAGGCATTCGCCACGTCGAGACCGGTAAGGTCGGTCACCATGGTCTGGAAGTTGAGGAGCGCCTCGAGGCGGCCCTGGCTAATTTCCGGCTGGTAGGGCGTGTAGGCCGTGTACCAGGCCGGGTTTTCAAGGATGTTGCGCTGGATCACCGGCGGCGTGATGGTGCCATAATAGCCCTGACCGAGGAGCGAGGTCAGGACCTTGTTCTTGTTCGCCGTCTCGCGCAGCTTGTCGAGCGCCTCGCGCTCGGTCATCGCCGCACCCCAGGTGAGCGGCACCTTCTGGCGGATCGAGCCCGGGACGGTCGCGTCGATCATCTCGTCGAGCGAGTGATAGCCGATCACCTTCAGCATCTCGGTCATCTCGGCGGGCGACGGGCCGATATGGCGCCGATTGGCGAAATCGTAAGGATCGTAATCCGTGAACTGGAATTCTGTCGTCATCAGGCGATCAGCTCCTTGTAGGCGGCCTCGTCGAGCAGGGCATCGGCGTCAGAAGGGTTGGCGAGCTTCAGCTTGAAGAACCAGGCCGCACCTTCCGGATCGGAATTGACCAGCGAGGGATCGTCGACAATCGCCTGATTGATCTCGACCACTTCGCCGTCGAGCGGGCAGTAGACGTCGGAGGCGGCCTTGACGCTCTCGACGGTAGCTGCGGTCCCGTCCTTCTTGAAGCTCGATCCTTCTTCCGGCAGTTCGACGAAGACGAGATCGCCGAGCTGGCCGGCGGCATGGGTGGTAATGCCGACGGTGGCAACATCACCCTCGATCTTCAGCCATTCGTGTTCAGCGGTGAATTTCAACATGGTTCTCTCCGGAGATTTTTTCAGCGTTTATAGGTGGGGGTGATGAAGGGAAGGGCAGAGACGGTAAGCGGCATCAGCTTGCCACGCACCTCCGCGAAAACCTGGGTGCCGGGTAGGGCGATCTCGGTCGGCACGTAACCCATGGCGATCGGGCCTTCGGCGCTCGGACCGAAGCCGCCGGAGGAGACGTGGCCGATCTCGGTCTTCCCCTCGGCGTCGGCAAAGAGCCTGGCCGGCGGGCGCACTGGGGCCTTGCCCTCGGGCTTCAACCCGACACGACGGCGGGAGACGCCATTATCAAGCTCAGCGAGAATCCGTTCTGCACCGGGGAAGCCGCCCTGGCGGGCGCCACCGTTCCGGCGCACCTTCTGGATGCCCCATTCGATCGATGCTTCGACCGGCGACGTCGTCGTGTCGATGTCGTTGCCGTAGAGGCAGAGGCCGGCTTCGAGCCGCAGCGAATCGCGGGCACCGAGACCGATGGGCTGACAATCGGGTTGGTCGAGCAAGGCTTTGGCGAGATCTGTGGCGCGGTCTGATGGCACCGAGATCTCGAAGCCGTCTTCGCCGGAATAGCCCGTACGGGAGACGAGGGCAGGGATGTCACCGAGCGAGACGTCTCGCACATCCATGAACTTCATCGATGCGACATCGGCAGACAATGCCGCAAGTACGGCTTCGGCCTTAGGGCCCTGCAGGGCGAGAAGCGCCCGGTCGTCATGCACGAGAACCTGAACACCATCAGGAAGCTTCGCCCGCATATGGGCGATGTCGGCATCCTTGCAGCCGGCATTGACCACGACCAGCAGGCGCTCGCCGAGGCGGGAAATCATAAGGTCATCGAGGATGCCGCCATTGTCATCGGTGAAGAAGCCGTAACGCTGGCGGCCGTCCTTCAGGCCGATGATGTCGACGGGAACGAGGGTTTCCAGCGCCCTGGCCGCGTCTTCATAAGTGCCGGAGGCGGCGACAAGTTCGACCTGGCCCATGTGGGAAACGTCGAAAAGGCCAGCGGCAGCGCGCGTATGCAGGTGTTCCTTCAGTACACCGGCCGGATACTGCACCGGCATGTCGTAGCCGGCAAAGGGCACCATCTTGGCGCCGAGAGATACATGAAAGTCGTAAAGGGGGGTGCGTTTCAGTTGGGTCTGATCGTCCAAGACGTCGCCTCCGGGTTTGAGCGCTCGCGCGCTTGCTCAATTCTGGGCACGGTTGTGCCGCTTCATGAGCCCCCTCTGTCCTTGTGCCTGAGATTGTTATCCCTTCGGCTTGGTCCGCTTTGGAAACGGGCCTCTCTCCAGAGTGCAGTCGACGCCTTGTGGTCCTTTTGCCTGAGAGTTTCCGGGGCGGTTGCTCCTTCGGCTCCGGATCAAACCGGTATCTCCCAACAAGGTCATGGAGGCATTATCTGGCAGTGTGGCGGCTTGGCAAGAGGCTGCGTCGCTCCCGAACAAATAATTGTCGCTGCGGCCTCGTATTTGCGGGGGCGCAAACATCTTGGTGTTTGCTCCGCAGGCGCGGCATCTCGCCACTTGGCTTGTCCCCGGCATCGCGATAAAGGATTTGGCGAAACGGGGGCATCGATGAAACCGAAGGTCAGGCCAGCGACGATCCTATTGCGCATCTTCTGCGCGATGGTCTTCCTGTCTGTCGGTTTTGGCCACCGGGCACCCGCCGCGCTTGCCAACGACATTCAGTCGGTCGCCTACGTGCTGCCCGACGGCTCTTTTGCCGATCTCTGCATCGCCGATATTGGCCAGAAGCATGCGCGCCCTGCCGCGGATTGCGAGGCTTGCCGTCTCGCCGGCGCCATCCTGCTGCCGGAACCTTCCGACCAGTCCTGGCTGCTCGACCGGTTCCCGAGTCTGGGTGAGATTGACCCGGTCGACTCGACCGTCCGCCCCAGCCATCTCCTCGATCGTCCACGCCTGCGCGATCCGCCGCTCTCCGTCTGATTGCCCTCATTCAATCGACGAAGACTTTAGACTGCCGACGGCCAAGAAGGACCGCGGCAAGGAGAGACACCCATGAAGACCAATCTCATTCTTGCAACCACAATTACCACGCTCGCATCGACCACGGCTGTGTTTGCCCACGCGACCTTTGCCAACCAGCCCGCCAAGGTCGGCTCCTATGTCGCCGCTACTCTGCAGGTGCCGCATGGTTGCGACGGCAAGGCGACCAACGAGGTCCAGATCAAGCTTCCGGAAGGCTTCATTTCCGCCAAGCCGATGCCGAAGGCTGGCTGGGACGTTGAGGTCATCACCGGCGACTACCAGAACAGCTACGACAATCACGGCAAGCAGGTGAAATCCGGCCCGGTCGAGATTCGCTTCAGGAATGGTGACCTGCCGGACAATTTCTACGACACCTTCGTCGTTTATGGGAAGATCGCGGCTGGCGACCCGGCGACCGGTCTGGCCTTCCCAACCGTTCAACTCTGCGGCGCTGACGCCAAGGTCGCCTGGGATCAGATCGCAGCACCCGGACAGGATCCGCACGACCTCAATGGTCCGGCACCGGTTCTCAACCTCGTCGCCGCTGAAGGCGGTGACCATGGCCATGGGGCGCATGGTGCACACGGTGCTCATGATGCCCATGCCGGACACGGAGCACCCGCTGAGCAGGCTGCGGCGGATGGCCACGGCGCGCACGGCGCCCATGGTGACCATTTCGGTCACGGCGATCACATGGCGGCCACCGATCCCGGCGGGTTTGAGACGGTGACCGCAGGCGATCTGGAACTGACCGCCGGCTTCACGAGGGCGATGCTGCCAGGCCAGCCTGTCGGTGGCGGTTTCATCACCATCGTCAATAAGGGCGGTGAGGACGACAAGCTGGTTTCCGCCACCTCAGCCCAGGCCGGCGAAGTCCAATTGCATGAGATGGCGATGGAAGGCGAGGTGATGAAGATGCGTCAGCTGACCGACGGCATCGCAATCCCGGCCGGTGAGACGGTTGAGTTGAAGCCGGGCGGCCTGCATCTGATGTTCTTCAAGGTGGCCGAACCCTTTCAGGAAGGCGCGACCGTCAACGTCACGCTGACCTTCGAGAAGGCCGGTGCCGTGGACGTGGCGCTGCCAGTCGGTCCGGCCCGGGGCAAGTGACCCTGATCGCTATGCCCTGAAAATACGAAACCGCGACCGTCACCGGTCGCGGTTTTTCATTGGCCGCAGGGGTCTTGGGAGATCAGGCGACCGAGCTTTTGTAGGCCTCGATCGTTTCCTTCAGTGTCGCCTGCTCGAATTGCTGTTGCGATGAGGTCAGGAAGTAGAGGGCGAGCGCCGGAGGCTGCACGACGTTGACGAGCGCCCGGAGCCGCAGATCTTCGCTCTGTGCTGCCTGCTGTGCCAGCATTCTCGTATGCTCTTCCACGTAGGACGCACGGGAGGCGCGTTGCGGCGGCTTCACCGGTTCCATCGCGTAGGCCGCGGTATGCGCAGAGACTGTGACAACCTGTGTCATGGGCGTTTCCCAGATATTACATAACGACATTAGCATAAACCACGGTTATCTATGCATCTTTAAGTCGAATGAGTGGTTTTGAATAAAAGTGTAATGGTTGCGTCGGCGTCTGAGGATGTCCCGCTTTGCGCCAGATCAAGGCATCATCCATGTCCTTGCAGCACTCTGAGTGCGTCATCAGGGAAGGACCAGAACCATGATTATTCTAGTCGGCTACGCGTCGATTGAGGGGCAGACACGCAAGATCGCGGAAGCGGTCGCGTCGGCGGTCGAGGCCGAAGGCGACCGGGCGCTTCTGTTCGACATAAGCTCCGGCGGCGAATACGCGGTTGGCCATCCGGAAGCGGCTATCCTTTGCGCACCGATTCACGCGGCGCGCTATCCGGCAGCCTTCACCGCCTTTGCCAAGCAGGAGGCGGTCTGGCTGAACAGTGTGCCAACGGCCCTCATCTCTCTTTCGCTGCTGATCCGCAGTGAATTCGAGGAAGAACGTGAGGAGGCCGCGCATTATCCCGACACACTTCTTGAGACCAGCGGCTGGAAGCCCGGCATGATCCATCACGCAGCCGGAGCACTCCGTTATACCGAATATGACTTCTTCAAGCGCTGGATCATCCGGCGTATGGCAGAGCATGAAAACGCTCCGACGGATGTCAGTCGCGACCACGAATTCACCGACTGGAAGGCGCTGTCGGCTTTCGTGGCGGAATTTCTGGCGTCGGCCAAGGCTTGACGCGGTGGCCCGAACCGGCTTGAACGGCGCGCGCAAGAGCCGTTAAAGCCGGAGGCATCCATGTTCCACATCCTGCTCGTCGCGATCGGCGGTGCAACCGGATCGGTAGCCCGCTATCTCACCGGGATTGCCATGACCCGCTGGCTGGGGATGGGCTTCCCCTGGGGCACGATCACCGTCAACATCGTCGGCTCGTTCATCATCGGTCTGTTGACCGAACTGCTGGCGCGTAGGTTCTCCGCCCCTATGGAGATGCAGTTGCTGCTGGTGGTCGGCTTCCTTGGAGGGTTCACCACATTCTCCTCCTTTTCACTCGATACAATGGCGCTCTTCGAACGTGGCGAAAGTCATCTGGCCCTGGCCTATGTCGGAGCGAGCCTTGTCCTGTCCCTCTCGGCCGCTTTCGGTGGTCTCGCCCTCGGCCGCAGCCTGTTCTGACGCCCGAGCCTGCATTTCCGCTTTCCCTTTCCGCCCGAAATCTACTAAAGGCACGGGATAAGTGGGTGGAGAACCCGAGCGAGAAAGTATCCTGATGGCAGGCATCGAACATATCACCGTGGAAGCCGACGAGGCTGGCATGCGGCTCGACCGCTGGTTCAAGATCCATTACCCGGGTCTGGGCTTCGGCGCGTTGCAGAAGCTTCTGCGCTCGGGCCAGGTCCGTGTCGACGGCGGTCGCGTGAAGACAGACGCCCGCGTTCAGCCCGGTCAGGTTGTGCGCGTTCCCCCCATGGATGTCGACGCCAAGAAGACCGGCCCGATCGCCAGCCACGATCTGAAGCACGGCGACGACCACGAACTCCTGTCGCGCATGCTGCTGCATGAAGACGAGAAGGTCTTCGTACTCAACAAGCCCGCCGGCCTTGCCGTGCAGGGCGGTTCTGGTCTCAATCGCCACATCGACAAGATGCTGGAAGCCTGGACGAGCCGGAAGGGCGAAAAGCCGCGCCTGGTGCATCGCCTCGACCGCGACACCTCCGGCGTACTCGTCGTTGCCCGTACGCGCGGCGCCGCCCAGAAGCTGACGGCAGCGTTTCGCGAGCGCGACACAAAGAAGATCTACTGGTCGCTGGTGAAGGGCGTCCCGCGCAAGCACGAGGACAAGATCTCGACCTGGCTCACCAAAGACCAGACCGACGAAGGCGACCGCATGCGAGTCTGCAGGCACGGCGAGGAAGGGGCGGACCACGCCATCACCTACTACCGTGTCATCGATACGGCAGCCCAGAACCTCGCCTGGCTGGAAATGGAGCCCTATACCGGCCGCACGCACCAGCTGCGCGTCCACGCGCTGCATATCGGGCATCCGATCATCGGCGATCCCAAATACTTCATCGACGACCACAACTGGGATTTCCCCGGCGGCGTCCAAAAGCGGCTTCATCTGCATGCCCGCTACATCGACCTGCCGCATCCGAATGGCGGTCGCCTGAAGGTTACGGCACCGCTGCCGCCGCACATGGTCCAGACCTGGAACCTGCTCGGTCTCGACCAGCGCGATGGTGACAGGGACGGCGAATGAAGCTTGTTCTGTTCGATTGCGACGGCACGCTGGTCGACAGCGCCGGCCTGATCCATGAAGTCATGCGCCACACCTTCACCGCCTTCGGCAAGCCGGAGCCCGCTTTGGAGACGACCAAGTCGATTATCGGCCTGACGCTCGACATCGCGATCGCCCGCATGGACGGCAAGCCGCATGCCGATGACGAAGCGGTCGCCATGGCGGCCCACTACAAGGCGATCTTTGCCGATGTCCGCCGTGACTCCGGTTTCGGCGAAACCATGTTCGATGGCATCCGCCAAGTCCTGGACGCGCTGATCGCCCGCGAGGATATCTGGCTCGGCGCCGTCACCGGCAAGTCGCGCCGCGGGCTCGAAACCATCCTTGAAGGTCATGGCCTCAAGCCCCATTTCCTCTTCTGCCGGACAGCAGACGACTGCCCGTCCAAGCCGCATCCGGCCATGGTAACGGAATGCTGTGACGAGGCAGGCATAGCGCCGCGTGAGACCATCGTCATCGGCGACGCGATCTACGACATGCAGATGGCGAAGGCCGCCGGTGCCACCGCGATCGGTGTCGCCTGGGGGTATGCCAAGGCCGACGATCTCTGGAAAGCGGGTGCCGATGCCGTGGTCGAGCGTCCGGCCGACCTTCTGGCCTATATCCACTAGGAGCTCTTGATGCGCGACGAACTCAGCCAGGACATTTTCGGGACCTTCATTCCGGAGCCCAGCCATGAGGATCCGGTGCGCCGGGCGCAGATCCAGATGAAGCGGCCGCTGCCGAAGCGCTTTTATGAGAGCGTCGGGATCGAGACCCGCGACGACGGCTTCTCCATTACGCTGGACGGAAAGTCGGTGAAGACGCCGGCGAAGAACCTCCTGACGCTGCCCACCCGTGAGGCAGCAGAACTCGTGGTCGCCGAATGGGCGGGGCAGGGCGAGTTCATCGATCCCGCGACCATGCCGATCACCAAACTCGCGAATACCGCCATCGACGCCGTTTCGAACAGTCTGGACGAAGTGTTCGACGAGATCGTCCGTTTCGCAGGCACTGATCTTCTCTGCTACCGCGCCGACGGCCCGAAAGAACTGATCGACCGTCAGTCGGCTCGCTGGGACCCACTGCTTGGCTGGATCTCGACCGCGCACGGCGCCCGCTTCATCCTCGTCGAGGGCGTGATGCATCAGGAGCAACCGAAGGAAGCCATTGCTGCTTACGCGCGCGCTCTCGAGCGTTACCGCGATACTTTCCAGATCTCCTGCCTCAACGTGGTAACCACGCTGACGGGCTCGGCTGTGCTGACCCTTGCCTTTGCCGAGGGCGCCTTCGATCTGGACGAAGTCTGGTCGCTTGCCCATCTCGACGAGGACTGGACCATCGAGCATTGGGGTTCTGATGCCGAAGCCGAAGCGCGTCGTGAGGCCCGTTACGGCGAGTTCGCATCGGCAGCGTCACTCTTCGCGACCCTTCAGGCGGCAAGTTAACTCTACACTAACCATAAATGGCGAATTCTCGGGCAGGTTCAGAATCACCTGTCCGGGGTCGTCATGTTCGCTTGCAGCCTTCGCATTGCCGTCGCCATGGGCTTCGCCCTGCTGCTCGCATCCTGCTCTGTCTTCTTCGGGCGCAGCATTGACCGTCCATTGGTCTACTACGTCCGCAACGTGACGGTCATGGCCGATGCGCGCATCCCGCTCGACCTCATCGAAAGCGTCGATCGCCGTGTCTCCGCTGCGATTGCAGCAACGCGTCCTCCTGCGGGTGCCGAGCGCGTCGTCCTGCTGGTCAAGATCGATCGCCTGGGATTTGGCGAGGGCGCCCGTCGGCGTCTCGCCCAGGCGAAGTTCACGGTAACAGCGACATCGGTCGAAACCGGGCAACCGGTCGCCCAGGGCGTATTCACCGTCAACAGCCCAACGGACGACCCGCGTTGGGCGCGTCAGGCGCTGGCGGAAGAGGTCGCAGCCCGGATCCGCTTTGCCTTCTCCCTGACCACGCCGCGTGTCCGCAAGCCCCTGCCGCAGCGAACCATTTCCACGCGGCTCGCTTCGGAACCGCCGCCGATAATTGTGCCGAACGCTCGGGCGGCATCGCCACGCGCTGCCTCGGCAGCGCCGCAGGCGGCGCCGCGTAAGCCTTCTGCTCTGACTACCCAGAATACGGCAGTTCCTCCGCCACCGCGTGAAATGGCGGCACCACCCGTGGCCGAGGTGCAGCCGCCGCAGCCCGCAGCCCCCGCACAACCTGCGCGTCGCGCCGCCGACATCGGCAAGGGTACGCCGGTCGAACAGGGAGCCGTGGGTACCATTCGCCTGCGGCCGGATTGCGACCCAGCCGTCACGCCGGACTGCTCCGCAAGCCCTTGATCGACCCTCGTGCGCAATGACGCAGCTCTCCGCCGCAGCTGTGATTGACTCGGCTTCGACCTCGGCCTAATCCTCGTGCTGGATGGTTTCCGAACGGCAGAGATGTTGTCCGGAGAGCAAAAGGGAATGCGAAGGCGTGGACCCCAACCGGGCACGCCGAACGCAGCCGACCCCGCGACTGTATTGCAGCGAGGGTTCTCCATCCGCTCTGCCGTTTCAAGTGGCAACAGGTCGCAGGGTGCGGCCGGCCGCTGAAAAACGGCAGGACGGAAAAGCCACTGGGGTGGCAACACGATCAGCCGGGGCAGGACGCCTCTTATTCTACGAATCGTCCGCTCTTTCGTGTTGCTAGCTAACCCTGGGAAGGCGAGGAGAACCCGACGGTCCTTTAAAGACCACGACCTGCGAGCCAGGAGACCTGCCATCCACGGGCATGGTGCCCACACTGGGGAGGTCTCCCCGTTGCCAGCACGGAGGTTGTCGTGGCGACACATTGTTTCGACGGGTCCTTGCGGTCCCGTGGATGTCCGTCCGTATCTGCGGGCAGGGCATCTCCTGATATTTCGTGCATGTTTGATGCATGCGCAGCAGGGCATCTGCGCGCGGTTGGGGGCCATGGCACTCCATGACCGCATCCCAATCCCGATCCATCCTGGTTCTCGGTGGCGCACGCTCGGGCAAGTCACGCTTTGCCGAGGGATTAGCGCGCGATACGCGCTTCGACAGGTTTTACCTCGCCACTGGCCGTGCCTGGGACGACGAGATGCGCGCCCGCATCGAGAGCCACAAGGCCGACCGAGCCAATGACGGCTGGACGACGCATGAGGAGCCGCTGGATCTCGTCGGGGTACTGAAGACGCTCGACAAGCCCGAGCGGGTGATCCTCGTCGACTGCCTGACGCTCTGGGTCACCAATCTGATGATGGAGGAAGGCCGTGACGTCGACGCAGACAGCGCGGCACTCGCCGCCAGTCTTGGGGAACTCAAGGCCACCATCATCTTCGTCTCCAATGAAGTCGGCCTCGGCATCGTGCCCGAAAACAAGATGGCCCGCGCCTTCCGCGACCATGCCGGCCGTCTCCACCAAGCCATCGCCGCAGAGGCGGCTGAAGTCTATTTTATCGCGGCGGGCTTGCCGTTGAAAATGAAGGGTTGAACCATGTTGCAGCAAAAGATCCCCGCCACCGTCATCACCGGCTTCCTCGGGGCCGGCAAGACCACCATCATCCGCAACATGCTGATGAATGCCGGCGGCAAGAAGATCGCGCTGATCATCAATGAATTCGGCGATCTCGGCGTCGATGGCGATGTGCTGAAGGGTTGCGGCGCTGACAATTGCACCGAAGACGACATCATCGAACTCACCAATGGCTGCATCTGCTGCACGGTTGCCGACGACTTCGTGCCGACCATGCAGAAGCTGCTCGACCGCGACGTGAAGCCCGACCATATCGTCATCGAGACCTCAGGTCTCGCTTTGCCGCAGCCGCTGGTCGCCGCCTTCAACTGGCCGGATATCCGCACCCGCGTCACTGTCGATGGTGTTGTTACCGTCGTCGACAGCGCGGCTGTTGCCGCCGGTCGTTTCGCCGATGACCACGATGCGGTTGCTGCCCAGCGCGCCGAGGACGACAATCTCGACCACGAAAGCCCGATCGAGGAACTGTTCGAGGACCAGCTGACCTGCGCCGACCTGATCGTCCTCAACAAGACAGATCTGCTGGATGCCGCCGGCATCGCCGCCGTACGCGCCGAGGTGACTGGCCGCACCAGCCGCAAGCCCTCGATGATCGAGGCGAAGAACGGCGAAGTGCCCTCGCTCGTGCTGCTCGGCATTGGCGCCAGCACCGAAGACGACATCGAGAACCGGAAGTCGCATCACGAGCTGGAGCACGAGGCGCTGCATGCCTCGGGCGAAGACCACGATCATCATCACGATCACGACGAATTTGAAAGCTTCGTCCTGAAGCTTGGTGCGATCAAAGACGCGTCCGATTTCATCGATCGCCTGAAGCCTGTGATCGAGAAACACGACATCCTGCGCCTCAAAGGTTTCATCGACGTGCCGGGCAAGCCGATGCGCCTCGTCATCCAGGCCGTCGGCACCCGCATCGAAACCTATTTCGACCGCCCCTGGACATCGGCTGAAAAGCGCGAAACGCGCATCGTCGTCATCGGCCTGCATGAATGGGACTTCGGTTCTGTGGTCGAGGACGTTCAGGCGGCGGCTGGCTGATCCATGCATCTCCTGCTTGCCCAGAAGGGATCGATCAGCGACGGCGACGAGGCGATCGATCTCGGCCAGACGCCAGGGGACGTGCTGTTCCTCTCGGCGGCCGATACGGAGCTGGCTGCGATCGCGGCCGCCGTGCAGGCGAGGGGCGGAGAGGCGGTTCGCTGGCGGCTCGCCAGCCTGATGACGCTCAAGCATCCGATGTCGGTCGATACCTATATCGAGCGCACGGCACGCCATGCGCGGCTGATCGTGGTCAGGGCGCTAGGTGGGGCGAGTTACTTTCACTATGCGCTGGAGGCGCTGCACGCCTCAGCCCGTCGCAGCGGCGCGGTCATCGTCGTGCTGCCGGGTGACGACAAGCCGGATGAGGGACTTTTGCCATTCCAGGCCTGTGCGGAGGACGATCGCCAGGCTCTCTGGACCTACCTGACCGAAGGCGGGGCGGGCAATGCCTCGGCTTTCGTGTCCTATGCCGAGGCTATTCTCGACGATACCGACCGTCCGGAACCGGCGCGTCCGCTGCTGAAGGCCGGCATCTGGTGGTCGGGCAGGGGTGTGATCGGGGTTGAGGAGTGGGAGAGGCTGGCCTCTCCTTCTCCCCGTCTAGGGGGAGAAGGTGCCCGGAGGGCGGATGAGGGGCAAAGCACCGAGCAAGACCAGCCTCTCACCCTGACTCTCTCCTTGGCTGCAGGGATAGGCAAGATTGCTCCCCTCTGCTTCTACCGTGCCCTCGTCCAGAGCGGCGAAACGGCACCCGTCGAAGCCATGGTCGAAGCCTTGAAGTCTGAGGGATTGATCCCGCTTCCTGTCTTCGTCTCGAGCCTCAAGGACCAGGTCTCGGTCGATACACTGCGCGCCGTTTTCACGCGCTTTCCACCAGCAGTCGTCATCAACACCACCGGTTTCGCTGTCTCGACCCCAGGCGCGGAAAAGCCTTCGACGGTGCTCGACGAGACCGGTGCCGTGGTGCTGCAGGCGATCTTCTCCTCCTCGCCGCGCGCCACCTGGGAGAACTCGACACAGGGCCTCAGCGCCCGCGATCTGGCGATGAGCGTCGCCCTGCCGGAAGTCGACGGCCGGGTACTGACCCGCGCCGTCTCGTTCAAGTCCAAGGCGCGCTTCGACGAGCGGGTCGAGGCCAACCTGGTGAGCCACGAGCCGGATGCCGGCCGCATGCGTTTTGTCGCCGAACTCGCCGCCAACTGGGCGAAGCTTCGGTCGGCCGAGCCTGCAGACCGTCGAGTGGCGCTTGTTATGGCCAACTACCCGAACCGCGATGGCCGCCTCGGCAACGGGGTCGGACTGGATACGCCCGCCGGCACGATGGAGGTCATGCGCGCCATGCGCGACGCCGGCTACGACGTCGCTGATCTGCCCGCTGACGGCGATATGTTGATGCAGGCCTTGATGGCCGGGCCGACCAATGCGGCGAATGACGGACGCGTTATTCGCGAACGCCTTTCCGTCAGTAATTACATAAAGTTCTTCGAGGATCTTCCCAAAGAAGTTCAGGAGCGCGTCACCACGCGCTGGGGCGCGCCAGAGAGTGATCCCTTCTATCTCGACGGTGCCTTCGCGCTGCCGCTAATGCGCTTCGGCAAGCTCATGATCGGCATCCAGCCGGCGCGTGGCTACAATATCGATCCCAAGGAAAGCTATCATTCGCCGGACCTCGTGCCGCCGCATGGCTACCTCGCCTTCTACGCCTTCCTCCGGCGGGAATTCGCCGCTCAAGCGGTGATCCACATGGGCAAACACGGTAATCTCGAATGGCTACCGGGCAAGGCGTTGGCGCTGTCGGAAACCTGTTTCCCCGAGGCCGTCTTCGGCCCGTTGCCACATCTCTATCCCTTCATCGTCAACGACCCCGGCGAGGGGACCCAGGCCAAGCGCCGCAGCTCCGCCGTCATTATCGACCACCTGACGCCGCCGCTGACGCGCGCCGAGAGCTACGGCCCGCTGAAGGATCTGGAGGCACTGGTCGACGAGTATTACGAAGCCTCGGGCGGCGACCCGCGCCGTCTGGTGCTGTTAAAGAAGCAGATCCTTGAGCTGATCGCCGACATCGGCCTCGACCAGGATGCCGGCATCGCCAAGGGCGAGGCGGATGACCAGGCGCTCGAAAAGCTCGACGCCTATCTCTGCGACCTCAAGGAAATGCAGATCCGCGACGGCTTGCATATCTTCGGGCTCGCGCCAGAGGGTCGGTTGCTGACCGATCTCGTCATCGCGCTGGCCCGGGTGCCACGCGGCCAAGGCGAGGGCGGTGATGCTAGTTTGCAGCGGGCGATTGCTGGAGATTTGCTCAAGACGAAAGGCTTCGACCCCCTCGATTGCGTCATGTCCGATCCGTGGACCGGGCCACGCCCCACGATCCTGTCCTTCATCACTGACGCCCCCTGGCGCACGGCGGGTGACACCGTCGAGCGTATCGAACTCCTCGCCGCAAAGCTCGTCGCCGGTGACCTCTCTTGCCCAGATGATTGGCTGCGCACCCAAGCCGTCCTCGCCGAGATCGATACCCGCCTGAAACCCGCCGTCGTATCCTCCGGCCCCGCCGAGATCGATGGCCTGCTTAAGGGCCTCGCCGGCCACTTCGTTTCCCCTGGCCCCTCAGGCGCGCCAACGCGCGGTCGACCTGATGTCCTGCCCACGGGACGTAACTTCTACTCTGTCGACAGCCGTGCTGTTCCCACACCGGCGGCTTACGAACTCGGCAAGAAATCCGCCGAGCTTTTGATCCAGCGTTATGTCCAGGATCACGGCGAATGGCCGACATCCTTCGGCATCACCGCCTGGGGCACGTCTAACATGCGGACCGGCGGCGATGATATCGCGCAAGCCTTGGCCCTCATTGGCGTCAAGCCGCTCTGGGACATGGCCTCGCGGCGCGTTACCGGCTTCGAGGTGATCCCGATGGCGATGCTCGGCCGGCCGCGAGTCGACGTCACGCTGCGTATCTCCGGCTTCTTCCGCGATGCCTTCCCAGAGCAGATCGCGCTCTTCGACAAGGCGGTGCGGGCGGTAGCGGCACTTGAAGTAGCGGCACTTGAAGAGGACGAGGAAGATAATCCGATCGCCGCACGTGTGCGGGCCGAAACCGAAAAGCTGAGAGGTGAAGGGCTGGACGAAAAACAGGCCGCGCGCCGCGCCGGCTACCGCGTCTTCGGTTCCAAGCCCGGCGCCTATGGGGCTGGCCTGCAGGCGTTGATCGACGAAAAGGGCTGGGCCGAGCGCGCCGATCTCGCCGAGAGCTATCTCGTCTGGGGTGGCTACGCCTATGGCGCGGGCGAGGAGGGCAAGGCGGAACGTGGTTTGTTCGAGGAGCGTTTACGTTCGGTCCAGGCCGTGGTCCAGAACCAGGACAATCGCGAACACGACCTGCTCGACAGCGACGACTACTACCAGTTCGAGGGCGGTATGACGGCAGCGGTCGAACACGTCGCGGGTGTAAGGCCCAAGGTCTATCACAACGACCATTCGCGGCCGGAAAAGCCCGTGATCCGGAGCCTCGAAGAGGAGATAGGCCGGGTCGTGCGCGCCCGTGTGGTCAATCCGAAGTGGATCGAAGGCGTCATGCGCCATGGTTACAAGGGCGCCTTCGAGATCACCGCAACGGTCGATTACATGTTTGCCTTTGCAGCCACCACGGGTGCCGTACGCGACCACCATTTCGAAGCCGTCTACCAGGCATTTATCCTCGACGAACGGGTGCGCGATTTCATGGCCGAGAAGAATGCCCCGGCCCAGAAGGAGCTCGCCGAGCGGCTGATCGAGGCGATCGAACGGGGCTTGTGGACGCCGAAGAGCAATTCGGCCAAGTTCAGATTGGGCGAAATGGTCGATGGAGAGTTGCATGTCTGACGTTCAGCAGAGTGGCCCGATGGCCTTGCGGGGGCATTGCCTGTGTGGAGGTGTGCGCTTCCGTACCTCTGGACCCGTCCGCAGCTCTGGTCATTGCCATTGCGAGAGCTGCCGCAGGGCTGCCTCTTCACCTGTAACGACCTTCTTCACCGTTCCGCGCGACAGCGCGCGCTTCGAAGGAGACAGTCTGCACTTTTACGCCTCATCCGCGGGTGTGCGGCGCGGCTTCTGCGGCAATTGCGGATCGCCCATGTCATTCGAGACTGAGCGGCGCCCTGATGATATCGATTTCTACGTCGCGAGCCTTGCTGATGGGCTTTCCGTAGCGATCCGCGAGCACTGGCACTGGGACGAGCGCGTCGACTGGCTCAACATAGTGGACGACTTGCCAAAGGGGCGAGGTGGCGTCTCTTGAAGACGGGTAGAGGGCGCGGTCACCGTTGTAGTAAACCGCAACCCATCTGGTTCGCAAAAAAAATCAATAGTTCCGGGAGTATGACATGACTGAGGAAACCATTGCCACCGCCGAGAGCGATCTCGCCCGCCACGCGGAAAAGATGGCCAAGAAGAAGGCTGCGCGCGACAAGATCATGGCGACGAAGACCGGCGAGAAGGGCCTGATCATCGTTCATACCGGCAAGGGCAAGGGCAAGTCGTCTGCTGCCTTCGGCATGATTTTCCGACACATCGCACACGGCAAGAAATGCGCCGTGGTCCAGTTCATCAAGGGCGCCATGTCAACAGGCGAACGGGACATGATCCTCAAGCATTTCTCGGATCTCTGCGACTTCCACACCATGGGTGAAGGCTTCACCTGGGAGACACAGGACAAGGCCCGCGACATAGAAATGGCTCAGGCCGCCTGGGAGAAGGCCAAGGAACTGATCCGCGATCCCTTGAATTCCATGGTGCTGCTCGATGAGGTGAACATCGCCATCCGCTACGACTATATCGATCTCGCCGAAGTGCTGGAATTCCTGGCGACAGAGAAACCGCCGATGACTCATGTCGTCTTGACTGGTCGCAACGCCAAGGACGAGCTGATTGAACTTGCCGATCTCGTGACGGAGATGGAACTGGTAAAGCACCCCTTCCGCTCGGGCATCAAGGCTCAGATCGGCGTGGAGTACTGAACCTCAGGCCCCGAGCCAAACACGGATCGGGTTGGTCGGGTCCGCCAGCAGTCGGATGGCGAGTGCGACGCAGGTAACGACCAGCAGCGGCTTGATGATCTTGGCGCCCTTGCGCATGGCGAAACGCGAACCGGTCTGGGCGCCGAGGAACTGGCCGACGCCCATCAGGAGGCCGACTTTCCAGAGCACCACGCCGCTGGCGACGAAGATCAGGAAGGCGCCGAGATTCGAGCCGAGGTTCAGAAGTTTCGTATGCGCCGTTGCCTTCAGCATGCCGAAGCCGGCAAGCGAGACGAAGGCGAGCATGAAGAACGAGCCGGTGCCGGGGCCGAAGACGCCGTCATAGAGGCCGATCAGCGGCACAAGCGTTACACCGAAGATGAAGGGCGTCATGCGCTGATGGCGGTCTTCGTCGGAAATGTTCGGCTTCAGCGCAAAATAGAGCGCGATGGCGACCAGCAGGAAGGGCATCAGCACCCGCAGCACGTCGCCTGGCACAACGGTTGCGATCAAGGCACCGATGGCGCCACCGATCACTGCCATGACAGCCATCGGCAGCTGCTTTTTCAGATCCACGTGACCTTTGCGCGCATAGGCGAGCGTTGCCGACCCTGCGCCGAACATCGACTGCAGCTTGTTGGTGCCGAGCGTTTCCAGTGGCGGAATGCCCGCGATCAGCATGGCCGGAATGGTGATCAGCCCGCCGCCACCCGCAATCGAATCGATGAAGCCGGCGATGAAGGCGGCAATGAACAGCAGCAGCAGGGCTTGTAAGGCGAGATCGGCCACGGGGAGACTCGTGAAGGGTGAGGGAAGGTGGCGCCGTTGTGGACCAAACGCCCCGGCTGTGCAACCGTGCGAGGCCATGTCGTGCAGGTCGCACAAGGGACATTCTGTGAACTGCCGCTTCCGTCACACAAAGCGCCGCAATCCGGTTTGACCGTTTGATAAGGCTTCGATAAAGCTCGTGGTAATGTGCGACGGCGCCTGTTCGACAGGCTGGAAATAGTCCGGTGCGGCCGACCCAATCAGGGGGCCAATTCCGGAGCTGTCCCAAAGGCCATGGACCACACCTTGCGAGGTGGATGGTTCGGCGCTTCGTACAGGCAGAAAAAACGAAGCAGGGAGGCCTTTGTCTATGGCGGAAAAACTCGGAATCATGGTCTGCGGCCACGGCAGCCGTAACCAGAATGCGGCGAAGGAGTTCGCCGTGATCGCGGAGGCGCTGCGCGCCCGCAATCCCGACATGCCGGTCGAGTACGGCTATCTTGAGTTCTGCAACCCGGTCATTTCGGCCGGTCTCGACAGCCTGCGTGAACAGGGTGTGACCCGCGTGCTGGCCGTTCCCGGCATGCTGTTTGCCGCCGGCCACGCCAAGAACGACATTCCCTCGGTTCTCAACACATACCAGGCGCAAAACCCCGGCATGGTGGTCAATTACGGCCGCGAACTCGGCATCGACTTGAAGATGATCCGTGCTGCTGGAGACCGCATCCAGACGGCCGTCGACGAGGCGAACGAGACATTAGGTTTCGTCGACAAGCACGAGACGCTGTTGACGGTCGTCGGTCGCGGCTCGTCTGATCCTGATGCCAATTCCAATGCCACCAAGGTCATGCGCATGCTCTGGGAAGGCATGGGCTTCGGCTGGGGGGAGACCTGTTACTCCGGCGTCACCTTCCCACTGGTCGAGCCGGGCCTGACCCATGCCGCCAAGCTCGGCTACAAGCGCATCGTCGTGTTCCCGTATTTCCTTTTCACCGGCGTGCTGGTGAAGCGCATCTACAGCTACACCGACGAGGTGGCAGCGCGACATCCCGAGATCCAGTTCGTCAAGGCGAGTTACCTCAATGATCACCCGCTGGTTCTGGATGCCTTCCAGGATCGCGTTCGGGAAATCCTCGAAGGCGCGGCTGTCATGAATTGCCAGATGTGCAAGTACCGCGAACAGGTGCTCGGCTTCGAAGCCGATGTCGGTCAGCGCCAGGAGAGCCACCATCACCATGTCGAGGGTATCGGCGGCGGGCTGGAAAACTGTCCTTGCAAGGGAGATTGTGATGCCTCCTGCCGCGATCCGGATTTCTGTCGCGAACACGGCCTGCCGTGGACGCCGGTGCACAGCCACGCCGAGCCGGCACCGCTGAAACCCGTGCCGGTGGCTGAGGCCTTCGACTATGCAGCGTCCTTCACGCTGGGCGGCAAATACGCAGCTCTCAAGGACAAGACGCCGGACCCCGAGCTGCAGGCCGTGATGGACACCCCATCCTCGGGCAAGGCGGCGCATCACGAGCATGGACCGAACTGTGGCTGTGGCCACCACGACCATGATCATGGGCACGACCACAGTCATGACCATGGGCACGACCATCACCATGATGGCCATGATCACGGCCATCACAATCATGCTCATGGGCACGCACATGAGCATGGCCATTCGCATGGTCACGATCACCACCATGCGGCTTATCCCCATGCCGACCATCCGCTGGGGCCGAAGTCTATGCAGAAGAAAAAGTAATGCCGCTCTTCGATCGCATCCTGATCGTCGACTGGTCCGGTGCCGGACAACCGGTCACCGGCAAGAACTCGCTCTGGGCCTGCCTCGCCCGGCGCGAGGGCGATCGCTGTGAGATCGAGTGGAACGAGAATTTTTCGACCCGTCACGCCTTCATGCAGCGGCTTGATGCGGTGGTCGGCGCAGCCGTTGCCGAAGGCAAACGCCTGCTCTGCGGCTTCGACTTCGCCTTCGGCTATCCGGCCGGCACCGCCGAGCGGCTGACGGGGGTGCCACACTGGCGTGCCCTCTGGCGCAAGATCGCCGATGAAATCGAGGATGCGCCTGACAACCGCAACAACCGCTTCGATCTCGCCTCGCGCTGGAACGCAACGCATTTTGCCGGTGAGCCTCGGTTTTGGGGACGCCCGCACCAGCATGCCTATGCCGATCTCTCCGACAAGAAGCCGCCGGCGCCGACAAAGGCACCGCTTGCCTTTCGCAGATCTGAGCAGTTCGCCAAGGGGGCTAAGTCCGTCTGGCAACTGACCTATAATGGCTCCGTCGGTAGCCAGACACTGCTCGGGATCGCACGGCTGTCGCGCTTCCTCGACGAAAGCAGCTACGCTGAACACGTCGCCGTCTGGCCGTTCGAAACCGACTTTGCCACGGCTTTCGAAAAGCCCGTCGTCTTCGCGGAAATCTACCCCTCGCTCTTCACGCTGGCCTCTCAGGACGAGGTGAAGGATCAGGCGCAGGTCCGCACCGTCGCCGAGGCCTTTCTACGCTTCGATGCGGACGGGCGGCTTCCTAGGCTGCTGGATCGTCCGCCGATGCTGACCGAAGAAGAGGTGTCAACGTCTATTGCCGAGGAGGGCTGGGTGCTCGGGATCGGGCATCGGGAGCTGGAGATCGCGGGTGGGGATACCCCCCTCTGGCCTGCCGGCCATCTCTCCCACAAGGGGGGGGAGCGGACTGCGGTGGCCGCCGATATCGCCGCTGATATCGATAGTCTATCCGCAACCGCCGGGGCTGCCTTGGGCGACCATGTAGCTGTGGCCGAGGCCGCCACACGGCACCACCCACTCTCCCCCCTTGTGGGGGAGATGTCGCGCAGCGACAGAGGGGGGTATCCCCGATGACGTCGCCCCTCGACTACATCCGCGACCCCGCCGAAATCTACCGCCAGTCCTTCGCCACCATCCGCGCGGAAGCCGCACTCGATCGTTTCCCCACGGTCCTCCAGCCACTGGTCATTCGCCTCATCCATGCCTGCGGCATGGTCGATCTCGCCGATGATATCAGATGGTCGGCCGGTGCCTTCGAGGCCGGTGCCGCAGCGCTTGAAAAGGGGGCTCCAGTTCTTGTCGATGTCGAGATGGTCCGCCACGGCGTGATCCGCCGGCTGCTTCCGGCCGAAAACGAGATCCTATGCCTGTTGAATGACGAGCGCGTGCGGCCCAAGGCCGAGGAGATTGGCAATACCCGCTCCGCTGCCCAGGTTGATCTCTGGGACGAACATCTCGGAGGGGCAGTGGTCGCGATCGGCAACGCGCCGACGGCGCTCTTCCGTCTTCTGGAGCGCATCGATGCGGGCGCGCCCAAGCCGGCAATCATCCTCGGTTTGCCCGTCGGCTTCGTTGGTGCCGCTGAAAGCAAGGACGAACTGATCGCCGATTCCAGAGGCATCCCTTACATTGCCGTGCGTGGTCGCCGTGGCGGTTCGGCCATGGCCTCGGCAGCAGTCAACGCCTTGGCGGGAGGGCTCGGCACCAATGTCTGACGCGCAGCACACCCCTTGGCTCACCATCATCGGCATCGGAGACAACGGGCTTGAAAGCCTCACCCCCGAGGCGCAGGCGGTCGTCTGGCAGGCGGAAACGCTTGTTATTGGCGAACGGCTCGATGCCGTCATCGATGGATCGAACCTGCCGGATCTGAAGCGAATCCTGACCTGGGGTGCGGGCTTCCGCGAGACGCTTACGGAAATCCTTAAACTGCGTGGCACGCCCGTAACGATACTGGCCACCGGCGACCCCATGCATTTCGGCATTGGTGCCACACTCCGGCGATATGTGGCGGCAGACGAAATGTTCGTCCTGCCGAGCCCGTCCGCCTTTTCGCTCGCCGCTGCCCGGCTCGGCTGGCCGCTGCAATCGGTGACGCAGATCTCGCTGCATGGCCGCCCGCTCGCCTTCCTCAATCGCCACGTCATGCCGCGCGCACGCATCCTGGCGCTGACCTCCGATGCTTCCACCGCGCAGGCCGCTGCCGTGCTTCTGGCGGAGCGCGGCTTCGGCGCTTCCGTGCTGCAGGTGCTCGAACATATGGGCGGGACGAAAGAGCGTATCTTGCGGATGACGGCGCTGGAAATGGCCGAGACATGCCCGGTCATTTCGGATTTCAACACGCTAGCTATCGATTGTGCCTGGGATGGGCCGCTTCTGGCTCCTGTGCCGGGCCTGCCCGATGACGCCTTCCGTCATGATGGACAGCTGACCAAACGCGAGATCCGCGCGGCGACGCTGGCCCAACTCGCGCCTTTTCCGAATGCTCGTCTCTGGGATGTCGGCGCCGGCTGCGGTTCGATTGCGATTGAATGGATGCGCTCTGGCATGGGCACCAGGGCAATCGCGATCGAGGCGAAACCCGAGAGACTGGCGATGATCCGCGAGAATGCCGAAATCCTCGGCGTGCCTGACCTCGATGTGGTCGAAGGCGAGGCGCCAGCGGTGCTGTCGGGCTTGAAGACCCCGGACGTGATCTTCATCGGCGGCGGCATCAGCGGCGAGGGGCTGTTCGAGGCCTGCTGGGAAGCGCTTGCCCCCGGCGGACGGCTGGTCGCAAATGCCGTGACGATAGAAGGCGAGGCGCGTCTCGTCGATCTCCGCAGCCGCCATGGTGGCGAACTCGCCCGCATCCAGGTGGCACGCGCTGCCCCGGTTGGCCGCTACTGCGGCTGGAAGTCGCTGATGCCGGTGACGATGTGGACGGTTGTAAAGGGAGAGGCTGAATGACCGGGAAACTCTATGGCCTCGGGCTCGGGCCCGGCGATCCGGAACTGCTGACCTTGAAGGCGCATCGCATCCTGACGCAGTGCCCGGTCGTCGCCTATCCCGCGCCCGATACCGGCCCAAGCTTTGCCCGCCAGATCGCGGCTCCCTACCTGACGGCTGCCCAGCTGGAAGTGCCGATCATCGTGCCGATGCGGGTCGAGCGCTTCCCAGCTCAGGACATCTACACCAAGGCTGCCGAGACGCTGTCGCATCATCTGGACGCCGGATCGGATGTCGCTGTCCTTTGCGAGGGCGATCCCTTCTTCTACGGCTCCTTCATGTATCTGTTCGAGCGGCTCGCGGATCGTTACCCGACCGAGGTCGTGCCCGGTGTCTCCTCGATGACGGCAGCGGCCGCCGGCCTGGGCCGACCGCTCGCTGCCCGCAACGATGTGCTGACCGTCCTGCCGGGACCGCTCTCGGATCAAGAGCTCGCCGCCCGTATCGAGGCGTCGGGTGCTGTCGCCATCATCAAGCTCGGCCGGCATTTCGCGCGTATCCGCACGCTGATCGAAAGCCTCGGGCTGACCGCCCAGGCGGGATATGCGGAACGCGTCAGCCTTGCCGAACAGAAGCTGACGCCGCTTGCCGACGTGGCAGAGGACACCGCGCCCTATTTCTCGATGATCCTCATCTACAAGGGTGAGGAGCGCTGGCATCCGGCACTCGCCAAGACGCTGGGAAGCGGGATCTGATGACTGACATCTCCGCATCACCCGCCACACCCGCCGTCGTCATCCTGAGTGCATCAGCCGCGTCCCTTGGCCGCCGCATCGCGGAGCAGATCGGGGGGGAATTGCATGCCGCCGCCGCCCGCGTCGCGGAGGCGGATGTGCGGTTTACCTCTGCGAAGAATCATATCCAGGCGCTGTTTGCCGCCGGCCGGCCGATCGTTGCCGTCATGGCCTCTGGCGCTTTGATCCGGCTGCTCGCCCCTGTGCTGTCAGACAAAAACTCGGAACCGCCGGTGCTCGCGGTGGCGGAAGATGGCTCCTCCGTCGTGCCTTTGCTCGGTGGTCACCACGGCGCCAACGATCTCGCGCGGAAAACTGCCGACCCCCTCGGCGCTCACGCCGCCATCACCACGGCTGGCGATCTCAGGTTCGGGTTAGCGCTCGATCAGCCTCCTCAAAGCTATGTGCTTGCCAATCAGCAGAATGCCAAGGCCGTCATGGCGGAGCTTGTGGCGGGTGCGGGCGTGCGGCTCGGGGGAGCATCCGCCGCCTGGCTCACCCAATCAAGACTTCCATTTGAACAAGAGGCCCGCGTGACGCTCTCCGTGACCGACCAACATAAGACCGCAGGCGAGCTGGAACTCGTCTATCACCCGAAGACGCTGGTGCTCGGTATGGGCTGTGAGCGGCATGCAAAGCCGGAAGAAGCGATCGCACTCGCCGAGGAAGCGCTCGCCAACGGTGGTTTCGCCCCTGCAAGCATCGCTGCCGTCTGCTCGATCGACCTGAAGGCCGACGAAACGGCAATCCACACCGTGGCCGCCCATTTCGGAGTGCCGGCCCGGTTCTTCAGCGCAGCCACGCTCGAAGCCGAGGCGCCTCGCCTGAAGAACCCGTCCGAGGTCGTCTTTGCCGAAGTCGGCTGCCATGGCGTAGCGGAAGGGGCAGCGCTTGCGGCTGTCGGCGCGTCCGGCAACCTCGTTGTCGAGAAGATCAAGTCCAAGGGCGCCACAGCCGCGATTGCGAGGGCCGCTGATATCATCGACCCGAAGACGGTAGGCCGTGCCCGCGGCACGCTTTTCGTCGTCGGCATCGGTCCGGGTTCGGAGGGCTGGCGCTCGCCCGAGGTCTCGCGCATGGTTGCGGCCTCAACCGATCTCGTCGGTTACTCGCTCTATCTCGACCTGCTCGGGCCTCTGGCGGACGGCAAGACCCGCCACGATTTCGATCTCGGCAAGGAAGAGGCGCGCGTCGTGCATGCCATGGAACTGGCCGGGCAGGGTAAGACCGTGGCGCTGGTCTGCTCGGGTGACGCCGGCATCTATGCCATGGCAACGCTGGTGTTCGAGCTCTTCGACAAGGGGGGAATCACCGATGCCGCAAGCCGGATCGAAGTGCAGGTTTCGCCCGGCATTTCCGCACTCCAGGCCGCCGCTGCCCGCATCGGCGCGCCGCTCGGCCATGACTTCTGCACCATCTCGCTCTCGGACCTTCTGACCCCCTGGGAGCATATCCAGCGCCGGGTAAAGGCGGCAGGCGAGGGCGATTTTGTCATCGCCTTCTACAATCCCGTCTCGATGAAGCGCCGCACGCAGCTCGCCTATGCCCGCGATGAATTGTTGAAGTATCGCCCGGCCACGACCCCCGTCATCCTCGCCACCAATCTCGGCCGCGAGGGCGAGAACGTCCGCACTGTGCCGCTTGGAGAATTGAACGTCGACGACGTCGACATGCTGACCGTCGTGGTGGTCGGCTCCTCGGAAAGCCGGACGGTGACGACGGGCGACGGCAAGACCTGGGTCTACACGCCACGCGGATATTCCGGGAAGGCAGACACTGGCATGAAGGGAAGTGAAGCATGACCGTCTATTTCATCGGCGCCGGGCCCGGAGCCCCCGATCTAATCACCGTGCGTGGCCTGCGCCTCATCGAGCGCTGCCCGGTCTGCCTTTATGCCGGCTCGCTGGTGCCGGAGGAGATCGTCGAGGCAGCACCAGAGGATGCCCTCGTCAAGGACACAGCTCCCATGCATCTCGACGAGATCATCGCCGAGATCGAGGCAGCCCATGAACGCGGCGAGGACGTCGCGCGCGTGCATTCCGGTGATCCCTCGATCTACGGCGCGATTGCGGAACAGATGCGCCGGCTCGATGCGGCAGGCATTCCCTATGACGTCGTGCCGGGTGTGCCGGCCTTTGCCGCGACCGCAGCACGGCTCAAGACCGAGCTGACGCTGCCGGAGATCGCCCAGACGGTCATCGTCACCCGCACCGAGATGAAGGCATCCTCGATGCCGGAATTTGAGACCCTGGAGATTTTGGGCAAATCCAGGGCGACGCTCGCGATCCATCTGTCGATCCGCAATCTCACCCATATCCGCGATACGCTGACGCCCTATTATGGCGAGGATTGCCCCGTGGTGATCGCCTATCGCTCGACCTGGCCGGATGAACTCTTCATCCGCACGACGCTCAAGGACATGGCCGAGGAAGTGCGCAAGGCGAAGATCACGCGGACCGCCTTGATCATGGTCGGCAAGGTCTTCGGCCATGTCGAGTTCCGCGACAGCGATCTCTATAATTCCGACTTCAGCCATGTGCTGCGCAATGTCGGGAAGAAGAAGGCTCGTGGCTGAAGCAGTGCGTCGGCGTCACGTAAGTTCGCTCATCGGCCGATATGCCGTCTTTCTCGCCGCATTCCTCGCCGGCTGTATTGTCACAGTGGCCACGGCATTCGTCTATCTCTTGGTCTACATGTCGCAAGGGCCGCTCAGGGAGTTCAGGAGCTATCTCGGCTACAACGTGATCGACAGCGGCACCGCCTGGCAATGGACCTTCAACATCATGTTGTGGGCGCTACCGGCGATTCCGCTCTGCCGCCTGATTCTGGGAGCAATGAGTGGCGTGCGACCGGCATGGTGGCGGATGGGTGTCGGCTACATGGCCCTCGGGCTTGTCATTTACGGTTTCGGCCAGCTTGCCTATGCCACCAACATCGATCGCGTCCTGCTGCGCGTAACCGGTTTGATTGTCATCCTGACAGCTGGCTATTGGTTCACCTGCCGTTGGATGGTCAGGCCGTGACGCCCGGATTCTAGGGCCGCAAGTCTGATCGGCGAATTCGCTGAAGAGCCGCCTTGATCGCTTTCCCGTTCACGGGGATTGGGATATGTAACGCGTTTCCCTGATACAGGACGTCACATTCATGCATAAAGTCATCTTCGATACGGATCCTGGCGTCGACGACGCCATGGCGCTCCTCTTCCTGCACCATCACCCCGACATCGACCTCCTTGGCATCACCACGGTCTTCGGCAATGCCGAGATCGATGTGACCACGCGCAACGCGCTTTATCTGAAGCGTGAATGGAAGATCGATTCACCCGTGTCGCGCGGTGCTGGCGAGACCTTCATCCCGCATCGCGTGAGCCATGCGCCGCCAAAATTCATCCATGGCGATGATGGCCTCGGCAATATCGGCGTGCCTGAGGTGACGGATGTCCATCCCGATCCGCGCCCCGCCCATCGCTTCATCGTTGAAACGGTCCGCGCCAATCCGGGCGAGGTGACCATCGTTGCCGTCGGCCGCATGACGAACCTTGCCAATGCGCTGAAGGAAGACCCCGAGATCGTCAATCTGGTGAAGGAGATCGTCATCATGGGCGGCGCCTTCGACGTCAACGGCAACGTGACGCCGGCCGCCGAAGCTAATATCCACGGTGACCCGGAAGCGGCAGACGTGGTGATGACAGCAAAATGGCCCGTCGTCGTTGTTGGCCTCGACGTCACAATGCAGACGGTGATGACGCGTTCGCAGCTCGCCGACATCCGAGACGCCGCCGGCACCAGCCGCGCACGTCTGCTCTTCGACCTGTCGCAGTTCTACATCGACTTCTACGAGGGCCTGGTCGACGACGGCATGGTCGTTCATGACAGCTGCGCTTGCGTCTATGTCGTGGCACCGGAACTCTTCAAGACCCGCAGCGGCGTCATCCGCGTCGTCTGCGGCGGCATTGCCGACGGCCAGACAATTCAGAAGCCGGATGGCCGTGGATTCGGTCCCTCCGACTGGGATGGCGACCTGCCGAGCCAGAAGATCTGCACCGAGATCGACGCACCGGCGGTTCTGAAGCTCATTCACGATGTTATCGTGTCTGTCCGCGAGGACTGACCGATATCCAGACAAAGAAAAACCCCGGATCTGGGAGGAGATCCGGGGTTTTTCTATTCTGTATCCGACCGAGGTCGGGACCAATCAGCCGTTGACGGCGTGACGGGCAACGCGACGGATGTCTTCGCGGCCAATGCCGAGGTCACGCAGTTCGCGGTCCGACATGCGGCCGAGTTCGGTGATGGTCTGACGATACTTGCGCCAATTGTTGAGCGAGCGAGCGATGTTCATGGGGTCTACCTCTTTGGTGGTTTGGACCCGTCTGTGGGCCCCTTCGAATTTGTTGATGTGAATATATGCTGCGATGCGAAATCATTGAAGACATAATGCGGCAGAGCACCCATGCGTCTTACGCATATCAAACGATTTAACCCATTGTTAACCGATGATTTTTTGTGCGTTTGCCTCAGATCCCATCGTGCATTGTATTTGGGCAGGTCATACGGCAGGCCGCAGTACAAGGCAGTCAGAAGTGGGGAGAAGACAAAAAAATAACGCTCACCGGGGGAGGAGGTCCGGTGAGCGTCATTTTTGCAGACCAACGACTGGGAGGAGGAGTGTCGTTGGCCAATCGATCCCGCTCTGGGAGGAGGAGTGAGCGGGTCGAAGAAGAAGCGCCAGAAGTTCCGTCGCTCTGTTGAGAATGAATATAGGCGACACGTACGACTTTGTGCAGTGCAAAAAGAGCATGGAAGGCATGCGGTTCTTGCATGGGCGGCTGGCTTTAATGCTCTCTGTGCCTTGCTGCTTGTTTTTCTGCCTGTGTCGTTTCAGATTGCCTTCGAATTCAAGGGGGCAGGCAGATGTACAGAGGCAGGTTGAAGCGCGACCTCGACGACTGGGTCAAGCGGGGGCTGATCGACACCGCCACGGCCACAAGGCTGCTCGATGACGTGGATCGCCGCGGCTCGGGCTTCAGCATCGGGTCGATCCTGTCGATGTTCGCAGCCGTCCTGATCGCGGCCTCTCTGTTGATGCTGATCGCCGCCAACTGGGAACTGATTCCCCGGCTGACCAAGGTCGCCGGCATCATCGGTCTGATCTGGATCTTTCATCTGGCGGCGCTGCTTGCAAGAAGCCGCGGCGCCGACCGCATTGCGGCCGCCTCCCTCGTTCTGGGCTCTGCGGCTTTCGGTGGGGCGATTGCGCTGATCGGCCAGTTGTATCACCTCTCGGGCGATACCTTCTCGGCCATGTTCCTGTGGTTTTCGGTGGCCGCCGTTTCGGCAGCCCTCTTCCGGTCGGGCGCGCTGGCCGTGGTGACTGGTGCACTCGCGCTCGTCACTTTCGGCGGCGGGTTCGACAGTTTCGGTTGGGATGTCGGTAGCCATGGCCTCTGGGCCTGGTGGCCGCCATTCGGGGCGGCCTTGGTCTTTGGCCTGTCGCGCTGGACGGCCGCGGACCGGGCCAAACACTTCGGCTACGTGCTTCTCCTCGCATGGATCTGGTGGATGGTCATACTGGAGCGGGGCGAGCTCTACGCCCTTGTCGTGGCCGTCGTCGCGACGCTTCTCTTCCTGGTCCTGACGCTGCCGCGTTCGCCTCTGGCGGACCTGCATCGCAGGCTCGGCGCGTCTGCCAGCTTCTACACCCTGATCATAGCGATGAGCGGCTTCGCCTATGTGCAGGGAAGTGCCATGGATGCGGTGTCGATCGCCGTGCTCGGCATCATCATTTTGGGGCTCTCGATCGCCGCCATCGCCCTGGATGGTCGTGACAATGGAGCGGTGCGTTTGCTTGCCTATGGGGCATTCGCGGCGGAAATTCTCTACCTGTCCTATGAGACGATCGATAGCATCCTTGGCACTTCCGCCTTCTTCCTGCTCTCTGGTCTCGTGGTGGCTGTGCTCGCCTTCGTGGTCGTTCGCCTCGAGAAGCGCTTTTCTCGTCCTGCCGCAGAGGTGAAGTCATGATCGCTGCCAAACCCTTTGCCGCTGTTGCGCTCTTCATCGCTCTCCTCCAGACGGCGATCCTCGGCTACATGATTGAGGGGCGGGCCGGCATCTTGAGGTCGGGAACGGAAGTTCTCTTGAAAACGGCGCCTGTCGATCCGCGTGACCTGCTGCGTGGTTACTACGTGGTGCTGACCTATGACATTTCGTTGGTGTCCATCGACTTGATCAATGGTCCGAGGCCTGAAACCGGGGAGGTGGCCCGACTCCATGTCCGCTTGAAGCCCGGAACGGACGGCTTCTGGAGTGTTGCTGAAGCCTCCTTTGATCCGCTTTCTCCGGAGGATGGCAGTGTGGTGCTGCGCTCCCAGCCCGTCACGATCTATGATTGGCTCTGGCAGAACACCGGAAACCTCACGGTCTCTTATGGCATAGAGCGCTATTACGTGCCTGAAGGCGAAGGCAAGCCGATCGAGGACGGCCGGAACCAGGGACGTGTTTCTGTCGCGGTTCGTGTTTCAGACGAGGGCCAGGCACAGATTCGTGCGCTGATGCTCGATGGCGAACCCCTCTACGAAGAGCCGCTCTACTGAACGGGGCCATTCGCCTGCTGAAATGCCTGTGAAGCATGCCGCGAGCGCCCTGCGACACTGTCATTTTTCCTTTGCGTGGGGGAAAACGGGTGTTATAGAGACGCGCGCTCCGGAGGGGCCATGCGCGAATGCGACATGCGCTTTTGGACGCGGGTATGGTGAAATTGGTAGACACGCCAGATTTAGGTTCTGGTGCCGCAAGGCGTGGGAGTTCAAGTCTCTCTACCCGCACCAGCTAAGCCGCGCGGGATCGACGAGAGAACACCGAGGTGTGGCTCCTGTCAGTCCGGCGCCGTTTTGCTTGGCAGATTGTTGACGAATTGCGACGCAGCCACGTCCGGGAAAATCAATTCCGGCGTCGTGCTCAGGGAAAACACCGGCTGTCCGAGCACGGCCGCCACGACATGAAGGTAAGAACATGCAGGTTATCGAAACGCTCGCTGAAGGGCTGAAGCGCGAAATCAAGGTCGTCATCCCGGCCAAGGACATGGAACAGCGCATGAACGAGCGTCTGGCCGAGGTGAAGGACAAGGTCCGCATCAACGGCTTCCGCCCGGGCAAGGTGCCGACCTCCCATGTCAAGAAGATGTACGGCAAGTCGATCATGGCTGAACTCGTCAACGAGATCATCCGCGACAAGCCGTCGGCGATCCTCTCGGAGCGCGGCGAAAAGTCGGCGACCCAGCCGGAAATCGTCATGACCGAGGACGAGAAGGAAGCGGAAAAGATCCTATCCGCTCAGGCTGACCTCGAGTTCACGCTCTCCTACGAAATCATCCCGGCGATCGAACTGAAGTCGGTCGACGGCATCAAGGTGACCCGCGAAGTCGTGGAAGTCTCCGAAGACGAGATCAACGAGCAGATCGAAAAGATCGCCGAGAGCGCCCGCACCTTCGAAGCCAAGAAGGGCAAGGCTGCTGATGGCGACCGCGTCACCATGGATTACCTCGGCAAGGTCGACGGCGTTCCCTTCGACGGTGGCAAGGACGAAGACGCAGAACTGGTCATCGGTTCGAACCGCTTCATCCCCGGCTTCGAAGAGCAGCTGGTCGGCCTGAAGGCTGGCGACGAAAAGGTCATCACCGTGACCTTCCCGGCTGAATACCCGGCAGCCAACCTCGCCGGCAAGGAAGCCACCTTCGACATCACCGTCAAGGAAGTCGCAAGCCCGGCCAAGACCGAAATCAATGACGAACTGGCCACCAAGCTTGGCGTCGAATCGGTTGAGAAGCTGAAGGAAATCGTTCGCGGCCAGATCGAAAGCCAGTACGGCAACGTCACCCGCCAGAAGGTCAAGCGTCAGATCCTCGACCAGCTCGACGCTCTCTACAAGTTCGAGTCGCCCTCGAAGCTCGTTGATGCCGAGTTCGAAAACATCTGGCGCCAGATCAACACCGATCTCGCCCAGTCCGGCAAGACTTTCGCTGACGAAGACACGACGGAAGAAGCAGCCCGCGAAGAATACCGCGCGCTTGCCGAGCGTCGCGTTCGTCTCGGCCTCGTTCTCTCCGAAATCGGCGAAAAGGCCGGCATCGAAGTGACCGAAGAAGAAATGCAGCGTTCGCTCTTCGCACAGCTGCAGCAGTTCCCGGGCCAGGAAAAGCAGATCCTCGACTTCTTCCGCAACACGCCGGGTGCTTCCGCTTCGCTGCGCGCGCCGATCTTCGAAGAGAAGGTCATCGACAAGCTGCTCGCCGAAGTCTCCGTCACCGACAAGACCGTGAGCAAGGACGAACTGCTCGCTGACGACGCCGAAGAAGGCGACAAGCCGGCAAAGAAGGCCGCTCCGAAGAAGAAGGCTGCCGCCAAGGCTGAAGACGCTGCAGAAGGCGAAGAAGCCGCACCGAAGAAGAAGGCTGCTCCGAAGAAGAAGGCCGCCGAAGGCGACGCCGAGTAATCTTCGTGGCATCATGAATTGAGAGAAAGCCGTCCTTCGGGGCGGCTTTTTCGTGTTTGAGGGATGGATAAAGAGCATGCAGATCAGGCTTATCAGGAGTGCGACGCTCGTCGTCGAAATGGCCGATGTCCGGCTGCTCATCGATCCCTGGCTGGCGAAGAAGGGGGAGGGAAAAAGCTATTCCGGCCGCGCTACCTCGCCGCTCGTCGATTTGCCTCTGTCGGTCGACGAACTGCTGCATGGCATCGATGCGGTCCTGGTTTCGCATCTGCATTCCGACCATTTTGACGATGCGGCTCAGCGGGCCCTGCCGAAATCCATGCCGATCCTCTGCCATGGTCGCGACAAGGTGGCGATTTCACAGATGGGCTTCGAAGACGTCCGGGCGATCGGGCAGGGGCTGACGCTTGGTTCGGTTCGGATCCGGGCAACGGATGGCAAACATGGCCCGCCGGAGGTGCTGGACGACATGGGTGAGGTCTCGGGCTTCCTGATCGAGGCGCCAGGCGAGCCGAGGCTCTATTGGGCGGGCGACACGATCCTGTGCCCGGAGGTGAAGGCCATCCTGGCGGATGAACGACCCGATGTCGTCGTGGTCCACGGCTGTAGCGCGCTCTGGAAGGGCAAGGGGCCATTGGTCATGGATGGTCCAATGGTCCTCGAGACGGTCAGCCTGTCAGGTCATGCAAAGGTTGTTGTCACCCATCTCGATGCGGTTGATCATGCGACGGTCTCGCGCGCCGATTTAAGGCAAATGGCTGCTACCGCCTCAATAGATCAGAGCCGATTGCTGGTGCCCGAAGACGGCGAAATTTTGAGCTTCTAGGCGGATCAGCTTTCAGAACTGGCACGCGCCACGCGTCGTTCCACCGACAAGAGACCGATCACGCCGAGCACGGCCAGCACCAGCCCGAGCCAAGCCGATCCGGAATAGCCAAGGTAATGCGAGCCGACCGCGAAGGCTGCCGCATTGATTCCATTGCCGAGGAAGGAATTGATCGGCAGGAAAGCCGTACCGAGGCCTGGGCGTCCGGGGAAAAGATCCTGGAAATAGCTGAGCGGCAGCGCCAGAAGTGCTGCAGCAAAGGCTGCACCAGGCAGCGCCAGCGCATATATGTGCCACGGTGCCGAAGCGAAGCTGAGGGCTGCCATATAGCCGCCGTAGCCAAGCGCCGCCGTCACGATCATGCCGACGATGCCGTGGCGCTTGAGCAGATGCGCCCAGATCAGCATGAAAGGGATTTCGACTAGTGCCGTCATGCCGGCGATCAGTCCGACATCGGCAGTCTTGCCGCCAAGCTGCAGCGTGAGGATCAGAGGCCAGACTGTGCCGCTAAGCCGCAAGGTCGAGGTAATCGCCGCGATCGAAACCATGCGGATCAGCACGTCGCGAGCGGCGAGTTCCTTGAGTGCCGCGAGAAAGCCGGGCGCCGAGGTGTCCCGGACCGGTCGGCTGGGCGGGGCCTTGAGCACAAAGGTCGCACAGATGAGGATGAACAGGCAAAACAGCGCGGCGAGCCCCCAGGCGCCGAGCATGTTGCCGGACGCCCCAAGTGCCAGCCCGAGGCCCGCTGGCGTCACCACCCAGGCCGCAGAGACGATGGCGCGCAAGGTGCCGTTGATCGAGGCTGCATCCGACGGTTCGATATCGCCGGTTTCCAGCCGCGCGCTGGCAAAGAGCAGGGAACTGGTGGCGTAGAAGAAGGGGACGACCAGCGAGGTCGCGCCAAGGAAGACCGGGACCGAGGGAAACAGGTAGATGGCGCCGTAGCCGATGACCCCCAACGCCGACATCGCCATCAGCATATGGCGCCTGTCACCCAACAGGTCCGAGAGTATGCCGAGCGAAACGCTGATGACGACGGCCGACACCGAGGAGACCAGCACAAGCAGCGAGAAGGCCTGATCGCTCATTCCCAGCGTGCCGATCGCGGTCACGGAAAGATACGGGATCGTTGCCCCGAAGGCCGAGCCCTGGGCGAAGATCATCAAGGACAAGACAAGCAATTGCGGACGGCCGGCAATCTGGCCGAAGGATGAAAACATCAGAAAATCTCTGCTGCAGCCGCAGCGAAAAATCGGCGAGGCGCCGGAAGGTTTAAAGAGAACCATCCTGACATGAGTCGCGCCCCGACGTCAGCCGGTCTCACGCAAGCGAGCAGCCTGCTGTCCGTTATTGGCTGCTTATCGCTGGCTAGGTTCTATTCCGCCGCCCGCCGCTCGATCTTCTCGATTTTCAGCTCGCCCATCCGGTTCCAAGCGTCGAGCCCGGCGATCTTGTAGGCTTCGGCGAGCGTCGGATAGTTGAAGGTGTTCTCGACGAAATATTCGACCGTGCCTTTGAGGTTCAGCACCGCCTGGCCGATGTGCACGAGCTCGGTCGCACCTTCGCCGACGATATGCACGCCGAGAAGACGGCGGGTCTTCAGCGAGAAGATCATCTTCAGCATGCCGCTGTCGAGGCCCATGATATGGCCGCGTGACGTCTCGCGGAAATGCGCAATCCCGGTTTCATAGGGAATGCCGCGCTGAATGACCTCTTCTTCGGTGAGCCCGCAGGTCGAGATTTCCGGCACCGCGTAAATGCCATAGGGAAAGAATTGTGGCGGATCATGAGACGGGGCGCCGACGGCATGGCGAGCAGCAATCCGGCCCTGCTCCATCGAAGTCGAGGCGAGCGACGGGAAGCCAACCACGTCACCAGCCGCATAGATCGTGGGGACGGTGGTCTGGAATGTCTCGGGGTTGACCTTCAACCGACCACGATTGTCGGCTTCGAGCCCTGCGGCTTCCAGGTTCAGCGAATCGACCGCTCCGACGCGACCGGCAGCGAAGAGGACCATTTCGGCGGTCAGAACACGACTGTTCTTGAGAGTGACGCGGCACTTGCCGTCGACTTTTTCCACGCCCTCTACCGTCTGACCGAAGATCAGCTTCATGTTCCGGTCGCGCAGTTGGTAGGTGAAGTCCTCGACAATTTCCTTGTCGATGAAGTCGAGCATTGTGTCGCGTGGCTCGACCACGGTCACGACCGTATCGAGCGCCGAGAAGATCGTCGCATATTCGATGCCGATGACACCTGCACCGATGACGATCATCGAGCGTGGCAGTTCCTTGATCTCGAGAATCTCGTCGCTGTCGATAATGCTTACGCCATCAAATGGAATGTGTGACGGCTTGAAGGGGCGCGTGCCGACGGCGAGCAGGACCGAGGCGGCCTGCACCTGCAGCACTTCGCCATCTTCCTTCGTCACCTCGATCGTATGCGCGTCGATGAATCGCGCCGTGCCGCGCATCTGCTGCACGCGGTTGCGGGAGAACTGATGCTCGAGCACCTCGACCTCGTGGTCGAGCGTGATGAGCAGACGGCGACGCAGGTCGTCCGCGTTGATTTCCTGCTTCACACGGTAGCTGCGGCCATAAAAGCCGCGCTCGCGCCAGCCGGTGAGGTTCAGGGCCGTCTCGCGCAGGGTCTTCGACGGAATGGTGCCGGTATGCACCGAGACGCCGCCGACGCGCGTGCCCTTTTCGATGACGAGAACCTTCTTTTCCAGCTTGGCAGCCTGGATCGCCGCACGGCGTCCGGCCGGTCCGCTACCTATCACGACGAAGTCATACTGGTTCATGAGATGCCTCTGATTCGCCTGCCGCAATGCTGCAGTGCACATTATCAAGAAGCAGTATGACAGGGCAACGTCACCGTTTCGTTATCATGCCGGAGCGGCGAGAGAGTTGAGGCACCCACGATCTGGGGGAGCCTTCAGGACCTGGCCGTCAGATCAGCCGCAGGCCCTTGAGGCTCGCATGGCCATCCTTGCCGATGATGATGTGGTCATGCACGGTGATACCCAGTGGCTTGGCGGTCTCGACGATGGTGCGGGTCATGTCGATGTCCGCTCGCGACGGTGTCGGGTCGCCACTGGGATGGTTATGAACCAGGATAATGGCAGTCGCTGACAGTTCGAGCGCCCGTTTGACCACCTCGCGCGGATAGACCGGCGTGTGATCGACGGTGCCGCGCCCCTGAATCTCGTCGGCAATCAGCACGTTGCGCTTGTCGAGAAAGAGAATGCGGAACTGCTCTGTGGTCTCATAGGCCATGGCGGCGTGACAGTAATCGATCACGGACGACCAGGAAGACAGGACCTGCTTTTCGCGAAGCTCGCTCTTCAGCATGCGCTGGGCGACATTGGCGATCAGCTTCAGATCGAGCGCCACTGTCTCGCCGACGCCCTTCACTTCCTGCAACAGCGCGGGCGGCGCACCGAGCACGCCGGCAAGCGTCTGGAAACGGGCAAGCAGTGCTTTCGCGATTGGCTTGGTGTCCCTGCGCGGAATCAGCCGGAAGAGCAGCAGTTCAAGGATCTCGTAATCTGCAAGTGCCGTCTCGCCTCCCTCGCGAAAGCGACTGCGTAGTCGCTCCCTGTGCCCCAGATAATGGGCCTCCGGCTGCAGTGCGGCGCGCGTCGACGCGGCCTTTGCAAGCGTGTTTTCTCTTGCTGGCTGCTCTGCGAAGAAGCTGCGCTCGTCGACTGCATCATGCGGCAGCTGTCGACCGGAGCCGAAGAGGTCGTTGACCTGTTGCGCGGCTGCGCCTTCAGGGCGCAGGGATTCACCTGAGAACGGAAGCTTGCTCGTCATGCCACCCAATCCTGACCCTCATGGTCGAGCGGCCGATCCGCCGCAAGGATATAGTGACACGACTGCCGCCGTGCGCAAGTTCAAGTTGCGGCAGGTCGTGTTGACGGGCGTCCGTCAGCCGAGGCCTGGACGGTCGAGGCCGGCAGGCGAGAGGGTGAAGATCTCGCAGCCATTGGCGGTCACGCCGACCGTATGCTCGTATTGCGCCGTCAGCGACCGGTCTCGGGTGACGGCGGTCCAGCCATCGGAGAGCACCTTCACATGCGGCTTGCCGAGATTGATCATCGGCTCGATGGTGAAGATCATGCCTTCGCGCAGTTCCGGACCCTCGTTCGCCTTGCCGTAATGCAAGATGTTCGGGCTGTCGTGGAAGAGGCGTCCGACGCCGTGACCGCAGAAGTCGCGTACCACCGAACAGCGTTCAGCCTCGGCATAGGTCTGGATCGCTTCGCCGATGGCACCCGTGCGAGCGCCGGGGCGCACGGCGGCGATGCCGCGCATCAGGCACTCATAGGTGACTTCCATCAGCCGCTCGGCGGCCCGTTTGATCTGGCCGACTGGATACATTCGGCTCGAATCGCCGTGCCAGCCGTCGAGCAGGTAGGTCACGTCGATATTGACGATATCGCCGTCGCGCAGCGGCTTGTCGTCCGGCATGCCGTGACAAACGACATGGTTGATCGAGGTGCAAACCGAATACTTGTAGCCACGATAGTTGAGTGTTGCGGGCAGGGCGCCGTGATCAGCGCCGAACTCGAAGACAAACTTGTCGATGGCAGCCGTCGTCACGCCGGGCTTCACCATCGGCACGAGCGCGTCGAGGCAGCGTGCGGTCAACTGGCAGGCGCGGCGCATGCCTTCAAAGTCCTCGGCGCCGTAAAGACGGATCGCGCCGGTATTCTTGAGCGGCGCCGTCGCCGCGTCGATATAGGTGACCATGGGGTACCTCTAGGAAATTCTAATCTAGGAGCTTTGCCCGTTCATAAAGCACGCAGACCGTCTTCGTCTATCGGGATGAGGCTTTCGGGCACGATTTTGAAGGGATCGAGGCGGCAGCGTACCGCATAGGCTTCGACACCGCAGGAGATGGCGCGGGTAAAGGCGCGGCCATAACCGGGGTCGAGATCGGCGCAGATCCTCAGGCGGTCGCAATCCGCGCGCTGGATGACGAAAAGCATCGCCGCTCGCCGGCCGGTCTCGACCAGGTCGCCCATTTCGTCGAGATGCTTGGCACCGCGTGTCGTGACACTGTCGGGAAACTCCGCGAGACCCGCCTCTCGGATGAAATGCACGTTCTTCACCTCGACATGCACGCTGCCCTTCGTCTCATCTTCGAGCAGGATGTCGATGCGCGAGTTGCGGCCGTAACGCTGCTCGCGCTTCAGGGAGGAAAAGCCTGAAAGTTCCGGTACAAGTCCGGCCAGGATCGCTTCCTCCGCGATGCGGTTCGGCATGGCGGTGTTGACCCCGACCACAATCCCGTCTGCCTCGACAAGTTCGAGGGCGTGAGCATATTTGCGCGTCGCGGCTTCGTGCTGCGAAAGCCAGATCCGTGATCCGGGTTCGGTGAGCCCACGCATCGAGCCCGTGTTCGGGCAGAACCCTGTGATTTCAGTGCCATCTTCCAGAAGCGCATCGAACAGGAAGCGCTTGTAGCGGCGCACGAGCCGGGCAGGGATGAGGGGCGGGGAGAAGATCATGACTGTTTTCGCAGAGGCTCAGGGAGCCTGATCGGCGTCGGGCTTGTTGATGGCCCATGTCAGCAGCGCATCCAGGGCGGGGCAGAGCGCCTGTCCCCACTCCGTCAGGCAATACTCGACCTTGGGCGGCACCTGATGATGAACGATGCGCCGGACTATCCCGTCGCTTTCCATCTGGCGCAACTGCTGGATCAACATTTTCTGCGAGATCCCCGGGATGGCGCGTTCGAGCTCAGAAAAGCGCAGAACGGCACCCCCGAACAGATGAAATAGGATCACCAGCTTCCAGCGACCTTCGAGGATTCGCAGCACGTTTTCCACGCCTTGAGCCCCGTCGGCGGGCGTCAGGAAGGCATCCTTACTTTTTAGTGGGTACCTTACTTTTTTGTCGGTTCTTGTCATTTTTGAAGCGTATCGCCATCTTCGTTTTCGAGCAAGCGCGCCGCTCTTTCGCAACTGAGAACGAAAGATCTGATCCCATGTCGAACACCATGACCGGGCCTCTCGAGGCCTATTTTGAAGGCCGAAATGCGCGCGACCTCGCACGAGCACTTTCTGGATTTTCCGAGACTGCCGTGGTCCACGACGAAAGCCGCATACATCGCGGCCCGCAGGAAATCCGCGCCTGGATGACGGAGACCATCGCGGCCTACGATGACCGTTCCGAACTTCTCGACGTTGAGGCCGATGGTGACACCTTCATTGCCACGGCAAGGGTCTCGGGGAACTTTCCGGGCGGCCCGATCACGCTGCGCTACCGCTTCGCGACCGAGCGCGGCCTGATCTCCAGCCTGGAGATCGCGCCATGACCGTGCAGTTCAGGACCTACTCGACGGAATTCGCCGGCAAGGTGACGACATTGTGAGATAATCGAGCCGAGAGGGGCTCATTGTCCCTCAGCGGCGCTAGACCCTCGCCAAAACGTAACGTCCGGGCGCATCGCCGATCGCATTCAGCGCATCGCCACCCGGCTTACGCGCCGGGACGCGTTCGTCGGCAAGGTTCTCGATCCAGATCTGCCAGTGAGGCCACCAGGAACCGGATGTCTCCTTGGCGTTCGCCATCCAGTCTTCGTAGGTTGCCGCAACCTTGCCATTGGTCCAGTACTGGTACTTCTGCTTGTCCGGCGGATTGACGACGCCGGCGATATGGCCCGAGCCTGAGACGACGAAATCGACCGGACCACCAAAGAGGCTGCTTCCCACGAAGACGGATTTCGCAGGCGCGATATGGTCTTCCTTGGTTGCCAGATTGTAGATCGGGATTTTCACGTCCTTCAGCGACAGCGTCTTGCCGGCGAGCTGCATCTTGCCCTGGCTCAGCGTGTTGTTGAGGTAGCAGTTGCGCAGATAGAAGGAGTGGTTCGCCGCCGCCATCCGGGTCGAATCGGAGTTCCAGTAGAGGAGATCGAAGGGCATTGGATCCTGGCCCTTCAGGTAGTTGTTGACGAAATAGGGCCAGATCAGCTCGGAGGAGCGCAGCATGTTGAAGGCCGCTGCCATTTTCGAACCGTCGAGATAGCCCGTGGACTTCATTTTCTGTTCGAGGCCCGACAGTTGCTCCTCGTCGACGAAGACCTTGAGGTCACCGGCATAGGTGAAGTCGACCTGGGTGGTGAACAGCGTGGCACTGGCGATCCGCTTGTTCTTCTCCTGGGCGTGAAGAGCCAGAGCCGCCGCAAGCAGCGTGCCACCGACGCAGTAGCCGATGGCGTTGACTTCCTTTTCTCCTGTCGCCTTCTCCACCGTGTCCAGCGCAAAATCGACGCCCTCGCGGATATAGGCTTCCCAGTCCTTAGCCGCGTGCCGCTCGTCCGGATTGACCCAGGAGATCACGAAGACCGTATGGCCTTGGTCGACGCACCACTTGATGAAGCTTTTCTGCGGATTGAGATCGAGAATGTAGAACTTGTTGATCCACGGTGGGCAGATGAGGAGAGGGCGCTTCAGCACCGTCTCGGTGGCCGCGTCATACTGGATGATCTCGCATATGTCGCTCTGGGCGATCACCTTGCCCGGCGTGATCGCCATGTTCTCGCCGACGGCAAACTTGCTGGTGTCCGTCTGCCGGATCCTGAGATCTCCGCCCCCGGCCGCGATGTCCTCGGCGAGCATCTGCATGCCCTTCACCAGGTTTGCGCCACTGCTCTGCACCGTCTCCTTGTAGAGTTGCGGATTGGTCGCCACGAAATTGGCGGGCGAGAGTGCGGCTGTGATCTGCCGCATGTAGAAATTGGCCTTGTGCCGCGTATGCTCGTCGAGCCCGCCGGCGTCATTGACCATCTTTTCGGCCCACTGGGTCAAGACGACATAGGTCTGGCGGAGGAAATCGAAGAATGGATTGCGCTCCCAGTCTTCGTCGGAGAAACGCTTGTCCTTGGGCAGGGGATCGGCGAACGCCTGGTCCGGTGTCGCGAATCGCGCCAGCGACCGGCTCCAGACGCCGAAGACGGCATTGAGCAGATGGGTCTGCGCTTCGAGCGTCCGCTTCGGGTCGGACATCCAGTATTCCGCCACCTTGCCCATGGTCTTGACCATTTCGGCAACCGGCTCGGCCATGGGATCGGCGATCTCCCCGGTTTCCCGGGGCTTGAGCCAGACGGATGCGGCCTTGCCGAGATTTTCCAGCGCCTTGGCCGCGTTGACGGTCAAAGCCTGCGGATCCTTGATGATATAGGGTTCGATCAGCTTCGGATCGAACGCGGCGTTCGCTTCGGCCTCTTCGCGCGTCCTGTCCATGCCGTCCTCCCCAGGATTGTTCTGGCGTCTTTTGTGTTTGCCTATCCTGCATGAAAACGACTACAAGTTCCAGCGATTGGCGCATAGTCTTTCGATGAGGATCGACGGTTGCGCCCTTGAGGAATGTTAGTTTTCCGCGCAGATGCGGGCGGTCGGGGCCATGGTGCACAAGAAGTTCAATCTCTCGGGTCATTCTCTGCAGGCGCTCGTGGTCGCCTTGGTCGCACTGATGGCAGGCACCGCGTGCCAGTCTTCTGCACCGGCCACGACGCAAGTCGCAGCCGCACCAACGGCACTTGAAGTTACCGTCGAGGATCCGGACAATCCGGAAGCGCCCCAGGCCCGGGCGACCTATCCAGACGGCTACCCGAATTTTGCCGGCTCGCTGAACGCTGCGAATGTCCAGTTGAGCAATGACGAGGCGACCGCGCTGCAGGCACAGTTGACCTCGCTCGGTGCGGCCCGCCAATCCGGCAGCATCAGTGAAGCGGCCTACCAGGCGAGACTGGCAGAACTGCGCAAGCTCGCAGCACAGCACGGCCCCGAAACGCAGGCTCTGATCGCCAATTAAGGCTTGCGCTGGCGGCGTTTTTTTCGCAAAGCAACCGAGGCGTTTTTGACATAAAATTTCGTCGGCGATTCAGGCCCTGCGTCGGATTTGCGACAAAATTTCCTGCGAGCGCTTTGATTGGGATATCATCACGCGCATCCGGTTTTGCGGTTCGTTGCGGAGCGTGTGGTCACTGGGACAACGAGCGCGCCTGCCGCGGTTTCTGATCCGCGCGGTTTCAGGGGTTGAAGATGGAAGAGTTTCACAAAGTCCGGCGCCTGCCGCCCTACGTTTTCGAACAGGTCAACCGTTTGAAGGCGAGCGCGCGAGCCGGTGGGGCCGACATCATCGACCTCGGCATGGGCAATCCCGATCTTCCGACCCCGCAGGCGATTGTCGACAAGCTGTGCGAAGTCGTCCAGGACCCGCGCACCCATCGTTACTCCTCCTCCAAGGGCATTCCGGGCCTGCGCCGCGCCCAGGCGGCCTATTACGCCCGTCGCTTCAATGTGAAGCTCAATCCCGATACGCAGGTCGTGGCGACGCTCGGCTCGAAAGAAGGCTTCGCCAATATGGCGCAGGCGATCACCGCGCCTGGCGACGTCATCCTTTGCCCGAACCCGACCTATCCGATCCACGCCTTCGGCTTCCTGATGACCGGCGGCGTGATCCGTTCGATCTCGATCGAGCCCGACGAGACCTTCTTCCCGCCGCTCGAGCGCGCCGTGAAGCACTCGATCCCGAAGCCGCTGGCGCTGATCATCAACTATCCATCCAACCCGACGGCACGCGTGGCGAGCCTCGACTTCTACAAGGACGTCATCGCATTCGCGAAGAAGCACGATATCATCGTGCTGTCCGACCTTGCCTATTCGGAAATTTATTTCGACGGCAATCCGCCTCCATCAGTGCTTGAAGTGCCGGGCGCGATGGATTGCACGGTCGAGTTCACCTCGATGTCCAAGACCTTCTCCATGCCTGGCTGGCGCATGGGCTTTGCCGTCGGCAACGAACGCCTGATCTCGGCGCTGACCCGCGTGAAGTCCTATCTCGACTACGGCGCGTTTACGCCGATCCAGGTGGCAGCGACCCACGCGCTGAACGGTGACGGCTCCGACATTGCGGAAGTTCGCAGTGTCTACAAGCGCCGCCGTGACGTGATGGTCGAGAGCTTCGGCAAGGCCGGCTTCGAAGTGCCGCCGCCGGCAGCCACCATGTTCGCCTGGGCCAAGATCCCGGAAAAATTCCGCCACCTCGGCAGCCTCGAATTCTCCAAGCTGCTCGTCGAAAAGGCCGATGTGGCCGTGGCACCTGGTATCGGCTTCGGTGAAATGGGCGACGAATATGTCCGCCTCGCTCTCGTCGAGAACGAGCACCGCATCCGTCAGGCCGCCCGCAACATCAAGAAGTTCCTGTCGACGGCCGACGAGACGATGCACAACGTGATTTCGCTCAACGCTCACCGTTGAGCCCACGTTGATACCCAGGCGGTCCCGTCAGGACCGCCTCACTTCCTTTTCGATGACGTCAGGAATGCCTCATGGCAAATGCCCTTAAAATCGGCGTGGCGGGTCTCGGCACCGTCGGTGCCTCGCTCGTCCGTATCCTCCAGACCCGCGCCAATGCGCTCGCCGTTGCCTGCGGGCGCCCGATTATCGTAACGGCCGTATCAGCCCGTGACGCTTCGAAAGATCGCGGCATCCAAATGGACGGCATCGCCTGGTATGCCGATCCGGTTGAGATGGCGAAGCAGGCCGATATTGAGGTTTTCGTTGAACTCGTCGGTGGCTCTGAAGGGGCGGCAGAAGATTCGGTCCGGGCCGCGCTTGGACGTGGTCTGCATGTCGTGACTGCCAACAAGGCGCTCCTGTCGCGCCATGGTGTTGAACTCGCCAAACTCGCCGAGGAGAAGGGCCGTCTTCTGAACTACGAGGCGGCGGTCGCTGGTGGCATTCCTGTCATCAAGACGCTGCGAGAATCTCTGACCGGCAATAACTTCTCCCGCATCTACGGGATCATGAACGGCACCTGCAATTACATCCTGACCCGGATGGAACGCGAGGGCCTGTCCTTTGCAGATTGCCTGAAAGAGGCTCAGCGCCTCGGTTATGCCGAAGCCGATCCGAGCTTCGACATCGAAGGCAATGATACGGCCCACAAGCTGTCGATCCTGACGACGCTTGCCTTCGGCTGCGAGATCTCGGCCGACCAGATCTATCTCGAAGGTATCACCAACATCTCGATCGAGGATATCCATGCGGCGGCCGACCTCGGCTATCGCATCAAGCTCCTCGGCGTTGCCCAGAAAACCGAAAGCGGCATCGAGCAGCGCGTCCACCCGACCATGGTGCCGCTCGATAGTGTGATTGCCCAGGTCGACGGCGTCACCAATGCGGTGGCGCTCGAATCCGACATTCTCGGGGAGCTGCTGATGGTCGGCCCCGGCGCTGGCGGCAATGCCACTGCCTCTGCCGTGCTCGGTGACATCACCGATATCGCCAAGAGCCGCCCCGGTGCCCAGGAAGTGCCGGTGCTCGGTCGTCCGGCCCACCTGCTGGAACCCTATCGCCAGGCCGCGATGCAGAGCCACGAAGGCGGCTACTTCATCCGCCTCACCGTTCAGGACCGCACCGGCGTATTCGCCAGCATCGCGACGAAGATGGCCGAGAACGCCATTTCGCTCGAATCGATCGTCCAGCATTCCAAGCAGCCGGTCACTCCGGATCGTCCCCAGACGATCATCCTCGTCACTCACGCGACGATGGAAAGCGCAGTCCGCAAGGCCGTGGGTGCCATCAAGGGCGAGGGTTATCTGATCGGCGAGCCGCAGGTGATTCGAATCGAGCGCCCGAAAACCTGAGCTCAATTGCTGCCGTTCGAGGGCCAGTCACGGCCTCCGGACGGTTCAGCACGGTCTGAAACCCCATTAATCTGATGATTTCGGCCCTGCCGGGACTTCCTCTCTCGCCAAAAGTCTAATGCGGGCGTAGTCTCCGCCCACGATCGGGGTCTTGGGGAGGAGTTCGTCGATGGCACTGGGCGAGGGGAGTGCGCGCTGGGACGACGTGGGCAATGGCCCGCTGCCACCAGACCGCAGCGATGAAACTGCCATGCATCAGAGCCAGGTTGAGCACGAAGGTTTGGGGGCCGGGCAGACGAATTCCGGCTGGGGTCCGCTCCTTGCCTTTGCGGCAGTGATGGCCGTTCCCTTCGCGCTGGTTGCCTGGTTGATGTCTTGATCCGGCTGAGACCGGATTGAATGAGGCCTCCTGCCTCTGGTGATTTTTTGCGATCGGTATAGAACGGGAAGGGGCGGTTCCGCCGCCTAAGGCCCTGTAGCGCAGCCACACCTTGGCCGCGCCCCGTAAAGAGCAAGAATGTCGACCGAACCGGTAGATCCCGTCATCCGCGCCTTTCTCGGCGTTGAACAGTCAGCAAGTGGCCAGCGCTGGATGTCGCGCACGGACCAGGCAGGCCAGAACAAGGCGCTGGCCATCAGCCAACTCCACGGCATTCCCGAGCTCGTAGCCCGCGTTCTCGCAGGGCGCGGCGTGGGCGTGGACGAGGCCCCGGCCTTCCTTGATCCGACGATCCGCAACCTGATGCCGGATCCGTCGAAACTCACCGATTGCGATGCCGCCGCTCACCGGATCGTCGAGGCGATCGACCGCAAGGAGCGTGTTGCGATCTTCGGTGACTACGATGTGGACGGCGCCGCCTCCTCGGCATTGATGGCTCGATTCCTGCATCATTTCGGCATCGAGGCCGAGATCTATATTCCCGACCGCATCTTCGAGGGTTATGGCCCGAATGCTGCTGCCATCGATCAGCTGATCGAACGGGGCGCTAATCTTCTCATCACCGTGGACTGTGGCTCGACCAGCGTCGAGGCTCTGGGGGCGGCGGAGCGCCGCGGCGTCGATGTCGTCGTCATCGACCACCACCAGATGGGCCACGAGATGCCGGTCTGCCACGCCCTGGTCAATCCGAACCGGGAAGACGATCTGTCGGGGCAGGGGCATCTCTGCGCGGCAGGCGTGGTCTTCATGGTTCTCGTCGCGACGCTCCGGGTTCTGAGAGAGGCAGGGCATCCGCATGCACGCTCGCTCGACCTGCTCGCCTGGCTGGATCTCGTGGCGCTGGCGACCGTTTGCGATGTCGTACCGCTCAAGGGCCTGAACCGCGCCTATGTGACGAAGGGGCTGATCGCAGCTCGCCATCAGAACAATGCTGGACTCGCTGCCCTCCTGCGGGTGGCCGGCATAGGCGGTCCGGTGACGCCCTATCATTTCGGCTTTCTTCTCGGTCCCAGAATCAATGCCGGTGGCCGAATCGGCGATGCAGCACTCGGCAGTCGTCTGCTGACGCTGGACGACGCAAGTGAGGCGGATCAGATCGCCGCCAAGCTCGACGAGCTCAACCGCGAGCGCCAGGCGATGGAGGCGGTGATGCTGGCCGAGGCCGAAGCCGAGGCCATGGCGGAATATGGAACGGGTGAGGCAGCCTCGGTCATCGTGACCGCCAAGGAGCACTGGCATCCGGGCATCGTCGGGCTGCTGGCGGCCCGGCTGAAGGAGAAGTTCAAGCGCCCCGCCTTCGCGATTGCCTTCGATCCTCTCGGCAAGGGCACCGGTTCGGGGCGCTCCATCAACGGCTTCGACATGGGCCGAATGGTGCGCGCTGCCGTGGACGAGGGGCTTCTGGTCAAAGGGGGCGGTCATGCCATGGCAGCGGGCCTGACGGTCGATCGTGCCAATCTCGGCCGGCTGCGCAGCTTCTTCGAGGAGCAGGCATCTTCGCAGGTCCTGGCGCTTGCGGCCAATCAGACGCTGAAGATCGATGGCGCAATCGGCGCATCAGGCGCGACGCTTGCACTGGTCGATCAGCTGGAAGCCGCCGGTCCCTATGGCTCCGGTCATCCGCAGCCGATCTTTGCCGTACCGCTACACCGCCTGAGGGACGCCCGTCCCGTTGGCACGACTCATATCAAGATCACGCTCGAAGGAATGGATGGCAGTCGACTGGAGGGAATCGCCTTCCGCGCTGCCGAAACCGATCTCGGCCATTTCCTGATGAACAACCGTGGCAGCCAGGTGCATGTCGCGGGTACGTTGAGCGCCGATCACTGGCAGGGCAACAGGCGCGTGCAGTTCCGCGTCATGGATGCTGCCAAGGCGCCCTGAACGGCTGAAAGTCTCTTCATGTCGGGGAGATCGAAGTGGCACGCCCTAGGGGAGTCGAACCCCTCTTCCCAGAATGAAAATCTGGTGTCCTAACCGATAGACGAAGGGCGCGTGCGCTTCGGTGGCGCCCTTATGGCCGGAACTTGGCCCAAGCGCAAGAGGTCTTGTAGCCCGTGTGACGTTTTTATCCACAGGCTTGCCGAGCGACCGTAACATAAAGACAAACAAGGACTTGGATCTTGTCGATCCACAGGTTCTCAGATGTTGGGGAGAGATCGAAGTGGCACGCCCTAGGGGAGTCGAACCCCTCTTCCCAGAATGAAAATCTGGTGTCCTAACCGATAGACGAAGGGCGCGTGCGCTTCGGTGGCGCCCTTATAGTCAGGCCTCCTGACGACCGCAAGCGGAAATTTAAAGATCGCAAGTGGAAAAATTCTGAGTGGGTGAAACCGCAGAATCGCGCCGTAACCGCGTACAGTGATACACCGATCAAGACGTTCATAATGTCTGGGAAAGAGAAACGAAGTGGCACGCCCTAGGGGAGTCGAACCCCTCTTCCCAGAATGAAAATCTGGTGTCCTAACCGATAGACGAAGGGCGCGTCTGCTTCGTGGCGCCCTTATAGTCAGGCTGTTTGAAGACCGCAAGCGGCATTTTCGCCTTTCATGCAAAAAATGTGACAGCGGCAACGAAGGCCCCGGAAATTGCGGATAATCCCTGTCTTTGGAAGGACTTGGCGCCCGCGTCGCTTGCCGGCGAAATCAAGGCTCCGCGGTCGCCGGTGGCGATTTCTTGCCGCCCTTCAAGAGATCCGAAAAGGATGGCAGCCATCCCTTCCTCTTCTTTGCAGTCTCGGCATCCGCCACCAGTTCCTCGGCAGAAAGTGGCTCGGCCGGATCGGCTTCCTCGACGGCACCCATGGCCTGCAACTGGTCTGGCGTCAGCTGAACCCGATCCGGTACCGATCCGGCAGGCTCGCGAAGTGCTAACATCTTTCGCTTTGGACGGGGATCCGAAAGCTTCCTCAAAACGGGTTCGTCGCCCCCAACGGCTGCAGGCTCGGCGAACGGTGCCTGAACTGCGGCTTCCGCGCGCGCCTGTTCCTCCAGTGCCCGCTGTTGCATCATCCTCTGCTGTTCGGGAGACGGGCTGAACAGGCTCTTGCTGACCGCATTGACACCGAGCGTCGGCATTTCGTTCGGCACGAGGCTGCCGCTCGGTACAGGTTCGCCAGCCGCAGCCTGGGCGCTAACTGGCTCCGTCGCCTGCACGGCTGCCGCCTGCTGCCTCTGACCGGCAGAGAACAGGCTGTTGCTCCTCGGCGAGGCATTGGTCGGCTGCATCGTAATGTCGCCGAGATCGGCGGCGGCCTGCCGGGGATCGCCTTGCATCGCCTGTTGCTGCAGGGCGAGAACTTCCGGCGGCGGCTCGGCAATGTCGCTATAGGCGGCGGCCATCGGCATTGGCTTGCGCTTCAGGCGCGCAGGGTCCGTCTCGTTCCGGGACGGCCTAGAGGCCGATGCGTCGGCAATCTGTCCCGAAACGGCACTCACATAGGGATCGCGGAACGCCTTCTTGCCGACAGACTTGCCGGACGCTTCTTCCGCGGGCGTGGCTTCTCCGAGCGAGAGCACTTCGTCCGCGCTCGTCTGGCAAGAGGCGAGCATCACGCCGCTGACGACAGCCAGAATGCCGAATGTCGGTCTGCGGGAATGGGATTTGCTGGTCATGGCAGGTCTCCGTCATCGCTCCCATCGGGGAAGCAGGGAGGGCCGCCGGGGCGGCCCTCGTCTGATGCGGAGACTAGGCGCGCAAACTTGCGCGAAGCGGTGGTCTTACCAGGCGCCGGTGTTCGGCATCGAAGCCCAGGGCTCGGCGGGGGCCAGGCTCTCACCCTTCTGCAGGATCTCGATCGAGATGCCATCCGGCGAGCGGACAAAGGCCATGTGGCCGTCGCGCGGCGGACGGTTGATGGTGACGCCATTGTCCATCAGCTTCTGGCAGATCGCATAGATATCGTCGACCTCATAGGCGAGGTGGCCGAAATTGCGGCCGCCCGTATAGTCTTCGGTATCCCAGTTGTAGGTGAGCTCCAGGCAGGGCGACATGTCGGCCTTGGCCTTGTCGAGATCCTTCTCGGCGGTCAGGAAGACCAGCGTGAAGCGGCCCTTCTCGTTTTCATAGCGGCGGATTTCGGTCAGGCCGAAAAGCTCGCAATAGAAGTGCAGGGAAGCCTCGAGATCCTTCACTCGGACCATGGTGTGTAGGTAGCGCATGGGTGTTCTCCTTTGACCCGGACGATATGGAACAGCAGTCAGCTTCGAGCAAGGCTGTGGTGCAAAAGCAATTGGTGAAATGTAAAACTAGGGCTTGCGCAGATCCGTTGACCAAATGTTAATCTGAATCTCAAGAATCAGTTAACTAAGCAATGTGACGCGTTTTCGAGGGGCTTGGGGAAATGGCGGACAGGATATCATCGAAGGGGCTCGGCGAGTTCGAAGAGCTGTCCGGAGAAGCCGTAGACCTGATCGAGATCACCGGCGTCGTCAAATGGTTCGACGTCGCCAAGGGTTTCGGCTTCATCGTTCCCGACAACGGCATGCAGGATGTCCTCCTGCACGTGACCTGCCTGCGCCGTGACGGCTACCAGACCATTCTCGAAGGCACGCGTATTGTGGCGCTCATCCAGAAGCGCGATCGCGGTTACCAGGCCTTCCGCATACTGTCGATGGACCAGTCGACCGCGATCCATCCGTCGCAGATGCCGCCGGTCCGCACCCATGTTCAGGTCACCCCAACCAGCGGGCTTGAGCGCGCTTTGGTCAAGTGGTTCAACCGTACCAAGGGCTTCGGCTTCTTGACCCGCGGCGAGGGCACGGAAGACATCTTCGTGCATATGGAAACCCTTCGCCGGTTCGGCCTGACCGAACTCCGTCCGGGGCAGACAGTGCTCGTGCGCTTCGGACCCGGAGACAAGGGGCTGATGGCGGCGGAAATCCATCCGGACAATCCCGGCCCCGCAGCGCGGGCGCATTGAGCCCGTGGTGCCTATGCCAAATCTTCTCAGAAGCGCCCTTGCGGCGCTTTTGCTGTTTTTCGCTCCTGTCGCTTCGGCCATGAGCGATGTGACCTTCGAACGCGGTCAGCTCGCCGTCGAAACGACTGCTGGCGGCACCATCACGATCGACGTGGAATGGGCCCTGACGGCCGAACAGCGGGCGAGGGGGCTGATGGAACGGCCGCCGCTTCCCGATCGCACCGGCATGTTGTTCGATTTCGGTGATACCCGCATGGTCACGATGTGGATGGCCAACACGCCATCCTCCCTGGACATGATCTTCATCGACGAAACCGGCCGCATCGTTCGCATCGCAGAGCGCACCACGCCCCTGTCCGAATCGATCGTGTCCTCAGGCGAGCCGGTCCGCTATGCCCTCGAGATTCGCGGCGGTCATGCGGCCGAACTCGGGCTCGATACATCCGCACGCCTGGTCTTGCCGCTCGATCTGCCGAAATGACGAAGTCTCCGCTCTCTGCCGCCTGAAAATTCAGTGCCGGTAAAACCGCTTTTTTACTGTTGCGGGGGCAGGGTGAACCGTGTATTCCGGCAACATTGCTGGAACGGAGTGTAGCGCAGCCTGGTAGCGCATCTGGTTTGGGACCAGAGGGTCGGGAGTTCGAATCTCTCCACTCCGACCAGCAATCAAAGGCCGCCGGCTAACGCGGTCGGGAAGTGTTCGGCAGGCTGCATTGCCGTTGAAGTCTTGGAGATGGATGAGACCCATGTCTGCAAAGATCTACCGCCCCGCGAAAACCGCCATGCAGTCCGGCAAGGCAAAGACCCATCTCTGGGTTCTGGAATTCGACCAGTCCGCGCCGCGCAAGATCGATCCGATGATGGGCTACACCACGTCGGGAGACACCCGCCAGCAGGTCAAGCTGACCTTCGAAACGCTGGAGCAGGCGGAAGCCTATGCCGCGCGCGAGGGTATCGAGTACCGCGTGATCCTGCCGAAGGAAGCCAAGCGCCAGGTCGTCTCCTACACCGACAACTTCCGCTACAATCGTCTGCAGCCCTGGACGCACTGATCCGGGCTCAACCGCTTTCGGCAGTCCCCAGACGGTCCCTTAGCTCAGCTGGATAGAGCAAGTGCCTTCTAAGCACTAGGTCGTAGGTTCGAGCCCTACAGGGATCGCCAAACTCTGCCATCATGTCTGCCGACATCTCAGGCCGCCGAGCATCGATGTCTCCCAGCTCAATTGACCTGTGCAGAAACGAAACAGCGCGACGTTTTTTCATGTCCGCCAACCTTTCGGAAACCCTTGGGCGTCATGATGCCGCTCACGAGAGGTTAACCATGTCCAGTCGCACCGCTTCTTCCCGCCGCGCGCCGGCAAAACGCCGCAAGTCGAGCCGTTCTTCCGCCGGTCAGGGCATGACATCCTGGCTCGCCATCCTCGCGGTGGTAGCCGGTGGTATCGCGCTCTATGACAACAGGGCCGTCGTCATCAAGCAAGTGTCGCCTTTGCTGTCGAAGGAGCGGTCCGTCGCGGCAAACCCGAAGCCAAAATCAGATACAAGCCGAGAGAAGCAGCCCCAGCCCCAGTCCAAGGCGCAAGCGGCGACCGCAAAGACGCCCGTGCCGCCGGCCGCGGTGGGTGTCGTCAAGGCGGCCGTTCCTCCGGTACGTCCAGCCACGGGCGCGACCGAGACGGCTCAGCTGACAGGAGAGAACTTCTCCGGCAAATTCTATTTCTGCGGCACCTCCGGCCTCGACAATTGCGTCATGAGCGGTGACACCTTCTGGTATCGCAAAACGAAGATCGTGCTGGCGGATATTGCCGCCCCACGCACCGATGGCGCCGCCTGCCAGCAGGAGCGCGACCGGGGCTTCGCAGCCAAGGTCCGCCTCAAGGATCTCCTGAGTTCTGGCCGATTTGATCTCGAGACGCTGAAGGTGCAAGCGGCAAGCGCTGCACCCGGGGTGATGCGGGTGGCGACCCGCGACGGTCGCTCGCTGGGCTCCATCCTTGTTTCGGAAGGTCTGGCCAAGCCGCGCATGGCCCGTCAGCAGAGTTGGTGCCCCTGACGGGAGATAGATATCTTTCCCTCGATGCAGAAGAGCCCGCCGCGGTGTCGCGGCGGGCTCTCGTGTTTCGTGGCTGACTGGCAGATCAGTGCAGGATCTGGCTGAGGAACAACCGGGTGCGCTCATGCTGCGGGTTGTCGAAGAACTCGGCGGGCGAGTTCTGTTCGACGATCTGGCCCTGGTCCATGAAGATCACGCGGTCGGCAACCTGGCGGGCAAAGCCCATTTCATGGGTGACGCAGATCATGGTCATGCCTTCTTCGGCAAGGCCGACCATGGTATCGAGCACTTCCTTGACCATTTCCGGGTCGAGTGCTGAGGTCGGCTCGTCGAACAGCATGATCTTCGGCTTCATGCAGAGCGCACGGGCAATCGCCACGCGCTGCTGCTGACCACCGGACAGCTGGCCCGGATACTTGTTGGCCTGTTCCGGGATCTTGACGCGCTGCAGGAAGTGCATCGCCACTTCCTCCGCATCCTTCTTCGGCATCTTGCGCACCCAGATCGGTGCCAGCGTGCAGTTTTCGAGGATGGTCAGATGCGGGAACAGATTGAAGTGCTGGAACACCATGCCGACTTCACGGCGCACTTCGTCGATCTTCTTCAGATCGTTGGTCAGTTCGATATTGTCGACGATGATATTGCCCGTCTGATGTTCTTCCAGGCGGTTGATGCAGCGGATCATCGTGGACTTGCCGGAGCCTGACGGGCCGGCGACGACGATGCGTTCGCCTTTCATCACCTTGAGGTTGATGTCTCGCAGCACGTGGAAATCCCCGTACCACTTGTTCATGTTGATCAGTTCGACCGCCACATCGGTGCCCGACGCGGTCTTTTTTGCGGAGTTGGCTTCAGCCATTGTTGTTCCCCTTGTCTTTATCGCTTGTGGCCGGTGTCGAGGTGCCGCTCCATGAAGGCGGAATAGCGCGACATGCCGAAGCAGAATATCCAGAATACGAAGCCTGCGAAGATCAGACCCGTGAGCGGTGTCACAGGTGTGGCCCAGGTGGCGTCGGTGAAGTTGAGACGGACGATGCCGAGGAGGTCGAACATGCCGATGATCGACACGAGCGAAGTATCCTTGAACAGACCGATGAAGGTGTTGACGATGCCCGGAATGACCAGCTTGACCGCCTGAGGCAGGATGATCAGGCGGGTCTTCTGCCAGTAGGAGAGGCCGAGCGAGTCTGCGCCCTCATACTGACCCTTCGGGATTGCCTGCAGGCCACCGCGCACGACTTCCGCCATATAGGCAGAGGCGAACAGCGACACGCCGACCAGCGCGCGTAGGAAGTTGTCGATCGTCCAGCCCGTCGGCATGAAGAGCGGCAGCATCACATTGGCCATGAACAGCACGGTGATCAGCGGCACGCCGCGCACGACTTCGATGAAGACAACGCAGATCATCTTGATGACAGGCATGTCCGAACGGCGTCCGAGTGCCAGCAGGATGCCGAGCGGTAGCGAGACGGCGATGCCGACAAAGGACAGGATCAGCGTCACCATCAGGCCGCCCCAGAGCGGGGTTTCCACCACTCGCAGGCCGAAGCCGCCATGCAGCAGGAAGAAGGCCACGATCGGGAAGATGATGAACAGCAGAAGGGCGTTGAGGCCCTTGCGCGGCGCCTTCGGGATCAGCATCGGTATCAGAAGGGCCACGAACATGACGCCGACGAGAATGACGCGCCAGCGTTCGTCGAGCGGGTAGCGCCCGAAGATGAACTGCGAGAAGCGGCTCTCGACAAAGGCCCAGCAGGCACCTTTCCAGCCGTCAGGCTGGGTGCCGCCCTGGGCGATCGTCGCGCAGACCGAGCGATCGGTGCCGAACCACGCAGCGTCGAAGAACAGGAAGTTCAGGGCGCCGGGCAGGGTGAGAGCCAGAACGGCAAGCCCGATGATGGTCAGGACGACATCCTTCGGGGTTGCCAGAAGATTCTTTCGAATCCAGCCCACGACGCTCGCTTCCGAGGTCGGCGGGGGCAGAGGGGCCAGCATTTCCTGGCGGACATAAGTATGTTCATACGCCATGATCAACGCTCCACCAGGGCCATTCTTGCATTGAACCAGTTCATGAAGAGCGAGGTCACAATGCTGATGGAGAGATAGACCACGAGCCAGATCGACACGATCTCGATGGCCTGGCCGGTCTGGTTGAGGGTGGTTCCGCCCGTCGAGACCAGTTCGGGAAAGCCGACGGCGACACCGAGAGACGAGTTCTTCGTCAGGTTGAGATACTGGCTGGTGAGCGGCGGAATGATGATGCGCATCGCCTGCGGTACCACCACGAGACGCGTCGTGGTCGACGGCTGCAGGCCAAGCGCGGACGCAGCCTCGGTCTGCCCTTTCGAGACGCCCTTGATGCCGGCGCGGATGATTTCCGCGATGAAGGCCGCCGTGTAGAAGGACAGCGCGAGATAGAGCGCGACGAATTCCGGTGCGATAACGGCGCCGCCGGACATGTTGAAGCGGCTTGCGACCGGATAATCGAAGGTCAACGGCGAGCCGGCCGCCAAAAAGGCGACAAAGGGCAGGCCGACGATCAGGCCGAGGCCGACCCAACCGCTCGGGAAGATCTGCCCGGTCCGCATCTGCCGTGCCTTGGCGAAGCGTGCGATGACGATGGCCAGCACGATGCCGACGAGCAAGGCGATCGGGATCACGCTTGCCCCGTCACCCCAGATCGGCTTCGGGAAGGCGAGGCCACGATTGTTGAGGAAGGTCGAGAACGGCAATTCGAGCGAGTCACGTGGCTGCGGCAGGGTCGCAAGCACGCCCGAATACCAGAAAAAGATCACGAGCAGCGGCGGCAGGTTGCGGAAGGCTTCCACATAGACGGTGCAGAGCTTGGCAATCAGCCAGTTCCGCGACAGGCGGCCGATACCGATGAGAAAGCCGATCACGGTCGCTGTGACGATACCGGTTGCAGCGACCAGCAGAGTGTTCAGCAGGCCAACCAGGATGGCGCGTCCATAGGTCGAGTCTGCACTGTAGTCGATGAGGCTCTGCCCGATATCGAATCCGGCGCGGCCATTCAAGAAGCCGTAGCCCGTTGCAGTGTTGCTACGGGCAAGGTTTGCGATGGTGTTGTTTGCAATGGTCCAGACGATAAACGTCATGACGGCGATCGTAGCGATCTGAAAGAAGATCGATCTTACTTTCGGATCGTAGATCAGCGAGCCAAAGCTCCGCCCTTCGGCGGGCAAACTGGTGGCGTGATCTGTCATGCTGTGCCAAATCCCCGAGGCTTCTGTGAGCCCTCAATGTTATTGTTTTTCGAGACAGCCGGCATTCTATCATAACGCCGCTGACCGCAGCGCGCGTGCCGGTCTGAACACGTAGTCCCGATAAGCGCGAGGCGGCTTTCGCCGCCTCGCAAAGTCCAGCCTGATCTTAGCGGATCGGCGGTGCGTACTGCAGGCCACCGTTGGTCCACAGGGCGTTCACGCCGCGCTCGATCTTGAGCGGGGTGCTGGCGCCGATGTTGCGCTCAAAGACTTCGCCGTAGTTGCCGACGCCCTTGATGATGTTGTAGGCCCAGTCATTGGTGAGGCCGAGGTCAGTGCCGATCTTGGTGTCGGCTTCGGCGCCGAGGAAGCGGCGGATGTCCGGGTTGGTCGTCGAAGACTTGATCTCGTCGACATTGGCCTGGGTGATGCCGAATTCTTCGGCCTGTACCAGGGCGTAATGCGTCCACGAAACGATGTCGAACCACTGGTCGTCACCCTGGCGTACGGCAGGTCCAAGCGGCTCTTTCGAGATGATTTCCGGCAGAACGATGTGGTCGTCCGGGTTGGTCAGCGTCAGGCGGATCGAATAGAGACCCGACTGGTCCGTGGTGTAGACGTCGCAACGACCGGCTGCGTAGGCTGCGTTCACTTCTTCAAGCTTTTCGAAGACAACCGGCCTATATTCGAGGTTGTTGGCCCGGAAGTAGTCTGCGAGGTTCAGTTCGGTTGTCGTGCCGGACTGAACGCAGACGGCGGCGCCCGAGAGCTCGAGAGCGGAGCTTACGTTCAGGCCCTTGGTGACCATGAAGCCCTGGCCGTCATAGTAGTTGACGGTGCGGAAGTTGAAGCCGAGCGCGGTGTCGCGGCTGATGGTCCAGGTGGTGTTGCGTGCGAGCATGTCGACTTCGCCAGACTGCAGTGCCGTGAAACGGCTCTGAGCGGTGGTCGGTGTGTACCTGACCTTGGTGGCATCACCGAAGATGGCGGCGGCAACAGCCTTGCAGTAATCGACGTCGAAACCGGTCCAGTTACCGGCGGCGTCCGGCGAAGCGAAGCCGGCAAGACCCGTGTTCACGCCGCACTGCACGAAACCCTTGGCCTTCACGTCATCAAGCGTCGCGGCGGAAGCTGCGGACGCGCCAAAACCCAGGACCGCAGCGCCGATGGCAGCTGACAGGAACTTGTTGTTCATTTTTCCCAACCTTTTTTCTCTTGTTGTATGCCAGCGACGGCCACCAGCCGAATTCAGCAGCGTACGTCGGCTCGCAGCCTCCCGGTGCGAGCATTCATATTCCATTCGTAAATTCATGCAGGGTCAAGTCTTTATGCCGCAGAACGGCCACAAAAGCGCGAATTTGCCAAATTCGCCCTCCGAATAGGCAAAAATGTGTGGTTTTTAGCCTGAAGTGATGAAAATCTCATCTTTTTGACTGTTCTGATGTGCTCGAACTGCAAGACTTGCGCCGCGGATCACAGAATTGTGCAACTTGACCGCCTCGCAAGGAGGCGCGAAAACCACGGCATCCGAGCCTGAGGAATCGTCAATCCATGAGCAAATCCAAAGACTGGCTGGCGTCTGCCGGCACCGACACGAGACTGTGCCATATCGGCTATGATCCGGCCGACTACCACGGCTTCGTCAATCCACCGGTGGTGCATGCCTCCACAGTCCTGTTTCCCAATGCGCGGGCCATGGAAACGCGGACCCAGCCCTACACCTATGGCACGCGCGGCACACCGACGACGGATGCTCTGTGCAAGGCGATCGATGAGCTGGAAGGGTCTGCCGGAACCATCCTCGTGCCGTCGGGCCTTGCCGCGATCACGGTTCCCTTCCTTGCCTTCCTGTCGGCCGGCGACCATGCGCTGATCGTCGATTCCGTCTATTCGCCCTGCCGCCATTTCTGCGACACGATGCTGATGCGCCTCGGTGTCGAGGTGGAGTATTACGATCCTGAGATCGGATCGGAAATCGAACGCCTTATCCGCCCGAACACCAAGCTTGTGCACACCGAAGCGCCAGGCTCCAACACCATGGAAATGCAGGATATCAGGGCGATTTCCGACGCGGCCCACAAGCATGGCTGTGTCGTTACGATCGACAACACCTGGGCGACGCCGCTCTATTTCCGCGCCCTGGATTTTGGTGCCGACATCTCCATCCACGCCGCCACGAAATATCCATCGGGCCATTCCGACATCCTGATGGGGACAGTCTCGGCCAATGCCAAGCACTGGCCCGTACTCAAGGAAGCGAACATCACGCTCGGCATCTGCGGTGCGCCCGATGACAGCTATCAGATCCTGCGCGGCCTGCGCACGATGGGCCTGCGTCTGGAGCACCATTACAAGAGCGCTCTTTCGGTCGCGCGATGGCTGGAAGGACGAGGCGACGTTGGGCAGGTCCTGCATCCGGCGCTTGAAAGCTTTCCCGGCCACGCCATCTGGAAACGGGATTTTAAGGGCGCGAGTGGCGTCTTCTCCTTCGTCCTTCCGGCAGCCTCCAGGGACAAGATCAAGCCCAAGGCGCATGCCTTCCTCGACGCCTTGCAGCTTTTCGGCCTTGGCTGGTCCTGGGGCGGCTACGAGAGCCTCGCGGTTCTGGTCAATCTCGAAGACCGCAAGATCCGTAAGGGGCCGACCGACGGCGTGGTGATCAGGCTTCAGATCGGCCTGGAGAATGTCGAGGATATCTGCGCTGATCTCGAGCGCGGATTTGCAGCGGCAGCCGCAGTCTGACGACGAAATCGCTCAGCCGTCGATCCGGTGGCCGTAGAGCCAGTCCAGGTCGGCGGCGAGCGTCTCGGGTGAGCGCAGCGACAACACGATGTCGCGCCCGAGCCGGAACGGGCCGCGTGCATGGTAGGCGAAGCGGTTGAATTCGCCGCGGGCCTTGACCCGGGCGGCGCGCGCCTTGCGTTCGGTCGTGAAGGTAGCAAGCGCTGAGGGCAGGGGTGCCCGCGCGACATGGGCCGCCAGCGCAAAGGCATCCTCGATGGCCATGGCTGCACCCTGTGCGGAAAAGGGCATCATCGCATGCGCCGCATCCCCAATCAGGATCGTGTCGCGCCCATTGTGCCAGTTGCCCTCGGAAGCCTGGTAGAGAGGCCAAAAGGTGGGGCGCTCCGCGCCGGCCAGAATGGTTCTGATGTCGCGGTGCCAGCCCGAAAACTGTTCGAGCAGCATGGCGCGCCGCGCCGCATCCGCATCGATCGCCCAGCTCTCGTCGCTCCTCGTTCCGGCAGCAATGGCAACCAGGTTGAAGCCCTCTATCTCGTTCAATGGATAGCTGACGAGATGCGCCTTGGCGCCGAGATAGGCGGTCACACCCGTCCGGGACAGAAAGCCCGGCGCCGCAGCCTGGCTGACGGTGAAGCGCCAGGCGATGTTGCCGGAAAAACTGACGCTCGGCGCACCGACGATCGCATCGCGGGCGACTGACCAGGCGCCATCGGCGCCGATGACCAGATCAGGTTTGCGATGGGTGATCGAGGCCAGGGCATCGCCCCCAACGCCCTGTACCCGATGGCCGAGATGCAGCCGGCAGAGCGGTTGGTTGAGCACCGCCCGCAGAAGTCCTTGCTGAAGGGTCGAACGATGCAGAACGCCGTAAGGATGACCCCAGCGCTTCCTGGCGAATTGTCCGGCGGGAACCGATGCCAGTGGGTGAAGGTCCTTGCCCGAGACGAGGCTGATTGCCGTCGGCTCCACCCAGTGACGCTCGAGTTCGGGGAGTACGCCAAGCGCGTCGAGGACGCGCGTCGCATTGGGCGACAGCTGCAGCCCGGCGCCGACTTCTCCGAGTTGCGGCGCCTGCTCGATGATATCGGAGGAAATGCCCTTGGCGGCGAGCGACAGGGCAGCAGTCAGCCCCGCCACCCCGGCTCCGACGATGGCGGCGTGCTTGATGGACATGGATATCGATGCCGATCGTGACGCCGCGGTCACGCCGCCTTGATGTGGAAGACGCAGCCCGGCGGGTTGGTCTGTTCAGCCTTCAGGCTCGGATTGTAGCGATAGAGCGTCGAGCAATAGGAGCAGACTTTTTCATTGTCGTGTCCCATGTCGATGAAGATGTGCGGATGGTCGAAGGGCACGGACGCGCCGGTGCACATGAATTCCTTCACGCCGACTTCGATCACGCGGTGACCGCCGTCGTTCTGAAAATGGGGAATGGTGTGGCCGGCCATGACTTGCTCCGAATGCTGTGCGAATTTGCGCGGACATTAGCGCCGTCGTCGCCAAATGTGTAGAGCCGGCGGAGCGCAAAAGTCACAGAAAATCTGCCTGCGGCAATTGATGTCATCGTCCCGATGGCTATGGTTGCCCGCCCGTGCACACAAGGACTGATCGATGAATCTCGACGCGCCGCCGTTTTCCTCCTTCCGCAACGATGGCCTCGACCTCGCCTATTTCGACGATGGTGATCCGGCCGGCGACCCGGTGCTGCTGATTCATGGCTTTGCATCCTCGGCAAGCGTCAACTGGGTCTATCCCGGCTGGCTGCGCACGCTGGGCGATGCCGGCTATCGGGTGATCGGCATCGACAATCGCGGCCATGGCGGAAGTGCCAAGCCGCATGATCCGGAAGCCTATCACCCGACCGCGATGGCGGCTGATGCTGCCGCTTTGCTCAGCCATCTCGGGATCCCCGATGCCCATGTCATGGGCTATTCGATGGGGGCCCGAATTTCGGCCTTTCTGGCGATCGAACATCCCGATCGCGTCCGCTCGCTGGTCTTCGGCGGGCTTGGCATCGGCATGTGCGACGGTGTGGGTGACTGGGATCCGATCGCCGATGCGCTGCTTGCGCCGTCGCTCGATGACGTGTCCCACGAGCGGGGCCGGATGTTCCGCGCCTTCGCCGACCAGACCAAGTCGGATCGTCTGGCGCTCGCCGCCTGCATCCGTACGTCACGGGATCTGGTGCGCCGAGATGATATTGCCAGGGTCGACATCCCGACCCTGATCGGAGTCGGCACAAAGGATGACATCGCCGGATCCCCGCATGAACTGGCCGAACTCATGCCGCGGGCCGTGGCGCTCGATATCCCCAATCGCGACCATATGCTGGCGGTTGGAGATCGCGTGTTCAAGAAGGCAGCTCTCGACTTCTATTCGGAGCTGGCCGGAAGCTGACGCTTAGCGGCCGGTGAAAACAGGCCGTCGGCGTTCGGCGAAGGCTGAGCGGCCCTCGCGATAGTCGGCGCTTTCGAAGGTCGTTGCACCAATGATCTCGGCTTCCCGCAGCAGGTCGTCGTCGGCCTGTTCGACGGCGCGCAAGGCGAGCTTCGACGCGCGCAGCGACAGGGGCGCATTGGCGGCGATCGTGTCCGCCAGGATCTGAACACGCTGTTCCAACTCGTCGGGCTCGGTGACTTCGGACAGGAAGCCGCAGCCGATGAGGTCTGAGGCCTTCATGGCCGCGCCGGTGTAGAGCGCGCGTCGCGCCATCTGGCTGCCGAGACCGCGCACGAAATCCTGGACTGCATCGGCCGGGTAGGCGAGGCCAAGTCTCGCGGCCGGGACCGCAAACACCGCATCGGATGCCGCAATCCTCAGATCCGCCGCCGCTGCGAGGCCGAACCCGCCGCCGTAGCAGACGCCCCTAATCGCTGCGATGATCGGAACCGGTGCCTCCCGAATTCCTGCAAACGCGCGGCTGTTCGAGGCCTCATAGACGCGTGCGGTCTGAGCATCCTTGCGTAATTCGGTAAATTCCGAAATGTCTGCGCCTGCGCTGAAGTCCGCAGCGCCGGCCCCGGAAATCACGATCACGCGTGCTTCCGCCTCGACATGCAGCCAATGAATGGCCTCGGGGATTGCCCGCCACATGGCCGCCGTCACGGCATTCTTGCGTTGCGGATTGTCGAGGATCAACAGCCCCGTTCCGGCCTCACGGAAAGCTTTGATAAAGCCATTGGCGAAGCTGATCGACTGTTTCATGCGGCCCCCATTTAAGTTCATCAGGTCTTGGACTATATAATGCGTCTTCACGACGAATGAGGAGACCGGCAATGGTCGCACACAACGACGTCCTCAAGACCGAGACCGTCAAGTCCATGGACCCGATCTGGGACAGCCTGCGGCAGGAAGCCCGCGTGGCCGCCGATCGCGATCCCATGCTGGCGGCCTTCTTCCACTCGACGGTGCTGAGCCACCGTTCGCTGGAAGACTGTGTGATCTACCGGATCTGCGAGCGGCTCGATCACTCCGACGTGCCGGCGATCGTGTTGCGCCAGGCGTTCGAGGCGATGATGGCAGATTGGCCGGAATGGACCGGGATTCTCCGCGTCGACATCCAGGCGGTCTACGACCGTGACCCGGCCTGCACGCGCTTCCTCGAGCCGGTCCTCTATTTCAAGGGATTCCATGCGATCCAGACCCACCGTCTGGCCCATTGGCTGTGGAACAATGGCCGGAAGGACTTTGCGCTTTATCTACAGAGCCGCTCGTCCAACATGTTCCAGACCGACATTAACCCGGCCGCACGGATCGGCAAGGGCATCTTCCTCGACCATGCGACCGGTCTCGTCGTTGGCGAAACCGCACGCATCGGAGACAATGTTTCCATCCTTCATGGTGTTACCCTGGGTGGTACCGGCAAGGAAGGCGCAGATCGACATCCGAAGATCGGTGATGGCGTGATGATCGGGGCAGGGGCCAAGGTTCTCGGCAATATTGAGGTCGGCAGCTGCTCGCGCATAGCCGCAGGCTCGGTTGTTCTGAAGCCCGTGCCGAAATGCACGACGGTCGCCGGCGTTCCCGCACGCGTGGTCGGGGAGGCGGGTTGTGCCGAGCCGGCGCGCTCGATGGACCAGATGATCGCCTCGGACGACTGACGGCACGAGAACGTGAACGGCAAGGTTTGCCCGGGTTCCCTGGGGCAAACTTCACTTCGCGTCTTTACAGGTCCGGAATGCCCGTGCGACAAGCGCGCACCCAAGAAACAGTCCACGGAGACGCAGTGTGAAGCCCGAAGAACTGAAGAAGCTCGACGCCTATTTCAAGCGCACCTTCAACCCGACGATGAGTGTGAAGGCCCGTCCGCGCAAGGACGATTCCGCTGAAGTGTATGTCGGTGACGAGTTCCTTGGCGTTGTCTTCAAGGACGACGAAGACGGTGACCTCTCCTACAACTTCTCCATGGCGATCCTCGACGTCGATCTGTGATAGCAGGAATGGTCGCTGCGGACTGAAGTTCGCCAGCGCTTCAAAAGAAGTATCATGAAGATGGGGCTGCGCCTGTTGGTGTGGCCCCGTTTCCTTATCCGGCTTACAATTGACGATTGTTGTGCGCCGCACAAATTCACTTGACCGTTTTTGTGCGACTGCTATGTTTCGGCTATCTGATATGCCGGACAGAAGGAGGATGCTCGCATGTTCAACATCGATGACGCCAGCAAAAAGAGCAAGGAAGCCATGGACACCATGCTGAAGAATTATTCGGAAGTGACCAAGGGTTTCCAGGCCATCGCCACCGAGGCAACGGACTACTCCAAGAAGTCGTTCCAGGATCTCGCGTCCTTCATGGAAGCCATGACTTCGGTCAAGAGCGTCGAGGCGGCCTTCGAGCTCCAGACGTCCTTCATGAAGTCCTCCTACGAGAGCTTTGTCGCAGAAGCGACCAAGATGGGCGAAATGTATGCCGATCTCGCCAAGATCGCCTACAAGCCTTACGAGGGCACAATCAACAAGGCCATGGCGCCGATGTCGTCGGCTGCCTGATCCAAGCTTGCGTGGAACCTGCGAGACCGGTCGTGCCCTGCACGGCCGGTCTTGTCATTTGTGCCTGCTGGTATAACCTATCCGTTCAATTTCCTCGCTTTTCGGCGCTTCGTGACAAATTGTCGTCACCGCTGTCCGGGGGGCTTAAAATCACCGCATAATGAACTACCTTACTGTGCTGAGTGTTCGTCCGCACCGATGTGTAACGGCAAACCGGCCGGACAACGGAGAATGAACTGAAATGACTGCCAAGCCGGTCTTCATGCAGAGCCAGGGTGACGGGGACAATGCCAATCGCGGCACCTCGGTGATCACCCGCACCAAGCCGAAGACGAAGAAGCCGAACCTGTATCGCGTCCTGCTTCTGAACGACGACTACACCCCGATGGAATTCGTGATCCATATCCTGGAGCGCTTCTTCCAGAAGGACAGGGAAGCCGCCACCCGCATCATGCTGCACGTCCACAATCATGGTGTCGGGGAATGTGGTGTCTTCACCTACGAAGTCGCCGAAACCAAAGTCTCACAGGTGATGGATTTCGCCAGGCAACATGAACATCCGCTTCAATGCGTCATGGAAAAGAAGTGAGGATCAGACGTGCCAACATTTTCACCCAGCCTCGAAAAAGCGCTGCATCAGGCCCTGACCTACGCCAACGAGCGTCACCATGAATATGCGACGCTGGAGCACCTGCTGCTCGCTCTGATCGACGACGCTGATGCCGCCGCCGTGATGGGGGCCTGCAACGTCAACCTCGATGCCTTGCGAAAGACTGTCGCCGATTTCGTCGACAACGATCTCGCCAATCTCATTACCGGCTATGACGAGGATTCTAAGCCGACTTCGAGCTTCCAGCGCGTCATCCAGCGGGCCGTGATCCATGTCCAGTCCTCGGGTCGCGAGGAAGTGACCGGCGCCAATGTGCTTGTTGCGATCTTCGCCGAGCGCGAAAGCAATGCCGCCTATTTTCTGCAGGAGCAGGAGATGACCCGCTACGATGCGGTCAACTACATCTCCCATGGCATCGGCAAGCGTCCGGGCGCGTCCCAGGTCCGCAGCCCGCGCAGCTCGGATGAAGGCGAGCCCGAGGCCAAGCAGGGCCGTGAGCCGGATGAAGCCTCGTCCAAGGGCAAGCAGGAGGCCCTGAAGGCCTATTGCGTCAATCTCAATGAGAAGGCCAAGACCGGTCGCATCGATCCCCTGATCGGTCGCCACGACGAAGTGAACCGCACCATCCAGGTTCTGTGCCGTCGTTCGAAGAACAACCCGCTTTACGTGGGTGATCCCGGCGTCGGCAAGACAGCGATCGCCGAAGGTCTCGCCAAGCGCATCGTCGAAGGTAAGGTGCCGGAAGCGCTCTCAGATGCCACGATCTTCTCGCTCGACATGGGCACGCTGCTCGCCGGCACCCGTTATCGCGGCGACTTCGAGGAGCGCCTGAAGCAGGTAGTCAAGGAACTCGAGGAGTACCCGGGTGCCGTGCTCTTCATCGACGAGATCCACACCGTCATCGGTGCGGGCGCCACTTCGGGCGGCGCCATGGACGCGTCGAACCTCTTGAAGCCGGCATTGTCTTCCGGTGCGATCCGCTGCATCGGCTCGACCACCTACAAGGAATATCGCCAGTTCTTCGAAAAGGACCGGGCGCTCGTCCGCCGCTTCCAGAAGATCGACGTCAACGAGCCGTCCATCGATGATGCGATCGAGATCATGAAGGGCCTGAAGCCCTATTTCGAGGACTATCACAAGCTCCGGTACACGAACGAGGCGATCAAGTCGGCTGTCGAGCTGTCGGCCCGCTACATCTCCGACCGCAAGCTGCCGGACAAGGCGATCGACGTGATCGACGAGACAGGTGCGGCCCAGATGCTGCTGCCGGCCTCGCGTCGGCGCAAGCTGATCACGGAGAGGGAAATCGAGGCTACCATCGCGACGATGGCACGCATTCCCCCGAAGACGGTGTCGAAGGACGACGAGATGGTGCTTGCCAATCTCGAAAAGGAACTGCGGTCCGTCGTCTACGGCCAGGACAAGGCAATCGAAGCCCTGTCGACCTCGATCAAGCTTGCCCGTGCCGGCCTGCGCGAACCTAACAAGCCGATCGGCTCTTACGTCTTCTCCGGCCCGACGGGCGTCGGCAAGACGGAAGTGGCCAAGCAGCTTGCCTCGTCGCTCGGTGTCGAACTCCTGCGCTTCGACATGTCGGAATACATGGAGCGGCACACGGTCTCGCGTCTGCTCGGTGCGCCTCCCGGCTATGTCGGCTTCGACCAGGGCGGCCTGCTGACCGATGGCGTCGACCAGCATCCGCATTCGGTCGTGCTGCTCGATGAAATCGAAAAGGCGCATCCGGACATCTACAACATCCTGCTGCAGGTCATGGACCATGGCCAGCTGACCGACCACAACGGCAAGAAGATCGACTTCCGCAACGTCATCCTGATCATGACGACCAATGCGGGCGCGTCGGAAATGGCGAAATCTGCGATCGGCTTCGGTTCATCCAAGCGGACCGGAGAAGACGAGGAGGCACTCAACCGCCTGTTCACGCCGGAATTCCGCAACCGCCTCGATGCGACGATCCCGTTTGCGCCGCTGCCGACGGAAGTCATCCATCAGGTGGTGCAGAAGTTCGTGATGCAGCTGGAAGCGCAGCTGTCCGAGCGCAACGTCACCTTCGATCTGTCCGAGCCCGCAATCGCCTGGCTGGCGAAGAACGGTTACGACGAGAAGATGGGTGCCCGTCCGCTGGGACGTGTCATCCAGGAGCACATCAAGAAGCCGCTCGCCAACGAGATCCTCTTTGGCAAGCTGAAGAAGGGCGGCGTCGTCAAGGTCGGGATCAAGACCGACGACACCGGCGCCGAAGTGCTCGATCTGGAGTCGATTGCAGAGGTGCCCGCCGTCAAGCCGAAGCCGGAAGCCGAAGTGACCTCGGCCAAGCCTGTCAAGGCGAAGCGCAAGCCGGCGGCCAAGGCGACGGCGATTGTCGATGAAGGCGAGGTCGCCGTCATCGACGAGGCACCGAAGCAGCCGAAGCGCTCAGCTGTGCCGAAGGTGCCGAAAAAGAAGTAAGCACCCAACGCTTTGAGAGACCCGTGCCGGGCGTTCTGCCCGGCACTTTCTTTTTGCCGATCCGGATTTTCAGATGTCTTCGGCCACTTCCGATATTTCCCATACACGGTGGTTTTTCACCGGCATGCGCGGCCTCTTCAGCCTGCCTGCGATCATCCTGATGATTTCATTCGTCGGCTTCTCCGCCTTCGCCCTCGAATCGGGCGTCAGCCGCGCGGAAGCGATGTTCATGACGGTCGCCGTGTGGGCTTTGCCCGCCAAGATGATCCTGATCGGCACCATGACCAGCGGCGCCAATCTGCTGGCGATCTTCCTCGCCGTGTCGCTCTCCTCCATCCGCATGATGCCCATGGTCGCCTCGCTCGTGCCGGAAATGCGCACCGAACGCACGCCGACATGGCTCTTGCTCTTCCTGTCGCATTTCATCGCGATCACCGCCTGGGTCTTTGCCATGGGCAGCTTCAAGACTGTGCCGAGGGAAGGGCGGGTCGCCTATTTCGCCGGCTTCGGCATCACCTTGGTGACGATCAACATGATCCTCGTCGGGGTCTGCTACGGGCTGGTGGCGAAGTTCCCCCCTGTTGTTGCCGGTCTGCTCTTCTTCCTGACGCCGGTCTATTTCATCGCATCGATCTGGGCGACGGGCCGCCAGTCCGTGGTCAAGGTGGGCTTCATCGTCGGTGCGGTATCCGGCCCGCTCCTGGCGCTGGTCATGCCCGGTTTTGACATCCTGGTTGCCGGGCTCGGCGGCGGCACGCTGGCCTACCTCTTCGACCGCTATGTGATCCGGGGAGGACAGAAGCAGGAAACCGTCGCTATCGCCGAGCCGACCGCTCAGACAGACGAGGTGGTCTGATGCAGGACTACTGGCCTTATATCGTCATCATCGTTGCGGGCTGGCTTGCCACGGACATTTGGCGCTGGCTCGGTGTCCTAGCCGGAAACCGGCTGCAGGAGGGATCCGAAGCGCTGAACTGGGTGAGGGCGGTCGCGACGGCTCTGGTGATGGCGGTGACGGCAAAACTCGTCGTCTTCCCGACAGGCACACTCGAAACCTCGCCGCTCTGGCTGAGGCTGGCGGCGGCTGCACTCGGCTTTGCCGCCTTCCTGCTGGCCGGTCAGCGCGTGATCGTCGGAGTCCTGGTTCCCCTGGCGATCCTGGGTGCCGGCCTGCTCTGGCTCTGACATCATGTCCGTTCACAGACACGTGTGATCGCTGGTATTGCCACATTTCGCTTCCCAAATCGGGTGTCCGATCAACCGGAGGATAGCGAAATGTCAAAGGTAGTACGCTTCCGAAAGCTGAAGCACGGGGACCCGCCCCGTTTCAAAGTCTTGCCTGATGATCTGCGCAAGACGGCGTCCCGCGATGGGGGCTGGAGTTCGACGGGCTCGTTCCCCCTGATGGTTCTTGCGCTCATCGGCTTTGCCGCCGTTCTGGTCGTCGGCGGCGTCATCGGCTGATGCGTGGCAAGCGAGGCTGGCGCTCCCCTCAGAGCGCCGCCTTGATCTTCTCGGCCTGGGCCTTCAACATCTCCACATCGGCCATGCCGCCCGCATGCGGCTTGAGCGGCACGCCTTCGTGGCGCGGGATAACATGGAAGTGCAGGTGGAAGACGGTCTGCCCGGCTGCCGGTTCGTTGAACTGGGCGACATAGACGCCATCGGCGTCGAAGGCGTCCTTCGCGGCGTTGGCAAGCTTCTGCACCACCGGAATAAGCTTCGCCAGCACCGCCGGATCGGCGTCGAGCAGGTTGCGCGAGCCGGTCTTCGGGATGACCAACAGATGCCCCGGCGCTTGCGGCATGACATCCATGAAGGCCAGCGTGTCGTCATCCTCGTAGAGTTTCACCGAAGGAATGTCGCCGGCCAGGATCTTGGCGAAGATGTTGTTGGGATCATAGGCGGTCATGGTGCTCTCCTCGATTTCTGCGGCCACTTAACGGCAAGGCAGGCTGCGCTTCAAGCCTGAGCTTGCAGCTCTCAACCGTCGAATTCCTCGCCTTCGCGTGGTTGGCGCTCGCCCTTGCGGAAGGGCGTGTGTTCCCCGAGATACTCGCCGATCTGGGCCACTTCGCGCTGCTCGTGTTCGAGATAGTCGGCGACCGCCCGGCGCAGCCCGGGATGAGCGATGAAGTGGGCTGAATGCGTGGTGACGGGTTCGTAGCCGCGCGCGAGCTTGTGTTCGCCCTGCGCGCCGGCTTCGACACGGGCAAGGCCCCTGTGAAGGGCGAAGTCGATTGCCTGGTGGTAGCAGACTTCGAAATGCAGAAAGGGGTGGTCCTCGGCGCAGCCCCAGTGGCGGCCGTAAAGCGCGTCCGAACCGATGAAGTTGATGGCACCCGCCACATAGCGACCGTCACGCTTTGCCATGACGAGCAGGATGTCGTCCGGCATTCGTTCGCCGACCAGCGAGTAGAACTGGCGTGTCAGGTAAGGCCGGCCCCATTTGCGGCTACCTGTGTCGATGTAGAACCGGAAGAACTGATCCCAGATCTCCTCCGTCAGATCGCTGCCCGTCAGCCAGTCGATGCTGATGCCGTTCTCGAGCGCGTTGCGCCTTTCCTTGCGCAGGTTCTTGCGTTTCGACGAGGAGAGTTCGGCGAGAAATGCCTCGTGATCGGCATAGCCGCGATTGATGAAATGGAACTGTTGGTCCGTGCGCTGCAGAAAGCCGGCTCCCTTAAGGGCAGGGAGCTCACCTTGCGGCAGGAAGGTCACATGCGCTGATGATGTCCCGAGTTCACGGCATACCTGTTCCAGCCCTTGTGCAAGCAGGCTCTGGACCCTTCCCACGTCCTCGCCCTGTCGGACGAGCAGCCGGGGCCCGGTGGCCGGTGTGAAGGGAATAGAAGCCTGAAGCTTGGGGTAATAGCTCCCACCCGCACGGTGAAAGGCGTCCGCCCAGCCGTGGTCGAAGACATATTCGCCCTGGCTGTGGCTCTTCAGGTAGCAGGGAATGGCGCCGATGAGGCGCCCTTCCTCTTCGAGCAGCAGATGGTGGCCCATCCAACCTGTCTCGGCGGTTGCTGAACCCGATTCCTCGACGGACGAGAGAAAGGCAAACGAGGTGAAGGGGTTGTAGCCTGGGGCGGAGCGGGACGCTCCAGTGAGCTCTCCCCATTCGGCGGAAGCGATCTCCTTGAAGGATCGCACTACACGGATCGTCACCTCGTCTGCCATGGATCTCCCGTCAGGCGATCGCCGGCGACTGGCGCGGGTCGAAGCCTTCGAATGTCATCTGGTCTGCATATTTATAGGTCTGTGCCCGCATGATTTCATCCCTGACGGTCCAGGTAATCACGGGTGTGCCCTTGTCACGCAGGCCGCTGACGAAGTCATTCGGCAGATGCGCGACGCAATACGACGTGAAATCGAGGCCGAGATCCATGGCTTCGCGATGCGCCGCAAAGTTTTCGGGCTTCACGCCTTCCGCAGTCAGGCCGACAGGCCAGGGGCATTCGGCGATCTTCAATGCCCGTAGCAGGTGATAGTCGAAGCTCATCAGCGCGACCTTGCCTTCGTAACCCTCGAGCACTTCGAGCACGGCCTCGACGAAACCGTCGTCCTGCTCGGCGTCCAGGCCCTTGAGTTCGATCACAAGCGGCACCTGGCCCTTCACGAGGTCGAGCATCTGGCGAAGCGTCGGGATCTTGTCCTTGGTGCCGCCGATCGACAGCATCCGTAACTCGCCGGCCGTGCGCTCACGCACCTCACCGGTCATGTTGCAGAGCCGCTGCAGGTCGTGGTCGTGGAAGACCATCGGGACGCTGTCGGAGGAGAGCTGGATGTCGCATTCGATGGCAAAGCCTGCCTCGATCGCCCGGCTGAAAGCCGAAAGCGTGTTTTCCCAGATCTCTCTGTTCATGTCGTGATAGCCGCGATGCGCGACGGGCACGTCCTTGATCCAGTCGATATGGCTCACAGGGCAATCTCCAGGATGGCGTCGATTTCGACGGCGGCATTCAGTGGCAGCTGCGCAACGCCCACGGCCGCGCGTGCATGTTTGCCGGCGTCACCCAGCACGTTTGCGATCAGGTTCGAGGCACCGTTGATGACGAGGTGCTGCTCGACGAAGCCGGGTGCCGAAGCGACGAAGCCGTTGAGCTTAACGATGCGGGTGATCCGCGAGAGATCGCCGGCGAGCGCTGCCTTGGCCTGCGCCAGGATATTGATGGCGCAGAGTTCGGCGGCTCGCTGCGCCTCCGGCAGCGCAACGTCACCGCCGACCAGACCGATCACTGCCACTTTTCCGCCTTCAATCGGCAACTGTCCCGAGAGGAACAGCAGGTTTCCGCTGATCACATAGGGCACGTAATTGGCGGCGGGGGCTGCGGCTTCCGGCAGGCTGATGCCCAGCGCTGCAAGGCGGCCGTCGATTGTGTCGGACATGGTCGATTCCCGGTCTGTTGATAAAAGTTGAGAAAGTTGTGGCGACGAAAAGCATGTCTCGCTTTTGCCGGATGTGTTCTTATAACATCGATGACGAGTCCAACAGGAGGGTGTCGATGTTTCCTTTGCGAATGGCGGTCCGTGCGACGCTTTCCCTGGCTGCCTTGAGTGCGACCGGGCAGGTTGCATCCGCGGCGACCGTCGGCCTCGTGCCGCATCGCGCCGTCTACGAGATCGGGCTGAAGGAAGCGTCCGACCGCTCCGGTATCGAATCGGTACGCGGCCGCATGGTCTATGAATTCAGCGGTTCGGCCTGCAAGGGCTTCAACACCCAGTTTCGTTTCGTCACCCGCATCGATGTAGGCGAGGGCGTGCGTGTTACCGACCAGCGTTCTTCCACCTTCGAAGATGTCGCGGCCGGCACATTTCGCTTTGAGAACAAGTCCTTCACCGACGATCAGCTCGACAAGGATGTCAGCGGCGCCGCAGCCGAGGCCGGCGGCAAGGTCAAGATCGAGCTGACAGGCCCCGACAAGCGGGCGCTTGAGCTTGCCGACAGCCGCTTTCCGGCCGAGCACATGCTCGAGGTGATCGCCCGGGCGCGAAAGGGAGAGCAGGTGTTCGAATCGCGGATCTTCGACGGCTCCGAGGATGGCGACCAGACCTACCTGACCACCACCATCGTTGGTGGCCCGACGAAGTCGAGCGACACAGATCCGGAAGCCAAGGCCCTGGAATCGCTCGGGGCCCAGGACTACTGGCCCGTGTCGATCGCCTATTTCGACGAGAAGACCAGGGGCGATCAGGAGCCGATCTACAGTCAGTCTTTCAAGCTGTATGATAACGGCGTCACACGCGACCTGACGCTGGACTATGGCGATTTCGTCCTTGCCGGCAAGCTGACCAAGCTCGAAGTTCTCGGCAAGCCAGACGTTGGTTGCCCGTAAAGCTGCCTGCCCGCCTGGGAATCGTTTGTTTTACCCTTGATTTTTGACCGGCGCCCCTGTATGGCCGGCCTTATTCCACACGTGAGGCTTGGGATTGACAGGGAGAAATCCTGCCGCTTCCGCCCGGTGGCAGGCCGAAAGGTCTGCTGTTTGCTTCACGGGGGTTCAACCGGAAAAGGAGAAAAAGGCATGGCATTGCCTGATTTTAGCATGCGTCAGCTTCTGGAAGCTGGCATTCACTTCGGTCACCAGACGCACCGCTGGAACCCGAAGATGAAGCCGTACATCTTCGGCGATCGTAACAACATCCACATCATCGACCTGGCTCAGACCGTTCCGATGCTGTCGCGCGCCCTTCAGGTCGTGTCCGACACCGTCGCTCGTGGCGGCCGCGTTCTGTTCGTCGGCACCAAGCGTCAGGCTTCGGAAATCATCGCTGACAGCGCCAAGCGTTCGGCCCAGTATTACGTCAACTCCCGCTGGCTCGGCGGCATGATGACCAACTGGAAGACCATTTCGAACTCGATCGCCCGTCTGCGCAAGCTTGACGAGATCCTGGCCTCGGAAGCCTCTGGCTACTCCAAGAAGGAGCGCCTGAACCTCGAGCGCGAACGCGAGAAGCTTGAAAAGGCTCTCGGCGGTATCCGCGACATGGGCGGCACCCCGGACCTGATGTTCATCATCGACACCAACAAGGAAAAGATCGCGATCGACGAAGCCAAGCGCCTCGGTATCCCGGTTGTTGCTGTCATCGACTCGAACTGCGATCCGGACTTGATCGACTATCCGATCCCGGGCAATGACGACGCTTCGCGCGCCATCGCTCTCTACTGCGACCTGATCTCGCGCGCTGCCATCGACGGCATTGCTCGCCAGCAGGGCGCTTCCGGTCGTGACATCGGCGCCTCTGCCGAAGCTCCGATCGAGCCGGCTCTCGAAACCGAAGCCGACGCATAATCGCGTATAGCGGCGGGCTCCCCGCCGCTTTTCCCGTCAAGGGAATGGCCGCCTGTGCGCTCTTCGAGCAGCGGGCGGCCTCCGTTCTTCCGGATGCCGCTTGCCATAGGCGAGAGGGCGTCGAAGACGGCCGATTGTTTCCGTGGTGACCTGCTTCATCACGTTGTCATACATCCGGGTACATTTCGTCCCCAACACAGCGGTCCTCCGTTCGCCCAAAGCCACGGATCGTCCGCCTGAACAGACAAGAGGCACACAATGGCTGAAATCACTGCAGCACTGGTAAAAGAACTGCGCGAAAAGTCCGGCGCAGGCATGATGGATTGCAAGAAGGCTCTGACCGAAAACAACGGTGACATCGAAGCCGCCATCGACTGGCTGCGCGCCAAGGGTATCGCCAAGGCCGACAAGAAGTCGGGCCGCACGGCTGCTGAAGGCCTGATCGGCATCAACGGCGCCGGCACCTCGGCCGTGGTCGTCGAAGTCAACTCCGAAACCGACTTCGTCGCCCGCAACGACGCCTTCCAGGACCTCGTCCGCGGTGTGGCTTCGGTAGCCATCGGCACCGACGGTTCCGTCGAGGCGATCGGCGCGGCCACCTATCCGGCCACCGGCAAGACCGTCACCGACACCATCAAGGATGCGATCGCCCATATCGGCGAGAACATGACGCTGCGCCGCGCCGTCAAGCTCTCGGTCGAAGACGGTGTCGTCGCGACCTACATCCACAATGCCGTTGCTGACGGCCTCGGCAAGCTCGGCGTTCTCGTCGCGCTCAAGTCGACCGGCAACAAGGACGTTCTGGCTGCCATCGGCCGTCAGGTCGCCATGCACATTGCCGCGACGAACCCGCTCGCCATCCGTTCGGAAGAAGTCGACGCCGCTGTTGCCGAGCGCGAGCGCAACGTCTTCATCGAGCAGTCCCGCGCTTCGGGCAAGCCGGACGCCATCATCGAAAAGATGGTTGAAGGCCGCATGCGCAAGTTCTTCGAGGAAGTCGCCCTTCTCTCGCAGGCTTTCGTCATCAACCCGGAAGTGACTGTCGGCGACGCCATCAAGGCTGCCGAAAAGGAAGCCGGCGCTCCGATCGAAGTCACCGGCATGGCTCGCCTGCTGCTCGGCGAAGGCATCGAGAAGGAAGAATCCGACTTCGCTGCCGAAGTCGCAGCCGCTGCCAAGGGCTGATTGCTGTTACCCTTCTTCGAGGGAAAACATCGGGCATCGCGTGACAACGCGATGCCCTTCGTGTATCCGGCACAGAATTGATCTCGGGAGTATTCATGTCAGCCAAGCCATTGTTCAAGCGCGTCCTCCTCAAGGCTTCGGGCGAAGCCCTCATGGGTAGCCAGGGATTCGGGATCGATGTGGCAGTGGCCGACCGGATCGCCGGAGACATCGCCGAAGCCCGCCGCATGGGCGTGGAAGTCGGCGTCGTAGTCGGTGGTGGCAACATCTTCCGTGGCGTGGCTGTCGCGTCGAAGGGTGGCGATCGCGTCACCGGCGACCACATGGGCATGCTGGCAACGGTGATCAACGCGCTCGCTCTCGCTACCTCGCTCCGCAAGCTTGATATCGACACCGTGGTTCTCTCGGCCATCGCCATGCCCGAGATTTGCGAAAGCTTCTCCCAGCGCGCTGCCTTGCACCACCTGGCTCAGGGCAGAGTGGTGATCTTCGCCGGCGGCACAGGCAATCCGTTCTTCACGACCGATTCTGCCGCTGCCTTGCGCGCCGCCGAAATTGGCGCACAGGCCATTTTCAAGGGCACCCAGGTGGACGGCATCTACTCGGCCGACCCCAAGAAGGACCCGGCCGCAACCCGCTTCGACAGCCTGACCCATGACGAAGTCCTGCAGAAGGGACTTGCTGTCATGGACGTCGCCGCCGTTGCGCTCGCACGCGAAAACCATATTCCAATCATCGTCTTCTCGATCCACGAGAAGGGTGGTTTCGGTGAAATCCTCTCCGGCGCCGGCCGTATGACGATCGTTACCGACAACTGATTTCACATGAATGGCGGCGATCTGATGCCGCCGACTGACAGAGCAATGGGAGAACCATGATGACCGCAGGGGTTGATCTCAACGACATCAAGCGCCGCATGGACGGCGCGATCAACGCGTTCAAGCACGACATCGCATCGCTGCGCACCGGCCGGGCCTCCGCCAACGTCCTCGATCCGGTCGTGGTCGAAGCCTATGGTTCGCGCGTGCCGTTGAACCAGGTCGCCAACGTCACGGTGCCGGAGCCGCGAATGCTCGGCGTGTCGATCTGGGACAAGTCGATGGTGGGTGCCGTCGACCGTGCGATCCGCGAAGCCAATCTCGGCCTCAATCCGATCGTTGACGGCCAGAACCTGCGTATTCCGTTGCCTGAGCTCAACGAGGAGCGCCGCAAGTCGCTGGTCAAGGTGGCACACGACTACGCCGAAAAGGCCAAGGTCGCGATCCGGCACGTACGCCGCGACGGCATGGACGGCCTGAAGAAGGCGGAAAAGGACGGCACGATCGGTCAGGATGACAGCCGCAGCCAGTCGGAGCGGGTGCAGAAGATGACCGACGAGACGATTGTCGAAGTCGACCGCTTGCTCGCGGACAAGGAAAAGGAAATCATGCAGGTTTAAGGCAGAGTCGTTTCTTTCGAGCACTCTCAACGCCGCCTGGATCCTCGCCAATGTCGACAGTTCAACATCGCATCGTTCCACAGCATGTTGCGATCATCATGGATGGCAACGGCCGCTGGGCAAACGCCCGGGGGCTTCCCCGGACGTTCGGCCATCGCAAGGGCGTTGAGACTGTCCGTGAGACCGTAAAGGCTGCCGGCGAGGCAGGCGTCGGATTTCTGACGCTTTTTGCCTTTTCCTCGGAGAATTGGCGGCGTCCGGAGTCGGAGATCAACGAGCTGTTTGGCCTGCTCAAGGCGTTCATTCGCCGAGATCTTGCCGATCTGCATAGGGCCGGTATCCGTATTCGGATCATTGGCGATCGTGTCAACCTGCGGGACGACATCCGCTCACTGCTCCTGGAAGCAGAAGAAACCACGACAAACAACACCGGCATGACGCTCGTCATCGCCTTCAACTACGGGTCCCGCGACGAGATCGCACGCGCCGCCGCACGCCTGGCGGCCGACGTGAAGGCTGGCCGGCTTGATCCGTCTCAGATCGATGCAAGCAAGCTCAACGACTGCCTGGATACCGCCGGCATCCCCGATCCCGATCTGGTGATCCGCACCAGCGGAGAGGAGCGTCTATCGAATTTCCTACTCTGGCAGGCAGCCTATGCCGAATTGATGTTCGTGCCCGACTTCTGGCCAGACTTCACGCCGGCACTTTTTGATTCCGTGCTCGAACGATATGCCGCCCGGGACCGCCGGTTCGGCGGCCTTTCGGCCAAAGCCGTGGCCGTCGGCTCATGATGCTCACAATGTCGCGAGAGCTCCAGCTTAGAATCGCATCCGCCATCGTGATGATTGCGGTGGTTCTGGCGGCAACCTGGTTCGGCGGTCTGGCGTTCAAGATCCTGGCTGCCGGTATTGGCCTGTTGATCTATTATGAATGGTCGACGATCACGCGACTCGCGGAAAACAGCATCCGGGCCAATGCCTTCGGCTGGTTCTCGATGGCAGTAATCAGTCTTAACATGTTGTTCGGGCGGGCGGAATTGACCGTGCCGCTGTTTGCGGGCCTGGTCGTCACGGCTGCAATCCCGGCCTTTCTGCGCCGTGTCAGTTGGTGGCAGCCGGGCGGACTGTTTTACGCAGGGCTGAGCGCAATCTCGCTCTCCGCCATTCGCGGCGAAGATTCGCTCGGTTTCATCGCCATGCTCTTCGTGTTCATCGTCGTGTGGTCGACTGACATTCTTGCGTATTTTGTCGGACGAGCGATCGGTGGGCCGAAGCTTGCACCGAAAATCTCTCCCGGCAAGACCTGGTCCGGCGCGATCGGGGGGACTGTGGCCGGCGTAATCGGCGGGCTCCTGATTGCGATGGCGCATTTCCAGGACGTTGGGCTTTGGGTTGCAATCGTTGCCTTCGCCTTGTCGGTCGCGAGCCAGATCGGCGACCTCTTCGAATCGTTCATCAAGCGCCGTTTCGGCGTCAAGGATTCGAGCCGCCTCATACCGGGGCATGGCGGCGTCATGGACCGTGTGGACGGCCTTGTATTTGCCTGTTTTGCCGCGTTCTTCTTGGCGATCGGCAGTTCTGCCGGCGGTGTCGGTACCGTCGTCTCGATGGGCGCCTTCCTCTTCGGTCTCTGAGGCGGGTAGCTGGCGTCAGGTGACGGGTATAAACTCTCGCTGAAGCGAGTGCAGGAAACGGACAGATGGATCACATCAGCGCAGTCTTCGGCTTTCTCGGCGGATACATCCTGCCTTACATTCTCATTCTGTCCCTGCTCGTCTTCATCCATGAGCTGGGCCATTATCTGGCAGGCCGCTGGTCGGGCATTCGAATTCTGGCATTCTCCGTTGGCTTCGGCCCTGAGCTGGTCGGCTACACCGACAAGCACGGCACACGCTGGAAAATCTCGGCGATTCCCTTAGGCGGTTATGTCCGGTTCTTCGGCGATGCTGATGCTGCGAGCCGTCCGGACGGTTCCCTTGCAGAAGAGTTGACCGAAGAAGAGCGCGCCCAGACCCTGAATGGTGCGAAGCTGTGGAAGCGGGCGGTTACCGTCGCCGCGGGTCCCCTTGCAAACTTCCTGCTCGCCATTGTCATCTTCGCCGGCATGTTCGCCTTTATGGGCAAGCCGGTTTCGGATCCCGTCGTTGCGGACATCAAGGCAGGCAGTGCGGCTGAAGAAGCCGGCATCCAGCGCGGCGATGTTCTGCTGGCTCTGGACGGCCGCATGATCGAGACCTTCGACGATGTCGTCCGCTACATCACCATGCGTCCGGAAATCCCGGTGGAAGTCACGGTGCGGCGTGATGGCCAGGAGATCGATTTTGCCCTGACCCCCAAGCGCGCCGTAACCAGCGACCGCTTCGGCAATGAGATGGAAGTCGGGCAGATCGGAATCATCACCGACCAGCAGGCGGGCAATTTCCGAATCGTGGAGCTGTCGCCGGTCCAGGCGGTGTGGGAAGGCGTGCGCCAGACTGGGCACATCATCACCGGGACCTTCGACTATATCGGCAACATGATCGCCGGCCGCATGAATGCCGATCAGCTCGGCGGCCCGGTTCGCGTGGTCCAGGCATCCGGGCAGATGGCGACGCTCGGCGTTATCGCTCTGTTAAATCTGGCAGCGGTTCTCTCCGTTTCCTTGGGGCTTTTGAACTTGTTCCCAGTTCCGGTCCTTGACGGCGGCCATCTCGTTCTCTACGCGATTGAGGCAGTGCGGGGGAAGCCCATGGGGCAGGGCGCACAGGAAATCGCGTTCCGCATCGGTATGGCGATGATCCTGTCTCTGATGGTCTTCGCCACTTGGAATGATATCAGCCGTTTGATTGGCTAAGGCGGGATCCCGCAAGCTGCGAAAGGATTTGTTTACGCTGTTTCAAATTGATAGTGGCGATTGGGCCACGCGTTGAAATGAAGTAAACAGAAATTAACGCGCGCACTTGCTTGTAGGGTAAAACCCGTTAAAACCACACACGGGCCGGAGTCGGGTGCCGACTTTGGGGCAATGGAAGAAGGTATAGTATACACATGAAGGCTGGTTCAAAGTTTTTGAACGCAGTATCGGCGGTCGCGCTGTCTGCTGGTGTCGTGTCTTCGGGCGCAGGTATTGCCGTTCTTGCGTCGGCAATTGCTGCCGAAGCCGCAGTGGTTCAGCGTATCGACGTACGCGGAGCTCAGCGTGTTGGTCCGGAAGCTGTGCGCTCCAACCTTTCGATCCAGCCGGGTCGGACTTTCTCCAATGCCGACATCGATGAATCGGTCAAGCGTCTCTACGCGACCGGCTTCTTCTCCGATGTCCAGATCTCCGTTTCCGGCGGTACGCTGGTGGTCACGGTTGCTGAAAACCAGCTGATCAATCAGGTGGTCTTCAACGGCAACCGCAAGATCAAGGACGACAAGCTCCAGGGCATCGTTCAGACGCAGTCCCAGGGTCCTTACAGCGATAGCCTGATCAGCGCCGACATCCAGCGCATCCGCGAAGCCTATTCCGCCATCGGTCGTTCCGATGTCGAAGTGACGACGCAGGTCGTTCCGGTCGCCGAAGGTCGCGTGAACCTGGCCTTCGTGATCAACGAGGGTGAGCGCACCAAGATCAGCTCGATCAATTTTGTCGGCAACAGGGCTTATTCCGATGGCCGTCTGGCTGCCGTTCTGCAGACCAAGGAATCGGGTATTCTGTCCTTCCTGACCCGTAAGGACGTCTACAACGAGGACAAGCTGCGCGCTGACGAAGAAGCGCTGCGCCAGTTCTACTACAACCACGGTTACGCCGACTTCCGCGTGATCTCGTCCGAAGCTGTCCTCAATGAGACCGGCAACGAATACACGATCAACATCACCGTTGATGAAGGTCAGCGCTATCGCTTCGGCGCAGTCTCGGTCGAATCGACTGTTGACGGCATCGATGGTTCGGAGCTCCAGGGTCTTCTCGAAACCCGCGAAGGTCAGACCTACAGCGCCCGTGACATTCAGAAGTCGATGGAAGCCATTTCTCGTCGCGTGTCGTCGGCCGGCTATCCCTTCGCTCGCGTCGTTCCGCGCGGTGACCGCAACTTCGAAACCAACACCATTGGCGTGACCTATCTGGTTGACCAGGGCGAACGCGCTTATGTCGAGCGCATCGAAGTGCGTGGTAACACCCGTACTCGCGATTACGTCATCCGCCGCGAATTCGATATCTCCGAAGGCGATGCCTTCAACCAGGAGACCATCTCGCGTGCCAAGCGTCGCCTGGAAGCTCTCGGTTTCTTCTCGGCCGTCAATATCTCGACTCAGGCCGGCAGTTCGCCGGACCGTGTGGTTGTGATTGTCGACGTACAGGATCAGCCGACCGGTTCGTTCGGGATCGGTGCCGGTTACTCGGTCGGTGACGGCGGTCTGGTTCTTGAAGCCTCCGTCGAAGAAAAGAACTTCCTTGGTCGTGGTCAGTTCATCCGCGTTGCCGCCGGTGGTGGTTTCGACGAAACGCAGACCTACAACTTCTCCTTCACCGAGCCTTACTTCCTCGGTTATCGCCTGGCTGCCGGCTTCGATCTGTTTAAGAGCTCGACCAGCGCGAATTCTTACTATGACTACGAAGAGCAGGGCGGTACCGTACGCGTCACTGCGCCGATCACCGAAGATCTGGCCACGACGCTGCGTTACACCTACAAGACCCTCGACTATATCAACGACGGCGCCTTTGGTGCGAATGGTGTTGCCGGTGGCGGTGATGACCGTGTGGCTGATCCGTACATCGATGCAATCACGGGCAGCACCTGGAAGCAGTCGATCCTTGGTCACTCGATCGTCTACAACACCGTCGATGACCGCCAGAACCCGCATGAAGGCATCTATGCGAGCTTCACGCATGAATATGCCGGTCTCGGTGGCGATTCCGAATACTACAAGGCCTTTGTCCGTGCTCGCGTCTACCACACGCTGTCGGACGAATTCGACATCGTCGGCTCGCTCGCGGGTTCGGCTGGTCATGTCGTTGCCCTCGGTGACAACCTGAACGTCTTCGATCAGTTCAAGATCGGTGGTAAGGAAATCCGCGGTTTCGACAACAGCGGTATCGGTCCTCGCATCAATGGCGACTCCATCGGCGGCACGACCTATTTCACGGCCTCGGCTGAAGCGACGTTCCCGCTTCCTCTCGTTCCCCAGGACCTCGGTTTCCGCGGCGCAGTATTCGCAGATGCCGGCACGCTCTACGGCAGCGACCTGCGGAGTCAGTCTGGCGTCGTCGGTACCGACATGTCGCTCCGTGCATCGGTCGGTGCAGGCGTGATCTGGAATTCGCCCTTCGGTGCGCTTCGTGTCGACTACGCGGTCCCGGTCGCCAAGGAAGACTTCGACGATACCCAGGAATTCCGTTTCAGCATGGCGAACCAGTTCTAAGACTGGCTGTCCAGAACTGCTGACAGGTTGACGTTCTGGAGCGTTTGCTGATGGACCATAATCATTTCTTTCCGCCCCATGTCGGGGTTGCCCTGGCTGCGCTTGCAGCCCAGACGGGGGCGGAATTGCAGGACGAGAGCCAGGGCGAACGGGTCGTAAGGTCAGTTTCGCCTGTCTCAAGGGCGAAGGAAGGGGATGTCTGCTACATCCTCTCCCGTCGCAACAAGGAAGAGCTGGCGACCTGCCAGGCGGCTGCAATCTTCTGTGAAAAGCCTCTTCTCTCTCTCATTCCCGATCATATTCCCGTTCTTCTCGCCAAGAGCGCGCAGACGGCCTTTGCTCTTGCAGGCGCAATCCTGCATCCGACGGGCTTGAAGCCCATACGGATGACGACCGAGCCGGCTCGAATCTCACCGGCAGCCTATGTCGATCCGACGGCAAAGCTCGAAGATGGCGTCGAAGTCGAGCCCATGGCGGTCATCGGTGCCGATGTCGAAATCGGCAGTGGTACGCGGATCGGTCCGGGTGCGGTGATCGGTCCCGGTGTTCGCATCGGTCGTGACTGTGTGATTGCCGGTGGCGCCACGATCCAGGTCGCCCTTGTCGGCAACAATGTCATCATTCATAACGGCGCGCGCATCGGGCAGGACGGTTTCGGTTACGCACCGGGTCCCCGTGGAATGTTGAAGATTGTCCAGATCGGCCGCGTGATCATTCAGGACCATGTCGAGATCGGCGCCAACACCACGATCGATCGCGGCACGATGGACGATACCGTGATCGGCGAGGGGACGAAGATCGACAACCTCGTGCAGGTCGGCCACAACGTTCGCATCGGCCGCCATTGCGGTATCGTCAGTCAGGTCGGCATCGCCGGCAGCACTGTCATCGGCGACGGCGTGATGATCGGCGGTGCCGCCGGCATCAACGGCCATATCAAGATTGGTGACGGCGCCCAGATCGCCGCCATGAGCGGCGTCCTGGCCGAGGTGCCGCCCGGTGAGAAATACGGCGGCGTTCCAGCCCGCCCGTTGAAAGATTATCTGCGCGAGGTGGCCGATACGCTCAGCCGCTACGATAGCCGCGCCAAGGAAAAAGGAGCCAGCAATGACTGAACTCGCGAAGAGCGAATTGGGATCGGCTGATATCCTCGAGATCATGAAGCTTCTGCCCCACCGCTATCCCTTCCTGCTGGTGGATAAGATCATCGAGATTGACGGCGACAACTCTGCCATCGGCATCAAGAATGTCACGGCGAATGAACCGCATTTCACCGGACACTTCCCGGAAAGCCCGATCATGCCGGGCGTCCTTTTGATCGAAGGCATGGCCCAGACCGCCGGCGCCATCTGTGCTCGGCTTCAGGGCGAGGGTGGCAATCTCGTCTACTTCATGACCATTGATAATGCCCGTTTTCGCAAGCCTGTTGTGCCGGGTGACCGCGTCGAATTCCACGTCGTCAAGCAGAAGCAGCGCGGCAATATCTGGAAGTTCCATTGCGACGCCAAGGTCGACGGTGCACTGGTCGCCGAGGCCGACATTGGTGCCATGATCATGCGCAAGGATCAGAAATGAGCCAGATCGCCGCAAGCGCCGTCATCCATCCGATGGCCGTGGTCGAAGACGGCGCGGTGATCGGCGAGAATGTGAAGATTGGGCCCTTCTGCCGGGTTGGTGCGCGCGTGACGCTGAAAGACGGCGTCGAACTGATTTCGAATGCTGTTGTCACCGGTCTGACCGAAATCGGCGCGGGCACGAAGATCCACCCGATGGCCGTGATCGGCGGTGTCTCGCAAAGCCTGCACGAGGCGGGCGAGGATTCCACGCTGGTTGTCGGTGCAAACTGCACAATGCGCGAAGGCGTGACGATGAACTGCGGCACGGTCGGCGGTGGCGGTATCACCCGCGTCGGCGACAACTGCCTGTTCCTGGCGAATTCCCATGTCGCCCATGACTGCATTCTCGGCAATGACATCATCCTGTCCAACAATGTCATGCTGGCCGGTCATGTTCACGTTGGAGACAAGGCGATTCTCAGCGGTGGCTGCGCCGTGCACCAGTTCACCCGTATCGGCCGTCAGGCATTCATCGGTGGTCTATCCGCCGTTGCCTATGATGTCATTCCCTATGGCATGCTGAACGGCAATCCCGGCATTCTCGGCGGCCTGAACGTGGTCGGCATGACACGCGCCGGGATCGAGCGCTCGGTAATCCACCAGGTCCGTCGCGCCTTCAAGCAGATCTTCGAAAGCGAAGGATCGGCGCGGACGAATGCGGCCGCCATTCGCGACGAATATCTGGACTGCGCGCCGGTGATCGAGATCCTCGACTTCATCGCCGCCGAAAGCGATCGGGCACTGTCCTCGCCCAATCGCGGCAAGAACTGAGTGATGACGGCGGCCGCTCAATCGGACGGCCTGCCACGGACCGGTCGCCTGGCCATTATTGCCGGCAGCGGAAAGCTGCCGCTTTTCCTGGCGGAAGCAGCACGCGCCGCAGGCGAGGATCCCTTTGTTCTCAGGCTGAAGAACGAGGCCGACGATATCTGGCAGGGCTTTGAAAATGCAGTCATCGGTGTCGGCGACATGGCCGGCCTGTCCGCCCTGTTTCGCCAGCATGACATTCGCCGGGTCGTCATGTCCGGTGCGGTCAAGCGCCGCCCGGCTTTCGGCGAAATCCGGGTCAATCTGAAATTCCTGCTGAAGCTGCCGATGGCGCTGAAAACGCTCATGGCCGGCGGCGACGATGCCGTGCTGCGCATGGTGATCGCGCTGATCGAAGCACAGGGCTGCGAAGTGCTGGGCGCCCACGAGATCCTGCCGGGATTGCTGGCGACGGTTGGACCGCTCGGTGCGGTCTCTCCGGATGGCGATGACGAGCGCGACATCGAAAAGGCGGCAGAGGCCGCGGAAGCCCTGGGCCGGCTGGATGTCGGGCAGGGCGCTGTTGCCGTCGGCGGCCGCATCGTGGCGCTGGAGGGCGTCGAGGGCACCGACGCGATGCTCGCCCGCGTCGAGGGCCTGCGTGCCGAAGGACGGATCTCCAGGCGCCGCAGGGGCGTTCTGGTCAAGCTCTGCAAACCCCAGCAGGATCTGCGCGCCGATCTGCCGACCATCGGCGTCTCGACCGTCGAGAATGCCAAGGCCGCCGGGCTTGCCGGGATTGCCGTTGAAGCCGGCCGTGCGCTGGTCGTCGAGCGTGAGGCGATGATTGCGGCGGCCAATGCCGCCGGTCTTTTCGTCGTCGGCCTGGATCGTTCGCGCAAGGAGTAGGCAGCATGTCGGACAAACCCTTGAAGATTGCCGTCATCGCCGGTGAGGTCTCAGGCGATCTCCTGGGGGCAGATCTGATCGCGCATCTGAGGACGATGCATGAAGGGCCTGTCGAACTCGTCGGCGTCGGCGGTGAGGCGCTTGAGGCTCAAGGATTGAAGTCGCTCTTCGACTTCTCCGAGCTCTCGATCATGGGCGTTACCCAGGTTCTGTCGAAGCTGCCGCGGCTGATAAAGCTGATCTCCTGGACAGCCGATTCCATTGTCGCGGCCAGACCGGACTTGCTCCTGATCGTCGATAGTCCCGATTTCACCCATCGCGTGGCTAAGAAGGTTCGACAGAAGCTGCCGGATCTGCCGGTCGTGAACTATGTCTGCCCCAGCGTCTGGGCGTGGAAGGAATACCGCGCCAAGGCGATGCTTGCCTATGTCGATGCCGTTCTCGCTGTCCTGCCCTTCGAGCCGGCGGTGATGCAGCGTCTCGGCGGTCCGGAGACCCATTTCGTAGGTCATCGGCTCGCAAGCAATGCCGACATTCTGCGCGTACGCGAGGCACGCAAGGCGAGGGGCGTGAGAGCGGCGGGCGACAAGCGGACCATCCTCCTCCTGCCCGGTTCGCGCGGTGGCGAAATCACGCAGCTTCTGCCGGTGTTCGGGGAAGCGATGCAGGAATTCGTCGCACGCAATCGCGAAACGCGTTTCGTGCTCCCCACCGTGCCGCGTCAGGAAGCACGCGTCCGTGAAATCACGAAGAGTTGGGCATTGAGACCCGAGATCGTGCTCGGCGACGAGGCGAAGTGGCGCGCCTTCGAAGAGGCAGATGCCGCGATCGCCGCATCCGGAACCGTGATCCTGGAACTGGCACTCGCGCATGTGCCCGTGGTCTCGACCTACAAGGGCGACTGGATCATCAGAATGCTCAGCCACCGTATCAAGATCTGGACCGGTGCGTTGCCGAACCTGATAGCCGACTACGCGGTCATTCCGGAATATTTCAACGATGTCTTGCGCCCCGCAAGCCTCGTCCGTTGGGCGGAACGGCTGTCGGCAGACACGCCGCAGCGGGCTGCCATGCTGCACGGCTACGACGACGTTTGGCAAAGGCTTCAGACGGAAAGGCCGGCCGGCGAAGCCGGCGCGGCCGTGGTTCTGTCGGTGCTTCAAAAGCGCGGCAGGCTCTGACTCAAGCCCATCGCACAAAGGGATCGGCAAGGCTTTCCCAGGCCGATGGCGTGAAGTTCTTTTCCGCCACAAGGCACGCATCGAGCTCGGCTTCGATCCTGCGCTGATCCATGGGATCGGCGCCGATGAAGACGAGTTCCTGTCGGCGGTCGCCCCATTCCGGGTCGAGATAGGGCGCCATCGCATCTAGGAAGCCGGGATCGTCTGGCCAGCGTGACTTCGGCACAGATGCCCACCAAAGCCCCATCTTCGTTGTCCGGACAAGCGGCCCCGCCTGGCTCATCTCGCCGACATGATGCGGACGGGTGGCAAGCCAGAAGAAGCCCTTGGCGCGAATGACGCCCGGCCAGGGGCGATCGAGAAAGGCGCGGAAGCGTGTCGGATCGAACGGTGCTCGTGCCCGGTAGACGAAGGAACGGATGCCATACTCCTCGGTTTCCGGGACATGATCCCGGAAGCCGTGCAACTCCTGGAACCACAGCGGATGGGTCTCCGCCTTGGCGAGGTCGAAGAGCCCGGTTCCAAGGATGTCCTTCGCCGCCACTTCGGCGAAATCGGTTTCGATCACCCGGGCATCGGCATTGAGACCAGCAATGATCTTGCGTGCCGCGTCGAGCTGATCCGGGGTCGCTGTGCCGACCTTGTTGAGGATAATGACATCGGCGAATTCGATCTGCTCGACAAGCAGATCGACGAGCGTCCGGTTGTCGTTGTCGCCAGCCGTTTCTCCACGATCGGCGAGGAAATCGCTGGAGGAATAGTCTCCGATCAGATTGGCGGCATCGACCACGGTCACCATTGTGTCGAGCTGCGCGATATCCGAAAGACTGCGGCCTTCCTCGTCGCGGAAATCGAAGGTGGTGGCGATCGGCAAGGGCTCCGCAATGCCTGTCGCCTCAATCAGCAGATAGTCGAAGCGCCCCTGCTCGGCGAGGCCGCGGACTTCGTTCAAAAGATCATCGCGCAGCGTGCAACAGATGCAGCCATTGCTCATTTCGACCAGTTGTTCCTGCGTCCGCGACAGGGCCGCATCACCGCCGCGCACCAGTGCAGCGTCGATGTTGACCTCGCTCATGTCGTTGACGATGACGGCAACGCGCAACCCATCGCGGTTTGCGAGTACGTGATTGAGCAGCGTCGTTTTTCCGGCGCCGAGAAACCCGGAGAGAACAGTGACAGGTAGCTTTTTCATGAGGCTCCTAGTTAATGTAATAACATAACAGTTGCGGATCTGAAAAAGGCGGAACCGAAGTCCCGCCTTTCTGGCTCGGGGGAGGGATGGGATTACTGAGACAGGCAGGTGCTCATCGACGTCGCCAGATTGCGCATTAGCTGGCCATACAGGGCAGGGCCGGCATCCAGCGCGCCACCTTCGGGATCGAGAACGCCGGACTTGGCTTCGGTGCCCTCCGTCACAACGCCGATCAGCTTCGGTTCGAACTGCGGCTCGGCGAAAACGCAGGCGGCGCCGAGTTCCTTGATCTTGGCCTGGATGGTCGACAGGCGCTCAGCACCCGGCATGGTTTCCGGGCTGACGGTGACCGAACCGGCAACGCGGACTCCGTAGCGGTTCTCGAAATACTGGTAGGCGTCGTGGAACACAATGAACGGCTTGTCGAGGACAGGCTTGAGCTGTGCGGCAATCTCAGTGTCGAGTGCGTCAATCTCTGCATTGACGGCCGTCAGATTGGCTTCGTAGGTCGACGTGTTCGACGGGTCAACTTCGACAAGGCTCTTGGCGATCTCTGTAGCCATGGCTTTCGCATTGGCCGGATCGAGCCAGAGATGCATGTCCGTGCCGCCATGGGCGTGGTCGTCATGATCGTGCTCGTGACCAGCCTCTGCTGCTTTCTCTTCGTGCGCATGTCCGTGGTCATGACCGTGACCGTGACCGTGGTCATGATCATGACCAGCCTCTGCGGTCTCCCCATGACCATGGTCGTCATGTCCATGATCATGGGCCTCTTCACCATCCTCGTCATGGTCATGCGCCTCGAATGCACCGCCTTCACGGAACGGAAGCTTCGTGAGGCCGGGCGCATCTTCGAGCTCGACGACCTTGGCATTCTTCGGCAGCGCTTCGAGCGGCTTCTCGAGGAAGGCTTCGAGCCCGGGACCAACCCAGAAGACCAGGTCAGCGTTTTCGAGTGCCCGAGCATTGGAAGGTTTCAGCGAGTAGGTATGCGGCGATGCTGCACCCTCGACGATCAGCGACGGTTCGCCAATACCCTTCATGATCGAGGCAACAAGCGAATGCACAGGCTTGATCGAGACGACGACATCCGGCGCTGCCGAGGCGAGCGTCGGAGACAGAAAGAGAAACGCCGTCGAGGCAGCCAGTCCGAGGCGATAGCGGGTCATGCACAGCTCCTAACGATAGTTATGTAATACTATTACCTAAGTTGCGTTATGCTATAACGTGTGCCATAGGAGGTGGCAACATCAAAATCTTGAGATTTCCATGAATGCGATGAAATCACTGGAGGCCGCACCGTTGGTGTCCCTCTCCGGCGCCGGTGTCTATCGAAACGGACGCTGGCTGGTCCGCGGTGTCGACTTTTCCGTCCGTCCCGGCGAGATCGTCACCCTGATCGGCCCGAATGGATCGGGTAAGTCGACAAGCGCCAAGATGGCGATCGGCGTGATCAAGGCAGACGAGGGCAGGGTGGAGCGCAAGCCCGGCCTGCGCGTCGGATACGTGCCGCAGCGCCTGAGTGTCGACTGGACCATGCCGCTCACGGTTCGCCGTTTGATGACGCTGACCTCCCCTCTGTCGAATACGCAGGTGGAAGAGGCTCTCGAGGCTGTAGGCATCGCCCACCTCGCACGTGCCGAGGTGCAGCACCTCTCTGGCGGCGAATTCCAGCGTGCTCTGCTGGCGCGTGCCATGGCCCGCAAGCCCGATATCCTTGTTCTCGACGAACCCGTGCAAGGCGTCGATTTCTCCGGCGAGATCGCTCTCTATGACCTGATTACTTCGATCCGCAACTCGACGGGATGTGGCATCCTGCTGATCTCGCATGACCTGCATGTCGTCATGGCCGAAACGGATACGGTGATCTGTCTCAACGGCCATGTCTGCTGTCGCGGGACGCCGGCGGCCGTCAGCCAGAGCCCGGAATATATGCAACTCTTCGGCGCCAAGGCAGCGCGGACGCTCGCCGTCTACAGCCACGACCATGACCACACCCATCTGCCGGACGGGCGCGTGCTGCATGCCGATGGCAGCGTCACCGACCACTGCCACCCGGATGATGGCCATCACGACCACCATGGCCACGATCATAGTCATCACGGGCATGATCACCATCATGATGGCCATGATCATCACGATGGGCACCCTGCCGCAACGTCGGTGAAGGACCGGGAGCACGGCCATGCTTGATGATTTCTTCGTGCGCGCCATCCTCGCCGGCATCGGCCTCGCTTTGACGACGGGCCCGCTCGGCTGCTTCGTGATCTGGCGTCGCATGGCCTATTTCGGCGATACCATGGCCCATTCCGCCTTGCTCGGCGTCGCTCTGTCGCTGTTCTTCTCGCTCAATTTGATGGTCAGCGTTTTCGTCGTCGCTTCAATGGTCTCGCTGATCCTGATCGTCCTGCAAAAGCGTCAGGGACTGTCGGCGGATGCCCTGCTCGGTATCCTTAGCCACGCAACGCTCGCCATAGGCCTCGTGATGGTCGCCTTCATGACCTGGGTGCGCTTCGACCTCATCGCCTTCCTGTTCGGTGACATTCTCGCAGTCACACCGACCGATGTTGCGATCGTCTGGATCGGCGGCCTGTTTGTCGTCTGCGTCATTGCCTGGCTCTGGCGGCCGCTGCTTGCCGGCACCGTCAATGTCGAATTGGCCGAGGCCGAGGGCATGCAGCCCGAACGTGCCCGCCTGATCTTCATGTTGCTGATGGCGCTCGTCATTGCGATTGCCATGAAGATCGTCGGTATCCTGCTGATCACATCCTTGCTGATCATTCCGGCCGCCGCCGCACGCCGTTTCGCCTCGACACCGGAAATCATGGCCGTTCTCGCCTCGCTCATTGGCGCCGTCGCGGTTGTCATGGGGCTCTTCGGCTCACTGACCTACGACACGCCGTCGGGACCGTCGATCGTCGTTGCAGCGCTTCTTCTCTTCCTCGTCAGCCTTCTGCCGCGTCCTGGCAGCAAGGCTCGCGACATCAGCACGAGGGCATGACATGACCAAGACCGATCTCACTCGCAATCAGTCGCTCGTCTTCGATGCGCTCATGCAGTCCGAAGGGCCCCTTTCGGCCTATACCTTGCTCGACAAGTTGCGCGAACACGGCTTTCGTGCCCCCTTGCAGGTCTACCGTGCGCTCGACAAACTGGTCGAGTTCGGCATGGTCCATCGCCTCGAAAGCCTGAACGCCTTCGTCGCCTGCGCCCATCCGCATGACGGTTGCAGCGGCCATGGCACCGTCGCCTTCATGATCTGCAACAAGTGTGGCCATGTGACAGAATTCCACGACCACGAAGTCGATCACCGTCTGGAAACGATTACCCGTGGCCGCAGCTTCAAGCCGGAAAAGACGACGATTGAAATCAGAGGGCTTTGTGCTCAATGCACGGAGATCGCGGCCTAGATCGGCAGTCTCAGAGTGGATGCAGATCGCGTGCAAAGCGGCGCCAGTTGCGCACATAGTTTTCGGCTGACAGCCGAAGCCCCGCAATAGCAGCGGCGTCAAGCTCTCTGATCACCCGTGCTGGGGAGCCGACGATCAGTGAGTTGTCCGGGAAGATCTTGCCCTCGGTAATCAGGGCGTTCGCGCCAACGAGGCAGTTAGCGCCGATGCGCGCGCCATTGAGGACAGTTGCTCCCATGCCGACAAGAGAATTGTTGCCGATCGTGCAGCCGTGAATGATCGCGTGGTGGCCGATCGTACATCCGTCGCCAATCGTGACACCCTTGCCGGGGTCAGTATGCACCATCACACCATCCTGGACATTGGTGCCTGCGCCAATCACGATTGGATCATTGTCGCCGCGCAGGACCGCCCCGAACCAGATGCCGACATCCTCACCCAGATGCACGTCACCGATGACCTGCGCATCGGGTGCCAACCAGAACCGGTCGGCGGAGGGAAGAACGGGTGCCTTGTCTCCGAGGCGATAAAGCGGCATCTCAGGCTCCTTTCCGTCAGCGGAGCCGCAGGATGACGGGGAACCGGCCGGACTGTGCCGAGACGTGCAGATGGATGTTGGCCTCCGGCTGCGAATAGCGCCAGGCGCGCGCGCCATGGCTGAGCAGCAAACCGATCAGATCCTTGGTCTTGGAGCGCTTTTCGCGCAAGCCAAGATCTGCCAGACGGTAGGCAGCTTCGTGGAGAGGATGCAGGACACTGCTGGCGGATGTGAAGCCGCCATTATCCTGATCCTCGACCAAGCCGTAGTGGAAGTCTTTCGATGCCATTTCGTGATCCTCGTAAACAATACAAATCGAGGGTTTCGGGCGATCGCGTTACTGGGCGGCGGCCCAGCAGCCGATTCCCTTCTTCTTGAGCGCGTTACAGGCGTTGACTGCCTCCTTTTGCTCGCCGAAGCCGCCAAATCGTGCGCGGAAAATCTTCTTGGAGCCGTCGCCGTAAGCAACGGTGAAGGGGGTGGCGGAACGCAATACCTGTCCGCCTTTCGCCTGCGCGTCTCGCAGGAGATCCATAGCCATCTGCTGGTCCGGCGATGTGCCGATTTGCACGACCCAACCGCCGGTTGGAACCGTCGAAGCCGTGGTCATGGAGTCGACGTCAGGAGGCGTTGTCGCGGCCGAGGCGACGGAGTGTGCAGCGGTTGCCGGCGCGACTGCGGCACCTTCGTTCGGCAGATAAGCCGGCGCTGGCTGCGGGACCGGAACTGGCGGCGCCGAGGCCGACGGAGCCGCTGCAGGCATGCTGTTGAGCGCTGCACTTGCAGCATTTCCAGCTGGCGCGGCTGCATAGGCCTGGGCAACGCCGGTGTAGCGGACGTCAGGCATGGGGCCTGTCTGCGGCAACTGCGGCAGACCGCCTGTCGTCGCAGTGGCAGAACCTGCAGGCGCCACAGACGTATTATTTTTGGCGATCAGATTGCTGCCGCCGCGCGAACTGGAGGCCGCCGGCATGTAGCGCTGAACCAGGCTGGTCATCTGCGCGTTGCGCCGTGCGCCGGAAGTTGCACCCAGCACAACAGCGACGATGGAGCGGCCGTCCGCCTCGGCAGATGTCGCAAGGTTGTAACCCGCAGCACGGGTGTAGCCGGTCTTGATGCCGTCGACGCCGCGGACCTGGCCAAGCAGACGGTTGTGATTGCCGATCGTCTGCTTGCCGAACTGGAAGCTGCGGGTGGAGAAGTAGCCGTAATACTGCGGGAAGTGCTGGCGGAGTGCGATGCTGAGACGAGCCTGGTCACGCGCCGTGGTCATCTGCGCGGTGTTCGGCAGGCCGTGGGCGTTGCGATAGGTGGTCTTGGTCATGCCGAGGCTGCGAGCCTTGGCCGTCATCATCTGGGCAAATCGCTGCTCGGACCCACCGACATATTCCGCAAGGGCTGTGGCGACGTCATTGGCGGAGCGAGTAACAAGCGCCAGGATCGCCTGCTCGACGGTAATGCTGCGGCCAGTGCCGACGCCGAGTTTTGATGGGGGCTCCTTGGCGGCATTGGCGGAAAACGGCACCTTGCTATTGAGCGAAATGCGACCGGCCTCCAGCGCCTCGAAGACCATGTAGAGCGTCATCATTTTCGTCAGCGAGGCCGGATAGCGCAGGCTGTCGGCGTTTTCGCTGTAAAGAACTTTGCCCGTCTTGGCGTCGATGACGATGCCGGCATATTTGGGATTTGCCTGGGCAGAGCCGACGGCAGCGACACTCGTCACAAAGACCGCAAACGCCGCGATGACAAGCCGACGGATTGCGGCTGCGAAGTTGGAGCTTCCGAAAACTTTATGCACCACGATACTCTTTAAATCTCACCATTGACGACCGGACGCTCTCCCCCAATCGCGACCATCTCGGGTGGACCCTACGGAATTAGCCTTACCAAGAGGTTTATGATGAACGGTCGGTTGACGTTTTGGATTGATTTTTAAGCATCGTGGTTGCCGCCGCAGGACCCGCGCGCCCTGAGACATAGGCGCGAACGGCCTCATCGATCGCCTGCCAGTCACCGAGCATTCGGCTCGAAAACCTGTAGAGAACCGTTAGATCCTCTCCGACATGGATGTCGCGCTGGCAATCGCTGCTCGTGGCCTTGTCTGCGGCCAACGGCAGGAGGCAGCGGATCGCATAGGTCGTTTCGTCAGGCGCTGTGGCCGTGAGCAGGCTTTCGCCCTCGTAGCCCGTTCCAGCCCTGAAGGCCTGGCTTCGCAGCCCGGCGAGTCCTTCAGCGATTTCCGGTTCGAGAAGGCTTCTGTAGATTGGCTCGACGCGCCCGGACATGTCCTTGGACATCGTGCTTTGCGAGATCTGCAGGAAGACAAGCGACTGCGAAACCGCCAGATCGTCGAAACGGCGTCGCTCTGCGCTGGAATAGCCGGTCATTTCCGGCCAGAGTAGATAGAGGTCGACCCGCTCGGCGACGCCGCTGCGGCGCTGGTGCTCGAAGCGGATGGTGTTTGCGGGAAAGGCGAGCCGGTCGCGGCCGATCGTGATGTCGACGATCTCGGTGCTTTCGCTGTGGCCTGCAAGTGATAGTCGCGCGCCATAGGCGCGGCCAAACCAGCTGATGGCGATCGAAGCGGCCGCAAGGATCAGAATGGTGCTCGTGGCGATGATCAGGAAGCGCGTCGAGATGAGCGGTGCACGCTCGTCTTCCGCCTGCAGGCCTTTGCCGTCGCCTCGCATCTCGCCCTGATCCTCTCGACGCGGCCCTGATTGAGTGCGGCCGCGAGATCAGACTTCGGTGAACGTGGTTAAATTCGGGTTAAGGTTTTCCATTGGTGCGGGCAAAAAAAGAGCCGGTCCCGGTTGGACGGGACCGGCTCATTGGCTCCGGTCGGGGGACGGGTAGGCGGGGACAGACCGGGCCAGAAGGCGATGGCAACGCGTTATTGCGAGACGCTGCCGACGTAGCTTGCGCGACCGTCCTGAAGCTTTACCCAGCGTGCCGGGTGGCTCGAAGACTGACGCTTCAAGTAGGTGTATTCGGTCTCGGACCACAGCAGCACCTTGTTGCGCATGTTGTCGAGAATGAAGTCGCCGTGGTCGGTTCGGACGGTGAGCACGGCATGCCCCTCGCCATTCGGCTGCAGGACGACGGTCATCAGGAGGTCTGCGGGATCCAGGCCGCGATCAATCAGCATCTTGCGCTTCAACAGCGCGAAATCTTCGCAATCGCCGACGCTGCGGGGATAGGCCCAGCGTTCTTCGACGCCATAGATCTCCAGGTCGGTCAGCGGCGTGATCGAGCTGTTGACGGTGTAGTTGACGTCGAGGATCGTCTTCCAGAGTTGCTCCGTGAGCAACATCGGTCCGCTATCCGTCTGGCCGCCTGCGCATTCGCCCTGATAGGTCTGGCAGAATTCGTAATGGCCGATCGGCGGATTGGCTTTGCCGACAACCTGCATGTTGGCCGGCATGGCCGAGACTTGAAAGGCCAGTGCGCCAGCGATGACGGCGGCCAGAGTTCCAATACCCAGATTTTTCTTTGTTGTCATTGGTTGTCTCCCGGTAATGGAGATAGCAATGACAGAGAGATTTTGATGGCCCGCGAATATTAGTGCTAAGATATAAGCTTAAGTCGACGAAAAAGAGAATCTATATTGAGTATCATTCGAATTATATTTGAATAAACTTCGTGGCAAATTTGATGAAAATTTGAACTGAATTGTACCTTTTGATGCGGTTCCAAATGCTCTTGTGGTGTAAAAACCTATTTAGATACAATTCGATAGCCGGCAGATGTGATTTCCGGTTGACCGTTCCGATGATTGTATTTCGGCTGCCAAGCGCGGCACACCCAGCCACCCTGGATGCTGCTGCTTCCTCCGGTCGCTGACCTCGAAAGCCGTTTTGGGCCAATTTCTGGCCTAAAATTTCCTGAAAAAAACTGTGCCGGTCTGAGACGATTTTCCTCTCGACATAGAAAAAGGCGCCTTGCGGTGTCCGCAGGCGCCTTGTCGGGGGAGGGATGTTGGGCCCTCACAGGAATTCGGTGAGCGCTTCCTTGGACTGCAGGGTCAGGAACTCGATGGCGACGCCTTCCATGAAGTGGCGAACCACGCGTCCCCGCATGTTGCCGAGGCGCACGGCCGTGCCGATCGGCGGACGAATATCGATATCGACGGCCGCACCCGAAAGCGACAAGTCCATCAGGCGGCAAGGATAGGTCTTGCCGTCTTCGAGCGTCAGTTCGGTTCTGGTCTGGCGCGGCGTCAGGCGATCGTGACGACGATCCTCCGGCAGTCCGAGCTCGTGTTTGTTGGCGATCCAGGTCAGCTGTGCCGCAAGCTTTTCACGCTTTCGAACGGTGGCGTTGATGGAGATGACGAAACCGTCATCGGTCAACTTGACCACGGTGCCCTCGATGCGCCCGAGATGATCGATATAAGCAATCACACGTTCGCCCGGACGCGGCATGCCGGCACATGCGAAGCGCACATCGCCTGGCGACATGTCGATAACCTTGCAGACATACTCCTCATAGCTGGCAAGCATGAGACGACCCTGCAGGCTGACGGCGACGCGCTGAAAGGCGCGTTGCTGTCCCGGCGAAGCGATCGTGTTCGTATGGCTTGCCTGCGTTGAGTACATCTCGGAGATTCTGTCTGTTTCTCTATGGCTCGACATTAGGGGGCGAGCCGTTAATATAGTGTTTGCTTTTGGGTGCGCTTTTTTCAGACGGAACGATATCGCCGCAGGATTAAGGTTAAGGATGGCTTTCGGTTGTGGGCGTCGCTTGCTCATGGCATGAGGGTTCTACCAAACGCGAAGGGCTTCCTTCGGCACCAACTCCAGTCGGCGCGACGATCCGCCTAGCGCCAGCAAGGCCACTCGGTTTCCGGGCGGCCTTTTTTTTATCCGCGGCCTGCATTACCTGATGGTTTCACAACAAAAGGAATTGCAGATGCAGGATGAGACAGGATCTCGAGGCGACGAGCGCCGCAGCAACGACGGGCTTGTGCCCGAGATCGGCGCGCGATCCGAAGAGAACCCGCCCGTTTTCAATCTGCCGACCGGCATCCTTGTGGCGCTCGCCCTGATCTGCGGGATCTATGCGATCCAGCAATTCCTTCTGTCGCCAGCACTCAACCAGTGGGTCGCCGTCGAATTCGGTTTCTCGCCAATCCGCTATCTCTATCCGCTCGACGAACAGTCGTTCGCCTGGCTGTGGACGCCGGTGAGTTATTCGCTGCTGCATGGCAGCTTCGAGCATCTCGCCTTTAACGGTCTTTGGCTTGCCGCATTCGGGACGCCCGTCTGTCGTCGCATCGGCGAGGTCAGATTCCTGTTGCTGTGGGTGGTGTCTTCAGTGGCTGCGGCCGCATTGCATGCATTCGTCAACTGGGGAGAGCCATCCTTGATGGTCGGCGCCTCCGGGGTGATTTCCGCCCTGATGGGGGCCGCGTGCCGATTCGCTTTCGGCGAACGGCAGCGCAGCCTGGCCCGATTGTCCGGATGGCAGCCTCCCTTGCTGTCGGTGGGGCAGGCCCTGGCTGATCGTACCGTCCGTGTCTTCATCATCGTCTGGTTTCTCGGCAATATTGCCATCGCCTTTGGCGTTCCGGTGCTCGGGGGTGGTTCCGCTTCGATTGCCTGGGATGCACATATCGGCGGCTTCCTGCTCGGCTTCTTCGGATTTGCAGCCTTCGATCCCCATACGGGCCGTCACACAAGGGCGTGATGCCGGACTTATTGCATTCTCCTTGAATAAAGGGCACCCTTCGTACTGGCGGTCCAAGGAGGGTTGGGCCGCCGCGCGAGTGTTCTATGCGAGGAGGAACCTATGCCTGCATCAGCCAGAAGCATACTCGAACAGAAGGGCCGCAACGTCATCACCATCAGCCCCAACGTGAGCTTGGGCGAGGCGGCCCGGGTGCTGGAAGAACACAAGATCGGTGCCGTCGTCGTCGTCGGCATGGAAAGCCGCATCGTCGGCATCTTCACCGAACGCGACGTGGTTCGTGCGATCGGGTCAGCCGGTAAGGATGCTTTCGACCAGCCGGTCTCGGCCTTCATGACAGCAAATGTCTATCGTTGCCGCGAAGAGACCGGCGTCAATGAATTGATGGAGATGATGTCCACCCGGCGTTTCCGTCACGTGCCCGTCGAGGATAACGGCAAGCTTTCAGGCATCATCTCGATCGGTGACGTGGTGAAGTCGCGCATCCGCGAGATCGAGCAGGAAGCCGAACACATCAAGGCCTATATCGCCGGCTGATTTCGAAGCTGAGCGAAGGCTCGTCAGAGGGTGCGGCCGAGACCGCTCCTAGCGGAGAACTGCTTCCTGCATGCGGCGGATTTCCGTGACACGGGCCTTTGCTTCCTCATAGCCGCGATCGATCGCCTCGCCGGCCCGATGAAATTCAGAAAGACCTATGTCGTTAAGACGGGGATGCAGGGCGAGGTCCGGCGGGTCACCGGCCAGCCGCGCCCTGGAAATGCGGTCCTGAATGATGTTGAAGGCCTGCACCATCACGCCGGTCAGGCCGACCTTGTTCGGTGCTCTTGCTGTTTCTGCACTCGCCTTGTCCGGCGATGACGCCTTGTGCTTGACCACGGCGGATCGCCCGAAAACGTCGTAATGCAGATTGACCGCCATCACCAGCGGCTGCTCATAGGCCCGGCAGACGGACACCGGCACCGGATTGACCAGCGCACCGTCGATCAGCGTTCGATTGTTGCAGTGAATGGGTTCGAAAATGCCGGGCAGGGCATAGGATGCCCGAAGCGCCGTGATCAGGCTGCCGCCGTCGATCCAGACTTCGTGGCCGCTGTTGAGCTCCGATGCGACCGCAACGAAGGGCTTCGGCAAGTCCTCGACATTCAGCCCTTCGAGGTGCTCCTGCATCCGCTTGGTGAGGCGCATGCCGCCGAGAAGCCCGCCGCCTCCGATGGTCAGGTCCAGCAGGGAGGCAATCCGGCGCATGGTCAGCGACCGGGCGAAGGCTTCCAACTCGTCGAGCTTGCCAGCGAGGTAACAGCCGCCAACCAAGGCCCCGATCGAGGTACCCGCAATCATCCCGACTTCGATGCCTTCCTCGTCGAGCGCTCTCAAGACGCCGATATGCGCCCAGCCTCGAGCCGCGCCGCCGCCAAGGGCAAGCGCCACTTTAGCCTTTGCGCGTTGCTCGGGAACGATTGGAACGGCCGGCAAACTGCCGCCGTCCTTGGCAGGTTGCGAAACAGTCGCGCCGCCGTTCGAAATCATGCTCCAGTTCAGCATCTCCGCTACCCCATAAGCTGAACACTCAGGGCTCCATTAGGACATCGTCTGCTTACGATTTCGTTATGCAGACGCCAGACGTCAATGACCGTAGACGTGATCCGGATCGAAGTGGCGGTGGTCGTCGGCAATCTTGAGAGACGGCTTTCCGTCCGCAAGCTGGGCAGTCCGGTAAAAGCAGGAGCGTCGCCCGGTATGGCAGGTCGCATCATGACCGGCAACCTCAACCTTTAGCCAGATTGCGTCCTGGTCGCAGTCGACCCTGATTTCCTTGACCGTCTGAAGGTTGCCGGAGCTCTCGCCCTTTTTCCAGATCTTGCCCCTGGAGCGGCTGTAATAGTGGCCGATCCCTGTTTCGAGCGTCAGCGCGATGGCTTCGGCGTTCATATGCGCCACCATCAACAGCTCTCCGTCCCGCGCATCTGTGACGACGGCGGTCACAAGCCCATGGTCATCGAACTTGGGGGTGAAGGCGAGACCCTCCTCGAGGATCTTCTTGTCTGCCGAGGGAGCATCGAACACAAAAGCGGACATGGGCACTCGCGGTCTTAGCGGCTCCGAACCATGGACATGAAGCGCGCCTGTTCGGCCGCATTGTCCTTGAAGGCGCCGGTGAAGGTTGTGGTGAGCGTCGTGGAACCCGTCTTTTGGATCCCGCGCATGGCCATGCACATATGCTCGGCCTCGAGGAAAACCGCAACCCCGCGTGGCAGCAGGGTCTCGTCGATTGCCTGGGCAATCTGCGCAGTCATGTTTTCCTGCGTCTGCAGGCGCTTCGCGAAGACGTCGACGATGCGCGCTATCTTCGACAGGCCGAGTACGCGACCCTTCGGGAGATAGGCGACATGCGCCTTGCCCATCACGGGCAGCATGTGATGTTCGCAATGCGAGAAGAAGGAGATATCCCGGACGAGCACCATGTCGTCATAACCGCCGACCTCCTCGAAGGTCCGCCCGAGTACGTCTTCGATATCAGCGCCGTAGCCGGAAAACAGCTCTTCATAGGCCTTTGCCACGCGGGCCGGCGTATCGAGCAGGCCTTCGCGTTCCGGATCGTCACCGGCCCAGAGCAAAAGCGTACGTACGGCCTGTTCAGCCTCTTCGCGCGTCGGCCGCGGGGCTTCTACGGACAGTTTCTTGACGATGGCATCCATGGCCTTGGTCTCCCGGTCCCGCGCGAGGCGGGCCGCTGGTTTGGCTTTGCCGGATTGTAAAGGCGTAATGCGGCTCATAATGCAAGTCCGTTATCGGTGTTTCAGCCGAGAAGATCGTTTCGTCCGTGGCCGGCCTGCGTTTGTCCTGTGCCTGTCGCTTCGATATAGTGTTCTGCGAGAGCGACAAAAAGACGGCCGCTGCGACATGATGAAGGCTGCATTGTAGCAACCACTCCCTATATACGGGAGAGGCGCTGAACCGGATTGACCATGGACGACATCTACAACACCAAGATCCTCGAATTTGCCGGAAATATCGGCCGCATCGGCGTGCTTGCCGACGCGGATGCCGTTTCGGAAAAGCATTCCAAGCTCTGCGGCTCCAAGGTTCGGGTCTATCTGAAGGCTCGCGACGGCGTGGTGACCGACTTCACCCATGAGGTAAAGGCCTGCGCATTGGGTCAGGCCTCGTCGGGAATCATGGCCCGCCATGTGGTCGGAGCAACATCCGCCGAACTGCGGCAAGCGCGGTTGGACATGTTGGCCATGTTGAAGGAAGACGGGGAGGGACCCTCGGGTCGTTTCGAGGACATGCGTTTCCTGAAGCCCGTCAAGGACTACAAGGCCCGCCACGCCTCCACGATGCTGACCTTCGATGCGGTTGTCGACTGTCTGGATCAGATCGAATCGCCGGCTGCCGCAGCCGAGGCAAGCTGATCATGTGCGGCAGCCCCGACTGTGGTCATCAGCCGGCAGGCGGCGGACTGAAGAGCCGCAATTGGCAGGGCCCCTTTCGCAAGACCCCGGGCCGGCTGCTCGGCATGGGCTTTATCCGTTTCTATCAGCTGACCTTTTCCAGCATCGTCGGCAGTTCCTGCCGCCATATGCCGACCTGTTCCGAATATGGCTACGAGGCGGTAGCGCGGCACGGTCTCTGGCGGGGTGGCTGGCTCACCCTCTTTCGCGTCGTCCGCTGCGGTCCAGGCGGCACCTGGGGTCCGGATCCCGTGCCCGAAACTTTGGCTCAGCGCTTTACCTGGTACACCCCTTGGCGCCTCTGGACCTTCGGACGCAAGCAGGCAACCTGATACCAATTCAAAGGCGGCCGGAATTCGCCTTAGGATCGATATGCCGAATCGCTCGGGAGATGACGGATGCCCATGCCCCTCGAATATCGCCAGGCCTCCGCCGACTTTGATGCCTTCATGAAGGATCTGGTCGCGAGCTCGATGCTCACATCGTCTCATCAGGCCTACACGATGTTGCAGGCTGTGCTGCAGGTCTTCCGGCGGCGGCTGACCTTTGCCGAGGCCATATCCTTCGCAAATGTGCTGCCGCCCGTTTTGCGCGCCATCTTCGTCAGCGACTGGGATGTCGATCTGCCCAAGTCACCCTTTGCTGAAAGGGATGAGCTGATGAGAGAAGTCCGCGCCTTCCGCCACGACCATAATTTGTCGACCGAAACCGCGATCGAAGATGTAACGTCAGCGATCAGGCGACATGTCGATCCTGCTGCCTTCGACCGCGTCATGAAAACCTTGTCCGCTAATGCCCGCGGTTTCTGGTCAATGGGATCACCCTAGCAAGATCCTTTACTCATCAGTACTTTCAGCCTATCAAGCGCCGGTTCGTGGCGGGGTTTTTGACCCCCGCAATTTTCACCACCCGCATTCGTTGGCGGGACTGGATCAGGAGACGTTTATGTCCGCTTCCGTAGCTCTCACTTTCCCCGATGGCTCTATCCGCGAATACGCAGCCGGCACGACCGGTGCCGAGGTCGCTGAATCCATTTCCAAGTCGCTGGCCAAGAAGGCCGTCGCCATCGCGCTCGACGGCACGCTCCGCGACCTCTCTGACCCGGTTGTCGGGGGTAAGATCGAGATCGTCACCCGCACCGATCCGCGTGCGCTGGAACTCATCCGCCACGATGCCGCGCACGTCATGGCAGAAGCCGTGCAGGAACTCTGGCCCGGCACCCAGGTGACCATCGGCCCGGTGATCGAGAACGGATTCTACTACGACTTCGCCAAGGACGAACCCTTCACGCCCGAGGATCTGCCGAAGATCGAAAAGCGGATGAAGGAGATCATCCAGCGCAACAAGCCCTTCACCAAGGAAATCTGGCCGCGCAACAAGGCGAAGGAAGTCTTTGCCTCCAAGGGCGAGAAGTACAAGGTCGAACTGGTCGACGCGATCCCGGAAGATCAGGATCTGAAGATCTACTATCAGGGCGACTGGTTCGACCTCTGCCGTGGGCCGCATATGGCGTCCACCGGGCAGATCGGCATGGCCTTCAAGCTGATGAAGGTCGCTGGTGCCTACTGGCGTGGTGACAGCAACAACCCGATGCTGACCCGCATCTACGGCACGGCCTTTGCCGAACAGGAGCAGCTGGACAACTATCTGCACATTCTGGCCGAAGCCGAGAAGCGCGACCACCGCAAGCTCGGCCGCGAAATGGATCTCTTCCATTTCCAGGAAGAAGGCCCCGGCGTCGTCTTCTGGCACGGCAAAGGCTGGCGCATGTTCCAGACGCTGACCTCCTACATGCGCCGTCGTCTCGAAGGCACCTATCAGGAAGTCAACGCGCCGCAGATCCTCGACAAGTCTCTCTGGGAAACCTCGGGACACTGGGGCTGGTATCAGGAAAACATGTTCGCCGTGAAATCGGCCCATGCCTTCATGAACCCCGATGACGAGGAAGCCGACCAGAAGGTCTTCGCCTTGAAGCCGATGAACTGCCCGGGTCACGTGCAGATCTTTAAGCATGGCCTCAAATCTTATCGCGAGCTTCCCGTCCGCCTCGCCGAGTTCGGCACGGTTCATCGCTACGAAGCCTCCGGCGCGCTGCATGGCCTGATGCGTGTCCGCGGCTTTACCCAGGACGACGCCCACGTCTTCTGCACGGAAGAGCAGATGGCGGCCGAATGCCTGCGCATCAACGATCTTATCCTGTCGGTCTACGAGGACTTCGGGTTCAACGAGATCGTCGTGAAGCTCTCGACCCGTCCGGAAAAGCGCGTCGGTTCGGACGACCTTTGGGATCGCGCCGAAAGCGTGATGATGGACGTGCTGAAGCAGATCGAGGAACAATCGGGCGGCCGCATCAAGACCGGCATTCTGCCGGGCGAGGGCGCCTTCTACGGTCCGAAGTTTGAATACACCCTGCGGGACGCCATTGGCCGTGAATGGCAGTGCGGCACGACCCAGGTCGACTTCAACCTGCCGGAACGTTTCGGTGCTTTCTACATCGACCAGAACTCGGAAAAGGTTCAGCCGGTTATGATCCACCGCGCCATCTGCGGCTCGATGGAGCGTTTCCTCGGCATCCTGATCGAGAACTTTGCCGGCCACATGCCGCTCTGGTTCGCGCCGCTGCAGGTCGTCGTGGCCACGATCACCTCGGATGCCGACGACTACGGTCGTGAAGTGGCAGAACAGCTCCGCGATGCAGGCCTGCAGGTCGAGACCGACTTCCGCAACGAGAAGATCAACTACAAGGTCCGCGAGCACTCCGTGACCAAGGTTCCGGTGATCATCGTCTGCGGCAAGCGCGAGGCGGAAGAAAAGACCGTCAACATTCGCCGCCTCGGTTCGCAGGACCAGGTGTCGATGCCGCTGACTGAGGCTGTAGCTGTGCTGGCAGGAGAAGCGACCCCGCCGGACGTCAAGCGCAAGCTGGCGAAACGTAAGGCCTAACCAAAATCGACCGTCTGACAGTGTGTTGCCGCACTGTCAGACGGCTGTCATCGAAACGGCATATGACGGTCCGATGACTTTCCGCATCACCGGAGCCTTTCCGTGAAGTTCAAAGAACTCTCCTACGCCAACGAACGCGACCCGAAGCTCAAGCGCTGGTTCATCCGCTCGATCGAGGGGCTTTCCGGTCGCGACCGTTTTACCCGGCTCTACGAGATCTGGCGCAACGATATCGTCGGCAAGACCGATCGCGTCTTCGGCAAGATGCTGGACCTGATCAATGTCGACCTGAAGGTCGAAGGCACCTGGCCGCCTGAATACATCCCCGAAGGCCCAATCGTCATCGTCGCCAATCATCCCTTCGGCATCGGCGATGGCATCGCTGTCTTGGCTCTCGCTGAACAGCTTGGCCGTCCGTTTCGTGTCCTCAACAACAATGAACTCCTGAAGGTGCCGGAAATGGCGCCTTACTCGTTGCCCGTTTCCTTCGAGGAAACCAAGGAAGCGCTCGCCATCAACATGCAGACCCGGCACGAAGCTTTGCGTCTGTTGAAGGAAGGCGTGACGGTCGTGATTTTCCCGTCAGGCGGCGTCGCGACCGCCAAGAAGGGCTTCGGTCGCGCCGAGGACCTTCCCTGGAAGATGTTTCCGGCCAAGCTTATCCAGGCTGCAAAGGCCAATGTCGTCCCGGTCTTCTTCGAAGGCCAGAACGGGCGTCTCTTTCATCTCGCCAGCAAGATCTCACTGACGTTGCGCGTGTCGCTGCTGATCCGGGAATTCCGCCGCCTGTCCGGCACAACGATCCGGGCACGGGTCGGCGTGATGATTCCCTGGGAAGAGTTGAGCACACATGCGGACCGCAAGGACCTGCTCGCAAAGCTCTTTGGCGCGGTATTCAGTATGGCGCCCGTCGAGCGCCGCAAACTCCGCCGCGCCGCCTAAGAGTCAGGACTGGTTGAGCATCAGCTCGACATCCATGTTGACCCCGGCCTTCACCTCGAAATCCCGCTGGAAGAGCTTGTCCTTGTTGCGTGCAACCGCCGTGTACTGGCCTTCCGCCAATACCATCACCGGGAAGGCGCTGACGCTTTCCGCCACGATGTCTCCGCCTGATGTCAGCACGGACCAGGCGGTATCGGCAATCGCTTCGCCGCCTTCTTCCGAGACGAGCTTGAAGCCGACCTGAGAGGCGCGGTGCTGGATGGTCGCTTCGGTGAGTTCGCCGGCTTCGACCGTAATATCGGCGCGCACCACGGCGTTGATCGAGCCATATTCCGACACGACATGATAGGTTCCGGCGTTCAGGCGGACGATGGTGTTCGGCTTGACATCCGCAAGCACCAGACCGCGCTCTCCATCTTCGCGGACTTCGGAGGCGTAGATGTCGAAACTCAGCTGCTTGTCGGGGATATGGGTGTCGGCGCCGGAGATGGCGCTCAGCGACATGCCGCCGGCATCGAGCACCAGAAGCTGATCGGCAACCTCGCCTTCGACCGGCACGGTGAGCTTTTTGGTGGCGCCAGCGCGGCCGAAGGAGACGTTGATGAAATAGTCGCCGGGCGCAAGCTGAAATGCTGCAGATCCGCCTTCTGCGCTGGCCAGCAGCGGCAGCTTGCCGTCTTCACCAGGGATGGGGCTGAAGACGCGCCAGGACAGCCCATGCTGCATCGGTTCGCCCTTGTCGGTGAGCTTGGCGTCCAGCTTGACGCTGCGCCCTTGCGTCACATTGGCGATCGCGGCTGCACCCGGAGCCGAAAACGCCTTCAGCTTCGGCATCTTGGTAGAGCCGTTCAGCTGTTTGAAGGTTTCAAAGGCTTCCTGAGCAAAGGACGGCGATGTTGCAGCCGAGGCCACAAGGAGCCAGAGCAGCAGCCGGACAAGACCAGATTGGCGGGACATGCGATGCACTGTGTGTTGACTTCCTTCCCAATGCCGGCAACTTCAAACCGAACCGCATGGCAATTTCAAGACCTGCCGCGACCGCAAAGGCCTATGAAGGTAACAAGAAAATGAAAAAAGACATCAAGCTGCTCGATTATCTGGCAGTTCGCCGCTCCGTGCCCGCTTTTCAGATGTGCGAGCCGGGTCCGGACAAGGCGGAAATCGAGTCGATTCTGACATTGGCGGTCCGCGTTCCCGATCACGGCAAGATCGCTCCCTGGCGCTTCATCGTCTACCGGGGCGAGGAACGCGCCCGGATCGGCGAAGAACTGCTGAAGATCGCGCTGGAGAAGAACCCGGGTCTCTCAGAGGAGATGATCCAGGTCGAACGCGCGCGTTTCACCCGGGCACCGGTGGTGATCGCAGTGATCTCGACGGCTGCCCCGCATGTGAAGATCCCGGAATGGGAGCAGGTCATGTCAGCAGGTGCCCTCTGCCTCAACCTGCTGATGGCGGCCAATGCCCATGGCTACGTCTCGAACTGGCTGAGTGAATGGTTCGCCTTCGACGAGCGCGCCCATCCGCTTCTCGGCGTAAAGGCTGGTGAGAAGGTAGCCGGCTTCATCCATATCGGCTCGACCGAGTTTCCGATCGTCGAGCGTCCGCGTCCGGCGCTGGAAGATCTCGTTTCCTGGCAGGGTGGCGAAGACTGATGTTCTATGACACCGAGACGAATGCCCATGGCATGGCACACGATCCCTTCAAGGCGATCGTGGCGCCGAGGCCGATCGGCTGGATCGGCACGAAGGGCAGGGATGGCATCCGCAACCTTTCCCCCTATTCCTTCTTCAACGCCGTCGGCGACCGACCGAAAATGGTCATGTTCTCGTCGAGCGGCCGCAAGGACAGCCTCAGAAACGTCGAGGAAACCGGCGTCTTCACGGCAAGCTTCGTCAGCCGGACATTGATGGACCGGATGAACGAATCGTCGGCCGCCGTTGCCTATGAGACGGATGAATTCGAGCTGGCGGGTCTGACCCCAGCACCCGGGAGAGTCGTCGACGCTCCCTATGTTGGGGAAGCCGTCGCGGCGCTCGAATGCCGGGTGACCAAGATCCTGACCTTGCCCGACATGGACGGGAATGACACCGACAGCCATGCCGTCTTTGGACAGGTCGTCGGCATCCATATTGCGGACGAGGTGATCCGGAACGGACGATTCGATCTGGCTGTTGCCGATCCAATCATGCGCCTGGGCTATATGGACTATGCCGGCATGGGGCCGATCTTCGAGTTGAAGCGGCCGAGCCAGAGAACCTGAGCAAGCCGCGACCCGGTCTTCGCCCTGCTGAACCGGGTCGGGTTTCGTGGTTAATGAACGTGGTGAACGTTTCTTAAACACTTTGATCCTACTGTCGAAACACCGAATGCTTCGGGTTTGTACAGGTGGCGAGTGGGTTCGACTTTGATCGTTGCAGCTTTTCTCAGATGGGTCGAAACGGCAAAGACGCAGGAGCGGGCGCGTGCTGCAAATGCGCTGGCTCGCGCCTATTTGAAATCCGACATGGCGCCCGAAGAACGGCAAGCTGCCCAAATGGCGATGACCTATCTGCTCGATGATCCCGCACCGCAGGTCCGGTTGGCGCTTGCGGACATTCTGGCTGTGGAGGAGCGCGCTCCACGGGCATTGATGGTGTCTCTGGCCGAGGATCAGCCGGAAATCGCTTCGGTCGTCATTCTGTGCTCGCCGGTTCTGTCTGATGCCGATCTGGTCGACATCGCCGGCCGTGGCACCGTCGAAACCCGTGCTCTGATTGCTGCCCGCAAGGAGGTCAGCGTTGGCGTGGCCGCAGCACTTGCTGAGATCGGCGATGCGGCCGAGCTTGAGGTGCTCCTGGAAAATCATGGCGCCCGCATCACTGCCTTTACCTTGCGCCGCATTGCCGAGCGTCACGGACACAACGAGCGAATCCGCGCCCTTCTTCTGGATCGTGACGATCTCACGAGTGGTGTGCGGCAACTCCTCGTCCAGTTCGTCACTGAAGCGCTCGCCGGCTCAGGTTTGGTGATCGGCGCCATCGGCAGCCGTCGCATCGAGCGAATCGCCCGCGAAGCCGGCGACAGCGCCACCATCGCCCTGCTTGCCGACGTTCATGGCGACGAACTCGTGCGTCTGACCGAACAGCTTCGCGTTGCCGGGCGTCTGACGCCCGCCTTCCTGATGCATGCGCTGTGCGCTGGACGGACCGACTTCTTCTCCTGCGCCATCGTTGCGATTTCCGGGCTCGATGAGCGCCGCGTACGCTCTATCCTCGCAACCGGACGCTTCCACGCCGTGCGCGCACTCTTGGAGTCAGCCGGGCTCGGTCGGGATGTCAGCCCGCTTTTCGTCGATGCCGTCATGTTGTGGCGGGGGCTCATCCAGTCGGCGAGCGGCTTCGACCTCGATCATATCGCCCACCGCCTGGTGCAGCGTTATCGCGGGGACAGCAATCTGAGCGAACCCGCAACAGCGCTCGTCGACATGATCGAGCGGCTTGCCATTGCGGAAGAACGTCGTCTGGCCCGGGATTATGCCTCAGGCTTTGCACTCGCTGCCGCCTGAGTTGTCAGGGCACGATCTTTTTCGCCACCCACGAATAGCTTTCCGACACGACGTGGATCGGCTTCTCGAAGATCATCTTGATCGCAGCCTTGCCGGGCAAGACCTCACGGACTGCGTCGACTGCACGGTCCTTCAGCGTCCGCTCCTGTTCCGGCGTCGGTGCCGCAGCCGCTGCAGCACTGTTCTCATTCTCCGCTGATTGAGCAGCCAACGCCTCCGTGATGTCAGGTGGAGGCATCTGGCAGACGGCCACGGCCGTGGGGTAGCCAATATTGCCGTAGCGTCCGAGCACCTGCTCCGACGCAGCGTTGCACAGCTCGATCGACACAAAGCGTTCTGCCGGCGTCTCAACGAACTCGCATTGGCTGACACTGTCGTCGCAGCCGAGGATCGTCATCATGATCAGTGCGGTCTTCATCGCAAGGGGCTCCCGTCGGGGTCGTTGGCGGTCAGACGAAACAGAATGATTGGAGCCGAAGCAAGGCAGGAGGCAGATGGCTCATCGACATAGGCCTCAAGATGCGCGGAGTGACTGCTTGGATCCGCAGCTCGCGCTAGGCAGCCGAGATCCGCTTGGCTTCAAGCTCCGATTCGGTGAAGAGATCGAGTTCCCCTTGTTCCTCCGAGGGAAGGACCTCATCCGAAAGCTCCACTTCGCGGATCCACTCGCGCCAGATGGACACCAGCAACGCCATCAACACCGGACCGATGAAAAGGCCCAGGAAGCCCATGGTTTTCACGCCTCCCACCAGACCGAAGAAGGTCGGCAGGAACGGCAGCTTGATCGGGCCGCCGACGAGGCGGGGACGGACCGTCTTGTCGACGATGAAGAGTTCGACCGAGCCCCAGATGAAGAGAGCGACGCCCTCGATAGTTGCGCCGCTGGCGACGAGATAGATCGAGACCAGCGTGAACGAGAGAGGCGCGCCGCCCGGAATGAGTGCCATGACGCCGGTGATCACCCCGAGGGTGACCGGGGACGGGACGCCTGCCAACCAATAGGCGATGCCGAGAATGATGCCTTCGCCAATCGCGATCAGCGTCATGCCGGTGACGGTGGAGCTGATGGTGGCTGGTACGACACGCGAAATTCGTTCCCAGCGATCAGGAAGAATGCGCTCGCCGAGCAGGTCCAGCTGGCGCGCGAAGCTCTTGCCGTCGCGGTAGACGAAGAAAAGTGCGATCAGCATGAAGAGAAGGGTCAAGACGAGATGGAACAGGCCATCGCCGGCTGCGATCACGGCACGGTAGATATTGCCGATATTGGCGCCGCTGACGATCTGGATCAGTTCGCCGATGGCACCGGGCTGCCCAACATGCTCCGTCCACTTCTGAGCCAGCCAGTCGCCGACGCGCGGCAGTGCGGCAATCCAGGAAGGAGGCGGGGTGCCCGTTGTGTTTGCTTCGACGGCCCAGGTGATCCACTGCCGGATTTCTTCAACGGCGTAAGAAATGGCGATGCCGATCGGCACGATCAGAAATGTCAGAATGAACAACAGTGCCAGCGTTGCGCCAAGCGTGGTGTTGCCGCCGATCTGATCAAGAAGCCGGTGGTAAAGTGGCCAGCTTGCAAAGGCGATGACGAGCGCCGCCAGCACAGGCACGACGAAACCGTGGAAAAAGTAGATCGAGGCAATCCCGATGAGCACCAGCAGCCAGCGTGCCACGGAGATCGGTGTGATCAGGGCGATGCGATTGGCCGTTGCCTGACCGAGCCAACGCGGCCCTTTCGACGGGGTCTGAATTTCAGCCTGACTCACGTTCTGGACTATCCCGTTAAAGCTGCCCAGCATATGGAGCATTCTAGCGCTGGAAACAAGCGGCGGCCCCGGAAGTGATCATCCAGACCCCTCAGATGTCGAGGTTCTCGGCGAAGGCGGCACGCTCCTGGATAAAGCGGAAGCGGGCCTCCGGCTTTGTTCCCATCAAGGCGTCGACCGCGTCCCGCGTGCCCTCGAAATCGACGTCATCGATCCCGACCCTGAGCAGCGTCCGCTTGCTCGGATCCATGGTCGTTTCCTTGAGCTGCGCCGGCATCATTTCACCGAGACCTTTGAAGCGTCCGATCTCGACCTTCTTGCCCTTGAAGACCGTCTCCATCAGCTCGGCCCGGTGGGCGTCGTCGCGGGCATAAACGGTCTTCGCACCCTGTCGAATGACGTAAAGCGGCGGAACGGCGAGATAGAGATGGTTGCCGCGGATGAGTTCGGGCATTTCCTGATAGAAGAAGGTGATCAGCAGCGATGCGATATGCGCGCCGTCGACGTCGGCATCGGTCATCACGATGATGCGTTCGTAGCGAAGGTCTTCCTCGCGATATTTTGTCCGCGTACCGCAGCCGAGCGCCTGAATGAGATCGGCGATCTGCTGGTTGGCCATCAGCTTTTCGCGGCTGGCTGAGCCGACGTTGAGGATCTTACCCCGCAGCGGCAGGATCGCCTGGTTGGCGCGGTTGCGCGCCTGCTTGGCCGAGCCACCGGCCGAGTCACCCTCGACGATGAAGAGTTCGGCGCCTTCGGCCGTGTTCTGGGAGCAGTCGGCAAGCTTGCCCGGCAAACGCAGTTTGCGCACGGCCGTCTTGCGATTGACTTCCTTTTCCTTGCGGCGGCGCAGACGCTCTTCCGCGCGCTCGATCACCCAGTCGAGCAGCTTGGCCGCTTCGTTGGGATTGTCGGCGAGATAATGGTCGAAGGGGTCGCGCAGCACGTTTTCGACAAGACGCTGGGCCTCGACGGTCGCGAGCTTGTCCTTGGTCTGGCCGACGAATTCAGGCTCGCGGATGAAAACCGAAAGCATGCCGACAGCGGAGATCATCACGTCGTCGGTGGTGATTTCCTTGGCGCGCTTGTTCTGCGTCAGTTCGGCATAGTTCTTCAGGCCCTTGGTGAGCGCAATGCGCAGGCCCGCCTCATGCGTGCCACCCTCGGGGGTCGGGATCGTGTTGCAGTAAGAGTGCAAAGCCGGATCGCCACCATACCAAGTGACTGCCCATTCCATCGCTCCATGGCCGCCGGTCTTCTCGGTCTTGCCGGCGAAAATCTCGCGGGTGACGGTGAACTCCTTGCCGAGCGTCGCGGCCAGATAGTCCTTCAAGCCTCCGGGGAAGTGGAAAACGGCCTTTTCCGGTATGTCGCCACCCTCGGGCACCATGCCCGGATCGCAGGACCAGCGGATCTCGACGCCACCGAACAGATAGGCCTTCGAGCGCGCCATTCGGAAAATTCGGCCCGGATCGAACTTCGCATGATCGCCGAAGATCTGCGGATCGGGATGGAAGCGAACCCGCGTGCCGCGACGGTTGTGCACTTCGCCCAGTTCTTCGAGCCCGCCTTGCGGGACGCCGCGCGAGAAGGTCTGGCGATAGAGCTTGCGATTGCGGGCGACTTCGACTTCGAGCAGGTCGGAGAGCGCGTTCACGACGGAGACGCCGACGCCGTGCAGACCGCCTGAAGTCTCATAGGCCTTGCCGTCGAACTTGCCGCCGGCGTGCAGCTTGGTCATGATCACTTCGAGCGTCGACTTGCCCGGTACCTGCGGATGCAGTTCGACCGGGATACCGCGACCGTTATCCGTGACCGTCAGGAAGCCCTGAGTATCCAAATGCACGTCGATAAAGTTGGCGTGGCCGGCCACCGCTTCGTCCATCGAGTTATCGATGACTTCAGCAAACAGGTGGTGCAGCGCCTTTTCGTCCGTGCCGCCGATATACATCCCCGGACGCATACGCACCGGCTCGAGGCCTTCGAGAACACGAATGGAGGACGCACCATATTCCTCGGCACCCGCACTTGAAGCAGGGGCAGTCGGTCGCGCGGCGGGCGCGGGCGCAGGGGTCGGCGTCGTCACGGTTTCCGTCTCGACCTTCTGGGCGAGCGGCATGCCGGAAAAGAGATCGTTGTCGTCCATGGCGTCGTTCGATACTCTGTTGCTGTTCGATGCCGGCTTCGCGGCACCTTCATAAAGCCGCCGCATCAGGCCAGTCGCATCTGCGAATCGGTCGGATTGTGCCAGAAAGGCAGGGCAGGCGCGAAGGACCAGAGAGCCGGCGCATGTTGAATTCGGGCCAGCTTTGCGTGGCGCATTTCGCGAAGGCAAGCGTGAGCCGAGAGGAAACCCATCTTCCATGCAGATGTCCACAGCTCATTTCCGCACTGCGGCGATTTCCTGCGTTCTCTTTCCGTTTCTGTTCCTGTCGAGTGCCAAAGCCAACACCATCGCACCATTCAAGGATGAGCTGTTTTCGAACCAGACGGTCCTGGAAAGTGGAGACAGCGGCGATTTCACCCGCATCGATTATGACGAGATGCGCGACATCAACGGTCGCGACAGTATCCCTGAGCGCCGCGTGAAGGAGCGCTATGTTTCGCTGAAGGTACGCAGGGTCCAGGAGAACCAGACACTGCAGCTCCCGACCGGGCCGATGGAGGTCGGACGGGTCGGCCGTGACCAGGGCCAGGCCTTCACCGTGATCTTCATTCACGGCAGGGGCGGGGACAGACGCCTTGGCCTGAACGACATCAGCTTCGGCGGCAATTTCAATCGCCTGAAGAACCTTGCCGCCGAAAACGGCGGCACCTATTACGCGCCTTCTGTGAGAAGCTTCGACGACAAGGGCGTAAGCGAGATCGCGTCCCTTGTTGGCTACGCCTCGGCCCAATCGGGTGGCAAGCCGGTGGTTCTGGCTTGTGCATCCATGGGCAGCTTCATCTGCTCGGGCCTGTCGCGTGATCCGGCAACCGTGGCGAAGCTCTCAGGCATGGCGATCCTCGGCGGGGCGCCGGATCCGGCGCTGCCGAAGAGTGCTGCAGCCAAGGCCAGGCTGCCGATCTGGTTCACCCATGGCAGCCGCGACAGCGTCTACGCAGCCGAAGGCCAGGTTTCTATTTACAGGAAGCTCCGCGCCGCCGGTCAGCCGGTTCGCTTTACTCTGTTCGAGACCGGATCGCACGGGACTCCGATGCGCATGTCGGATTGGCGCGCACTTCTCAATTGGCTGATCCGTTGAACGGTTGGTCTGCCGGTTATTCGGGCGCCAAAGGTTCACATTTTCACCATGTCGCCCGATAAACGGGCCAATTGGATAGCGCAATCTTTCCTTCCGGGCTCAGATTTGCTACTTCGCACAAGCGAAATAGGGGTTGAGACGATATGACACCGGATGTTCGCCCGCTTGTTGCGGGCAATTGGAAGATGAACGGCACACGAGCCTCGCTCGATCAGATCAAGGCGATTGCTGAAGGTGTCCAGGGACCATTGTCCGAGAAGGTCGAAACCCTGATCTGCCCGCCGGCAACGCTGCTTTATGTCGCGACCGCGCTGTGCACCGACAGTCCTCTGCAGATCGGTGCACAGGATTGCCATCAGAATGCCTCGGGCGCCCATACCGGTGATCTCTCGGCCGAGATGATCGCCGACTGCTTCGGCACGCATGTCATCGTCGGCCACTCCGAGCGCCGCACCGACCATGCCGAAACCGATCATCTTGTGCGCGCCAAGGCTGAAGCCGCCTATGCGGCGGACCTGACAGCCGTGATCTGCATTGGCGAGACGGCAGATGAGCGCAAATCCGGTCAGACGCTCGACATCCTTAAGCGTCAGCTTGCCGGTTCCGTTCCGGATGGCGCTACGGCAGAACGCACTGTGATCGCCTACGAGCCCGTTTGGGCGATCGGGACCGGCCTGACGCCGACCGTTGCCGACGTTGCGGAAGCGCATGCTTTCCTGCGTGCCGAACTCATCAAGCGTTTTGGCGACGTGGGCAAGAAGATGCGCCTTCTCTATGGCGGCTCGGTCAAGCCTTCGAATGCGAAGGAACTGATGGCGGTCGACAATGTCGACGGTGCCCTGATCGGTGGTGCGAGCTTGAAGGCAGCTGATTTCCTCGCCATATACCAGGTCTATGAGGAACTCACCGCCTAAGGGGCAAAGTCCCGAAATGCGGAAGAGGGGCTTTCAATGCCCGTTCCTCTCATGTAAAGAGCCGCCAACCTCATTGATTTTGCCCTTATCGGGCAGGATGGACATTCCATGCAGACCGTATTGCTCGTTATCTATCTCATGGTCGTCGTCGCCCTGATCGGCGTCGTCCTCATCCAGCGCTCCGAAGGCGGCGGCCTCGGTGTCGGCGGCGGCTCGGGCTTCATGTCGGCACGCGGCACGGCCAATGCGCTGACCCGCACCACAGCAATCCTCGCGACGCTGTTCTTCGTGATCTCCTTGGCGCTCGGCATCCTGGCTCGTCATGAATCGCGTCCGACCGACATCCTTGACCGAATCCCGGCAGGCAACGGCACGACCCAGGGCGGCGGCAGCGTACTCGACCAGCTCCCGGGCACCGCACCGGCTCAGTCGACGCCTGCGGCACCTGCAGCTCCTGCAGCAGACCCCAACGCCGTTCCGAACAACTGATCGGAACGACTTCCATCACTCCGGCGGGCTCCAGGGTCCGCCGGTTTTCTTTTGTCCATATTCCGCCGATTCCACGAAAAATGTGGGACAAACCCGATTAGGGCTGGCGGAATCGAATCTGAAACGGTATCCGGTGAAGCCCATGGCGCGATATGTATTCATCACTGGCGGCGTGGTTTCCTCTCTTGGCAAAGGAATTGCGGCCGCGGCACTCGGAGCATTGTTGCAGGCACGCGGTTACCGCGTACGTTTGCGCAAGCTGGACCCTTATCTCAACGTTGACCCGGGCACCATGAGCCCGACTCAACACGGCGAAGTCTTCGTCACCGACGACGGCGCCGAGACCGACCTTGATCTCGGTCACTATGAACGCTTCACGGGGCGGTCGGCCACCAAGACCGACAACATCACCACCGGTCGCATTTACAAGAACATCATCGACAAGGAACGCCGCGGCGATTATCTCGGCGCAACCGTTCAGGTCATTCCGCACGTCACCAACGAGATCAAGGATTTCGTCATTGAAGGCAATGACGAATACGATTTCGTCATCTGCGAGATCGGTGGCACCGTCGGCGACATCGAAGCCATGCCCTTCATGGAAGCGATCCGCCAGCTCGGCAACGACCTGCCGCGCGGCACGGCCGTCTATGTGCACCTGACCCTGATGCCCTATATCCCGGCGGCCGGCGAGTTGAAGACCAAGCCGACCCAGCACTCCGTCAAGGAACTGCAGGCGCTCGGTATCCATCCGGACATTCTGCTGGTACGTGCCGACCGCGAGATCCCGCAGGCCGAGCGCCGCAAGCTCTCGCTGTTCTGCAACGTGCGTGAAAGCGCCGTGATCCAGGCTCTCGATGTCGCCAACATCTATGACGTGCCGATGGCCTATCACAAGGAAGGCCTCGACAACGAGGTTCTGGCGGCCTTCGGTATCGAGCCGGCCCCGAAGCCACGTCTGGATGCCTGGGAAGAGGTCTGCAATCGCATCCGCACACCGGAAGGCGAAGTGACGATTGCAATCGTCGGCAAGTACACCGGCCTCAAGGACGCCTATAAGTCGCTGATTGAGGCGCTTTATCACGGTGGCATCGCCAACCGGGTGAAGGTGAAGCTCGAATGGATCGAGTCGGAAATCTTCGAAAAGGAAGATCCGTCGCCATGGCTCGAAAAGGTCAACGGCATCTTGGTGCCCGGCGGCTTCGGCGAGCGCGGTTCGGAAGGCAAGATCCTCGCGGCTCAGTTCGCCCGAGAGCGCAAGGTGCCTTATTTCGGCATCTGCTTCGGCATGCAGATGGCCGTCGTCGAAGCGGCGCGTCATCTCGCTGGCATCGAGAACGCGTCTTCGACCGAATTCGGCAAGACCGAAGAGCCGGTCGTTGGCCTTATGACCGAATGGATGAAGGGCAACGAGCTTGAAAAGCGTTCGGCTGTCGGCGACCTCGGTGGCACGATGCGTCTCGGCGCCTACAAGGCCTCGCTGAAGAAGGGCACCAAGATCTCCGAGATCTATGGCTCGACCGACATCTCTGAGCGCCATCGCCACCGCTACGAAGTCAATGTCGACTACAAGGACCGGCTGGAAGCCTGCGGTCTGGTCTTCTCGGGCATGTCGCCGGACGGCCTTCTGCCGGAAACCGTCGAATATCCTGACCATCCGTGGTTCATTGGTGTTCAGTACCATCCGGAACTGAAGTCACGCCCGCTCGACCCGCATCCGCTCTTCGCAAGCTTCATCGGTGCGGCCCTCGAGCAGAGCCGCCTCGTCTGACCTTTGCCTTCGATAGTGTTTGAGAAACCCGGCCTAGTGCCGGGTTTTTTTCGTTCAAGGCCTGCGCAAGGAACAACGTCTACTTCAGGTCGAGAAGGAGTTCGCTATGCGCATTTCAGACACAGGGCTTTATGTGCCGACCTACACCACCCGTAGCAAGCCTGCCCAGGAACAACTGCCGACCACAGCGGCCGGGTCCCAAACAACCGCACAACGCACCCTGGAGCGAGATCAATCGGCCTCAGGCCTTGCCTCGAACCTCTGGCAACTCCAGACGGGTGTGTATTCCAGCAAGGACGCCGCAGAGGCTGCCATGAAGCGAAATGATTTGCGTGCCGAATTCCTGGAGGAAAGCGCCAAAACGCCGGCCGAACGGATCCGTGACCTCTATTTGGAGGAGCACGGCCTGACGGAAGAGATGCTCGCCGAGATGCCGGAGGAGGATCGCAAGGCTGTCGAAGAGGAAATCGCAGCCTTGATCAAACGGCAATATGGAATGGAAGATACCACAGCCGAGGAAGGCAAGACGACCGCGACTGGGGTCTGATCTCACGATCCTTCAGAGGCGTAGAAGCATCACTGGCACGGTATCTCCTGCCTCGGCCGCCGGGGCATGGGGCGGCCTGACGATCAGGCAATCGGATTGCGAGAAAATTCGCATCATCGACGAATCCTGCTTGCCGAAGCTTTCGACCAGCGGGATACCGTCGTCCTGTTCCGTCAGCTTTGCGCGTACATAATCCTGCCGTTTGTCATTGGCGGGCAGGGCGGCCTGCAGTCGGGCTTGCGCCATGCGTCGGCGTGGCTTCCTGTGACCAAGCTTGCACAGCAGAGGCTCAAGAAAGAGAAGGCCGCAGACGAGGCTCGACACCGGGTTGCCCGGAAGTCCGAGCACATGCATGTTTTCGAGATGGCCTACCATCAGCGGCTTGCCTGGCCGCATGGCAATCCGCCAGAAGTCGAGTTCCATGCCGGCGGAAACCAGCGTCGATTGCACCAGGTCATGGTCGCCGACGGATGCGCCCCCGAGCGTGACGAGCACGTCGACGCCCAGTGCGCCTGCCTGATCTACGGCTTTTCGCAACAAGTCCCGATCATCAGGCACGATGCCAAGGTCAATCACCTCGGCGCCATTCTCGCGCGCCAGTGCGGCGATCCCGAAGCTGTTCGAACCGATGATCTGGCTGGGTCCAGGCGTTTGTCCGGGCGGCAGTAGTTCGTCGCCCGTCGCAAGGATCGCAATCCGCGGGCGGCGATAGACGGGCAGTGTCGCATGGTTCATCGCGGCGGCCAGCGTCAGGTGGCTGAAGTCCATGTGCAACCCCGCAGACAGCGCGACATCGCCTTCGACGAAATCCTGCCCGCGCGGTCGAATGTGTCGTCCGACTGTGACGGCAAAGGTAGTGCGGATTCTGTTATCGCCAAGCGTTTCGGCATCCTCCTGCAAGAGGATGCTGTCGGCTCCATCCGGAACGGGCGCACCGGTGAAGATCCGCACCGTCTCGCCAGGTCCTACCGTTCCGCCAAAACCATGGCCGGCCGCCGATTCGCCAATGACCGTGAGGATACTGCCGACCTCTGCCGCATCGGCTGCACGCAGAGCATAGCCATCCATGGCGGAGGCATTGAAAGGAGGCTGTGTGAGGCGGGCGAGCAGATTCGTCGCGAGGATGCGCCCGTTGGCCTCGTGAAGCGAGACTTCTTCGACATCGGTGACCGGATGGGCCGCGGCAAGCAGCCTTGCAAGGGCGTCGTCGACCGGCAGCAGCGACATCAGCCGCGCTCCGGGTGGCAGAAATCGCCCGATTTGCCGCCACTCTTCTCCATCACGCGGATCCCACCGATTTCCATCGTCTTGTCCACGGCCTTGGCCATGTCGTAGATCGTCAGGCAGGTGACAGAGACGGCCGTCAACGCCTCCATCTCGACGCCGGTCTTGCCGGTTAGCTTGACGGTCGCCGCGACGCGCAGCCCCGGCAGATCCGGGTCCTCCTCGATATCGACAGTCACCTTGGACAGCATCAGCGGGTGACACAGCGGAATGAGATTGCTCGTCTGTTTGGCCGCCATGATGCCGGCAATGCGGGCGGTGCCGATCACATCGCCCTTCTTGGCATTGCCCTCGCGTATCGTGGAAAGCGTCTCCGGCTTCATCTTCACGAAGCCTTCGGCGACCGCAATGCGAACCGTGTCATCCTTGGCCGAGACATCCACCATATGCGCCTCGCCGGAGGCGCCGATATGCGTCAGACCGCTGGACCCGGAAGTCATTCCGCAGCCAGCGCGCCGGTCTTGCCGGTCAAAAGCAGGCGGGTCGCCTCAGCGACATCGTCCTTGCGCATCAGGCTCTCGCCGACGAGGAAAGTTGTGATGCCCGATTTCTGCAGCCGCTGGCAGTCTTCATAGGTGAAGATGCCGCTCTCACCGACCAAGAGGCGATCGGCCGGAACCATGGCCGCGAGATCTTCGCTGACCGTGAGGCTGACGTCGAAGGTCCGCAGATTGCGGTTGTTGATGCCGACGAGGGGCGACTTGAGCTTCAGCGCCCGCTCCATTTCCTCGGCATCGTGCACTTCGATCAATACATCCATGCCGAGGTCGAAGGCGACGTTTTCCAGTTCCGAGGCCTCTGTATCAGACAGCGAGGCCATGATCAGCAGGATGCAGTCGCCACCCCAGGCGCGGGCCTCGTAGACCTGATAGGCGTCGAACATGAAGTCCTTACGCAGCGCCGGCAGGGAGCAGGCCTTGCGAGCGGCCGTCAGGTATTCGGGCGCCCCTTGAAAGCTCGGTGTATCCGTGAGTACAGAGAGGCAGGCGGCCCCACCGGCCTCATAGGCGGCCGCGAGTGCCGGCGGATCGAAATCCGGACGGATGAGCCCCTTGGAGGGGCTCGCCTTCTTGATCTCGGCAATGAGCCCGAACCGGCCTTCGTCCCGGGCGCTGAGAAGCGAACGGTAAAAGCCGCGCGGCACGTCTTGGCTCGCGATCCGGTCCTTGAGTTCCGACAGCGAGACGGCAGCCTTGGCGGCCGCGATTTCTTCCCGCTTGTAGGTTTCGATGCGCTTCAGGATATCGGTCATGGTTTGAAGATTACCCTCAAGCGGCAGAATTGGAAATGGCGATCAGCGTGTCGAGTGCCCGGGCTGCACTGCCGGTGTCCAGCGACTGGCTGGCGAGATGCATGCCCTCGGTCACGTCCTTGGCCTTGCCGGACACGATCAGCGAGGCAGCGGCGTTGCAGAGGGCCACGTCGCGATAGGCGGTCTTGGCGCCACCCAGTACGTCCCGCAAAGCGGTTGCGTTGACGGTGCCATCACCACCCCTGATCGCGTCGAGAGAAACGGTCTCCACGCCAAAATCGTCCGGTGTCAGCTCGAAGGTCCGGATTTCGCCGTCCTTCAGCTCTGCCACCTGGCTCGGTCCTGTCGTGGTGATTTCGTCCAGCCCACTGCCATGTACGACCCAAGCACTGGTAAGGCCGAGATCGCGCAAGGCTTCCGCCCCGGGAACGAGCCATTCCGGCGAATATACGCCGAACAGCTGCTTCTTGACGCGGGCAGGGCTGGAAAGCGGACCGACGATGTTGAAGATGGTCCGCGCCCCGAGTTCGACGCGGGCGGGGCCCACATGGCGCATGGCCGGATGATGCAGCTGCGCGAACATGAAGCCGATCCCTGCCTCGCGGATGCAGCGCGAGATCATGTCCGGCTCGATGTCGAGTTTGACACCGAGCTGCGATAGCGCATCGGCCGTGCCCGACTTCGAGCTCAGCGCCCGGTTGCCGTGCTTGGCAACGGGCACGCCGGCTCCGGCTACGATCAGGGCTGCCAGCGTCGAGATGTTATAGGTATTCGTCCCGTCACCGCCCGTGCCGACGATGTCGATGGCATCTTCGGGAGCATCGACCGGCACCATCTTCTGGCGCATGATCGACACGGCCCCGGCAATCTCGTCAACGGTTTCGCCGCGGACCCGAAGCCCCATCAGGAAGCCGCCGACCTGCGCCATGCTGGCTTCGCCCGACATCAGGATTTCGAAGGCGTCGCTCGCTTCCTGCCGCGAAAGCGGCTGGCGCGTGGCGATCTTGGCGATGAAGGGCTTCAACCCGGACATTCTCAACTCCCCCTCTGGCCGATGCTTATCGGACGATGGCCTGCTGGGCCAGCGCCTGATTGATCGTCACGCCATATTCCGACTGCAGTTGACCGACCATCTGGTCGAGGATGTCGTCGCCTGCGGAGTTCGCGACCTGAGCGATCTGCTCATCTTCATTGAGCGGCACGCCGCCGGTAGGCTGGTCACGGACGGCCGTGACCGTCAGCAGGATCTGCGTCGAAGGATCACCGCCGGACGCAGTCACCACGATGCCCTGCGGGCCGGAGAACGCGGCGGTCACCGCCGTCGGGCCGAGAACCGCATCTTCAGTACGGCGGGTGATGCCGGCCTTGCTTTCGACCGCAAGGCCCAGTTCGGCGGCGACTTCTTCCAGAGTGCCACCGTCTGCGACGCGCTGGCGCAGGCTCTCCGCCTTCGCACCGAGTGCTATGCGCTGCTGTTCTGCGGTCCAGTCGGCAATCGCCTTTTCACGCACTTCGGCCAGTTCGCGATCGCGCTCGGCCTTGATGTCGGTGACATCGAACCAGATGAAACCGTTATTGCCCATGGTGACCGGCAAGGCCTCGATACCGATTTCGGTGCGGAAGACGTCTGCGAGCAGTTTGTCCCGTTCAGGAATGCCGGCAACTTCCGTTTCGCGACTGTCGAGCCCGCGGCGGTCGATATCGGTGACAGTCACAGTCTGGAGCCTCAACTGGTCGGCCGCTTCCTTGAGTGTCGAGCCACCGGCCCGCAGATCTTCGAACTGGTCGTGGACCGATGTGAGATCGGCGATCGCCGCCTGCTCGGCCAGCGCTTCGCGGATCTCTTCCTTCACCTCGTCGAGGCTCTGGGTGCGGCCTTCCTTGATGTTGGTGACGCGCAGGATGACCGGGCCGAGAGCGCCGTCGACGACATCGGTGGTGCCGCCTTCGGCAGTCACGGCAAAGGCTGCCGCGGCAAGGGCCGGATCAGGCAGGCGGTCGCGGGTGAAGTCGCCGAGCAGCACGTCACTGGCGGTCTTGCCCTGATCGGTGACGAGCTGGTCGAAGCTCGTGCCCTTCTGCAGTTCTTCAACCGCTGCTTCCGCCATTTCGCGGTTTTCGAAGCTCAACTGCTCGATCGTGCGTGTCCCGGCAATCTCGTAGGAGGACTTGCGGCGCTCGTAGTCTTCACGGATCTGTTCGTCGGTGATGGAGGCCTTATCGGCAATGTCGGAGGGTTCCAGCTTCACATAGTTGAAGCTGCGATATTCCGGTGCGCGGTAACCGGATTTCGTCGTCTCGAACCACGCTGCCAGGGTCGCATCATCGGGTGCCTTGATGAGCTCGATATTGGCATTGGTGAGCAGGATGTAGTTGATGTCGCGGTTTTCGTAGCGATAGGCCTTGATCGCGTCGATCAGCACCTTCGGCGCAACGAAGCCGTCGGCTGTGGCGTCAACGATCTGGCTGCGGATGGCGACCTTCGAGCGTTCCTCGATATAGTCGTCTTCGCGAAGACCGGCATTGCGCAGACGGGAGGAAAACAGTGCGCGATCGAAGTTGCCGGCAGAGTTCTTGAAAGCCGGATCATCGGCAATCAGCTGCGCAAGCCGATCCTGGGAAAGACCGAGGTTCATGTCAGCAGCCAGCTGGTCGAGGGCAGCACCGGCGGCAAGCTGCGAGAACACCTGGGATTCGATGCCGAAGGCGCGGGCCTGTTCGGTTGTGAGCTGCATCCCGAACCGGTTGCTCATGTCGGCGACCTGGCGCTGATAGGCAAAGGCGAAGTCGGCCGAAGAGACGCTTTGATCGCCAACCGCAACGACAGTGTCTGACGTGTTGCTGAATAGCGAAGCTGAAACGCCCCAGACGCCAAAGGACAGGACGAGCAGCAGAAGCAAGATCTTGGCGAACAGGGTTCGGGAAGCTTTTCTCAAGAAGACGAGCATCGGGACGCATAAACCTCATTGTAAATCTTCGTCGGGGACGAAGCAGGTTGACTTCCTTAGAACAAAGCTCCGTGGAATTGAAGGCATCGGACGGCGAAATGCGCGACCATCACGGGGAGTTTGATCGCTGCCTTCGATAAGGGACGCAGTCGGCCCGCGCAGAACGAAAGAAGGCCGGACAAAGCCGGCCTTCTCGATACTCGAAGATGGAAGAAAGTCTCAGCGCTCCGAGAGCGCCTTGTAATCGCGCTTCGGCTCACCGGTATAGAGCTGACGCGGACGACCGATGCGCTGCTGCGGATCCTCGATCATCTCGTTCCACTGCGCGATCCAGCCGACGGTGCGCGCGAGCGCGAAAAGAACGGTGAACATGGTCGTCGGGAAGCCGAGCGCACGCAGCGTGATGCCCGAATAGAAGTCGACGTTCGGGTAGAGCTTCTTGTCGATGAAGTAGGGGTCGTTGAGCGCGATCTTTTCGAGCTCGAGTGCTACCTTCATCAGCGGATCATCGGCATGGCCTGTCGCTTCGAGGACTTCGTACATGGTCTTCTGCATGATCTTGGCGCGCGGGTCGTAGTTCTTGTAGACCCGGTGGCCGAAGCCCATCAGACGGAACGGATCGTTCTTGTCCTTGGCCTTGGCGATATATTCCGGAATGCGGTCAACCGAGCCGATTTCCTGCAACATGTTCAAGGCAGCCTCGTTGGCGCCGCCATGGGCAGGGCCCCAAAGGCACGCGATGCCGGCCGCGATGCAGGCGAACGGATTGGCGCCTGAAGAGCCGGCGAGACGCACGGTCGAGGTCGAGGCGTTCTGCTCGTGATCGGCATGGAGGATGAAAATGCGGTCCATGGCGCGCGCCAGAACCGGGTTCACCTGGTACTCTTCGCAGGGCACGGCAAAGCACATGCGCAGGAAGTTAGACGCATAATCGAGATCGTTCTTCGGGTAAACGAAGGGCTGGCCGACGTGATACTTGTAGGCCATGGCCGCGATCGTCGGCATCTTGGCGATCATGCGCAGCGAAGCGACCATGCGCTGATGCGGATCGGTGATGTCGGTCGAGTCGTGGTAGAAGGCGGAGAGCGCGCCGACCGTGCCGACCATGACCGCCATCGGATGGGCGTCACGGCGATAGCCGGAGAAGAACTTGCTCATCTGCTCATGCACCATGGTGTGGTGCGTAACGCGATAGTCGAAGTCCTTCTTCTGCGCAGCCGTCGGCAATTCGCCGTAGAGCAGCAGGTAGCAGACCTCGAGGAAGTCGCCCTTTTCAGCAAGCTGTTCGATCGGGTAGCCGCGATGCAGAAGCGTGCCTTCGTCCCCGTCGATATAGGTGATCTTGGACTCGCAGGATGCCGTGGACGTGAAGCCCGGATCGTAGGTGAACGTGCCCGTGTGCTTGTAAAGGGCGCCGATGTCGATGACGTCAGGGCCGATCGTGCCGGCCTTGACGCTCAGGTCGACCGTCTTGTCACCGAGTTTCAAAGAAGCGCTTTTGTCCGTCATGCTGATCCTCCGGAATTGGCGGGAAGGCGTCTTGAAAAAAGCCGCCATCGGTTAAGCGTGTGATGTAGCTATATGATACCGAAGTTAATGCCAAGCTATCCAAAGGGCAAATTGTGCGTCGCGAAAACAGCAACAATCGAACCGAACGGTTCTAATCGTTTGAAGCCCGAATAGGCGGCAAAAACACGATTCGTTGCACGCATTGATTGCTGACGGATTTCGCTTATTCTGTCGGCATATGGGGGCGATCCGGCCGGGTGTGGCTGATGGGAGAAACTGCGGAAATTCAGGGGGAAGGGCGCCTCCGGTCCGGTGATGTACTGGTCCGGCGAGACTTGCCTCGACCACTCGAAAAACGCGCAACACCCGGTTTATCGACGATCGGCCGTGCTGTCGCCGCTCGCGCTGTTTTGCATCGCATTCTCAGGCAGGTTCGACAGGACGTCTCAGACGAAAGTCGGCACGGGCATTTTTTCCTCTTCGTGCCCGTCTGGCTCGGCGCCGGTGCTGCAATCTGGTTTTCCGTTGGCCAACCACCGCCGGCCTTGGTCCTCGGACTGCTCCTTGCTTGCCTGGCTTTCGCGCTTTCGCGGGCGATACGCGACACCGTGGCGCATGTGGTCCTGTGGAGTTTGTGCCTGATCCTTCTCGGCATGCTGATGGCCGAATGGGAGACAAGGCGAGCGTCCACCGTGATCCTTGATCAGCCACTTGTCACCACGGTCACCGGGCTTGTCGAGCGACGGGAGGAGGGGGCGGGCGGTGAATGGCGTTACGTGTTGCGCGTGATCCAGACCGCAGAGCCGAGCATCCGACGGTCGCCGGCACGCGTGTCCCTTCTGGCCCGAAGCAAGCATGTGCCAGCTGCCATCGGCGAGCAATTGAGCGGTCGCGCCCGTCTCTCACCACCTTCAGGTCCGGCTTTGCCGGGATTGAACGACTTTAGCTTCCAAAGCTACTTCGCCGGCATCGGCGCTGTCGGCTTCTTCCTCGGTCCGCCCCAGGCCAAAACCTCCGCTTCATTGGCGGAGAAAGGTCTGTGGGATCGCTTCGACGCGTCCCTGTTCTCGCTCCGGGATCGCATTTCAAGCCGCATTCGCAGCATACTGCCCGGAGATCCCGGCGCCTTCGCTGCTGCGATCATTACCGGCGAACGCAGATCGATGTCGGAAGAGGCGACGGAGGCGCTGCGCGTCTCGGGCCTCGCCCATATCACCGCGATCTCGGGCCTCAACATGGCGCTTGCCGCCGGCATTTTCTTCGTCGGATTGCGAGGGCTTCTGAGCCTCATGCCGACTTTTGCCCACCGTTATCCGGTGAAGAAGATCGCAGCCGCCGGCGCGCTTCTGGCGACGACCGGCTATGTGCTTATATCCGGCTACCAAGTCACCGCGTTGCGGGCCTATCTGATGACGGCGGTCATGCTCGGAGCCGTCCTCTTCGACCGCCCGGCTGTCAGCCTCCACAATCTGGCACTTGCGGCAACCGCGATCCTCGCGGTCCAGCCCTCGACGGTGATGGGGCCTAGTTTCCAGATGTCTTTCGCGGCGACTGCAGCCCTGATTGCCGGTTACGCGGGGTGGCGGGCGCGACCGCGCGCGATCCTGCCTCGTGCCCGCTCGCTTGCCATGCGGATTGCTGCCGGGTTTGCCAAGTTCGTCGGCGGCACCCTGGCGACATCGTTCATCGGCGGGGTCTCGACCGCCGTCTTTGCCATCAGCCATTTTCACCGGCTGTCGACCCATGGACTCGAGGCAAACCTCGCCGCCATGCCGCTGATCTCGCTGGTCGTGATGCCGTCCGGCTTCATTGCCATGCTGCTCATGCCATTTGGCCTCGACGGCCCATTCTTCTGGATCATGGGTAAGGGCCTGGAAATGGTGCTCATTGTCGCTCACACCGTCTCCGGCTGGGGCGGCGGCTACGTCTTCCCGCGTCTGCCATCATGGTTCATGCCCGGCGCAATCGCCGGCATGCTCTTGCTGATGCTCCTCAGAACCCCGATCAGGCATGTCGGCACGGCTCTCATCGTCGCAACGCTCGCTGCTGCCTTCCTTGCTCCACGTTCCCCGGGTGGCGAACTGATGGTCAGCGAGGACGCACGGTTGGTCGCGATTCGGGTGGCAAGTGGCGACACGTCCATCATTGCCATCAACCGAGCCCGCCCGGCAGCCTTCATCTTCGATCAATGGCGGCCGGTGCTCGGTATCGATGAGCCAAGGCATCCGGTCATGCTCGACACGGTACCCCTGCCACCGGCGCCAGACCGGCGTACTGGGCAAACCCTGTCGGAGGAGCAGAGCAAACTGGCAGAGGCTGTATTTGACAGCCTACTCAAGGCCGCCGGCAGAGAACAGTTCACCTGTGTCAAGCAGGCCTGTGCCATCAGACTGGAGAACGGCAACACGCTGCTGACGCTGGAACGCCCGGATCTCATCGGAACAGCCTGCGACCGCGCTGATATCGTCGTTCTGTCGGCGCGCACACGCGTCAAAGCCTGCCGCTCTGGCGCGCTCCTGATTTCGGAGGCGAGCCAGCGCGCAACCGGCTCCCTCGAGATCGCGGGCCTAGCCGCCACCTCGCAAGCCATGACGGTCAGGTCCGCGCTCGACGGACCCTCCAGGCCATGGACGGCGCACCGTCTCTACGACTGGCGAACAGCCTCTTCCGAAAGCACGCATGAATTTGCGGGTCCAACTGGCACTGTCCGACCAAAGCTGGAGACCGATGCTGATCAGTGATAGCGGCGAATGAGGCCCACCAGCTTGCCCTGGATCTTCACGCGATCCGGAGGGAAGATGCGGGTTTCGTATGCCGGATTGGCGGCTTCCAGTGCAATCGATGCACCGCGGCGGCGGAAGCGTTTGAGTGTCGCCTCCTCGTCGTCGACGAGCGCCACGATGATGTCACCGGGATTGGCGTTAGAGGCATTGCGGATGATGACCGTATCGCCGTCAAGAATACCGGCCTCGATCATCGAATCGCCCTTGACCTCAAGTGCATAGTGATCGCCCGCGCCGATCATCTCAGCCGGTACCGTGATGTCATGAGTGTTGTTCTGAATCGCTGAAATCGGCACACCGGCTGCAATCCGGCCCATGACCGGCACGGAGACAGACGAACCGTTGTCCTCGACCGGCGGCTTGGTCAGCGCTGGCGCCGGTGGCGTCTTGCCGAGACTGCCCTCGATCACGCTCGGTGCAAAGCCGCGGCGCGGCTGGATGCTCGGCGAATAGGCTTCCGGAAGCTTGATGACCTCCAAGGCACGCGCCCGGTTCGGCAAGCGTCGGATGAAGCCGCGCTCCTCGAGCGCAGTGATCAGGCGGTGGATCCCGGATTTCGATGCGAGGTCCAGCGCATCCTTCATCTCGTCGAAGGACGGCGGGACACCCGATTCCTTCATCCGTTCATGGATGAAGAGAAGCAGTTCCTGTTGCTTGCGCGTCAGCATATGCGGTGCCCTCGGAGTGAAACAAATACAGAACAGACACTATATGTTCCAGTTGTGTTCCGCAAGGGTATAAATTTTCGTGAAGAGCCGGTGAGAAAATGCGATAGCCGCCTGCAAGGGTATTGAAACCGTCCGATTTTGACGTGCTGCAGTGCTGAGTGCAGATCTGGTCCGGGATCGGGCAAAACCGCCTTCGAGGGTGCTGTATATGTTGAAGGATATTGAGAAACTCGTTCTGGGGAAGTTGTCATCTGATCTTTCGTCAGCAGAGCAAAAGGTGCTGAAGCGGGCGCGGGAGCGCCGCACGGTGTCGACCAATGCCGGCGAGGACTTTTTGGCCCATGCGACCTTCGGTCAGCGGCTCGCAGACGGCATTGCACGGGTCGGCGGCTCCTGGGGATTCATCATCGGCTTCATGCTGTTTTTGGTCGCCTGGGTCATCCTCAACACGGTGATTCTTGCAACAGGTGCGCTCGATCCCTATCCGTTCATCTTCCTGAACTTGATCCTGTCGATGCTTGCCGCCGTCCAGGCGCCGATCATCATGATGAGCCAGAACCGGCAGGCGGAGCGCGATCGCTTCATGGCGGCGAAGGACTACGAGATCAATCTCAAGGCGGAGATCGAAGTCTTGGCCCTGCATCACAAGATCGACGAGCAGGTGTTAAAGGAACTGCGCGAAACCCGCGAGCAGATCGATGCCTTGCGGCAGGCGGTCGAAGGCCTTTCCATTCAGGCGTCCAATTCTCAGAATTGATGCAGAAACCGAGAGCAAACATGTCCAATTCCATTTCCTCACCCCGCGCTATCGATCATCTCGTATTGCCGATCACCGATCTCGAAACCGCCCGCGAGCGGCTCACTCACCTCGGATTCACCGTCGCGGCGGATGCCCGCCACCCTTTCGGCACCGAGAATGCCTGCGTTTTCTTCGCCGATGACACCTATTTGGAGCCGCTGGCCGTCGGTAGTCGGGAAGACTGTCTGGAGGCTGCGCGCACGGGCAATGTCTTTGTCGCTCGCGATCAGGCCTTCCGCTTTCGGCGCGTCGAGGGGCTCTCCGCCATCGTCGTGAAGACGGAAGATGCATTGGCGGACGATGCGGCCTACCGCGAGGACGGGATGAGCGCTGGCTCTGTGCTCGATTTCGCGCGCCAGTTTCGTTTTCCGGATGGCCAAACCGCGGAGGGGGCTTTCCGACTCGCCTTTGCAGCAGATCTCCGTGCGCCCGATTTCTTCGCCTTCGCCTGCCAGCGCATCAACCCGCTTCCGACCGATCGGGATTCCCTGCTTGTGCATGCCAACGGCGCGACAGGGCTCCGGCGCGTAGTGCTGGTCGAAGAGAACCCGAGCGACTTCCAATATCTCCTGGAAACGGTTGTTGATCAGCGGGATGTCACCGCCCATTCCTTCGGGCTCTCGATTCAGACCGCCAACGTCGCCGTCGACGTGCTGACACCGGAGGGTTTCCGGCTCCACTTCGGCCAGGAATTGCTGGTCTCGGAAAGGGGGCTCGTCGGGGCGGCCGTGGTTATTGCGGTTGATGATCTCGGCGTGACAGAAGCCTGCCTCGCTGCTAAGGGCGTCAGCTATCAAAAAACGGGCGCGCGCCTCGTCGTCGCGCCGGAAAAGGGGCAGGGGGTGACCTTTGCCTTCGAGGAGTTGAAATGAGCGTTTCTCCCAATTCGGAAGTCGTCGTCGGCGAAGGTCCGGCTAAGGCCGTCTTTTCCCAGAAAGGCCGTTTTGCCCTGATTGCCGGTCCCTGCCAGATGGAAAGCCGCGACCATGCCTTCATGATTGCCGGCCAGCTCGTCGAGCTTTGCCGCGAACTCGGCCTCGGCCTCGTCTACAAGTCGTCCTTCGACAAGGCGAACCGGACCTCGCTGTCCGCCGAGCGCGGCATTGGCCTGGAAACGGCGATGGAAGTCTTCGCGGACATCAAGAAGGAATTCGGCGTACCGGTCCTCACCGACATCCATACGGAAGAGCAGTGCGCCGCCGTTGCCCCGACTGTCGACGTCCTGCAGATCCCAGCCTTTCTTTGCCGCCAGACAGACCTTCTGGTGGCTGCGGCGAAGACCGGTTGCGCGATCAACGTCAAGAAGGGCCAGTTCCTGGCGCCCTGGGACATGAAGAATGTCCTGAACAAGATCACCGGTTCCGGCAATCCGAACGTCATGCTCTGCGAGCGCGGGGCCTCCTTCGGCTACAACACGCTGGTCTCCGACATGCGCTCGCTGCCGATCATGGCGGCGATGGGCGCGCCCGTCGTCTTTGATGCCACGCACTCGGTGCAGCAGCCTGGCGGACAGGGCGGCTCCACCGGCGGTCAGCGGGAATTTGTCGAGACGCTTGCCCGTGCGGCTGTTGCTGTCGGTGTCGGTGGCCTCTTCATCGAGACCCATCAGGATCCGGACAACGCCCCGTCGGATGGCCCGAACATGGTGAAGATCACCGACATGCGTCGGCTGCTCGAAAAACTCATCGCCTTCGACGATATTGCCAAGTCATCTTGAAAGCTTCCCGCGGCGCTTCAATCGGTTGAACCGGAAGCGCCGCAGGCAATTGCCGTTTAAATCGATTAGATTTCGTCCCTTCCGCCCCTGATCCGTCATTGTATTTTCCCGATCATCGGATAAGAGAGGATGACTCACAGGCGGGTCCAGCGGCTTATGCCCGGTGATCGGCCTTCGGAGCCTTGTCCAATTTCCGTCTACAGGGAGCGAACATGACCGCCATCACCGACATCATCGGCCGCGAAATTCTCGACAGCCGTGGCAACCCGACCGTCGAAGTCGACGTCTATCTCGAAGATGGCAGCATGGGCCGCGCTGCGGTTCCCTCGGGCGCATCGACCGGCGCGCATGAAGCCGTCGAGCTGCGTGACGGTGGCTCGCGCTATCTCGGCAAGGGCGTCGAAAAGGCGGTCGAAGCCGTCAACGGCGAGATCTATGACGCGATCGGTGGTCACGATGCCGAGAACCAGATCCAGATCGACAATCTGATGATCCAGCTCGACGGCACGCCGAACAAGGCCCGCCTGGGCGCCAACGCCATCCTCGGCGTTTCGCTCGCCGTTGCCAAGGCTGCCGCTCAGTCCTCCGGTCTGCCGCTCTACCGGTACGTTGGTGGCCCGAACGCCCATGTCCTGCCGGTGCCGATGATGAACATCATCAATGGTGGCGCGCATGCCGACAACCCGATCGACTTCCAGGAATTCATGATCGTGCCGGTCGGCGCCGAAACCATCCGCGACGCTGTTCGCATGGGTTCGGAAGTCTTCCACACGCTGAAGAAGCAGCTCGCTGCCGACGGTCACAACACCAATGTCGGTGACGAAGGCGGTTTCGCCCCGGGTCTGGCATCTGCTCCTGCCGCTCTCGACTTCATCATGAAGTCGATCGAAAAGGCCGGCTATCGTCCGGGCGAAGACATGCACATCGCGCTCGACTGCGCCTCGACCGAATTCTTCAAGGACGGCAAGTATGTCCTGGAAGGCGAAGGCCGTACGCTTGAGCCGGAAGCCATGGCCGAATACCTCGCCGAGCTGGCGGCAAAGTACCCGATCTTCTCGATCGAAGACGGTATGGCCGAAGACGACTGGGATGGCTGGAAGGCACTCACCGACAAGGTCGGCAAGAAGGTCCAGCTCGTCGGCGACGATCTCTTTGTCACCAATTCGGCCCGTCTGCGCGACGGCATCAAGATGGGTGTCGCCAACTCGATCCTCGTGAAGGTCAACCAGATCGGTTCGCTGTCTGAAACGCTTGATGCCGTCTCGACCGCCCACCGCGCGGCCTATACCGCCGTGATGTCGCACCGCTCGGGCGAAACCGAGGACTCGACGATCGCCGATCTCGCGGTTGCCACCAACTGCGGTCAGATCAAGACCGGCTCGCTGGCCCGCTCCGACCGTACCGCCAAGTACAACCAGTTGATCCGCATCGAGGAAGAACTGGGGCCGCAGGCCGTCTACGCCGGCGCCTCGATCCTGCGCGGCTGATCTCGGTCGAATTCCTTCGAAGCCCGTGCCGGTTCCCCGGCGCGGGCTTTTTCTTTTGCACTGCGATTAGGGTCAACGGTCGGTTAAGATCTGACGGTTACTCTTGCGACAAGTTTCGCGTTTCAGGGCATTGTCGGCATGTGGACCAGGCATCACAAGAAGAAGAAATACGGCCGTCTCATTCTTCCCGCTATCACCGTCGCTTTCCTGTCCTATTTCGGCTACCATTCCATCCATGGTGATTACGGCCTCAGGGCGGGGCAGGAATTCGAGCGCATCCGGCAAGAGCGTGCATCGGAGCTTGATAGGCTCGTGGCCCAGCGGACCGTCCTTGAAAAGGATGTCAGTCTCTTGAGTGATGGCTCTCTCGATGAGGACATCATAGACGAAAAGGCGCGCTATCAGCTCAACATGTCGCGCCCGGACGAAATCGTAATCTTCAACACCTATTTCTGATTAACCTGAATTCAGTTAATCGTAAATTTTTTAGTCATTACAGTTGCTTGCGGCGAATGATAGCCATGCATTTATGGCATTGCCGCCGTGCTCTTTCTTCCCTATTCTGTGCCCAACTTTGGACCATAATAAACCCATGGGAGGGATGCATGGCGCCTCGCAAGCCAGCAGCTGCGAACGGTCGGAAGTCTTCCGCCAAGTCAGCCGGCAAGGAATTCACCGGAAAAAACACGCCTGAATTTGGTGCAGACGAAGAACTTCACGCCTATCGTGAAATGCTGCTTATCCGCCGTTTCGAAGAAAAGGCCGGCCAGCTTTACGGCATGGGCTTCATCGGCGGCTTCTGTCACCTCTATATCGGCCAGGAAGCGGTCGTTGTCGGCATGCAGATGGCGCAGAAGGAAGGTGATCAGGTTATCACCGCCTATCGCGACCACGGTCACATGCTGGCAGCGGGCCTCAGCGCGCGCGGCGTCATGGCCGAGCTGACGGGTCGCCGCAGCGGCCTGTCGAAGGGCAAGGGCGGCTCAATGCACATGTTCTCGAAAGAGAAGCATTTCTATGGTGGCCACGGCATCGTGGGCGCGCAGGTTTCGCTCGGAACCGGTCTCGCCTTCGCGAACAAGTATCGCGGCAATGACAATGTTGCGGTTGCCTATTTCGGCGACGGGGCTGCAAACCAGGGTCAGGTCTACGAGAGCTTCAACATGGCTGCCCTCTGGCAGCTGCCGATCATCTACATCGTCGAAAACAATCGCTACGCCATGGGCACGTCGACGGCGCGCGCCACGGCGCAGTCGAACTACTCGCTGCGCGGCTCCGGCTTCGGCATCCCCGGCGTCCAGGTTGACGGTATGGATGTGCGCGCGGTGAAGGCTGCCGCCGATGAGGCGCTCGAGCATTGCCGTTCCGGCAAGGGTCCGATCATTCTTGAAATGCTGACCTATCGCTATCGCGGCCACTCGATGTCCGACCCGGCGAAGTATCGCTCCAAGGAAGAAGTGCAGAAGATGCGGTCGGAGCAGGATCCGATCGAACAGGTCAAGGCTCGTCTCCTCGAGAATGGCTGGGCTTCAGAAGACCAGCTCAAGGCGATCGACAAGGACGTGCGCGACATTGTCGCGGACAGTGCCGATTTCGCCCAGGCCGATCCGGAGCCGGATGTTTCCGAGCTCTACACCGACATTCTTCTGTAATCGGGGAGGGAACCCATGCCGATCGAAATTTTGATGCCCGCCCTTTCTCCGACAATGGAAGAAGGCACGCTTTCCAAGTGGATCAAGCAGGAAGGCGACACCGTAAAGTCTGGCGACGTGATCGCCGAGATCGAGACCGACAAGGCGACCATGGAAGTGGAAGCCGTCGATGAAGGCGTGCTCGGAAAGCTGCTGATTGCGGCCGGTACCGAGAACGTCAAGGTCAACACGCCGATCGCCGTTCTGCTTCAGGATGGTGAAAGTGCAGATGCGATGCCCGCGTCCAAGTCAGATGCCGACACGCCGGCTGCCGAAGCCGGTGACGCTGGCGGCAAGGCTCGCGCCGCTGCAGATGAGCCTGCATCCTCCGCAGACAACAAGGTTCCGGCCGCTCCAAAGGTCGAAGTGGCCTCCGATCCGGACGTTCCGGCCGGGACCGAAATGGTGACGATGACGGTGCGTGAAGCGCTGCGCGAAGCCATGGCCGAGGAAATGCGCGCCAACCCGGATGTCTTCATCATGGGTGAGGAAGTCGCCGAATATCAGGGCGCCTACAAGATCACGCAGGGGCTTCTGCAGGAATTCGGCGCCAAGCGCGTTGTCGACACCCCGATCACTGAGCATGGCTTTGCCGGCCTCGGCGTCGGTGCGGCAATGGCCGGCCTGAAGCCGATCGTCGAGTTCATGACCTTCAACTTCGCCATGCAGGCGATCGACCATATCATCAACTCGGCTGCCAAGACGCTCTACATGTCCGGTGGCCAGATGGGCGCGCCGATCGTCTTCCGTGGCCCGAACGGTGCAGCGGCTCGCGTCGGCGCCCAGCACAGCCAGGACTATGCAGCCTGGTACAGCCAGATCCCGGGCCTCAAGGTCGTCATGCCCTACACGGCAGCCGACGCCAAGGGTCTGCTGAAGGCAGCCATCCGCGATCCGAACCCGGTCATCTTCCTGGAAAACGAAATCCTCTACGGTCACTCCTTCGAAGTGCCGAAGATGGATGACTTCGTCCTGCCGATCGGCAAGGCACGCATTCACAAGACCGGCAAGGACGCGACCATCGTCTCCTTCGGCATCGGTATGACCTACTCGGTCAAGGCCGTCGAGGAACTGGCGAAGGAAGGCATCGACGTCGAGCTGATCGACCTCAGAACCATCCGTCCGATGGATCTGCCGACCGTCATCGAATCCGTCAAGAAGACCGGCCGCCTGGTGACCGTCGAGGAAGGCTATCCGCAGTCCTCCGTCGGCACCGAAATTGCGACCCGCGTCATGCAGCAGGCCTTCGACTATCTCGATGCGCCGATCCTGACGATCGCCGGCAAGGATGTGCCGATGCCTTATGCGGCCAACCTTGAAAAGCTGGCGCTGCCGAGCGTTGCCGAAGTCGTTCAGGCGGTCAAAACCGTCTGCTACAAGTAAGGGGGCAAGGTCATGCCGATCAATATCACCATGCCGGCCCTGTCTCCGACGATGGAAGAGGGCAATCTGGCCAAGTGGCTGGTCAAGGAAGGCGACAAGGTCAAGTCCGGCGATGTCATCGCCGAGATCGAAACCGACAAGGCGACCATGGAAGTGGAAGCCGTCGATGAGGGCGTCGTTGCCAAGATCGTCGTTCCCGCCGGCACCGAAGCCGTGAAGGTCAATGCGCTCATCGCGATCCTTGCCGAGGAAGGCGAAGACGTCGCAGCCGCTGCTGCCGGTGGCGGTTCGCCCGCCCCGAAGGCTGAGGCGGCTACTGCCCCTAAGGCGGAAGCAGAACCTGCACCTGCCGCGGCACCAGCTGCAGCGCCGGCTCCCGCAGCCGCATCGGCTTCACCTGCTGCCTCGACCGGTGAGCGCGTCTTTGCTTCGCCGCTCGCGCGTCGCCTGGCCAAGGAAGCCGGTCTCGACCTGAAGGCCGTATCGGGTTCAGGTCCGAAGGGCCGCGTGGTCAAGAGCGACGTCGAAAAGGCCGTCAGCACCGGTGGTGCTAAGGCCGCTCCGGCAGCAGCTGCTTCGACGGCCGCGCCTTCCCCGGTTATGGCCAAGGGTGCGTCGGAAGAAGCCGTTCTCAAGAACTTCGCCGAAGGCTCCTACGAGCTCGTGCCGCATGACGGCATGCGCAAGACGATCGCCAAGCGCCTGCAGGAATCGAAGCAGACCATTCCGCATTTCTACGTGTCCGTGGATTGCGAACTGGATGCCCTTATGGCGCTTCGTGCCCAGCTCAATGCTGCTGCACCTGAAAAGGACGGCAAGCCGGCCTACAAGCTCTCGGTCAATGACATGGTGATCAAGGCGCTGGCTCTCGCACTGCGCGACGTGCCGGATGCCAACGTCTCCTGGACCGACACCAACATGGTCAAGCACAAGCATGCCGATGTCGGCGTGGCTGTCTCGATCCCCGGCGGCCTGATCACACCGATCATTCGCAAGGCCGAGGAGAAGAGCCTGTCCACCATCTCCAACGAGATGAAGGACCTCGGCAAGCGCGCCAAGGACCGCAAGCTGAAGCCCGAAGAATACCAGGGCGGTACGACTGCCGTGTCCAACATGGGCATGATGGGCGTGAAGAGCTTCTCGGCCGTGGTCAACCCGCCGCATGCAACGATCCTTGCGGTCGGCGCCGGAGAAGAGCGGGTCGTGGTGAAAAAGGGCGAGATGAAGGTGGCGAACGTCATGACCGTGACGCTCTCGACCGACCATCGTTGCGTCGATGGCGCGCTCGGTGCCGAACTGCTCGGTGCTTTCAAGCGCTACATCGAAAATCCGATGGGCATGCTGGTCTGATCCGGGGGGCGGTTGAGATGAAGACCGTTCTTGCCTATGGCGACAGCCTGACATGGGGATACGACCCGGTAAATCTGGGTCGGCATGCCTACGAAGACCGTTGGACGAGTGTCTTGCAGAAGGCGCTCGGCCATGGGGTCCGGGTCATCGCCGAAGGCCTGAACGGCCGCACCACGGCCTATGACGACCATCTGGGCGATTGCGAACGTAACGGCACGAAGGTGCTGCCGACGCTTCTCGCGACGCACAAGCCGATCGACCTGGTGATCATCATGCTGGGCACGAATGACCTCAAGCGTGGTATTCAGGGCACGGCCATCGGTGCGACCAGTGGCGTCAAGCGTCTCGTCAAGCAGGTGCAGAAGCACGACTGGGGTTTCGAGTTCGAAGAGCCGGAGATCTTGATCGTTGCGCCACCTGCAATCCGTGAGACGGCCAATTCGGTGTTCGGCGCCATGTTCAACCACTCGGTGGAAGAAGGCGCCATGCTGGCCAGCATGTATCGCGACGCGGCGGACGAGGCCGGATGCGCCTTCTTCGATGCAGGATCGGTCGCAGAAACCACGCCGCTCGACGGAATCCATCTCGACGCTGAACACACCCGTGCCATCGGACGCGGCCTCGAGCCGATCGTCCGCATGATGCTCGGACTTTGAAAAATGCCGTGGCCTGCATCCTCTGACGGGCCGCGTTGATCAAAATCAAGGAGGTCTTGTGCGCTGCGTCTAACTTGAACCCATCAACCCCGACAGAGGAGATGGGATCATGTCGAACACACCGCACGAACTGGCAGTGGAATTCCCGGAACACGTTGCGCTGATGCGTCATCTGAAAGAAACGGATGGCCATTTCGCGAGATTGTTCGAAGCCTATCACGAGGTGAACCGGGCCATCCATCGCGCCGAAACCGATATCGAGCCTGCAGACGACTTCCACATCGTGGAAATGCGCAAGAAGCGGATGCAGCTCAAGGATGAAATCTACGGGATGCTGGTTCGTCACGAACCGGAAGCCGAGACACCCGCAGCCTGAGGGTTTCGCTTCCAGTCCCGAAACGGGCCTCCGTGAAAACGGAGGCTCTGAGGAAACCGAGGAGTGGAAGCCCCATGTCGAATGCTTACGACGTCATTATCATCGGCTCCGGCCCCGGCGGTTATGTCACCGCCATCCGTGCCGCCCAGCTCGGCCTGAAAACCGCGATCGTCGAGCGCGAACATCTGGGTGGCATCTGCCTGAACTGGGGTTGTATCCCCACCAAGGCGCTGCTCCGCTCAGCCGAAATCCTCGACCACGCCAATCACGCCAAGTCTTATGGTCTGACGCTCAACGGCACGATGACCGCCGACGTCAAGGACGTGGTCGCCCGGTCGCGCGGCGTTTCGGCCCGTCTGAACGGCGGCGTTGCCTTCCTGATGAAGAAGAACAAGATCGACGTGATCTGGGGTGAAGCCAAGCTGACGAAGCCAGGCGAAGTCGTCGTCGGCAAGATGACCAAGCCCGTCGTCGAGCCGCAGAACCCGGTTCCGAAGGGTGTCAAGGGCGAGGGCACCTACACCGCCAAGCACATCATCGTTGCGACCGGCGCGCGTCCGCGTGCGCTGCCCGGCATCGAGCCGGATGGCAAGCTGATCTGGACCTATTTCGAGGCGATGAAGCCGGACTTCATGCCGAAGTCTCTCGTCGTCATGGGCTCGGGCGCGATCGGGATCGAATTCGCCTCCTTCTACCGCTCCATGGGCGTCGACGTTACCGTTGTCGAGCTGATGGCCAACATCATGCCGGTCGAAGACGTCGAAATCTCCACATTCGCCCGCAAGCAGCTGGAAAAGCGCGGACTGACGATCATCACCGAAGCCAAGGTTTCCAAGGTCGAAAAGGGTGCAAACTCGATCACCGCCCATGTCGAGACCAAGGACGGCAAGATCCAGACGATCACCGCTGACCGCCTGATCTCCGCCGTCGGCGTCCAGGGCAACATCGAGAACCTCGGCCTCGAAACGCTCGGCGTGAAGACCGATCGCGGCTGCATCGTCATCGACGGCTATGGCAAGACCAATGTGCCGGGCCTTTACGCGATCGGCGACGTCGCCGGCCCGCCGATGCTCGCCCACAAGGCCGAGCATGAAGGTGTCATCTGCATCGAGAAGATCGCTGGTCTGCCGAACGTTCATCCGATGGACAAGGCCAAGATCCCGGGCTGCACCTATTGCAACCCGCAGGTCGCCTCGGTCGGTCTGACGGAAGCCAAGGCGAAAGAACAGGGCCGCGACATCCGCGTCGGCCGCTATTCCTTCGCCGCCAATGGCAAGGCGATCGCGCTTGGCGAAGACCAGGGCATGATCAAGACGATCTTCGACAAGAAGACCGGCGAACTCATCGGCGCCCATATGGTCGGTGCGGAAGTAACCGAACTCATCCAGGGCTTCGTTGTCGCGATGAACCTCGAGACGACGGAAGAGGAGCTGATGCATACGATCTTCCCGCACCCGACGCTCTCCGAAATGATGAAGGAAAGCGTCCTCGACGCCTATGGTCGCGTCCTCAACGCCTAAAGTCAGGTTGTGAAACGGGGCCTTGCCGCCTATATGGGCGGCAGGTTCCAACTGAATGGTCCGAAAGGGGCTCGACATGGCTGGTTTCGAAGTCGGCATCATCGCGACGATATTTTTCGGCGGTCTCGCAGGCTGGCTTGCCGGCAAGCTCATGGATATGCGCTTCGGCGTCTTCATGAACATCGTGATCGGCATCGTCGGTGCCGCGATCGCAGCTGCCATATTCCGCCGCCTTGGCATTTTTGTCGAAGGTGACTGGCTGGGCTATCTGATCACCAGCTTTGTCGGCGCAAGCATCCTCCTTTTCGTCGCCCGGCTCGTCCGGCGATAACCAGAAAGGCCGCGTCAGGCGGCACATAGGGTTTGATTATGGTCACCATTCTCGACAGGACCAATCTTTCGAATGCGGCACCCCTGGTGCCTGCAGACGAGAAGCGCATCCGCCATCCGGAAAAGGCCCACAAGCCCGACACCGAAGTGCTGCGCAAGCCGGAATGGATCCGCGTCAAGGCACCGACCTCGAAGGGCTATCACGAGACCCGCGAGCTCGTGCGTTCCCACAAGCTGGTAACGGTCTGCGAGGAAGCTGGCTGCCCGAATATCGGCGAGTGCTGGGACAAGAAGCACGCGACCTTTATGATCATGGGCGAGATCTGCACCCGCGCCTGCGCCTTCTGCAACGTCGCGACCGGAAAACCGAACCCGCTCGATCTCGATGAGCCGGCCAATGTCGCCAAGGCCGTCCGCCAAATGGGGTTGCAACACGTTGTCATCACCTCCGTCGACCGTGACGATCTCGCCGATGGCGGCGCCGAACACTTCGAAAAGGTGATCTGGGCCATCCGCGAAGCATCACCCGAGACCACGATCGAAATCCTCACGCCTGACTTCCTCAAGAAGCCCGGTGCCCTTGAGCGCGTTGTCGCCGCCAAGCCCGACGTCTTCAACCACAACATGGAAACCGTTCCCGGCAACTATCTGACGGTTCGCCCGGGTGCCCGTTATTTCCACTCCGTCCGTCTTCTGCAGCGGGTGAAGGAACTCGACCCGACCATGTTCACCAAGTCGGGCATCATGGTGGGCCTCGGTGAAGAGCGGAATGAAGTCCTGCAGCTGATGGACGACCTGCGTTCCGCCGACGTCGACTTCCTGACCATCGGCCAGTATCTCCAGCCGACCCGCAAGCATCATAAGGTCGAGCGCTTCGTCACGCCGGAAGAATTCAAGTCCTACGAGGACATCGCCTATACCAAGGGCTTCCTGATGGTCTCGTCGAGCCCGCTGACCCGCTCGTCGCACCATGCCGGCGATGACTTTGCAAGGCTGAAGGCAGCGCGGGAGAAGTTGGTGGCAAAGGTCTGAAGACGTCTCCAAACTTCCAAACGAAGTGAGACGGCGCTAAAGCAACCACACGCAAGGAGTGTGTGGTTGTGATGATGTTCACTAAATCGTTGGAAGATGGAGCCGCGCAATTGCGTCAGGCGCGGCGGATCATGGTCATCGGCTGCTCCGGCGGCGGCAAGTCCACATTGTCCCGCAAGCTCGCCGCCGCACTCGATCTCCCCAACCACTCGATGGATCGCGAAGTCTTCTGGCTTCCCGCATGGGTACAGCGCCCGAGAGCCGAGCAGCGCGCCATCATATCCGACATCGTCGGTCGCGAGCGATGGATCCTTGACGGCACCAATCCCTCGAGCTTCGACATCCGCCTGCATCGCACCGATCTTGTTATCTGGGTGCGGTTGCCGCGTTGGCGTTGTCTGCTTGGTGTTTATCGCCGGGCGGCGAAGTTTGTCGGCAAGCACCGGCCCGAAATGGCCGACGGCTGTGTCGAGAAATGGCCGGACCGCGAATTCCTTTCCTACATCTGGCACTTCGAGCGCCGCTTCTCGCCCCGCATCATCCAGGAAATCGAGCGTCACGGTCCGAACGTGCCCGTAGTCACCCTCAAATCCCACGGCGAAATGGCGCACCTGCTTGATCTTGCCGGGGTTCCTCATTAAGTCGCAGACATGCCACAGTTTGAAACCCGCCGCCTCGTCAAGCACTCGCCCGAACGTATGTATGCCCTCGTCGCCGACGTCGAGCGCTATCCTGAATTTTTGCCGCTCTGCGAAGCGCTAACCATTCGCTCGCGCCGCGAACGCGACGGGAAAGAATTGCTGCTGGCGGACATGACGGTGGGCTACAAGGCGATCCGCGAGACCTTCACGACGCAGGTACTGCTGGCAGCTGCCGAGCGCGCCATTGACGTGAAATACATCGAGGGACCGTTCCGGTATCTCGACAATCGCTGGCGTTTCGAAGAGGCCGGCGAGGGCGCCTGCTCGGTTCATTTCTACATCGACTACGAATTCAAGAACCGCATCCTGGGCGCGCTGATGGGCTCGATGTTCGACCGCGCCTTCCGCATGTTTTCGGAAGCCTTCGAGGCGCGCGCCGACAAGATTTACGCAGGCGTCTGAGCGGCGCCAGCCAGCATGTCGAGTGCTGTCCTAACGGTTGCGAGCCGCACCTGATCGCGGCCGATATCTCCGTAGCGCATCTCCCGGTAATCGATTTCCCCGCTGCGGCTCCGAAGTGCCAGATGCACCAATCCGACAGGCTTGTCAGCCGATCCGCCACCCGGGCCAGCAATGCCGGTCACGGCGACCGCCACATGGGCGTCTGAACGGATCAGTGCGCCTTGCGCCATCTGCAATGCTGTCTCCTTCGAGACGGCCCCGAAAGCTGCAAGCGTTACACTCGAAACGCCGATCAATTCCATCTTTGCCTGGTTCGTATAGGTGACGAAGCCACGATCGACGACCGCTGAAGAGCCGGCAATCTCCGTCAGCGCACCGGCGATCAGGCCACCGGTGCAGGATTCGGCCGTCGCAATCATCCAGCCGAGATCCCGATAGGCCGCGATGACCGTTGCGGCCTGCTGCTCGATATCCGCCGGATATATCCCCATCAGTCCGCTCCCCGGAAGACGACGGTTGCCGTTGCGATTGCGGCGATGCCTTCCCCACGGCCGACAAAGCCGATCTTCTCGTTGGTCGTCGCCTTCACCGAGCAGCGATCAAGCGAGATGTCGAGGATCTCGGCGAGCTTCTCCCGCATCGCCTGACGATGCGGCCCGATCTTAGGCTCTTCGGCAATTAGCGAAATATCCGCATTCATGATCGTGCCGCCGGCACCGCGCACGACCCTTGCTGCGTGTTCAAGGAAGATGCGCGATGGAGCGCCCTTCCATTGCATGTCCGAAGGCGGAAAGTGATCACCGATATCGCCGGCACCGCAGGTGGCAAGCAGTGCGTCTGTCAGGGCATGTAGCGCGACATCGGCATCGGAATGGCCCTTCAACTTCTGATCATGCGGAATGAAGATGCCGCAGAGCGTGACGCCGTCGCCGGGCTCGAGCTGATGCACATCATAGCCGTTTCCAGTGCGAACGTCGGGGAGGGCGCTAGCCTTCAGTTTCTCGTCGGCCATGGCGATATCTTTCTTTACGGTCAGTTTGACATTGTCGATCGAGCCCGCGACGAGCTGGACAGGTATGCCCGCCCATTCGGCGATCGAGGCGTCGTCGGTGAAGTCCACTGCTTGCTCGGTCGCGGCGCGCTCGTGGGCGGCCAGGATAGTCTCGTAGTGGAAGCTCTGTGGTGTCTGCGCCGCGTAAAGATCGTTGCGGGGCACGGTGGCTGTGACGACGCCCGAGGTGTCGCCCCGCTTGATCGTGTCCGAGACGGGTATGGCGGGCAGCACGGCCGGTTTTCCCGCATCGAGTTCGAGTGCGATCCGGTCCAGAAGAGCCTCGTCGACAAAGGGACGCACACCGTCCTGGATCATAACATGCCGAACGCCCCGATCGTGCAGGGCCTGCAACCCGTTGAGCACTGAAGCCTGGCGGGTGGCGCCGCCCTCGACCACGATCAAAGAATCCCGGGAAGAGAGATCGACAATGGCGGCTTCCAGCAACCCATGATCTTCCGGGTGGATGACGAGGACAATAGGACCACTTTTGGGCCAGTCGAGAAAGCGCTTCAGCGTGTGCCAGATGACAGGCTTGCCACCAATGCGCCTGTATTGCTTCGGCCCTTCGACGGAAGCGCCGGCGCGTTCACCTCGGCCAGCGGCAACCACGACGATCCCGATTGTTCCGCTCCGCTCTTGCTCCATCGCCTCGCCTGGTCCATGACACATTTTCTTCGCAACCGTGCTCTATCGGCTCGCCATCGGCTTTTCCAGCATTTGCACGAATTTTTGTCGAACGGTGAGCTTTGCCTCTTGGCAAGCCAGAGAACGCTGGCTAAAAATAGTGCAAATGCGCTCTATGCCTGAAAGATAATCATTTGAATTCCGTCGCGTTGGACACGCCCTTCAGCATTGGCCCGGTTCCCGTTCGGAACCGTGTCGTGCTTGCGCCGATGTCGGGCGTCACGGACCTGCCGTTCCGCCAGCTCGCCTTCCGCTTCGGCGCCGGCCTCGTGGTCACCGAAATGGTGGCGAGCCGCGAACTGGTCTTCAACGCAGCCGAAAGCTGGTCGCGGCTGAAAGGGGCAGGGCTCACCCCGCATATGGTCCAGCTTGCCGGACGTGAGGCGAAATGGCTGGCCGAAGCGGCGGTGATCGCTGAGGCCAATGGTGCCGATATCATCGACATTAACATGGGCTGCCCGGCCAAGAAGGTGATCGGCGGTTATGCTGGCTCGGCCCTGATGCGCGAACCGGACCACGCCCTGTCTCTGATCGAGGCGACCGTCAAGGCAGTGAAGATCCCGGTGACGGTCAAGATGCGCCTCGGTTGGGACGAAACCTCGCTCAATGCGCCCGACATTGCGACCCGAGCCGAGGCCGCCGGTGTGCAGCTGATTACCGTGCATGGCCGCACCCGAATGCAGTTTTACGAGGGCAAGGCGAATTGGGACGCGATCGCCGCCGTCCGTGACGCCATCCGGATTCCGCTGATTGCCAATGGCGACGTCGAAACGGTCGAGGATGCCCAAGAGATCCTGCGACGCTCCGGCGCCGATGCCGTCATGATCGGTCGCGGTTGCCAGGGCCGCCCATGGCATGCCGGCGTTCTCGCGGGGCATGCGGGACCTGCTGCATCCGAGATATCCGACGTCGTCGTCGAGCACTATCGGGCGATGCTCGAACATTATGGTGCCGAAGTCGGCGTGCGCCACGCCCGCAAGCACCTCGGCTGGTATCTCCATCGCCACGCGCCGGAACTCGCACCGGAGGCGAAGGCATCCATCATGACATCGAAGGATCAGGGCTTCGTTGTTGAAGCCTTGCGGCGGGCGCTCTCGGATCACGGTGGCGCCAGCGCCAGACAGGAGGCCGCATGACGGCGAATGACAAGAGCGGTGGCCTCGCCATGGCCGTGCTCAACGCCATCCAGAACCCGGTGGTGATGGTGGATGCCAATGGGCATATCGCTTTCGCCAACTGGGAGGCCGAGGCCTTTTTCGGCGCGAGCGCCACGCATCTCGCCCGCTACCGCATTTCGACATTCATCCCTTTTGGCAGCCCGCTTCTGTCCTTGATCGAACAGGTTCGTGAACGCCGTGCGCCGGTCAATGAATACCGCGTCGACCTCAGCTCGCCGCGTCTCGGCCAGGAAAAGCTGGTCGATCTCTATGTGGCACCGGTCCTCAGCCAGCCCGGCAATGTCGTGGTCGTTTTCCAGGAACGGTCGATGGCGGACAAGATCGACCGCCAGCTGACCCATCGCGCGGCCGCCCGATCCGTCACCGGCCTTGCCTCGATGCTGGCGCATGAAATCAAGAACCCGCTCTCCGGTATCCGCGGTGCTGCGCAGCTGCTCGAGACAGCCGTCACCGATGAAGATCGGGCGCTGACCCGCCTGATCTGCGACGAGACGGATCGCATCGTCTCGTTGGTCGATCGCATGGAGGTCTTTTCCGACGAGCGGCCGGTCGACCGTCAGTCGATCAACATCCATTCGGTGCTCGATCAGGTGAAGGCGGTGGCGAAAGCAGGCTTTGCCCGTAACATCAGGATCACCGAGAATTATGACCCGTCGCTGCCGCCGGTCTACGCAAATAGGGACCAGCTGGTGCAGGTCTTCCTAAACCTGGTGAAGAACGCATCGGAGGCCATCGGCGAGCGCTCCGACGGCGAAATCCAGCTGACAACGGCCTATCGCCCCGGCATTCGCCTCTCGGTCGCCGGCTCCCGCGAAAAGATCTCCCTGCCGCTCGAATTCTGCGTCCATGACAATGGCCCCGGCGTGCCATCCGACCTGCTCCCGCATCTCTTCGACCCCTTCATCACGACGAAGACGAATGGCTCGGGTCTCGGTCTGGCGCTCGTCGCCAAGATCATCGGTGCCCATGGCGGGATCGTCGAATGTGACAGCCAGGCGAGCCGTACCACCTTCCGGGTCCTGATGCCCATGTCGAAAGAGACGGCGCTCGAAGATGCGCCTTTGCCAAAATCCACGGGAACGAACTGATGACAGCGACGATCCTTGTTGCAGATGACGATGCTGCGATCCGCACGGTCCTGAACCAGGCGCTGAGCCGCGCGGGTTACGATGTCAGGATCACCTCCAATGCGGCGACCCTTTGGCGCTGGATTTCTGCGGGCGAGGGCGACCTCGTTGTCACCGATGTCATCATGCCCGACGAAAACGCTTTCGATCTTTTGCCGCGCATCAAGAAGGCGCGGCCGGATCTGCCGGTGCTGGTCATGAGCGCCCAGAACACCTTCATGACCGCGATCAAGGCGTCCGAGAAGGGCGCCTATGATTACCTGCCCAAGCCCTTCGATCTCACCGAACTGATCGCCATCATCGGTCGCGCGCTGTCGGAACCGAAAAAGCGACCCGCCCGTCTCGACGACGACACGCAGGATGGCATGCCGCTGGTCGGTCGTTCGGCAGCCATGCAGGAAATATACCGCGTACTTGCGCGTCTGATGCAGACGGACCTGACGCTGATGATCACCGGCGAATCGGGTACCGGCAAGGAGCTGGTCGCCAAGGCACTGCACGACTACGGCAAGCGCCGGAACGGTCCTTTCGTCGCCATCAATATGGCGGCCATCCCGCGGGACCTGATCGAATCGGAACTCTTCGGCCACGAGAAGGGCGCCTTCACCGGCGCCCAGAACCGCTCCACCGGCCGCTTTGAACAGGCCGAAGGCGGCACGCTCTTCCTCGATGAAATCGGTGATATGCCGATGGATGCTCAGACCCGTCTGCTCCGCGTGCTGCAGCAGGGCGAGTACACGACCGTTGGCGGCCGCACCCCGATACGCACTGATGTCCGTATCGTCGCGGCGACCAACAAGGATCTGAAACAGTCGATCAATCAGGGCCTCTTCCGCGAAGACCTGTATTACCGACTGAATGTCGTGCCGCTGCGCCTGCCGCCGCTTCGCGATCGCGCCGAAGATATCCCCGATCTGGTCCGACATTTCATCCAGCAGGGCGAAAAAGAAGGCCTCGATTCCAAGCGTTTCGACCACGAGGCGTTGGAGGTGATGAAGGCCTATGCCTGGCCCGGCAACGTGCGCGAGCTGGAGAACGTGGTACGCCGCCTGATGGCGCTCTACCCACAGGACGTGATTGCCCGTGAAATCGTCGAGCAGGAACTGCGCGCCGATGTCGCCGACAGCCCGATCGCCAAGGTCGGCATGCCCTCGGGCACGATGACGATTTCCCAGGCCGTCGAAGAGAACATGCGGACCTATTTCGCCTCTTTCGGCGATGCGCTTCCGCCCTCAGGTCTCTACGACCGCGTTCTGACCGAGATGGAGTATCCGCTGATCCTCGCCGCCCTGACCGCCACCCGTGGCAACCAGATCAAGGCGGCCGATCTGCTCGGCCTGAACCGCAACACGTTGCGCAAGAAGATCCGTGAACTCGGTGTGTCGGTCTACCGCAGTTCCCGCTCCGCTTGACAAGGCGCAAGCCGCCGTTGCAATTTCGCCACAATGCGTTGCTCAAAAGCCACGTTGCTTCGTGGCCTGACCCGCTGTTGGCGTGAGCCAGGTTCGTCGGAGTTTTGCAGCATACAATTTGCCGCGATCGAGAGATCGCCGCATTAACGAGATCCGGTTACGCGGATCCGGGGGAAGATGATGGCACGCGTGAGGACTGCCTCCGCAGCGGACGTCGACAGCGCGCTGGCGCAAGATCGGCGCGCATCCTTCGCACTGCCGGGCCTTTTATTGGCTGGCGGCGCGCTCCTGTGTGCGTCTCTGACCTTGCCGATTTTGCTGGGCCTCACGTCGATCGAGCCGACCTCAGAGGTCCTCGTTGCTTCTGCCGTCATCAATTCGCTGTTTATCGTCGGGCTTATGTTCCTGATCGGGCGCGAAGTGATGCGTCTCTTCAAGGCGCGCAACCGAGGCCGTGCCGCTGCGCGTCTGCACGTTCGAATCGTCGCCCTGTTCTCGATCATCGCGATCACGCCGGCGATCCTGGTCGCGATTTTCGCGTCAATCACCCTTAATGTCGGTCTCGACCGTTGGTTTTCGATCAGAACGCAGTCGATCGTCTCCTCGTCGATGAATGTCGCCCAGGCCTATATGTTGGAAAGCGCAAGCTATCTGCAGGGTCAGACGATCTCGATGGCCAACGATCTGGAGCGCAATCGCTCCCTCTTCTATCTTGATCGCCAGGGCTTCGTGGATCTGATGACGCGTCAGGCCCGGGGCCGCGGCATGCTGGGCGCCTTTCTGGTGCGCGAGGACGGATCGGCAATCAGCCAGGCAGATATCGATACGGACAAGCCACTTCCGGCCATTCCGCGCGATGCCCTTGGCAGCGCTGCTTCCGGCCAGCCGACGCTGATCCCGCCTGGCATCACGAACCTCGTCGGCGCCATCATCAAGCTGGACAGTATCTCCGGCACCTTCCTCTATACGATACGCGCCGTCGATCCGAAGGTCATGCAGGCCATGCGCTTGATGGAGGAGAACACCGCCGAATACCAGTCGATGGAAGATGGCCGAACGACGCTGCAGATCGCTTTTGCCATTCTCTATCTCGGCTTTGCGCTGATCGTTCTGCTCGCAGCGATCTGGACGGCAATTGCGGTTGCCGACCGGATCGTAAGACCGATCCGGCTGTTGATCGGCGCGGCCGACAGCATCGCCTCGGGGAACCTCAACGTCATCGTGCCGGTACGCGCCGCCGATGGCGACGTCGGCAGCCTGTCGCGGACCTTCAACAAGATGGTCTCGCAGATCCGCTCGCAGCGTGACGAGATCCTTGAGGCCAAGGACGAGGTCGACGACCGTCGCCGCTTCATCGAGGCCGTATTGTCCGGTGTCACGGCCGCCGTCATCGGCGTCGAGGACGATGGCATCATCACCATCGTCAACCCATCGGCCGAGTATTTCCTGGCATTGCCGGCCGAGCAGTTGATCGGACAGAAACTCGCCCTGGTGGCGCCAGAAGTGGATCGTGTTCTCGCAGAAGCAGCCGTCCGCCATCGCGGTGGTTACCGCGAGCAGATCAACATGATCCGCGGCGGCAAGGAGCGGACGCTCAATGTGCAGGTCACGCGCGAGGAGACACGCGGCTCGGTTGATTCCTATGTCATCACCCTCGACGAAATCACCGATCTGGTCGTGGCCCAGCGTTCGACCGCCTGGGCCGACGTTGCCCGGCGTATCGCACATGAAATCAAGAACCCGCTGACACCGATCCAGCTGTCGGCCGAACGCCTCAAGCGTCGTTACGGCAAGCAGATTGCCGAGGATGACAAGGCCGTCTTCAACCAGTGCACCGATACCATCGTTCGCCAGGTCGAAGACATCGGCCGCATGGTCGACGAGTTCTCGGCCTTTGCCCGCATGCCGAAGCCGACGAAGCAGCGTTCCGACCTGCGCGAAATCCTGACGGACGCCGTCTTCCTGCGCGAAATAGGCAGTGCTGAAATCGAATTCCAGCGTGATTTCGGCGATGAGCCGCTCGAAGGAAACTTTGATGCACGCATGCTGGCGCAGGCGGTCGGCAACATCGTCAAGAACGCCGTGGAAGCGATCGAAGCCGTGCCGAAGGACGAACTTGGCGAGGGCGGCAAGATCCTCGTCAGGTCCGCCTTCGACGGTGACCAGGACCGGTTCATTGTCGATGTCATCGACAACGGCCGTGGGCTGCCGAGCGAGAACCGCCACCGGATTCTCGAACCTTACATGACGATGCGCGAGAAGGGCACCGGCCTCGGCCTCGCCATCGTGAAGAAGATTATTGAAGAGCATGGCGGGCAGCTAGAGCTGCACGACGCACCGGCCGATTTCGACCGGGGCAGGGGCGCGATGATCCGCATCATCCTGCCGCGCGCAGACACTGCCGCCATCGAGACTGAAAGCGATAAGGAAAAGGTCCATGGCCTCTGATATTCTCGTAGTCGACGACGAAGAAGACATTCGCGAGATCGTCTCCGGCATTCTGAGCGACGAAGGGCATGAAACCCGGACGGCGCATGACGCCGATAGCGCGCTGGCCGCCATTTCGGATCGCGTGCCACGGCTGGTCTTCCTCGATATCTGGATGCAGGGCAGCCGCCTCGACGGCCTGTCGCTGCTCGACGAGATCAAGACCCGCCATCCGGAACTGCCGGTCGTGATGATCTCCGGCCACGGCAACATCGAAACCGCCGTCTCCGCCATCAAGCGGGGCGCCTTCGACTTCATAGAGAAGCCCTTCAAGGCCGACCGCCTGATCCTGATCGCCGAGCGCGCGCTGGAGAACTCCAAGCTGAAACGCGAGGTCTCCGAATTGAAGCGCCGCACGGGTGACGCGATCGAACTGATCGGTACTTCAGTCGCCGTCTCGCAATTGCGCCAGACGATCGAAAAGATTGCGCCGACCAACAGCCGCATCATGATCTTCGGCCCTTCCGGTTCGGGCAAGGAACTCGTCGCACGCATGATTCACAAGCGCTCGGCCCGCTCGGGCGGACCGTTCATCTCGCTGAACGCGGCGGCGATCACGCCTGATCGCATGGAGATGGCACTGTTCGGCACCGAGGGCACACCGGGCCAACCGCGCCGGATCGGTGCGCTCGAAGAGGCCCATCGCGGTATTCTCTATCTCGACGAAATCGGCGAAATGCCGCGCGAGACGCAGAACAAGATCCTGCGCGTGCTCGTCGAACAGCAGTTCGAGCGTGTCGGCGGATCCAAGCGCGTCAAGGTCGACGTCCGCATCATCTCGTCGAGCGCCTACAATCTGGAGAGCCTGATCGCCGAGGGTCGGTTCCGAGAGGACCTTTTCCATCGCCTGGCCGTGGTCCCGGTCAAGGTGCCGGCACTCGCCGAGCGCCGCGAGGACATCCCATTCCTGGTCGACATGTTCATGCGGCAGGTTTCCGAACACGCCGGCATCCGCCAGCGCAAGATCGGAGACGACGCAATGGCGGTTCTGCAGGCGAACGACTGGCCGGGCAATATCCGTCAGCTGCGCAACAACATCGAGCGGTTGATGATTCTGGCCCAGGGTGACAGTCCCGATTCGCCGATCAGCGCTGAAATGCTGCCGCAGGATCTCTCCGACATGTTGCCAAAGGTGTCCGCGCGTAACGATACCCACATCATGACGCTGCCGCTGCGCGAAGCGCGCGAGATGTTCGAACGTGACTATCTGATTGCCCAGATCAACCGCTTTGGCGGCAATATTTCACGGACCGCGGAATTCGTCGGCATGGAACGCTCGGCCCTCCATCGCAAACTGAAATCGCTTGGCGTATAAGCGGGCGAAACGAATCCGGTAGACGCGAACCTGGGGCAGGAAGCTTGCCATGAAAGTCATCATCTGCGGCGCGGGCCAGGTCGGTTATGGTATCGCCGAACGCCTCTCCCAGGAAGGCAACGACGTCTCGGTGATCGACACCTCGGCGTCGCTCGTCTCGCACATCACCGAGACCCTCGATGTCAGCGGTTATGTCGGTCACGGCGCCCATCCGGATGTGCTGGCGCGCGCCGGCGCAGACCAGGCCGAAATGCTGATCGCCGTCACGCTTTATGACGAGATCAACATGACGGCGTGTCAGGTCGCGCATTCGCTCTTCAACGTGCCGACCAAGATTGCCCGTATTCGCTCCCAAAACTACCTGCGTCCCGAGTATTCCGACCTTTTCAGTCGCGACAATCTGCCGATCGACGTCACGATCTCGCCCGAGATCGAGGTGGGCAAGATGGTCTTGCGCCGAATTTCCTTCCCTGGTGCCACCGATATCGTCCGGTTCGCAGACGACCATATTGCGATGCTCGCCATCGAGTGTATGGAAGATTGCCCTGTTGTCGACACGCCGCTCAATCAGTTGAGCGAACTTTTTCCCGATCTCATGGCCACCGTCTGCGCCATCTGGCGCAATGGCCGCCTGCATGTCGTTCGCTCGCAGGACCACCTGCAGGTCGGCGACCTCGCATATGTCATCTGCCAGCGGGACCATGCCCGTCGAACCCTTGGCCTCTTTGGCCATGAAGAACAGGAAGCGGCCCGTATCGTCATCGCCGGCGGCGGCAATATCGGCTACTACGTCGCTAAGTCCATCGAGCAGATGCAGCCAAAGACTCGTCTGAAGATCATCGAGAACGACCGCGAGCGCGCGCTGTCCGTATCGGATCAGCTGCAGGACGGCATTGTGCTGCATGGCTCGGCGCTCGACCAGAACATCCTGCAGCAGGCCGACATCCAGGATGCCGATCTGATGGTGACGCTCACCAACAATGATCAGACGAATATCCTGAGTGCTGCGATGGCCAAGCGCCTCGGCTGCAAGTCTGGCATGGCGCTGATCAACAGCCCGTCCTTCCACGATCTTGCCACCTCGATCGGCATCGATGCCCATATCAATCCGCGTGCCGTTACGATTTCGCGCGTGCTACAGCATGTGCGCAAGGGCCGTATCCGCGCCGTCTATGCCGTCCAGAAGGGCAAGGCCGAAGTGATCGAGGCCGAGGCGCTCGAAACCTCGCCGCTCGTCGGCAAACCCTTCCGGGAACTCGAATTGCCGCCCGGACTGCGCGTCGGCGCGATCCTGCGCGACAAGACCGTGATCCGCCCGGATGGCGAAACGAAGATCAAAGCCAAGGATCGCGTGGTCATGTTCGCAGCTGCCGACGCCGTGCGCCATGTCGAGCAACTCTTCCGCGTATCGATCCAGTATTTCTGAAAGAACCAGCCCCATGCCACGCATCGCCTATGTCAATGGCCGTTACCTGCCCCATGCCGACGCGGCGGTGCATATCGAGGATCGGGGATACCAGTTTGCCGATGGGGTCTATGAGGTCTGCGAAATTCGCCATGGGGTGATCGTCGATCTGACACGGCACCTCGACCGTCTTGACCGTTCGTTGTCCGAACTCCAGATGAAGGCCCCGATGAGTCGCGCGGCCCTGACCCAGGTCATTTGTGAAGTAGCGCGCCGTAATCGCGTTAAGAATGGTCTCTTCTATCTCCAGGTTACGCGCGGTGTGGCCCGGCGCGACCATGTCTATCCCTCAGCCGACACACCGCCGAGCCTGGTGATCACAGCCAAGATCACCGATCCCTCTGTCATCGCGAAGAAGAACGAGACGGGACTGAAGGCAATCACTCTGCCGGACAACCGTTGGGATCGCGTCGACATCAAGACTGTCGGCCTTTTGCCAAATGCCATGGCCCGTCAGGCGGCCAAGGAGAAGGGTGCGCAGGAAGCGATCTATGTCGATTCGCGCGGCATGGTGACGGAAGGGGCGGCGACCAATGTCTGGATCGTCGACAAGGATGGGGTGCTCGTCACCCGTCCCGCCGAACACGGCATCCTGCGCGGCATCACGCGCACAGGCCTGATGGACGTAACGGACAGGTTGGGGATCAACGTGCAGGAGCGCGAGTTTTCCCGCGAGGAAATGCTCACCGCGCGCGAGGTCTTCATCACCGCCGCCACCAGCATCTGTTTTCCGATCGTCGAAATCGACGGCCAGCCGATCGGAAACGGTCATCCCGGCGCCATGGCCGAGCGCATCCGTTCGACCTTTTTCGACGTTGCGGAGAAGACGGTGATTTGATACCACGTTTTTTCGGCGAAGGGACGAGGGGCATTTTCTCTGCGCTGATCAGTTAACAAACAATAATCACACCGGTCGCAAAGCACCGGCAAGAAAGAAAGAAGCGGCGCCATGGCGGAACGTTCTCAGAACCTGCAGGATCTCTTCCTCAACACCGTACGAAAGCAGAAGATTTCGCTGACGATCTTCTTGATCAACGGCGTGAAGCTCACCGGTGTTGTGACATCCTTTGACAATTTCTGTGTTCTCCTGCGTCGCGACGGCCATTCCCAGCTGGTCTATAAGCACGCCATCTCGACCATCATGCCCGGCCAGCCGATGACGATGTTCGAGAACGACGAAGCCTCTTCCGGACAGGACTGAGATCATCACAAGCCGAGATACAAAGAACGAATCGATCATCCCGGAGGACGAAAAGCGCCGGGATGACATGCGGGCGCTCGTGCTCGTGCCCGTCCTGAAGCAGGCGAAGGCGCAAGCACTGCCTGAAGGGGCCCCGCCGGCCCCGAGCCGGTCCAACGAAGCACGTCTCGAAGAGGCGATCGGCCTTGCCCGTGCCATCGACCTCACCATCGTTCAGGGTCTGATTGTTCAGGTCAACCAGCCGCGCCCGGCAACGCTGATGGGATCTGGCAAGATCGCCGAAGTGAAGGCACTGCTCGACGAGTTCGACGCGGGTCTCGTCATCGTCGATCACCCGCTCACGCCTGTTCAGCAACGCAATCTCGAAAAGGAATGGGGCGCCAAGGTTATCGACCGTACGGGCCTGATTCTTGAGATCTTCGGCCGCCGCGCCTCCACCAAGGAAGGCACGCTGCAGGTCGAGCTCGCCCATCTGAATTACCAGAAGGGCCGTCTGGTCCGTTCCTGGACCCACCTTGAACGCCAGCGCGGTGGTGCTGGCTTCATGGGTGGTCCGGGTGAAACCCAGATCGAAGCCGACCGCCGCCAGCTGCAGGAGAAGATCATCAAGCTCGAGCGCGAGCTTGAGCAGGTTGTTCGTACCCGCCAGTTGCACCGCGCCAAGCGCCGCAAGGTGCCGCATCCGATCGTGGCCCTGGTTGGCTACACCAATGCCGGCAAGTCGACGTTGTTCAACCGCATCACCGGTGCGGGTGTTCTGGCCGAAGACATGCTGTTTGCAACGCTCGATCCGACGCTGCGACGCATGAAGCTGCCGCATGGTCGAACCGTGATCATGTCGGACACCGTCGGTTTCATCTCCGACCTGCCGACGCACCTCGTTGCCGCCTTCCGCGCGACACTCGAAGAGGTGCTGGAAGCCGATCTGGTGCTGCATGTCCGTGACATGTCGGATCCGGATAACGGCGCCCAGTCGGCAGATGTCCTGCGCATCCTCGACGATCTCGGCATCGACGACAAGGAACGCGCCGAGCGCATCCTCGAAGTCTGGAACAAGATCGATCGTCTCGACCCTGAGAACCACGACGGCCTTCTGCAGAAGGCGGCGGGTCGCGAAAACGTCCTGCCGGTCTCCGCCGTCACGGGCGAGGGCGTCGACACCCTTCTCGACGTCATCTCGCAGCGCCTCTCGGGCGTGCTGACCGAAGCGACAATCACCATTCCCAGCGACAAGCATGCGGTGATTTCCTGGCTCTATGAAAACGGCATCGTCGATGGCCGTGAAGATCACGAGGACGGCTCCGTCAGCCTCGACGTGCGCCTGACCGATCGGCAGGCCAACGAGTTGGAGCGGAAGCTCGGCGGCCTGAAGCCCCCCGTCAGGGAAGACTGGGAGCGCTGAAAGCGCGTCTTCACCGCTTGATCCAGGTCAACTGATCGCTCGACCATGTGTGTCAACTTTTGTTTACACACACGGGAGGTGGTCATGCGCGTCGTCTTCATTCATCCGAACTATCATTCCGGCGGCGCCGAGATTGCCGGCAACTGGCCACCAGCCTGGGTCGCCTATCTCGGCGGCGCGCTGAAGTCCGCAGGCTTCACTGACATCCATTTCCTTGATGCCATGACCAACGACATGACCGAGGATCGGCTGCGCGAGGAATTGCGCAGTCTACAGCCGGATTTGATCGGCTGCACCGCAATTACCCCGTCGATCTACATGGCCGAGCGCTGCCTGGAGATCGCCAAGGAGGTCTGCCCTCAGGCGCTCCGGGTTCTCGGCGGCATCCATGCCACCTTCATGTACCAGCAGGTCTTGACCGAGGCGCCCTATATCGACGTCATCGTCCGTGGCGAGGGCGAGGAGATTATTGTCGAACTTGCCCGCGCCTTTGCCGCTGGAAATTGGAAGGTGGCGAGAGCAGGGATCAAGGGCCTCGCCTATGTCACCGACGACGGCAAGATCATCGCCACGCCCGCAGCCCCCACCGTGAAGAACTTCGATGCCGTCGAGCCGGACTGGACGCTGCTCGAATGGGAGAAATACATCTATGTGCCGCTCGGCGTGCGCGTCGCGATCCCCAACATGGCGCGCGGTTGCCCCTTCACCTGCTCGTTCTGCTCGCAGTGGAAGTTCTGGCGCGATTATCGCATCCGCGATCCGAAGAAGGTGGTCGACGAGATCGAAAAGCTAGTCAACGACCACCAGGTCGGCTTCTTCATCCTGGCCGACGAGGAGCCGACCATCAATCGCAAGAAGTTCATCGCCTTCTGCGAAGAGCTAATTGCCCGCGGCCTGCCGGACAAGGTGAAATGGGGCATCAACACCCGCGTTACCGATATCATCCGCGACGAGGAATATTTGGCCCTCTATCGCAAGGCCGGCCTCGTGCATGTCTCGCTCGGCACGGAAGCCGCCGCCCAGCTGAAGCTCGACCGCTTCAACAAGGAAACCAAGGTCGCTGAGAACAAGAAGGCGATCCGTCTGCTCCGTGAAGCCGACATCTTCACCGAGGCGCAGTTCATCGTCGGGCTTGAGAACGAGACGGCGGAGACGCTGGAAGAGACCTATCGCATGGCGCGCGACTGGAACCCGGATCTCGCCAACTGGGCCATGTACACCCCCTGGCCCTTCTCGCCGCTGTTTCAGGAATTGGGCGACAAGGTCGAGATCTTCGACTTCTCGAAATACAATTTCGTCACGCCGATCATGAAGCCAGATGCCATGGACCGGGCCGAACTGCTCGACCGCGTCATGAACAACTACCGGCGCTTCTACATGATCAAGGCGCTCTTTCATTACCCCTGGCGCGGCAAGGGTTTTCGCCGCCGCTATCTGCTGGGTTGCCTCAAGGCCTTCATGAAGGCTGGCTTCGAGCGCAAGTTCTACGATCTCGGCAAGCACAATTACTGGGGGCCGCAATCGAAGGACAAGGTCGATTTCGGCTTCGACATGAGCCGCAAGATCGCACCAGCCCAGATGGCCGACTGGCAGGCGGCCTCCGACAGAGCCAGCCAGCTGCGCGCCCGCAAGGCTGGTGCCGCGGAAGAAGCGAGGACACCCGTGCTTGCCTGCGGCGGAGGGCCGGAGAGCCACGATGCCCACGTCTGAGGCCCGCCTTTCGGGAAGGGAAGCTGAGGGCTCTGATGGAGAGACGGAACTTGCCCGCAGCGGCACGCCGATCTCTGACGGCAACGGCGCCCGGATCGGGCCTAACAGCCTGATCCAGACGGGACAGGCGCTCGCGGCGCTGTTTGGCGAAGAGACGGCGCGCATGATCTTCGACCGCGCCGGCATCGGCCATCGCTACGCCAATCCACCCGGCACGATGCTGGATGAACGAGAGCCGCAGCGGCTCTTCGCCATGCTTTGCGACACCTTGTCGGATCAGGATGCCACCCACGTCCTGGCGGAAGCCGGACACCGTACCGGCCACTATCTGCTGGCCAATCGCATCCCAAAACCGGCACGCCGCCTGTTGCCACACCTGCCAACCGCCGTCTCTTCTCGCCTGCTTGTCCTTGCCATCTCGGCTCACGCCTGGACGTTTGCCGGGAGCGGCCGGTTCTCAGCCGAGGTCCGTGCCTGGCGCCAACCGGTCATTCACCTGGCGATCAAGAATAACCCCTTGGCAACGCCCGGCTGCCCCTGGCATGGAGCCGTCTTCGAACGCCTCTTCGGAACCTTGACCGCAACCCAAGTTTCGGTGCTACACCCTCGCTGCCAAGCCAAGGGCAACGACTGCTGCGAATGGACGATTACGGCTGCGACCGGGTCACTGCGGCGGGCCTGAATGTCTCCGAGAGCTGCAGCCGACCGACCGGATCGAGAAGATCGCCCGTCACAAGCGTCGAGATGATGGATCGCACGCCCGGCAAGGTCGTCACGGGCGCGATCAGGTGATCGCGAAGCGCAGGCAGGAGACGGCTGTCCGATTGGTAGAAGGGTGTCAGCACCCGACTGAGAAACTGGTAGCTGCGCACATGCATCTGCCTTTGCCGCAAATGCCGCGCGATGGCTTTTTCCACATCCTGTGCGTGAACCAGCGCGGAGACGAGCGACGCAGCGTCGAGCAGCGCCATGTTTGCACCCTGGCCGAGTTGTGGGCTGGTCGCATGCCAGGCATCACCGATCTTCAGCGCATGGCGCCCGATCACCGGCGGACGCGTCTGGTGGCGATAGCGGGCATGAACCGGCTCCGCGACAGCCGCGAGCGGAAGCGCATCAGGCCAGAGCTTGGCCACAGCCTCCAGCCACGCGTCGCGTCCAGCCTTGACCCATTCCGGATGATCAGCGGTGCGCAGGCTCCAGAAGAAGGTCGCCATGGCGGACGCGCCCTCGTGGGCAGTGCCGACCGGCAGCACGCCGGCCATCCGTGAGGCACGGTCGTAGCGTTGTTCGAGCAGGTCCTCCTGGAAAGGCCCGTCATCGGGGAAGGGTACCGTTGCCCAAAGCGCTCCATAGCTGAGTTCGCTGTCCGGGCGACTGCCAATCGGCGAATTGGCACCCATGGCGTCTATGACAAGGTCTGCCGGCAATGAACGAGAACCATCTTGGAAGACGAGACGGGCACGAGGCCCCGGCTCAACGCCGTTGATCCGCGCCGACGCCTCGAAGATCACGCCGGCTGCTCGAGCCGCGTCGAACAAGGTGTCGAACAGCGCCACCCGCTGGACAGCGATCCCGAACTCGCCCGACCGGTAGCGCACGTCGAGCACCGGCTTGCCGCCGTCCTTCAACCGTCCGACCATCCGGTCGATGCGTCGTCCGCGCGCGGCGACTAGATCGAGAAGCCCCATCGCCGAGAGTACCTGAGCCCCCGTCGGCTGCAGCACGAAGCCGGAGCCCACCGGACGTGGCGCATCCATCTGGTCGTAGAGTGTCACAGAGGCGCCGAACCGGGCCAGCATCGTGCCGAGCGCAAGTCCACCTACACCCGCGCCTGCAATGACCACATCGAATCCATGGAGCTTCATGCTGGTTCAGCCGATAGGTCGCGTGAGGCTCTTGGCGGCCTGCCAGAGTTCTTCCATCCGTTCCAGCGAAGCCGCTTCCAGCGTTTCGCCTGATGCATGAAGAGAAGTTTCTATATGTCTGAAACGATTACGGAACTTCGTGTTCGTGCCGCGCAGTGCCTGTTCCGGTTCCGCCCCCACATGCCGGCCGATATTGACCAGTGCGAAGATCAAGTCGCCGAGTTCGTCCTTGACCTTGTCAGGTTTGTTTTCGGCCAGCGCCTCACGCAATTCGCCGATTTCCTCCTCGATCTTGTCGAGGATGGGCGTGGCCTCCGACCAGTCGAACCCGACCTTGGCGGCACGCTCTTGCAGCTTTAACGCTTCTGTGAGCGCCGGAAACGACCGCTGTACCGAGCCGAGATAGCCGGTGTCGGGATCGGCAGCGGATCCACGGGCCGCGCGGCGTGCGAGACGTTCAGCTTTCTCTTCCTGCTTGATCGTGTCCCACTGCGCCTTCACGGCTTCCGGAGTATCGGCATCCGAGCGGGCGAAGACATGCGGATGGCGGCGGATCATCTTTCGGCTGATCGCCTCGACCACGTCGCCGAAAGAGAACAGGCCTTCCTCTTCGGCAATCCGGGCATGAAAGACCACCTGCAGCAACAGATCGCCCAGCTCCTCGCAGAGATCATCAGGATCCTTGCGCTCGATCGCATCGGCCACCTCATAGGCTTCCTCGATCGTATAGGGCTTGATCGTCTCGAAGGTCTGGACGATGTCCCAAGGGCAACCCGTTTCGGGCTGGCGCAGCGCCGCCATGATTTCGAGCAGGCGATCGATGTCGGTGGAGGCTTCCATTTTTATCCCGTATGGCTCGCTCAGTTGAGCGGAATGTCGTTATCGCCCTTGGACGACTGGTAAGTCTCCGACAAAAGGTCATACTGAGCCTTGATACGGCTCACCTGTTCGAAGAGTGCGGGGCGATCGGCATCGCTGGCGGAGGCCACCATTTCGATCATCGCATGGCTCAGCCAGAAGGCGTTCTGCCGCCGATAGCCGCCCGGCTCCAGGCCGAAAACTTCCTTGAGGATCTTCAGGTCATGCGGAATGGCAAAGGCGTCGCGGCTGTCTTCATGGCTGAAGAAATAGTAGAAATTGTCGAAGCCGGCCCAGGTGATTGCCGACATGCACATCGTGCAGGGTTCATGGGTCGAGAGGAAGATCAGATCCCTCGTGTCGGGCCGTTCGCCCTGCTCGTAGAAGCGCTTCAATGTATGCACCTCGCCGTGCCAGAGCGGATTCTCCAGTTCGTTATTGGTCTCGGCAAGCACCAGCGATAGGTCCGACTTCCTGAGGATCGCGGCGCCGAAAACCTTGTTGCCGGCAGCGACGCCTTTGGTAGTCAGCGGCAGGATGTCATGTTCGATCACGTCGAGAAGGCGACGGGTAAGTTCGGGTGTGGTCAAGGTGGCGCGCTCCGCAGTCTTGTGCAATGCAATCTTAGCGCTTGCCGAGCAGCGGCCGAAAGGGAAATGATGCACCCACTTCGGTTTTCCCAGCCATTTAGGCGAGGGCGAGAGCGATCGCGTCAGACTTTGAACACAACGGTGCATTTTGCTCGCAAGGGCGAGGAGACTAGGACAGAAATACCTCAGTGCGGGGGCGAAGGGATTCCTGTTTCTTCAATTCTCAAAGCCGAAACGCGATGATGAGGCTTACTTTGAACGGATGATTCATGGCACAGCAGGACAAACAGCTTTCGGTCTTCCCGGCCTTCTTCAAGGTCGAGGGTAAGGTCGCCGCCGTCTTCGGAAACGGTGACGAGGCCTATGCCAAGGCGCGCCTGCTGAAGAACACCGAAGCCCGCATCATCGCCTATGCTGATGCCCCGGAAGAGGATTACGCTGCCTTTCTGGCTGCAAACGCAATTGAGCAGATCGCCAAGACTTTCGATCCCTCGCAAGTTCAGGTCGCGCGTCTGGTCTTTGCCGCAACGGGGCAGGGCGCTCTCGACCGCGAGATCGTGGCTGCCGCCCGCGCCGCCCGCATCCCGGCCAATGCCGTGGATCAGCCCGACTACTGCGATTTCTACACGCCGGCACTCGTCAACCGTGCCCCCATCGCCGTTGCCATTGGCACCGAAGGTGTGGGCCCGGTTCTCGCCCAAATGATCCGTGCCGACATCGACCGTCTCCTGCCGCGTTCGCTCGGCAAGCTTGGTCGTCTCGCCAATTCCTATCGCCGCGCCGTCGATCGCCTCGTCCCTCGTGGCGCTCCGCGTCGGCTGTTCTGGCGCGATTTCTTCAAGGGCAAGGTCGCCGATCACGTCGAGGCGGACGAGATCAGCCTGGCCCGCCGCGAAGCCACCCGCTTGTTGAAGGGCGTTGCTGCCGATCGCGTTGAAGGTCGCGTTTTCCTCGTCGGTGCAGGCCCGGGTGCGGAAGATCTGCTGACGCTGCGTGCCCATCGCCTGATGATGGAATGCGACGTGATTGTCTATGATGCCTTGGTCCCGCGCGAAGTCGTCGACATGGGCCGCCGCGATGCCGAGCGCATTCCCGTCGGCAAGCGCAAGGGCTGTCATTCGAAGTCGCAAAACGAGATCAACGCGCTCCTCGTCGAACTCGGCCATGCCGGCAAGCGCGTCGTCCGCCTGAAGTCCGGCGATCCGCTGATCTTCGGTCGTGCCGGAGAAGAGATGGCAGCACTTCGCGATGCAGGCATTCCCTACGAGATCGTCCCCGGCGTGACCTCGGCACTTGCTGCCGCTGCCGACTTCGAACTGCCGCTGACCCTGCGCGGCGTATCCTCGTCGCTGGTCTTCACCACCGGCCACGATTTGCAGGGTAACGTCCTGCCGGATTGGGCGCGGCTTGCGCTGTCGGGTGCCACAGTCGCCGTCTATATGGGCCGCACAGTGGCTGCCTCCGTCGCCGAACGCCTGATGGCAGGCGGCCTCGCCGAAGATACGACCGTTGTCGTGGTCGAAAATGCCGGGCGCCGCGACAGCCGCCTGCTGCACGGTACGCTCAAGGAATTGCCAGGCCTAGAGGCTCGCACGGAGCTGACGGGTCCGGTCATGGTTATTATCGGCGACGCCGTCGCCGGCGCCGATTTCAGCCGCTCCGAACCCTTGGGCGCGCGCGTGTCGGCCGAACTGGAAACGCAGAGGAATTGACATGGTAGACAAGGTTCTGACCGCAAACCGCCTGACCGACGGCATCGCCGTCTGGCTCGACGCCAATGGCCAGTGGACCGAGCGTCTGCAGGAAGCCTTCGTTGCCCGCCATGCCGAGGCTGTCGAAGCACTGGAAACCGCCGGCAAGCAGGCCTTTGCCAGCAATCTCGTGGTCGATGTGAACGTCATCGAGATCGAGGAGAAGGATGGCAAGCTGCGTCCTTTGCGTCTGCGGGAACGTATCCGGGCGGAAGGCCCAACCATTGCATATGCCGAAGGGCACGGTTATGCCGACCCGGCATTCATTGCGGCTTGAGGCCTGAGGTAAGACATGTATCGTTATGACGAATTCGACCACGCTTTTGTGTCGGCGCGTGTAGAGCAGTTTCGCGACCAGGTGGCCCGCCGCCTGTCGGGTGAGCTTGCAGAAGACGCATTCAAGCCGCTGCGCCTGATGAACGGCGTCTATCTCCAGCTTCATGCCTATATGCTGCGCGTCGCCATTCCCTATGGAACGTTGAACTCTAGGCAGATGCGCATGCTGGCCCATGTCGCCCGCAAATATGACCGCGGCTATGGTCACTTCACCACGCGCCAGAACATCCAGTACAACTGGCCGAAACTGTCCGACACACCGGCTATTCTTGAGGATCTCGCAAGCGTCGAGATGCACGCCATCCAGACCTCCGGCAACTGCATCCGTAACGTGACCGCCGACCATTTTGCTGGCGCTGCCGCTGACGAAGTCGCCGATCCGCGCCCCTATGCCGAGATCCTGCGTCAGTGGTCCTCGCTGCATCCGGAATTCTCTTTCCTGCCGCGCAAGTTCAAGATCGCTGTCACCGGCGCCGAAAAGGACCGCGCCGCGATCCAGGTGCATGACATCGGCCTGCAGCTGAAGAAGAACGAAGCGGGCGAACTCGGCTTCGCCGTTTATGTCGGCGGTGGCCAGGGCCGCACGCCGCTGATCGCCAAGAAGATCAACGATTTCCTACCGGAAGCCGACCTTCTGACCTACATCACCGCGATCGTGCGCGTGTACAATCTGCACGGCCGTCGCGACAATAAGTACAAGGCGCGCATCAAGATCCTCGTCCACGAGACGGGCGTCGAGGAGCTGACCCGTCAAGTGGAAGCCGAATTTGCCGAGATCCGCGACAGCGAATTGAAACTGCCGGAAGGCGATATCCGCGCGATCGAAACCTATTTTGCCCCGCCGGCGCTGACAGACCGTCCAGATGGCTGGGAAGCACTCGCTCGGGCCCAGAAGGCGGATCCGGCCTTTGCCTCCTGGGTCAAGCAGAATGTTCAGCCGCATCGTCATCCCGATTATGGCATGGTGACGATCTCGCTGAAGCCGATCGGCGGCACGCCGGGTGACGCGTCCGATGCGCAAATGGATCTGGTCGCCGACCTCGCCGAGCGTTACGCCTTCGACGAAATCCGCGTCAGCCACGAGCAGAACCTGATCCTGCCACATGTCGCCAGAGGCGATCTCTATACGCTCTACCAGGCACTCGAAAAGGCAGGCCTTGCCACCGCCAATTCCAACCTGATCACCGACATGATCGCCTGTCCCGGGCTGGACTATTGCGCGCTCGCCAATGCGCGCTCCATTCCGGTCGCGCAGGAAATCTCGACCCGCTTCGGTTCGCTGGAGCGCCAGCAGGAAATCGGCGAACTGAAGATCAAGATCTCAGGCTGCATCAATGCTTGCGGGCACCACCATGTCGGCCATATCGGCCTGCTCGGTGTCGAGAAAAAGGGTGCTGAGCTCTACCAGATCACGCTGGGTGGTTCAGGCGACGAGAACTCTTCGATCGGCGAGATCATCGGGCGCGGTTTCGAGCCGGAAAAGGTCACCGACGCCGTCGAGACCATCGTCGATACCTATCTCGGCCTGCGCCTTGATCCGAAGGAAACCTTCCTCGAAGCCTATCGCCGCGTCGGCCCGAAGCCGTTCAAGGACGCGCTCTACGGCAACGCCTCTGCCGAAGCCGCATGAGACTGGAAAAGTGATGACCAAGATCTGGAAAGAAACCGGTTTCGTCGAGGGCGATATCTGGGTGACAGAAACCGAAGAGCGCAAGGCAGGGGAGGGCGAAAAGGCCATTCTGCCGCTGGACGCCTTCCTCGATGCCGTTGGCGAAACCAACGACATCGGTCTTGGCGTATACATTGCGCCTGCCGATGACGTGAAGAAGCTCGAGCCGCATCTCGATCGCATCGCGCTGATCGCCGTTGCCTTCCCCGCCTTCAACGATGGCCGAGGCTTCAGCCATGCAACGCTGCTGCGCGAACGCCTGGGTTACACCGGCGAACTCCGCGCCGTTGGCGACGTGCTGATCGACCAGGTGCCGCTGATGCTGCGCACCGGCTTCGACAGCTTCGCCGTGACCAATCCGGTCGCCCAGCGCCGGCTTGCCGAAAACTGTCTTACGGGCGTAGCCCAGCGCTACCAGCCGACGGCTCGGGGATCCGAGGCGGTGGGCGGGTTCAGCTGGCGTCGTCTTGGCTCCACTGGCGCCTGAGACATCAAGAAATCGCTATGTGGAGGCGGCGAATTGACCTCGGTCAAGGATGCCGCCTTCGCTTTCATGGATATCTCGGCTGCGAAATCTGCATGCCGGCTGAATTGTGGAATGGGACGGTCTGGATTATAGGCTTGATCCCAATCGACTAAACGATAGGACCGACAGCCTATGAATGCTCCTGTGAAGACCGACAATGCCGAACTGATCGTGCCCGAGGGCGTCTATGCCGAAACGGTTCTGAGCGTTACGCATTACACCGACCATCTTTTCCGCTTCCGCATGACGCGACCGGCCGGCTTCCGGTTCCGTTCGGGCGAATTTGCGATGATCGGCCTGATGGTCGAGGGTAAGCCGATCTACCGCGCCTATTCAATCGCAAGCCCGTCCTGGGACGAGGAACTCGAGTTCTTCTCGATCAAGGTGCCGAACGGCCCGCTCACCCAGCACCTGCAGCGCATCCAGCCGGGTGACAAGGTGCTGATGCGGAAGAAGCCGACCGGCACGCTGGTGCTCGACGCGCTCACTCCCGGCAAACGTCTCTACATGTTCTCGACCGGCACCGGCATCGCGCCTTTCGCCAGCCTGATCCGCGATCCCGAGACCTATGAAAAATTCGAGGAAGTCATCCTCACTCATACCTGCCGCGATGTCGCCGAGCTGAAATACGGCTTCGACCTCGTGGACGAGATCAAGAACCATGAATTCCTCGCCGACCTCGTCGGCGACAAGCTCAAGCACTATGCGACGGTCACCCGTGAAGATTATCCCTTCCAGGGCCGCATCACGGACCTGATCGCAAACGGCAAGATGTTCACCGACCTCGGCGTGCCGCCGCTCGATCCCGCCATCGATCGCGGCATGATCTGCGGCTCGACCGCCATGCTGAAGGATACGAAGGCGCTGCTTGAACAGGCAGGCCTCACCGAAGGCGCCAACAACAAGCCGGCAGAATTCGTCATCGAGCGAGCCTTCGTCGGCTGAACCTCGAATGTATTCCGGAAACAGAAAGGGCGCCACCGGGCGCCCTTTTTCGTTGTTGCTCTCCAGAGAGATCAGTTGCCGCGGCGGCGGGGGCGACGGCTGCTTTCCTGCGCGCCGCTCTCGTCCGCGGTCTTGTTGCGCAGCGGCCCGATGCGATCGACGATGACGTCGAGAGTCGGGCGCGGGCCGGGCGTATAGTCGTCGAGCGCCTTACGCATGGCAGCGAGATGATCGCAGGACGTCCCGCAGCAGCCCCCGATGATCTTCGCACCGGCATCACGGGCGAGGCGGGCGTAGTCGGCCATCAGTGGCGGCGTGCCCGAATAGAAGATCTCGGTTCCGCGGAATTCCGGGATACCGCAATTGCCCTTGACGATCACGGTCGCCTCCGGGTTTGCACCGGTCATGTCGAGCAGGCTCTGCAGGATGTCGGATGCGCCAACGCCGCAATTTGCGCCGACCGCAAGCGGCCCGGAGCCGATATCGCCCGCGACCCCGTGGATGTCCTTCGGGTGCAGGCCCATCATGGTCTTGCCGGCCGTGTCGAAGGACCCGGTGAATGTATAGGGCATGCCGACCTTGACGGCAGCCTCGGCAGCCGCGCGGATTTCATCCGGCGACGACATGGTCTCGATCCAGGCAACGTCGGCACCGCCGGCCTTCAGGCCTTCCATCTGCTCGACGAAGGCCGCGACCGCATCCTCGTAGGACATCGCACCGAGTGGGATCAGCAACTCGCCGGTCGGGCCGACGGATCCAGCAACGATCACCTTGCGCGGGGCCTTGTCGGCAACCGAACGGGCGATCTCCGCAGCCTTTTTGTTCAATTCGTGCACGCGGTCCTGGGCATGGTGCAGCTTCAGGCGATGCCGCGTGCCGCCAAAGGAATTGGTGAGGATGATATCGGCGCCGGCATCGACGAAATCCTGATGAAGCTTGACGATCTTTTCGGGCTGCGCCTCGTTCCAGAGTTCTGGCGCCTCACCGGCCTCGAGTCCCTGGGCGAAGAGATTGGTGCCAGTCGCGCCGTCGGCGAGCAGCACGCCCTTTTCGGCCAGAAGTTCGGAGAGCGGATTGGAAGGGGTTGCCATGGCGGATCCTTTGATTGACATGCCAATCATATAAAGAAATCTTTATATCGTTTCAATCTCGAAAAAGAGAGCGGCCCCGCGAGCGACGGGGCCGTATTGCAGAAGACATCGTTCAGTATCGTCGCTATTCGGCGGCAATCTGGTTGTCTTCGTGACTCTTCGGCGTGACCATGGCGGCAATGATCTGCTGCAGATCGACGCGTCCGATTGGCGTGCCGCCGTCATTGGTGACGACTGCGCTCGATTGCCGCGCATCCGTCATGGTGCGGGCTGCAGCCTCCAGGACCGTTGCGCCCGGCATGGCGAGCCCTTCGGCTGTCCCGGTCAAAGGACCCATGATCGTATCGAGCCGGATGACCCGGCCGCGGTTCACTTCCTTGACGAAGGCCGAGATGTAATCGTCGGCCGGCTGCAGCACGATGTCTTGTCCGGAGCCCTGCTGAATGACTTCGCCATCCCTGAGGATCGCGATCTTGTCACCCAGGCGCAGCGCCTCGTCGAGATCGTGCGTGATGAAGACGACGGTCTTCTTCAGCTCCTGCTGAATGTCGAGCAGGACCGTCTGCATGTCGACGCGGATCAGCGGGTCGAGCGCCGAATAGGCCTCGTCCATCAGCAGGATGTCGGCATCGTTGGAGAGCGCTCGGGCAAGCCCGACACGCTGCTGCATGCCGCCTGAGAGCTGGTTCGGGTAATGCCCCTCGAAGCCCGAGAGCCCGACGCGGTCGATCCAGCGGCGGCCGATTTCCTCGCTCTTCGACCGCGGGATCCCCTGGATGTCGAGGCCGTAGACTGTGTTTTCGAGCACTGTCCGGTGTGGCAGCAATGCGAATTTCTGGAACACCATCGCCGTCTTGTGGCGGCGGAATTCCCGAAGCTCCAACGGGCTCATTTGACAGACGTCAACGCCGTCGTAGAGGACTTCGCCGGAGGTCGGCTCGATCAGCCGGTTGATGTGGCGGATCAGCGTCGATTTGCCGGAGCCCGACAGGCCCATGACGACGGTGATACCACCGCCGGGCATCTCGATGTTGATATCCTTGAGGCCAAGCACATGGCCATGAGTCTCGTTGAGCTCCGACTTCGACATGCCGGCCTTCACCTGGTCGATGAAGGCACCGCCATTGGGGCCGAAGATCTTGTAGAGATTGCGGATCTCGATGTCGTGACTAGCCATGGACCACCTCCGTGTGGCGCTGAAGGCGCTTGCCATAGGCCTGGCTGGCGCGGTCGAAGATGATAGCGATGGCAACGAGCGCGAAACCGTTGAGGAAGCCGATCGTCAGGAACTGGTTGGAGATAGCCTGGAGAACATTCTTGCCGAGGCCACCGACACCGATCATCGAGGCGACGACGACCATGGCAAGCGACATCATGATGGTCTGGTTGATGCCGGCCATGACGGTCGGCAGTGCGAGCGGGATCTGCACGTTGATCAGTTTCTGCCGCGGTGAGGACCCGAAGGCGTCTGCAGCTTCCAGCACTTCGCGATCGACCAGTCGGATGCCGAGATTGGTCAGGCGGATCATCGGCGGAACGGCATAGATGACGACCGCGATGACGCCCGGAACCTTGCCGATTCCGAAGACCATGACGACCGGGATGAGATAGACGAAACTCGGCATGGTCTGCATGACGTCGAGGATCGGATTGATGATGGATTGCGCTCTGTCCGATCGCGCCATCAGGATACCCAATGGGATGCCGATGATGATGGCAAGTAGGGTCGATACGGTGACGATGGCCAGCGTGACCATCGTGTCTTCCCAGAGACCGACGAAGCCAATGAACAACATGCCGATGATCGTCAAAGCCACGATGCGCAAGTTGCGGCTGGCGTAGTACACAATCAGGACCATCACCGCCAGAAAGACGAACCAGGGTGTGCTGACGAACAGCGCCTCAAGCCAGTTCAGGAAGAGCTGTAGTGGATGCGTCACAGCGTCGATGACATTGCCATAGGCACGCACGAAGCCCTTGAAACTGTCGTCGATACTCTTGCGCGCGACACGCATCGTTGTGCCGTCGATCGCCGGAAACTTGCACATGAGTTCCGGCAGGTAATTACATAAAGTCGAAGCCATCTCGTTCCCCTTGTCGACCCCCGCTCGTTGTAACGTCCGAGACGCTGCGATGGGCCTTTACGGCGATGCCATGTTCCCGAGGCAAGAGGCTAGTCGAGTTCCGGAAGGGAATTCATGCCGTCTGCGACGTCGGGAGTCGTTGAATGGCGTGATGCGGCATGCCGCTTCGCAGAAAGCGCGGCGGGCAACAAGGCCCGCCGCATGTTCCCAATGAAAGCTGCGCTCAGAGAGCGGCCTTGATCTTCTCGGCGACGTCCGGAGCGACCCAAGTGGTCCACATTTCCGGATAGGTTTCGAGGAAGTGGCGTGCGCCGTCTTCATTGGTACCCTGGTTGTCTTCCATCCAGGCGAGAACCTTGCCGACGGTTGCGTTGTCCCACTTGCGGGTCTGCACGTAATCCATGGCAACACCGGCCTTTTCGGCAAAGCCCTTGGTGACGACGGTGTAGACGTCGGAAACCGGGTAGGCGTTTACCTTCGGATCCGGGCAATCCGGAACGGCGGTGCAGGCATCCCAGGACGCTTTGTCATGCTCGACGCCGAACGACAGCTTCACCATCTCGTACTTACCGAGGATCGCGGTCGGAGCCCAGTAATAGCCGAGCCAGCCCTTCTTGTTTTCAAAGGCATTGGCGATCGAGCCATCAAGGCCAGCGGCCGAGCCGGTATCAACCAGTTCGAAACCCTTCTCCTTGGCGCCGAGTGCGCGATAGAGATTGGCGGTCGATACCTGGCAGTTCCAGCCCGAGGGGCAATTGGTCACTGCAGCTTTGGTTGCATCTTCCGGCGCCGGGAAAAGTTCCGGACGGGCAAGCGCATCCTCGACCGTCTTGATCTCAGGATGTTCGTCGGCCAGGAACTTCGGGATCCACCAGCCTTCTACACCACCGTCGGAGAGAAGCGGAGCAGCCTGGATCAGACGGCCTTCGGCAATGGCTTCGTCCAGGGCGGTGCGCACGGCATTCACCCAGAACTCCGGTGCCATGTCCGGCTGGCCTTTTTCGTTCATGGAGGCGAAAGTCGGCATGGTATCGCCGGTAACCACGGTCACCTTGCAGCCATAACCGCTTTCCAGGATGATCTTGTCGACATAGGCGGCGACACCGGCCGACGCCCAGTTCATTTCGGCTATCGAGACATCACCGCATTCGGCAGCCTGGGCAGAGCCGGCAACTGCGTAGAGACCCGCGGCGAGAATTGTGGAAGCAATCAGCTTCTTCATGGAGTTAAGACCTCCCAGTCTTATCTTGCAGCGTTCATCGGGACGGGCAGAGGCGGCTACTGCAGACCGCATTGCCAATTTTGTCATCATGCGTATGAGCGCCCGGACGCGTCAGCCCAGTGCGTCATCGAGTGGACCAGGTCTTGTCGTAAGGAGCGTTGCTGCCCTGTCGACCTCGTGTCACGACTATAAGCCTACGTCTTTGGTTCCGAAAATCAACCTCTTGCGACCCCGGCCATGCGCGGCGGCGCTGGACCCAAGCTATTGTTGCGACTGATTTTGCCGCATTTCGGCCTCCGCGCGAGGTCAATGCGCCCAACGGACGAGCAGTTGTATCAGGCGGAACAGAAGCGGCGTTTGGCTGCAATCCAACGTGAGACCTAACGTGTCCCAACTGCGTCAATATGACAGGCGCGAAGGCGCGCTCGTGCAAGCACAAAAAAAATTGAAAAATTGTCGCCCGAGGCGTCGGGCTAACGATCCGGTAACATCTAAAGCGGTAGATGGAAGCACCGACGCGTTACTGTCGGTTGCGCCCCGGATCGAGTATTGCGTCCCGGGGCGTTTTGTTTTCAGGTCCGACTGATAGTTAGAGTGACTTCGCAATAGGCGCAGTCACCGATCGGCCGCATGCTGAGAATCAAGCCTTGCGAAACGAGATGGGATTGCGAATTTCCCAGCGTGCGATGGTCTTGTGCTGCGGCGCACGGCCGTTCCAGGCGATCGCCAGGCTATTGCGGTTCTGCAGGATGTAGAGCATGGGTGTTTCCTAGATTGCCGCGCTCTTGAGGGCGCTGGTTTCGAGCCGCAGATAATCACTGCGAAGTCTCCGCACCAGCGCGCAAACCGTCATTGAATGTCGCAAATGATCAACTGCAGAGCTATCGGCCGCGACAGGCTGCCGCAGTGTCGCATTTGCATCAACCTTGACGGCGAAATCGCTGCAAGATCATGAAAAATAGGCAGACAATGCCGGGGCGGAAACAGGACAGGACACGATGACAAGAGCGATCATGTTGCAGGGGACAGGATCGGATGTCGGAAAGACGATACTGGTGGCCGGTCTCTGCCGTCTGGCTGCGAACAGGGGGCTGAAGGTAGCCCCCTTCAAGCCTCAGAACATGTCCAATAATGCTGCCGTCTCCGACGACGGCGGCGAAATTGGCCGTGCCCAGTGGCTCCAGGCGCTTGCGGCCCGCACGCCGTCCTCCGTGCATATGAATCCGGTGCTGCTCAAGCCCCAGAGCGAAACCGGCAGCCAGATCATCGTGCAGGGCAAGGTCTTCGGCCAGGCCAAAGGACGCGACTACCAGCGGCTGAAGCCGCAGCTGCTGGGCGCCGTCCTCGAGAGTTTCGAGACCGTTTCCGCCGGCAAGGACATCGTCATCGTCGAAGGCGCCGGCTCGCCCGCAGAGATCAACCTGAGGGCGGGCGATATCGCCAATATGGGCTTTGCCACCCGCGCCGGCGTGCCGGTGGTCCTCGTCGGTGATATCGATCGGGGAGGGGTGATTGCCTCGCTGGTGGGCACCCATACGATACTGCCACAGGAGGATCGTGCCCAGATCATCGGCTACATCATCAACAAGTTCCGCGGCGATGTCAGCCTCTTCGATGATGGCCTTTCGGCGATCGGCGCCTTTACCGGCTGGCCCTGCTTCGGCGTCATTCCGTGGCTGAAGGCGGCTGCGCGCCTGCCGGCAGAGGATTCGGTCGTCCTGGAGCGCTTGGTCCAGGGGACCGGCGGCGCCTTGAAGGTTGCTGTCCCAGTCCTCTCGCGCATAGCAAACTTCGACGACCTCGATCCGCTTGCAGCCGAACCGGAGGTCGATCTGGTTTATGTCCGCCCCGGCAACCCGCTGCCTGTCGATGCTGGCCTGGTGATCCTGCCTGGCTCGAAGTCGACGATCGCGGATCTGGAGGAGTTACGGGATCACGGCTGGGACCGCGATCTTGCGATGCATGTGAGACGCGGCGGACGCGTGATCGGAATTTGTGGCGGATATCAGATGCTGGGTCGACAGATCTCAGATCCTCTTGGCCTCGAAGGCTCACTACGCACGGTCGAAGGGCTTGGGCTGCTCGATATCGAAACCGTCATGGCGCCGGAAAAGACCGTTCGCAACAGCGACGCGCATTCTTTAGAATATGACGTGCCGTTGTCGGGCTACGAGATCCATCTCGGGGTGACGCAAGGGCCGGACACGCTTCGGCCACCGATCCGGATTGAGGGTCGCGCTGACGGCGCAGCCTCCGCCGATGGGCGCGTCATCGGCACCTATCTGCATGGTCTGTTTTCAAGTGACGCCTACAGACGCAAGCTCATGGAGAGTTTCGGCGTCTCAGGCGGTGGAACCAACTACCGGGAAAGTGTAGACGCCGGTCTGGACGATCTGGCGACGGAACTGGAAACGCGCCTGTCACGCGAATGGCTGGACACACTGCTCGGCTGACGAAAAGCAGCCGGGCCGACCCGCCGGATGCGCCGCAATCAGGTTTCCTGTGACACGTCCATCGGCGATGCCATCAGTTCGCCGCCGCCGAGCGAATTGTTCGAATATTTGAAGGCGAGTATGCTGAGCACCGAGGCGATCAGCAGGATGAAGATGTATCTCATGGTCTTTGCTCCTGCCTGTGGATCCTCAACGAGATTGCGGCAAAAGCAGTTCCTCCATGGGCGTATTCCGGCCGGAAACCGGAAGGAACTGAAGTATCTGTTGTTGAAAAGCCACAATCTTGGCCATGAGGGCGATCAACCCGCAGCAACATCGCTCGCAGACGCAGTCAGCCGTCCACCGCCAAGAGAGTTGTCGGAATACTTGATCGCCAGGATGCTGAATACCGCTGCGATCATCAGGGCCACCGTCACACGCATGAAACCAATCCTGTCAGCCTGCTCTGGATCAGAATAGGTCACGGGCATTGGTGATCGGCTAAATCAGTCGCTACAATCCGATCGATCTCTCGAAAAACAGGGTTCCGCCCTGGCGCGGCACGCCAAATCTTTCGAGCAGCTCCGCAGGGCAATCGCACTAGGGCATACTTCAGGTTGGGGGGCGGGCACTGGGGATCCGGCGCGTGCGATCACGGATGTTTGCGGAATGGACAATTGTGCTTGTGGCGGATGGGGTGGGATTCGAACCCACGGTACGGTCTCCCGCACGCCGGTTTTCAAGACCGGTTCCTTAAACCACTCGGACACCCATCCGGACGGCTGCGTTATGCGCAAAGCCGCGGGATTTGGCAAGGGTGCGGCTGAGCAAATTGTCCGACAAAAGCGAGGTCCATGCGTGGGCTCGTGACCGGTTCCGACATTGCCGAGCGGCAACCATGCGTTAACCATGTTTGCAGAACTCCGCCGCTGCGATCGTTCAAATTGTGACTTTTCCCATTTTGGCCATTTTTGCACGGCCTAGATTGCGCGCAAGTGAGCAGAGGCATGGGGGCCTCGTAGACAGGGCGCAGATGATCAGCGTCCGCGATCTGAAGTGGGACACATGCATCTGACGACGCGCGGCCTCGTGGCCAATTCCGGGAAGTGGCTGGCGCTTGCGGTGCTCTGTGCCTTCACCGCCTCCTGTTCGACCACAAAGGAAACCGCCGAAAAGCCGAAGCGTTCGAAGGAATATTTCGCCGAGTCGGTCTATGGCGTGAAGGCGAGCCCGAGACTGGTGGCGAGTGGTCCGGTCCCGAAGGGCGGCGGCCGCTACATGGTCGGCAAGCCCTATGTCGTCAAGGGCAAGACCTTTGTTCCCAAGGAAAACCCGCGTTACGACAAGGTAGGCGTCGCCTCCTGGTATGGCGATGCTTTCCATGGCCGACTGACCGCCAATGGCGAGCTCTACGACAAGGAGCATCTGTCGGCGGCCCATCCGACCTTGCCTCTGCCGAGTTATGCGCGCGTCACCAATCTCAAGACCGGCAGCTCGGTCATTGTGCGCATCAACGATCGCGGTCCATTTCACCAGGGGCGCATCATCGATCTCTCGCGCAAGACAGCTGACATGCTCGACATGAAGCGCAGTGGTACCGGCGAGGTCCGCGTCCAGTACATCGGGCCGGCACGCATGGACGGGCATGACATGCCCTATCTGATGGCATCGTATATCAGGAAGGGTGAGCGCGGACCGGTCATCGATCCGGGCGGCCAGATCGCATCAGGCGTCATGGTCGCGTCCAACGATGTCGCAACGCCGCAGTTCCGACCGACCGTCGATCCGGTCTACCAGACGGCACTCAGCGGCTCGACACCGAGCGGAGGTGCAGCACCGCAGACGCTCGATGCACAAGTGCTGATGCAGACGGGCGCAGCCGCCCCGGGTGCCGTCCTCTTGGGCGACAGCTTTGCAGCCCTTCCGGACTTCGGCCCCACGCCGACGCCGCGCCCTCACCATATCGACGGTTACGACGGTTCCGGCTATGCGGCAGCCTATGCACCGGAGCGTGTGGAAGCCGGCGCGCTTGCCTTCGACGCCATTCTCGTGCGCAATGAGGGTCTCACCGAGCGTTCGATTCTCGCCTCGGTCGCAAAGGGCGGCATCACGCTCTCCAGCGGGCGCTGAACCCGCAGCGACCGCGCTGGAACAGGCGTCTCACCGTTGAGCCAGCCAGCCGAAGTGTGAACATGCGTCTTATCCTTTCCGCCGTCCTGCTGCTGGCATTGCTGTCGCCTCATGGCCTGCTTTCGGACACCGCCCGCGCGCAAGCCGTTCCGACACCGCAGCTCATCGAAACCAAGGCGGCGCAGGCCTACCTGATCGAAGCCTCGACCGGCACCGTGCTGCTCTCCAAGAACGAGCGTCAGAGCTTCGCCCCGGCATCGCTTGCCAAGCTGATGACGTTGGAAGTGGTCTTCGACGCCCTGAGGAAGGGCGAAATCACGCCGGACACGATCTACCCGGTTTCGGAATATGCCTGGCGGACAGGCGGGGCGCCGTCGCGGACCTCGACGATGTTTGCGGCCGTGAAAAGCCAGGTGCCGGTCGCGGATCTGATCAAGGGCATCGCGGTGCAGACCGCCAATGATGGCTGCCTCATCATCGCCGAGGGTCTGGCGGGATCGGAGGAGAAGTTCGTCGAGCGGATGAATGCGCGGGCGGCAGAACTCGGACTTGCCGACAGCCGTTTCGGCAATGCGACCGGACTGCCGCATCCCGACAACCGATCGTCTCTTTACGACCTGGTGAAGCTCTCGCGCCATCTGGTCGCGACCTATCCCGATCTCTACCAGACCTTCGGCCTGCCGGAATTTGAGTGGAACAAGATCCTGCAGCGTAACCGCAATCCGCTCCTGTCTTTCGGCGCCGACGGGCTCGGGACCGGCTTTGCCGAAGGCAGCGGCTTTGCCATCGTCGCTTCGATGGAGCGCAACGGGCGGCGGCTGTTTCTCGGGCTGAGCGGCGTAGCAACCGACAAGGAGCGGACCGAAGAGGCGCGGCGTTTGCTGAACTGGGGTTTCGACAGCTTCGAGATGCGTACGCTGTTCAAGGCAGGTGAGGTCATCGGCGAAGCGAGCGTCTATGGCGGCGCGCAATCGAAGGTCCCACTGGTCGCGACCCAGCCGGTCGAAGTCTATGTCCCGATCAACAATCCCGAACGTCTGCAGGCACGCATCGTCTATCGCTGGCCGCTCGATCCACCGGTCGCAGCCGATGCCGAAATCGCCACGCTCAATGTCTTGTCCGGCGAACGGCCGCTGGTCAGCGTACCCTTGAAAAGTGCCGCTGCCGTCGAGGTTGGAACGCTTCGCCAGCGGGCATGGGACGCCTTGATCGAACTCATGTTTTTCTGGATCTGACGGAAAATTTGGAGCTGCTCGGTGATCAACGGTTTCCCGGGGTGCCATCTTGGTTTAGAGCCGTAGGCAAGCCTCAAAGGGCAGGTTCTGAAACGCTTCAGGCGGGAAATAGGCAAGGCATTGGCGACGGCGCGGGGATTGTTCGTAAGTTTCGAGGGAGGCGAGGGGGCCGGGAAGTCGACCCAGATCCGTCTTCTCGCCGAAAACCTGCGCGCCAAGGGGCATACGGTCATCACCACACGCGAGCCGGGCGGATCGCCGGGTGCTGAAGCGCTGCGTCATGTGCTCCTCTCCGGCGCCGCCGAGGCCTTCGGTGTGCGCATGGAGGCGCTGCTGTTTGCCGCCGCGCGCGCCGATCACCTGGATTGCGTGATCCGGCCGGCACTCGCTCGCGGCGATATCGTGCTCTGCGACCGCTTCGTCGATTCCTCCCGCGTCTATCAGGGTGTCACCGGCAATATCGAGCCGCCGCTGATGGCCGCCCTCGAGCGCGTCTCGATCGGCACAACCATGCCTGATGTCACACTCGTTCTTGATCTTCCCGCCGATGTCGGCCTGCAGCGCGCCCGCAGACGGGCAGGGGAAGAGGCAGCAACCGCCGCCCCCGACCGCTTCGAAAAGGAAAAGCTCGAGATCCACGAGAAGCGCAGACAGGGCTTCCTCGATATTGCCGGGCGTGAACCGGAACGCTGCCGCGTCATCGACGCGTCGCTCGACCAGGGACAGATCGCCAGCGATATTCTGTCCAAGGTGGTCGAGGTCATTGGGCGAAAGGCGGCAACTGGCGCCGATGGCGGACAGGCGGCGCACCCATGAGCGAAGAAAGAGCAGGGCTTCTCGACGGGGCGATTCCCCCCGTCAGCAATCCGCATCTCTTCGGTCACGAAGCTGCAGAGGCCTTTCTTGCGCGCAGCTACCGCTCGGGCAAGGGCCACCACGCCATCCTGATCGAGGGGCCTGAAGGTATCGGCAAGGCGACGCTCGCCTTTCGTTTCGCCAACCACATCCTGCGCCATCCGGATCCCACAGGCGCACCGGAGGTCATCTCGGATCCGGTTCCGGAGCATCCTGTGACCCGTCAGCTCGCTTCCGGGGCAAGTCACAATCTCCTGCATCTGTCGCGACCAGTCGATGAAAAGTCCGGACGGGTGAAGACCGCAATTACCGTCGACGAGGTCCGCAAGGCAGGGCACTTCTTCGCCCAGACCTCGGGCACCGGAAACTGGCGCATCGTGATCATCGACCCGGCCGACGATCTCAACCGCAATGCGGCCAACGCGATCCTGAAGATCCTCGAGGAGCCGCCGAAGCGGGCGATGTTCCTGGTGCTCTCCCACGCGCCGGGAAAGCTCTTGCCGACCATTCGCTCGCGTTGCCTGCCGCTCCGGCTGCACGAATTGCCGCCGCAGGCGATGGATCAGACGCTCGGGCAACTGGGTCTAACGATCCCGGCCGAAAAGCGCGAAGCCGTACTGACGCTCGCCAAGGGCAGCGTCGCCCGCGCGCTGAAGCTCGTCAATTACGGCGGCGCCGACATTCTCGATGCCTTCGAGCAGATGCTTGCCGCATCCGGGCCCGCGCAGCGCAAGATGATGTTCAAGATCGCGGATGCGCTCTCGGGCAAGGACAGCGAAGTCGCCTTCGGATTCTTCGTCGAGCATCTCGGCGATCATCTGGCCGAGACCGCGAGAAGCCTCGCGCTCGCGGGCGATCTCTCCGGCGCCGAGCACTATGCGCGCCTCTCGTCCGTCATTAACCAGCAGCTCGGCATTGCCTCGGCCTACAATCTCGATCGAAAGCAGACCATGCTCGACGTGCTTGCAGCGATCGTGCGCTGACCGGCGCGACCACCGTCTTCATGGCACTGCAGCAAAACGGATGTTCCTAAAGCCAGAGGAATGTTTTAAGAGCGTTCGACCCCATTTGTTTTCGCCGTTCATGGCAGGCCGCTCCGCGCCGCCATGGTCAGGCTCCGAGACAACAGCACACGACAATCGCAACCGACGAAAAGACAACAAGAAGCCATGAGCGATCCCTTCTACATCACGACTGCCATCTCCTATCCGAACGGCAAGCCGCATATCGGCCACGCCTATGAGCTGATCGCGACCGACGCCATGGCGCGGTTTCAGCGGCTCGACGGTCGGGACGTGTTCTTTCTGACGGGCACGGACGAACACGGGCAGAAGATGCAGCAGACGGCGCGCGCCGAGGGCATTTCGCCGGAGGAACTTGCCGAGCGGAACTCCAACGAATTCCGCGAGATGGGCAAGCTCCTCAATTCCTCGAACGACGACTTCATCCGCACGACCGAAAAGCGCCATCACGAGACGGTGCAGGAAGTCTGGCGCCGGATGGAGAAGAACGGCGACGTCTACAAGGGCGGTTATGCTGGCTGGTATTCGGTGCGCGACGAAGCCTATTACCAGGAAGAGGAAACCGAGCTGCGTGCTGACGGCGTGCGCTACGGTCCGCAAGGCACGCCGGTCGAATGGGTGGAAGAGGAAAGCTATTTCTTCAAGCTCTCTGCCTATGAAGACAAGCTTCTGAAACTCTACGAGGACCAGCCGGATTTCATCGGCCCGAACGAGCGCCGTAACGAGGTGATCTCCTTCGTCAAGTCGGGCCTCAAGGATCTGTCGATCTCACGCACGACCTTCGACTGGGGCATCAAGGTGCCCGGCGACGACAAGCATGTCATGTATGTCTGGGTCGATGCGCTCACCAATTACATCACCGCGACCGGGTATGTCGAAGATCAGAACGGCCCGCGTGCCAAATACTGGCCGGCTGACGTGCATATCATCGGCAAGGACATCATCCGCTTCCACGCCGTCTACTGGCCGGCCTTCCTGATGTCGGCGGGCCTGCCGCTGCCGAAGCGCGTCTATGCCCATGGCTTCCTGCTCAATAAGGGTGAAAAGATGTCGAAGTCGCTCGGCAATGTCGTCGATCCTGTCAATCTCGTGAACCATTTCGGTCTCGACCAGGTGCGCTATTTCTTCCTGCGCGAAGTCTCCTTCGGCCAGGACGGAAGCTATTCGGAAGATGGCATCGGCACACGTATCAATGCCGACCTCGCAAACGGCATCGGCAATCTCGCCTCGCGCTCCCTGTCGATGATCAACAAGAACTGCGAGGGCAGGGTGCCGACACCCGGTCCGCTCACCGCTGAAGACGAGGCAATCCTGAAGATTGCCGACGAGGCGATCGACATCTGCCGCGAGGAAATGGGTAAGCAGCAGATCCACAAGGCGGTCGCCGCCATCATCAACATCGTCAACGAGGCCGACCGCTATTTCGCAGCACAGGCACCCTGGGTTCTGAAGAAGACCGACGAGGCGCGCATGGGCACGGTGCTCTATGTGACCGCTGATGTCGTGCGCCAGATCGCGATCCTGTTCCAGCCGATCATGCCGGAAACCTCGGCAAAGATCCTCGATCTGGTCGCCGTGGCCGAGGAAAACCGCGTCTTCGCCAAGCTTGGTGCTGCCGGTCGGCTGCAGCCAGGCACGGAACTGCCGGCACCGTCGCCGGTCTATCCGCGTTATGTCGCTCCGGACGCGGGCAAGGCGTGAGACGATGCTGATCGATACCCATTGCCATCTGGACTTCGCCGACTTCGACAGCGAGCGTGACGAGCTTGTCACGCGGGCGCATCAGGCGGGCGTGAAACAGATGGTGACGATCTCCACGCGGGTTCGCAAGCTTCCTACGCTGCTGGCTCTGGCCGAGCGCTATCCGAGCGTCTTCTGCTCAGTCGGTACGCATCCGAACAATGCCGGCGACGAACTGGATGTGACGGCGGACGAGCTGGTCCGGCTGGCGGAAAGCCACGACAAGATCGTGGCGATCGGTGAGGCCGGGCTCGACTACTTCTACGACACCCAGAAGCCCGAAGACCAGAAGACGGGCCTGATCCGCCATATCGAGGCGGCACGGCGCACGGGGCTGCCGCTCGTCATCCATAGCCGCAGTGCCGACGAGGACATGGCTGCCATCCTGACCGAAGAAACAGGGAAGGGCGCCTTCCCCTTTATCCTGCACTGCTTCTCGTCCGGTCAGGCGCTTGCGGATACCGGCGTAGCGCTTGGTGGCTATGTCTCCTTCTCCGGCATCGTCACCTTCCCCAAGTCGGAGGAGCTGCGCGAGATCGCAAAGTCGGTGCCGATGGACCGGTTGCTGGTCGAAACCGACGCGCCTTATCTCGCGCCAAAGCGTTGGCGTGGAAAACGCAACGAACCGTCCTATGTGGTCAACACGGCGGAGGTTCTGGCCGAGGTCAAGAGCGTGAGCTACGCGGAGATGGCAGACGTGACGACAGAGAACGCCTTCCGCTGCTTTTCCAAGATGCCCAGGTTGGGCTGAGGGAACCCTGATGCAGGTCACGCGCCGGTTCACGCTGCTCGGTTGTTCCTCGTCTCCCGGTGTCCCCAGGATCAACGGCGACTGGGGCAATTGCGACCCTGAAAATCCGCGCAACCGGCGGACACGCGCGTCCTTCTTGATCGAACAGATCGGGCCCGATGGCGGCAAGACGACCGTCGTCGTCGACACAGGCCCGGATTTTCGCGAGCAGATGATCCGCGCCAAGGTAGAGCGTCTCGATGCCGTCGTCTACAGCCATGCGCATGCCGACCATCTGCATGGCATCGACGATGTCAGAGGCTATTTCATCACCCAAAAGAACCGGATCCCGATTTATGCGGAACCCGCGACGATGGCCCGTATCGAGGAAGGTTTCGGCTATTGCCTGAAGACCCCGGTCGGCAGCAGCTATCCGCCGATCGTTGCGCCGGTCATTGTCGACGATATGGACCAGCCTATCGTCATAGATGGCGCCGGTGGAGCGATCGAGCTCATGCCGCTCGTACAGCAGCATGGTGACATCATATCGCTTGGGTTTCGCATCGGTAATGTGGCGTATTGTTGCGATGTCTCTGACTTTCCCGAAGAGACGGTCGCCAAGCTATCAGGCCTTGAGCTGCTTTACATCGACGCGCTGCAGTACCGGCCGCATCCGAGCCATCTATCGCTCGAACAGGCACTCGGCTGGATCGAGCGTCTGGCGCCGAAACATGCGGTTCTCACGCATATGCATACGCCGCTCGACTATGAAACCGTGATGGGTGAGACGCCGCCGCATGTCGAGCCAGGCTATGACCAGTTTGCCGTGGAATTTGAATTGGATATCTGAGTTTTCTGAGATGCTGAGTTCGCTGCGAGGCAGCGATATTCAATGCATTGTGGCCAGTCTAAGCCCCGCCACGGCATGTGCTTTAGTTCCATAATCTATCTTATGCGATCTTTGTTTGTAAGGTTGAGGCTCGGTCTGGCTTTCCCCCGCGCTCAGAGATCAGCGACCTGCAGGATGGTCTTTGCCGAGATCTCGGTTTCCTTGGGATAGCCGAAGGCACTGTTGATGTAGGTGACGCCGTCGATCTCCTTGTTGCGGTTCAGATGGCTGTGGCCATAGAAATGCTTCGAGGATCCAAGCGAACGAATGCGGCGCTCCAGGCGGTCTGTGCCGAGCACGGGAAACAGCGCCTTGTGCTTCTCGGGATAACGAGCCGGCATCAGATCGATGCGCGGCACGAAATGAGAGACGCTGTAGACGGCATCGAAGCCCGATGTGTCCGGCATCACATTCATTGCGTCGAAACGGGCCGCGACCTCGGGCGGCTGCAAGCCTTCCCAGTTGCACTTGTAGAAGTCCATCCAGCCGCGGCTGATGGTCGGACCTGGCTCGCCAAAGGAATAATCATACCAGGCGAGCAGCGGCACGATCAGGGTCTTGCCGATGGCGACCGGTCGGGTCTCGATACCGTAGCCGTGGCAGAGGGCATTCAGCGTTTCGAATTTCTCGAAGGACGGCCCCTTCCCGCTTCGCGCTGTCCACAGATCGTGATTGCCGGGGAGAAAGAGAATCTTGGCGTAGCGCGGCACGAGTTCGTCGAAACTGGCTTTGACGAGATCGAGTTCGTCGGAGAGATCGCCGGCGACGATGAGCACGTCATCGGTGAAATCGGCGCGGGACAGCGCTCGCAGCCAGTTGAGGTTGTGACGGTAATCGACGTGAAAATCGGATCCGAGGAAGAGGCGCATACTCATGGGATCCGCTGCGATTTCGAAGACATGATGGCCTTCTAATCGAATTTCACGGCACGGCAAGAGACGGCGGAGCGCTCGATCTCTGCGCCGCATCGCGTGTCGCTTTAGTCGACGACCGCAGGCAGAGGCGGGGCCGACACCCCTTCCCGCCACTCGCTGGCCAATGTCAGCGGCAGCGTGGCGCGGATATCCTCGGCATTGGCGGCAATGACGATTTCGTATTCGCCGGCTTCGGCAATCCAGGCGCGGGCTTGCGGATCGAAGTAAGCGAGGTCGCGGACGGCGACCGAAAGCCTTGCCGTCGCAGTCTCGCCGGCCGGGACATGCAACTTGGCGAAGGCCTTCAGTTCCTTGACCGGACGCAGCAGGCGCGACGCCTTTGGCTTGACGTAAAGCTGGACCAGTTCGGCCCCTGCCCGGTCGCCTGTGTTCGTCACTTCGATTTCGATAGCAACGCCGTCGGCCCCCATATCGACGCTCGAGGCACGCGGCACGGACCAGGCGAATGTCGTGTAGGACAGGCCGTAACCGAATGGGAAGAGCGGCTTTTCGCCATCAGCATCGTGGTGGCGATAGCCGACCGCAAGGCCTTCCGTGTAGGCGACATGGCCGTTTTCACCCGGATACGTTCTGGGATCACCTGTCATGGCGGAATTGTCGGAAAGACGCTGCGGGAAGGTCTGCGGCAGGCGCCCGCCAGGTTCGGCATCGCCAAAGATCACGTCGGCGATCGCGTTGCCGGCCTCCTGGCCCGGATACCAGGCCTGGATGACGGCCGACACCTTGTCGAGCCATGGCATTTCGACCGGGCCGCCGGTCTGGAGGACGACAACGGTGCGCGGATTGACGGCTGCGACCTTCTCGATCAGTTCCTCCTGCCGTCCGGGCAGGCGCATGTTGGGCAGGTCGAGGCCTTCAGTATCCCACTCCCCTTCCCGCCCGACGACGAGGATGGCGACGTCGCAGGCCTTGGCTTGCTCGACGGCTTCTGCGATCGCCGCATCGGACGTCGGGAGTTCAACGCCGAAGCGCAGGGCACGGATCTCGATGCCCTCATGACCCTCGGGCATGGCGCGGTAATCGACGCGGATCTCATAGGTGTCCCCGAAGTCGAGGACCTTCTCGACGCGGACTTCCGAATTGCCGAGACCAAAGAAATTGTCGCCTTTCGCCCAGCCGGTCTCGCCATCCACCACAAGTTCACCGTCGACATAGAGCTTGGCAAAGCCCGCATTGGTCAGGCCGAAGATATGGTTGCCGGTCTCCTCTGGGCGGAAGCGCGTGGTGATGCGCGCCGAGAAATTCCGAGGGTCGAGGGATGCATCCGGCATGTCGAGCCAGAAGAACTGGCTTTCCTCGGCCGTGGAGCGCTGCACGACCGGGCCGGACCAGTCACGGCCATGGTAGAAGTCGACGGACACCTCGCCCCTGATCATCTGCGTTAGGCGATTGTTGCGGCAAGCCTTCAAATGCATGACCCGATTGGTACCCGACAAGGCTGTGCGAATGCCCTCGAGCGGGCTCACCTTGTAATGCGCGTTGATCTGGGCGCTGCCGCCGCCCATGACGCGCGGTTCGGCGGCGTTCGGGCCGAGCACCGCGATATGGTCGAGGGCGGATTTGTCGAGCGGCAGGATGCCGTCATTCTTCAAGAGAACCATGCCCTCGGCGCCAAGTTTGCGGATGAGCGCGCGGTGTTCGGGGCGATCGATGGCCTTCTCTTCTTCCATCTTCGGGTCTTCGAATGCTCCGACGCGCTCAAGCAGCAACAGAACGCGGCGCGCGGCGGCCTTGACGGTTTCGGCCGGCACTATGCCCTCGCGGACGGCAGTCACCAGTTTTTCTCCGCGATCGCGCGTCGGACCGGGCATCTCGAGATCGAGCCCGCCGATAACAGAGGCTTCTGTCGTATGAGAGCCGAACCAGTCGGACATGACGATACCGTCATAGCCCCATTCCTCGCGCAGCAGTTCGGTCAGCAGCCAGTGATTTTCGCTGGTCCAGACACCGTTCAACCGGTTGTAGGAGGACATGATCGCCCAGGCGCCGGCCTTTTTCACAGCCGCCTCGAAGGGCGGCAGGTAGATCTCGCGCAGAGTGCGCTCGTCGAGATCCGACGACATGGTCTGCCGCTCGATCTCGCTTTCATTGGCGACGAAATGCTTGATTGTGGCAGCGATGCCCTGCGACTGCACCCCCTCGATATAGGCGGCCGCCAGCGCCGAGGTCAGCATCGGGTCCTCCGAATAGCATTCGAAGTTGCGGCCATTGAGGCCAGAGCGGTGGATGTTGACGGTCGGCGCGAGAAGGACCCGCGCGCTCTTTGTCTTCGCTTCTTCAGCCAGTGCCACGCCCATTTCGCGCACCAGCTCGGGGTTCCAGCTGGCGCCGATGCCGATGGCTGCGGGGAAGCATGCGGATTTGACGCCGCCGACCAGCGATCCACCACCGCGTGCGCCATTCGGGCCGTCGGTCACCTTGATCTTGGGAATGCTGAGGCGTTCGACAGCAACCGTGGTCCAGAAATCAGCGCCCGCCAGCAGTGCAACCTGCTCTTCGAGTGTCATCTGGTCGAGCAGGTCGTCAATCATCGCAAGGCTCCTCGTCACGCTAAGCAGTCAGTATTGCTCGCGGCCACGTTGCAACCGCGGTTATCTGTTCTGCTTTAAAGCGGTTTTCGGCGTGCCTTGTCCAGCCTTGGGCAGGGTGAACCGTGCGCCTCTACTCACGATATCGCGATAAGCGACATCAAATTGTCATCAGGCCTTTTCGTCCCGGCGAATCGGCCTATCCTTTTATTTCGGACTTCCTGAAACAAGGGGATGATGATGCGCATGCGGATTGGAGTTGCCCTATTTCTCACGGCCGGCCTGCTCGCTGCCCCGGCCATTGCCCAGCAGGATGTGAAAACCGAGGTCGCAGGCCTCGCAAAGGATGTGATCGAGCAGCAGATCGCAGCCTTCCTCAACGATGACGCGACGACCGCCTATTCCTTTGCCTCGCCGGAGATCAAGTCGGTCTTTCCCAATGCCGAACGCTTCTTCGAAATGGTGAAGAAGAGCTATGGCCCCGTCTACCGTCCCGGCAACTACGCCTTTGGCCGTAACCAGGTCTCACCCGACGGCACGGTCGCCTATCAGGAAGTGCTGATCTCGGCGCCTGACGGCAAGGACTGGGCCGTCTATTACGAGTTGAAGCGCCAGCGCGATGGGCAGTTCGCCATCAACGGTGTCCGCATCAAACGCGAAACCAACAGTCAGGGGATCTGATCTGACAGATGGGTGGGCGGCATGACCGCCCTGCCCTGACGTAGATCAGACCGGGTCGATATCGCCGCGTGCCCACATCTCGATAGTCTCCGCCTTGAAGTCCTCGAAGCGGTCTTCCGCGATCGCTTGGCGGATGCCTTGCATCAGTTCCTGATAGTAGCTGAGGTTGTTCCAGGACAAGATCATCCCGCCGAGCGCTTCATTGGAACGCACGAGGTGATGCAGATAGGCGCGCGAGTAGTCGCGGGTCGCCGGGCAGGACGACTGCTCGTCGAGCGGGCGCATGTCTTCAGCGTGGCGGGCATTGCGGATATTGACCTTGCCGCGTCGGGTGAAGGCGAGACCATGGCGGCCGGAGCGGGTCGGCATGACGCAGTCGAACATGTCGATGCCTTCGGCGACCGATTTCAGCATATCGTCGGGCGTTCCGACCCCCATGAGGTAACGCGGCTTTTCGGTGGGAAGCACTGGCAGCGTGATGCGCAGCATGTCGAGCATGACGGCCTGGGGTTCTCCGACGGCAAGACCGCCGATGGAGTAACCCTTCAGATCGAGCTGCTTCAGGCCTTCCGCCGAGCGGATGCGCAGAGCCGGCTGGTCACCGCCCTGGACGATGCCGAACATGGCCTTGCCGGGCTGGTTGCCGAAGGCCACGCGGCAACGTTCGGCCCAGCGCAGCGACAGTTCCATGGCGCGTTCGATCTCGCGCGGCTCATTCGGCAGCGCCACGCATTCGTCGAGCTGCATCTGGATGTCGCTGTCGAGCAGGCCCTGGATCTCGATCGAGCGCTCCGGCGACATGTGGTGTAGCGAACCATCGACATGGCTCTTGAAGGTCACGCCCTGCTCGTCGAGCTTGCGCAGGCCCGACAGCGACATGACCTGGAAACCACCGCTGTCGGTCAGGATCGGGCCGGGCCAGCGGATCAGTTCATGCAGGCCGCCGAGGCGGGCGACGCGTTCCGGGCCGGGGCGCAGCATCAGGTGATAGGTATTGCCGAGGATGATGTCGGCACCGCCTTCCTTCACCTGATCAAGATACATCGCCTTGACCGTGCCGACGGTTCCAACAGGCATGAAGGCCGGCGTGCGGATCGTGCCGCGCGGCATGGTGATCTCGCCGAGGCGCGCCTTGCCACTGGTGGCCTTGAGATTGAAGGTAAAATTCTCGGACATCGGTCAGTCGTCTTTCCGGAAGAGAAGGCTGGAATCGCCATAGGAGTAGAAGCGGTAGCCGGTCTCGATGGCGTGGGCATAAGCCTGGCGCATCGTGTCGAGGCCGGCAAAGGCGGACACCAGCATGAAGAGCGTGGATTTGGGCAGGTGGAAATTGGTCATCAGCAGGTCCACCGCCTTGAAGCGATAGCCGGGCGTGATGAAGATGCCGGTTGCACCCGACCAGGCGGGAATGTGTCCATTGTCTTCGGCGGCACTCTCCAGCAGGCGTAGTGAGGTCGTGCCGACGGCGATGATACGATTACCGCGCGCGCGCACCGCATTCAGGGCCGCGGCCGTCTTCGCGTCGATATGGCCGATTTCCTCGTGCATCTTGTGCTCGGCGGTATCATCAGCCTTGACCGGCAAGAAGGTGCCGGCGCCGACATGCAGCGTCACGAAATGACGTTCGATACCGGCGGCGTCGAGTTTGGCGAAGAGATCCGGTGTGAAATGCAGGCCGGCGGTCGGGGCAGCAACCGCGCCCTCTTCGCGGGCATAGATCGTCTGGTAGTCGGCGCGATCCTTTTCGTCCTCCGGCCGCTTGGCGGCGATATAGGGCGGAAGCGGGATGTGGCCAACCGTCGCGATCGCCTGATCGAGATCCGGGCCCGAGAGATCGAAGGCGAGTTCGATTTCGCCCGCCTCCCCCTTTTCGGCGACGGTTGCGACGAGCGAACCTGTAAGGCAGGCCGCGCTATCGCCCTGCCCCACACCAAAATGGATGCGGTCACCCTGCTTGATACGCTTGCCGGGCTTGGCAAAGGCCTTCCATCTGGAGGCTCCGACCCGCATATGCAGCGTGCAGGAGACGGCGATCTCTTCGGCGCCTTCCCGATGTCGGATGCCCTCGAGCTGGGCCGGAATGACCTTGGTATCGTTAAACACAAGCGCATCACCGGGCCTCAGGAAGGCCGAGAGATCATAGACGTGACGGTCTTCAAGGATCGGGTCGGCATCGGGACGCACCACGAGAAAACGCGCATGATCGCGCGGGCTTGCGGGCCTTAGCGCAATATTGTCGTCCGGCAGGTCGAAATCGAAGAGATCTACACGCATCGCTTTCCATCAGGTCTGGCTTGGCGGGTCTAAACGCGAAAACCCGCCCGGGTGCCGTTGCACCGAGGCGGGCTTGGGGTGGCTTTAAGCCGATCAGGCGTCGGCGGCAACCTTCATCGAGACGATCGAATCGGGATCGGCCACTGGCTCGCCCTTCTTGATCTGGTCGATGACGTCCATGCCTTCAATGACCTGGCCCCAAACGGAGTACTGCTTGTTGAGCCACGGTGCATCGGTGAAGCAGACGAAGAACTGCGAGTTGGCCGAGTTCGGGCTCTGCGAGCGCGCCATGGAGCAGGTGCCGCGAACATGCGGCGTGGCCGAAAATTCGGCCTTCAGGTCCGGCTTGTCCGAGCCGCCCATGCCGGCGCGGCCAGGGTTGAAGTCCGAGCCGCCCTTCTTGCCGAACTTCACGTCGCCGGTCTGCGCCATGAAGTCAGGGATGACGCGGTGGAAGACAACGCCGTCATAGGCGCCTTCACGCGACAGTTCCTTGATGCGGGCGACATGGCCAGGGGCCAGATCCGGGAAGAGCGCGATGACGACCTTACCCTTGGTGGTTTCCATCAGGATGGTGTTTTCCGGATCCTTGATCTCGGCCATGGTGTTTCTCCTTGGATTGGGGCGTTGAGCCCTTTTGATATCAATTGCGGCCGACAGTGACCTTGACCATGCGGTCCGGATCAGTGACTTCGCCGTTGCCGCCTTCGCCGCGCTTGATCTTGTCGACATATTCCATGCCGGACACGACCTTGCCGACGACCGTGTACTGGCCGTTCAGGAAGCCGCCTTCGGCAAACATGATGAAGAACTGCGAATTGGCAGAGTTCGGGTCCTGGCTGCGCGCCATGCCGACCGTGCCGCGCTCGAAGGGAACGCTCGAGAATTCAGCTTCGATGTCGGGCAGGCTCGAACCGCCGGTGCCGGCACGACCAGGCTCGAAGCCGTTTTCCATGTCGCCGAACTGTACGTCACCGGTCTGGGCCATGAAGCCCTCGATCACGCGGTGAAAGGCGACATTGTCGTATTCGCCCTTGGAAGCGAGTTCCTTGATCTGTGCGACATGCTTCGGTGCAACGTCAGGCATCAGCTGGATCACGACCGGGCCGTCCTTCAGCTGGATGGTCAGGAAGTCCTCGTTGGACTGAGCCTGGGCGGAGCCGAAGCCGGCTACAGCCAGGAGAAATGCGGTTGCGAGTTGGACGAGCTTCATGATCACTCCCGTTCTGAAAATTGCGGCTCAGCGGCCGTATCTGGAATTGAGGGCGGCAAGCACCGGCGCGGGTACGAAGGCACTGACATCGCCACCCATTGCGGCGATCTGGCGAACCAATGTGGCCGTTATGGGCCGCGAGGCGGTGGCCGCCGGCAAGAAGACGGTCTGCACGTCGGGCGCCATGGTCGCATTCATGCCGGCAAGCTGCATTTCGTAGTCGAAATCGGTCCCGTCGCGCAGGCCGCGCACCATGATGCGCGCGCCATGCCGGCGGGCGGCATCGACTGCGAGATCCGCAAAGGACACCACCTCGAGGTCCTCTGCCCTGTCAGGCAGAACCGCGGCCAGTGATTCACGGATCAGATCGGCGCGCTCTTCATAGGCGAACAGCGGCGTCTTTCCCGGATGCGTCCCGATCGCGACCACCAGGCGATCGGCGATGTTCAACGCCTGAACGAGTACGTCCAGGTGGCCGTTGGTCATCGGATCGAAAGAGCCAGGATAAAATGCGGTCGCCATGAGAACCCGTCTGTTGGTTTCGCCCGCCTTTTGTCACGGAAGCCGGCTGATCGCAAGCACTCTGAGAGCGGGCCTTTGTCACGCCTTCATCGACCCGGGCACCCGGCCAGACCGCTGAACCGCAGATGAACGCGCCATTCAAGGGCGCTTCAGGCCAATCGCGATAGGTTTGTATCGTCAACCAAACCGAGACAGACCAAGGACGTCCCCATGCTCGCTCTTCTGATCGCTTCCGCCATCGCTGCGTCTCTGCTTATCGAACTTGGACTGATGGTTGCACGGGACTGGATGGAGCAGTCGCCGCTGGATTGCGAAGATGAACGCCAGATGAACAGGACGTTCAAGAGGACTTCAGGCATCGCCCGATAAACCTCTTCCTACACTGTGCGGGAACTATTTCCGCACGCAAGCATTTTACGGCAGCGAATGCCGGCATTCAAAGGACTAAAGCAATGCATGACAAGGTTACCCTGATCAACCTCGTATGGATGATGATGATGACTGCCATGGTTGCCACCTCTGCAACCTTTTACGTCAAGGACAGCAGTGACGCTGCATTCTACGGCCCCCCGATGACGGCCCGTTACCATAGCTTCGGCCATTAATCGGAAGTGAGTTTTCGCCGCTAGAAACGCAACGCCACGCTGAGAAAGAAAGGAATGACATGTTTATCACCCTGTCCGTTCTGGCTGCTTTGATCAGCGGCATGTTCGTAGCCTCAGTCGCCTCTGCGATCACGGCACTGAAGCGCGAAAACGACGATTTCCGGGCCATGATGGAGCGCCGCAAGGCATTCTGAGACCGATCCCAAGCGGTCACAGTCGGTGGATCCACACGCCGGCCCCAAAATAAGACCGCATCGAACTTGATGCAGACCTCCAGCAAAAAGCCCGCTCGGATCCAAGTTCCGGCGGGCTTTTCGTTTGTCGATTGACGAATGGAGAAACCGGCCCTTGCGGGCCGGCTTAACATCATTCCGTCGGGGTCTCGCTACCGCCCTCGCCGCTTGCGTCTTCAGCCGGAGCAATAGTGCTCTCGGCGTCAACCTCGGCGTTCTCTGCCGCCTCAGCGATCTCGTCGTCACTTTCCGGCTCGGTGATCCGCTCGACCGAAACAACCTTCTCATCCTTCGCAGTCGAGAAGATCGTCACGCCCTTGGTGGCGCGGCTGGCGATGCGGATGCCATTGACCGGCACGCGGATCAGCTGTCCGCCATCCGAGACGAGCATAAGCTGGTCTGTCTCCTCGACCGGGAAGGCCGCAACCAATTCGCCGATCTCCGCAGTCTTCGACGTGTCGGTGGCGCGGATGCCCTTGCCGCCACGGCCCGAGGTGCGGAAATCGTAGGACGAGGAGCGCTTGCCATAGCCCTTCTCAGAGACCGTCAGCACGAACTGCTCGCGGGCCTTGAGCTCCTGATAGCGCTCTTCCGACAATTCGCCTTCGGCGCCGACTTCTTCGCCAACCAGAGCGATATCGTCCTCGTCGACGCCCATGGCGCGACGCTCGGCGGCAGAGCGCTTGAGATAGGCCGCACGCTGCCATGGTTCGGCATCGACGTGCGCAAGAATGGTCATCGAGATCAGACGGTCGCCATCGGCCAGCGTCAGGCCGCGCACGCCGATCGAGTTGCGGCCGGCAAAGACGCGCACTTCGTCGACCGGGAAGCGGATCGCCTGGCCAAGGGCCGTCGTCAGCAGCACGTCGTCATGTTCGGTGCAGGTCTCGACGCCGAGGATCTGGTCGCCCTCCTCCTCGAGCTTCATCGCGATCTTGCCGTTGCGGTTGACCTGGATGAAGTCCGAAAGCTTGTTGCGGCGAACCGTGCCACGGGTCGTCGAGAACATGACGTCGAGATTGCCCCAGCTTGCCTCGTCCTCAGGCAGCGGCATGATCGAGGTGATGCGCTCGCCGGGCTCCAGCGGGAACATGTTGATCATCGCCTTGCCGCGCGAGGTAGGCGTGCCGATCGGCAGGCGCCAGACCTTTTCCTTGTACACGATGCCACGCGACGAGAAGAACAGAACCGGCGTATGGGTGTTGGCGACGAACAGGCGGGTCGCGAAATCCTCGTCCTTCATCGCCATACCAGAGCGACCCTTGCCGCCGCGGCGCTGGGCACGGTAGGTCGTGAGAGGCACGCGCTTGATGTAGCCGGCATGCGAAACGGTGACCACCATCTCTTCACGAGCGATCAGATCCTCGTCGTCCATATCGGGACCGCCATCGACGATCTGCGTGCGACGAGGCGTGCCGAATTCATCGCGGATCGCCTTGAATTCATCCTTGACGATCTGCTGGATGCGGACACGCGACGAGAGGATGTCGAGATAATCCGAAATCTCGGCGCCGATCTTGTTCAGCTCTTCATCGATTTCGTCGCGTCCAAGTGCCGTCAGGCGAGCGAGACGCAGTTCGAGAATGGCGCGGGCCTGCTCTTCCGAAAGATTGTAGGTCAGGTCCTCGTTGATCCGGTGACGCGGATCGTCGATCAGGCGGATCAGCGATTCCACGTCATGGGCCGGCCAGCGGCGCGTCATCAGCTGCTCGCGCGCGGTTGCCGGATCCGGCGCCTTGCGGATCAGCGCAATGACTTCATCGATATTGGCGACGGCGATCGCGAGACCGACCAAGACATGCGCGCGTTCGCGGGCCTTGCGCAGCAGGTATTTCGTGCGGCGGCTAACGACTTCCTCGCGGAAGTTGACGAAGGCGCGCAGCATGTCGAGTAGCGTCAGCTGCTCCGGCTTACCACCATTCAGCGCCACCATGTTGCAGCCGAAAGACGTCTGCAGCGGAGTGTAACGATAGAGCTGATTCAGAATGACATCGGCATTGGCGTCGCGCTTCAACTCGATGACGACGCGGTAGCCGTCGCGGTCGGATTCGTCGCGGAGGTCCGAGATGCCCTCAATGCGCTTTTCGCGCACGAGTTCGGCCATCTTCTCGATCATCGTCGACTTGTTCACCTGATACGGAATCTCGGTGATGATGATCTGCTCGCGGTCGCCGCGCATGGGCTCGACGCGGGCGACACCGCGCTGGACCACGGAGCCACGGCCCGTCTCATAAGCAGACCGGATACCCGAACGACCGAGGATCATCGAGCCAGTCGGGAAGTCGGGACCCGGAATGATCTGCATCAGTTCCGGCAGTTCGATCGCCGGGTTGTCGATCAGTGCCGTGCAGCCGTCGAGAACCTCAACCAGGTTGTGCGGCGGGATGTTCGTCGCCATGCCGACGGCGATACCGCCCGCCCCATTGACCAGAAGGTTCGGGAACTTCGCGGGAACGACGACCGGCTCCGACATCGTGCCGTCATAGTTGTCGCGGAAATCGACCGTTTCCTTGTCGAGGTCGTCGAGCAGCGCGTGCGAGACCTTCTGAAGGCGGCATTCCGTGTAACGCTGGGCGGCCGGCGGGTCGCCGTCGACAGAGCCGAAATTGCCCTGGCCGTCGATGAGCGGCATGCGCAGCGACCAGGGCTGCGCCATACGGGCGAGCGCGTCATAGATCGCAGCATCGCCATGCGGGTGATACTTACCCATGACGTCACCGGTGACGCGGGCGCTCTTGACGTATTTCTTGTTCCAGTCGAGGCCGAGCTCGTTCATGCCGTAAAGGATACGGCGGTGCACGGGCTTGAGCCCGTCACGCACATCGGGAAGTGCGCGGCTCACGATGACGCTCATCGCGTAATCGAGATAGGACCGCTGCATTTCCTCCATGATGGAAATAGGCTCGATGCCTTGCGGGAACTTGCCGCCGCCGGGAGTGCTTTGCTCAGTCAAATCAGGTCACGATCTCTGTTCGGAATCACTGGGAAATCTATAGCGGAACATACGCGAAAGCGCCAATTTCGAGCCCGGTTATAAACAGGCTTTTGCGGCTGCGGAAAGGCATTTTCCTCAATATCTTGGGTGCGCCGCTTGCAAGCCTACCAGCGCTTCGGCTTTATGGGCGCTCGAACAGGAGAATGACACGCCATGGCAATGACCGAAACGATGATCAGCGCCTTTACCACCCTGCTGGTCACCGTCGACCCGCCAGGGCTTGCGCCACTCTTTCTCGGCCTCACCCAGGGCATGACCCGCGCCCAGCGCCAGCAGGTGGCCTTGCGCGGCTCCGTGATGGGCTTCGCCATCCTGACGGTGTTTGCGCTGTTCGGCGCCAGCATCCTCAGCGCGCTCGGCATTTCCATGGGCGCCTTCCGCATCGCCGGTGGCCTGATGCTGTTTGCCATCGCCTTCGAGATGATCTTCGAGAAGCGCAACGAGCGGAAAGAAAAGACGACAGGGGACGCGATTACCAAGGATCACATCCACAACCTTGCGGTCTTCCCGCTCGCCATTCCGCTGATCGCCGGCCCCGGAGCCATATCGGCGACGGTGCTGATCTCGGGAACCGTCGAAGGCTGGCTTGGCAAGCTGCAGCTGATTGCCGTCATCGCCGTGGTGCTCGGCCTCGTCCTCGTCTCGCTCTACCTTGCCGAACGCCTCAACAAGTTCCTCGGCGTGACCGGCCGCGCGCTGCTGACGCGTCTGCTGGGCGTGCTGCTGGCCGCGCTTTCGGTCCAGTTCGTCGTCGACGGCATCAAGTCCGCCTTCGCCGGCTGACGAGCCCTGAAGGCAATTCGCCAATTGCCGAACTCCCTTCCGGAAATGAACTGCAAACCAGCGTCGACCGCAAACGATTATGGGGGCCGTAGCCCCCATTTTTCATCAAGTCCGCTCTGGTTCTCAGAACGGAATGTCGTCGTCCAGGTCACGTGAGAAGCCGCCGGAAGGAGCGCTGCCGCCACGGCTTGCGCCGCCCGACGCGCCGCCACGCGAAGGCGCCGGCGAACCGTAACCGCCGTCATAGCCACCACCGCCGCCACCGTAATCGGCACCGCCGAAGTCATTGCCGCCACGCGAGGCTCCGCCGCCATCACCGCGACCGCCGAGCATGGTCAGATTGCCGTTGAAGCCCTGCAGAACGACTTCCGTCGAATAACGGTCGGCGCCGCTCTGGTCCTGCCACTTGCGGGTCTGGAGCTGGCCTTCGATGTAAACGGTCGAGCCCTTCTTCAGATACTGTTCGGCGACCTTGCAGAGACCTTCGTTGAAGATCACGACCGAATGCCATTCGGTCTTTTCCTTGCGTTCGCCGCTGTTCTTGTCGCGCCAGGTTTCCGACGTCGCGATGCGCAGGTTGGCGATCGGCCGGCCGTCCTGGGTCCGGCGAATTTCGGGATCGGCACCGAGATTGCCGATCAGAATGACCTTGTTGACGCTACCAGCCATGACACTCACCTTACTGCCGCGCCGCCGCGGCGTTCAAAATCCAATCAAATGCCACCTTATCCCATCCGCTGCAGCGAGTGGGTGGTAACGGGCTTAAATCCACAGCGAAAATGTTCTTTATTTGTTCTAGTATTTCTCTATGATCCTGTCAACAGAATCGAAATTCCGCAGCCATTGCGCCTTGTGCCTCGACTCAACGGCGCCGTTGCCTACATAAGGACAGTTCTCCCAAGGACAGTCCCCTTCCCTTTGCCGATCAGAGCCTGACATGAGCGAACTCAAGACCATTTCCATCCGTGGTGCGCGCGAGCACAATCTGAAGGGCGTCGACCTCGATCTGCCGCGCAACAGCCTGATCGTGATGACCGGGCTGTCCGGCTCAGGCAAGTCGTCGCTCGCCTTCGACACGATCTATGCAGAGGGCCAGCGGCGTTACGTCGAGAGCCTCTCGGCCTATGCCCGTCAGTTCCTCGAGATGATGCAAAAGCCCGACGTCGACCAGATCGAGGGGCTGTCGCCGGCGATCTCGATTGAGCAGAAGACGACCTCGCGCAATCCGCGCTCGACGGTCGGCACGGTCACCGAAATCTATGACTATATGCGCCTGCTCTTTGCCCGCGTCGGCGTGCCCTATTCGCCTGCAACCGGCCTTCCGATCGAGAGCCAGACCGTTAGTCAGATGGTCGACCGGATCCTCGCCTATGAGGAAGGCACCCGCCTCTACATCCTCGCCCCGATGATCCGCGGGCGAAAAGGCGAATACAAAAAAGAACTCGCCGAGTTGATGAAGAAGGGCTTCCAGCGCGTCAAGATCGACGGGCAGTTCTACGAGATCGCCGAGGCGCCGACGCTCGACAAGAAATACAAGCACGACATCGACGTAGTGGTCGACCGTGTCGTGGTGCGCCCTGACATCGCCAGCCGCCTGGCTGACAGTCTGGAAACCTGCCTCAGGCTCGCCGACGGGTTGGCGGTCGCCGAGTTTGCAGACAAGCCGCTGCCACCGGAGGAAACGTCGGCCGGCGGTTCGGCCAACAAGTCGCTGAACGAAACGCACGAACGCGTCCTGTTCTCCGAGAAATTTGCCTGCCCCGTTTCCGGCTTTACCATTCCGGAAATCGAGCCGCGTCTCTTCTCCTTCAACAATCCCTTCGGCGCCTGCCCGACCTGCGACGGTCTCGGGTCGCAGCAGAAGATCGATGAGGCGCTGATCGTTCCCGAAGTGCATCGCAAGCTGAGCGACGGGGCGATCGCGCCCTGGGCCAAATCCAGCTCGCCCTATTACAACCAGACCTTGGAAGCGCTGGGCAAGGCCTTCGGCTTCAAGCTGACCTCGAAATGGTCTGACCTGTCGGAAGCAGCGCAGAAGGCGATCCTGCACGGCACGGAAGAGAAGATCGACTTCCATTATGCCGACGGCGCACGGTCCTACACGACGACGAAGACCTTCGAAGGCATCGTGCCGAACCTCGAGCGGCGCTGGAAGGAGACCGACAGCGCCTGGGCGCGCGAGGAGATCGAGCGTTTCATGTCGGCCGCCCCCTGCCCGGCCTGCAACGGCTTCCGCCTGAAGCCGGAGGCACTCGCCGTCAAGATCAATGGCTTGCATATCGGCCAGGTAACCGAGATGGCGATCCGCAATGCCGGCTCGTGGTTCGAGGACCTCCCGGCCAAGCTGACCGACAAGCAGAACGAGATCGCCGTACGTATCCTGAAAGAGATCCGCGAGCGCCTGCGCTTCCTCAACGACGTCGGCCTCGACTATCTCTCGATGTCGCGCAATTCCGGCACGCTGTCAGGCGGCGAAAGCCAGCGCATTCGTCTGGCATCGCAGATCGGCTCCGGCCTGACGGGTGTCCTCTATGTGCTGGACGAGCCATCGATCGGCCTCCATCAGCGTGACAATGCGCGACTGCTCGACACGCTGAAGCACCTGCGCGACATCGGCAACACCGTGATCGTCGTCGAGCATGACGAGGATGCGATCCTGACCGCCGATTATGTCGTCGATATCGGCCCGGCAGCCGGCATTCATGGCGGGCAGGTGATCGCTCAGGGCTCGCCGCAGGACGTGATGGCCAATCCGAAATCGCTGACTGGCAAGTACCTCACCGGCGAAATGGGTGTGAGCGTCCCAGCCCAGCGGCGCAAGCCGAAAAAGGGGCAGCAGATCAAGGTCGTCGGCGCCAAAGGCAACAACCTGAAAAACGTCACGGCGGCGATCCCGCTCGGCGTGTTCACGGCAGTCACTGGCGTATCCGGTGGTGGCAAGTCGACCTTCCTGATCGAGACGCTCTACAAGGCAGCGGCCCGTCGCGTCATGGGTGCGCGCGAAAATCCGGCTGAGCACGAGCGCATCGACGGCTTCGAGTTCATCGACAAGGTCATCGACATCGACCAGTCACCGATCGGGCGCACGCCGAGGTCGAACCCGGCCACCTATACGGGCGCCTTCACGCCGATCCGCGACTGGTTCACCGGGCTTCCGGAAGCCAAGGCACGCGGCTATCAGGCCGGGCGCTTCTCGTTCAACGTCAAGGGTGGCCGCTGCGAGGCCTGCCAGGGCGATGGCGTGATCAAGATCGAGATGCACTTCCTGCCGGACGTCTATGTCACTTGCGATGTCTGCCACGGCAAGCGCTACAACCGCGAGACGCTTGACGTCACCTTCAAGGGCAAGTCGATCGCCGACGTGCTGGATATGACGGTCGAGGAAGGTGTCGAGTTCTTCCAGGCGGTGCCGGCGGTGCGCGACAAGCTGCAGGCGCTGTTCGATGTTGGCCTCGGCTACATCAAGGTCGGCCAGCAGGCGAACACGCTGTCCGGCGGCGAGGCGCAACGCGTCAAGCTCGCCAAGGAGCTGTCGAAGCGCTCGACCGGCCGCACGCTCTACATTCTCGACGAGCCGACCACCGGCCTGCATTTCCACGACGTCGCCAAGCTATTGGAGATGCTGCAGGAACTGGTGAACCAGGGCAACAGTGTCGTGGTCATCGAGCACAATCTCGAGGTCATCAAGACGGCCGACTATATCATCGACTTCGGCCCGGAAGGCGGCGATGGCGGCGGCCAGATCGTCGCCCAGGGCACGCCCGAAGAGGTGGTGAAGGTCGAGGCGTCCTATACGGGGCAGTTCCTCAAGGAGCTGCTGGAGCGGCGCCCGATGAAGAAGGTGCAGGCGGCGGAGTAACGGATGAGCGAAACACTTCAGCGCATCGTCAGCCTTGTCGGCGACAGAAAGCTAAGGGTTTCTGCTCATGCGTTACAGAAGCTGATTGCCGATGGTATTTTGATTGAGCCACTGATCGAAGGGATTTCAGAGGCTATCCTCGTCGAGGACTATCATGATTATTTCAAGGGACCTGCTGTGCTGGTCTTGCAGTTCGACACACAGGGAATGCCTATTCATCTGGTTTGGGGCCTCCCGGCAGGCGCTCAAGAGCCTGCCGTTCTGGTGACAGCCTATCGTCCCGATCCGGATCGTTGGACGGATCATTTTTCGCGGAGGATCGTGAGATGACAACGACGGTACAGATGGTGCGGGAGGGAGATTTCGCGGTCGAGGTTTTAGTCACGATGGATGATGCAGCCGGTTCATGGGGGCTGTCTGTTGGCCTTGATGAGATCCGCAAACTCGATCGTGCGAGAGAGGCATTGCGACGTGGGGATCTGCCTGCCGCCGCGCGTGAAGGCCGGGTTTATCGCTTGATCCTTCAAGATGTCGGCCAGACCGCGGGATTTGGCGAAACTGAACAGGATGCATTCAAGCCATGACAAAGTCAGGTACGATCCGCACGGGCATCGGTGGCTGGACCTTCGATCCCTGGGACGACAGCTTTTACCCCTCCGATCTGCCGAAGAAGCGACAGCTCGACTATGCCAGCCGTCAGCTGACCGCGATTGAGGTCAACGGCACCTACTATTCCAGCCAGAAGCCGGCCACCTTCGCCAAATGGGCATCGGAGGTACCGGATGGTTTCGTCTTTTCGCTGAAAGCAAGCCGCTATTGCACCAATCGCAAGGTGCTGGCCGAGGCCGGTCCGTCGATCGAGAAATTCGTGAACCAGGGCATTGCCGAACTCGGGGATTATCTGGGGCCGATCCTCTGGCAGTTCATGGCGACGAAGAAGTTTGAGCCCGAGGATTTCGAGGCATTTCTGGCGCTTCTGCCGAAGACCCTGGAGGGCCGCGCCCTTACCCATGTCGTCGAGCCGCGTCATGCCTCCTTCCAGGTACCGGAATTCATCGAGATGCTGAGGCGCCATGGCGTGGCCGCAGTCTGTGCCGATCATCACGACTATCCGATGTTCGCCGATCCGACCGCCGACTTCGTCTATGCACGGCTGCAAGAGGGCACGGACGAGACCCCTACCTGTTACCCGTCGGCGGAACTCGATGCCTGGGCCGAACGGCTGAAGACCTATGCGGCAGGCGGTGTGCCCGACGATCTCCCGCTGATTGCGAAAGACCAGAAGTCGGAGCAAAAACCTCGCGACGTCTTTGCCTTCTTCATTTCCGGCGGCAAGGTGAATGCACCGCGCGGCGCGATGGAACTGCAAAAGAAGCTCGGTTGAGCACTCCAGCCGACTGACAGTCATCAATTTGTGACAATGGCGAATTTGGATTAGGCTCGGTCGCAGAGTCGCGGACAAGACCACGACCTCGGCCGGCATGCTTCCCGTTTTGGACGTGCGCGTCCACCATTGCGAATTTTCGGGGCACTTTCATGTCGGGCATTGCCGTCTTCATTCATCTCGCCGGCGCCGTTGCGCTGCTTCTCTGGGCGACCCGCATGGTACGCACCGGGATCGAGCGCGCCTATGGCGGCGTTTTGAAGGACAAGCTCCGGCATGCCGTAGGCAACCGCTTTTCGGCGGCCTTCGCAGGCTTCCTGTTCGCGGTGGCGCTGCAAAGTGCAACCGCTGTCGCCCTGATCGTCTCGTCCTTCTCGGCGGCCGGTTATGTGCTGCCGGCCATCGGTGTAGCGACCCTTCTTGGTGCCGACTTCGGCTCAGCCTTCGTCGTGCGCATCCTGCGCTACGATCTCTCGCTGCTCGTTCCGGTGCTGCTTCTTGCGGGCACCGTCGCCTTCCGGACATCCGAGGCGCGCGGCTGGCGGCAGATCGGCCGCATCCTGTTTGGCCTTGGCCTCCTCCTCTTATCGCTGCGTCTGATTGGCGAGGCGTCGGAGCCGCTGCGCGAGAGCCGGATCCTGCCCGTTCTCTTCAACTATCTCGCCAGCGACTGGATCAGCGCCTTTGCGCTCGCGGCCCTGCTCGCCTGGGCCTTCCATTCCAGTGTCGCCGCCGTCCTCCTGGTCGCTTCGCTCGCTGACCAGCATTTGTTGCCGGATGCGCTGATCATTCCGCTGGTGCTCGGCATCAATTTCGGCGCCGCCATTATCGCGGCACTGCTGACCAAGAATGCCGCGCCGAATGCCAGGATCGTGCCGCTCGGCAATGTCGTGATCCGCGGGATGATGACTTTGATCGCGCTCGCGGCCCAGTTTGTGTTTGCGATCAGCCCGACGGTCTTTGCCGCCCTTCCCGGAGATGCCGTCGTCATGGTGCATCTGGCGATGAACGGCGCCGTGCTGGTCCTTGGCCTGCCCTTTGCCGGCCTCGTGGCAAGCCTTCTGGAGCGCATGCTCGCCCGCAGCGAGGAGCGCCCGGCCAATGACGATCGCCTTTCGGCCCTGAACGTTATGGATCTCGGCAATCCGCAGCAGGCGATCTCCAATGCGACCCGCGAGGTTCTGGCCGTCTGCGACAAGACCGAAGTCATGCTGGACGGTATCTTCGATCTCTTCGAGCATTGGGATCCAAAGAAGATGGAGCGGATTGAAACGCTCGACGACCAGATCGACACGATCCATCGCGACATCAAGTTCTACCTCGCCCGCATTTCCGCAACGGCACTCGACCAGACCTCGGCCGCGCAATGCCAGAACCTCCTGGGCGCGACGATCAAGATCGAGCAGGCAGCCGACATCATCTCGCAGAACATGCTGACCCGCGCCCGCAAGAAGAAGGAGCGAAACGTCGCTTTCTCGGCCGAGGGCTGGGCAGAGCTCTGCGCCATGCACAACGAGGTGGTGCAGAACGCCCATCTCGCCTTCAACCTGCTCGTCACCCGCGATCTCGAGCATGCGCGCCAGCTTGTCGCCCGTAAGGAAGCGATCCGCAATCTGGTGAAGATCAGCGAGGAGAGTCATCTGCAGCGCCTGCGTCAGGGCAATGCCGCAAGTTTCGAATCGAGCTCGCTGCATATCGACACCATGCGCGATCTGAAGGAGATCAATTCCCTCTTCGTCTCGATCGCCTATCCTCTTCTCGAGGGCGAAGGCATGTTGCGGCGCAGCCGACTCATGCAGCCGGCCGAGCTCTGAACGCTGAGGTGGGGGTCCTTAACGCCTAGTCAGGCTGGATATGGATGATCAGGTCTTCGGCCGTTAGCGTGCGACCGGCACGGAGCGCTGCCTGACCGTGCTGGTAGACAGCGGCACAGGCCGCCTCGAAAGCCGGCATCCCATTAGCCAGCCTCGCACCAATGATGCCGGCAAGCACGTCACCCGATCCTGCCGTTGCAAGGGTCGCGGGCGCCTTTTCCTCGACGGCTGCGCGCCCATCGGGCGCGGCAATCACGGTATCCGCTCCCTTGTAGATGACTATGCCGCCTAGTGCCCTCGCCGCCGCGAGTGCCTTTTCCACCTTGCCCAGGCTGCGGTCCGCTGCAATCTCCGGAAAAAGACGTGAAAACTCGCCCTCATGCGGCGTGACGACCAGCCGCGGCTCATCGGAACCGAAGATGGCGTTCAACCGTTCGGCAGCACCCACAAAAGCAGTAATTCCGTCGGCATCGAGGACAAGCTTGCGTCCGGCCTCGCCGATCATCTCCGCAAACGCGCGGGCGCGCTGCCGATCACCGAAACCCGGGCCAAGCACGAACGTGGTGCGGCGCGTGTCGGCCAGCCATTCCGACACATCGCCCGCATCGTCGATCGCGCTCAGCATGACCGCCGTCAGGTGGGCGGCATTGGTCGCGAGCGCCTCCGATGGCGACGCAAGCGTCACCAGTCCAGCTCCAGCCAGCAAAGCAGCCTGCGCAGAAAGGCGCCCTGCCCCCGTCGCCGTCTGCGGACCGGAAAACACCGTCACATGGCCACGGCGGTATTTGTGGTCATGCGCCGAACTGTGTCGAGCATGCCCTGTCCAGATCGCAGGACCGTTGATCCAGAGCGAACGAGCTTCAGCCCCGACGATCCTCCGGGGAATGCCGATGTCGAAAACCTCGAGGCTCCCGCAATGAAGTCGCCCGGGCAGCAGCACATGACCGGGCTTCCTGGCCATGAAAGTCACGCTGTGACTTGCCTCGAAGGCTTCGCCCCTGATCTCACCCGTGGCCCCATCGATGCCGGAGGGAAGGTCAACGGCCAGCACGGGCAGTCCCGCCTTGCGGACCTTGCGGATGAGTGCCTGCACGGTAGCAGGAAGATCACGCGCCAGTCCTGCACCGAACAGCGCATCGATGATCACCTCGCCAGCCTTAGGTTCGAACCGCTCGATCGCCATCACCGGAAGCGGACAAGCGGCTTGCGCGCGCGCGGCATCTCCCTTGAGCGCCGCCGTCTCCACCAGACTGTAGACGCAGACCTCGGCACCCGCCCGCGCCAGCGCCGACGCCGCGACATATCCGTCGCCGCCATTGTTTCCCGGCCCGCACAGGATCACGAAACGAAGAGCCCCGGGAAAGTGGCGAAGTGCCGCTGCCGCGACCGCCTCACCCGCACGCAACATCAACCCGAAGCTATCGATCCCCGAGTTTGCGGCCGCCGCGTCGACGCGGGCCATGGCATCCGGTGGCAAGAGGATCTCGGGGTGGAGCTGGGTGCTGGGGCGGGTCATGGGTCAAGGTTAGAGCACAATCCACGCCTTGCGCAACGCTGCACGATTTTAGGCAGAGAAGATTGATGTCTTTCTATGCAAATGCCTATTTTGAAGGCTTGCGCATAACAAATTGCGCAAGGAGGCCAGCGGCTTAGTGATTTCGCTGCGCCCGAAAAAAGATTGGCGAAAATCGATATTTTGTAGGAAACGGGCTGGCTTTTCCGGTCATTTTGCAGGAGATTTGCCCTGTCGGACGGAGGAGGCGTCGGTTTTCGCGCGATTTTCGCGAAAAACTGGCACATTCCCTGCATCCAGCCCGGCGGGCGGGGCTCATCCTGCTTTACTGAGGAAGCGGAGAGAAATTTTCTCATGAAAAAGATCGAAGCGATCATCAAGCCTTTCAAGCTCGACGAAGTGAAGGAAGCCCTTCAGGAAGTCGGCTTGCAGGGTATCACCGTGACGGAAGCCAAGGGTTTCGGTCGCCAGAAGGGCCATACCGAGCTCTATCGCGGCGCCGAATATGTCGTGGACTTCCTGCCCAAGGTGAAGGTCGAAGTTGTACTGGCCGACGAAAACGTGGAGGCCGTCATCGACGCCATCCGCAATGCAGCCCAGACGGGCCGCATCGGCGACGGCAAAATCTTCGTTTCGAACGTCGAAGAAGTCGTCCGCATTCGAACCGGCGAAACCGGTATCGACGCCATCTAATCGGACCCGACACCAAGGGAGGTTGGGTTTAAATCGTCAGCTCACGCGAGGAACATAAGAATATGACGACCGCAAACGATATCCTGAAACAGATCAAGGACAACGACATCAAGTTCGTCGACCTGCGCTTTACCGATCCGAAGGGCAAGCTGCAGCACGTCACGATGGACATTGCCTGCGTCGACGAAGACATGTTCGCCGATGGCGTCATGTTCGACGGTTCCTCGATTGCCGGCTGGAAGGCCATCAACGAGTCCGACATGGTGCTGATGCCGGATCCGGCAACCGTCCACATGGACCCTTTCTTCGCACAGTCGACGATGGTCATCCTTTGCGACATCCTCGATCCGGTTTCGGGCGAAGCCTATAACCGTGACCCGCGCGGCACCGCCAAGAAGGCCGAAGCCTATCTCAAGGCATCGGGCATCGGTGACACCGTGTTCGTCGGTCCGGAAGCCGAATTCTTCGTCTTCGACGACGTGAAGTACAAGGCCGACCCGTACAACACCGGCTTCAAGCTCGATTCGACCGAACTCCCGTCGAACGACGACACCGAATATGAAACCGGCAACCTCGGCCACCGTCCGCGCGTCAAGGGCGGCTACTTCCCGGTTCCGCCGATCGACAGCCTGCAGGACATGCGCTCCGAAATGCTGACGGTCCTCGGCGAAATGGGCGTCGTCGTCGAAAAGCACCACCACGAAGTGGCAGCTGCTCAGCACGAACTCGGCATCAAGTTCGACACCCTGGTGCGCAACGCCGACAAGATGCAGATCTACAAGTATGTCGTGCACCAGGTCGCCAATGCCTATGGTAAGACCGCGACCTTCATGCCGAAGCCGATCTTCGGCGACAACGGCTCGGGCATGCACGTGCACCAGTCGATCTGGAAGGACGGCAAGCCGACCTTCGCCGGCGACGAATATGCCGGCCTGTCCGAGAGCTGCCTCTACTACATCGGCGGCATCATCAAGCATGCCAAGGCACTCAATGCCTTCACCAATCCGTCGACCAACTCCTACAAGCGTCTGGTCCCGGGTTACGAAGCTCCGGTCCTGCTGGCCTATTCGGCCCGCAACCGCTCAGCGTCCTGCCGTATTCCCTTCGGCACCAACCCGAAGGCCAAGCGCGTCGAAGTCCGCTTCCCGGATCCGATGGCGAACCCCTACCTCGCCTTCGCTGCCATGCTGATGGCCGGCCTCGACGGCATCAAGAACAAGATCCATCCGGGCAAGGCCATGGACAAGGATCTCTACGACCTGCCGCCGAAGGAGCTGAAGAAGATCCCGACGGTCTGCGCCAGCTTGCGTGAAGCGCTTGAAAGCCTCGACAAGGATCGTAAGTTCCTGACCGCCGGCGGCGTGTTCGACGACGATCAGATCGATTCCTTCATCGAATTGAAGATGCAGGAAGTCATGCGCTTTGAAATGACCCCGCATCCGGTCGAATACGACATGTACTACTCGGCCTGATCATCAGGTTTTGCCGACCAGAAGCGCCGGCGGAGAGATCCGCCGGCGTTTTTCGTTTGTCTCGGTACCATTTCGAAGAAATGCCGCTTTCGCCCAGGATGGCCGCACGTTAGCACTTGGACAGTCCTTTCCCTCCGCCGATAGCGATCCCCATGCCCGCTCCACACCAGACCACCGATCCGCGCCTTTACGACTGGCTGCTGTTCTTGCTGGCGCCCTTGTTCTTTTCCTCGAACCTGATCTTCGGTCGAGGGATATCAGGCGAGGTCGGGCCATTCACGACTGCGCTGTTGCGGTGGGTCGGAGCCGCGCTCCTGATGTCGCCCTTCATCTGGCGCGAGCGCCAGGCCTGCCTTGCCTTCGTCCGGCAACACACCGCCCTCTGGCTGACGCTTGGCATTCTCGGCATGGGCATTTGCGGCGGCGTGGTCTACTGGGCGCTGACCCTCACCACCGCATCGAACGCAACACTGATCTACACGACCTCGTCGCTCTTCATCATCCTGTTCCAGTGGCTGTTTCAGAAGCGCGCCATCACCGGTCGCGAACTTCTCGGCATGATCATCGCTTTCGGCGGCGTCGTCGCAATCGTCCTGAAGGGGCATCCCGAAGCGCTTCTTGAACTCACCTTCAACATCGGTGATCTCGCAATTCTCGTGGCTGCAATTGCCTTTGCCGCCTACTCCCTCTTGCTGCGGCGCCCTTCCGTCCGCGCGATGCCGCCGCTGCCTCTGTTCGCCTTGCTGGCTTTGTCGGGCGCGGTCGTTCTCATCCCGCCGGGACTGATCGAAATGGCCTCGGGAGCCCCCCTGCCCGACACCTGGATGGAGTTCGCCAAGCTTGCCGGGATCGTCCTCTTTGCGTCCCTTGCCGCCTTCTACTGCTTCCAGCACGCCGTCCAGGTCTTCGGGCCCGGGATCGCCGGAATGACCCTCTACCTCATGCCGCCGATGTCGATCCTGATGGCGGTCGTCTTCCTCGGCGAACGTTTCGAGCACTATCACGCCATCGGCATAGTTCTGGTCACCGGCGGGCTCGTCCTTGCAACAGCACCGGGCCGAAAAACGGCCTAGGTCTGGCAGTTGGCCACACTGTCACACACCATCCCTTGATTTTGCCGGGCTTTCTTCCCAAATATGACAGGGAAAGGAAGTCAAACCATGAAACAACGAAGCGCTAAATTTGGTATCGGGGACGTCGTACGGCACAAGTACTTTCCGTTCCGCGGCGTGATCTTCGATGTTGATCCGGAGTTTGCCAATTCCGAGGAGTGGTGGAATGCAATCCCCGCCGAGGTCCGGCCCCACAAGGACCAGCCCTTCTACCATCTGCTCGCGGAGAATTCCGAAACGGAATACGTCGCTTATGTCTCCGAGCAGAATTTGGAGCGGGATCAGAGCCAGGAGCCCCTGCGTAATCCGCAGATCCAGCAGATCTTCGAACCGCAGCAGACGGGCCGCTATAAGCCGAAGATGAACTTCGCCCACTAAGCCACCTGATACCTCAATGCAAAGAAGCCCGCGTCTGATGACGCGGGCTTCTTGTATCTAGAGCTGATCGCGGGGGGATCAGTTGCCCTGCTTGGCAGCGTTCTGGGCGTCGGTGATCGCCTTGTTACGCTCTTCCTGCTTCTTCTGCATGGCTTCCTGCAGCATGCGCTGGCGCTCTTCGGCCTGCGACTGCGACATAGCCTCGCCATCGAAGGCGCCGGTGAAGCCGGTCAGCGGGATCTTGATCGGGTTCGGCGCGCGGCGGAAGTTGATCGAGGTAAAGACGACCTCGTTACCCTTCTTCAGGCTAGCAATGATCGCGTCCGTCAGCGGGATTTCAGCGGTGCAGCGGTCCGGCAGGCAGACGGCGTAGTCGAGCTTGGTGCCCTTAGCGCCATCGATCTGCATCATCACGCCCGGCGGGATGAGGCGGGCCGAGGGAACCGTGACCTGTAGCAGCTTGCGGTTGACCTTGCCTTCGACCGTGATCAGGCCGACCGCGGTGATCAGCTGACCGTTTGCGGCGACGAGCTGGTTCTGGACGACGCAGACGTCGGACTCTTCCTGCTTGGCGCAGGTCTTGAACCACTTCGCCTCGGAAGGCGCGGCGGCTTCCTGTGCCTGGGCGACGACCGGCATGGCGGTTGCCGCGAAGGACAGTGCGATTGCAGACACAGCCGTCCGCGTTGCGTTGCTAAGTTTGAACATCATACGTATTCCGTCTCCTGAAAACCCCTGTCGCGCGGACTTTTTTGCCGCGTCATTCACCGGTCTTGTCAGCCCCCACCTGTGGTTCAAATGAGGCAAATACATGACCCTGCGATCTGGCTCACCTGTTACATCGCGGCGGCCAGAATATCCAGCGTTTCTTTGACGCCGGATCGACTCACATCTCCTCATTCTCACCCGCTTGTGTTGGTTTTATGGTGAGTGTGCTAGCGTCCCGGCACATTCGAGATTCTAATTCGAGGAGGATCGTCGCCTTGCGCCGTCTCTTGTTTACTCTGCTTCTGCTGCCCTTCGCCTCTGTCGCTGCGGCAGAACCCATGCACGGCATTGCCATGCATGGAGAGCCTGCCCTCTCCGCAGACTACACGCATTTTCCCTACGTGAATCCGGAGGTGAAAAAGGGTGGCAAGGTCAATTACGGCGTGGTCGGCACCTATGATGCGCTGAACCCCTTTGTCCTTAAGGGCATGCGCACGACGGCGCGCGGCGTCTGGGATCCGGAATTCGGCAATTTGCTCTACGAACCGCTGATGACCCGGTCTGCCGACGAGCCCTTCACCCTCTATGCCCTGCTGGCCGAAACCGTCGAATGGGATGCCGACCGCACCTATGTGCAGTTCAATCTCAACCCCAAAGCGCGCTGGCATGACGGCAAGCCGGTCACTCCCGAAGATGTGATCTTCACCTTCGAACTCTTGCGCGACAAGGGACGCCCGCCCTTCAACGGCCGGCTCAACGCGGTCGCCAGCATGGAGAAGGTCGGCGAGCACGGCATCAAGTTCACCTTCAACGAGAAGGCAAACCGCGAGACACCGCTGATCTTCGCCAACTCGACCCCGATCTTGCCGAAACACGCGATCGATCCCGAAACCTTCGATCAGGGCGGACTCGCCATCCCGATCGGTTCGGGCCCCTACAGGATCAAGGAGCTGAAGCCCGGCGAGAAGGTCACCTGGGCACGCGACCCCGACTACTGGGGCAAGGACATTCCTTCAAAGGTCGGCTTCGACAACTACGACGAAATCAGCGTCACCTATTTCCTCCAGGAGGCAACGCTGTTCGAAGCCTTCAAGAAAGGCGAGATCGACATCTATCCGGATGGCGATTCGAACCATTGGCAGCGGGCCTATAATTTCCCGGCTGCGCAGAATGGCGATGTAGTGAAGGAAGCCTTCAAGCCTGGGCTCCCCTCCGGCATGCTGGGATTCGTCTTCAACACCCGCCGCCCGATCTTTGCGGACGTCAAGGTGCGCGAGGCAATCAGCACCGCCTTCGACTTCGAAGCAATGAACAAGACCCTTTTCGGCAACGCCTTCACCCGCACGCAAAGCTACTGGCAAAATTCGGCACTCGGCGCCTTCGGCAATGCCGCAGACGAGAGGGAGCTGGCGCTGCTCGGGTCTGCGAAAGAGAAACTGTCGCCGGAGATCCTCGCTGGCACCTACAGCCAATCGGCCACGGACGGATCCGGCGGTGATCGCAAGGCGCTCGGCACGGCCGTCAGGCTCTTCCAGGAAGCGGGCTACAAGATCCAGGGCGGCAAGATGATCGATGCCGCCGGCAAGCCGCTCGCCTTCGAGGTGATGACCCAGAACGAAGGTCAGGAGAAGATGGCCATCGCGTTTCAGCGGACGCTGAAAATGATCGGCATCGACATGGCGATCCGCACCGTCGATGACGCGCAGTATCAGGCGCGCTCCAACAGCTTCGACTATGACATGATCATCAAGGCTTACACCTCGTCGCTCTCGCCCGGCGCCGAGCAGGTCAATCGTTGGGCATCCGAAGCGAAAGATGCCCAGGGCAGCTTCAACTATGCTGGCGTGGCCGACCCCGACATCGACCGCATGATCGAGGCATTGCTGCAGGCCCGCGACCCGGCCGATTTCCAGGCAGCCGTGCGCGCTTATGACCGGCTCCTGGTTGCCGGACACTACCTCGTGCCTCTCTATCACATCGGCGAGCAATGGGTCGCCCGCTGGAAGCATATCGGACGGCCCGATGCAGCCCCGCTCTATGGCTACCAGCGCTCCACATGGTTCGACGCACGGATGCAATAACCCCCAAGCGTTTGACGCTGTGTTTCCGGGCCGGAGCTTGTCTCCGGCCTGCTTTGCTTTAAGGACGATCGACACGAATGCCAGAAAAGGATGACACCATGGACCGCATCACCATCGACCTCGTATCCGACGTGGTCTGCCCCTGGTGTTATCTTGGCAAGGCGCGGCTTGAGCTTGCGATCGCCGAAGTGCAGGACGAAGTCAGCGTCGACATCAACTGGCGGCCCTACCAGCTCAACCCCGACTATCCGCCTGAAGGCGTCGACCAGCAGGTCGAACTGGCGAAGAAGCTCGGCGGCAAGGACAAAATGGATCAGGCGCATGCGCATCTGAAGTCGCTCGGTGCCGAGGTCGGCATCGCCTTCGATTTCGATGCGATCAAGGTCGGTCCGAACACGCTTGATGCCCACCGACTGATCCACTGGGCCGGCCAGGAAAGCCGGGAGACGCAGACCCGCGTGGTCGACCTGCTGTTCAAGACGAATTTCGAACAGGGCCGCAATATCGGCGATACCGCCGTGCTGCTCGACATCGCGACCGACGCCGGACTGTCGCGGCCGGTGATCGAATCGCTGCTGTCAGGCGATGCCGACGTCAACCATGTGCTGTCCGAGGTCGAAGCCGCCAAGCAGATGGGCGTGAACGGCGTGCCCTTCTTCATCTTCGACCAGCAATATGCGGTCAGCGGTGCCCAGCCGCCGGCGGAACTTGCCAATGCCCTGCGTGAAATCGCCAAGGCGAAGGCCGAGGCGCTGCGCAATCTGAATTGACGGTTGTAACGAACACTCGTATCCCGGTGAGGTAACCTCCTCCCCGGGATCATCACCTTGTCCGCCGACACCACTTTCAAAGGCGTCATCTTCGCCTTCATCTGCTTTGCCGCCTATTCCTTCAGTGATGCTGCCGTGAAAATGGTGGAAGGCCGCGTGCCCGCCTTCGAAGCCGGCTTCATCGGCAGCCTCTTCGGCTTCTTGGCAATCCCCTTCCTGATGAAACGCGGCGACCGCTATACGGATCTGGTGCGCAGCACCAACTGGCCGCTCTGGGGCCTGCGTTTCGTCTGTTCTGCCGTGGGCACGGTCGGCAGCATCATTGCCTTTACCCAGCTCTCCATGGCCGAGGCCTTCTGCCTGATCTTCTTGCTGCCGAGCTTTGCCACCATCATGTCGGTGATCTTCCTCAAGGAAGAGGTGGGCATGAAGCGCTGGGCAGCCGTCCTGATCGGCTTCCTCGGCGTGCTGGTGGTCTTGCGTCCGGGCTTTCGCGATTTGGAAATCGGGCACCTCGCAGCACTGATCTCAGGCTTTGCCGGCGCCGTCACGATCATCATCTTCCGCGCCATGGGCCCGCAGGAGAAGAACATCTCGCTTTACGGTGCGGGTCTGCTCGGCAGCGTCATCATCTGCGCGGCCTTCTCTCTACCGGACTTCCAGGCACCCGACCGTTATGACCTGATGCTGCTTGCCGCCTTCGGCCTGCTCGCAGCCGTCGGTAACATCTTCATGATGCTGGCGTCGTTTTATGCCCCCGCCCCGATCGTCGGACCGATCCAGTACAGCCAGATGCTCTGGGCCATCCTGCTGGGGTATCTCGTCTTCGGCGACAAGGTCGACTGGCCGATGGGCATCGGCATCGTGCTGATCGTCGGATCAGGGCTTCTGACGCTGATCCGCGAGCGCAAGCGCGACACGCCCCTTCCGCCACCGGTGGCCGGCAAGACGGATGCGGCGCTGGCGATCAAGCCGGAACAGACCGACGTCTGAACCCCAGTCGTCAGGCGCCAGTCCCTCGCCTCAACTCGCCTTCGCCAACTCCGCCAGCTGCGTCATCACCACTGCAGCCCCTGCCAGCCGCTTCTCCGGCGTTGGGAGGTCGCGGGTGAGGAACACCGAGTGGTCCGCTCTGATCTTTGCCATGCTGCCCTGCTTGGCGATATAGCCGACCAGCGCTGCCGGATTGGGGAACTGTTTGCTGCGGAACTGAACCACGACACCCTTGGGCCCGGCTTCCAGCTTTTCGACATTGGCCACGCGGCAGAGCGCTTTGATGTAAACCACCTTCAGCAGATGCTGCACTTCGATCGGCATAGGGCCGAAGCGGTCGATCAATTCGGCGCCGAATCCGTCGATCTCTCTGAGGTCGTCGAGCTCGCCGAGGCGGCGATAGAGTGCCATGCGCAGATGCAGATCCGGCACGTAGTTTTCCGGGATCATGACCGAGGTGCCGACCTGGATCTGCGGCGACCAGCCGGTATCGACCACTTCATCGACACCCTTCACCTCGGCGACCGCCTCTTCCAGCATCTGCTGGTAGAGCTCGAAGCCGACTTCCTTGATATGGCCGGACTGTTCCTCGCCGAGCAGATTGCCGGCGCCACGGATATCGAGGTCGTGGCTGGCAAGCTGGAAGCCGGCGCCGAGCGTGTCGAGCGACTGCAGGACCTTCAGGCGCCGTTCGGCACCCGCCGTCAGCACCTTGTTGACCGGGAGCGTCAGGAGCGCGAAGGCGCGGACCTTGGAGCGACCGACACGGCCACGGATCTGGTAGAGCTGGGCGAGGCCAAACATGTCGGCACGGTGGACGATCAGCGTATTGGCTGTCGGCACATCGAGGCCGGATTCGACAATGGTCGTCGAGAGCAGCACGTCATAGCGGCCCTCGTAGAAGGCGTTCATGATGTCTTCGAGCTCGCCGGCAGCCATCTGGCCATGGGCGATCGCCACCTTCAGTTCCGGCACGTTCTCGTCGAGGAAACTTTTCACATCCGCGAGATCGGCAAGGCGCGGGCAGACATAAAAGCTTTGTCCGCCACGATAATGCTCGCGCATCAGCGTCTCGCGGATGACGAGCGGATCGAAGGGCGAAATGAAGGTGCGCACTGCCATGCGGTCGACCGGCGGCGTGGTGATCAGCGAGAGTTCGCGCACCCCGGTCATGGCAAGCTGCAGGGTACGCGGGATGGGCGTGGCCGAAAGCGTCAGGACGTGCACGTCCGACTTCAGCTCCTTCAGCCGCTCCTTGTGCTTGACGCCGAAATGCTGCTCCTCGTCGATGATCAGCAGACCGAGATTGGCGAAATTGACACCGGTGCCGAGCAGCGCATGGGTGCCGACGACGATATCGGTCTTGCCTTCGGCGACTTCCTTCTTGACGAGGTTCAGCTCCTTGGTGCCGACAAGGCGCGAGGCCTGCTGGACGCGGATCGGCAGGCCGCGGAAGCGTTCGGAAAAGGTCTTGAAATGCTGGCGGGCCAGAAGCGTGGTCGGCACGACGACAGCAACCTGGATGCCGTTCATCGCGGCGATGAATGCGGCACGAAGCGCCACTTCCGTCTTGCCGAATCCGACATCGCCGCAGACGAGGCGGTCCATGGGACGGCCGGCGCCGAGGTCCGAGCGGACGGATTCAATCGCGGTCTCCTGATCTTCCGTCTCGTCATAGGGGAAACGGGCGGCGAACTCGTCGTAGAGACCTTCCTGTGTGGTCAATACCGGAGCCGTCCGTGTCATGCGTTCGGCGGCAATGCGTATCAAGGCGCCTGCCATGTCGAGCAGGCGCTTCTTGAGCTTCGCCTTGCGCATCTGCCAGGCGCCACCGCCCAGCTTGTCGAGTTGCACTTCCGTCGCCTCGCCGCCATAGCGGGAGAGCAGATCGATGTTTTCGACCGGCAGGAAGAGCTTGGCCTCATCGGCATATTGCAGTTCGAGGCAGGCATGCGGGGCGCCGGCGGCCTCTATGGTGCGCAAACCGACGAAACGGCCGATGCCATGTTCGGCGTGAACGACGATCGAACCTTCATCGATGCCCGCAACTTCAGAGATGAAATCGGCGGCGCGCTTGCGGCGCTTGGAGCGGCGGACCATGCGGTCGCCGAGAATGTCCTGTTCGCCGATGATGACGAACCCGTTGGTCTCGAAGCCGCCTTCGAGGCTGAGGACGGCGGTGCCCGCCTCGCCCTTCTTCAGCTTGTCGACATCCTTGAGGGCCGCGACCGGCACAAGCCGCTCCAGGCCGTGCTCATTGAGCACCTGCAGCAGGCGATCGAGCGAACCTTCCGACCAGCCGGAGACGACGACCTTGGCGCCAGCAGCGCGCTTGTCGGCGATATAGGTGACCGCCTGGCCAAAGACATTGGCGCGATTGCCGTCTTCGCTGGCTTCGTTGGCACTCTTTGCCCAGCGCGGCGTCGGCCGGGCATCCACCTCGATGACAACACGGCTTTCACCCCCGTGTTCGGCAAAGGGGGTGATCCGGATCGGGTCGAAAGCGTCGAGGTTGGCGCCGAACTCGCTGGCACCGAGATAGAGCCGCTCCGGCGGAACCGGCTTGTACGGCGTGCCTTGGGCGAGATGGCCCTTGCCGGGCGTCGCCGAGTTAAGGCGCGCCTCGTAGTAGTCGCGGATCAGCTTGGCGCGCTCTTCGGCTGCCTCACGCACGGTATGGTCGGTGACCATACGGAAGCCGCGCAGATAATCGAAGGTCGTCTCCAGCTTGTCGTAGAACATGGGCAACCAGTGCTCCATGCCGGCATAGCGGCGCCCCTCGGAGACGGCGGCATAGAGCGCGTCATCGCGGGTGGCGGCGCCGAAGAGCGAGAGATAGTTCTTGCGAAACCGGCTGATGCTCTCCGGCGTCAGTGTCACCTCGCTCATCGGGTTGAGATCAAGCGAACGGACCTGGGCGATCGTGCGCTGGCTTGCCGGATCGAAGGAGCGGATGCTTTCGAGCGTATCGCCAAAGAAGTCGAGACGCACGGGCTCTTCCGCACCGGGCACGAAGACATCGAGAATGCCGCCGCGCACGGCGAATTCACCGACCTCCCGCACAGTCGCAACCCGGTCGAAACCGTTGCGCTCCAGACGTGCGGCAATGTCATCCATGCGCACCTGATTGCCGGGCTTGGCCGAAAAGCCGAGGCTGTCGATCACATCAGCTGGTGCCACCTTCTGCAGCATGGCATTGACCGTCACCAGCACGATGGCAGGATGCGGATTGAGATAGAGCGCAATCAGACCCGACAGTGCCGCCAATCTCCGGGCCGACACATCAGCGGACGGCGAGACGCGGTCGTAAGGCAGACAGTCCCAGGCAGGCAGGCTTAAGACCGGAATGTCGGGCGCAGCAAAGCTCAGTGTCTGCTCGAGGTTCTGCAGCCGCTGTCCGTCGGACACCACATAGGCGACCGGTTTCCCTTCACGCGCCAGCTCGGCCAGGATGAAGGCATCCATGCCGTCGGGCACATGGGAGAGCGTCAGCGCAGATTGTGCGCCGACAATCCGCTTCACATCGATCAGGGGCATATCAGTTACTTTGCAGCGTATTCATCGCCCGTGACCGGTGAGAAATCCGGGCGCAGGGCGGCAATGCGTTCGAAGAGCGGTGTCTGGAGATGGGCGGGCACGGGCTCGGCCCCGGTGATGTAACGGACGAGGTCATTGTCTTCCTCGACCATAATGCGCTCCAACTCGTCGAGCTCCTCATCGGAAAGCTGGCTGATATGGGCCTCGCAGAACTGCCCGAGCATCAGGTCCATTTCCCGGATGCCGCGATGCCAGCAGCGGAACAGGATGCGCCGACGGCGCGGATCGAGGTCGGCACTGCTTTTCACCAGTCCAGTCATCTTGGCATCCTTTTAAATCTTGCGCTTCTATAGAGCAGCGTCCGGCAAATGTCAGCTTGCCAAAGGGGCAAATAACGAGGCATTTTGCGCCCATCATGCGTCCCCATCTTCTCGATCCCCTGTTTGCCTCCGTCGCCTCGCTCAGCGGAGTGGGCCCCAAGCTCGCCCAACTTCTCGCCACACTGCTCGGGCGCGAGGATGCCGAGGATACGCGGGTCGTCGACCTGCTCTTCCTCGCGCCGCACAGGCTGATCGACCGACGCCACCAGCCGGGCATCGCCTATGCACAACAAGGCTCGCTGGTAACGATCACCGGCCGGGTCGACCGCCACATGCCGCCGCCGCCGGGCAAGAGCAACCTGCCCTACCGCGTGATGCTGCATGACGAGACGGGGGAACTGGCGCTCACCTTCTTCCGGGTCAAGGGCAACTGGCTGGAAAAGGCACTGCCGATCGACGAGATCGTCATGGTCTCAGGGAAAGTCGACTGGTTCAATGGCCGCGCCTCGATGGTCCATCCCGACCTGATGGTGAAGGCAAGCGAGGCCGAAAACCTGCCGCTGGTCGAGCCGGTCTATCCGCTGACCGCAGGGCTCGGCCCCAAGGTGCTGCGCAAGGCCGTGGAGGCGGCTGTCGAGCGCATGCCGGATATGCCGGAATGGGCGGATGCGCCGCTTGTGACGAAACAGGGTTTCGCCAGCGTGCGCGAGAGCCTGGTTGCGCTCCACAATCCGCGCGACGAGAAGGACATCGACCCGCAAGCGCCGGCCAGACGCAGGCTCGCCTATGATGAATTCCTCGCCGGCCAGGTGTCGCTCGCCTTGGTGCGGCAGAAGCTGCGCCGGGTGCCGGGCACGCCGATCAAGCCGACGGGCGAGATCAGCGACAAGATCCGCGCCACCCTGCCCTTCACACCGACCAACAGCCAACTGGCAGCAATCGACGACATCCTGAAGGACATGGCCACCGACCAGCGCATGCTGCGGCTGGTGCAGGGCGACGTGGGCGCTGGCAAGACGCTGGTGGCGCTGTTTGCCATGGCAGCAGCCGTCGAGGCAGGCGGACAGGCGGTGCTGATGGCACCGACGGAAATCCTGGCACGACAGCACCATGCAACACTTGCCAAGCTCGGCGCACCCGCAGGCCTCCGGATCGAAGTGCTGACCGGCCGGACAAAGGGCAAGGAGCGAGAAGCCATCCTGGAGCGGATCGCATCCGGCGAGGCGCAGATCGTTATCGGAACCCATGCGCTCTTCCAGGATGCCGTTGTTTACAAGAACCTGACACTCGCCGTCGTCGACGAACAGCACCGCTTCGGCGTGCACCAGCGCTTGCGGCTCACCTCCAAGGGCATCTCGCCGCATATGCTGGTCATGACGGCAACCCCCATCCCGCGCACGCTGGTGCTTGCCGCCTTCGGCGACATGGATGTTTCCAAGCTCACAGAGAAGCCGGCAGGCCGCAAGCCGATCCAGACAGTGACCGTACCGACCGAGCGCGTACCCGATGTCATCGAGCGTCTGCGGGCGGCAATCGCGGAAGGCAAGAAGGCCTACTGGATCTGCCCCCTGGTCGAGGAAACCGAAGAAAGCGAGCTGATGTCGGCCGAGGAGCGGCAGGCGGTGTTGGCGCAGTTCATCAAGGCGCCGATCGGCCTCGTACATGGCCGCATGGCAGGGCCGGAGAAGGACGCCGCGATGCTGGCTTTCAAGAATGGCGAGACGCGGCTGCTGGTTGCCACCACCGTGGTCGAGGTCGGCGTCGATGTGCCCGATGCGACGATCATGGTGATCGAACATGCCGAACGCTTTGGGCTCGCACAGCTGCATCAGCTGCGCGGTCGTGTGGGCCGTGGCGAGGAGGCGTCGAGCTGCATCCTTCTCTACAAGGGGCCGCTCGGCGAAACCGGCAAGGCGCGGCTGTCGATCCTGCGCGATTCGGAAGACGGCTTCCTGATCGCCGAGGAGGACCTGAAGCTCCGAGGCGAAGGGGAGCTTTTGGGGACACGGCAGTCGGGCACGCCGGGCTTCAAGATCGCCAGCCTTGAACATCATGGCGACCTGCTGGAGATCGCCCGCAAGGATGCTGCCTATCTGCTGGATCGAGACCCGGAACTCACTTCGGAGCGGGGAGAAGCTGTCAGAACACTGCTGTATCTCCACCGCCGAGACGAAGCGATCCGCTTCCTGCATGCGGGGTGAGGAAAGACGTATTTAGGAACGGCCGGCACGCTTGGGCGGCTCGACCGGATCATCAGCCGCGAGATCCTGAAACGCCGCCATGGCGTCCGCGACGGTCGGCTTATACTCCGGCGTGACCAGACCCGCCGAGATCAAGAGTTTCACACCCTCTTCCGGGCTCATGTCCAGTAGCATCAGCTTGCTGCGCGGCACGAACATCAGAAAGCCGGCTGTGGGCACAGGGGTCGGCGCTAAGAACACGGCAACCATTTCCTCGCCGTCCTGATTGAGCTTCGCAGCAATCTCGCCCTTCGCGTCCGTCGAAACGAAGACCAGCGCCCAGGTCCCCGAGCGCGGAAATTCGATCAGGCCGACCTTCTTGAAAGAGTTGCCCTGCTCTTTCAGCACGGTCTCGAAGATCTGCTTGGTGCTCTTGTAGACGGTACGCACCAGCGGCATTCGGTTCAGGATGTTCTCGCTGTAGGAGACGATCGAGCGACCGATCAGGTTTCGCCCGAGAAAGCCGACAAGCGTGATGAAGAGAATAGCGATGAGAAGTCCGGTGCCGGGAACAGCAAACTTCAGATAGGCTTCAGGGTTATAGCGATCCGGCAGATAAGGCTTCACCCAGCTGTCTGCCCAATGGATGAAGGTCCAGGTCAGATAGATGGTGATCGCCATCGGCGCACAAATGATGAGACCAGTCAGGAAGTTGTTCCTGAGCCGGGTCGCCATCGAAATCCTGTCAGAACCTTCGGTCATGCCCACCGTCATTGTGCAGTGCCGTAACGCTGCGGACAATGCCGGAGTGACACCTAGGGCGCAAGAGCAAGAATTGGGGCAGCGGACTGCCCCGATCCGGATCACTCGACCGTGACGGACTTGGCGAGATTGCGCGGCTGATCGACGTCGGTGCCCATGAAGACGGCCGTGTGATAGGCGAGAAGCTGGATCGGGATGGAATAGACCATCGGCGAGATGATCTCGGCGACCACGGGCAGCACGATGGTCGCCATGGTCTCAAGCTTGGAGGCGGCGGCGCCCTTGTCGTCGGTGATGAAGATGATCTTACCGCCGCGGGCGGCCACCTCCTGCATGTTCGACACGGTTTTTTCGAAGAAGCGGTCGAAGGGTGCAATGACGATGACGGGCATGTTTTCGTCGATCAAAGCGATCGGGCCGTGCTTCAGCTCGCCAGCGGCATAACCTTCGGCGTGGATATAGGAGATTTCCTTGAGCTTCAGTGCGCCTTCGAGCGCCAGCGGATAGCTGGTGCCACGTCCGAGATAGAGCACATCCTTGAACTTCGAGAGGTCGCGCGACAGGGCCTCGATCTGTGGCTGCACCGCATTCAGCACCTGGCTCATGATGCGCGGCATTTCAGCCAGGCTCTTCACCAGCTGCTTTTCTTCCGTCTCATCAATTGTGCCACGGGCACGGCCGGCAGCGAGCGCCAGCGAGGCAAGGACTGCCAGCTGGCAGGTGAAGGCCTTGGTCGACGCGACCCCGATTTCCGGGCCGGCGAGGATCGGGAAGACGGCATCCGATTCGCGGGCGATCGTCGATTCCTTGACGTTGACCACGGCGCCGATCTTCAGCCCGTTGTCACAGCAGTAGCGCAGCGAGGCGAGCGTGTCGGCCGTTTCACCGGACTGCGAGATGAAAAGGGCCGCCTGATCCTTCGACAGCGGCATTTCGCGGTAGCGGAATTCCGAGGCGACATCGATTTCGACCGGCAGGCGGGCATAACGCTCGAACCAGTATTTGCCGACGAGGCCAGCCAGATAGGCGGTGCCGCAGGCGGAGATGGCAAGGCCACGCAGATTGGCGAAATCGATCTCGTTTGCCGCGTCCCGAACAGTGTGCTCGGCGAAGTCGACATAGTGCGACAGCGCGTGAGAAATCACCTCCGGCTGTTCGTAGATCTCCTTCTCCATGAAGTGGCGATGATTGCCCTTGTCGATCATGTAGGCGGAGGCCGAGGAGATCTGCACCGGACGATCGACCGGATTGCCGTCGATGTCGAAGATATGGGCGCCCTGCTTGCCGATGACCGCCCAGTCGCCGTCATGCAGATAGGCGATGCGGTTGGTGAAGGGCGAGAGCGCAATCGCATCGGACCCAAGGAACATCTCTCCGTCGCCGAAACCGATCGCAAGCGGCGGACCGGAGCGTGCCGCCATGATCGTCGACGGATCGTCCTCAAAGATGACGGCGAGCGCATAGGCGCCGGTCACATGGCGCAGCATCTCGTGCATGGCCTCGCGGCGACCGAGACCCTGCCGGCGATACTTGGCGAGCAACTGCGCGACGACTTCCGTATCAGTCTGCGTGGTGAAGGTGGCGCCTTCGGCCGCCAGTTCTTCCTTGATCTCGGAAAAATTCTCGATGATGCCGTTATGAACGACGGCGACGCCTTCGACGAAATGCGGATGGGCGTTGGTTTCGTTCGGCACGCCATGGGTTGCCCAGCGGGTGTGAGCAATGCCGATGGATCCGGGAAGCGGATCGCCGGCAAGCTTCGTCTCGAGATTGAAGAGCTTGCCTTCAGCGCGGCGGCGATCGAGCTTGCCGTCGTTGATGGTGGCAACACCGGCGGAATCATAGCCGCGATATTCGAGCCGCTTCAGGGCATCCACCAGACGCTCCGCCACGGGCTTGTTACCGACGATGCCGACGATGCCGCACATGAAATTCTCCGTTTCGTATCAACCACGCGGCTTTTCCTAGCGGTTTCATCGCAATAGGCAATTGTGCGTGAGGTCAAATTGCGTTTCGTCTCGTAATGCAACGCAGCATAACAAGCGGTGAAGTCTGAACTGGTCGTATTACTTGCCGGCCTTCTTCGCAGCCTTGATTGCGAGGTTACGTTCGCGGATCACAGCGGCGCGGCCCGGCTTCACCTCCTGGCGAGCACGGCCGAAGGCGAGTGCATCGGCGGGCACGTCCTCGGTGATGACGCTGCCGGACGCGATGAGCGCGCCATCGCCGATCTTCACCGGGGCGACGAGGGACGAATTCGAGCCGATAAAGGCCCCGGCACCGATATGCGTCTCGTGCTTGTTCACGCCGTCATAATTGCAGGTGATGGTGCCGGCACCGATATTGGTCTCGGCGCCAACGACAGCGTCGCCGATATAGGTCAGGTGATTGACCTTGGCGCCACGGCCGATCTCGGCCTTCTTCACTTCGCAGAAATTGCCGACCTTCGAGCCTTCGGCGAGATTTGCACCGGGGCGCAGTCGCGCGAAGGGTCCGACGGTCGCGCCAGCTGACACATGGGCGCCTTCAAGATGCGAGAAGGCATGGATGACAGCGCCGCCCTCGACGGTGACCCCGGGACCAAAGACGACATTGGGCTCGATCAGCGCATCCTGGCCCATAACAGTGTCGTGGCTTAGAAACACCGTCTCCGGGGCAATCATCGTCACGCCCGAGACCATCAGTTCATGACGGCGGCGCTCCTGCCAGAGGCGCTCGATCACGGCAAGCTCGGCGCGATTGTTGCAGCCGGTCAGTTCACTCTCTGGCGCATCGACGGCGACAGCCTTGCCGCCCAGTGAACGGGCTATCTCGACGAGATCGGTCAGGTAGTATTCACCCTTGGCGTTCTGGTTGCCGATCCGGGAGAGCAGATCGAGCGCCTTCTTACCATCGATCGCCATCAGTCCGCTGTTGCACCAGGTGACGGCACGTTCGGCCTCGGTCGCATCCTTTTCCTCGCGGATGGCGACCAGCTCGCCATCTTCGACCAGCAAGCGGCCATAGCCGGTCGGATTGGCCGTATGAAAACCGATGACGGCCACGTCAGCACCGCCGGCGAGTGCTTCGCGGGCAGCTTTCAGCGGTGCGGCAGTGATCAGCGGCACATCGCCATAGGCAACGAGGATCTCGTCATAGCCGCGGGCGATCGCCTCCTTGGCCATCAGAACGGCGTGCCCCGTGCCAAGGCGCTCGGTCTGCAACACGCCTTCGACCGAAAGCCCATCAATCGAGGCTGCCTTTTCGACCTTTTCGGCATCACGACCGAGAACCAGCGCCACATCAGACACACCAGATGCGGCAATCGATGCCATGACATGCGCGATCATCGGACGCCCACCCACGGGATGCAGCACCTTCGACATCGACGACTTCATGCGGGTGCTGTCACCAGCAGCGAGGACGACAGCGAGACAGGTGCGGTTCATGGATGGCTCCGAACTGAGAATGGCGCTTCTCACTAATACCAGCGGGTGCTGCCCGCAAGTGTTGCGAGAACTAGCCGCGCTTCTGGGAACTGTCGACCGCCTTCAACGCTGCGGCACGCCCCTGCTCGATCGCCCGTTCGGTGGCCGATTTCGCAGCCTCGGGATCACGCTGCTCGATCGCATCAACGATCGCCAGATGCAGCTCCGTGATAGCCTCCCCGCGACCAGCGAGCTGCGGATCGAACGCCATGGTGAAGGCACCATCGAGTGAGGCCTTGATGAAACCCACCATGCTTTCGAGAAATGGGTTAGCCCCGACGACGGTCAGAAGGACATGGAAGCGCAGATCCGCCTCAACCTGACTTGGCCAGTCGAGCTCGTTGGAACCAAGCTGCATGGCGTAGTGACGCAATTCGGCACAGTCCTCGGGCGAAGCGCGCAGCGCCGCAAAGGCAGCCGATGCCGGCTCCAGCACCAGGCGGACATCATAGAGATGATCGATAAACTCGCGGGTGACGCCGGTTCGGAAATGCCATCGCAGCACGTCTTCATCGACGAGGTTCCAGTGACAGCGGTCGGTCACCCGTGTGCCGACACGCGATTTGGCAACCACCAGACCCTTGGCGGTCAGGGTCTTCATCGCCTCGCGAAGCACGGACCGCGACACATCGAACTGGGCTTCCAGTTCAGCATCCCCAGGCAAGGCTTCGCCTATGCCAAATCGACCCCCGACGATCGCAAGGCCGAGTTGCTCGACCACCTTCGCGTGGCTTGTCCGAAGATTGGAAACGACCTTCAGTTCCCGAACATCTTCCTTCCGCATCCTGCCTCACACCCCGCCTTAGTTGCTGGGGTTGTTATACGAAAGGCAAACGCGGGTGAAGGCGCTATCTGAGTATTCCTGCAATTTTCGGAACTCTAAAAAAGAAAGAGCGCCCTGAGGCGCTCTCTCCATTTCGCAAATCGCAGATTACTGCGGCAGCTTGTCGTCCACACCTTCGATGTAGAAGTTCATGCCGAGGATGGTGCCGTCGTCAGCCGACTCACCTTCCGCCAACCAGACGGAGCCGTCCTGCTTGTTGAGCGGACCGGTGAAGGGCTTGAGTTCGCCGGACTTGATCTTGGCTTCGGTGTCCATCGCCATGGCCTTCACGTCGTCGGGCATGTTGGTGTAGGGCGCCATCGACAGAATGCCGTCGACAAGACCGTCGAAGGTCTGGGCGGAAGTCCAGGTGCCGTCGATCACAGCCTGGGTGCGCTTGATGTAGTAAGGCGCCCAGGTGTCGACGATGGCGCTCAGCTGCGCAGTCGGGCCGGCGGCGATCATGTCGGAGGCCTGACCGAAAGCCTTGAGGCCACGCTCTTCGGCAACCTGCATCGGAGCCGTGGTGTCGGTATGCTGGGTCAGAACGTCAACGCCCTGGTCGAACAGAGCCTTGGCGGCATCGGCTTCCTTGCCCGGGTCGAACCAGGTGTTGACCCAGATGACCTTCAGCTTGAAGTCCGGATTGACGGTGCGGGCGCCGTGCAGGAAGGCGTTGATGCCAGCGACCACTTCTGGGATCGGGAAGGACGCGATGTAACCGGCGACACCGGTCTTCGACATCTTGCCGGCGATCTGACCGTTGATGAAGCGGCCTTCGTAGAAGCGCGAATTATAGGTCGCGACATTCGCTGCGGTCTTGTAGCCGGTCGCGTGTTCGAACTTCACGTCCGGAAACTTCTCGGCAACCTTGAGGGTCGCATCCATGAAGCCGAAGGAGGTCGTGAAGACCAGGGCGCAGCCGGAACGGGCCATGCGCTCGATGGCGCGCTCGGCATCCGGGCCTTCCGGAACGTTTTCGAGGTAAGGCGTTTCGATCTTGTCGCCGAAATGCTCCTGCAGCTGCTGGCGGCCGATATCGTGCGCCTGGGTCCAGCCGCCGTCGGTCTTCGAGCCGACATGGACGAAGCAGACCTTCGTCTTGTCCTGGGCAGCGGCGGGTGCCGCGACGCCAACGATGGCGGCGGCCGAAGCGGCAAGCGCGAGGAGGATAGTCTTCATGGTGTACCCCTGTCTGGTTAGGTTGAAGCTTTTGTTTTGATTATCTATCCGGCACGAACGGCTTGCCGAGGCAGGCCGGCGTGTTGATCAACGTCGTGCGGCGATTATGGGAGATTATGATCAGCACGACAATGGTCGCCGCATAGGGCAGCGCGGACAGAAACTGCGAGGGCAGGCCGATGCCAAGGGCCTGCGCATGCAGCTGCCCGATGGTGACGGCGCCGAAGAGATAGCCGCCGGCAAGCACCCGCCAGGGACGCCAGGCGGCGAAGACGACGAGGGCGAGCGCGATCCAGCCGCGGCCGGCGGACATGTTCTCGACCCATTGCGGCGTATAGACGAGCGACAGCTGCGCACCGGCAAGACCGGCACAGGCGCCGCCGAACATCACCGCCAGATAGCGTGTCCGGATTACGGGAAGCCCGAGCGTATGGGCCGAGCCATGGCTGTCGCCGATGGCGCGCAGTTTGAGGCCCGAGCGGCTCTTGAACAGATACCAGTTCACCCCGGCGACCAGTGCGATCGACAGGTAGAAGAAGATGTCCTGAGCGAACAGGACGCGCCCAATCAGTGGCAGGTCGGACAAGAGCGGAATGACGATCGGCTGCATCTTCACGCCGGGAACACCGACGACGCTTTCGCCGACCATGCCGGAAACACCGAGACCGAGAATGGTGAGCGCCAAACCTGTCGCCACCTGGTTGGCGACCAGCGTGAGCGTCAGGAACCCGAACAACAGCGAAAAGATCGCGCCGGTCGCGATTCCCGCGAGAACGCCGATATAGGGCGAGCCGGTCATGTTGGTCGCAATGAAGGCGCAGACCGCGCCGATGATCATCATGCCTTCGACACCGAGGTTCAGCACGCCCGAACGCTCGGCCACGAGTTCGCCCATGGCGGCGATCACCAGCGGTGTCGAGGCGGTGATGATGGTGAGAAGGATGGCCTCGAACATGATCAGGCCCCCTTCGTCGCGGCATTGCGGGCACGGTCGAAGACGATCCGCACCTTGTAGAGAATGAGCGTGTCACAGGAGAGCACGAAGAACAGCAAGAGCCCCTGGAAGACGCGGGTCACCTTGTCGGAAACACCGATCGACAGCTGCGCGCCCTCGCCACCGAGATAGGTCAGCGCCAGCACGAAGCCAGACGCGATGATGCCGAGCGGATTGAGACGGCCGAGAAAGGCAACGATGATCGCTGTAAAGCCGTAGCCTGGTGAAATCGTCGGCTGCAGGTGACCGATCGAGCCAGATACTTCCGAAATCCCGGCAAGACCTGCCAGCGCGCCGGAAAACATCATCGAGAACCAGACCATCTTGCGCGAGGAGAAGCCGGCAAAGCGCCCTGCCCGTTCCGATTGCCCGAGTACCACGACCTGAAATCCCTTCAGCGTGTAGCGCATCATGAACCAGACGGCGACGGCCGCAACCAGCGCAAAGATGATGCCGAGATGGGCGCGGCCCGACGACAGGATTTCCGGCAATACGGCCTCCGAGACGAAGGAACGCGACTGCGGAAAATTATAGCCAGCCGGGTCCTTCCAGATGCCGCGCGTCAGCCAATCCAGGAAAAGCTGGGCGATATAGACCAGCATCAGGCTGGTCAGGATTTCGTTCGTGTTGAAGCGGGTCTTCAAGAGCGCCGGAATGGCGCCATAGGCGGCACCGCCGATGGCACCCATGACGATCATCATCGGCAAGAGCAGCGGCGAGGACCATTCGTAAAAGGTGATCGGCAGGATCGAGCCGACGATCGCCCCGACGATGAACTGCCCTTCGGCGCCGATATTCCAGTTGTTCGAGCGATAACAGACCGACAGGCCGACACCGATCAGGATCAGGGGCGCGGCCTTCACCGCAAGCTCGTGCAGCGACCAGACCTCGAGCAGCGGCTCGATGAAGAAGCTGAAGAGTGCCGAGACCGGGTCCTTGCCAAGCATCGCAAACATGATGCCGCCGAAGAAGACGGTTAGCGCCAGCGCCAGTAGAGGCGAGACGATGGCAAACAGGCTGGACTGACGCGACCGGCGTTCAAGTTCAATGCGCATGGGCCGCCTCCGGGGCAGTGGTCAGGCCATGGACGCCACCCATCAGGATACCGATGCGTTCGCGGGTCATGGTCGAGGCGGGATAGGCGTCGGACAGCTTGCCTTCCGAAATGGCGGCAATCGAGGTTGCCACTTCGAAAATCTCGTCGAGATCCTGGCTGATGACGACGACAGCCGAGCCCGACTTGGCGAGATCGACGAGCGCCTGGCGAATGCGGCTTGCAGCGCCTGCATCGACACCCCAGGTGGGCTGGTTGACGACCAGAACAGAAGGCTGGCGGTCGAGTTCACGACCGACGATGAATTTCTGCAGATTGCCACCCGAGAGTGAACCGGCTGCTGGATCCTCACCGCTCTTGCGCACATCCATCATCTCGGAGATGCGGCGCGCCGCCTGCTGCACCAAGCCATGGCGTATAAGGCCAATCTTGCCGCCCGCGAGATAGGCCGAACGGTCGGATGCATTGCGCGACAGAAAGAGGTTTTCCGACAGGCTCATCGCGGGGATCGCCGCATGGCCGTGGCGCTCTTCCGGCACGAAGCCGGCACCGAGCAGCCGGCGTTCGTTGATCCCGAGGCGACCGACGGGCTTGCCGCGCAGGCGGATTGCTTCGGGATTGGGCACCACATACTCGCCGGAAAGCGCATCAAAGAGTTCGCTCTGACCGTTGCCGGCGACCCCGGCAATGGCGAGGATCTCGCCGGCCTTGACGGTCATCGACACATTCTTGAGCGCCATGGCAAACGGTGTCCGAGGACTGACCGAGAGAGCGCTCACCTGCAATTGTACGGCACCATCCGTGGGCGGCTCGACCTTCTCAACACCGGCGACATCGGCGCCCACCATCATGCGGGCAAGCGAAGCCGGCGTTTCCTGTCGCGGGTCGCAGGCGCCCGTCACCTTGCCGTGACGGAGCACGGTGGCGCGATCGCAGATGCGCTGCACTTCCTCAAGGCGATGGCTGATGTAGAGGACCGAACGCCCCTCCGCCTTCAGCTTGAACAGGGTCTCGAACAGCTTGTCGGCTTCCTGCGGCGTAAGCACCGAGGTCGGCTCGTCGAGGATGATCAGTTTGGGGTTCTGCAGGAGCGCGCGGACGATCTCGATGCGCTGGCGCTCACCGACCGAGAGATCGGCGACATGGGCATTCGGATCGAGCGGCAGTCCATAGGCGACGGAAAGCTCGGCCGCCTTCTTGGAAAGCTCGGAGATCGAGATTTTTTCGTCGAGCGACAGCGCGATGTTTTCGGCGACCGTCAGCGCTTCGAAAAGCGAAAAATGCTGGAAGACCATGCCAATGCCGAGACGCCGGGCCGCGGCAGGATTGGGGATGACCTGGTCTTGCCCCTCCCATCCGATCGTGCCGGCGGACGGCGCGAGAATGCCGAACAGCATTTTGACGAGGGTCGATTTGCCGGCACCGTTCTCGCCGAGTAGAGCGTGGATCTCGCCATGGCCGATGTCGAGGTCGATCTCGTCGCAGGCCTTGAAGCTGCCGAACAGCTTCGTCAGCCCCCGCACGGTCAAAAGCGGCTTTTCGCCCTCGGGCGGTTGTTGCGGCACAGGTCCCCCTTGCACTCTCATGCGCATCGGCCAGGTCTTGCGCCCGGTCCATCGCTCAATTCATAACCGGTTTGCGGCAGCGCACAATATATAGGCAAAAGTTTTTTTTGGTTTTGCCCAGCTGCGTCAGGACGACGTCAGCCCCGGCGACCAAGACCGGGGAAAAGCTGCATCACGCCACCGATCACGTAAAGGTAGAGTCCGGAGACAATCATGCCAATGACAACCCATTGCGGCGATTCGAAATGCAGCAGAAGGGCGTAGCCACCAAAGGCGCACCAGAGCAGAAACACGGCCATGTTGAATGGCCGCAGGCGCTGGACGCGCACGGGGTGCAGGAAGTTGATCGGCAAGAAGGTGAGCACGACCGATGCCAGCACCGCGACCAAGGCCGTGGTTGCGCTCGCGTCGATCACGAACAGGGTGAAGATCAGCATGTTCCAGACGACGGGGAAGCCGGAAAAGAAGTATTCGTCCGTCTTCATGCCCATGTCGGCATAATAGATGGCGCTCGACACCACGATCAGTCCGGCGGCAACGAATGACCAGGGCTCGCCGATCATGCCGCTCTGATAGAGTGCAAAGGCCGGCAGAAGCACATAGGTGACATAGTCGATGATGTTGTCGAGCGTATCGCCGGACCAGTTCGGCAGGACTTCCTTGACGCGCATCTTGCGGGCGATCGGACCGTCGATACCGTCCACGAGCAGCGCAAGCCCCAGCCACCAGAACATGTCGACGAAGCGGTGTTCCGCTGCCGCAACGACACCGAGAAAGGCGAGGAAGGATCCGGAAGCGGTGAGCATATGAACCGAAAAGGCACGGATCTCGGCATAGGGCACACGCTTGTAATTGAAGATCTTCATCCCTGCTCCAGTCGGCGGCACTTCGGAGGAAACGGTATCGGACGAAATGACGCGCATTGCAACACAAGTGGCGGTCTATGCCCGGATTTCGCCCGGAACCCGCTTGGCACATGCGCCATTTCGGCCCATGGATTTTACCGTGCGGCGGCTCTAAATAGCGTCACAACATGCCAATTGGGACCTTCACCATGAGCCACGAATTCGACATTGCCGTGATTGGCGCCGGCCCCGCCGGACAGATTGCCGCCCTCGCCATGGCCCGTGGCGGTCGCCGTGTCGTTCTTGTCGGCCCGCAGCCGGACGGCTCTGACAGGCGGACCACCGCGCTCATGGATCAGTCGCTGGCCATGATCGAACGCCTCGGCCTCTGGCAGGATCTGAAGGAAACAGCAGCCGCCCTCACCGTCATGCAGATCATCGACGGCACGCGGCGGCTCCTGCGGGCGCCGACGGTCGCATTCCGGAGTGCGGAAATCGGGCTCGACGCCTTCGGTTACAACATCCCGAATTCCGCGCTGCTCGAAACGCTGGCAAAGGCGGTAGCAAGCGAACCGCTGATCACCCGCCGCGCCTCGTCCGCCGAGAGCATCCATATCGGCGCGGATGCAGTCACCATCGGCATCCAGGGCGAAGAGGCAATCACCGCCGGCTTTGCGATTGGTGCCGATGGTCGCCGCTCCAAGACGCGCCAAAGTGCAAGCGTCGGCGTCAAGACTTGGTCCTACCCGCAGACAGCCGTGGTGATGAACTTCATCCACAGTCTGCCGCACCAGAACATCTCGACAGAGTTCCACACCGAATCGGGCCCCTTCACCCAGGTCCCCCTGCCCGGCCTGCGTTCGAGCCTCGTCTGGGTCCTGCCCCCACAGGAAGCCGACAGGATGATCTCGCTGTCATCCGATCAGCTCTCTGTCGAAGTCGAGCAGCGCATGCAGTCCATGTTGGGCAAGGTTCAGGTGGAGGATGGCGTCCAGGCCTGGCCGCTGTCGGGCATGACGGCCCGTCAGTACGGCAAGGGCCGCGCCGCCTTCATCGGCGAGGCAGGCCATGCCTTCCCGCCCATCGGCGCCCAGGGTCTGAACCTCAGCCTGCGCGACATCGCAGCGTTGGAAGACATTCTCCTCGATCGCAGTTCGGCACCGATTCCCGCAGACGCCGGTGACCGCTTCGACCGCAAGCGCCGCCTCGATATTGCAAGCCGCACAGCAAGCGTCGATCTTCTCAACCGATCGCTGCTCTCGGGCCTTCTGCCGGTTCAGATGATGCGCGCTGCCGGCCTCCAGGTGCTGGCAAGCGTTGCCCCACTGCGAAATCTCGTCATGCAGGAAGGCGTGGCGCCGGGGCGCGGGCTGAAGTCCCTGCCGTCATTGTTACGGGAAAAGGTCCGGCGGTAGATAACCCTGGGTGATGGCAAACAAGAGCGCCGACACCGAGAACACCGAAATGACCGTGGTGATCAGGATTGTGGCGGACGCCCTCTCCTGCCAAACCCCGTATTGCTGACCGATGACGAAGACATTGGTCGCCGTCGGCAGCGAGGCGAGCAGCACCGCCGTATAGACCCACAGCGGGTCGAAGTTTCCGACGAAACTCAGGACGACATAAACCAGGATCGGATGCAGAACGAGCTTGATCGGCACGATGTAGCCGATCTCGGCGGGAATGCGCTTGAGCGGCCGCAGCGCAAGCGTCACGCCCATGGCAAAGAGAGCGCAAGGGGCGGCGGCCTGGGCCAGGTAGTCGATCAGCCGTTGCAGCGCGAGCGGCGGCTCGAAGGCAAAGGCGGCAGCGACGAAACCAACGAGTGTCGCGATAATGAACGGATGCGTCAGGATCTTCCTGGCCACATCGAGCGCCAGTTGCGCCGGCGGCCGCTTGTCGCCACCGGCAAAGGCCATCATGGCCGGGGCAACCATGAAATGGACAGCGTTTTCGAAGCAGAACACCAGCGCGACCGGAACGGCAGCCTTTTCACCGAAGGCGAGCAGCGCCAGGCCCGGCCCCATATAACCGATGTTGCCATAGGCCCCCGCAAGCGCCTGGACGGTCGATTCAGCGATGTTGTTACCGCGAACATAGCGGCCGATCACGAAGACCAGGACAAAGATCGAATAGGTGGCCGCAAGGCAGGCCGCGATGAAGTCGATGCGCGTCAGCTGTTCGATCGGCGTGCGCGAGACGAGCTTGAAGAACAGCGCTGGCAGTGTGACGTAAATGACGAAGAAGTTCAGCCAGCCGAGCGCCTGGGCGGAATGATCGCCGAGCTTCCCCGATACGTAACCGATCAGGATCAGGCCGAAAAACGGCAAGACCAGCGCGATGATATCCGCCATGGCTCACTCCCCCCGAACGCGAATATGCGCTCGAACGGGACTTAGCCGATTTGCGACAGAATTGGAAAGGTCTGCTGGAACCAGATCGCCATGTCGGAGACATAACCGAAGATGAAGGCAAGCCCGGTCAGCACCAGCAGCCCGCCCATGGCTTTTTCCACCACACCGAGATGCCGGCGAAAGCGCGTAAGGAACCGCATGAAGGCGCCCGAGAAGCCGGCCGCGATCCAGAAGGGCACCGCAAGCCCAAGCGAATAGATCGCCAGCAGCAGCGCCCCATCCCCGACCGTCTCCTTCGAGGCCGCCACCCCGAGGATGGCGCCCAACACCGGGCCGATGCAGGGCGTCCAACCAAAGGCGAAAGCCAGACCCATGACATAGGCGCCCGAAAGCGTTGCGGGCTTTCCGCCGCCTGCGAATCGATATTCCGAAGACAGAAGCCCGAGGCGGAAGACGCCGAGGAAATTCAGACCCATGATGATGATGATCACGCCGCCGATCTTGGACAAGAGATCCATGTGCTGGCGCAAAAGCCCGCCAATCGTCGATGCTCCGGCGCCGAGTGCGACAAAGACGGTGGCAAAACCGAGCGTGAAGACAAGCGCCGTCAACATCACCGTCCGGCGGGCGGCCGCATTTTCAGCCTGGGCTCCGTCGCGGAACTGATCGACCGAAATACCGGCCATATAGCAGAGATAGGGCGGCACCAGCGGCAGCACGCAGGGCGAAAGGAACGACAGGGCTCCGGCCAGAAGCGCGCTGAAAAAGGAAATATCGGCAATCGACACTGTGAACTCCGGAACCCGAACCGGCCCTTCCTAATCCCGTAACCCCGTGCTTGCCAATCACCATTGCGTAGCCTGCGACAACAGGACTGAATTTTGCTGCCGAAACTGCATTTTTGCGGTTGACCGACCGGGGTCACCTGCCTATGTTCCGCGCACTTCTTGAGGCGGCGCAAAACCGCACGGGAGAGCGTAGCTCAGCCGGTAGAGCAACTGACTTTTAATCAGTAGGTCCAGGGTTCGAACCCCTGCGCTCTCACCACAAAACACTCAGTATCAGTCAAGAATTTGTGCCGAGAGACCATGTAGGCATAAAGGCGGGATTACTCAGGGCTCCGAAGGAGCGAGATGGCAGACTACAGAGAAATCTCGCAGGCTTACGCTCAAAGCGGTATCAATGCCGGTTTCATTCTAAACGGCGGTGCAGCTGTGGCCTGCCTCAGCCAATTCGCTGATCTGTATCCCTTGGAGCTTCTCGACAAGTTCACAGTCGGCATGCTCGCGTGGGCAGGCGGAGTCTTTCTTGCAGCTTTGGTCTGGGCGATAGCGTTTGTGTCGGCCCGATACGTAGACAAGGCCGACGACGAATCTAACCAGCAGCACATTGAAACTTCGAACAAGTGGATGTTCGCCGGATTGATTCTGGTCTTGATGTCGTACGTATGTTTTGTTGGTGGCGTGATTTCAATCGCACTTCAGTTCGACGCTTTCTGATATGGTTCTCGCGACTAGCTGATGCAGTCAAAGTTGAGCAATAAGACCCAGCTACCTTTCAAATCGCGTTAGTCGGAAAAGGGGTTATGCCTATTCTGTCCAAACGGTCACGGCCAATGATCCCATTTCATGCCGTCGCACTGCCAGGTATCTGCGGCTTTGGTCCTTTCCCTCCCCCCAACCTTACCAATGTTTCACTGTCCTTTCCGCCGCGAAAGTCTATCTGCATAGCCAAGGGAACCATTGTGCCGCTTGACCCCGATCAAGGGTGACGGCCCGGGCTTGGGCCATGGTCCCGGCATGATGAAAATGCAGTGTGAGGGAGCAGACGTGAGCGACGACGTAAAACCGGAGAACTCGGCCGAAGCCGAGGAGCTGAAAGCGCTCCTGGCCAATGCCGCACGGCCAAAGCGACGCTGGGGTCTGCGGCTTCTTGTCCTCGTCGCGCTTGCTGGTCTCGGCTACGGCGCCTATCTCTGGTCGGCCGGCGGCACGACGGTGAGCTATACGACGTCGGAGCTGAAACCTGGCAATCTGACTGTCATTGTCACCGCCACCGGATCGGTCGAACCCACCGTCCAGGTCGACGTGTCCTCGGAACAATCGGGCACCGTGCGGGAGGTACTCGTCGACTACAACAGCGAGGTGAAGAAGGGCGACGTTCTCGCCCGCCTCGACACCGACAAGCTGAATGCCGATCTGAAAGCCAAGGAGGCGGCGCTCGCCTCCTCCCGCGCCGCCGTCTCGAAAGCCCGCGCCGACGAGCAGTCCGCCAAGTCCAGGCTCGACCGGCTGACGACCCTGGTCTCAAGCCGAGTCTCCACCCAGCAGGATCTGGACACCGCCGAGTTCACCTATCAGGCAGCATCCGCTGCCCGCGAAAGCGCCGAAGCCGATGTCATTGCGGCAGAAGCCGCGCTCGAGCAGGCAAAGCTGTCGCTTTCGAAGGCAACCATCGCCTCGCCGATCGACGGAATCGTTCTGTCGCGCAATGTCGATCCCGGCGCAACGGTGGCAGCCTCGCTGGAGGCACCCACACTCTTCACCATCGCCGGCGATCTACGAGAGATGGAACTGCAGGTCTCCATAGACGAGGCCGATGTCGGCCAGGTCGCCGTGGGCCAGACCGCCACCTTCACGGTCGATGCCTTTCCCGAACAGCGTTTCCCGGCCGAGATCACCTCGATCCGCTACGCTGCCGAAACGGTCAACGACGTCGTCACCTACAAGGGCATCCTTTCGGTCTCCAATGACGATTTGCTGCTGCGCCAGGGCATGACTGCGACCGCCGATATCGTCGTCCAGTCGGTCGAAGACGGCCTGCTTATTCCCAATGCCGCCCTGCGCTATGCGCCTCCCTCCGCCCAGACCGAGACCGCCCAAGGCGGCAGCGGCGTCTTCAGCCTGTTTCGCCCACCAAGCATGGCACCCGCCAGCGCGCCTGAGCCGACGGGCAGCGAACGCACCATCTGGCTCTTGCGCGACGGTCAGCCGGTCGCCGTCAACATCGAGATCGGCTCGTCCGACGGACAGAATACCGTGATCGTCAAGGGTGACGTGAAGGAGGGCGACCGGGTGATCACGGATCAGACGGTTCGCAACGGTTGAGGCACAGGATGGCAGCTGCCCCACTCATCGAGTTTCGCCAGATCTCCCGCATCTATGGCCGCGGCGAAGCAACCATCCGTGCGCTGGACAAGGTCGACCTGACGATCAATCGGCATGAATTCGTCGCGATCATGGGACCTTCGGGTTCCGGCAAATCGACCGCCATGAACATCCTCGGCTGCCTGGATGTGCCGACCTCCGGCCAGTACCTCTTTCAGGGCATCGACACGACAGGCTTCGACCGAGCGCAGTACACGTTGCTGCGCCGTCACATGCTGGGCTTTGTCTTCCAGGGTTTCAACCTGCTCGCCCGCACCTCGGCCGTCGAGAATGTCGAACTGCCGCTGGTGTATCGGGGCATGGATGCGCGTGAGCGCCGTGCCCGCGCCTTGACGGCACTGTCGCAGGTCGGCCTGGCCGGTCGCGAGAACCACACGACACAGGAGCTGTCCGGCGGCCAGCAGCAACGCGTGGCCATTGCCCGGGCGATCGTCACCAGCCCATCCGTCCTCCTGGCAGACGAACCGACCGGCAATCTCGACACGAAGACAAGTCGCGAGATCATGGAACTGATCACCGGCCTCAACCGCGACCACGGGATCACGGTCATCATGGTCACCCACGAAGACGATATTGCAGCCTATGCCAAGCGCACGCTGCGTTTCGTCGATGGTCACATCCAGTCCGACAGCCTGACCGCGAAGGAGACGGCCGATGTTCGGTGAAACCCTGAAGCTCGCGCTCCGCGCCATCCGCCGCAACCTCTTGCGCTCCTTCCTGACGGTGCTCGGCGTCGTCATTGGCGTCGCCGCCGTCATCGCCATGGTGACCATCGGCAATGGTACGACGGCTCAGGTGACGACGGAAATCTCCAAGCTTGGCACCAACCTGCTCTTCGTCCGCCCCGGCCAGTTCGGCCCCGGCCGCGCCGCGACGGATGCAAAGAAGTTCACCCTTCGCGACCTTGAGGCGATCCGTGAGCAGATCCCGGGCCTGCGCGCCGTGGCCGGCATCAACCAGTCCAGCCAGACGGTGGTCTTCAGCGGCCAGAGCCGGCAGACCACGATCATCGGCTCGGGTAACGATTATCTCGTGGCCCAGAACTGGGAACTCGCCTCCGGCCGCAGCTTCCTGCCATCCGAAGAGCGTGGTGGACAGGCCGTCTGTCTGATCGGCGAGACTGTGCGTTCCAGGCTCTTCGGCTCCACCCCGGCGGTTGATCAGACCATCCGCGTCGGCAATGTCGCCTGCCAGGTGATCGGCCTTCTCGACAAGAAGGGCCAGAGCGGCATGGGCAGCGACCAGGACGATGTCGTGATGATGCCGCTCAAGGTCTTCCAGCGCCGCATCGGCGGCTCGACGGATATCTCCAGCATCATGCTCTCGGCCGAAGACGGCGTATCCACGGCAAAGGTCCAGGCGGATGTCGAACGCCTGCTGCGCGAGCGCCGCAAGATTATCGCGGGTCGCGACGACGATTTTACCGTCAACGACATGACCCAGATGGCAGCGACACTCACCGGCACCACGACCCTGATGACGGGCCTGCTCGGCGCAGTGGCCGCAGTCTCACTGCTCGTCGGCGGCATTGGCATCATGAACATCATGCTGGTTTCCGTCACCGAGCGAACGCGCGAGATTGGCATCCGGCTGGCGATCGGCGCCGTGGAACGTCAGGTGCTCATGCAGTTTCTCGTCGAAGCGGTGACGCTCTCCGTCTTCGGCGGCGTGGTCGGCATCGCGCTTGGCCTTGGCATCGCCTATACGGCCGTCACGCTGATGTCCGTGCCCTTTGTCGCGAGCCCCTCGATCATCCTGCTCGCCTTCGCCTTTTCTGCGGCAATCGGCATGGTCTTCGGCTATTTCCCCGCCCGCCGCGCCGCGCAGATGAACCCGATCGACGCACTCCGCCACGAGTGACGGCCGGTCCGGAACTACGGGACCAGCTTGGGGCAAACTTGGCATGCTGTAGCTTGATCTAATGGACGCTTGGCCCGGCTATGCGTGCATGAGTAGTTTGACCAGCAGAGGGAGTAAGCCCATGTCCGCCTTTCCGGACCGCGACACCGTCGCCGCCAAGATCGCCTCGATGCAGGAACCCGACCAGGCTTTCCTGAAGCTCCTGTTCGAGAACCCGGCCCAGGACGATGCCTTGCTCGACGGCCTTTATCTCTATCTCGACATCGCCTCCGAAGGGAAATTCTTGAACTCCCTGAAGCTGGAGCGCAATGGCGAGTGGATCGGTGAGCATGCCCCGGCGCGCCTGCAGATCCGCCTGATGGAAGCCGCTCGCTCCAGCCAGCATCCGGCTTTCGCTGCCTTCCGCACCGGTCTCAACCGTTCCGGCGGACTCGAGCGCGCCTATCCCAAAGCGGCCGTCTGACGACCGTCTCACTGCGGGATCGGCATGCTGACCGAGAGGATCGGCCCCATCGGAAAGAGCCGGTCCATCCGCTTCTCCTCGGCGATGAACACGCTTGAAATCGTGCCGTCGAGATAGAGCGCGTTGGCGCAGCCGAGCCTGTCGCGAAACAGTCGGGCGAAGTCGTAAAACCGGACCGGCACCCGCGACACCACCATGTGCACGTGCCCCTCGGCATCGACGCCGACGCCGTTGCGGATCTTGAAGCTGTCGCTATCAGCCAGGAAACGCGGATGCAGTTCTCCGTCAATGACCAGCATCGGTCCGGACTGGGTGCCGAAGTCAGGCGTCAATCCACTGGCGACGAAGGCCTTCGTCTCCATCACCGACGCCTTGCCATCCGTCATCAGGAAAACACCGTTCGGCAGCAGGTGAAAATTCCCCCATCCACCACCGGTAACAGCCGGTTTCAGCACCTTGCCATATTCAGCGAAGTAACCGACCGGCGAGAGGTCGTTGTGATACATGCCGGCATTCATCGCAAATGTCAGGACGCGCCGTTCGGCCCAGAGCTGCTGCCGGAGTTTCGCGAAGCCGCCATAGGCTTTGCCGTCGGGCCCGGACAGATGCAGCCGTATGTCCTCCCGACCCGGATCGAATCGGCAGGCGAGATAACGGGCATCCCCGTCGATGACGTCCGCGCAGGCGGCCTGCGCCAGCGACGGCAGGGTCGAGCCGATCAGCAGACCTAGAATGGAGAGAAATTTTCGCACGCAGGCCCCTTGTTCGTGAGCGCGCTTCTTGGCCGCGATTCCCGGCAATGTGAAGGCCGCTCCCGCGAAAATTCCGAAGACCGGGCCAGACCCGTCAACCCGGCAACATCAGCGCCTGCATGTGAAAGCGCAGCTGAGAATCCGGATAGCGATACCCGACCCCGATCGGACAGGCATTGCGGGCGAGACAGCCTGACACCATGCAACCGCCCTGCCCTTGCGGCGTCGCCAGATGCGCGCGGCACGCCGCGACATCGAACCCATCCAGCGAGATCGCGCCGGCAGGGCACGCCGTCAGACAGGGCTTTTCGACACAGGTCTCGCAGGGATGCAGTGCTGTCACAGCCTGCTCCTCTTGCGCCTCGTCCCAGGTCCGGAACAGCAGTGCCCCGCGATAACTGTGCCAGAGACCGAATCGCGGATGGATCAGGATGCCGAGCGGCGAGGGTTTCAGCCCTTCGGCTCGCATCGCCCAACGCTGAAAGGGTTGGTAAGGCGCCTCTGACGGATAACGGGCTTCAGCCCCGACTTCATTGGCGACCTGATCGATCACCATCTTCGACCAGCGATCGAGCGGATCGGCACCACCGTGATCGGCTTGCGCCATTCGCCAGCGCTCGAAATGCGGCCACATCGTTGCGCCCGCAACGCCGATGAGCACAACGGCGGCGGCTGGCGTGCCGTCCCCCAGCATCGGCGCCTCGGCCGCCACCCCGAACTGAACGAGACCACGACAGAAAAGCCCCTGCTCGGCGAACCGCGCATCGAGTACCGCCACAACGGATGAAGGGCCGCTCATCGCGGCCCCTCGATCTTGTAATGGGGTCGCCAGACCTCCTCCTGGATCATGTCGGCAACCCGGCTGGCTCCGCCTTGCTCCCTGGCAACGGGACCCTTTCAGGTGAAGGCGTCAGGCATCGAGTTCTTGCGGCTGGCGATAAAGGCTAGCAGCGCCTCGTCGATCGAAGGATCGAGTGCCGGGGCTTCATAAGCGTCCAGCCACGAGCGGCAGAGCGCATTGGCACGATCCTCGATCCGCTTGCGACCTTCGATTTCCCACTGCTCGAAGGAGTTGTTGTCGGCGAGTGCCGAGCGATAGAAAGCCGTCTGGAAATTCGCCTGCGTGTGAGCGCAGCCGAGATAATGGGCACCCGGACCCACTTCCCGAATAGCATCCATCGCCTGGCCATCTTCAGTCAGATCGACGCCTTGCGCCATCTTCTGCATCATGCCGAGCTGGTCCTGGTCGATCATGAACTTCTCGTAGCAGGCGGCAAGACCGCCCTCGAGCCAGCCGGCAGCATGCAGGACGAAGTTCGCACCGGCGAGCAGCGTCATGTTGAGCGTATTCGCACTCTCGTGGGCTGCCTGCGCATCCGGAACCTTAGACGCACAGAGCGAGCCGCCGGTACGGAAGGGCAGACCCATGCGTCGCGCGAGCTGTGCGGCCCCATAGGACACCAGCGCCGGCTCCGGCGTACCGAAGGTCGGCGCACCCGACTGCATCGAGATCGAAGCGGCGAATGTGCCGAAAAGAACCGGCGCACCCGGACGGATGAGCTGGGTGAACGAGGCACCCGCCAGCACTTCCGCCAGGATCTGCGTGAGCGTACCCGCAACCGTGACCGGGCTCATGGCACCGGAGAGGATGAAGGGCGAGATGACCGAAGCCTGACCGTGACGGGCATAGACCTTGGCCGCGCCGAGCATCGTCTCGTCGAAGACCATCGGCGAGTTGGCGTTGATCAGGTTCAGCATGACGCAGTTGTTTTCGACGAACTCGTCACCGAAGACGAGCTTGGCCATCGCAACCGAATCTTCCGCCCGCTCCGGCGCGGTCACCGAGCCCATGAAAGGCTTGTCGGAATATTTGATGTGGCTGTAGATCATGTCGAGGTGACGCTTGTTCACCGGAATATCGACCGGTTCGCAGACGGTCCCCCCCGACGAATGCATCGATGGCGCCATATAGGCGAGCTTCACGAAATTGCGGAAATCCTCGATCGTCGCATAGCGGCGGTTTCCGTCGAGGTCGCGCACGAAGGGTGGGCCATAGACCGGTGCGAAGACGGTGGCATTGCCGCCGATCCGCACGCTGCGCTCTGGATTACGCGCATGCCAGGTGAATTCGGAAGGAGCGGACTTTAGCAGTTCGCGGCAAAGTCCCTTGGGGAAATGCACCCGCTCCCCACGCACGTCGGCGCCGGCCTGTCTCCAGAGCTCCAGCGCTTCGGCGTCTTCACGGAATTCGATGCCGATCTCTTCGAGAACCGTATCGGCATTGCGCTCGATCAGCTCGAGGCCTTCTTCGTCCAGCACCTCATAGGTGCGGATCTTGCGGGTGATATAGGGCATGGATGGCCCGGCACCGCCGCCGCTGCGCGATGCTCTGCGGGCCGCAGCCCCCCGTCCTTCGCCGCGTTGGCGGCGGCCTGCGCCCGGTTCTGCCGTGATCTCGTCCATGTCTGCTTCCTCGCTCGAGCGCTCGTCCGCGCTGCTTCTCTCCTCCATTATGCTATTCCAATCCGCATGTGAAACCATCCTTTATGCGCCAACCGCTTGCGTCTCACAGACATCGCATTTCCATCGGCTGGTCTCACACCGTCGCTTTTCAGGGTAGCCACGTCGTAATCGAAAAGAGTTTTTCACGAACTTGAGGTTTAACTTTCGATCGGGCAGTCTCATGTCCGGCGCGACCGGAATCGCGTTTGAAAAGAAGCGGGAAGCACCACCATGGCCGAAGACGACATCATTCTTTCCGAACTCTCCGATGAAGAGCTCGTGCAGCAGATGCATGACGACCTTTATGACGGCCTCAAGGAAGAGATCGAGGAAGCGACACAGATTCTTCTCGAGCGCGGCTGGGCGCCCTATGACATCCTCACCCAGGCGCTCGTCGAAGGCATGCGCATCGTCGGCATCGACTTCCGCGACGGCATCCTCTTCGTGCCGGAAGTGCTGCTGTCCGCCAACGCCATGAAATCAGGCATGACGATCTTGCGCCCACTTCTCGCCGCCACCGGCGCCCCGAAGCAGGGCAAGATGGTGATCGGCACCGTCAAGGGCGACATCCACGACATCGGCAAGAACCTTGTCGGCATGATGATGGAAGGGGCCGGCTTCGATGTCATCGACCTCGGCATCAACAATCCGGTCGAAAACTATCTGGAAGCACTGGAGCGCGAGAAGCCGGACATTCTCGGCATGTCCGCACTTTTGACCACGACCATGCCCTATATGAAGGTCGTCATCGACACGATGAAGGAAAAGGGCATTCGCGACGATTACGTCGTGCTCGTCGGCGGTGCGCCGCTCAACGAGGAGTTCGGCAAGGCCGTCGGTGCCGATGCCTATTGCCGCGATGCGGCGGTGGCCGTCGAAACGGCAAAGGAATTCATCAGCCGCAAGCACAACAGCATGGGCGCCCGCGCCTGAGATGTCTGAAAGCAGCGAAGCCGGCCCTAAAGGCCGGCTTCTATATAGGATGATCCCTGCGGCGCGGTCGCAAGGCTCTGCCAGGCGACATGCCCCCCGGCATACAGGATGGCCGCCATCATGTAGATGGCACTGGCCTTGGCGATCGTGGTGAGCGTCATGCTCCCTCTCCTGTCGAAATTGCGTCCGGTGCGACGTCCCCGCACCCTTAGAATTATCGGGCTGCTGCACCCTCGACGCGGCCAGCCGCATCCTGGGTAGCGTTGACCGTATTGGCGGCATCCTGGCCGACACCGCGGATCGTGTTGCCACACGACGAGAGCGCGAAGACGGTAAGAACGAGGGCTGCGCCGGCTGTCAGTTTTTTCGACATCATGTTGATGTACCTTCTGTCTGGGTGACGAGTGAATTGCGATGGAACAACGCGGCAAATCAAAAAAGGTTCACGTGATTGCGTGCGGAGCGATCGCGCGTGAAATCCTGGCGGTGAAGGCGCTGAATGGCCTCGATCATCTGACGCTGGAATGCCTGCCGGCCATCTGGCATGTGTGGCCTGAACGGATCGCCCCGGCGCTGCGCGAAAAGATCGCGGAAGCCCGGTCAGCCGGCCATGACAACATCTTCATCGGCTATGCCGAATGCGGCACTCAAGGGGAGGTCGACAAGATCTGTCGCGAGGAGGGCATCGAGCGCCTGTCTGGCCCTCACTGTTATGCCTTCTTTACCGGCACCGAAAAATTCCTCGCCGAATGTGAGACTGAATTCACGGCCTTCTACCTCACGGACCTGATCACCCGGCAGTTCGAAGCCTTCGTCATCGAACCGTTGAAGCTAGATCGCCACCCCGAACTGCGCGACATGGTTTTCGGCAATTACACGAAGATCGTCTATCTCGCTCAGACGGAAGACGCCGAACTCCAGGCCAAGGCGAAATGGGCAGCCGACTATCTGAAGCTGGACTACGAATACCGCTTCACCGGCTATGGCGACTTGCAGCCGGAACTGGTTGCGGCAGCACTGAGCGCCGCACCGGGCGCCTGATCATCTCAAATTTGGGCGACCTCTGCGTCAGCGCACTGAATTGGCAACGCTGCGCCCCGCATCCTGCGTCGCGTCGACCGCATTGCCGAGGTCATTGCCAATGCCACGGATCGTGTTGCCGCAGGAGGAAAGGCCAAGCGCCACACTGACCAATATAGCGAAGGCACCCGCAAATCGAAGAAAAGCGACAGTCATCCTGATTCCCCGTCTGATCAAAAACCGTCGGTCTAGGTGGCAAGCGTCTGCGGAGAAATCAAGGCAGCGAATTAAGACGATGGGAGGGTAATCGGGCCAGCTTCTCTTCACCCTCCCTTCACCATTCGCGAAAGCGTGAAAGGCAGCGCTCGCAGCTTTAATCCCCCTGTAACATCCCCGTGCCAACCTCGTGTCAGGTCAACAAAGAACCAAGAGAAAACGAATGACCGACAGGGCGGAAACATGGGTGGCAGGTCTTGCCACCGCGCGTGAACACAATGCTCCCGAAAACCTTTCGGATCTTCTGGTCCGGCTGGCCCGCACGACGGACCGCAAGGTGACGATCCGCGACATCGCGATCGCGCTGCAGGACCGCTCCTTCGGCGCCTTCCTGCTGGTCTTCGCGCTTCCCAATCTGGTGCCGATGCCGCCGGGTGCCACCTTCATCCTCGGGCTACCCTTGATCTTTGTCGCCTGGCAGATGATGGCCTCTCCGGGCGGGCGTGTGTTCTTTCCACGTGTCGTGAGCGATTACGGCGTCGAGCCGCAGACCTTCGAGGCGATCGTCAGGCGTCTCGTACCCTGGATGCGCTGGGCCGAAAAGCTGGTCGTCCCACGCTTCTGGCTGTTCGAGAGCCGCTTCGCCGAACGGCTTATCGGCGTGTTCGCACTGATCCTCGCCATTGTCGTCTTCCTGCCGATCCCGCTCGGCAACTGGCCGCCGGCCTTTGCTCTTGCAGTCCTCGGCTTTGCCCATTCCCAGCGTGACGGTCTCGGCGTCGTCGCCGGCTGTGCGATTGGCGTGCTCTCGCTCGCGGTTGCCGGCTTTGTCGTCTATACCGCCGTGGCCGTCGTCTCGCTCGTGATCTGATGATCAACGCAACCGAACAACCAGACCGCCGCGTGGTCGTCATGACCGCAGGCGGCCTCAACCCCACCCTCGTCGTCCAGCATCTCGCCAAGGCCGGCATGGATGTCCATGTTCTCCTCGAAAACCCGGAGGGTAAGGGCGAGATCACCCGCCGTCGGGCAAGAAAGCTCGGCTGGATCGCAGCACTCGGTCAGCTCGGCACGATGATCGCTGCCCGCTTTCTTCGCCGCCTTGCGGACCGCCGCGTCTCGGAACTGCTGGCCGAACATGATCTCGACCGCACACTGCCCGACACTGTCCCGATCCATCCGGTCACCTCGATCAATACCGCGGAGACAGCAGCTCTCGTCGAGCAGTTGAAGCCCGGCGCCATCCTGCTCGTATCAACCCGCCTGATGTCGGCGCGTCAGCTCGCAGCCATGCCCTGCCCGGTCATCAACTTGCATGCCGGCATCAATCCGAACTATCGCGGCCAGATGGGCGGCTACTGGTCACTGCGTGAAAACGACCCGGAAAACTTCGGCGCTACGCTGCATCTCGTTGATGCAGGTACGGATACCGGCGGCACGCTCTACGAGGTCCGCACGACACCAGCGCCCGCAGACTTCATCTCCACCTATCCGCTGCTGCTGACTCTTGCTGCTCTGGACATCACCCGCCAATCGATCGACGACGCGCTCAGCGGCCGCCTCGCCCCCATCGAGCCGCAAGGTCCCTCCGTCCTCCGCTTCCCGCCGACACTCTGGTCGTGGATCTGGTGCGGCGTGACACGCCGGATCTGGTAAAAGCAGCAGGACTCATGGCAGCGTCGTTTTTGGCGACAAGCGACGTCGTGAAGAGCGCAGTCCGGCGAATGCCCCCCGTGCATTCTGGCACCAAAGGGAGAGAGTGGCATGGCAGACAAGATCGTCGTTTACTGGCGGGATATTCCGGCTCAGGTGATCGTCAAGCAGGGTCGCAAATCGGCCAAGCGTGAGCTCTCCCTGCGTTTCACCGAGGCGATCGATATGGCGGCGATGCGCACAGGCGCTGCTGAAACCGACGCCTACCTCGCCGACTGGCGCAAGGCTGATCCGGTGCCGGTCGGGGATGATCTCGAGGCCGAGGCCGAAACGGCAGCCGCCGAAATCGAAGCCGCTTACGACAAGGCCCGCCTCGTGGCGCTTGTCCATGCCGGAGGCCGCGACAATGGGTGAGCCCGTACTCGTCGATCCCGGCCCGCCGAAAAAGGGCAACGCCGCGCCAGCGGCCAAGGCGAAGACCGGCGCTTTCACGCCGGCCGGCGTCTCGCCCAACCGCCGCGCCCGCCGCTCCTATACGATCCGACTCTGGGCTGTGAGGAATTCCCGTTTCCTCGAATGGTTCTACCGCAACTTCGCCAGCGCCTTCCTCTTCCTCCACCCGGTCTGGAAGAAGCTCGGCTACAACAGGGTCGAAACTCCAGTCACCTTCGTCGAGCGCAATGTGAAGGGCCTGCTCTTCGACTGTCGCATGTGCGGCCAATGCGTCTTGTCCTCGACCGGCATGTCCTGCCCGATGAACTGTCCCAAGCAGTTGCGCAATGGCCCCTGCGGCGGTGTGCGCGCCAATGGCAATTGCGAGGTCGAGCCCGACATGCCCTGCGTCTGGGTCCAGGCCTGGAACGGCTCGCGCAACATGGTCGCTGGCGACGCGATCCTGAAAGTGCAGAAGCCGGTCAACCAGTCGCTGCGCGAGACATCGTCATGGCTGCGCGTGACGGCAGAAGCCGCTGCAGAACGCGAAAAGAACACGGCAAAGGAAGCCTGAGAGCATGGCCCATATCGATGAAAATCCGCTTGGGGTTCACCTTCCGCTCGACCCCCTGCCCGGCCATTCCTCGCTCGGCCGTCTGGAGCGTGTGCTCCGTCGCGGCGAATTCGCCGTCACGGCCGAACTCAACCCGCCCGACAGCGCCGATCCGGAAGACGTCTACGAGCGGGCCAAGATCTTCGACGGCTGGGTCGACGGCATCAACGCGGTCGACGCATCCGGCGCCAACTGCCACATGTCTTCCGTCGGCATCTGCGCGCTGCTCACCCGCATGGGTTATGCCCCGATCATGCAGATCGCCTGCCGCGACAAGAACCGTATTGCCATCCAGGGCGACGTTCTCGGTGCCGCCGCCATGGGTGTCGCCAACATCATGTGCCTGACCGGCGACGGTGTGCAGGCCGGTGACCAGCCGGGTGCAAAGCCCGTCTTCGACCTCGACTGCATGTCGCTTCTGGAAACCGTCCGCACCATGCGCGACGAATCGAAATTCCTCTCCGGCCGCAAACTGACCAGCCCGCCCAAGGTCTTCCTCGGTGCCGCCATCAACCCCTTCGCGCCCCCTTACGACTTCCGCCCATATCGCCTCGGCAAGAAGATCGAAGCCGGCGCGCAATTCGTCCAGAGCCAGTACTGCTTCGACGTGCCGATGTTCCGCGACTACATGGCGAAGGTCCGCGACCTCGGCTTCCACGAGAAATGCTACATCCTCGTCGGCGTCGGCCCGCTCGCCTCGGCCAAGACGGCCAAGTGGATCCGCTCCAACGTGCCGGGCATCCACATTCCCGATCATGTCATTGCCCGCCTGGAAGGCGCTGCCGACCAGAAGAAGGAAGGCAAGCAGCTCTGCATCGACATCATCAACGAGGTGAAGGAGATCGAGGGCGTCTCCGGCGTGCATGTCATGGCCTATCGCCAAGAGGAATATGTCGCCGAAATCGTGCATGAATCCGGCATCCTCAAGGGTCGCCGGCCCTGGAAGCGCGAACATGCCCGCGCCGATGACATCGCTGCCGAGCGCATGCGTGAAATCGGCGCCGATCCGGTTCAGGACCAGCAGACGCTCGCAGGCCTTGCCGCCAACACCCAGACCCATTGATTTTCCCCGGCTTCTGCCGGCACATCCCATTCCCGCCGTGCGAGAGCCGGCATCGACCGGAGGACTGAAATGACCCGCACCATCGTCGCATCCGCCACCAAGGAAATCATCATCGGTTTCGACCAGCCCTTCTGCGTCATCGGCGAGCGCATCAACCCCACGGGTCGCAAGAAGCTCGCAGCCGAAATGATCGAGGGCAATTTCGACACGGTTATCAAGGACGCGCTGGAACAGGTCGCAGCCGGCGCCACCATGCTCGACGTCAATGCCGGCGTCACCTCCGTCAATCCGAACGAGACTGAGCCTGGCCTTCTGGTCAAGACCATGGAAATCGTCCAGGGCCTCGTCGACGTGCCGCTCGCGATCGATAGCTCCGTCACCGCCGCCATCGAGGCGGCGCTCAAGGTCGCCAAGGGCCGCCCGCTGATCAATTCGGTCACCGGTGAGGAAGAAAAGCTCGAAGCCATCCTGCCGCTCTGCGCCAAATACAATGTGCCGGTCGTTGCCATCTCCAACGACGAAACCGGAATTTCCCAGGATCCGGACGTACGCTTTGCCGTCGCCAAGAAGATCGTCGAGCGCGCCATGGATTACGGCATCAAGCCGCATGACATCGTCGTCGACCCGCTGGTCATGCCGATCGGCGCCATCGGCTCGGCCGGCCTGCAGGTCTTCGCCCTCGTCCGCCGTCTCCGCGAAGAGCTGAAGGTCAACACCACCTGCGGCCTCTCCAACATCTCCTTCGGCCTGCCCCATCGCCACGGCATCAATGCCGGCTTCATCCCGATGGTCATCGGTGCAGGCATGACGTCGGCCATCATGAACCCCTGCCGCCCGCAGGAAATGGAAGCCGTCCGCGCCGCCAATGTCCTCAATGGCACCGACGAGAATTGCTACAACTGGATCAAGACCTATCGCGACTACAAGCCCGCCGAAGGCGGCGGCCACGCAGCCCCTGCCGCATCCCCAGCCTCCGCCTCCACCGGCGGCGGCCGCCGCGGCGGCCGTGCTGCGCGTGTCGGTGGCGGTGCTGCGTCGGAGTGATACTTCAACCCCCTGCCGTTTTACATTTGCCTATACAAACGTGTAGTATGCGAGCATGAAGCTAGCGATTTCCGGCTTTGATTGGGACAGCGGCAACTGGCCAAAATGTGCCAGGCATGGCCTGACAATGCAGGAAATCGAGCAGGTGTTCTCGAGAACGCCATCGGTCTACCCCGACCCCACGGTTGGTGAAGACCGGAAGCGCGCCATCGGGACAACTGCGGAAGGCAGATACGTCTTCGTCGTCTTCACCTTGCGCGAAAGCGAGCTCGGAATTCTGATCCGACCGATTAGCGCGCGTTACATGCACGAACGGGAGATTAGGCGTTATGAACAACGGTAAGGGCAAGCAGATGCCGGTCCTGCATTCCGATGAAGAGGCGGAAGCCTTCGTCGAAACTGCAGACCTCTCCGAATACGATCTGTCCGGCTTCAAACCCGTCCAGTTCGAGTTCGAAAAGAAGTCGGCACAACTGAACATGAGACTGCCGGAAGCCCTGCTTTCGGCGATCAAGGCAAAGGCTCAGGAAAGGGGTATTCCCTACACCCGCCTGATCCGCGAAGTGCTCGAAAAGACGGTGGCCAAGTAAGGCCGAAGCAGACAGTCATGCCCCGGGGAATGACCCAGATTTCGAAAGACCAGAATGACCGACGCCGCTGATCCCCTCGTCCTCTTCATGCCCTCGGGCAAACGTGGCCGTTTTCCTGTAGGCACCACGGTGCTCGAAGCGGCGCGATCGCTCGGCGTCTATGTCGAGAGCGTCTGCGGCGGGCGCGCCACCTGTGGCCGCTGCCAGATCGAGGTCCAGGAAGGCCAGTTCGCCAAACACGGCATCACCTCGTCGAACGACCATATCTCGCCGGTCGGCCCGAAGGAGAAGCGCTATGCCGAGGTGCGTACCATCCCGCAAGGCCGCCGCCTCTCCTGCTCGGCCACCATCCAGGGCGACCTCGTCGTCGATGTGCCGCCGGACACCGTCGTCAATGCCCAGGTCATCCGCAAGGCCGCGATCGACCGGCTGATCGCGCGCAATCCCGCCGTCCAGCTGTGTTATGTCGAGGTGGACGAGCCCGACATGCACAAGCCGCTCGGCGATCTCGATCGCCTGAATGTCATGCTGCACAAGGACTGGGGCCTCAGCGACGTCCTGGTCGCCCAGCACCTGCTCCCCGATGTCCAGAAGATCCTGCGCAAGGGCAATTGGGGCGTCACCGCCGCCATCCACCGCGATCTCGAAACCTCGCGCCCCAACCTGATTGCCCTTTGGCCTGGCCTGCACAACGAGGCCTATGGCATCGCCTGTGATATCGGCTCGACCACCATCGCCATGCATCTGGTCTCGCTTCTGTCCGGCCGCGTCGTCGCCTCCTCGGGCGCTGCCAATCCGCAGATCCGCTTCGGCGAAGACCTGATGAGCCGCGTTTCCTATGTCATGATGAACCCCGATGGCCGCGAGGCGATGACCAAGGCTGTGCGCCAGGCGATCAACGAACTCACGGCCAAGGTCTGCGCCGAGGCGGAGATCACGCCGGACAGCATTCTCGACGCCGTCTTCGTCGCCAATCCGATCATGCACCACCTCTTCCTCGGCATCGATCCGACGGAGCTCGGCCAGGCCCCCTTTGCGCTCGCCGTCTCCGGTGCCGTCCACACCTGGTCGCGCGAGATCGATCTTGCCATCAATCGCGGCGCCCGCGTCTATCTGCTCCCCTGCATCGCCGGCCATGTCGGCGCGGATGCCGCCGGCGCGACGCTGTCCGAAGGCCCGCATCGCCAGGACAAGATGATGCTGCTCGTCGATGTCGGCACCAATGCCGAGATCGTGCTCGGTAACCGCACCCGCACGGTTGCCGCCTCGTCGCCGACGGGCCCCGCCTTCGAAGGCGCCGAAATCTCCTGCGGCCAGCGCGCCGCCCCGGGCGCCATCGAGCGCGTCCGCATCGACCCCATTACCCTCGAACCGCGCTTCAAGGTCATCGGCGTCGAGCAATGGTCGGATGAGGAAGGTTTTGCCGAAGCCGCGGAAAAAACCGGCGTCACTGGCATTTGTGGCTCGGCGATCATCGAAGTCGTCGCCGAAATGTATCTCTCCGGCGTCATCTCCGCCGATGGCGTGGTCGATGGCGCAATGGCCGCGAAAAGCCACCGCATTCTCGAAAACGGCCGGACCTTCTCCTACCTCCTGCATGACGGCGCCCAGAAGATCACCGTCACCCAGAACGACGTGCGCGCCATCCAGCTCGCGAAAGCCGCCCTCTATGCCGGCATCAAGCTTCTGATGGAAAAGCTCGGCGTCGAGACCGTCGACACCATCCGCTTCGCCGGCGCCTTCGGCTCCTTCATCGATCCGAAATATGCAATGGTGCTCGGCCTCATCCCCGATTGCGACCTCGATGAAGTCAAGGCCGTCGGCAACGCCGCCGGCACCGGCGCCCTCATGGCCCTCCTCAATCGCGACTACCGCCGCGAAATCGAGGAAACCGTAACCCGTATCGAAAAGATCGAAACGGCCCTGGAGCCGCATTTCCAGCAGCTCTTCATCGACGCCATGGCACTGCCAAACAAGGTCGATCCCTTTCCGAAGCTGGCGAGTGTCGTGACGTTGCCGGAGCGGAAGGTTCTGGCGGATGGGGATGGTGAAGGCGGCGGACGGAGACGGAGGCGGTCGAGGGAGTAGGAGTTTGGATGCGTTTCTGTTTGGAGAGACAGTTTGCGCCGCCATTTTGGACGGTCCGACGATTGTTTGTCGAGCCTGAAATCAGCCCTATTGTTCGGACGCTGACGATCAGCTCGCACCCAAAGATGGCCTCACTGAAAATGTCGTTTGCAGCCTCTCCAAATAAGCGTCAACAATTGCTGCCCGGCCGCGCTTCTGCAGACTGAGAAAGTTCAAGCAAGGTGCCTCATGCCAACCATTGACGCTGATAGACCCATTACCGATCAGCAGACCGATGAATACGGCTTCGCCGAAATGGCGAAGAAACTTGCTCCGTCTATAGCTGAGCTCGCAAACGGCGAGAGCGTCGTTTTCGGCATCGAGGGACCATGGGGTTCTGGTAAGACGAGCTTTCTAAACTTTCTTCGCTCCTCGCTGGAAACTGATCAGAAACCCCATGTGGTGACGCTTGCACCTTGGCTTATCGGCGATAGCCGTGATCTCGTATCAGCCTTGATCGCATCGATGGCCCCAATTCTCGCAGATTTGGAGGCCAAAGACCCAGCTAGAAAATGGTACGCCCGCAAAGCGAAGGTCGCAAAAGCAGCGGATTTGCTGAAAGGCTATGCCGTGATGACCGGACGCGGATTGGGGCCATTGGCGAAGATGGCAGGATTGGCGGTTCCTGGGCTAAGTATCGTCGGAGAGGCGATTGAGTTGGGAACCAGCACAATCGGTGGGCTAAAAGGTCCAAGCGAGACGCAGGTGAAAGAGAGCATTGCCAACAGGATCAGAGAGCTTAATGCTCGCTTCATTGTCCTCATCGATGATCTTGACCGGCTTGAGCCACATCAGGCGGTGGAAGTGGTGCGATTGGTGCGGTCGGTCGCAGATTTTCCGAACGTCGCATACGTACTTTGTTATGATCGAGCTATCTTGGGGCACGCTCTTGAAACCGGGCTGTCGGTAAAGGACGGCGACCTCTTTCTACAAAAAATCGTCCAGCTGACGTTTACGCTGCCCATGCCGGAGCCATTTGATCTTCGGCTCTCGCTCAGAAAAAAACTGATCGCTTTGTTTAAACATGTAGCTGGACGAGACCTGACAGGTGACGAGAGCGACGACCTGATGCGATCGGTGGACCGCGAGGGCACGCGGCTAAGGACGCCGCGGGACGTGAAACTTGTGCTGAATGCGGTTTCGTTCATCTATCCTTCGATCGCGAACGAGGTTTATTTTCCGGACCTTTGCCGGATTCGCCTAATCAAAATCGTCCACCCCCGCCTCCATCAGTGGATTGAAGAGTACCTCGGATCACGGAGCGTGCTGGTATCTGGCGACGCTCGCATCAACAAATCAGAGCGGGCGAGACTCGGCGATCGGTTATTGGAGTTGATGCCTGACGACGACATGGAGTCTCCAAACTCGATTTGGTCGCTGCTAAGTTTCGTACCCGGCCTTGTGAAGACTGACAACAGTGTCGAGCGCGTTTTCAACTCGGTGAGTGACAGAGACATCGAACAGTTAGTCAATGCGCGACGGCTCGGCAGTCCTTTCCATTCTCGGTTCTATTTTGCCCTCAGTGCCCCGAAGGCCATGATCCCAGAAGCGGATATGCGATCGCTTCGCGAAGCGGCTGGGCAGGATGTAACGGCCACTACCAGAATCCTCGACGGATTCATTGAGATCGAGCGGCACTATGGGCAAAGCTGGATTGAGCACTTGCTGATGAGGCTCGACGACGTAGAACTTCGAACCTACTCGATCGACCAGTTGGCCGGTTTAGCAACCGCACTTGCAGTCAGCGCCGGACACGCCATTCGCAAGCATGAGCGGATAGAAGCTCTGGCCGTCTCGCTTTCTACGAAAATTCAATGGGCGGTCGATCTGATTCTAACTAAGATTAAAAGGATTGATGCTGCTCATGTCACGACAGTCACCAGCGACATCTTCCGGCGAGGCGATCTTGCTTGGCTCGTGGGCCGCTATTACCGCCAACAACTCTATGATCATGGCCGCTTGGGAGACAGAGCAAATCCCGCTGACCAGCGTGTCCATACCGACGCCGTAATGGATCAAGGTCGGGCTACGCTCGAGGCACGGCTTTCGGCGGCCACCGATGACTTCCTGGATTTCAAAGATTTCGGTGCTTTCATTTTCGGATGGCGAGACATGTCTGGAGTCGAGACACCGAAAGCATGGGTGACGCAGAGAATTGCGGCGGATGCCGACTTTCTAAAATTCCTTCTTCAAATGCGGAGCTGGGCGGCGAGTGATCGGGTGTACTATCCATTGCGACGTGACGCCGTGGAAATCTTCGTGCCCTGGCGTGACGTAATCACCCGCCTTCAAGAGATTGAACGACACGCGGACGAAGAAACATCGCGGACCTTGAGCAGCATCAAGCTGTCAATCAAGCAGGGACGCGACCACGCGGGAGATGATTTTGATGCCGGCGAAGATTCAACGCAAGGCGAAGACCACCCAGACGAGGCGGCAGCGAACCCTGCCCCTGCTGACGGTGAGGCGAGCTAACACACGTCACCAAGCGGTCAGCACTTGGAAGCTATTTGCCTGCTTATAATCCTCGCTATCCAAAAAGCGGACAGGCCGTACACGACCACCAAAAATCGGTCTTCCCACTTACCCCAAAATCCCCGCCGCATCCTCCACCATCTGCGCCAGCGCCTCGGGCTTGGCCCCGCGCACCGGGCTGAAATACTTGACCTTCAGATCCTTGAAGCCGCAAAAGCCGAGGATCTGCCGGCGCAGCACCTTCACCCAGCCATTGCCGTAAAACCATTTGAGAAAGAAGGTCGGGGTATCCGAGGTGATGACGACGCGGGCCTTGCGCCCTGCCAGCAGCGGCTTCGGGAAGGCCTTGCCCTCGATGTATTGAAAGCCGAAACCGGGCACCAGGACACGATCCAACAGGCCTTTGAGCTGCGCCGGCGCCGATCCCCACCAGAGTGGATGCACGATGACCAGCCGGTCGCACCAGGTCAGGCTATCGGCAAAGGCCTTGATATCCGGCTCCCACTCCATGCGCGCACGGTAGCCCTGTTTCAGATTGGCGTCGAAATCGAGATCCTCCAAATGCACCAGCCGTACCGTCTGGCCGCGCCGCCGCGCCTCGTCGGCGATTTTTTCCGCCATGGCACCGCACAGGGCATCCCTGGCCGGATTGCCGTTCAGGACCAGAACTCTCGAGGGCTGAGCATCGCGCGACAGAAAGGACATGAGGAACACTCGTATTTTTGACCACGGTCATTTTATGAACATGAAATTGACCGTGGTCAACATATATTTGGCGTAGGCTCGACCAAAAGGATTCGCGCATGAAGCTTCGCCAAACCCGCAGCCGTCAGACCAGGGATCAGATCCTGGCCGCCGCGTCAGATCTGTTTTCCCGTCAGGGTTATGAGCAGACCAGCATCGACCAGATCGCCACGGCCGCGAAAGTCGCGAAATCCAGCGTCTTTGCCCATTTCGGCGACAAGACCAATCTCTTGGCGGCCCTCGGCCTCACCGAGATCGAGCAGCTGGCCGAAGCCGGCCGCAAGCGCGTCGGTATCGATTCTGAAACACCGCTCGACACCCAGCTCGTCGCTTTGCTCAGCCCCTGGCTTACCTATTTCTGCCGCGAGCCGGCCTTTGCCGGGCTCTATCTGAGCCAGGCGGCCATCGTCACCGGCCCGTATACGGAAACCTTCATGCGCCTCTGCTTCGAGGTGGAAGACCAGGTTGCCGCCCTCTTCACCCGCGCCTATCCTTCTCTCACCTCAGGCGAAGCGCGCCTCTATGCCCGGGGTGTCCAGGCGCTGTTCCATGAAGTGATCGTCTTCGAAATGTCGGAAGGGCTCAAGCAGTCGCGGCCGAACCCGGCACCACCGCAGCAGCTCTTATCTCAGATGCTGACGATCTGGACCGACGGCGTCGCGCATCGGCAAGCTCTGAAGGCCTGACACGAAACGCCGGGCCGCCTGCGCCAGCACATCGGGCGCAAAACCGGAAAAGCCGATCACCAGTCCGCGCCGTTTCGTCTCGCCATGATAAAGCGGCGACAACGCCTTGACCCCGAAACCGACGGCCCGCGCCTCAGCCGCCAGCGCCACATCGTCTTCCGCACCGTCGAGCTCGGCCACCAGATGCAAGCCCTGTTCCGGCACGCTAACCGTCAGCCGGGCGCATTCCAAAGCCTCCACCAGCGCATCCCGCGCCGCCTTCACCCGCTTGCGCGCCCGCTTGATATGCGCCGAAAAATGCCCGTCGCGCAGGAATTCGGTGAGCGCATCCTCGGCAAGCGTCGAGGGAAAGCGATCGGTTAGCCGGCGAATGGTCAGCACCCGCTCACGTAAATGCCGAGGCACCACGAGATAGCCGAAACGAAAACCCGGCAGCAGCGTCTTGGAAAACGTGCCGAGATAGATCACCCGGCCCTCGCCATCGATACCTTGCAGCGCGCTCAAGGGCGGCCCGGCAAAGCGGAACTCGCTGTCGTAGTCATCCTCGATGATATAGGCGCCCGCCGCCCGCGCCCAGTCGATGAGGGCAAGCCGCCTGGCCATGGAAAGCGTCACACCCAGCGGATATTGATGCGACGGCGTCACATAGACCGCCTTCGCCTCAGGCGCAGCCGCAATCCCGGCCGAAACGTCAATCCCCTCGCCATCGACAGGCACTGGGTTCACGGCAAGCCCCGTGCCGTCAAACAATTCGCGAGCCGCCGCATAACAAGGATCCTCGATCCACACGGGATCGCCAGGCTTCAGAAGCGCCCTGACCGCCAGATCCAGCCCCTGCTGCGTGCCCGCCGTCATGATCACCTGGCCCGGCTCGCAGACCACCCCGCGCGCCGCCTTGAGGTAGGCCGCCACTTCCACCCGGAGCGCATGGCTTCCCGCTGGATCGTTATAATGAAAATGTCGCGCCGATGGCTGCGTCAGATGCCGGTTCATCAGCATGCGGAAGATCCGGAGCGTCGTCTCGTCCGCCGTCGAACAACCGAGCGCCCCGGGCAGCGGCGCAGACACCTCTTGAACCTCGATCACCTTCGGCTCCGGCACCGCCTGCAACAACGGCACAGCCTCGGCCACATAGGTCCCCGCCCCCACCCGCGCCTCGGCGAAACCATCCGCCACCAACATTTCATAGGCCGCAACGGCCGCCCCGCGCGACACGCCGAAACGCTTCGCGATGTCCCGCGTCGTCGGCAGCTTGTCGCCGGGCTTCATCTGACCGCTCTCGATCAGCCCTCGCAGCGAACGATAGAGCGCCAGCCGCCGCGGCCCCTGCGCCGGCAGCATCGGCGTGCTCGCCGACCAGTCAGAATTGGTTCGGATAATTTTGGCCATCATGGATCTTCTTTGGACCAATCACAGCAACTACTCCTGCCGCATCAGCCGTCAGGAGGCAAGCATGAACGACAGACCCGATACGCAATCCTTCCCCGTCACCCCGCGCAACCGGGCAAAGCGCCTGCACGAGCGCGCAGCCTATGACCGAGACGCCGTCTATGCCGTGCTCGATGCCGCCCTCCTCTGCCATGTCGCCTATGTCATCGACGGCCAGCCCTATTGCACGCCGACGATCCACTGGCGCGACGGCGACTGGCTGTTCTGGCACGGCTCGTCCGCCAGCCGCATGCTGAAGAGCCAGAAGGCCGGCATCCCCGTCTGCCTGACCGTTGCCCATCTCGACGGCCTGGTGCTCGCCCGCTCCGGCTTCCACCATTCGGCCAACTACCGCTCCGCCATGTGCTTCGGCACCGCCCACATCATCGACGACCCGGAAGAAAAGGCGGAAGCCTTAGACGCCGTCGTCGACCGCTTCTATCCCGGCCGCACGGAAGTCCTGCGCGAAAACGATCCGCAGGAAGCCAAGGGAACCATGGTCATCGGCATGCGCATCGAGGAGGCCTCGGCCAAGGTCCGCGCCGGCGGCGTGTCCGACGATCCCGCCGATGTCGACGCCCGCGTCTGGGCCGGCGTCATCCCGGTCGAGACACGGCTCGGTACGCCCGAAATCTGCCCCAAGGTGCCGGAAGGCGTGACCTATCCCGACCACCTCGCCCACTTTCAAGCGGGCCGACGCCTCGACGAGGTCTTGACGGAGAGCCAGGGCCTCTACGAAAAGCTGGGGTGAACGTGCCCCCTCTTGCGGGGCGCGCGCAGCGAAAGCGAGGCCCCGCATGCAGACCCTATACGTCGTCACCCATCCGCAATCGATCCACCATGTCGAAGACCGCGTCGGTGGCTGGTACGATACCGGCCTCACCGATCTCGGACAGCGTCAGGCGACAGCGATCGCGACCTGCATCGCCGAACTCTGCGCCGGAAAGACCCCGTCGCTCGTCTCCTCCGACCTCCGCCGTTGCAGCGAGACCGCCGAAATCATCGGCAGACACCTCTCCCTCACGCCCCGCCTGACGCCCGGCCTGCGCGAGATGAGCTATGGCGTGGCGGAAGGAAAGCCACAGGCCTGGCTCGACAGCCGCTGCCTGCCCGTCCCGGATGAAGGCAGCCTCGACGACACCGGCGGCATCGACGGCGCCGAAACCCGCCGCGAGATGGGCACACGTATTTACGGCGCCATGGATGCGCTGCAGGCCGATCCCGCAGATACGCTCGTCATCGTCACCCACGGCTTTGCGCTCACCTTCGTCATCGCCTGGTGGATCGGCATGCCGATCGACTGCCTCGGCCGGGTCAGTTTCCCCGTCACCCCTGGCAGCATCACCCATCTCGCAGAAAACACCCAGTGGAAGAGCCGCGCCGTGGTGACGCTGGGCGAGAGAGATCATCTCGCCGCCATCACCTGACGTCTTACCCCGCCTGCATCCACCCCTCGAGCTTTGCCCGCTGGTCCTCCGAAAACGGATGCGACTTGCGCGTCGTCTGGTCGAAATGCACCACCACCGTCTCGGCCGAGGCACAGAGCCTGCCGTTCTGAAACACGGCCTGCTGCATGGAGACTGACGAGCGGCCGACCCGCGTCACCCGCGTGCCGATCTCAACGGTCCCAGGCCACAAAACCTCGGCGATATAATTGATGTCGAGCTTGGCCAGCACGAAGGAAAACCCATCTTCGAGCAGCGGATCGTCCGGGTTGTAGATCAGCTCCACACGACCCGTTTCCATGAAGGTCGCAAAGACCGCATTGTTGACATGCCCCTGCCGGTCCGTGTCGCCATAACGCAGCTTGTCGTAAGCCTGCCCCGCAAACTCCTCGAGCCGCAGCGCCTTCGTCTCATCATTCATCCCAGCTAAAATCCTACTGTCTGCTACCTACTGGCCGTAACTCAATTCGGCATTTCCCTAATTTCAGAAATCGCCGATTACTTACCAAAGCTGCCCGCTCACGCCGCCATGCCGATCATCTCGGAAAACGCATAACGCACGCTGTCAGCCACCGCTTGGATCGTCTCCGATGTCTCCTTGCCGGTGAGCAAGCGCACCTCGAACGACCCAAGCTCCGGCAGGCCGTGTTTGGCCCCGAGCGCCGTCATGTCGTCGGTGAGATAGCTGCGCGGAAGCGGCGCCACCGCGAGATCGGCGATGACGGCCGCCCGCTGAGCCATCGTATGGGCCGAGAGATAGGCAATCCGATAGGGCCGCTTGTCCTTGTCGAGCCGCGCCAGCGCATCCGCCCGCCAGCAGCAGCCATCCTCCCAGATCGACACGGGCAAGGGATCGCGCATATGCGCCGTGCCGCATTTCGCCCCCGCCCAGACCAACTGCTCCTGGTGGATCACCTCGCCCTCATGCACCACCTGGCCCGGCGCGCAATTGACCAGCGTCAGATCCAGCCGCTGCTCGGCAAGCCGGCGCCGAAGGGCGCCCGATGTGTCGACCGTCAGGTCCACCATGATCAGCGGGTAGAGCTCGGCAAAGCGCCTGAGGATCGTCGGCATGAAACGCTCGCCGATATCATCGGGCGCGCCGAGCCTGACAACCCCCTTCATCTCCGGCATGCGGAAACGCCCCACCGCCTCATTCGACAGCGCCAGCATCCGCCTTGCATAGGGAAGCAGCACCTCGCCGCTTTCCGTCAGCGTCACCGAGCGCGCATCGCGCAGAAACAGCGTCACATTCAGCTGCTCCTCCAGCTTCTTGATCTGCATCGAGACGGCGGATGGCGTGCGATAGACGCGATCGGCGGCCGTGGTGAAACTGCCGGTCTCGGCGATCGCCACGAAGGTCCGGAGGACATCGTTGTCGAGCAGCGGAAGCGGCTGGCGCAGCATGAGTGTCATGGCGATAGACCTTCAACAAAATTGAACTTGAAGACGATACTATTGCGTTTGATTGAATGTCAATCCGCGTGCATCCTTCACCTCATAGACCGCAAATAGGAGGATTGCTGCATGACACAGCTTGGTTTCCAGACCGTCCAGCAGAAGCTTGAGGCACTGCTCAGCAACACCCGCCGCTACGCCGTACGCGAGCAGACTCGGCAAGCACTCGCCATCCTCGGCCCCGCCCTGCGCGACGATCTCGGCCTCACCCGCCACCGTCAATTGATCAGCTTTCAGAATGACAAACATCAGAAACATTCGTTTGATTGATGAAACGAAGGCGAGCAAAACAAAGCCAGGCCCGGGCGACAGAGCGAAAGACGGGCCGCCACCAAGAGGATAACGACCATGACCATGGTTTGCTGCGATACCCCTTTGCCTCGGTCGAGTTCCCGGCCGATTCCGCGAATGATCGCCGGCGCCAAGCGCGCCCGCATCGCCTCCGCCGCCTCGACGCTCGATGAGCGCGCCAGCCGCGCCGCCGATCGCATCGCGACGGCCATGAAAGTCCTCGCACGCGCATTCGCCGATCACCGCCGCCAGCGTCTTGACGCGGCCGCCCTCGAAGCCCTGCCCTTTGACCTGCGGAAGGATCTCGGCTGGCCTGCCGGCGACACAAACGGCTGACGCGCGCCAGGCACCCCGGCGGCAAAATCACCCGCCCCGACACCCCGTTTGCGACGCAGCCGCCCCACAACGTCGCAAACGGGGCAGCGCCCGTTTCCCATCCCAGACCACCCCGCTCTCTGAAATCAAAGCTTTTCAACTGCCTGCGTCCTGCCCACCGCAGTCGCCTGGTCCACGGCGTCGCAGCCTGAAAAAAGTCGGAAAATGTCGTTCTTTAGCAATTGCCGATGCGGTCGCGGCGCGCGATAGGATGACAATGTCGTAAAACGACTATCGCGCCGAACGATTCAGGCGGAGCATGATGGAAAACAAGGGAACGGCAGCAAGGACATCAGGGCATCATCATGAGCAAGATACAGCCGCAAACCAAGAAGCGTTCGATCGTCTTCTTCCTCGTCCCGCATTTCACCCTTCTGCCCTTTGCCGGCGCCATCGAGACGCTGCGCATCGCCAACCGCATGCTGGGTTACGCCGCTTATGAGTGGCGCCTCGCCTCTGTCGATGGCCAGAAGGTCTATTCCTCTTCCGGCATCGGCATTGAGGTGAATTCCTCGCTCGCCGACGAGCGCCGCTTTCTCGGCGGCGAAAACCGCCCGAACATGGCGATCGTCTGTTCCGGCATCTATGTCGAGGAGTTCAACAACAAGTCGGTCAACGCATGGCTGCGCGAAGCCTATAACCGCAATGTCGCCGTCGGCTCGCTCTGTACGGGCGCCCATGTGCTGGCCCAGGCCGGCCTGTTGAACGGCAAGCGCTGCGCCATTCACTGGGAAAACCTGCCCGGCTTTTCCGAAACCTTCCCCCAGGCCGAAGTCTATGCCGACCTCTATGAAGTCGACGGCAATCTCTACACCTGCGCCGGCGGCACCGCCTCGCTCGACATGATGCTGAACCTGATCGGCCAGGATTTTGGCGAAGGCCTCGTCAACCGCGTCTGCGAACAGCACCTGACCGACCGCGTCCGCTCCGCCAACGACCGCCAGCGTCTGCCGCTCAGAGCCCGCCTCGGCGTGCAGAATTCCAAGGTGCTGCAGATCATCGAGTTGATGGAAGCCAATCTCGCAGAACCACTGTCGCTGCTGGAAATCGCCGACGACGCCGGCCTCTCGCGCCGCCAGATCGAGCGTCTCTTCAGACAGGAAATGGGCCGCTCCCCCGCCCGCTACTATCTCGAAATCCGCCTCGACCGCGCCCGCCACCTGCTCGTCCAGTCCTCCATGCCTGTCGTCGAAGTCGCCGTCGCCTGCGGCTTCGTCTCCGCGTCGCATTTCTCAAAGTGTTACCGCGAACTCTACAACCGCTCCCCCCAGCAGGAGCGCGCGGAGCGCAAGCTGACGATGTCGAGCAATAGGACGGGGGTTGTGGTGTAAGACGCCACCCCCACCCGCTCTCCCCCCTTGTGGGGGAGATGGCCGGCAGGCCAGAGGGGGGTATCACACGGCATAACGCTGGCCACACCCAAACATTTACTGAGGCCAGGGCGCCTGCCCAAGCGGCTCTCGAAGCACCGAGGCCAGACCAGCCCCACCCGCTCTCGTAATTCGTGGGTGCTTACGCCCACGCCTCAGGATTAAGGCTGATCTCTGGCTACACCCGATCCGCACGATGTGGAGCGAGGATAAATTGCGCGGCAGAAGCGACCTCAGTCCACAACCTGCAGGCTGGATCATCATCCGAAACCTGAGCGCCAAAGGTACCTCAATAGCGGATAGAGGTGGGAAAACCCGTTCAGCTATGATCGTAAAGTAGCTACCCGGGAGACTTTTGAAAGCAACTGTAGATCCTCGTTTAACTTGCGCGACGGATTGATCGCACTCTCTATGGTATCGAGAAACCTATCCATACTAGGCAGCTTTCGAGCGGTTTCCATGAGTCGTCCAAGCAAAAAAATGCCCGCGAAAAATGGGGGCATATTGACGCCAGCCGCATAGGCACCCAACCCCGACCCAACATCCAGCCATTGGATTGAGCGATCCCGTCGGTCCTTTGCCAATCCATAGTCGAACAGTTCCTGCAGAATTCGCTCTACTTCAACTTGCCGTTCGCTCTCAGGCAAGTTGGCAAGCCTGCCGATAAGCGACCGTGCCTTCCGCCTGTCTGAGGGTAAGGAGGTGTATTCCAATACATCACGTAGGGAGGCGCGCTTATCGAAATCTACTAGAGGAACCGGGGGCAGTACAACTGCTCGCCCCTCGGCTTTTATCCGTTCATTTTCAGCCCAAGCCGCAGCTATCCTGCTGTTAAAGGATCGGTAGAAATTTAAGCGGTCGCCAAACAGCTGCATAGGTCCCAGCCAGCTATTTACATAATCCTTACCAGTCCCGTGAGGAATGTAAGTCGCATTCAACACATGAGCGAAATGTATCGCCTGACCAAATGTATCTGCTTCAATTAACACCTCTTTTCCGCGAATGCGCTTAAAGGTTTCCGCAAAGTGACTACCCTGATTGATGCCCATCAACCCCATGCCCCCAAGTTTCAGGAAGGGGAGAAACGAAGCGCGGCGGAGACAAGTGGGATACAGAATGCTCTGGGCCAACTCATGAATTGGGACGCTCAATTCCTCCGCCATTACGGGGATAATATTACGCAACGACCCAAGGTTTTCTGGGCGACCAAGAATGTATTCGTCCGCAGTTTCAACGGCATCGGCTATGATCAAACCCGCGAGCCTTCGCCTCCCAAACACGGCTGCAGGATTCGCTTCTTGGGCCTCACGAATAAACCCCAGGTCCGAACGTTCTTCTGGTTGGGAAAAAACGAGTCGAAGCCGTCCAGCTTCAATCAGCTGAAGCAATTCTGTGGGGCCAACACTCTGACTTTTCCAAAATTCCTCACCGAGGTCCCGCTCAGCAAACGGCGGCTCTAGGAAAATGGTATCGTAAGCTAAGAGAGCCTGTCTGATATCGATATTTGGGAAAGCCGTTCCATGGATGAAGCAGCTAATGCCGGCGTTTTCTGTCACCGAGAACGAACTGGGAGGTATCCGCCCAGCGTAAATTTCATTGAGATTATCAAACCACCATTGTTCGTCAGACGAAATAAAATCTGGAACTTTACCTCGTTCCTTCAAAGGTCGAATATTCAAAACATCGGACGCTGGGCTGGCGGCTTTCATTCCATAGGTTATGGAGAGTATATAGCCAGGAAACACGCCACCTAGGAACCGCTTCACCGCGTCTGATAGACTCGAGGTTAAAGGTTGTTCGAATTGAATGAGCAATTCGTTATCGCCGCCAGGTCTCGCATCTACGAGAGTTGGCGAAAGTGGAAACTTACCAGCGATAATGGTATCTAGATCTGCAACAGTCAGTGGCAGGCCACTGAACGAAGCCGCAAGATCGCAATCTCTGATAGTGTCGACTTCGCAACTAGATTCCGGAATCGAATTCGTTAGGACCACATTGTCAGTGATCTGACTAACACTGGTATCGAACTCACGTCCATGTAGTTCGACATCCAACTGATCACGCGGCACAAAAATAACATGATCATCGACGGCAAGCTCGAATATTCGAGATTCAATATGGGGGTACTTTACCCGAAGCATCACCTCGGTTCTTTGTATTGAAGCCAGTTGCGGCACCCGACGCCCCCCATCTTAGCGTGCTTGGTCTCGAAGTTGATCACATGAAGATATGAACCTAATAGTTGAGGATCAAGACACCTCGCCCTATCACCCCACCAAACTCCAGAAGAACCGCGCCGACACAAACAGCAGAAACACCGCAAAGCCCAGCTCCAACTGCCGCTTGTTCAGCCGGTGCGCCAGCTGCGCGCCATAGGGCGTGACCAGCATGGCGATCGGGAAGATCACCGCAAAGGCGATCCAGTTGACATAGCCGGTCGAGAAGGGAGGCAGGCCCGCCTTGCCCCAGCCGGCATAGATGAAGCCGAAAAAGGCCGGGATTGAGATCAGAACGCCGACGCCCGACGAGGTCGCAACCGCCTGGTGAATCGGCCGGCCGAAAAGCGTCATGAAGGTGTTGTTGAACACCCCGCCGCCGACCCCCATCAGCCCGGAAAACAGCCCGATCGCCGAGCCGGTGAGAAACCGAAAGGGCTGGCCCGGCAGTTCGGTGCCGAGATGCATCCGGTTGGAGAGAAAGAGCATACGCGCAGCGAGCACCAGACCCATGACCGCGAAGAAGAGCCTCAGACCCGCGCTGGAGACATAGGCCGCAACCACGGTCGCGAGAAGGGCGCCGAGCGGCACCGCGATCAACCAGCCTTTGAGAAGGTCCATATCGACAGCCCCGCGTTTCCGATGCGCCTGGAACGAGCGGAGCGAGGTCGGCACGATCAGCGCCGTCGAGGTACCGACGGCGAGATGCATGATCACCTCTTCGGGGATCCCGGCATAACCGAAGACCTGGTAGAAAACCGGCACCAGCACCGCACCGCCGCCAATGCCGAACACGCCGGCAAGCAACCCCGCCACGGCGCCCGCTGCCGCCAGCAAGGCGGCAAACATCAGGATATCGGCAATCGGCGGCATGGGTTTACTCCGGAGATAGGACCGCCCGACTGGGCGGCGAGGACAGGCGGAAGGATCGGGCACGGGACGCCGCGTGACTGGCCCAGCCTCCTAGGCCCTCCCTGTCCCGCCCGCAAGCCCGCCCTCGCCTGCTCCGGTACGGCTTCCTCACTCAGCCCATCAATTGCAGGCGCATGACAGGACTGCTCGATTGCCAGATTGCGCAGCATCGCGCGACCACGCAGCCAGGTTAAGCTCTCCCCCTTGTGGGGAGGGTTGGGAGGGGCCTTGGTATCACTCCGGAGCAAGTCCCGCAAAGCGCGGCATCGATCCCGGGGACACCGGCCGCCAACCCCGCACAATTCGGCATTTCGCGAATTAGGAACTTAAGCAACCGCGAACCATCAACGGCAGTTCCCCTTGTCGAGATAGAGCGAACAGTCCTTGCCAGCAGGTGCCCGCGCCTTCGAAGCCGCCGCTATCCGCCGGCTCGAAACCGGGACCGGATCATCGATCCCGGAATTGCCGCTATCCACCGAAAGCGGCAGGATGCGGCCCTCCTCCGGCATCTCGGCCACCTGCATTTCCTGTATCCCGGGCTGCTGCGCCCCGCTCGGCCCCGTCACGATCTGCGTCGGCTCATCGAAACCGATGCCGTCGACCACCGGCTGGCTGGTATTGCCTTCGGCAATTGCCATGGCGCCCGCCTCCGTCACCAGTTGCGGCTGCACGCCGACCGGACTCGTCGCATCGGCATAACTCGCATCCGAAATCCCGGGCTCACCGCCGATCCCGAGCGCACCGTCAATGTTGACGCCGCCTTCCGGAATGGCCATGGCGCTCATCGTCCGGCTTTGACCGTCATCGCCGGGCAAAGGCTCGACCGCCGCCAGCACAGGCGCGGCCTGTGGGGCATCGCTGTCGGCGAGGTTGGGGGTGTCGAGATAGTCGAGGCCCTGAGCGCCACCGTTCCGGGCAGTTGGCGGTGCATAGGCCGCAGCCTCCGCTCGTGGGTCGCCGACGCGACCGACAAGCACCCGCCCGTCTTTGCTGCGATCGACCTTGCCGATCAGCTGATCGCCGGCGCGCGGCCCTCCAACGTCAGCGAAAGGAATCCGGTCGCTGCCGGAACAACCGGCGACGAAAAGAACCGAAAGGACGGCAACCGTCAGTCGGCTGCCAAGGGACGAAAACGCAACACTCATTTCACCCTCGATGGTCCCTTATGGGACAACTTCCAACAACATAGGACCGCCCGGCTTAATGCGCCATGAACGAAATGGGGAAGGAATTGAGGGCAAAAACTGAGGGCCGGCAGATTGCTCCGCCGGCCCCCATCTGTTCGTCAAGCCTGACGCTTACGCCGCCCGGCGATGTCCGGCCACGGCCTGCGCAGCATTGACCTTCAGGCGCGAAAGCAGCTGACGCAGGTTGTAGCTCTCTTCCGCCAGCGACTGGCCGGCAGCCGAGGTTTCCTCGACCATGGCCGCATTCTGCTGCGTCATCTGGTCCATGTGGTTCACCGAGGTATTGATCTCGGCCAGGCCCGTGGCCTGTTCCTTGGCAGCGGTCGCGATCGTGTTGACGCTTTCGTTGACGCGGTTGACCAGTGCCTCGATCTCGATCAGTGCCTCGCCGGTGGAGCGCACCAGGCCGACGCCGGTGTCGACTTCGGCAGCCGATGCGCTGATCAGCGTCTTGATTTCCTTCGCCGCATTGGCCGAGCGCTGCGCCAGTTCCCGCACTTCCTGCGCCACGACCGCAAAGCCGCGACCCGCTTCACCCGCACGCGCCGCCTCGACGCCGGCATTCAGAGCAAGGAGATTGGTCTGGAAGGCGATCTCGTCGATGACGGAGATGATCTGGCTGATCTTCTGCGACGAGCCCTCGATCCGGCCCATGGCATCGACAGCGCTGCGCACGATCTCGCCGGAGCGGTTGGCGCTCGACTTGGTCTCGGCCACCATCTGGCGTGCCTCATTGGCGCGTTCAGCTGCCGTGCGAACGGTTGCGGTGATCTCGTCGAGGGCCGCCGCCGTCTCTTCGAGGGCCGCCGCCTGCTGCTCGGTACGCTTCGACAGGTTGTTGGTCGCCTCGCTGATATTGCCGGCCGAGGACGTCACGATGTCGCTCGTCTGGTTGATCGCCGCAATAACGCCGCCGAGCGAATCGACCGCGCGATTGAAGTCGTCGCGCAGCTTTTCATATTCCGAGCCGATCACGCCGATCTGCACGGTGAGGTCACCTTCGGCCAGACGCTCCAGCGCCGAACCCAGCGCATTGATCGCATGGTTCTGCCGCTCGGAAGAGGTGCGCAGATTGAGCTCGTTACGCTCGCGTTCGCCGTTCAGGTTTGCCTGCTGCTCCACTTCGCGGTCGCGCAACTCGATGCGTTCGCGCACGCTGTCGCGCAGCACGACCAGCGTTTTCGCCATTCCGCCGATTTCGTCACGGCGTTCCGTTCCACCGACCTCGATATCAACCCGCTCCTCGGCGATATCGCTCATCGCCGCCTTCAGACGGTTGATGGGCAGCACAACGCTGCGGACCACGAGATAGGCGCACAGCACCATGCCGATTGTCGCAACCAGGATCAGGACGCCATACTGAATGGCCGTCTGGCGGAAGAGGGCCGCCAGGTCGTCCGAATAGACGCCGGTGCCGATGACCCAGCCCCAGGGCTGGAAGCCGATAACATGCGAAAGCTTTTCGACCGGCTCCTCGAAGCCCGGCTTCGGCCAGTAATAGTCGACGAAACCTTCCTCGCCGGCCTTCACGGTATTAACGAATTCCACGAACAGGAACTTGCCGTTCGGATCCTTGTTCTGGCTCAGATCCTTGCCGTTCAGTTCCGGCTTGATCGGATGCATCACCATCGCCGGCTGCATGTCGTTGATCCACATATAGCCATCGGGCTCATAGCGCATCGCGCCGACGACGTCCTTCGCCCGCTCCTGCGCCTCCTCGCGCGTCAGCGTGCCGTCCTGCTCCATCTTGTGATACTTGTTCAGGATCGCGACAGAATTGTCGTTGATCTGCGCCAGCCCCATGCGGCGCTCCTGGACCAGCGTGTCATACGATTGGAACAGGCTGTAGGTCAGTGCGCCCACCAGAACCGCCAGAGCCACTGCGACCAGTGCATAGAGCCGCACTGACAGAGACACCGATTTCATATTTTCCACCCCCATTGTGATTAGATGCTAAATTTTGATATTTATCAGTTCTAAACTCCGTAAATGAGGACCTGTGAAATCTGACAGGTGCATTTTCATCCATTAAAATTAGTAGTGGCGCACTGGTGACTTCACGATCTCTTTTGGGTCGTACACAGAGGAGTTCCGACAGAATCATGACCGCCACCACGCAAACGCCCACCGGAGAACTGACCCTGCGAACGCTCGCCATGCCGGCAGACGCCAATGCGGCAGGCGATATCTTCGGCGGCTGGGTCATGGCCCAGATGGACCTTGCCTGCGGGATCCGTGCGGCCGAGCGTGCCCGTGGCCGCGTCGTCACGGCCGCCGTCCAGGAAATGGCCTTCGCCATGCCGGTCAAGATCGGCGACACGCTCTGCGTCTATACGGAAATCAGCCGCGTCGGCCGTACCTCGATGACGCTCAAGGTCGAGACCTGGGCCCAGCGCTATCTGACCCATGTCATGGAAAAGGTCACCGAAGCGACCTTCGTCATGGTCGCGCTCGACGCTGATGGCAAGCCTACGCCGGTGCCTGAGGCCTGACAGGCCTCAGCCGGCCATGATGCGGAAGAAAGCTTCGCAGGCTTCGTCCGACGGAAAGAACATTTCGATCTTGATATCGGCCAGCGCGATGTCATCCGCCGTGCCGAACTGCGTGATCGTCGAGAACATCGGATAGACCAATCCGCCGAAGCGAAAGCGCACCGCAAGCACCGGCGGCAGGTCGCCACGTCCGCCATGGTCGCCCTCTCCCGCCTCCCAAGACAGCGCCTCGGCTGCGCGCTCCAGCACCGCATCGCCGCCGAGATGAGCGCTTTCCAGTCTGAAGCGGGCCGCTAGATGCCCGGCAACCTCGTGCCAGTTCTCCACCAGTTCGGTGCCCCGTCCGGGCTTCAGCAGGAAGTCGATGAAGCTGTCGCCGGCAGTAAGGCCGAAGCCCGACAGCATGGCATGACCGCTCGCATTGGCATCCAAGACGGTCCAGTGGCGATCAAAGACGAAGGCCGGATAAGGCATGTGCCCGGCAATCATGTGGCTGATCGCCTTGCGGACCGGCGCCATGGTCGCGCTGTCCAGTGGCCGCTTCGCATAGGCAGCGCGATAGCCCGCCGCATCCAGCATCAGGTTGCGCTCGGCCCGAGGCACCTCCAGCGCCTCGCCGAGCCGCAGAACCATGTGCCGGCTCGGCTTCGCCCGTCCCGTCTCAAGAAAGGCGATGTGCCGCGCGGAGACATCGGCAACCAGCGCCAGCTGCAATTGGCTCATCCGTCGCTTGCCGCGCCAGTTGCGCAGCTGACCACCAAAATCACCCGTCATGCCATCCTCCATGCCGCAGCGTCCGAGAAGCCGGAATTGCAGAACTTCTGGCAGATGCAGCGCGCGCCGTCACTTACCTCCCGAGTAATTGCGACACGTCCGGCCGCCCGACATGGTCACGTCATCGCAACTGGAAAGGAAAACTGACCATGTCCCGTGATTTTGCCGCCACCTGGCTGAAACTCACCAGTCTCTTCATCGTGCTGCTGGGCCTGATCGTCGCCCTCGGCGCCCATCCGGCCGTCTCGCTACCGGCAACCCTTCTCGCCGATGCGGTCTTCTGGCCCTTTGACGGCGCCCAGGCCATCGACACCCAGGCCGCCCGCGTGCTCGCCGCCATAGGCGGAGGGGTCATGGTCGGCTGGGGCGTCATGATGTGGCTGATCATCGACCGCCTGCTGCCGTCCGATCCAAAGCTTGCCCGCCTAATGATGATCGAGGCGACATTTGCCTGGTATCTCGTCGATAGCTCCAGCTCCTTTGTATCCGGCGCGAGCGTTAACGTCCTGCTCAACACTCTCCTTTTGGCAGCCATCGTCCTTCCCGCCTGGCGGATCGGCGCAGTCCGCGTCGCCACGGCGGGCTAGACGTTCGCCAGTGAGGAAACAGGGTAGAAGACGGCGCGGCCAGAAATTGGCCGCGCGTTTCTCATCCGCGAAAGACGAAGGCAGCGCCCGCGGCGATCAAGGCAAAGCCGATCGCATGATTGATGGTCAGGCTTTCCTTGAGGAAGAAGACCGAGAATCCGGAAAACACGATCAGCGTGATGACCTCCTGAATGGTCTTCAACTGCGCGGCCGAATAGACCTCCGCGCCAATCCGGTTGGCAGGAACTGCCAGGCAATATTCGAAGAAGGCGATGCCCCAACTCGCGACGATCGCGATCCAGAGGGCGGACGTCTTGTATTTGAGATGCCCGTACCAGGCGAAAGTCATGAAAACGTTCGAGAGCGACAGAAGAAGGATCGGCCAGAGAGCGGCGGGAGAGAGACTCGGCATGGAGAACTCGCGAGATTGAGGGGGAGACGAGAGGCGCCCCGTGAGTCGCCTTCAGGTATCTACATATCAAATTGGCTCGAATATGGGGCGGAGCGTTCTCGACTGCGACCGGAAACCTTCGCTCGCGCACCCTCACAACCTGAAGACGGAATTTCGGCTGAAAAGGCGAAGCCAAAAAGCGCGAAGAAAGTGACGCGAGCTCATATTTTAGCACCGCCAAAAAGTTGCCGATGATTTCTAGTTAAATTGCTTGGAGCCGCGATAACATCCCGTTAAGTCGCTCTTGTTATTGATGTTTTATTGCGATTGGTATGGGTTTTGTTTTATGTGGTTAAACGAGAGCCGAAGCGGCGGAACAGTGCCGGCAGTGCTGCAAGCCCAGGTGGCGGACATCGCCGACGGCTATCGCTCCACACTCGTCCTGAACCTCATTACGCTGACCGTCTGCCTCTTCATCCTGCACCTGCACAATGAGGCCGGCTGGACAAACTTCGCCTGGTATCTCGTCGCGATCACCGTCATCGCCATGCGCGCCTATGCCTTGAACGCTCTTCGCCGACGCGGCAAGCTGATCTCGGCACCGCAGGACAGCCTGACCATTCTTTCACTCGGCGCACTCACGCTGGGGGTGGTCTGGGCCGCCCTGCCATGGACAATCACCGACTTCGAACCGCTCGGCCGGCATGCCCCGCTCTTCCTGCTGATGGGCGGCATGGCGGCGGGCTCGGTTATCAAGCAGATCGGCTACACGCCACTAGCCCTGAGTTATTCCATCCCGATCCTGCTTTCCCTGATGGTCAACCTGATCAGCAATTGGCAGCCCAATGATGTATTGCTTGGCCTCTGCCTCAGCCTGCTGATCTTCGTTTTCATCCGCCGCAGCCTCTGGGCAGAGCGGATGTTCGTCAGCAGCCAGGTCGCCCGCCATGAGGCGACCACACTCGCGGACAGCCTGACCCGTGCCAACAGCGACATTCTTCGTCAGAACTCCCGTCTGGAGGCCCTGGCGAACCGCGACACCCTGACCGGCCTCGCCAACCGCATGTTCTTTCACGGGCGCCTCGCCGGCGACATTGCCAGGGCCGCCGTCGTCAAGGAGCAGGTCGCCCTGCTGATCTTCGACGTCGAGCGCTTCCAGTCGATCAACGACACGCTCGGCCACAGCGCCGGCGACGCCCTGCTGCGTGAGATCGCGAACCGTCTTTCCTCGATCGTCGAGGACGGCAGCCTGATTGCGCGCCTCGGGGGCGATGAATTTGCCGTGGTCGTCAGCGGTCCGGACGCCCTGCATCGCGCCCGTACCCATGCAGCCGCCGTGCTCGAGGCAAGCCGCCGGCCGATCCACTGGCACCAGCGCCAGGCCGTCGTCGGACTGAGCGTCGGCCTCGCCGCCTATCCCGATCACGCATGCAATGCCGAAGAACTGCTCGCCTGCGCAGACATGGCGCTCTACGACGCCAAGCGCACCGATCGCCGCCAGTTGCGGGAGTTCGACCCGGATCTCCGCCGCAATGCCGAGCGCAAGCGCATCATCGAGCAGGACCTCGACCGCGCCATCCAGAGTGGCGCCATCGGCGCCTGGTTCCAGCCCCAGGTCGACCTGACCACACGCCGGATCACCGGCTTCGAGGCGCTGGTCCGCTGGCAGCATCCGCAGCTCGGCTTCGTGTCACCGCCGGAAATCGTCAACGCCGCACGCACGGTGCATCTGTCCGAACAACTGACCGCGAGCATCGCCCGCGATGCCTGCCTGCTCGCCCGCCGCCTGCCCGAATTCGGCCTCGGCGATGTCACGGTGGCGCTGAACGTCTCGCCGCGCGAATTTGCGCTCTATTCCGTGCCTTGCATGCTGCAGCGCGTCACCAGCGCCCATGGCGTGGCGTCGTCGGCACTTGAGATCGAGATCACCGAGGAAGCCATCCTCGATCCCGCCCTGGCAGACGAACAGTTGAAGCAGCTCGAACAGGACGGCTACAAGCTCGCCGTCGACGATTTCGGCATGGGCCACTCGTCCCTCGCCTATCTCATCGGCCTGAAGGTCGATCGCCTGAAGATCGACCGAAGCTTCGTCAAGGACGTCGCCCGCAGCGAGACCAACCAGAAACTGATCTCGGCCATGATCAGCCTCGGCCAGTCCCTGTCCCTCGACATCGTCGTTGAAGGTGTAGAGACACCCGAAGACGCCGCCATCCTCGCCCGCCTCGGCTGCAGCATCGCCCAGGGCTACCTCTTCGCCCGCCCCATGCCTGCAAACGCCCTCGACACCTGGATCGCCGACCACCAGCCGACCGCGCTCAAGCGCAAGACCCGGTCAAAACATCTGTCGGTGGCGTGAGGGGCCGACACCCGGCCCTCATCCATACGCTCGGAACGATCAAGATGCGCGTAAGCCGGCCGCATCGGCGGGACTGACGCCCTTTCCCTCCTGCCACCACGCTGGCAAGAACCGCCTCTCCCCGTTGCGTTTTCGTTCTGATTATCCCGGCCCGGCCCCTTCCCTTTGCCGGCGCGCTTCTCCATATTCCGGCCATGGCCAAGTCTCCCAAATCCTCCACCCCCTCTGATAGTTTCGAGGAAGCCCCGCAGACCGCATTCGAAGGCGCGCCGCTGTCCGGCTCGGTTTCGGATTGGGTCAAGCAATTGGAGGCGGAAGCGGAAGCTTCGACCGTCGAGACCCAGCGCGAACTCGCCTCGAAAGCCGGCAAGCACCGCAAGAAGATCGAGATCGAGGCCCGCCGCCATGCGGAGAAGGTGGCGCTGGAAAAGGCGAAGCCAACAACCGCCAAGAACACCACCTCGACCAAGACCTCTCGCGGCGTCTCGATCGGCGCCTCCTCCGATCCCGCCACCCGCGCCGCCGCCGGCCTCAACCCGGTGGCTGGCATGGACATGTCGCTGGAAGACGCCCAGTCCCTCGCCCCCGGCGCCGTCACGGCAACCGTCGAGGCGCTCTCCGCCCTGATCGAAAGCGGCAATCCGCTGTTCAAGAACGGCGAACTCTGGATGCCGCATCGCCCGGCCCGCCCGGCGAAATCCGAAGGCGGCGTCAAGATCCGCATGGCCTCCGACTTCGAGCCCGCCGGCGACCAGCCGACCGCCATCAAGGACCTCGTCGAGGGCCTCTCGAATGACGACCGCACCCAGGTCCTGCTCGGCGTCACCGGCTCGGGTAAGACCTTCACCATGGCCAAGGTGATCGAGGCCACCCAGCGCCCCGCCGTCATCCTCGCGCCGAACAAGACGCTGGCGGCCCAGCTCTATTCCGAGTTCAAGAACTTCTTCCCCGACAACGCGGTCGAATATTTCGTCTCCTATTACGACTACTACCAGCCGGAAGCCTATGTGCCGCGCTCGGATACCTTCATCGAAAAGGAATCGTCGATCAACGAACAGATCGACCGCATGCGCCACGCCGCCACCCGCGCCATCCTCGAGCGCGACGACTGCATCATCGTCGCCTCCGTCTCCTGCATCTATGGTATCGGCTCGGTCGAAACCTACACCGCCATGACCTTCCAGATGTCGGTCGGCGACCGCATCGACCAGCGCCAGCTCCTGGCCGACCTCGTCGCCCAGCAATACAAGCGCCAGGACATCAACTTCGTCCGCGGCTCCTTCCGCGTCCGTGGCGACACGATCGAACTCTTCCCCGCCCACCTGGAAGATGCCGCCTGGCGCATCACGCTGTTCGGCGACGAGATCGAGAGCATCACCGAATTCGACCCGCTCACCGGCAAGAAGACCGGCGAGATGAAGTCGGTGAAGATCTACGCCAACAGCCACTATGTGACGCCGAGGCCCGCCCTCAACGGCGCGATCAAGTCGATCAAGGAGGAGCTGAAAATGCGCCTCGCCGAGCTGGAAAAGGGCGGTCGCTTGCTCGAAGCCCAGCGCCTGGAACAGCGGACGAAATACGATATCGAAATGCTCGAGGCCACCGGCTCCTGCGCCGGCATCGAGAACTATTCGCGCTATCTCACCGGCCGCAAGCCCGGCGAGCCGCCGCCGACGCTGTTCGAATACATCCCCGACAACGCCCTGCTCTTCATCGACGAAAGCCATGTCTCGGTCTCGCAGATCGGCGGCATGTATCGCGGCGACTTCCGCCGCAAGGCAACGCTTGCCGAATACGGCTTCCGCCTGCCCTCCTGCATGGACAACCGGCCGCTGCGCTTCGAGGAATGGGACGCCATGCGCCCCCAGACCGTCGCCGTCTCCGCCACCCCCGGCAGATGGGAAATGGAAGAATCCGGCGGCGTCTTTGCCGAACAGGTCATCCGCCCCACAGGCCTTATCGACCCGCCGGTCGAAATCCGCCCGGCCAAATCCCAGGTCGACGACGTGCTCGGCGAAATCCGCGAAACGGCGCTCAAGGGCTACCGCACCCTCGTCACCGTGCTCACCAAGCGCATGGCCGAAGACCTCACCGAATACCTGCATGAGCAGGGCGTGCGCGTCCGCTACATGCATTCCGACATCGACACGCTGGAGCGCATCGAGATCATCCGCGATCTGCGCCTCGGCGCCTTCGACGTGCTCGTCGGCATCAACCTGCTGCGCGAAGGCCTCGACATTCCCGAATGCGGCTTCGTCGCCATCCTCGATGCCGACAAGGAAGGCTTCCTCCGCTCCGAAACCTCGCTGGTCCAGACCATCGGCCGCGCCGCGCGAAACGTCGACGGCAAGGTCATCCTCTATGCCGACCAGATCACCGGCTCGATGCAGCGCGCCATGGACGAGACGTCCCGCCGCCGCGAAAAGCAGATGGCCTACAACACCGAACACGGCATCACGCCGGAGTCCGTCAAGGCCCGCATTTCCGACATTCTCGACTCGGTCTACGAGCGCGACCACGTCCGCGCCGATATCTCCGGCGTCTCCGGCAAGGGCTTCGCCGATGGCGGCCACCTCGTCGGCAACAACCTCCAGGCCCATCTCAACGCGCTGGAAAAAGACATGCGCAACGCCGCCGCCGACCTCGACTTCGAAAAGGCCGCCCGCCTGCGCGACGAAATCAAACGCCTCAAGGCCGTCGAACTCGCCGCCATGGACGACCCGATCGCCAGGCAGGAGGCAAAGGCGGTGGAAGGTGGCAAGGGCCGCAACGCCAGCGGCCCACTCTCCCCCCCTGTGGGGGAGATGTCGCCGCAGGCGACAGAGGGGGGTACCCCGAACTCAGCGCCCCCCCGCATCTCCCCCTCCGGCCGCAACAAATCCGGCGCCCCGGAAGGCAAGGGCAGCTATTTCTCCAAACCCAGCCTCGACGACATGGGCCCCGGCACAGACGCCACCGTCCCCATGCCGAAGGGCACCGCCGAGCAGTCTTATTTCCGCAAGAACACCCTCGACGAAATGACCGTCGGCCGCACCGAAAAACCGGTGGCTGGAAAGCTCCCTGAGAAGCCAAAGCCCGACGCCGGCGGCAAGCCACTCTCCCCCCCTGTGGGGGAGATGTCCGGCAGGACAGAGGGGGGCACTTCAAGCTCCAAGGCTTCAGACGACCCCCGCCCCATCATCCGCGCCCGCGCCGGCGCCGGCTCCCACGAGGATCCGGTGGATCAGAAGCGCAAGGGCCGGACGAAGGGCAAGACGGGGAGACCGGGGCGCTGACCTTATCTCCCCCCTTGCGGGGGAGAATGGAATTTCAGCATCTTAGCACAGCTAAGTGCTGGAAATTCCAAGAGAGGGGGCAACTGCGGACACCATGCAAGACCTGGCAACACTGCACTCCGATATCGTCGGCTATGTGACCGCTGGACACCGTAACTCGCTTCCGCATCCTTGTTAGAAGAGTGTCAGTTGTTCTTGGTCGAGCGACGAGATTCCATACAGGCCGTGCATCTGTTCAAGAAACTCGGTCTGCCCACCATAGCTCGGATGACGAACCCTGTGGGTAGTCCGTCCAAGCCGCTCAGCCCATAAAGCAGCGTCATTGCCGATAGCAACTATATTTCTGACATTAACAATATCCGCAATTTCCTCAAGAAAAGAAAAGCCGGTTACTGCCTCCTGCTTCGTATGCTGCCTATTGCTGAACGAATTGCCACGCTCAAATGGATGAAAGGGAAAAACATTCCATGTAAGAATAGACACATTAACAGATGATATTATACGGAATATGTTTGCAGCAGTTCGTTCTTTTACCGGCTCTCCGATTGTGGCGCGATGAAGTTCGGATAAACCAAGATGGTCAGCATAGAGTGATAGCGATCGTTCATCTGTAAGGGCTATTCCGGTCCGACGCCCACCTCGGTAACCTAAGTCACGACCGACCCAAAGGTCCACCGTGGACATCGAGGTGAGGACCTTCAGAATAGAGTATAAGTTTTCTCTTCTGATCTCGGGTGCAAACTCCACGTCGTACGTCGCGCACCTATCTGCATACGGATTGAAGCAGTTGTCAAAACGCACATCGGCTAGTCGCTCGATGAATCCTTCAATCGCTAAAGACCTTGCCATCCTGAAGGTTCCCCCACAAATCCTTGCTCCGCTTCACTTAGAAGCCAATCGACAAATTCAGAAACTGAGCATCCCTGAATTTTTGTTCGATGCCCTCTCCCATGAGGAATGATAGATGCAAATTCGCCTGGGATGGTCACCGCCCGCACGCCGTAATACCCGAATGTGCTCGAGACAAGGATTTTGTTTGTGCTGCCTGTATCGGTCTTAAGGTTTGTTTTGTTAACATCCCCATTTGGCAGGCTATGGAAGGACCAATCCTGCAGCACTTGGCCGTCGCTATCACTATGATATATATTATCTCCAAAATACTTGATGAAACTTCCATTCATAACTGGCTTCTTCTTTTCGAAGCGATGATCCAGCCAGTACTGATCAAAAGACAATATTTCTTCAACCCTCATCCAATAGATTAGGCGCTCACTAATTGATGATGCTGCGGAGCCAAAACCAAGAACAAAATCACCGACTTGCGCAACCCTCCTAATCACCGGTTTGCAGTTTGCCAATGTGCAAACACCATGGAACGGATTGGGAGAAAACCCCATGTCGTGATCAATTACATAGCGATAGATCTTCATCAGCAGTTGCGGTGCTTATTGGTGGTTTTTGAAGCATCTTTACCAGAGGTATCCTGTTGCACAGCGTCAGACCCTTGCAATGCCGCACCAAGACCTCCAGACCCAATTGCCACTTTAGCAGAGCAATACTTTTTCGCCAGGTCACTAATTTCCTGTATTTCTTCCATGTAAACGCACACTATGCGAACGGAAGCACGCACAGCCGCCATTGCTCGTGCAGCTTCAAGGTCTGTACTTGTAGACCTAACAATCAAAATAACTACCTGTGCATCTCCAGGCACAGCAGAAGTGCCGACCGGCCACAATTCCACGGTAACAGAGCTACCCCCACCATTCTCCAACTGAGATAGCTCGCTCTTAGTGACAGTCTCATTTAGAATGTAAGCTTTCATATCTCACCCCACAACGACTGTATTAGTCTGAAGATTTATCTCAACTGTACCACCAAAATTCGCCTCAAGTGCCTTAAATACACGGCACCCGTCGAATATCGCGTTACGCCAGGCAGCAGAACTGCATTTACTTACCTCGAACTTTGAAGTCATCTTCTGGACCAATGAAACAAGATTCAACGGGATTGACTCGGAAGTAGGAAAAAATCCCGCGCTCTCCGCGTGAGTAAATATAATCGCAATTACAGCTTCTTCCACTATTGCCGCGCGCGCGCCGTCTTCATTTACGTCCATCGCTGGAACAGATTTGCGCTTCTTCTTCATAAGTCGACGCATAACCGGCGACCAATGCAGATGAGCCAAGAACGCAAGATGGAATGCGTCATGAAACCGATATTTGTCTTCTTCGTGGGAGTTGTCCGACAAAGCATCGCCTAAATTGGCACCATCATAATGCATCTGCGACTTGTTATCGGCATCTAAAGTGAATTGAACGACCATATAATCGGGAATCTGTTCACTAGGCGGGAATTCGGAATCAAAATTTGGTGCATCTGCTTGCCCAAAAAAAGCGTGCGTTTTGCTCAAGTTTTTTTCAGCAACGTCTTCAAGGTCTATCCCGTTGTTAGTCGCAACAGTGGCCAAATACCACATAATATCGCCAAGTTCTTCGGAAAGCTCATGTCGGTATTGATCGGGGGACGGCTTATCCCTAAGGCGCTTTTTATATACCGTGAACAAGCTGCCTATCTCCCCGGCCAAGCCTAAGAGAGCTATCAGTGGTTGTTTTGATGTATCAGTAGTTGATGCCCGCTTCTGAAATTCCCCGATTTCCATGCGATTCTTCCCTCAAGAATTGTTGTGAAACCGTAGCAAGATTCCCAAGGTTGTAAACACACAAGCAGTTCAACGCGCAACCTGACAAACTCGGGGACGCCCCACCCAAATCCCTGAGCAGAATCAACACCCCACCTAAAAAATCATCCCCGCTTCCCGCTCCCGCCTTACCCTAGTCTCCGTCCCGCCCTCGGATACACCTGACGATGCGATGTCAGGCGAGGCGGGGCCGGCGCCGGGGCGATGTGCTGTCGCAGGCACAAAACCCCGGCCTGCTTGCAACGGTCTCCCTCCGGACGAAGGGCTGGACGAGGGTGATGGGGTCGGATGCTCCAGAACCTGGATACCCTGATCGGAAGGGCGTGCCTCAGAGGCACACAGACAAGGCGCCCGCGCTGCCGCAAACACTCCAGACGGCGGGGCGAAACAAACGGCGGGGATTGGGGGCAGTCGCAAGACAGATCCCATCCCCCGGGCGAGGGTCCCGGTCGGAATGGTGCACCATCCGGCGGGAGCCTCCCGGGCCACCGGCCAGGCTGAAGCGTCATCTCGTATGACGCCGCAGCCGGACCCGCGCCCGGTCGACGTTGGGACATCCGTCTCAGCGCCCGTCGCCGCCTTGCCAGAGAGACGCATGCAGCGGGAAAAAACGCCGAACGAGGCGCCGGAAGGAGCCACATAAAACTACCTAGACAGGTTGCTTCTGGCGCCTCGTCCGAGACAAGCATGACCCACCCGGAGGGAGGTGATCCCGACCGGCGGCGAAGCTTGGGGTTTTTGACAGTTCAGTTCCTGGAGGGTGGAGAGCGGGTCGCAAGCGCGGAGCCCATCTCCCCCCTTGGTGGGGGAGAAAGCGATTTCGATGAATTAGGCGAGCGTAAGCCGCCTAAACATCAGAAATCGCAAGTGAGGGGGTCTGTTCGCCGTGCCACCATCACCGATCCCCTCACCAACAAAATCTGAGGTTTAGCCCTGATCGGGCTAAGCCCTCGATTTTGTAACCTCTCCCACAGGGGGAGAGGTGCAATCCCCGCCCCTTCCGAATTTCCCTATTCGCCAATTCCCTCAACACCGAAAGGAGCCAGACATGCCGAACCGACAAATCGCCGAATCCCCCGCCCCCGAACCGCTGGAACTGCGCCTGTTGCGCGACATCCTCGACGAACACCGAACCCCGCTCCTTTGCCCGCGGCGCCAATGCCGCCGCAGCCGGCACTGCAGCGGCACAGCCCATCGCCCGGCAGATCCGATCAATGCAGACGAATGGCTGCCGCCCTGCGCCCTCCGCGCCGCACCCGAACTGCGCCGGCGGTTCCTGACCTGGGCAGCGGACATTCTGCCTCCGCTTGCCGACCGCACCGCCCCCGGCACCTGGCCGGATGACAGAGAGGCGGCCAACCACCTTCGCCAGGCGCTGGCGATCGTCGAGCGCATCCACACCCGCCTCGGCCCGCATCCGCAAAGCGAACGGACGGCGCTGACCGCCTGGTATGCCACCGACCCCGAGCCCGAAACCACCGCCCTCTGCCGGCGCATGTGGCGAAACACCAAGATGCTCAAACGCCCGCGCACAAATTCGGGCGCCGCGCCATCGTCAGGCATCCCACTGTCTTGCGACAGGACATGACGCGGTCTGCCATCTGCATGGCGGACTGGCCGCAGGGCCATTGTTGTCGCAAGGGGGAGGAAGCGCCGCTAGGTCGCCGCGAGACTGCGCTCGCAGCCATGAGGCTCGTAGAGCAGGAGCAGCTCCCTGTGGACCTCGGCCTGAAAGGCGAGGATCTCCCGGCGCACATCCTCATGGGATTGGCCGGTATCGAGCAGCTCGGTTTTCAGCCGGCTGCAGAGCGATTTCCAGAAATCGGTCGCCGCCTGTCCGTTCAGCTGATCCAGCCGACAGGCGGCGGAGCGAACGAGTTGCCGGCGGTGCGCAAGGGGGAAGTGAATGATCGTCTCGCGCGCCTGCGAGACGAAGCCGTCGCTATGCATTTGTGCCTTCTCCAGTTGTTGGTATCTGGGGACCCCTCCCAGGGTTCACGGATCAGGAGGAGGCAGCGCAAACGCGCGCTGCGCCCGGCGGATCTGATCCATGCCATGCTATGCCATGCCAGTCCTACTGGGGTGACAGTGCCGATACTGCCTTCAACGAGGGCCAGTTCACCGGAGTATGTCGCAACACTAAAAGACGATAGATCACTGTCAACGGGCGTTGACAGCTTCTCCACGACAATTGTGTTTCGTCAGGTTGTCGAACAAAAAATGTCAAACGGAGCTTACGTACCGGCCCTACTCCGCCGCCTTCGGCAGCTCCTCGGCCTCGACTTCCACAGGCAGCGGCTCCATCTCGTAGGAATAGCCCTCAAGCATGGAATAGGCCCGCTCGATCGCACCGATCTGCACTTCTGCGGACTTGATCGCGTCGGTGATCGATTGCGCCCGGGCGCGCAGCATCGAGCCGAGCACATCGGTCTCGGGGCGGCGGCCGAGCCGGTCGAGATGTTTTCGCACCCGCGCCCGGTGGCGCTCGAGCTCGAGAATGTGGAAGCGGCATTTGAGGATGTCGTCGGTGAGCTTGCGGCGCAGTCCTGCGACCGGATCGAACGAGCCCGGCTCGCGCTCGTCGAGGATCATGTCGTTGATCAGCGTCTCCAGCACCATCAACCCCTTGAGGTCGGCGGGCTCGGCCAGCTGCGGATCATAGCCGGTGTCGTCGAAGACGCGACGGCGCACAGGATCCTTCAGCAGTTCGTAGCAGGCGGAGATCTTGGCAAAGGCATCCGTATCGCCGCCGGCATCCGGATGGGCTGTTTTCACCACCTTGCGATAGGCGGCCTTGATGGCGGCCTCGTCGGCATCGCGGGCCACGCCCAGGAGCTCGTAAGGGTCGATCACTGCGGCACCCGTCTTTGCCATACTCATCCACTCCCGTGCCCAGCCACCTCTCCCCTAAACCCGGATGGCGGCTGCTTCAAGACGGAACAAGCCTCTGTCCCCGGTCACGATCCGCACCATCCGCACGTCCCGCCCAAGGGGATCGGGTGCAGCTCGGGCGCATGGGAACGGTACCACACTTTAAATCTCAAGGATTTCAGCCCGTTGCCGCCATTTTGTCGGCCCGACTGTGACTTTTCATACTTGCCAAGATTCCGAAATGTCCCTACCTCTTTGTAGGTTCGGGCACAAATGATCCCGGAGACTGGACTGACTTGTATCGACCGCCCGCGCGGTCATTGGGGGCCTTCTCCCGCCGGTAGACGTTCTTTCCCCGTTATCGCGATCCCTCGACGGTTCCGTTTCGGCGGAACTTCAACCAGCCGCTTCCGGTCAGCCGGCCGCGGCGCAGACGACAACACGGGAATAAGGACTATCCCCATGGCCACCAAGGGCACTGTAAAATTCTTCAACCAGGACAAGGGCTTCGGCTTCATCACCCCGGAAGGCGGCGCGAAGGACGTATTCGTCCACATCTCCGCGCTCCAGGCCTCGGGTCTCCAGACCCTGCAGGACGGCCAGCAGGTCACCTTCGACACCGAGCCGGACCGCATGGGCAAGGGCCCCAAGGCCGTCAACATCCAGGCTGCCTGATCTGACTTTCGAATGGCGTCCCACGGGACGCCATTTTCGATTTCAGACCAAGATTTGCCGAAACGCCGCGCTAGAGATTATTCCGCAGCGGCAGAGGTGCCGGACGCGCCCTGTGTCTTCGGCCCGCCCGCAATATCGACCGCCGCAAAGGCCTTGGCGATCAGCTCCGGCGAGACACCCGGCTTCGTCGCCTCCGACGACAGGATCTGCCGGTAACGCCGGGCCCCCGCATAGCCCTGGAACAGCCCGACCATATGCCGCGTGACATGGTTGAGCCGCCCGCCGGATGCGATCACCCGCTCCGCATAACCGATCATCACATCACGCACCCGATCCCAATCAACCGAAACGGCCGGCTCGCCATAGATGCGGGCATCGACCTCGGTCAGCAGCGTCGCATTGTGATAACTTGCCCGGCCGAGCATCACGCCATCCATGACCGCGAGGTGCTGAACGGCCTGGTCAAGATCGGTGATCCCGCCATTGATGCCGAGGAAAACGCCAGGGTTTTCCCGCTTCATCCGGTAAACCAGCTCGTAATCGAGCGGCGGGATCTCCCGGTTCTCCTTCGGCGACAAGCCCTTCAGCCAGGCCTTGCGGCCATGGATCCAGGTCGCATCCGCCCCCGCTCCGATCATCCGGGCCAGAAAATCGGGAAGCACGTCGGCCGGCTCCTGCTCGTCCACCCCGATCCGGCACTTGACGGTCACCGGCACCGTCGCCACCTTTTTCATGGCCGCGACATAGGCTTCGACCACCTCGGGCGTCTGCATGAGACAAGCCCCGAAGGTCCCCGACTGCACCCGGTCCGACGGGCATCCGACATTCAGATTGATCTCGTCATAGCCGTAATCGGCGGCAATCTGCACCGCCTCGACCAGCTTTGCCGGATCCGACCCGCCAAGCTGCAGCGCCACCGGATGCTCTTGACCGTTGAACGACAAGAGCTTCTCCCGCGGCCCATGGATGATCGCGTCAGCCACCACCATCTCGGTATAGAGCAGCGCCTGGGCCGACAGCTGCCGGTGGAAGAACCGACAATGCCGATCCGTCCAGTCGATCATCGGGGCAACCGCAAACACCGCCCGCCCATAGGGGGCGGGACCGGGAATGGCGCGGGTGAAAAAGGCAGGTTCTGTCGTCATGGCCGCGCCAATAGCATGCTTTGCAGCAGAAGGACACTCAAGGAAAAAGCGCGTGAGAGCCGTTAGGCCAGTCGGCCAAGCTCAGAGCAGCCCGAGTTCCGCGAGTTCCCGCTTCAGATCGTCAGGCATGTCCTCGATATTCGCGCCAGAGGCTGACAGGTCGCGGGGCGCCGCCTCCGCTTCCAGATAGCGCCAGCCCTGGAACGGACGGCGCGGCGCCGGTGCCACCTCGATGACCTCGGGGCCGAGGACCAGCTCACAACGCGTAATCCCGTCGCCGCCGGTGAAGGTCTTGATATCGAGGAGCTTCTGCCGCGCGGACAGTTGCCCCTTGATGATCCAGTAGAGCGATCCGCCATCGAGCAGTTCCTCCATCCGCTTCGGCACCATGCGGGTGACATGCGAAGAATGCGGCTCCAGGCCCGCCGCAACCGCGACGAGACAGCGTTCGGCGACCCAGTCGCGCAGATCATCGATGGAGTCGGCTCCGACGCAGAGCTTGAGGAGATGCAGTGCCATGACATCCGAGATAGACAGTCCCACTGGCGGGTCAAGGGCCCGCGTGTCGCAGGGGTGATGTACTCAACAGTTTCGGTGGAGTGGGGGCCGAAGGGAGAATGTCTCACATGCTGTTGAGAATGAAACCCTGGTAACCAGCACGGATTTGGATCTGGAGTACGATCTCGATTGCTCCTCGGACCGATCTCCAGTTCCTTTACGCAACGCCGGATTGGAGCATTGCCACTTCATTTATTTGGCCTCCCAAACGGATGCAACCTTGCAGTACAACACAACTATGCCAAAAACCACCAAAGCATAATCCAAGGCCACCCTGCAATTCACGCAGTCTTTGAAAATTCTCTTATCAATGAAATGATTCATTTTGCTTATTAAGACAAATATTGCGTGCATTACTGCATCCCGAATAAAATGCGCATTCGCCCATCAACACTCCACGACATTGACCGCCAACCCACCGAGCGAAGTTTCCTTGTATTTCTCGCTCATGTCATTGCCGGTCTGGCGCATGGTTTCGATACAGGCGTCGAGCGGCACGAAATGCTGGCCGTCGCCTTTCAGCGCCAGTGAAGCGGCGGTGACGGCCTTGACGGCGCCAAGGGCGTTGCGCTCGATGCAGGGCACCTGGACGAGACCGGCGACGGGATCGCAGGTCATGCCGAGATGGTGTTCGAGCGCAATTTCGGCAGCGTTTTCAATCTGCTCAGGCGTGCCGCCCATGACGGCGGCGAGGCCGGCGGCGGCCATGGCGGAGGCCGAGCCGACTTCGCCCTGACAGCCGACTTCGGCACCCGAGATCGATGCATTGTGCTTGATGATCCCGCCAATGGCAGCGGCTGTGAGAAGATAGTCGCGGATGCCTTGCTGGTCGGCATCGGGGTGGAAATGCAGGTAGTAGCGGATGGTTGCAGGAACGACGCCGGCTGCCCCATTGGTCGGCGAGGTCACGACACGGCCGCCGGCGGCATTTTCCTCGTTGACGGCCATGGCATAGACGGAGAGCCAGTCATTGGCGAGAACCGGATTGAGACGGTTGGAGCGCCATTCTTCCTGCAGCTGGTCATGAATCGACTTGGCCCGTCGGCGCACCTTCAAGCCACCTGGCAGCTGGCCTTCCTGGCGAAGACCACGATCGATGCAGCTGGACATCGCCTCCCAGAGCCTGTCGAGCCCGGCATCAAGATCTTCGCGCGAGCGGACAGCTTCCTCGTTTGCCCGCTTCATCTGGGCAATCGACAGCCCCGATGACGCGGCCATGGCGAGCATCTCCTTCGCAGAGGCAAAGGGATAAGGCACCTTCTGGCTGGAGGCCTGCTTCTTCTGCTTCTGCATGGCGAGAAGCTCGGTATCGGTGACGACGAAACCGCCGCCGATGGAGTAGTAGATCTGGGTGAGCAACACCCGGCCGTCCTTGTCGAGAGCCGACAGCCGCATGCCGTTGGCATGGCCCGTAAGCGGCGTCTTCTTGTCATAGACAAGATTATCCTTCGGCTGGAAGAAATAGGCCGGATGACCGGGAGGGGTGACGCGGCCCGTACGCTCGACCTCGGCGATGATCGCCTCCATGCGATCCGGATCGACGCTGTCAGGCGCCTCCCCCATCAGACCGATGATCACGGCATTGCCGGTGCCATGCCCGATGCCGGTATAGGCGAGCGAACCATGCAGGCTGGCCTTGAGCGCTGCCACATGCGCGCCGACCGGGCGCGGCCATTGGTCGGAGAGAATGAGGTCGAGGAACCGGTTGGCCGCCGTCATTGGACCCATGGTGTGGGAACTCGAGGGGCCGACGCCGATCTTGAACACATCGAAAACCGAAAGAAACATGGGGCTCCTCGCATGCGGGACTGAAAGCACAAAGGCTAGAGCATCGCGTAACACGAATGCTCCTTGCAATCGACATCGGCTTTCACCGCCGCGACATGACCAGAGATGGGATCGGAACTGCAAAAACACAAACAGCGCGGCCGTGAGGACCGCGCTGTTTGATCAATCGACTGTGTCGGGTGTCAGATCGAACCAAAAAGATAAGCCAGGCACATGAAGCCGGCGAAACCCATCAAGGCACGAAATGTGACACCCCAGCACGACTTATGGAAACTACCTTCCATGAAAACTCCGAGTGAGATCACATTCACAGGGAAAGCCGTCCCCCGACCGCTTTCTGACGCCTGATCTATTAAAATCGGAGCGGGTTCGCAACTGCAAAAATGGCAAAAGGAAGGCTCTTTATGGGAGGCAGGCATGCGCAGCTTGCATGGATGATCGAAAAATCAATGAGATAGCGGACAGACTCTGGCTATCGAGCCGCGCGACCCCTGCCCCAATTTGGGCCAATATCTTTCAGTTGGTTAATTTCCGTTGTGGATGAACCGATCGGCGGGATAATGCGCCAACCGAACTTGCCCCTGGGATTCGCTCGATATGACAGTTGTCGACTACTGCGCCATGGCGCTTTTCCTGCTGCTCTGGCTCGCCTATGCCCGCATCACCGGCGACCAGCAGATCCTGTCGAGAACGAGCCTCACCAAGGCGATGGCCGAGCGACGGCGCGAATGGATCCTGAACTCGATGACGCGCGATCTGAAGATGATCGACACGCAGATCATGGGCGGATTGCAGAACGGAACAGCCTTCTTTGCCTCTACGACGATCTTCGCAATCGGTGGCTGCTTCGCACTTCTTGGTGCGACCGAGCAGGTCGATGCCATCTTGAAGGACATTCCCTACATCGTGCAGGGCGGGCGGGCGACCTTCGAGCTGAAAGTCTGTGGCCTGATCGCGCTGTTTGCCTATTCCTTCTTCAAGTTTGGCTGGTCCTATCGCCTGTTCAACTACTGCACCATTCTCTTCGGTGCGATCCCGATGGCGGACGAGGCGGCGAGGGATCCGGAACGGGCGATGCAGGCGGCCGAGCGGACGATCCGCATGAACATCATCGCGGCAAGCCATTTCAACATGGGCCTTCGGGCGATCTTCTACTCGATCGGCTATCTCGGCTGGTTCGTCAGCCCCTGGGTCTTCATGATCGCCACGGTTCTCGTCTTCATCGTGCTGTTGCGCCGGCAGTTTTTCTCCGAAGCACGCCTTGCCCTGCTCAACGCGAGCGATAGGTGACGGCAGGACATCAGCGGCCGAGGCCTTGAATTCGCCGTCTTTGATGCCGACCCCGCCGAAGCGTAACGGCGATGGCGAGGTCCTTCGTCGAAGAGCTTAAGGAAGAGAAAGTGGCAGATCCGACCGAGCCCCGAACCGTTGCAACCCGACCGCGCCTTTTGGCGCTCGATGCGGCGCGCGGTCTCGCCCTGATCGCCATGGCGACCTATCACTTCAGCTGGGACCTGGAATTCTTCGGCTACCTTGCACCGGGAACATCAACCCAGGGCTTCCTGCGTCTTTATGCCCGCATGATTGCCTCGAGCTTTCTGTTCCTCGCGGGCTTCAGCCTCGTTCTGGCGCATTATCCGAAGCTCAGGCTCGAGCCCTTCCTGCGGCGCCTCGGCGTGATCGTCGCTGCAGCGGTCGCGATTTCGGTTGCCACCTACTGGTTCACGCCTGATAGCTGGATCTTTTTCGGCATCCTGCATGCCATCGCTCTTTCGAGCCTCATTGGTCTCCTATTCCTTAAAGTGCCGCCGCTCGTGACACTGCTTGCGGCTGCGGTAGCGTTCATTCTGCCCGAATTTCTACGCTCTTCGGCCTTCGATTCGGCCTGGTTCTGGTTCCTCGGCATTTCGGAAACCCTGCCCCGGTCCAATGACTATGTGCCGCTCCTGCCCTGGATCGGTGCATTGCTGACCGGCATTGCCGCATCACGGTTTCTCGTTGACGGCAATCGTCTCGGCTGGATCGACCGGCTGCCGGCGGGTCCGAGATGGCTGCGCTGGGGCGGACGCCACTCGCTGACCGTCTATCTGCTGCACCAACCGGTGCTAATCGCCGGTCTCTATCTGGCGAGCTTCATTATCCCGGCGCCCGCCATGGACCCGGTCGCATCCTATATCGGAAGCTGCGAGGCGAGCTGTGCGCAGCAGGGCAACGATGCGGGTCTTTGCGAGCGCTTCTGCAGCTGCACGCTGGAACGCTTGCAGGCAGAAAATCTGCTTGAGCCCCTCCAGTCTGGCGCAAACTTGGACGAGCAGGATGCTCGCATCCAGACGCTGGCCGAGGAATGCACCATCAGGAGTCAGCCAGCGCCGTAAGGGGGAATTCTCCAATGAATGCCTACCGCGCGAAGCCTCTGCGATATCCCTGGCCGCCCGTGCTTTATCTGGCGGGCATCATCGCCGCCATCATGGCCGGCAGGTTGGCGGCCCTGGGGCCGATCCCCTCGCCGCTTCCCTATCTTCTGCCGTCGATCGGCTTCAGCATTGGCCTCTTGGCCGTTACCCTCGACATCTGGGCCGTGCGAACCCTGATGGAGCGACTGACGCCGGTGTTCGACACGGGCTGTGCGCGCCATCTCGTAACCTGCGGACCGTTTCGCTTCAGCCGCAATCCGATCTATCTGGCTTATACGCTATTCACGGTCGCGCTCGGCTTCATCACCGGCAATGTCTGGTTCTTTGTCGCAGCCACCACGGCGCTCATCGTCACACGGCTGCTCGCCATACCGAACGAAGAGCGTCATCTCGAAGCCCGCTTCGGCTTCGACTATGAAAGCTACCGCAAGCGGACGCGGCGCTGGATCTGATTCGGGAAGGTTTTCAGCTGGGTTTCAGGTCCCGACGCCGATTTCCACCAGACGGGTGAGACAGGCCTCCTCGGCCTGATCGAGTTCCGAGAGCGTCTCATCGATATCGCGGCGCTTTTGGCGAAGCTCGTCGCGCTTCTCGTCTATCTTCTTCATCATCAGCTTGAGCTGACCGATTTCGCCCGGCGGCTCCTTGTAGACATGAACGATTTCGCGGATTTCGGCGATCGTGAAGCCAATACGGCGACCGCGCAAAATCTCCTGCAGGAAGCGACGGTCAGCGGCACGGTAGAGGCGGGTCCGGCCACGGCGTTCCGGATGCAGCAGGCCCTCGTCCTCGTAGAAACGCAGGGTGCGCGTCGACACACCGAATTCACGCGTGAGCTCTGTTATGCTATAGTATTTCTTCACGGCCATCCGATCCTGTAGGGATGTCCATGATATTGACTTTTACGTACAAGTCAATTTTTCGGCATTGCCTGGATCGCCTCTTGCGAGATCAGCTCATCTTGCCTGTGTCACCGGTCACATGAACCACCAGGTCGCGAGCCCCAGAAAGGCAAAGAAGCCGGTGATATCAGTCACGGTTGTTACGAAGACCGCCGAGGCGACGGCGGGGTCGGCACCGAAACGATCCAGCGACAGGGGAATGAGGATCCCGGCGATGGCGGCCGCCATCATGTTGATCAGCATGGCCGTTGCAATGATCCCGCCGATATTGGGATCCTGAAACCAAAGCCCCGCCACCGCGCCGATCGAGACGCCGAAGATCAGACCGTTGAGCAGTCCGACACCCGCCTCTCGGCGCACGACGCGAAAGGCGTTGTGAATGTCGAGATTGCGGGTCGCAAGCGCCCGCACCGTGACTGTCATCGTCTGCGAGCCGGCATTGCCGCCCATGCCGGCAACGATCGGCATCAGGACGGCAAGCGCGACGATCTGCTCGATCGTCGCCTCGAAGAGCGAAATGACCGAGGCCGCCATGAAGGCGGTCACCAGATTGACGGCGAGCCACGGCACGCGCGAGCGCGAGGTCTCGGCGATGCTGTCGGACAGTTCTTCGTCGCCGACACCGCCGAGACGCAACAGGTCTTCTTCTGCCTCTTCCTGGATGACGTCGACCACGTCGTCGATCGTGAGAACGCCGACCAGACGATCGTTCTCGTCGACAACGGCGGCCGACAGAAGGTCGTATTGTTCGAAAAGCTGGGCCGCCTCTTCCTGGTCCATCTCGGCCGGGATCGGGTGGTTGGTCGCATGCATGATGGTCTCGATCTTCACCTGGCGCTTGGTGCGCAGGATTGCATCGAGATTGACCGCGCCGAGCAGCTTGAAGGTCGGATCGATGACGAAGATCTGGGTGAAGCTTTCGGGCAGATCCTCCTCGTCGCGCATGTAGTCGATCGTCTGGCCAACCGTCCAGAACGGCGGCACGGCGACGAATTCGGTCTGCATGCGCCGGCCGGCCGAGCTTTCCGGGTAATCGAGCGCGCGACGCAGGCGCACCCGTTCGGTGAACGGCAGTTGAGCAAGGATTTCCTCGCGGTCCTCGTCGTCGAGGTCTTCGAGAATGTAGACGGCATCGTCCGAATCGAGATCGCCGATGGCCGCAGCAATCTGCTCGTTCGGCATCTGATCGACGATCTGCATGCGGATCGTTTCATCGACCTCGGTCAGCGCCGTCATGTCGAAGTCGGCGCCGAGCAGCCGGATCATCGACAGACGCTGGTCGGGCTGGATCGCCTCGATCAGGTCGCCGAGTTCCGATTCGTGCAATCGCGCGACGTTTTGGCGGAGAAACAGCACGTCGCGATCGGCGATCGCCGCCCCGACCATCGTCAGGAAATCGTGACGGACAGACCCTTCGTCGTCATAGATGTCGTCGTGGCTCTCCTCGGCCGCGGGACGGTTGACAAATTCGTCTTCGTTCTCTGTCATCCCGACCTCTCATACGCGACACCATGCCTCGACGCCCCGGAGAATGGCCGCAAAAACCCTCAAGTCAACAAGCAGATAGCGGAAATCGGCGGATGTCTGTGCAAAGCGTCGCTGAGCCTGCTAGCGTGGCCGGACCGCCACAGCCGACAACCGCACCACACCTGAAGACATGAGCCTTTCGTGACCCGCCTCGCCATCCGCCGCTATCCCGATCCCGCCCTGAAAACGCCTGCCGAGCCTGTCAGCGACTTCGGGCCTGAGCTCACCACCCTCGCCGACGATCTCTACGAGACGATGAAGGCAGCGCCCGGTGTCGGCATCACGGCACCCCATTGCGGCATTCTGAAGCGGCTGACGGTGATCGACCTCCCGGAGATCGGCGGGCGGCGCGATTATGTGAACCCGGAAATCCTCTGGGCCTCCGATGAGATGATGACGCATACCGAAGGCAGCGTCTCAATGCCCGGAATGACCGACGAGGTGACACGGCCAAAGGCTGTCAGAATCCGCTACCAGACATTGGACGGGGCGGTCGTCGAGGAGGAGATGGCGGGTTTTGCGGCAATCTGCATGCAGCACGAGATCGACCAGCTCGACGGCATCTTCTGGATCATGAAGCTGTCGCGGCTGAAGCGCGAACGCCTGTTGAAGAAATGGGACAAGGCGACGCGCTGACCGCATCGAACAAAGCCAGTGGCCGGGCGTTATCTCCGTCAGACGAGATGAACAAGGAGCCCTCCCATGGCCAAGGACGACCGCAAGACCGAGTTTTCCCGCGAAGACGATTACCGCGATTACGACCAGCGCAACATCGGCGAAGGCTGGCCCTATGCCGATGGTCCGGGTGCGACGGCGACACCGGTCGAGAATCGAGGCTATGGCGAGACCGGCGCCAATTTCGACCGTGACCGCAACGAGGGCTTCCGGATCGATGCGGTCAATGCCGATGGCTTCGAGCCCGATGTCGCGACACCGGTACTGCCGACGACCGATGGCCGGGAAGATGACGACCAGCTCGAATCCGACATCGCGACCGCCCTCGAGGCCCTAGATGACACCCTGCTCGCCGGTCTCGATATCCATGTAGACGGCCATGTCGTGACGCTGCGCGGTTCGGTCGACACGGCGGAGGAGCGCCGGATGATCGAGTTGAAGGTACTGGGGGTAAAGGGCGTCAGCGACGTGAAGAACTTCGTCACCACACTCGGCGTCGACAGCCACATTCCTGATGATGCCGATTGAGAAGTCATTGAAAAATCGGCAACAAAAAACCCGGCTCGAAGGCCGGGTTCTTTTTTGGTGCGGTCGAGAAGACTCGAACTTCCACGGGTTGCCCCACAGCGACCTCAACGCTGCGCGTCTACCAATTCCGCCACGACCGCATCGTGGTAGGCGCCGAATTGCTCCGGCGGGGCTGCATGTAGCAAAAGCCTTGGGGGTCCACAAGCCCGCCGTGACAGATTTTTGAAAATTCGTCACGGCCGGTGGATAAGCCCCCTACATGGGGGAGGCCGGCGCCCTTGAACTCCGGGGTTTTTCTTGCCAAATACAGGGAAAACAAGGCTTTTCGCCAATCCACAGCCCAAGGCGCTTTTTATGCTTCGCACAGATCTCGACCATGCCATGCACCCTCGTGAAGGCTCACCGGCCGTGCGTTGGCGAGTCTCGGACGGTCTCGTGGGATATGAGGATGCGGTTGCCGAAATGGAGCATCAGGTGGCCCTGATTGCCGACGGAAAGGCCGATGAACTGGTCTGGCTTGTGGAGCACCCTCCCCTTTATACGGCCGGCACCAGCGCTGATTCCAAGGACCTCATCGAGCCCGAACGATTCCCCGTTTTCGCCACCGGCCGCGGCGGCGAATACACCTATCATGGTCCCGGCCAGCGAGTGGCCTATGTGATGCTCGATCTGAAGCGCCGGCGCCAGGATGTGCGCGCCTATGTGGCGGCCCTCGAGGAAGTGGTGATCCGCACGCTCGACAGCATGAACGTCAAGGGCGAGCGCCGCGAGGATCGCGTCGGCGTATGGGTGCGTCGTCCGGAAAAGCCTGTTCTGCCCGATGGCACGATGAGCGAGGACAAGATTGCAGCGCTTGGCATTCGCCTGCGGCGCTGGGTCAGTTTTCACGGCCTGTCGATCAATGTCGATCCGGATCTCTCGCACTTCACCGGGATCGTGCCCTGCGGCATCTCCGCCTATGGTGTGACGAGTCTCGTCGATCTAGGCCTGCCCGTGATGATGGCGGATGTCGACATGCGGCTGCGCGAGGCATTCGAAGACGTCTTCGGCCCGACGGCCAACGAAGGCTGAGACCTCAGGCGCGTCCCATCACGGGACCGTCGAGATCGCCGGCATCACGGCGACGGTCGTGGCGCTCCTCGTAGGTCTCGATCTGTCGGGCAATCTTTTCGATCAGCCGACCGCATTCGAGATGCGCTTCGGTCAGGCGCTGGAGATCGAGCTTGAGGGCTTCAAGCGGCAGATCGCTGGTCTCCTGGATGGGCCCCGAACCAACGCCCGTCATCAACCACATGGGCGAAACACCGAGAATACCTGCGAGATCGATCAGGCTCGACGGCCTCGGTTCGGCACGGTCCGCTTCCCAGGCCAGCAGGCTTTCCCGTTTCACGCCAATGCGGTTTGCAACGTCGGCCAGCGAGAGCCCAGAAGCGTCGCGCGCTGCCGAGAGGCGTCCCCCAAGCGTATCGTCACTCGAATCCGTCATCCGGGGATAGACTTTGCGTGCGGGCATGCGACTTCTCCTGACCGTCGGGGAAGGTCGGACACGGTGCCGACTTTCCTTTCTACTCCGATCTCACATCACTACATTAGACGACATGAAGATCCCGGATCTTTCCGCGGGCGCCACCAACAGGTGCAAACCCGCCACGCGACGACATCCGCAGGATGCGTACAAACGGAGCATAAACGTCGCAAGCCCGTTTTAGTTCCAGACTTTCTTTGCTTGATCCCAAAGAGCGCATCATGCTTGTTCTCTCAAGCCCGCATTCTTCCGGTGAGTCCCGACAATGAGTTCCACGCCCTCCAGTCCCTTTCGCGGCATGGTCCTCATGGCGGGTTGCATGCTCGTGCTGCCGATCATGGATGCCATCGCCAAATACATGGCGACCGTCGAGGGCATGTCTCCGGGACAGGTAACCTTCTATCGCTTCTTCTTCCAGCTGGCATCCGTCCTGCCGGTTCTGATAGCCCTCAACGGTATGGCCGCCTTTTCGGCGAAGCGGCCCTGGATGAACCTGTTGCGCGGTGCAATCCATGGCGCCGCGAGCCTGATGTTCTTCATGGCGGTCAAATACATGCCGCTCGCCGATGTCTTCGCCATCTACTTCGTCGAGCCCTTCATCCTGACCGCCATGTCCGCCGTCTTCCTGAAGGAGAAAGTCGGCTGGCGACGTTGGCTGGCGATCGCGGTAGGCTTCGGTGGCGCGATGATCGTCATCCAGCCGAGCTATGAGGTCTTCGGCCTGACGGCCCTGCTCCCGGTCGCCTGCGCCTTCCTCTACGCGCTCTACATGTTCCTCAATCGCGCGATCGGCGAGGCCGATACGCCCATGACCATGCAAACCATGGCCGGCATCGGCGGCACACTGTTCATGGGCGCCATGCTGATGATCGGCACGGCCGCCGGCGACGGGGATTTCGAGATATCGCTGCCGACGTCGGCGCTGGGGCTAGTACTGCTGATCCTGCTCGGTGCCATCTCGGGCTACATTCATCTGCTGGTCGTCCGGGCCTTCCGCATGGCGACACTCTCCGTGCTTGCGCCCTTCCAGTATTTTGAAATCATCGCCGCCGTCGCCCTGGGGTATTTCCTGTTCGACGAGTTTCCGACACCATCAAAGTGGCTCGGCATCCTGATCATCGTCGCATCGGGTCTCTTCATACTATGGCGGGAGCAAAGACGCGCCACCCCGGCACCGACTGTCTCGGAGGCCGCCTGAATGCCGGCAAATCAGAAGCATTTTAACGAATTCGCTCACGAGATTCTAAGGGTTCTCGCCTAGGTTCGGCTCATCCATCCGCAGCACCGGGAGAGCTTCTTGGCGACGTATCAGGCCGCAGTGTTTCTGGCCGCCTTTAATCTCGGCCTGCTCTGGCTCCTGATGGCCGCACCGCTTGGGCGGCGAACCATCCGGGTGAGCCGGATCATCCGCGAGCGCCCGGAAGAACTGTGGAACATCACCCGCCCCGCCGGCGATCAGACATCCTGGCATCCCAATGTCATTGCCGTCGAACCGGTCGACGGCAAACCGGACCTGGTGGAATTCGCCTATCGGCAAAGCGATCGTCACGGCCATCCGAGCAGACGGACCATGATTGTCGACCGCACCGCGATGACGTCAGCCGGCTGTTTCTCCTGCGAACTGCGGGTGGTCAATGATTCAACGCTCGACCACACCTTCTGGGAAGGCTATCGCGAACGCCGCAAGGTCGAACGTGCCCCCCTCGGCAGCCGGGTAACCTTCGAGCAGACGGACAATTATCGCGGTCTCGCCTTCTATCTCTTCCGGCGCATAGCGCTGGCCCGCGAACTCTCCGCACTGCAAAACCATGTGGAGGAAAGTCCGGCCTCGGGCCTTCTGCATTTCGAACACCCGCTCTGGCAGACCGTGCTCGTGATTCTCTCGACCGTCCTGCTCTGGCCGTTCTTCGGCCTGACAGCGCAGGGCCTGATGATCTCGGTGTTCCTGACCCTCGTCATCCTTCTGCATGAACTCGGTCACATGGTGGCCTATCGTGCCTTCGGGCACCCGACGACACGCATGCTGTTCGTGCCGCTGCTCGGCGGCGTGGCGATCGGCGGTCGGCCGTATAATACTCATTTCGAAGTCGCGACCTGCGCCCTGATGGGGGCTGGTTTCTCGGCGCTGCTTGTCCCGATCCTCGTGGCAGCCCATCAATCGGCGATGGACATTCCCCACTCGTTGGCAATGGATGGCCCGATCCTGGTCTTTCTCGTCATTCTCGGTGCCTTCAACCTTCTCAACCTTCTGCCCACCTACCGTTTCGACGGCGGCCAGGTGCTACGGCAGGTGTTCCAAGGCCCTCGCATTCTCGCGTTCACCAGTTTCCTCGTGACCGGTGTGGTCGCCTGGACCGGCTGGCGAATCGGCCTTGCGGCACCTGTCTTGTTGGTCGGCGTCGCGCTCTTCACCCTGCTCGGCATGATCAGGACGAAATCGGCCAAGCCGCGCGAAGCCTTGGTGCCGATGAACGGTCCGGAACGACTGATGACCGGTTTCGGCTACTATGCGGCGCTCGCCATCCACGTCTACGCGGTAATCTATGCCTGCGACAGACTGTTTCCCTGATCGCGTCGCCGCTCCACCCGCTTGACATGCGGCGACTCTCAAGCTCCAAGAGACCGCATGGATACCGATCAAAAGCTCCTCCCCGCCGGCTATCACGATGTCGCGCCGAACATGCTCGCGACCATCGTCACCTGCCTTGAGATGACGACAAGACCAGCACCTCGCCCCAATCCGCCGACCGATGGGCTGACGGTCGAGCGCTGGAACGCGCCAGCGCTTGAGGATTACCGCGCGCTCTACCGCCGCGTGGGAGAAGATTGGCTCTGGGTCTCCCGCGCCGTGATGGCGGATGACGAGCTGTCGGCGATCATTGAAGATCCCGCCGTCGAGATTTTTGCGCTGATGCGCAACGGCGAAAGGCTCGGACTTCTGGAGCTCGACTTCCGCCAGGCCGGGGAATGCGAACTTGCCTTTTTCGGCCTCGACCAGAGCCTGATCGGATCGGGCGCTGGGCGCATCCTGATGAATGTCGCGATCGACAAGGCATGGGACAAGCCGATATCGCGCTTCTGGGTTCACACCTGCCATCTCGACCATCCGGCGGCACTCGCCTTCTACCAGCGCTCCGGTTTCCGTCCCTATAAGCGCATGGTCGAGATCTTCGAAGACCCCCGCCAAACGGGCAAGCTCCGCGCCGACGCCGCGCCGCATTTCCCCGTTCTGCAGGCGGAATAGACGAGAAGAATCAGACTTTTGAGAAAATCCGGCTCAGCCCTTGAGCCGGATGCTAAAGCCGTGCGAAAGTCGCCACCAACGATTTGTCAGGAGAAAAACCATGGATGTTCGCGCCGCCGTCGCCACCCAGGCTGGAAAGCCGCTCGAGGTCATGACCGTTCAGCTCGAAGGCCCGCGCGCCGGGGAAGTGCTGATCGAGGTGAAGGCCACCGGGATCTGTCACACGGATGATTTCACGCTCTCGGGCGCAGACCCGGAAGGTCTCTTCCCGGCCATTCTCGGCCATGAAGGTGCAGGCATCGTCGTCGATGTCGGCCCGGGTGTCACCTCGGTGAAGAAGGGTGACCATGTCATTCCGCTCTACACGCCGGAATGCCGCGAATGCTATTCCTGCACCTCGCGCAAGACCAATCTCTGCACCTCGATCCGCGCCACCCAGGGCCAGGGCGTGATGCCTGACGGCACGAGCCGCTTCTCGATCGGCAAGGACAAGATCCACCACTACATGGGCTGCTCGACCTTCTCGAACTTTACCGTTCTGCCCGAGATCGCGGTTGCCAAGGTCAACCCGGACGCGCCTTTCGACAAGATCTGCTACATCGGCTGCGGTGTGACGACCGGCATCGGCGCAGTCATCAACACCGCCAAGGTCGAGATCGGCTCGACGGCCATCGTCTTCGGTCTCGGCGGCATTGGTCTCAACGTCCTGCAAGGACTGCGCCTTGCCGGTGCCGACATGATCATCGGCGTCGACATCAACCCGGACCGCAAGGCCTGGGGCGAGAAGTTCGGCATGACGCATTTCGTCAATCCGAAGGAAGTCGGCGACGACATCGTGCCCTATCTCGTCAACATGACCAAGCGCGGCAACGACCTGATCGGCGGTGCCGACTACACCTTCGACTGCACCGGCAACACCAAGGTGATGCGCCAGGCGCTGGAGAGCTCGCATCGCGGCTGGGGCAAGTCCGTCATCATCGGCGTCGCAGGCGCCGGCCAGGAAATCTCGACGCGCCCGTTCCAGCTGGTCACCGGCCGCAACTGGATGGGCACGGCCTTTGGCGGTGCGCGCGGGCGCACCGACGTGCCGAAGATCGTCGACTGGTACATGGAGGGCAAGATCCAGATTGACCCGATGATCACCCACACCATGCCGCTCGAAGACATCAACAAGGGCTTCGACCTGATGCACAAGGGCGAATCGATCCGCGGCGTCGTGGTCTATTGATGTCTGTGCCTTACACAGTCGACGTGCGGAGGCTCGACCGGTTCTCCGCCATCGATCTCTACGCCATGCTGAAGCTGCGCGTCGACGTCTTCGTCGTCGAGCAGCACTGCCCCTATCCGGAACTCGACGGTAACGACAAGGACTGCCTGCATCTGCGGCTGCTGATGGATGGCGAATTGTTGGCCTGTGCAAGGCTCTGGCGTCCGACACCGGAGCATCACCCCCGCATCGGACGCGTTGCGGTCTCGCCCGATCATCGCGGCAAGCGGCTGGGGGATGCGCTGATGCGCGAGGCGATTTCAGAGGTGGAGAAACTCTATCCTGCAGAGCCGATCGAGATTTCGGCACAGAGCCATCTGCAGAAATTCTACGGGTCACTCGGGTTTGAGGTGATCTCGGAGGAGTATCTGGAGGATGGGATTCCGCATGTGGATATGCTGCGGCGAGGATAAGGTCTGAGGTCAAAGTTTTCCGGGAGTTCTCTGGCCTGCTGCAACCGGACAATGATACAATCGGGCTCCGTTAAGATTGGACAGGAGGCCCAAAGATGCCCCGGCATTTCGACAAGGAACTCAGCCTCGGAAGAACTGGCAAACCTGCCCGACGAAGACATCGACACGAGTGAAATTCCAGAGCTGGACAACGATTTCTGGAGCAACGCGGTCCTCCGACAAACAGAGATCGGTCTCGGAAGCAGTGAGGTCACGCCGATGGAGAGTGCAGAAGAACTGATAGCGGCATTCCGGGAACGCCACTAGCGGAGGCTTTTAGGCGTCTGCATCTTCCCCTTCCGCCGCTACTTGATTATCTACCAACCGCTCGATACCGCAGACGACATCGAGCTGATCCGTCTCCTGCACGCGGCACGGGACTATCGCAAATACTTTGACGACTGATCCGATGTCCGAAATCTATGTCGATGCCGATGCCTGTCCGGTGAAGCCGGAGATCCTGAAAGTGGCCGAGCGGCATGATCTGCCCGTCACCTTCGTTGCCAATTCTGGCCTGCGCCCCTCTCGCGATCCGATGGTCAAGAATGTCATCGTATCCGGCGCCTTCGATGCGGCCGACGACTGGATTGCCGAGCACTGCGGCGAGGGTGATATCGTTATCACCGCCGACGTGCCGCTGGCCGGGCGCTGTGTGGCCGCCGGTGCGCTGGTGACCGGACCGACCGGGCGGATCTTCGACACGGCCAATATCGGCATGGCGACGGCGATGCGCGATCTCGGGGCCCATCTGCGCGAGACCAGCGAGAGCAAGGGCTACAACGCCGCCTTTTCGCCCCGCGACCGCTCGGCTTTTCTCGAAACGCTTGACAGGCTCTGCCGGCGGATCAAGAAGTGAGCCCCGCAAGGGCCCGGAATAAGGACAGATCCCCATGAATATCCTCTCCCAGAACACCGCCTTCGGCGGCATGCAGGGCGTCTTCTCGCATCAGTCGGAAGCAACCGGCACCGAGATGACCTTTGCCGTCTTCGTGCCCCCGCAGGCGATCGCCGAAAAACGGCCGGTACTCTGGTATCTCTCCGGGCTCACCTGCACCCATGCCAATGTCATGGAAAAGGGCGAATACCGCCGCATGGCTGCCGAGCTTGGCCTCATCATCGTCTGCCCGGACACGAGCCCGCGCGGCAATGACGTGCCCGACGAGCTGACCAACTGGAAGATGGGCAAGGGTGCGGGCATGTATCTGAATGCCACAGAAAAGCCCTGGGCCGAGCATTACCAGATGTATTCCTACATCACGGAGGAACTGCCGGCGCTGATCGCCGAACAGTTCCGCGCCGACATGGACCGCCAGGGCATTTTCGGCCATTCCATGGGCGGCCATGGCGCCATGACGATTGCGCTGAAGAATCCTGATCGATTCAAGAGCTGCTCGGCCTTCGCCCCCATCGTCAACCCGCTGACCGCCGATTGGACACAGGACGCTTTCGAGAAATATCTGGGGCCTGACAGGGCGAAGTGGCGCGAATACGACGCCTGCGCGCTGGTGGAAGACGGTGCCCGCTTCTCGGAAGTCCTCATCGATCAGGGCAAGGCGGACAGTTTCCTCGAGACGGGCCTTGCGCCCTGGAAATTCGAAGAGGCGGTGAAGGGTACCGATATCGGCCTGACGCTGCGCATGCATGAGCGCTACGACCATTCCTACTACTTCATTTCGACCTTCATGGAAGATCATCTGAAGTGGCATGCGGAGCGGTTGGGGTGAGCTTCAACCTCACGCCGTCATGCTCGGGCTCGTCCCGAGCATCTACGACCGTCGAATCGCGTGTGAAGGCAGTGGATCCTCGGGACAAGCCCGAGGATGACGACGGAAACGATTGTGCCCCTCACGCGCGCCGATAGACGAACCGCTCGAAATCGGCTGGGCGACCCTGCCCCGTGATGTCGAAACAGAACATGCCGGCAAAGGCGCCGGTGAACGAGCCGTGTTCACCGAAGCCGCCTTCGTCGGAGACAACGCCGGCGTCGAGGACGGGGCCGATGGACTGCCACGCGCCTTCGCCTGCGACCCGCCAGAAGAATTGCAGGTCGTTGTCGGTGATCTCCATGGCGAGATCGATGGCGCCGTCTGGGATCGATTGGCCCATGCCGATTGGGAAAGTAAGATTGCCGGAGGGATAATCGCCGGGGCAGGACAGGATGATCAGCGAGCGGCCGAGCTTTTCGTCGATGGACACACCCAGCGCGTGGAATTTATAGCGATTGTAGTAATGGGTGAGGCCCGCGACCTGCTGATAGGTTTCGGGCTTAAATTCAAGACGTGTCTCGGCGCGGAAGCGGTGTTGCTCCTGGCGACGGGCGACCAGCGACTGTTCGAACCAGGAGCCGATGCTTTCGCGACCGAAGAGGCGCAAGCGCCCTGCCCTCTCGGTCAGGCTGAACAGGCGCTCGGGATGCGGCGTTCGCAGCCACTGGAATTCTTTCGGTAAGTCCGCGCTGTCGAAGGTTCTCACAATCTCGACCGGCTCCTCGCGTTTGACGGCACCATGAGGTGCCGGCACCTCGACATCAGGCACAACGCCGCCCTGTTCGAGATAGAGCCAGCCGTCTTCCTTCCAGACGCATTTCTGTAAGGCTGTTTCGCGGCCGAGCGTGCAGCGGCGCTTCGGGCCCATCGGGCGACCGCAGAGATGGGTGTGATAGGCCTCTCCGTCAGCCGTCTCGACATACTGGCCGTGACCGGCGCGCTGCAACACGGCGTCCGGGGCATCCTTCGAGGTGATGAGATGCGTGTTCGGATGCATCTCGTAGGGGCCGTCGATCGCGCGGGAGCGCGCCATCGTGACGACATGGTCGTAGCCGGTGCCGCCCTCGGCGGTCGTCAGGTAATAACAACCATTGCGCTTGAAGAGATGCGGGCCTTCGACCAAGCCCTGTTTGCTGCCCTCGAAAATGTTCTTGATCGGGCCGGTGAGCTTTTGCGTCTTCGGGTCCCATTCCTGAAGCAGGATACCGTCGAATTTCGCATGGCCGATGGTGTTGCGCGCCTCGGGGCGGTGGTTCCACTGCATGTTCAAGAACCACTTCCGGCCGTCATCGTCATGGAAGAGCGAGGGGTCGAAGCCGGACGAATTGACATAGATCGGGTCGGACCAGGGGCCTTCGATCGCGGGGGCCGTAACGATGTAATTATGCGCGTCCTTGAACGAGCCTTCGAAGCGTTTGACGTCGGTATAGACGAGCCAAAAGAGGCCGTCGGCATAAGACAGGCACGGCGCCCAGACGCCGCAGCTGTCAGGATTACCGCGCATGTCGAGCTGGCTGGCGCGGTTGAGCGGGCGGCAGACGAGCCCCCAGGTCGCGAGGTCGCGCGAGTGATGGATCTGCACGCCGGGATACCATTCGAAGGTGGAAGTCGCGATGTAGTAATCGTCGCCCACGCGGCAGATCGACGGATCCGGATTAAAGCCCGGCAGGATGGGGTTGATGATCATGGCGTGTTTTCTCCTCCGCAATTACCTCTCCCCCTGCGGGAGAGGAAGAAAAATCAAAGTCTTAGCTGAAGGCTCAAGCCCTAGATTTTTCAGGAGAGGGATTACCTGACTGACAAACCCCTCTCTTGGGATTTCTAGCACTTAGCTGACGCTAAGCTGCTGAAATCCCGTTCTCCCCCGCAAGGGAGAAGATCCCTCTCTGGCCGCTGTGCCCACCTCCCCCTCAAGGGGAGGGTCTTCCTCTTTACTTCTTCTTCCGCGGCGGGCCCTTGCGCTCAGCAGAGGCCGCCCAGATGTTGATGTCGGCGTCCTTGGCGAAGACGTCGATTTCGGCCAGTTCTTCCGTCGTAAAGTCCGGCGTCTCGATGGCCTTGACGCAATCCTCCACCTGCGAGGGCTTCGACGCGCCAATCAGCGCTGTGGTGATGCGCTTGCCGCGCAGGACCCAGGAGAGCGCCATCTGCGCCAGCGTCTGGCCGCGCTTTTCGGCGATTTTGTTCAAGCCCCGGATGTTTTCGAGATTGCGTTCGCTGAGGAAGCCCGGGTCGAGCGACTTGTCCTGCGTCGCGCGGGTGCCTTCCGGAATACCGTTCAGGTATTTCGAGGTCAGCATGCCCTGGGCGAGTGGCGAGAAGACGATGGAGCCGACGCCGAGCTCTTCCAGCGTGTCGATCAGGCCGTCTTCCTCGATCCAGCGATTGATCATCGAATAGCTGGGCTGGTGGATGAGGAGCGGCGTTCCCAGGCTCTTGAGGATATCGTAGGCTTCGCGGGTACGCTTGGAGTTGTAGGAGGAAATGCCGACATACTGCGCCCTGCCAGAGCGGACGATGTGGTCGAGCGCGCCGCAGGTTTCCTCGAGCGGCGTGTCGGGATCGAAGCGGTGCGAATAGAAGATGTCGACATAATCGAGACCCATGCGCTTCAGGCTCTGATCGCAGGACGCGATCAGATATTTGCGGCTGCCCCATTCGCCGTAAGGACCGGGCCACATGTTGTAGCCGGCCTTGGACGAGATGATCAGCTCGTCGCGGTAACCCCGGAAATCGGTCTTGAGGATTTCGCCGAACGCTTCTTCGGCAGAGCCGGCCGGCGGGCCGTAATTGTTGGCGAGGTCGAAATGGGTGATGCCGAGGTCGAAAGCCCTACGGCAGATCGCCTGCTTGGTGGAATGCGGCGTGTCACTGCCGAAATTGTGCCAGAGGCCGAGCGAGATCGCCGGCAGCTTCAGCCCGCTCTTGCCGCAGCGATTGTAGGTCATCCGCTCATAGCGGTTTTCGGCGGGGGTATAGGTCATGGATGGTTCTCTCCCAGATGCAGACGATTCATACTCGCCCCTCATCCCCCTGCCGGGACCTTCTCCCCGCAAGCGGGGAGAAGGTGGCAAGACGCCGGCCAAACCGGCCTTCTCCCCGTTTACGGGGAGAAGGTGGCGGCAGCCGGATGAGGGGCAGAACTCACCCTTATCTAAGCAGAGCCTGCGCTTCGTCGATACCCAGGGCAGCCGGTTGAGTGCAGGTTGTCGACAAGGTAACGAATTCTCCCGTCTCGCCGGACTTGAGGATCGACACCATGACATCGACGCCGTGCAGGGTTCGGTCGAGCGAGCAGCGGGCATCGCGGCCTTCGAGGATCGCGACTGCCATGTCGGCAAGACCCGCCGTGCGGTAGTTGGCGCGCGGGCCTTGCGGGCTTTCTTGGTTGTTGCGACCGAAGGGATGATCCCAGGCCTCGAGCGGCTGGATGTTCTTGTCGCGACCGGAGGCCTCCACGACCCCGCCGAAGAAGTTCGGATCGGGCACATAGAGCGAGCCATCGGTGCCGTAGAGTTCCATATTGGCGTGGCGGTGGCTCCAGACGTCCCAGCTGGCGGACAGCGTGATCGTGGCGCCATTCTGGAATTCCAAGAGCGCATGAATGTTGGTGGGGGTCTTGACCGGGATCGTCTCACCATTGCGCGGCTGGCTGGTGATCGTGCGGGTCTCGTTGGCCATCGAGGTCAGGGCAGCCACCCGCTTTACAGGACCGATCAGGTTGATCAGGTTGGCGATGTAGTAAGGGCCGAGGTCCAGGACCGGGCCGCCGCCGGGCAGGAAGAAGAAGTCCGGGTTCGGGTGCCACATCTCCATGCCGGGGCTCATCACATGGCAGGTGCCCGACGTGACGCGGCCGATACCGCCCTTGTCGATATAGGCGCGCGCCAGCTGGTGTGCTCCGCCAAGGAAGGTGTCTGGTGCGCAGCCGACCGACAGGCCCTTGGCCTTGGCAATCGTGCGCAGGTCTTCGCCCTGTTCGAGCGAGAGAACCAGCGGCTTTTCCGAATAGACGTGTTTGCCGGCTTCGAGGATGCGCTTGGAGACCGGGTAATGCGCATCCGGGATCGTCAGGTTGACGACGATATCGACCTCGGGATTGGCGAGAAGCTCGTCAATGGTCTGCGCCTTCACGCCGTATTCTTCGGCACGCAGCTGCGCCGCACTCATATTGATGTCGGCGCAAGCGACGACCTTCAGACCGCGAAACAGCGGCGCCAGCGAAAAGTAGGTGGTGGAAATATTGCCGCATCCGATGATGCCGACGCCGAGTTCGCGTGCCATGGGAAATGTCCTGCTTGCTGCGATGAGTTCAATAGGTGTTGAAGGAGGCGATCGAGCGGGTGATCAGCCGGTCGATATCCTTCGGATTGTCGTGTTCGACGACGAAATGCTTGACGCTTGTGCTCTTCAGCGCCGCGATCAGGCCCTTCCAGTCGACTGTGCCATGGCCAACATCGGCCCAGCCGTCTTCGTCTGTATTCTCGCCAGCCGGAGCGATATCCTTCACGTGGACGGCACTGATGCGCTTGCCGTAGCTTTCGATCCAGGCGAAGGGATCAGCCTTGCCGCGGATGACCCAGGCGATATCGGCTTCCCAGTCGAGCTCGGGACCGCCGGCGAAGATCTGCTCCTGCGGGGTCGATCCATCCGCCAATGCCACGAATTCGAAGTCGTGATTGTGCCAGCCGAAGATGAGCCCGGCATCGCGCAGCGGCTTGCCGGCGGACTGGAGGCGCTGACCGAAAGCGAACCAGCCGCTCGCATCCGTTGGGCGCTGATCGGGCATAAGATAGGGGCAGTAAACCGCCTCGATGCCGAGCGTCTTGGCGATCTTGAGCACGCGAGCCGGATCGTTCTCGATCATGTCGAGGCCGAAATGCGCGGTCGGCATGGTCAAGGCGTTGTCATCGAGCTCCTTGCGGAAGGCATCGAGCTCACCATCGGCGAGCGAAGCGTAGAGGGCGCCGTAACCCTCAACTTCACTGTAACCAGCGGCCTGGAGCTTCGGATAGATGCCGCTGAAGGGCTGGAAATTGCGGGCGCTGTAAAGCTGAAAGCCGAGTTTGGTCATGGTAGTCTCCTCCTCGTTTGGTCCTGGATCGGGCGCCCAGGGCCTTGGTATAATGGCTGTCAGTCCGCCGACTGGCAGGTGTAGAGATCGTAGATCCGGAAATTCGGTACGGTGCCGGCGGGCAGAGCGGTCTCGGGCGTGAAGACGATGCGGCGGCTCTCGCCGGCCGAAAGGTCGAAGGCGTTGTCGGAATAGCGACCGGCAGTCGCGCTTTCGAGCATGACGAAGAGTGCAAGCCCATGCGCTGTGACCGTGATTTCGAAGCCACCGTTTGCGGTCGGGGTGACCGTCGTTTCAAGCCGTGACGGTTCGAGATCGAGCGCCTTGTAGGTGCCGTGGACGAAATGCCCCTCCCCGCTCATGCCGTTGGAGGCGATGAAGCTCCAGGCGAGCAGGCCGTCGGCCGGGATCTCGGTGGAATCGAGCGTGACCAGCAGGTCGGCGGCATCCGGGCCGCAATCGCCCTGCACGCTTTTCAGCGGCATGCGCTCACCCGACAGCGTCAGCACGAAGAGATTGGCGTCGATGGTGACCGTATCGAGCGTGTCGTTGACCATGGAGAGCGCAATGCTGCTGCCATCCTCGGACGGAATGGCAGCAACCGCTACCGGCTGGAAGAAGTGGCGCACCATGTAATGCATCGCCTTCCAGCTGCCGCCGTAGTCAAGGCTGGAGCAGGAGGCGACCGGCCAGGTGTCGTTGAGTTGCCAGTAGATCGTGCCCATGCAATGCGGCTTCAGCGACCGCCAGTATTCAACCGCGGTCTTGATCGCCAACCCCTGCTGGATCTGGCTCAGATAGACGAAATTGGCGAAATCCTTGGGGAAGCGGAAATAGCGGAACATGGTACCCGCGATCCGCTCATTGCCGCCCGCATTCTTCTGGTGCAGCTCGATCACGGGCGAGGCGATGTTCATGTCCGCCTTGTCGGCAAAACTCTCGATGACCGGCAGCGAGGTATAGGACTGGAAGCCGAATTCCGAGCAGAAGCGCGGCTTGACAGTTCGGTAATTATCGAAACTCTTGTTCTCGTGCCAGACCGACCAGTAATGCATGTCGCCGGAACCATCGGCATGCCAGGCATCGCCATAGTCGAGATAGCCGGAGGCCGGGCTCGACGGCCACCAGATGCCCTGGGGAAAGGTCTTCTTGACGCCCTGCTCGATGGTGCGATTGAGGCGATCATAGGCGACGAGATAGCGGTCGCGGTTGTCGCGGGATTCCGGGAACCAGGTAAGCGCGCCGACGAGCTCATTGTCACCGCACCAGATGACGATCGAGGCGTGGCTCGACAGGCGCTTGACCTGGTATTCGACCTCGTGGGCGACGTTGTCGAGGAAGTCGTCCGTGCAGGGGTAGAGATTGCAGGCGAACATGAAGTCCTGCCAGACCATCAACCCGAGCCGGTCGCAGACGTCGTAAAACCAGTCGGCCTCGTAGAAGCCGCCGCCCCAGATGCGGATCATGTTCATATGTGCAGCGACGGCGGAATTCAGCAGATCGGTGGTCTTCTCTTCCGAGGAGCGGGAGAACAGCGCATCCGCCGGGATCCAGTTGGCGCCACGGCAGAAGATCTCGCGGCCGTTGACCTTGAGCGCGAAGCGGCTGCCGGCCTCATCCGGATCGGTGATCAGCTCGACGGTACGAAGGCCGATCTGGCGGGCGACGGTTTCGGTCGGCAGGTCGACGGTGAGTGTATAGAGCGCCTGCTCACCGGAACCCGCCGGCCACCAGAGGCGCGGGTTTTCGATCTCGAAGACATGCACGACCTTGGTCTCGCCGGCGGCAATGCCGACGTCCAGGCGCACACGCTCACCGTCGAGGTCGAAATGCACGGGCACGACGGCGGGGTCGATCGAATGGATGGTAGCGGTAACCTTGAGCTCGACGCGACCATCGGCGTGATGGACCTGCTCGGTCTCCACATGCTCGATGCGGGCGGGGTCGAGCTTCTTTAAGCACAGCGTGCCGTAGATCCCGAGCGGCGCGATCGCGATGTTCCAGTCCCAGCCGAAATGGCATTGCGGCTTGCGCAGCATATTGCCGTTGGGAATCGGGGAATTCGCGGTCGAATAGGGAATGTAGAAGGGCTGGCGCGCCTGGCGCTCGGCGCCGGCCGTGATGCTGGAATGGAAGACGATGCGGATGGTGTTTTCGCCCGGCTGCAGCGCCTGGCTCACATCGGGGCGATAACGGCGGAAGCAGTTGTCGGCAGACAGCACCGGCACATCATTGACGAAGACGACGGCCACCGTATCGAGATAGTCGATGTCGAGATACCAGCTGCCAGAAATATCAGGGACGACGACCTGACGTTCGATGACCCAGTCGCGCTCGGCGACCCACTGCACGACTTCCTCGTTGCGGCCGAAATAGGGATCGGGGATCAGGCCTGCGGCATGTAGCGCCGAATGCACATCGCCCGGCAGCGTGATCGCCGCCTGATGGTCGCCGTCGGCGGACGAAAGACGCCATTCGCCGTGGAGATCGATGGCGCCGGTGTGGGCATTCTGGGTCATGACGACAGTCCTGCAGAAGAAAAAGGCGCCCCGGTCACAGGCCGGGACGCAGGGGGGAACGTGTCAGATGCGCTCTTCGGTCTGCGCATCGAAAAGAGAGGCAACTTCCATGTCAAAGCCGAGGCGAACCTTGGCGCCCGGCGCATAACGACGGGTGCCGCCGATGCGGACCGACATTGTGTGGCCGGCATGTTTGAGCCAGAGCAGGTTGTCGGCGCCCATCGGCTCCTCGATGTCGACGACGGCCTCGTGCAACTCGCCGATACCAGCCTCTTCATCGACCTTGATATGCTCCGGACGCACGCCGAGGATGACCTTGCGGCCACCCGTCAGCGGCTCCTCCGAGCGATATCCCTTCATCGAGAAGAGAACGTCATGGGTGCGGAAGAAGACCTCGCCGCCTTCGTTGACGAGGTCGCCATGCAAGAAGTTCATCGACGGAGAACCGATGAAGCCGGCAACGAAGAGGTTTCGCGGCTGGTTGTAGATCGTATTCGGATCCGCGAGCTGCTGGATGACGCCGCTCTTCATGATCGCGATACGGTCGGCAAGCGTCAGCGCCTCGATCTGGTCGTGCGTTACGTAGATCATCGTGTTTTTGAGGCTGTGGTGCAGGCGCTTGATCTCGACGCGTAGCTCCGAGCGCAGCTTGGCGTCGAGGTTGGAAAGCGGCTCGTCGAACAGGAAGACGTCGACGTCGCGCACCAGGGCACGACCGATCGCCACACGCTGACGCTGACCACCGGACAATGCCGACGGCTTGCGGTCGAGCAGAGGCCCGATCTGCAGGATGTCGGCAGCGCGCTGGACGCGCTTTTCGATCTCGTCCTTCGGCATCTTGGCAACCTGCAGGCCGAAGGAGAGGTTCTTCTTCACCGACATCTGCGGGTAGAGCGCGTAGGACTGGAACACCATGCCGATGCCGCGGTCCTTGGGCTCTTCCCAGGTGACGTTCTTGCCCTTGATGAAGATCTGCCCGTCGGTCGGCTCCAGAAGGCCAGCGATGCAGTTCAAAAGCGTGGACTTGCCGCAGCCGGATGAGCCCAGGAGAACGATGAACTCGCCGTCGACGATGTCGAGATTGAGGTTTTCCAGCACCTTGACGGCGCCGAAGCTCAACGAGAGGTCCTTGATCGATACACTATGCGACATGAGCTTAACCCTTGACTGCGCCGGCGGCGATGCCCCGGACGAAGAGGCGTCCGGAAATGAAGTAGACGATGAGCGGCACGGCGCCGGTCAGAAGTGTTGCGGCCATGTTGACGTTGTATTCCTTCACGCCCTGGACCGAATTGACGATGTTGTTGAGCTGGACCGTCATCGGGTAATACTCCGGTCTGGTGAAGACCACGCCGAACAGGAAGTCGTTCCAGATGCCGGTGATCTGCAGGATCATGGCGACGACGAAGATCGGCAGCGACATGGGCAGCATGATCCTCAGATAGATCTGCCAGAACCCTGCCCCGTCGATGCGGGCGGCCTTAAACAGCTCTTCCGGCAGCGAGGTGAAGTAGTTGCGGAAGAGCAGCGTCAAGATCGGCATGCCGAAGATCGTATGCACGACAACGAGGCCGGTCAGCGTACCGTAGATACCGAGTTCGCGCAGCACGATGACGATCGGATAGATCATGACCTGATAGGGAATGAAGGCGCCGATGATCAGGATGGTGAAGAACAGTTCCGCACCCTTGAAACGCCAGTTGGCCAGCGCATAGCCGTTGACCGAGGCAATCAGGATCGAGATGAGCGTCGAAGGCACGGTGATGCGGACGGAATTCCAGAAGCCGCGGGACAGACCATCACAGTTGAGGCCGGTGCAGGCGGTCGCCCAGGCCTTGACCCAAGGCTCGAAGGTGATCTCCATCGGCGGCGAGAAGATATTGCCCAGACGGATCTCCGGCATGCCCTTCAGCGACGTGACGATCATCACGTAGAGCGGGATCAGATAATAGATCGCAAAGAAGATCAGCGATCCGTAGAGCATGATATTGCGACCCGAGAAGGTCCGCTTCGGCTTGGCCCCGCGAGGCCCTGACCCGACATGGTCTGACACGGCGTCGAAACCGGCAGCAGTGGTGTTGAGAGAACCGGGATTAGCCACGCTTCTTTCCTCCGAATTCGAGATAGGCCCAGGGAATGATGACGATCGCGACCGTCAGCAGCATCATGGTCGAGGCGGCGAAGCCCTGACCGAGGTTCTGTGCCTGGAACATGTAATCGTAGACGTACTTGGCCGGCACTTCGGAAGCGATGCCGGGCCCGCCGCTGGTCTGGGCCACCACGAGGTCATAAAGACGGACGATGCCGGAGGTGATGATGACGAGCGTAGTGATAAACACCGGGCGCATCATCGGGATAATGATGAAAAGATAGGTCTTCCACATCGGGATGCCGTCGACGCGCGAGGCCTTCCAGATGTCTTCATCGATGCCACGCAGACCCGCGAGCAGCAGGCACATCACGAGCCCTGTGCCCTGCCAGAGACCGGCGATCAGGATGCCGTAGATGACGATGTCCGAATTGTAGAGCGGGTTGAAGGTAAAGGTCTCCCAGCCCAACGACCGCACGATCGACTGCACCCCGAAATCCGGGTTCAGGATCCATTGCCAGACGAGACCGGTGACGATGAAGGACAGCGCGAAGGGATACAGAAAGATCGTGCGGAACGCGTTTTCGAAACGGATCTTCTGATCCATCAGCGCTGCCAGCAGGAACCCGATCATGATCGAGAAGATCAGCGAGAGTATCCCGTAGATAGCCAGGTTCTGGATCGAAATGATCCATCGCGGCGCATCCCACAGACGTTCATACTGCTCGAAGCCAATGAAGTTGGCACGCGGCAAGAGCCGTGAATTGGTGAAGGAATAGACGACCGTCCAGATGGTCCCTCCAAGGAAGATGACCATCGCGGTCAGCACCATGGGAATGGAAGCGATCTTGGCGTTCAGATTGCGAAACAGCTTATTGGGTCGACCAGCATGCGACGGGCTCGCCATGGGTCAGTCCTCCTCGTCCTGGACACGGGTGTCGCACCAAGGCCGTCACGCTGAAACGCACACGCTTCCCGCACGCAGCCGGCACACGGGCATGACGCCCTACCCCGGGTCAAAAATGGCCTGTGTCCAGCCAGGGTCGCCCCTGGCTGGACAGGTCACCCGCGATTAGTCAGCGGAAGCGATGATGTCGGCGAAGCGCTTCTGCGCATCTTCGACGGTCATGGACGGATTGGCGAAGAACTCGGAGAAGAGGTCTTCCTTCTGCTTCTGGCTGTCTGCCGAAAGCAGTTGGTCGGTGCCCTGAATGACATTGCCCTTGGCGAGAATGTCGAGGCCCTTCTTCATGCAGTCGTTGGCAGCGGCCAGATCAACGTCACCGCGAACCGGCAGCGAACCCTTTTTCAGGTTGAAAGCGACCTGCGTTGCAGGCGCAACCAGGGTGGCTGCGAGAACGTCCTGCGCTGCAGACTTCGCTTCATCGTTGATGACGGGGAAGTAGAAGGCGTCACCACCGGTGGAGATGATCTCGTTCACGCCGAGGCCCGGAAGGCAGGTGTAGTCCTGGCCCGCAACCTGACCGGCGAGTGCAAACTCGCCCTGCGCCCAGTCACCCATAATCTGACCGCCGGCCTTGCCGGTGATCACCAAATTGGTGGCCTGGTTCCAGTCCTGAACGTTGGAACCCTTGGACATGCGGCGGGCATCGTCGGCGGCCTTGAAGACCTTGGCGATCTCGGGGCCGGCTGCGACGTCCGCATCCTTGTCCTTGAACACCTTCTCGAAGGTTTCCTTGCCGGCGATGGCGACCATCAGCACATCGAACGCACCGGCAGACTGCCATGGCTGACCACCGACGGCGAGCGGAATGATGCCCTTGGCTTCAAGCGCAGGTGCTGCTGCGACGAATTCGTCCCAGTTGGTCGGGACGGCAACGCCGGCCTGCTCGAAGGCAGCGTTGGACAGCCACAGCCACTGCCAGGAGTGGATGTTGACCGGGGCGCAGTAGATCTTGCCGTCGATCGTGCAGCTTTCAAGCAGGCTCGCCGGCTTGATGATATCCTTCCAGCCTTCCTTTTCGGCGACGGCCGTCAGATCCTTCATCAGACCGGCTTCAGCCAGTTCCTCGGCCTGCCGGCCATGGTTGAACTGGGTAGCACCCATCGGATCACCGCCGGTGATGCGGCTGATCATGATCGGGCGAGCGGTACCGCCGGAACCGGCGATCGCGCCATCGACCCACTTGTTGCCGGTGGCATCGAAAGCCTTGGCGAGTTCGGCGACGGCCGCGGCTTCACCGCCGGACGTCCACCAATGGGTTACTTCGAGATCGGTTGCCTGCGCTGCCGCAAACGGCATGACGACAGTAGCGGCCAAAGCTGCCGCAAAGCTACGAAAATTCATGAGTCTCCTCCCTCACTGAAACGTTGCCGGAAAAACTTATGTCAAAGATTTTTGGAGCGCAACCTTTCGGATTGCAAATTTTCCATTACATCCAAATTTCAGCGCAGGCGTGCAATTCACGCTTCGCATCCAAAACGCTTTGGTTGAGTTTTATATTGCGCAGCAGCATGAGAAGTATCGTTTCAGTTCCAATGAATTGCCGAAAAACCAGGAATAGATTGCTGCACAGGCGTCCACTGACGTTTCTACAGGCGACGAAAACAGGGATAAATTGCCAACTCCCGCTTCGGTTGCGTTGCTTTGCGATGCAGCATGGAAAAGGGCTCGACAAATCGACTGTATCGTTTCAGATTTTTCATTCACCGCACCGGGAGGAGGTGCCGGTCTCCAGGTTTGCAGGCAGGAAAAAGCCAACTATAAGCGTGGCTTGTGCGAGTGGCGGGGACGACATGACAGATCAGCAAGGGGGCGGCCTCATGGACCGCCCAGTGGCGACGAAGGAGCGACCGACGCTCAAGACGATCGCCTTCATGACCGGCCTCGGCATCACCACGGTGTCGCGAGCCCTGAAAGACGCGCCAGACATAGGCGCCGAAACCAAGGAGCGCGTGCGCATGGTCGCACGACAGCTCGGCTACCAGCCGAACCGCGCAGGCGTGCGCCTCAGAACGGGCAAGACCAATGTGATCGCGCTGGTGCTCGGCATCGACGAGGAAATCCTGGGCTTTTCCAACCAGATGGTCGTCGGCATATCCGAAGTTCTTTCCGGCACGCCCTACCATATCGTGGTGACGCCGCATGCCCATACCAAGGATCCGATGCTGCCGGTGCGCTACATCCTGGAGACCGGCTCGGCCGATGGCGTGATCATTTCGCGCACGGAACCGGATGACGCCCGGGTGCGGCTTCTCACCGAGCAGAACATGCCCTTTGCGACCCACGGCCGTACCGCCATGGGCATCGAGCACCCCTATCACGACTTCGACAACGAAACCTTCGCTTATGAGGCTGTCGAACGGCTGGTGAAGCGCGGCCGCAAGCGCATCGCGCTTCTGCCACCACCGAGCAAGCTCACCTATTACAAGCATACATTCGACGGCTTCATGCGCGGCCTGAAGGCCTTCGGTGCGGAGGAAGTGCCGCTACACATCAACATCGACGCTTCGCTGGGGCAGATCCGCGCGGCGGTCGAGGATCTGATGCGAGGACCGGATGCGCCCGACGGCTTGATCTCCTCCTCTGGCAGCGCCGCCATAGCTGCCAACGCCGGGATCGAAGCGGCAGGCAAGCGAGTCGGCGTAGAGATCGACCTGGTCGCCAAACAGGGCACGCCGATCCTGAACTGGATCCGCCCCGACATCATTGCCGTCTACGAGGATGTGCGGCAATCCGGCCGAGAACTCGCCAAGGCGGTGATCGCCAGGATCGACGGCGTCGACCCCGGACTTCTGCAGAGCATCACCGAGCCGCGTTGGGAACCGTCATAACGACAGTAGACCTACGCCAACTCGCTGGCCATGCTGAGTTTATTCAGGCGTAAGATGGGCGCTGGCCGTCGTCCCAGACGACCACGGAATTGCGGCCGTTGACCTTGGCGGTATGCAGCGCCGCGTCCGCCCGCTTCAAGAGCTCGTCCGCCGTGACCTGCATGGCGCCATGGGCAACGCCGACGCTGACCGTCACCGGCACGAGCTCGCCGCCGAGGAAGAACATCTGCTGCTCGACGCTGTCATGGATGACGTGGCCGAGCTTCTCGGCCTCCTCGACCTTGCAGAAAGGTACATAGGCGGCGAACTCTGCACCCGCCAGACGGCCGAGCAGGGCGTGCTCGGGCAACTCCCGCAGGATGAGTTCAGCGCAGGTCTTCAGGACCTCGTCACCGCCGGAATGCCCGTATTGGTCGTTGATCCGCTTCACATGGTCGACATCGACATAGAGGAAGGCCCCTTCGCCGCGCACCTTGGTCGAGAGCGTCTGCAGCATGTCAAGAAAGGTGAAGCGATTGGCAAGGCCGGTCAGGTTATCGGTCGCTGCCGACCAGCGATGTTCCACCAGCAGGCGGTCGCGCACCAGAAGAAAGATCGACAGCGGCGCGATGACCGCATGCAGGAAAGCCGCGAACGCGACAACGGTCAGCCAGAGAGGGCCGGAGCCGACGACATCAGAGGCGTTGAGCGGCCAGACAAAGGCCACAAGAGCCGCAATGAGCAGGACCACGGACAGGGCTGCAAACCAGAGATAGGCGAAGGGACGGTTGGAAAGTCGCTCTTCGACTTCGGACGCCTTCAGCTCCCAGGCAGCCAATCCGGTATAGATCGCGCCGACAACGGCGGCGACCAGGAATCGGGCCGTCACGTCATCCTGCAGAAGGGGCGCAGACGCAGCGAGTAGGAAAAAGGCGAGCGGCCCCACGGCGGCGAGCTTCAGATCAAGTGCCCGGTGATCGAAGGCCCGCATGCCCTGCCAAGCAAGTGCCGCCCCCGACAGGACAAGCGTCTGGGCGAGGACAACCGTGATCAGCGTATAGCCGCCATCCGAGATGGCCGTGAGCAATGCACCGAGCGCCGCAAGCCCGGATGCCGCGCCAAACAGCAAGAATTCGTTTCGATTCGGCTCCTCGCGCCAATGTCGCGCATAAAGCGCAGCGAAAACCGCCAGAACTGCAAATGCGCCGAGCGCCAGTGTAGATAGATTAACGGATAGCATCATGAATCGCCTGAAATACGCGCGGAATCGTTAACCGCCCCGGCACGCTAGGCGACAGGCGTTAACTCCAGGGTAAACGAAAGCATAGGATTTTACCAAAATCGGCGCGCGGTCGCCGTCATTCACAAGGCAATTGCAGGCCATCGCGACCGATGACGAGCGGTCCGGTCCAATGCGCCGCGACGGCCGCCCGCCAGTCGTCCTCGGTAAAGGCGGGATCATCGGCCGGAATGAGATGATTGAGGACGAGCATGCCGACGCCAGCCTTCGTTGCAATCTGAGCTGCATCCGCAGCAAAACTGTGCGAGGCAACGAGATGCTCGCGCAGACGGGCACCGTTTCCGGTTCGCCTGACAATGCTGTCCAGCCCCTCCGGCAGCATCGCCTCATGCACGAGGATGTCCGCCCCACGAGCGAAGTCGGCAAGCGGCGGGAAGGGCGCGGTATCGGCGGAAAAGACGAGCATCTTATCGGCACCGGAGATCTTCAGCGCAAAACAGTCCGTCACCGGAGGGTGGTCGACGCGCAGTGCCTCAACGACCAGATCCCCCTCTTGGAAGATCTCGCCCGGACCATATTCGACAATTTCGACCAGGTTCGCCAGATCCGGACGTCCCTCGTCGGCGATCCGTGTTTCGATGTCGTAGGCGAGCGAGGCGAGGAATCCCGTCCAGACGTTTCGCGTCCCCTTGGGACCATAGACGCTGACGCAATGGTCCAGCCCCGTAGTCCAGGCGGTGTGGATGAGCGGCCCAAGCTCCAGCACATGGTCGGAATGCAGATGGGTAATGAAGACGAGGTCCAGTTCCTTGAGCGACATGCCCGTCTCGACAAGACCTCTCGATACGCCGAGTCCGCAATCGATGACGATCCGGCGCCCGGACAGGTCAAGCAGCATTGATGTCGGATTGGGCCCGCCGGGACGGATCGCGGGTCCGCCTTTTGTGCCGAGAAGCGTAAGCCTGTCTGTCATGGTCTGCCCCCAAGGAAAAAGAGGCCCGACATCGCGGGATATCGGGCCTCGAACTGCAAGACGTTACGGGATCTCTTAGAACTGACCGGCCCAGGGGCCGTGATGGATGTCCTTGCCGTCGAGCCGATCGAAACCATGCGCGCCGAAGAAATCGCGCTGTGCCTGGATCAGGTTCGCCGTGCCACGGCCGCGACGATAGGTGTCGAAATAGGAGAGCGCCGAAGACAGCGCCGGGACCGGCAGGCCGGAGAGTGCTGCATGCGCCACGACTCGGCGGAGCGCACCATCGGTTTCCTTGACCATCTGGGCGAAGGCCGGGGTGACGACAAGGTTTGCGACATTCGGGTCCTTGGTGAAGGCCGAGGTGATCTCGTCGAGGAACTGCGAGCGGATGATGCAGCCGGCGCGCCAGATCTTGGCGATCGTCGGCATGGGCAGCGACCAGCTGAACTCTTCCGAGGCCGAGGACATCACGGCAAAGCCCTGCGCATAAGCCGCAATCTTGGCAGCGAGCAGTGCATTCTCAAGGTCGGCGATGAAGGCGGCCTTGTCCTTGGGCGCCTCCGGCAGTCCCGGCAGGCCGAAAAGTTTCTCGGCAGCGATACGCTCTTCGCGCAGCGAGGAAAGCACGCGACCGGCAACCGCAGCCTCGATGCCGGATGCGGCGACTGCGAGGTTCTGTGCTTCGATGGCGGACCACTTGCCGGTGCCCTTCTGACCGGCGGCATCGACAATCACATCGACCATCGGCTTGCCGGTTTCCGGATCCGTGGCCTTCAGCACCTTTTCGGTGATTTCGATCAGGTAGGAGTTGAGGCGGCCCTTGTTCCACTGACCGAAGATCTCGCCGATTTCGGCGGCTGACATCTTGAGGCCGTCGCGTAGGATGCCGTAGATCTCGGCGATCATCTGCATGTCGGCATATTCGATGCCGTTGTGGATCGTCTTGACGAAGTGACCCGCGCCATCGGTGCCGAGCCAGGCGACGCAGGGCTCGTCGTTGAACTTGGCGGCGATCGAGGTGAGCACTGGCTCGACGCGATTCCAGCTCTCTTCCGTGCCACCGACCATGATGGAAGGTCCATGACGGGCGCCTTCCTCACCACCGGACACACCCATGCCGATGAAGGTCACGTCGGTTCCGGCGAGCTTTTCGAAGCGTGCAACCGTGTCGCGGAAATTCGCATTGCCGGCATCGATCATGATGTCGTTTTTGGCGAGATGCGGCAGAAGGGCTGCCATCTGCTGGTCGACGGCCTCGCCGGCCTTGATCATGATGATGATCGGGCGCGGCGGGCGGATGGCGGCAACAAACTCTTCGATCGTATGGCAACCGATGATCTGGCCGGCCAGATCGCCGGCTTCCCCGAGGAATTCATCCGTGCGCGCCGGCGTCCGGTTGAAGACCGCGATGCGATTGCCTTTCTCGGCAATGTTGAGCGCCAGATTGGAGCCCATGACTCCGAGACCGATCAGTCCGATTTCCGCCTGCTGCACGATAAAGCCTCCGCATGCAATTTCATGGATGCGGGCTTTCTCGCATTCGCGAAGGGATGCGGCAAGACTGAAATTTGACCGTTCGGTAAACGCTGTATCAAGCGTCCGGCTGGTCGTCCTTCTCGGAGATCACTCGCCAGGCCGCTCCATCGAGGTCTTCGTACTGACCGCTCTTCAGCGACCAGAGGAAGGCGAACAGACCGAGCCCGCCGAGAAAGAGTGCGATCGGGATGAGGTAGATCAGCATGTTCATGCGGCGATCCTCGCATTGTCGGAGGCGCCCGTCGACAGGACGGCGGCCGGACGCTCAGTCAGCGCCCGCTCATCCAGCGACAGTCGATTGAGCCGGAGCGCATTGGCAACCACGATGATCGACGAGGTCGACATGGCGACCGCGGCAATCAGCGGGGTCGCATAGCCGAGCAGCGCGATTGGCACAGCAATGACGTTGTAGCCAATCGCGAGCGCGAAGTTCTCGCGGATCAGACGTCCGGCCCGGCGCGAGGCCTCGATGGCGAAGGGCACAGCTTCGAGCCCATCGCGCATGAAGACGAAATCGGCGGCCTGGCGCCCGACATCGGCAGCTGTCGCCGGCGCCATGGAGACATGCGCAGCAGAAAGCGCAGGCGCGTCGTTGATGCCGTCGCCGACCATCAGCACGCGCTGGCCGTGGGCGGACGCCTCGGCGCAGGCTTCGGCCTTGTCCCGTGGCGTGAGGCCAGCGCGCCAGATGGTGATCCCGAGATCGGCGGCAAGCTTGGCCACCACAGGCGCACGGTCACCCGAGAGGATGCCGAGTTCGAGGCCACCATTCTTCAGCGTCTCGATCGAGGCACGGGCCCGTGGCCGGAGCGTATCTTCGAACAGGAAGGTGGCGCGTTCGATACCGTCGAGAGAGAGGACGACTTCGGAATAGGGCTTGTCGCTGACATCGATCGCCTCGGTCGCACAGGCAAAGCGGCGATTGCCGAGACGCCAGACACCCTCTTGCGTCTCCGCCTCAACGCCAGCGCCCGGCACCTCACGAACGGTGTCGAAGCCGCGCGGCTGGCCGCCATAGGCGGACCACAGCGCCCGCGACAGCGGATGGCGGGAATGGGCGGCAAGACCGGCGGCGACAGCGAAGCCAATCGGCTCGATTTTGGCAACGTCCACCAGCTTCGGGCGCCCCAGTGTCAGCGTGCCGGTCTTGTCGAAGGCGACGGCCTCGATTTCGGCGAGCCGCTCCATGGCGGAACCGTCCTTGACCATGACGCCGGCCTTGAACAGGCGTCCGGCAGCGACGACCTGCACGACCGGGACTGCGAGACCGAGGGCGCAGGGGCAGGTGATGATGAGGACCGCGATCGCGACCATCATCGCGTGTTTCCAGTCGCCGTCATAGAGCCCCCAGCCCATGAAGGCGATGATGGCGAGCAGATGCACGACCGGCGAATAGTACTGAGCCGCCCGGTCCGCAATGCGACGGTAGCGTGCCCTGCCCCCTTCGGCCGCCTCCATCAGATGGATGATCTCTGAGAGGAACGAGTTCTGCGCCGTCGCCGTAGCCTTGACCGTCAGCGAACCGGTCAGGCTGAGTGTACCCGCCTGGACGTCGGAGTCCGGGCGGACCGAAACAGGTGCGCTTTCGCCATTGACGATCGACATGTCGAGATCGCTCTCACCGGCAACGACGACACCGTCGACCGGGATCCGGTCGCCGGCAGCGATGGACACCTGATCGCCGACGCGGATTTCATCGACCGCGCGATACTCCCGCGAGCCATCGTCGGAAAGCACCATGGCACCACGCGGATTAAGGCGGGCAAGCCCGCTGATTGCGGAGCGCGCCCTGTCACGCATGATGTGATCGAGCGTGCGGCCGATCAAAAGGAAGAAGAGAAGCGAGGCCGTCGCGTCGAAATAGGCGTGTTCGCCGTGATGGATGGTCTCCCACAACGAAGCGAAATAGGAGAGCGTGATGCCGATGGCGATCGGCACATCCATGTTGGTGCGCCCATGTTTCAGCGCATTCCAGGCCGATTCGTAGAAGAATCGGCCGGCATAGATCAGCGCAGGGGCCGCGATCATCGCCGAGATCCAGTGGAAGAGATCGCGCGTCGAGGCATCTGCACCCGACCAAACCGACACGGACAGAAGCATGATGTTCGTGGCAGCGAAGCCCGACACGGCAACCGCGCGGACCAGTTGATTGCGCAAGGCGTCAGAGGCCTCTTCTGCGGCTGTGAAGAGATGCGCGGAATAGCCTGTTGTGGCGATGGCGCGCGCGAGGTTCACCGGATCGGTCTCGACCCCGTCGACCGCCTCTTTCCAGACGACGGAAACGCGCTTGGTCGAGAGGTTGACGCGGGCCCGCTCGACTTCCGGCAAGGCTTTGAGCACACCCTCTACTGTCGAGATGCAGGTGCCGCAATGGACCGCGGGCACGCTCATGTCGACCTGCCAGAGGCCGGGTCCGACCGCACGGCTGCAGAGCTTCAGCTCTTCAGCCGACGGCAGGGAGACCCCTGCCCGCTCCATGTCCAGTGCACCTTCGGTCCCTGCCGCGCAGCAACTCATCGTCATTCTCCCGAAACGGTAATCCGCTTCGCCTCATGCATGATCATCTTGCCGTCTTTGATCGCCTGAATCTCGACGATCCAGCTGCCCGCAAGCACGTCCATCTCGGCGAGGTAGAGGCCGTCACCGGCGGGCGTCAGTTGCAGTTCGAAATCCTGGGCAGTGCCGACTGGACGCTTGAAATGGGCGGTGACCGAATCGGCAACGACCGGGGTGTTTTCAGGCAATGTCAGGCGGTAGCGCATGCCCTTGGCATCGACAGAGAGTTCACCCGCAATACCGGTAGCCAGCATCTCGCGGATGGCGGCAGTCTTGCCGTTGAACTGCTGGCTGGCGACATAGGTGTTCTTCACCACCAGGCCGCTCCACGTCGATGTGGCTAGATAGGCCATGGTGAAGTTGACCGTGATGATCGTGCCAAAGAAGGCCAGCATGATCGCCAGCATGTGCCAGCCAGTAAAGGTGAACGGTTTTTTGGCGTAAGTGCTCATTTTCTGGCTCCCGGCCCCATGAAGACTGCATCATAGACGTCCCGCTCGTCGCCGTTGGCATCCTGGGCGATGAACTGGAAATTCTGGTTGGCATCGGTGACCTTGTCACCAGCAAGTGTAACGAAGACCTTGAGTGTCGTTGCTTCATCCGGCTCGACCGAGACCGTGAAGGCACGCGACGGCGGCTGGTTGATGCCGTTGATCTTCATCGTGGCATCCGGCAATCCCTCGATCGACACCTCAATGTCGCGCGGGACGGCGATCATGTTCAGAATGCGCACTGTATAGCCGTTGCGGATCGAACCATCGGATTCGAGCACGAATTGCGGATTGCGGTCGTGCAGGACGTTAACCTCCAGCCGGTCGCGACCAAGAAGCGCAATCAGCATGCCGATACCGACGGCAGTCCAGACTGCCATGTAGAGGAGCGTGCGAGCGCGGAAAATCACGCGCCAGTCGAAATGGCGGATCTTGTCGGAGAAACTGCCATCGGCATTGCGCACCATCTTCGGATCGATCGCAGTTGCGCCGCCATTGGTGGCGAGCGCCATGTTCGACTGGTACTCGTCGAGCGTGGCATAGGCAATCAGTCCGCGCGGCTTGCCGATCTTGTCCATGACGCCGTCACAGGCGTCGATGCACAGCGCGCAGGTGATGCATTCGAGCTGTTGCCCATCCCTGATATCGATGCCCATGGGACAGACGGCGACGCAGGCATTGCAATCGACGCAGTCGCCGACCGACTCGCCCGCGGCAATCGCCTTCTTGGCATGCCGGGTGCGAGGCTCGCCGCGCCAGTCATTGTAGGTGACGACCAGTGAATTCTCGTCGAGCATGGCGGCCTGGATGCGCGGCCACGGGCACATGTAGATGCAGACCTGTTCGCGCATCAGGCCACCGAAGACGTAAGTGGTGGCGGTCAGGATGGCGACGGTGATATAGGCGACCGGAGCAGCGTTGCCGGTGAGAAAATCCATGGCAAGCGAAGGCGCATCGGCGAAATAGAAGATCCAGGCACCACCCGTAAGCACCCCAATCAGGATCCAGGTCGCGTGTTTACTGACACGCTTCCAGATCTTGTCGAAGGTCCAGGGCGCCGATTCAAGTTTGATGCGGGCGTTGCGGTCGCCCTCGATGAAACGCTCGACCACCAGAAAGAGATCGACCCAGACCGTCTGCGGACAGGTATAGCCGCACCAGGCACGGCCGACGGCCGAGGTGACGAGAAACAGGCCGAAACCCGCCATGACGAGCAGGCCTGCGACGAAGAAGAACTCCTGCGGCCAGATCTCGATGAAAAAGAAATAGAAGCGACGATGGGCAATATCGATCAGCACGGCCTGGTCGGGCGCGAATTCGCCACGATCCCAGCGGAGCCAGGGCGTGAGGTAATAGATGCCGAGCGTGATCGCCATGATGATCCACTTGAAGCGGCGGAACGCCCCTTCGGCACGCTTGGGAAAGATTTTCTTGCGAGCTTCATAGAGCGGACCCCGGCTCTTGGCCGACATCACGGCCTCGGCGTCGAGTCTTTCGACCTCGGGCGCGTCCGGTGCTCGGTGTGGCTCGGAAAGTATGTTCATGGGACGAGAACCTTCTTCTGATGCTCGCCTTGTCCCATCTGGCAGACCAGCACGCCTTGACTTAAGTCAAGCAGCGGCGAAGCGTCGCAACACATATTATTTTTACAATATGGAATCAAAAAAGGGCCGCATCACCGGATGCGGCCCAAGCTTTCGGAGGACAGGTCGATTATTCGCCGCCGCCCAACTGATGCACGTAGACGGTCAGCTGCTTGACAGTGGTGTCGCCCAGGCGCTGGGCCCAGCCGGGCATCGCGCCGTGACGCGGCTGACGGATCTGTGCCGCGATCTGCGCTTCGCCATCGACCTTCAGCCAGATGGCGTCAGCGAGGTTCGGCGCGCCGAAATCACGCCCGCCCTTGGCATCTTCGCCATGGCAGGATGCGCAGTTTTCGGCATAAATCTGCTGGCCAGGCTCGACCATCGAGGCATCGAGGGGCGTGCCGGTCAGGCTGACGACGTAAGCCGCCACCTGCTTGATCTGATCAGCGTCGAGAATGTCAGCATAGGCCGGCATTTCAGAGAACCGGGTGTCCGGATCCTGGTCGTAGCGAATGCCGTGGGCGATCGAGGTGTGGATCGACTCGAGATCACCGCCCCAAAGCCAGTCGTCGTCGTTGAGGTTCGGATAACCGGCGCCACCGGCAGCACCCGAACCATGGCAAGGCGAGCAGTTGACCTTGAATGCGGCTGCTCCGCCGGCAACGGCAAACTGGGTCAGTTCCTTGTCGGCGACGATCTCTTCGAGAGGCAGGGTCGCGATCTTGTCCAGATAGACTGCCTGCGAAGACTTCGCCGCCGCCAGTTCCTGAGCGACTTCTGCACGGCTCGAATAGCCGAGCAGACCCTTGGTGTTGTCGGTCAGGAGCGGCCAGGCCGGATACATGATCGTGTAGCCGATCGCCCAGACGATGGTTGCGTAGAAGGTATAGACCCACCAGCGCGGCATCGGGTTGTTCAGCTCGCGAATGCCGTCCCATTCATGGCCGGTGGTCTCGACGCCGCTGATCTCGTCGATGTGTTTTTTGTCTGCCATTGTTCAATCCTCCTTGAGAGGGATGCTGGCCGCGTCGTCGGCAGGCTTCTTGCCGCCCGGGCGGAATGTGAAGAGGACGACGCCGACGAAGAACAGGGTCATGGCAAGCAGAGCCCAGCTGTCAGCGAATTGGCGCATGGCGGTGTAGGTTTCCATGATGTCCTCCTCAGCGGTAGCCGCTTGCGTCGTCATAGGTGGAGAAGTCGACCAGCGTGCCGAGCATCTGCAGATAGGCGACGAGCGCGTCCATCTCTGTCAGCTTGGCAGGATCGCCGTCGAAATCACCGACCTTGGCCTTCGGATAGCGTTCCATGAGGCCCGTCGTATCGGCGTTAGGATCGGCCTGCGCCTTGAGATCTGCTTCGGCCTCGGCAATCATCTCGTCCGTATAGGGGACGGTGACGGTGCGGTTAGCCTGGAGCATCATGCTGATACTCGTGATCTTGAGCGGCGTGTCCTTCAGGAAGGCATAGCCAGGCATGATCGATTCCGGCACCACGTCGCGGGGATTGACGAGATGCTGGACGTGCCACTCGTTGGAATAGCGGTCGCCGACGCGTGCCAGATCAGGCCCGGTTCGCTTCGATCCCCATTGGAACGGATGGTCGTACATCGATTCCGCTGCCAGGCTGTAGTGGCCGTAGCGCTCGACCTCGTCCTTGAACGGCCGGATCATCTGACTGTGACAGACATAGCAGCCTTCACGGATGTAGATGTTGCGGCCGACAAGTTCGAGCGGCGAGTAGGGCCGCATGCCCTCCACCTTTTCGATCGTGTTCTCGAGATAGAAGAGCGGAGCGATTTCAACGATACCGCCGATGGTCACGACCACCAGCGAACCGAGGAAGAGAAGGCTCGCGTTCTTCTCGAGGATTGCGTGTTTATCAAGAATGGACATGTGAGCCTTCCTTCTTATTCAGCAGGCTGCGCGGCAGCCGGCACGACCGTTCCGGCGATCGGTGCTTCCTGGCGCTCGTAGCCGAGAATGGTCATGGCGACGTTGTAGGCCATGATGATGCCGCCCAGGAGATACATGACCCCGCCGATTGTCCGCAGCACGTAGTAGGGATGCATGGCGGCGACCGATTCGGCGAAGGAGTAGACCAGGAAGCCCTGGCTATCGTATTCGCGCCACATCAGACCCTGCTGGATGCCGGCGACCCAGAGCACGGCGGCGTAAACCACGATGCCGAGCGTTGCGAGCCAGAAGTGCCAGTTGACCATGCGCATCGAGTAGAGGCGGTTGCGGTTCCACAGCTTGGGCGTCAGGTAATAGATGGCGCCGAAGGAGATCATGCCGACCCAGCCGAGAGCGCCAGAGTGAACGTGACCGATGGTCCATTCGGTATAGTGGCTGAGCGAGTTGACGGCCTTGATCGACATCATCGGGCCTTCGAAGGTCGACATGCCGTAGAAGGCAATGGCAATCACCATCATGCGGATGATCGGATCGGTGCGGATCTTGTCCCAGGCGCCGGACAGCGTCATCAGGCCGTTGATCATACCACCCCAGGACGGCATCCAGAGCATGATCGAGAACACCATGCCGAGCGTCTGCGCCCAGTCGGGCAGAGCCGTGTAGTGCAGGTGGTGAGGACCCGCCCAGATATACATGAAGATCAGGGCCCAGAAGTGGATGATCGACAGGCGGTAGGAATAGACAGGGCGACCAGCCTGCTTCGGCACGAAGTAATACATCATGCCGAGGAAGCCGGCCGTCAGGAAGAAGCCGACGGCGTTATGGCCATACCACCACTGGGTCAACGCATCCTGCACGCCCGAGAAGGCCGAGTAGCTCTTCACGCCAAGGAAGGAAACCGGCATCGCCAGATTGTTGACGATATGCAGCATCGCAATGGTGACGATGAAGGACAGGTAGAACCAGTTCGCCACATAGATATGCGGCTCCTTACGGTTCAGGATCGTGCCCATGAAGGTGATCAGATAGGCGACCCAGACCACGGTCAACCAGATGTCTACATACCATTCCGGTTCGGCATATTCGCGGCCCTGTGTGATGCCCAGCAGATAGCCGGTGGCCGCCATGACGATAAAGAACTGGTATCCCCAGAAAACGAACCAGCCGAGATTGCCGCCAAACAGGCGTGCACGCGAGGTCCGCTGGACGACGTAGAACGACGTGGCGATCAGCGCATTGCCACCAAAGGCGAAGACGACGGCGGACGTGTGCAGGGGACGAAGCCGGCCGAAGGTGAACCAGGGCTCGATATAGAGCTGGGGATAGGCCATCTGCAGCGCAACGACCACGCCGACCAGGAAGCCGACGACGCCCCAGAAGACGGTGGCAATGACGCCGTAACGCACCACCTCGTCGAAATACTCCGACTGGCTTGCCTTGGACTGGCCGGAAGAGGAGGAGGATGCCGTGGTCGGTGCAAACTGCATCCGGCGCAGCATAATGATCGTGCCCCCCGCGAGCACGAAGAAGGCGACCCACATATGGGCCGCGAAGAGGCTGTCATGGGCGAAAGCCACCCCGAGCAGCGCGGCGAAGGCGAGTACCGCCATCACCAGTGTCTCTAACGTATAGTTCATTGTTGGTATCCCCCAACGGCTTGCTGATCTCATCGCGGGGGCCTCGCCCTCAGGAGATTCCTCCCGCGTCGAATGCACCAATCGCATTGGGGCCGCCCAGCCACCTTGATCCAAGTCAATGCAAGTCTCTCTAAAATTCGCGAGGCTCGAAGCTGCAATCGGGTTTGCGACCTTCGGACACCAAGGCCGGCACATCGCTTGGGCCAAGGCCCGCTCGTGCGTGTCTTGGAGCACTGGGGTTACGCGCGGCGAAAAGCCCCGTTGGAGAAAACGGACATGCTGACGAATATCGAAAACAGCAAGCGGAGCGCTAGCGACACGTGGACGGGCAACCGCCTGCTCGATGCAGGCAAACGCGACCTCGCCTGGCTCTACCGCGCTCACACCGAACAGCTCGCGCTCTGCAGGGAACTGGAAGAGATCGCCGACTCACTGCCTGCAAGCATCAACCGGCAGAAATGCATCTATGCGGCAAAGGCGCTCGGCCCCCTTATCAAGGGCATACATCACTACGAGGAGACGGTGCTGTTTCCGCAGCTACAGTCGAGCCCCGACGCGACGGACGCCTTGGGACCGACGCTTGAACGTCTGAAATTTGAACATTGCGAGGACGAGTGCTTCGCCGAGGAACTGACGGATGCGCTGCTGAAGTTGGGATCCGGAGATCGTGTGAACATGGAGGCCGTCGGCTACATGTTACGCGGCTTCTTCGAGGGTATCAGACGCCACATCGCCTTCGAGCGCGAACATCTGCTTCAGGGCGTCACGGATTGAGAGAAACGGTGCGGCAAGAGCCTCCCGTCCGATCCGCACCATGCGCCTCGGCCTTGATCAGGCGGCGACGCCACCATAGACCGGCTCGCATTCCCCAAGCGTCAGGATGGCACCGCTGATGCTGCCGTCTGCAGACCGAAACGGGCTGAAGCGAGCAGGCATGTCGCCGGTGACGGTTGCGGCCGACATCCGGGCGACAAAGGATCCCGAACGTCCTGCAAAGGCCGAATCGAGCGCATCCTGAAGCCAGTCATGACCGCCGGCCGCAAGGCCGAGATCGAAGACGCTGCGCCCAATCAGCTCGATCTGTCGCATGCCGAGCATTCTGGCCATGGCCGTGTTGGCGAAGAGATAGCGACAGTCGCGGGTGACCACGGCCACACGTTCCGGCAGATTGTTGAGGATCGCCTCGTTCAGCTGCTCATCGTCACCATCACGCGGCTGGCGCGTATCGAAAGCGCGTGGTGCTGGGCTCTGGTCACTGCGTTTCGGACCGAAATAGCGCTCGACGAGCAAGGACAGCATGGAGGCGTGGCGCAGCACGCAGGCACCGTCATCGGCATCTTCCCGCAGCAGCTTCATCAGAAGCCGCATCTGCAAATAGATGTCGTCGAGATCCGTGGCTCGGTAGCTGACGAGCGTGGCGATCAGCGGATCAATCTCGCGATCGAGCATGCGCACGAGATGGTCGTCACCATTGCGGATGGCCTGCTGCAACTGAAGATTCTTCAACGAAACCGCTTCGAACATTGCGCGCAGATTCGAATCACGGAATTCGCCAAAAGACATCAGCAACCTCATCCCTCAGGTGTGACAAAAGAAATGAATACGTCACACCACTTTCGGCGTCCGTAACATGAGGTTGCGTCACCTTCAATCGCTACGGGCACTCACGCGCATCGCAGCCCAAAAAATATCTGCAATATCAGATGAAACGAATAGGCCATAAATGCACATGGGCGATCGGCGGCGGCGCTCGGCGCGCATCCCGATTTATACGTCAAACGAGCCTGAAGCAGAGACTGTCAGATCTTGTCCTTGATCGCCCAGCGATCGTGATACCAGAGCCATTGCTCCGGATATTCCCGAACCCAGGCCTCGACCTTGTCGTTGAGCAGCTGGGCGGTGGCGTTCACGTCCACCTGGCCCCGCTCGTTGCGTGGCACCGTGATGCGCGGCTCGATCTCCAGACGGAAACGATTGCCGGGCAGACGAATGCAGCGCGCCGGATAGACTTCGCATTCGAACTGACGCGTCAACTTGGCGAGCAGCGGATTGGTCTTCACCGGCTGGCCGAAGAACTGGGTCTCGACGCCCTTCCAGAATTTCTGGTCGACGAGCACGCCGACGCCGCCGCCCTGCTCCAGCTGCCGGGCCAGTGCGAAGGAGGACCCAGCATGCGACGGCACAAGCTTGCCCATGCGCTTGCGGCGGAATTCGAAGACCTTCTCGGCGATGTAGGGATTGTTTGGCGGGCGGAACAGCACCGTCACGTACAGACCGAAAGCGGCACCCGCGACCGGCAGCAGCTCGAAATTAGCGGTATGGCCGGTGAAGACGATGAAGGGACGCGGATTGTCGCGCAGGTCGAGAAACTGCTCGACGCCCGAAACCTCTACCCTGCCCTCGCCTGGCTTTTCCGGATCGAAGTCGAACAGACGGTCGAGGAAGACATATTCGGCGGCAAGCCGGCCCATATGGCCCCAGCTTGCCAGCGCGATCTCCTCCCGTTCGGCATCCGACTTCTCGGGAAACGCATTGCGCAGGTTCACCTGCATCAGCCGGTGGCGCTTCGTCTTCGGCCCGACCCAGCGCATCAGCCGGTCGGCAAAGTTGATCGCGGCATCCGCCGGCAGGATCTTCAATGCCGTCAGGAAGCCGAAGGCCGCCTGGGCGACGGACCACTGATAGAACTTACGCAGCGCCAGAACGATGCGGGTGACGAGCATCCGCACGCGGTCAGTCCATCTTCAGGATAATCTTGCCAAAGACCTGGCGGCCTTCCATGCGGGCAAGGGCCTTGTCGATATCGTCGAAGGAGACCTGCGTGTCGATGACGGGGTGCACGAGGCCGCGCGCCATCTTCTGCATGGCATCCGCCATGTTTTCCATGCGGCAGCCGAAGGAGCCGAAGAGCTTGAGCTGCTGCTGGAAAAGCATCATCAGGTTCACTTCGGTCGACACACCAGAGGTGGAGCCGCACGTAACGAGGCGGCCACCGCGCTTCAAGCAGAACATCGAGGCTGCAAAAGTATCCTTTCCGACATGTTCGAAGACGACGTCGACGCCCTTCTTCTTGGTGATCTTGCGGACCATGCCTTCGAAGCGGTCGGTGCGATAGTTGATGACGTGATCGGCACCCAGTGCCTTGGCAGGCTCGATCTTGTCGTCGGAACCGACGGTGGTGATGACGGTGCAGCCTATCTTCTTGGCAAGCTGGATGGCTGCCGTGCCGATACCGGAACCGCCGGCATGGATGAGGATGGTTTCACCCGGCTGGAGCTTGGCATTGTCGAAGAGCATGTGTTCGACCGTGCCGAAGGTGACGGGGGCAAGTGCCGCGGCAACCGCATCGACGCCCGGAGGGGCCGGAACGAGCAGGCGGGCCGGCAGATTGATCTTTTCCTGGGCAAAGCCGTCGAGATGGAAGCCATGCACGCCCGAGACGTTTTCGCAAAGATTGTCACGGCCTTCGCGGCAGGGTTTGCAGAGACCGCAGGTGCGCGCGCCGTAAACGGCGGCGAGTTGGCCCGGCAGGATATTGCCGACGCCAGGACCGATCGCCTCGACGACACCGGAAGCTTCCGCACCGATGACAAGCGGCATCTTGCGCTTGGCGAACGCCATCCCGCGCCAGCCCCAAACGTCGATATGGTTCAGCGCGACAGCCTTGACGCGCAGCGTAACCTCACCCGGCCCCGGAGCATCCGGCTCCGGCAGGTCAACGATTTCTAGCTTGCGGTCTTCGACGAGTTGCAATGCGCGCATGACATGTTCCTTCAGGGCCTATGGGGCGGATGCGGATGAGGCGTCGTCACGCTCTCATCGTCAAACCAGGGGTTACTCCCCGGCATCTGCCGACCTTCGTTGTTCTTGCGAGGTACGTGTGGATCCTCGGCTCGAATGCCAAGGATGACGTCCCGAATTGTTGGCGCAGGCCTTAGACCGGTTCCCGCGTCATGACAAGGCTGGCGTTCTGACCACCAAAGCCGAAGGAATTCGAGAGCACAGCCGAAACCGAGGCCTCCCGCTTCACGTTCGGCACCACGTCGAGCACGATCGAGGGATCGGGGTTCGTGTAGTTGATGGTTGGCGGCACCGTGCTGGTCAGCATGGTCTGGATCGAGAACACCGCCTCGACCGCGCCGGCGGCCGTCAGCGTGTGGCCGATCATCGACTTGTTCGACGAAGCCGGAATAGCATCCTTCAACCGGTCCCCGAAGACCGAGAGCATGGCGCCATATTCCATCTTGTCGTTCTCAGGCGTCGATGTGCCATGAGCGTTGATGTAGCCGATCGCGTCCTCGGACAGGCCAGCATCGACGAGCGCTGCCTTGATCGTCGCGATCGCAGGACCGCCGTCCGGCGACGAGCGCGTGCGGTGGAAATGATCGGCCTTTTCGCCACAGCCCTTGATGATGCCAAGCACCTTGGCGCCACGGGCAATGGCGGATTCCAGAGATTCCAAGACGAGCGTTGCCGCACCCTCGGCGATCACGAAGCCATCGCGTTCCTTGCTGAAGGGCTTCGATGCCTTTTCCGGCGGGTCGTTCTGGGTGGAAAGCGCCGAGAGCAGCGAGAAGCGGATAACCGCTTCCGGGCTGATCGAGCCGTCGGTCGCAACCGTCAGCGCCCGCTCCGTGCGGCCCTGGCGGATCGCCTCGACGCCGAGCTGGATCGCGGTGGCACCCGAGGCGCAGGCGGTAGACAGCGTCACCGGCAGGCCGCGCGTGCCGAACTTGTCGGACAGACGCTCGGAAATAGAACCAAACTGCACGGCTTCGAGGAAGACCGGATCCGGCTGTTCGCGCATGGCCGCGAGAAAGCGGTCATAGGCATCGCCCGGCTGGGTCGAGGCCGGAGCCCGCTCGGCCAGCGCAAAGCGGTCATGCCATTCCGGCTCGACCGGCGGGGCGGCCAGGAAGAGCGGACCGTTGAAATCGCCATTGATGCCGGCCTGGGCCAGTGCCTCGTTGGTCGTCTCACGGGCCAGCGCGTAAGAGCGCTCGACGGCATTGTTGGCGGGCACGGCGATGAAATCGACGGTTCCGCCGATACGCGTAGACATGCCTTCGGTGTCGAAACGCTTGATGTAGTGGATGCCTGATAGTCCCGACGTCAGCTTCGACCAGTTGTCGGAAAGCCCCTGGCCGAGCGAGGTGATGACGCCCATACCGGTGACGGCAATGATCGGGCGGCCGAGATGATCCTTGAAACGGCTGTCGGTCATGGATCTAGTTCCTCACGCATTCGCCGACAGCACGGCGAGGCCTTCGCCCCGCACATAGCCGACGGTGGAGATGATGGCATGTTTCGCAGGACCGGCCTGGGCCGCTTCGTTCGCAGAGTCGAAGGCAGGCACGGTGGCGCCGGCATCGATGGCAAGCGCTGCAAGCGCGAGGCCTGCCGGGAACTGTGCCTCGACGGAATGGCCGATTGAACCGGCATAGCCCCGCACCGGCATGCCGGAGAAACGTTCCGCAAGGTGAGACTTCTCACGTTGCGTAAGGTCAGCCAGACCGGACGCGCCGGAGAAGATGATGGTGTCACTTGCCGACAGAGCAGCCGCCTCCGGCACCATGCCGCCGAGGCGGACTTCGAGCTTGCCCTCGTCGCGATTGCCGCGGTCGCCTTCGACAGCGTCAAGCACGGCATAGATATGCGCACCACGGGCTTCGGCATGTTCGCGCGATTCGAGCACCAGGAAGGCGCCGACCGTGCCGAGGATCATGCCGCCGCCCGAGGAACCATCGCGCGACCAGAGCGGCTGCCAGGGACCGGTCTGATGGGCGCGAATACCCTCGACCAGAAGCAGAATGTCTGGACGTTCCGCGATAAAGGCGCCGCCGACAAGAGTATGCGTCGACTGGCCTGCCTTGATGCGGGCGAAGGCGGTTGCGATCGCCGAGATACCGGCGGCCTCTTCACCCATGAAGGTGCGCGAGGAACCGGTGACCTTGTGGACGATCGAGATATTGCCGGCGAGCAGGTTCGAAAGCTGCGCCAGGAAGAGAGTCGGACGAAGCTCGGTCTTGAGCTTCTCGATCAGGAATTTTTCGCGGTCGTTGCGCTGCAAAGCCTCATCGACGATCAGGCTGTCGACGGCAATGTCACGTTCGCCACCGCCAGCCGCCACGATCAGGTCCATGGTCCCGCACGCGTCCGCATCATCCTTCATGCCGGCGTCGTCGAGCGCAAGGCCAGCTGCAAAGACGCCGAGGCGCTGCCAGTTTTCCATCTGGCGCTGGTCACCACGCTTGGCGATCTGCTGCGACCAGTCGATCTCGGGCAGTTTGTGCACGACGTAGGGCGCGAACTTTTCCGTCTCGAGCACAGGCTCCGGTGCGGTCTTTGCGGAGAGCAACGCGAGATGCGCGTCCTTGCCGGTGCCGTGGCAGGTGACGATCCCAACGCCGGTGATCACCACATCATTCGGTTGTTTGACCATATGCAATCCTCTCGCCGGCAGGCTCACCGGCGTAAAATGCGGGTTTTCCCGAATAAGGCCGCAAGGTCAATAGGAATTGCGCCCTTGCGGCCGAATGCGCCTTAAGCCTGGGCCGCCATCGCGGCCATCAGGCCGACTTCCTCGGCACGTTTGCGCACGATCGGAGCGAGCGGCACCTCGGAGAATGGCATGGTGCGAAGCTTCAGCTGCGCGTCGCAGACCTTCTTGCCGCCGCTCGTGATCTTCGCCTTGGTGACGGCGAAGCCCGATCCGTCATGCTCGAGTTCCGCCTCGATATCGAGAACGGCGCCGGGCTCGACGAAAGTGCGCATCTTGGCGCCATCGACCGACATCAGGAAAGGCATGGCCTCGAAGTCCTTGACGGCAAGCAGTAGCATGCCGGAGGCCTGCGCCATGGTCTCGATCAAAAGGACGCCAGGCACCAGCGGCATGCCGGGAAAATGCCCTTCGAAGACAGGGCTTTCCATCGGCACAGTCGAGGTGGCCTTCAAACGACCAAGGCCGAGATCAACGCTCTCGACCTTGTCAATCATCTGGAAATATTCAAGCAGCATGACGATGTCCGCTCCTTTGGGGGCGGGTCAGCCCTTGGCGGCGCGAAGTTCGTCGATCTTGGCGCAGAGGTTCTTCAGCACGAAGTATTCTTCGGTCGAAACCTTGCCTTCGTTGACTTCCTGCGTCCACTGCTCGAGCGGGATCTTGATGCCGAATTCCTTGTCGATCGCAAAGACGATGTCGAGGAAATCGAGGCTGTCGATGCCAAGGTCATCGATGGTGTGGCTTTCCGGCGTAATCGTTTCGCGGTCGATTTCGCTGGTCTCAGCAATGATGTCGGCAACTTTGTCGAATGTAGCGGTCACGCCAGTACCTCATGTGTCTTAAATTCTGGGTTCCACATAAGGAAAACACGGTCAAATGCCAATGGTGGTTTTGTGCGGCATCCAAATTTGGAGCCGAAGTGTTGCTTAAACAGCAATCGAATGCCGTCCCTTGCCAGTGGCGAGATAGCTGTCGAAGACGGCGGCAATGGTCCGGGCGAAGGGCCGGCCTACATCCGTGATGACGAAGCGATCCCCCTCGATGAGGCAGATCCGGTCCTGGTTTGATTGCGCAAAGCTCTTCGCCTCGGCGGCGATCGCATCGACGGCGCCGCCGAATTCCTGCCGCAACTCGGAGAAGGAGATCGCAAAGCGGCACATGATTTCCTCGATCACCCGACGGCGCAGCCTGTCGTCTTCGCTGACCTCGACGCCACGCACGGCCGCCAGACCGCCGGCGTCGGCCATGCGTTGATACTCGCCGGTGGCCGGCATGTTCTGAACGTAACCTTGCGGCAGCTGCCCGATCGAGGAGGCGCCGAGCCCGATCAGAGCTTCGGCCGCATCGTCGGTATAGCCTTGGAAATTCCGCCTGAGCCGCCCTTCCCGCGCCGCAATCGCCATCCGGTCCTCGGGCAGCGCGAAATGGTCGATGCCGATTGGCTCGTAACCGGCGGCGACCAGCATCGAGGCAGCAAGGTTCATCTGCGCATAGCGTTCCTCAAGGCCTGGCAGCATCTCGTCCTTGATCATCGTCTGGTGCTTCTTCATCCACGGCACATGCGCATAGCCGAACAGCGCGATCCGATCTGGAGCGAGAGACAGGATGTCCTTGACGGTTTCTGCCACCGTCGCCTCCGTCTGATGCGGAAGACCGTAGAGGATGTCGCAATTGACGGAATGCACGCCGCGCGCCCGGACAGCCTCGACCACCGACTTCGTGTGTTCAAATGTCTGGATACGGTTGATCGCCTTCTGCACCTCAGGGTGGAAGTCCTGAACGCCGAGGCTCGCGCGCGTCATCCCGATGGCGGCAAGCGCATCGTAACGCGGCTCGTCGAGGTCGTTCGGATCCATCTCGACGCTGATCTCGACATCCTCGGCGAAGGTGAAGGCCGAGCGGAGTGCTGCCATCAGGCCGATCATGTCGTCCGGCCGGACCATCGTGGGAGACCCCCCACCGAAATGAACCGCCGTCACGGCAGCGTCGCGGCTGACCAACGCACCGACGGCCGCGATCTCCTTCTTCAACGATTCCAGATAGATCGAGATGGGCTCGTATTTCAACGTATGCTTGGTGTGGCAGGCACAGAACCAACAGAGCCGGTCACAATAGGGGACGTGGATGTAGAGCGAAATCCGCTCCTGTGCTGTGATCGCCTTCAACCATTGCGCATATTTGCCGCAGTCGATGCCTTCGTGAAAGTGTGGCGCCGTGGGATAGCTCGTGTAACGAGGGACAGCGCTTGAATACTTGGCCAGGAGGGAATTTTGCATGGTTTTACGCTGCCTTGAGACGTGTCGAGCTACGACCAAAGATAGCGACGTCTATTGTCCCGGCCTTTGACATCGATCAATTTACTGATACATTTCTCACGTAGAGTTTATTTAAACTCAGAAGCCCGAATTGGGCACTGACCGAGGGGCGCATGGCGTCCGGAGACGGTCTGATTGGATGGCACGACCATGGACACTTTCAGAAAACATTTTCCGGAATGTGAGGCTCCTGCCGTCTGTCGATCTTGCGACGCGCGCCATGGCGGCCTGTGCTCCGTCCTGACCTCCGCCCAACTGACCGAACTGAACAAGCATTCGATCCGCCGCCGCATTGATGCTGGCAACGAAGTCATCGGCCAGGGCGAACAGGTTGGAAGTTACAGCAATATTCTGAAGGGCGTGATCAAGCTGTCGAAGATGATGGCGGATGGCCGCCAGCAGATCGTCGGCCTCCAATTTGCGCCGGACTTCCTGGGCCGCCCCTTCCTCGGCGAGAGCACGATCACGGCAGAAGCCGCGACAGATACGGAAATCTGCACCTTCCCGCGCAACATCGTTGACCGCATGGTCGGCGAAGTCCCGGACATGGAGCGCAAGCTGCATGCCCAGTCGCTCAAGGAACTCGATGAAGCGCGCGACTGGATGCTGACCTTGGGCCGCAAGACTGCCCAGGAAAAGGTGGCAAGCTTCCTCTACCTCATCGCGACTCACATCGATCCGGAAAGCGAGGGCACCCAGACCTTCGATCTGCCGCTCTCGCGCGCCGATATCGCCGACTTCCTCGGATTGACGATCGAAACGGTCAGTCGCCAGATGACCAAGCTGCGCAAGGACGGCATTATCGTCATCGAGAACAACCGCCATGTCATCGTGCCGAAGCTCGAACGGCTACAGGACGCGGCGGGGATCGACTGATCAGTTCTGCTGTAAGGGGCGAAACCGGGGCATACCGCGAGCCAGTCTAAGCTCGAAACGTCAGATGATTTTCGAGATGGCCCATATCAGGGCGATTAATCCCGCCATGACGCCGCAGGCTGCGTAGAAAACACCGATTCCCGCAAGGATATCAGCAGGCCCGGCATCGCTGCGGCCGGATGCATGCATCATCGGCTCGCTGACCCTGACGCCGCCATAGACCCGCGGGCCGGCGAGTTTCAGATCGAGGGCGCCCGCCATCGCCGCCTCCGGCCAGCCGGAATTCGGCGAGCGATGCAATCCGCTGTCGCGCAGGGCCGCAGACAACGACCGACGGCCCGCCCCTGCCCCGCGTTTCAAGACTGTAGCGAGGGCAATGAAGCCGGCGGAGAGACGCGCGGCCGGCCAGTTCGCGAAATCATCGAGCTTGGCTGAGGCCCAGCCGAATTGCAGGAACCGCTCATTCTTGTGGCCGATCATCGAATCAGCCGTGTTCAGCATCTTGTAGGCAAGGATGCCGGGAAGGCCGGCAATCGCGTACCAGAAAGCCGGTGCAACGACACCATCGGCAAAGTTTTCGGACAGGCTTTCGATCGCCGCGCGCGAAACACCGGCCTCGTCGAGGGTCTTCGGATCACGCCCGACGATCATCGCAACCGCTTGCCGACCACCCTCGAGACCGTCACGCAAGAGACCGTCGGCCACCGCCTGGACATGGTCGCCAAGGCTCTTCTGGGCAAGGAAGACGGCCACGACGATCAGTTCGAGGATGATGCCGAGGAGGCCGAGTTTACCGAACAGGACAGAAAGCAGCATGCCGAAGACCGCCGAGCCGGCGAGCAGCGCCACGATCGTGAAGACGCCATTCAAGCGTCGACCTTCGGCTGTCAAACTTGTCCTGTTCAGGCGCTTTTCGAACAGATCGATCGCCTTGCCGAAGATCACCACCGGATGCGGCACCCGTTGCCAGAGCCATGGCGGATCGCCGACGACCCGGTCGAGAACGATGGCGGCAAGAAGGAGCAGCAGGTGGTTCATGCCCTCACACTCCGGAAAGTTCTGAGCGCCTCGCGGAGACGCGCATCGCCGGTCTCGTCGGGGGCAAGGCCGAAACGCAGCCAGTCCGACCGGTAGTCGAACTTGCGCGTCAGGATCTGGCGGCTGCAGAGATGCCGGTGCAATTCGCCGGCGCTCGCATCTTCGACGAGCTGGAAGAGATCGGTGCCACCGCGGATTGTGAGGCCGGATTCGGCCAGAATATCCTGAAGTCCAAGCGCGCGGCTTCGGATATGCTGGGCAATGAGGCCGGTATCGGACGACATCAAATGCTCGGCAAGCACGAGCGCCGGGCCGGACACCGCCCAAGGTCCAAGCCACTCGGAAAACCGTGCTGTGACGTCGTCGGCGGCGATGACGAAGCCGAGGCGAATGCCGGCAAGGCCGAAGAATTTTCCGAAGGAGCGGAAGACGATGAGGTTTGCACTGTCATCGCCTGCAAGGCTCTGCTCCGGCAGCATGTCGCCGAAGGCCTCATCGACCACCAGTATGCCACCACGGTTTGCGAGATCGGCGGCCAGCGCTCGAAGCTCGCTCGGTGTGTGAAGCCGTCCGTCCGGATTGTTCGGATTGACCACCACGACAAGACCGTGCGCCGTGCTGACCAGATTGAGATCACTGACCGCATCGACCGTAAGACCGGCAAGCGTGAAGGCGCGCGCATACTCGCCATAGGTCGGCGACATCACGGCAACCCGCGCGCCTGATGGCACCAGCCGCGGCAACAACTGGATGACCGATTGCGTACCCGGCACCGGAAGTGGCAGCCGATGGCCCGCGCGATAGAAGCGCTGCGCCGCCTGCCGGGAAGCCATCTCCCGTTCCTGATCGGGCAAGCGATGCCAGGCCCGCATCGGGATCTCGGGCAGATCAGGCGGACAGGGATTGATGCCGGTCGAGAGGTCGAGCCAGTCTTCGATGCGCCCGCCATAGAGGGCTGAAGCGGCAGCGAGACCGCCACCATGCTGGATCGGCCCGCTCATGCGCCCTCTCCTGCAATGTCGATGAGGTGCATGTAAGACCCCGCAACGGACCCGCGCATCAGCCCGACGGCGCCGAGAGGTTCGCCGAGAGCGTCCTCCGCCTCGAACAAGCGGTCTGCCGCCCCTTCCGAAACGACCGTGGAATAATGGAATTCGTGGCCGGTGTAGTTTCCACCGAACAGATCGGGAGCGAGCGATCTCAGCCGCCGATAACCAAGGTGCCGTTTGCGGTCCGCATAGCTCGTCACCAGCGGCAAGAGGCCGAGCATGGCGTGACGATGGCCGTCAGCGTCAACGAGCCCATCGCCCAGAACCATATAGCCGCCGCATTCCCCATAGATCCGCGCCCCCCGGTCCGCCGCTCCCATCATTAACGAGCGGAAGCCGTCAGCAGAGGCTAATCTCCCGGCATGCAACTCGGGATATCCGCCCGGTAGGTAGATTGCGTCAGCATCTGCCGACGGGCCTTCGTCAGCGAGCGGCGAAAAGAAGGAGAGTGTCGCGCCTTGCGCCCGCCAGCCCTCCAGGAGATGCGGATAAGAAAAGGCGAAGGCGAGATCGCGGGCGACGGCGATGTGCTGACCGAGAGGCGCGATGCCGCGCACCGGCGTGCTTTCTCTGCGAGGCGCGGCCTGGGCGATTGAAAGCAGTGTGCCAATATCGATCCCCGCATCGATGGTATCGGCCGCTCGCTCGATGAAGCTCTCAAGAGCCGCATGTTCGCCGGCCTGCACCAAGCCGAGATGCCGCTCCGGGAGGGAAAGTTGCGGGTCACTCCTGAGGCAACCCAGCACGGGAAGCTCGGTCTTGCTCATTGCGCCGCGCAACATGGCCTCGTGACGATCGCTGCCGACGCGGTTGAGGATGACACCGGCGACCCGCACATCAGCGCGAAATCGGGCAAAGCCCGTTGCGATGGCCGCGACGGACTGCGAGCTACGAGCACAATCGATAACCAATACGACCGCCAGGGCCAGAAGGCTTGCGAGATCCCCTGCACTTCCCCTCCCGTCGGCGGCACCATCGAACAGCCCCATCATCGCCTCGATGACCAGCAAGGCGTCGGGTGATGTCTGAGCGGCCTGTGCGCCAAGAAACGACGGACGCATGGCCCAGGGATCGAAGTTGAAGCAGGGTGTACCACTCGCTGCCGTATGAAAGGCGGGATCGATATAATCAGGACCGGCCTTGCCGGGCGCCACAGCCACGACACGACGCTTCAAGGCTCGCATCAAGCCGAGCGTCACCACTGTCTTGCCCGAACCGGAAGCCGGCGCGGCGATCAGCAATCCGCTCATGCCGTGTCTTTCCGCTCCACGGCAAGGGGATCGGGCAGAAGCTTGCGGCCCGAAAGGGCGCCCAGCCAGTCGAGTGACGGCCTCAGACGCACGACCTCACCGATGACGACGATCGCCGGCGGTTCGATCCCGGCGGCAAGCATGTCCGCTTCGGCGCGTCCGAGTGTGGTTTCGAGCACGGTCTGTTCCGGCGTCGCAGCATTGCAGACGAAGGCCACGGCCTCGCCTGCCCGGCGCCCGGCAGCCATGAGATTGGCGGCGATCTGGCCCATGTGTTTCATCGCCATATACATGACGATGACGGGTGAGCCGCGGCCAATGGCGGCCCAGTCGATTCGATCGGGCACGACGCCGGAGGAGTCATGGCCGGTGAGGAATGTCACGGCATGGTTGACTTCGCGGTGGGTGACCGGGATGCCGGCATAGGCAAGCCCGCCGATCCCCGCCGTGATGCCCGGAACGATGCGGAAGGGCACGCCATGTTCGACAAGCATCAACGCCTCTTCGCCGCCACGCCCGAAAACGAAGGGATCGCCACCTTTCAACCTGAGGACGCGTTGGCCGGCCTTTGCGAGTTCGACAAGGCGCAATGAGATATCGCGCTGCTTGGCCGACGGCTTTCCGCCGCGTTTGCCTGCATATTCGAGGATGGCGCCACTGCGCGCGAGTTTCAAGCAGTCGTCGTTCACCAGAGCGTCGTGCACGATGATATCGGCTTCCGACAGCGCCTTGGCCGCGAGCAGCGTCAGGAGCCCCGGATCGCCGGGGCCGGCGCCGGCCAGCCACACGTGACCGGGCTCGATGGCCGGCAGGCTCGTGGGCAGGGCTAGACGCGTCGTGTCACTCATGGTCATGGTCTAGGCCTCGTGCGGCAAAAATGCAATTCCGCCATGGCTCTTTCCGACCCAAACCTTCGGCCACATGCCTTCCTCAAGGCCGCCGGCTCGCCTATAAGCGAGCCATGAGTGACGTCGAAAGACAGGCTGTAGGAAATGGGGCCGAGGGCCACCGGCTTGAAAAGCCGGAAGGCACCCCCTTGCGCAATGGTTGGACGACGGGGGCCTGTGCGACGGCAGCAACCAAGGCGGCCTTCACGGCTCTGCTGACGCGTAACTTTCCAGACCCGGTCTCGATCACACTGCCGAAAGGCGAAACGCCGGCCTTCGCGCTTGCCCGCGAGGGTTTCGACGGCGAGAGCGCCTATGCGGGCATCGTCAAGGATGCCGGTGATGATCCGGATGTGACCCATGGCGCCACCGTAATCGCGACCGTGACCCGCCTACCCCCCGGAAGCGGCATCCGCTTTGTGGCTGGCGACGGGGTCGGAACCGTCACCAAAGCGGGCCTGCCGATTGTCGTCGGAGAGCCGGCAATCAATCCAGTGCCCCGCGCCATGATGACGGCCGAGATCGAAGCGATTGCTGCAGCTCACCAGGTCAAGCCGGATCTCGAGGTGAAGATTTCCGTTCCCGGCGGCGCACAGATTGCAGAAAGCACCTGGAACCCGAGGCTCGGCATTCTCGGCGGGATCTCCATTCTCGGAACGACGGGGATCGTGCACCCCTTCTCCTGCGCCGCCTGGATTCACTCAATCCACCGCGGGATCGACGTCGCCCGCGCCGAAGGTCTGCCCCATCTGCTCGGCGCGACCGGTTCGACATCGGAAAAAGCGGCCCAGATCTTTCACAACCTGCCGGACGGCGCGCTGATCGATATGGGCGATTTTGCCGGCGGATTGCTCAAATACCTGCGTGCCCACCCTGTCCCGAGGCTGACGATTGCCGGCGGTTTCGCCAAGATGACGAAACTGGCCCAGGGCGCCCTCGATCTGCATTCCTCACGCAGCCAGATTGACAATCACTTCTTTCTTTCAATGCCTTGCACCGATATTCTCACAGACTCTGCCCGGCGAGCCGTCGAAAATGCCAACACTGCGCTCGAAGTGCTTGAGATCATGACGAAAGAGAGGATCGCGATTGCCCCTGCCGTTGCCACGGCGGCAAAGCGGACGGCCGAAAGTGTGTTGCGCGACAGCGGCGTGGCGGTCGACATCATCGTCACCGATCGCAAGGGAACGATCATCGCCCATGCGAGCTGAACCGGAGGATGCGCCTCAGAAAATCCTGATCCTCGGCGGCACGGCCGAGGCCCGTCTTCTGGCGGAAAGGCTCGTGGCCGAAGGCCATGATGTCACCACTTCGCTGGCGGGGCGAACGGTTGACCCGATCCTGCCTGCGGGCACAGTCCGGATCGGAGGCTTCGGAGGGGCGGAAGGTCTGGCAGTCTATCTACGGGCGGTGGGCTTCGACCGGATGATCGACGCCACGCATCCCTTCGCGCGGCGGATCAGCGAAAACGCCATCAAAGCCGCGGCGATATCAGGCGTCCCGCTCGAACAGCGGCTGCGCCCGCGCTGGCAGAAACAGCCGGGAGACCGCTGGAGGAGCGTAGCCACGCTCGAGGCGGCGGCCGAGGTCTTGCCGTCGGGCGCGACGGTGTTCCTCGCCCTTGGCCGGCAATATCTGGACGCCTTCGTCGGGCGCGACGATTGCCGCTTCGTGGTCCGCATGGTCGATGCGCCGGAGATGCCGCTCGCTTTCGCGGATTACACCCTCGTCCTCGGCAAACCGGCAAGCGATCCCGACCGCGAGGCAGACCTCTTCACGGCATACGGGGTCACACATTTGGTCTGTCGCAATTCGGGAGGTCCCGCGGGTTACGCCAAGATCACTGCGGCGCGACGTCTTACCCTGCCGGTCGTGATGCTCGAGCGCGACTGAAGGTCAGCCCGTTCAGCGGAACTCGAAAATTTGGCGGAACACACCCGGCGCGATGATCGACAGGGGGTTGATCACCAGATTGGGCTTCATCGTCGGCCCAGTCAGCTTGAAGGTGATGCCGAGCAGGCCGCGGTCACGCCCATTGCCGAGAATGGCACCGATCACAGGCAATTCGCCGAACAATCGGTTTAGCCCATAGGCTGGCATGAAGGTACCGGTCAGGTCGATGCGTCCGGATTGATCGCGCACGATCCCCTGGAAGGTCGCGCCCACCTGCTCGCCGCGCACGATACCGTTCTCGACGCTGAGCGTGCCGCCGACCAGGGAAAGGCGGGCAAAAGCGCGCTGGAAGCGCGCGGAGCTCACGTCGATATCGCTGCGAACGGCATTGTTGAGGCTGCGTCCGTCGGCACCGGTCGGCGCGGAGACGATCGTCTGGAGCCGCTCTTCGTTTTCAACCTGGAAGTTGCGCAGATCGAGATTGCCGCTCCAGGCGCCGTCGCGGGTTTCCGTCAGGCGCAGGTTGGCAAGACCGCCGCCGAGGCGTTTGTAGGCGTCGAGAAAACGCAAGACGGCACCGGCATCGCTGGTGGTGACGGAAAGTTCTCTCAAGCCTTCAGGCTGACGCAGTTTAGCGACCAGCGCCTGACCGCTTCCCGTGACGCCGGAAAAGTCGACGGCACTGATCCGGCCTTTACTCGCTCCATAGATGATTGAAACACCCGACAACTGCTCGCCGCTGAACCCGACCACGCGGTCGAAGCGCCCTTCGATCTTGAGCGAAGTTCGCGAGGACTTTGTGTCGCCGCTATCGCTGGACGGCCGTTGCAAGGTGGAGATTAGCGAGCGAGCGTCGAAGGCGCGGCCATTGGCCACGACCGAATAGACGCCCTTGCTGAGACGAACGGTCAGCGCCACCTCGTCTTCCGGCGACAGGCGGACGCGAGACAGATTGGCGGCGACAAGCCCGGTATCATCCGCGGTCATGTCGCCGGAGGCGCCGAAGCCCTCACCATCCAGAGCGAACTTGCGGATCAGCGACAGCTTTCCGTCCTTGGCCAACTCGAACTTGGCGGTTGCGCCGATGCCTTGCCCCTTCGACCACCCCACCCAGGGAATGGTCAGCGTCGCGGATCGGAGATCAACGGAGACGGCCTGGGTCGTTTCATTGATCCGGCGAAGTTCCAGCTTGATCGCTCCATTGACGATCTCACCGAGGCCCGGCGCAAGCTTTTCGCGGGCCACATTGTCGAGCGTCGCGGTGACCACCCGTTCCCGGAGAACAGCGCCTTCGCCGCGACGCACCGGCTCGGTGAGGTTCACCTCCATGGGGACGTCATCGATTTTCGCCGATGCAGCGAGCTTGGCCTTGTCGCGATCGACCGACAGGGATCCGGTGACATCGGCGATCAGACGCCCGTCAAAGGGTTTGGCCACATCCACGTCGTCGAGAGCGATTTCCGCCGTCCAGCTCGGTTCGGGTGGCGATTGATCGGGCACCAGACCGAGGCGGATCTTCGCCTTCCCGCGAACCTTGCCGGAAAAGTCCGAAGGCTGGAGGTCCACAACCTTCAGCGCTTCGATCGGCTTGAAGGAAACGAGTTCGGCCACCGCATCCGCAGCACCTGCGATATCGAGGTCGATATCCGCCATCAGAGGCTTTTCATAGGCGTCCTGCAACACCAGGCGACCGCTCTCCAGCTTGACCATGCGGCCTGACGGGAAGAAGGACCCGGCCGAGCGAATGGCGACGTCGACCCGCTCGCCGACCATATCGAAGCGGCCATAGACGTCACGCAGCGGCGGCAGTTCGCCTGTGAGATTGAGACGCGCATCTTCCAGATCAAACCCGATCTTCAGTTCGTCGGCATTGAGCCGCACCGGCGTCGGATCGATCGACAGGCGGTTCTGAGGAATGAAGACATCGATCGTACCCTTGGGGATCATGCCGCCATAGAGGTTTTCGAGAACCCACTGCCGCGGCTTGGAGGCAATCCAGTAGGGCCACAATTGCTTCACCACAGTGGTGCGCATGTTCTCGACCACGGCGTTGAACCGGATCTCCGGCCCCGTTCCACCGAAGCCTACCTGCAGCTTGCCGCGCATGTTGCCCGACGGCGTGGAAACGTCGAGCGTGTCGAGTTGCAGGCGGTTTTCGCCAACCAGGTAGCGACCATAGCCCTTCAGGAAGAAGGGAAACGGTGCTTCGCCAGCGCTCGGCACATTCGCTCGGCCATCGGTGACCACGAGATCGATGCCGAAACCCTTGCCGAAACTGCTGCCTTCCGGCAGCCGGTCGAGATCGATCAGGCCACCGGACAGCGGAAAAATGGTTTGATCGAAACGCGCGGTCGAGTCGGCAAGCTCGATCGTGTCCTTGGCGAAGTCGTAGGAGAGCTTGAGACGGGCATCGGTAATCTCCTGCCGTTGGCCGTCGGAGTAGAAGCCGGCTTTCTGCATGTTGATGCCAAGCGAGACGCTGGCACCCTGATCCGGCGCCTCGCGCCGAGCATTGAGCAGCAATTCGGCCGAACCTTCGATCCCCTGGCGCGCCTCGCCCGTGCTGGAACGTCGCAGCAGGAACGGGGTCACCCGCATATCGGCAACGCGCATCGTCAGCGATTCGGCCCGACCATCGACATTCGTCGTCAGCGCCGTCAGTTCCGTTTGTTGTCCGTTGACCGCGACCGCACCGAAGATCGAAAGCGAACCGTCATCGCCGCGTTCCAGCACGATGTCGTCGATCGCAAGCGTCATCGGTCGGCCGCTCGCACTCGTGGAGGCGATCTCCAGTCCGGCAAGGCGCATGCGGTCGAGACCGCCGCGGGCGATGAAACCCTGCAGCCGGTCGAGTTCGGCAAAGGCATCTGCCAACCGGGCCGGAATATGATCTATCCGCCAATCCGAGATGTCGACAGGCTCCCCCTTCGGCAACACCGTCGCATCGAGATCGATGCCCTCGCTGACGATCTCCCGGATGGAGAACCGACCGCCGAGAAGCGCCAATGGCTCGAGGATGAAACGGACCGAATTCGTCAAGGCAACCCGCTCGCCGCCCGCCTGTTCGTGCAACGTGACGTCCCGCGCCTCGACGGACAATTCCATACCATTGGAGAAGCGCACTTCGGTTCCGCCGATTTTGGCGGTGAACTGCGGTCCGAGCGCATTGTTGAGGACGGCCTGCGCCCGTTGTGCAAGAGCGGCATCGAGAGTGCCGCTTTCGACCACGGCATAGACCGCAAAGAACACGACGACCCAGAGCCCGGCGAAGCCGGCCAGCACCCGCGACAGGCGCCGGAACAGCGATCGCTTCGGCGGCGGACAATGCACGATGAGGGGATCCTCGGCCTGGGCAGACGGAAGAGCATGCAGCGGCACAATGTCCCGCTTGCGAAACCGTAGCTTTTCGCCCCGGATCTCCGACATGTCCTGGTGATTGTCTCCGTCGATCGATGCCGCTAACAAGTCGCTCTGGACGACTGCGGAGCGGACTATATATCGAAGGCGCCCACAATCACCCACAAAACGGGCAAAAGAAAGGTTATCCCATGACGGATTTGACTGCCGGGGACATGGCCCCCGATTTCTCCCTGCCCCGCAATGGCGGCGGCACCGTTTCGCTTTCAGATTTCGCCGGAAAGCCGGTGATACTCTATTTCTATCCCAAGGACGACACGAGCGGTTGCACGACGGAGGCCGTCGACTTCTCGGGCCTGACGGAGGAATTCGCAAAGCTCGGCGCAACCGTCATCGGTGTCTCCCCTGATTCGGTGAAGAGCCACGACAAGTTTGCCGCCAAGCATAACCTCTCGGTGGTGCTGGCATCTGACGAGGAGCACAAGGCACTGGAAGCCTATGCCGTCTGGAAAGAGAAGAGCATGTACGGCAAAACCTATATGGGTGTCGAACGCTCCACCTTCCTGATCGACAAATCCGGCAAGGTTGCCGAGGTCTGGCGCAAGGTGAAGGTTCCCGGCCATGCCGAGGCCGTGCTGAAGGCGACACAGGCCCTCTGACATGCTGGAGACAACGCAGCCCGAGACGGCTTTTCACTCCCTTCGCGGCGCTGCCACCCTCGCAATCCTGAGCGCCGACCTCGACGAGAAGACGGCGCTCGCCCAGACTGCTGCGATCCGCTGGCACGAGCGCCGCCTGTCGCTGCGCTCGCCGCTCGATCCGCCGCTTCCCGATCGTCCGGGCCGCCCGGCAAAACCGGAGCTCGTGCCGCCCAAAGCCGTTGGAAAGCGCTCGCTGCACACCCTGCCCGGCCGCATCGCCCTGCTGCATGCCCTCGCCCATATCGAGCTCAATGCGGTCGATCTCGCCCTCGACATCGTCGCCCGCTTCGCCACCGAACCGGTGCCACATTCCTTCTTCGACGGGTGGATGAAGGTCGCCTACGAGGAGGCCAAGCATTTCCGGCTGGTGCGTGATCGCCTGCGGGAACTGGGCGCCGATTATGGCGACATGCCCGCCCATGACGGGCTTTGGCAGGCGGCTCACTCGACGAAGAACGACCTCACCGCCCGCCTCGCCGTCGTGCCGCTCATCCTCGAAGCCCGCGGGCTCGACGTGACCCCGTCGCTGCAGGACAAGATGCGCGAAACGGGCGACATCGAAAGCGCCGATGTCCTGAAGGTCATCTACGACGACGAAAAAGGCCATGTCGCTGTCGGTGCGAAATGGTTCCGCTTCCTCTGCGCCCGCGAGAAACGCGATCCGGCGAAAGCCTTCCAGGATCTGGTTCGGGCCAATTTTCGCGGTCAGCTCAAGGCCCCTTTCAACGACGTCGCCCGCGCCGAAGCAGGGTTGACGCCGTCCTTCTACCGATCCTTGTCCTCGAAGAACAACTCGTCGGTTTGACAGGCAATTCCAAGCGCCTAACGCTTCATTAACCCTAATTATGCGTAATTGCTAACGGCGGATCGGACAGGCGACTCGCCGCATCGGGCAATCGCGTGACGGCGGCCTGCCCGGCATGAAATGGGGGTCAGCGTGACGACGGGTTCGAACAACCAGGTCTTCGGAAAGCGCCGGGAACAGCACATCATCATTCTGGCGAGCGGCGATCGCATCCGCCACATGACGATCCGTCCGTGGATGGTGGCGCTTACCGTTTGTTTTCTCGGCACCATGGCGATCGGTTATCTCGGCGCCACGACCTACCTCGTCCTGCGCGACAACCTGATTGGCGCCACCATGGCGCGCCAGGCGCGCATGCAGCATGAATATGAAGACCGAATCGCAGCGCTCCGCGCCCAGGTGGACCGCGTCACCTCGCGCCAATTACTCGACCAGCAGGTGGTCGAGGAAAAGGTCGAGAAACTCCTCGAACAGCAGATGGCGCTGACCTCGCGTCACGGTCGGATCGACGCGCTTCTGCAGACGGACAGTGCGCCGGACGCTCTCCCCACTGATGGCCCCATGCCGGCCGAAAAGCCTTTGGTCGAGGGCAAGGACCGAGCTTCCCTCTCGACGGGAACACAAGCCTTTGCCGCCCTGCTCGGTGAAACAGCAGCGCCGTCGAAATCGGAAGTCCCGCAACGTCGCGCGCTCGCGCTTGGTTACGTACCCATGACCGGTGAAAATGTCGCAGACCGCGCCGACCGCCTCTTTTCGCACATGACGCTGTCGCTGAAGGAGATCGAGGCCGAGCAGCTTCAACGAATCGACGAACTGGCGAACGGCGCCTCGCAGACCGCCGACGAGATTGCCGCGATCCTCAGGCGTCAGGGCGTGCCGATCGACGAACAGGCTGCACTGCCGGCAACCGACGCCGTCGGTGGTCCTTATCTGGCGCCGCAGTCAGACCGGGATTTCAACGCTTCTCTGAATGCGCTGGATGTGGCACTAACGCGTCTGGAGACGGTTCGCGAAACGGCCAAGCGTCTGCCCTTTGCCAACCCGGCCCCTGGCCGAGAAATCACCAGCCGATTCGGTAATCGCCCGGATCCATTCTTCGGCGGACTTGCCATGCATGCCGGCATCGATTTCCGTGCACCGACGGGCACGGAAATCCGCTCCACCGGGGCCGGCAAGGTCGTCACGGCAACCTTTTCCGGCGGCTATGGGAACATGGTCGAAATCGATCACGGACTCGGCCTTTCCACCCGCTATGGTCACATGTCCCGCATTCTGGTGAGCGAGGGCGACACGGTCGAAACCGGGCAAATTCTCGGCCTGGCAGGCTCGACGGGACGGTCGACCGGGCCGCATCTGCATTACGAGGTCCGGCGCAACGGCGCCCCTGTCGATCCCATGCGTTTTCTCAATGCCGGAATGAAGCTGACGCCGCTTATCAATTGACGGCGAGGCGACGATACGCAGCAGGTTTTCCGTCAGCAGGGCTCCGGTTTGCGGATCACCATGACGTTGCAAGCCAATTAATCGTGATCATTAAGCCTTTGTAGGGGTAAATCCGCCCGTTTCCTTGACTTTCCGGCAGTTTCCTTCTATTCGCCGCAACCATTGTCGCCCGATCTTCCGGGCTATTGAGCGATGTTCGCGAGAACAGGAACGGAAACTACTTCCCTTTGACCACTTTTGCTGACCTTGGCCTGAGCCAAAAAGTCCTTTCTGCCGTCACCGATGCCGGCTACACCATTCCGACCCCGATCCAGGCAGGCGCAATTCCGCCGGCCCTGCAGCGGCGGGATATTCTCGGCATCGCGCAGACAGGCACCGGCAAGACCGCATCTTTCGTTCTTCCGATGTTGACGCTCTTAGAAAAGGGCCGCGCAAGGGCTCGCATGCCGCGCACGCTCATTCTGGAGCCGACGCGCGAATTGGCAGCCCAGGTCGCCGAGAACTTCGAGAAGTACGGACGGAATCACAAGTTGAACGTGGCGCTGCTGATTGGTGGCGTTTCGTTCGATGAGCAGGATCGCAAACTGGAACGTGGTGCCGACGTCCTGATCTGCACGCCAGGCCGCCTGCTCGACCATTGTGAGCGCGGCAAGCTTCTGATGACTGGCGTCGAGATCCTCGTCATCGACGAAGCCGACCGCATGCTCGACATGGGCTTCATCCCCGATATCGAGCGCATCGCCAAGATGATCCCGTTCACGCGTCAGACGCTGTTCTTCTCAGCCACCATGCCGCCGGAAATCCAGAAACTGGCGGACCGCTTTCTGCAGAACCCGGAACGCATCGAGGTTGCCAAGCCCTCCTCGACCGCACTCACGGTCACGCAGCGTCTCGTTGCCTGCCACAACAAGGACTACGAGAAGCGTGCCAAGCTGCGCGAACTGATCGGCACCCAGAGCGAATTGAAGAACGGCATCATCTTCTGCAACCGCAAGAAGGACGTCGCCGACCTGTACCGTTCGCTGGAGCGTCATGGCTTCTCCGTCGGCGCCCTGCATGGCGACATGGACCAGCGCTCGCGCACCAACATGCTGGCCGGCTTCAAGGACAACCAGATCACGCTTCTGGTCGCCTCGGACGTTGCCGCCCGCGGCCTCGACATCCCGGATGTCAGCCACGTCTTCAATTTCGACGTACCTATCCATGCGGAAGATTATGTCCACCGCATCGGACGCACCGGTCGTGCCGGCCGCTCGGGCGCAGCCTTCACCCTGGTGACGCGCAGCGACACGAAATTCCTCGACGCCATCGAAAAGCTGATCGGTCAGACGATCGAATGGCATGACGGGGACATATCGGCACTTCCGGCGCCGGCTGAGAGCCACGACGAAAGCCGTGGAAAACGCGGTCGCGACAAGGGTCGCGAGAGGCGCGGCGGTCATAAATCCGATACGCGCAGCGAGTATGTGAAGCCCGTCGAGGCAAGCGTCGAACCAGTCAAAGCGGCAGAGGAAGTTCAGGTGATGGAAGCGATCAAGGTGGAGCCGGTGGCGACAGAACGCAAAACGGACAAGCGCCGCGATCAGAACCCGCGCAACAACCGCAACAATCCTTATCCGGCAAACGACGACAATCGTGATCGCCGCCGCAACCGTCATCACGACCATGACGACGGTCCGACGCCGGTTGGCTTCGGCGATGACATCCCGGCCTTCATGCTGATCGTCGCTGCCGCCAAGGCTTGATCCCAGTGGGGCAGCCCGGTATTGATTTCCCCGGTCTCGGGGTTGGTCTTGCCATCCTTCGGGATGGCAAACTGCTTTTGTGCAAGCGCATGAAGGCACCGGAGGCCGGCCACTGGAACATCGTCGGTGGCAAGGTCGACCACATGGAGCGGGCAGAGATCGCCGCGCGCCGTGAGGCCGAGGAAGAGACGGGGCTATCGATCGGTCCGATCCGCTATCTCGGCATGACCGAACAATTGATCGAGGCGGACCGCCAGCACTGGATTTCGCTTCTCTACGTCACCGACGACACGACCGGCGATCCGCAACTGACCGAACCGGACAAGCTTTCGGAAATCGGCTGGTTTGATCTGGATGACCTGCCGCAGCCGCTTTCGGTTTTCACCCAGACGGTTCTGACCTATCTGCGCTGAGCGGCCTCACGCTCGGTGACCCGCATCGCGGCATCGAGCGCGATCCGCACCCATTTTGCCATGATATCCGGGTCGTCGAGCGCTTCATCGGGGATCGTCCAATAGGGCATGGCGACAGGCTTGCCGCTACGGCCCTCATAGCACCAGCGCTTGGCGCCGGCTTCTTCCAGGAGAGGCGCACTCTCCTCATCGCCCTTCAGCATTAGGTCGCCGCGCAATTCGAGCGCAAAAATGATGCCGCGCGCATAGATGCCCTTGCCACCGAACATCCGGCGGATGGTCACCGGTCCGACCGCTTCGAACATTTCCTCGATCGCCGCATTGTCCATGGTCAGTCCTTCAAGATCCCACCGGCCGCCACAATAGCCTCCGGCGTATCCACATCAAGACGGGCAGCCGCGCCGATTTCGACATCGATGACGGCAAGGCCCGCGCTTTCGATCACCGGGCGGGCTCCGATATCACCTTCCAGTGCCTTCAAGGCCTCGAAGGTCGCTGCGGGCAAAATGACGGGATTGCCGCGCTGGCCATCGGACACGGCGCGCACGATCGCCTTGCCACCGGACTTTACATAGGCACGGGCGAGTGCTGCGATATCACCACTGGAGACATCAGGCATGTCGGCAAGCAGCACCATTATGCCAGGCAGCCCCTTCGCCTCGACGGCTGCAAGGCCAGCCTTCAGCGAGCTCGCCATGCCGGAGGCAAACTCTGTGTTCTCGGTAACGTCCGCGGCAAGGGCCGATAGCGCAGCAGTTACTTCGTCGCTCCGGTGCCCGGTGATGACGGTAACCGGACCCACGCCAGCCTCGATCGCCTGACGTACCGAACGTCTCACCAATGGTTCGCCCTCGAACTCGGCAAGCAGCTTGTGGCGACCACCCTCGCCCATCCGGCTTGCCCGACCGGCGGCGAGCACGACGAGGCCAAGGGCCGCCGGATCGACATCCTTCGTGGCGCTTAGACGCGGCAGCGGACGGCTCGGGATCTCCATCAGCAGACCACCGACTCCCCAGCCGGCCATTTCGACACGATTGGGTGGATGACCGGCGAGAATGCCGTTCAGGACCCAGTCGAATCCGTTTTCCTTCGGCGAGCGGGCGCATCCCGGCGCGCCGATGACGGGGACATCGCCTACATGACCGAGAACCAGCAGATTGCCGGGATCAACGGGCAGGCCGACCTGATCGACCACGCCGCCGGCAAGCCGGATGGCCAAGGGTATGACATCATCGGCATCGGCCACGGCCGAGGCACCGAAGACGATGATGAGCGGCGGACCGTCTTCGGCGCCAGCTCTGTCATAAAGCGAGGCGCGGATGGCGTCCGCCACGGCGTCAGCCCGATGCGGGACCCGGTGTTCGGATGCAAGTCGGCTCGCCGAGGGCGCAAGCCGGGCTTCGAGCACGCGGGTCGTCTTGTCCATGACGGACGGCTTCAGGGACGGCAGTTGGGTGGCGACGAGATGCACCCGGTGCCTGCGATAGAGCGCGACCTCGAAGGCGATACCCTCCTGCAGGATGGCAGCAGCCTCCATAACACGCGCACCCGCCACGGCCAGCGGAATGATCTTGACGGTCGCGACGAGATCGCCGGCCCGCACGTCCCGCCGATCGGCGAGACAGGCAAGCGTGATCGCGGGATCGACGGCGTTGAAGCGGTCGACCAAGGTCTTGTTCGCACGAAAGAGACCATTCGCCGAAGCGTAGAAATTCACACGCCCGGTCGATGCCGGACTGCGGGTGAGCCCGCGAAGATCAATCACGGCGCTCAACCGATCGGCCGCTTCATCTTCCATCAGGTCACCGGGTTCCAGCCGGCAGACAATGATGGTGTTTACCTCCTCTGCCTGCAAGCGTGCGAGATCGTCTGCCTGGAGACGGTGTCCCTTGGACAGCTTGCCGGAAGCCAAAGGCTGGGAATGCGCAAGGATCGCACCACCAGCTTCAGGTGTCGGGATTGGCCCGAACTTCACGATGTGGCCTCTCGGGCGCCGGGAAGAGCCCCAACACTGCGCCGGCGCAGCGACTGGATGATATCGGCAAGAATCGCGACCGCGATTTCAGCCGGCGTAGCTGCACCGATATCGAGGCCGATCGGGGCATGAATGCGCAAGATGCTCTCTGCGTCGATACCGGCGGCGGTCAGCCGCTCGATCCGCTTCGCATGCGTCTTGCGCGAGCCGAGCGCGCCGACATAGAAGCAGCCGGCATGGAGAGCCGCGATCAGGCCAGGATCATCGATCTTCGGATCATGGGTCACGGCAACCATGGCCGAGTAGCGGTCGAGCGGCATCGCAGCGAAGACCTCGTCCGGCCAGTCAGCCCGTAGATCGATGCCGGCGAAGCGCTCGGGCGTTGCAAAGGCCGTGCGCGGGTCGATGATGGTCACCGCGAAGCCGGATAGGGCTGCCATGGGCGCCAGTGCCTGGCTGATATGCACGGCACCGACGACCAAGATCCGGGGCGGTGGCAAATGGACGTTGAGAAACAGGCTCTTGCCCTCGATATCAACGATGCCCGATTTGCCCGAGAGAAGACGCGCCCGGATCTCCTGCCCCAGCGCATCGGTAGCAATCTGATCCTCAGTGAACAGTTGCGAGACGCCCGTGTCCAGGTCACTCACCAGCACGGCGCCGAGACGGTCACGTTTCGCGGCGTTCAGAGCCGCAAGCGTCGAAATCTCCATCAGCCGAGCCTCTCGACCTGCACGCGGATGCGGCCGCCGCAGGAGAGGCCAACCCGCCAGGCGGTTTCGTCGGCCACGCCGAATTCGAGCATCTTCGGCATGCCCCTCTCGATCACGTCGAGCGCCTCGGAGATGACGGCCCCTTCGACGCAGCCACCGGAGACCGAGCCTTCGAAATTGCCCTCGCCGTCGATGACAAGATGGCTGCCGACCGGGCGCGGCGCCGAGCCCCAGGTCTCGATTACGGTCGCGATCGCGACGGATCGTCCCTCGGCGAACCAGCTTTCGGCAATCTCAAGCGGATCGCGCAGAACGGCGTCGGTGGTCATGGCAGGCTCCTGTCTGAAGCGAGGTAACGCTTGGGGTCGCAATTCCGATCCGGCGCACCGGATAAAGATTGCACGAGATCCGACAGCGCTTCCAGAGTATGGACTGACCGCAACTCGTCGACATGCGGCAGCATGGCCCGCACGCCTCGCGCGCGCGCTTCGAAACCGGCAAAGCGCAGCAGTGGATTGAGCCAGACGAGGCGTCGGCACGAGCGATGCAGCCGGTCGGTCTCGCGGGCAAGCATATCGACCTCGTCCCGCTCCAGCCCGTCGGTGATCAGGAGCACGACGGCACCCTGCCCCAGCACGCGCCGTCCCCAATGGCGGTTGAAGAGCTTCAGCGTCTCGCCGATCCGCGTACCGCCCGACCAGTCGGCAACGGCGTCCGTGCATTGCGCGATCGCCTCGTCCGGATCTCGATGGCGGAGTTGCCTCGTCACATTAGTGAGCCGCGTTCCGAAAAGGAAGGTATGCACCCGGCGGCGACGTTCGGTCAGCACATGCAGGAAATGCAGGAAGATGCGGGTATACTGGCTCATCGAACCGGAAATGTCGGCAAGGATGACGAGCGGCGGCGGTTGTTGCCGACGCTCCCGGAACTTCGGCAGCATCAGATCGCCACCGGTTCGCAGCGACTGACGCATGCTGGCGCGCGGATCGATGAGGCGCCCGCGCGGAGAGAGCCGGTAGCGGCGCGTTTGAACGAGATCAAGCGGCATAGCCAAACGCTCGATCGCGCGCCGCGCTTCCTTCAACTCGCTGGCTGTCATTTGCCCGAAATCAAGCCGGCGAAACACCTCCTGGCCTGAGACCGTGAGCCGGGCATCGACCTCGACATCCGGCTCTTCGCGTGGCTTCGGCTCGCGGTTCCGATCCGCAAACAGCGCGTCACTCACACGCGCACCGCCGGCCTTCGGCTTCTGTCGCTCACCGATGGCCGCCACCGGCGACATCAAGGCGATCATCTTGCCGACGAGATCGCGCGAGCGCCAGAAGACCGAAAAGGCCTCATCGAAAACGGGCTGATCCTCGTGCCGCTTGACGAAGATCGCCGAAAGCGCAGCATGGAACTCGATGCGCGAACCGATACCGATCGCGTCGACCGCCTCGATGGCATCGATGACGGCACCGGGGCCAGGCTTCAGGCCAGCCTTTCGCAGGACACGCGCGAAATGCACGATATTGTCGGCTAGCTGCCCGTCACCCTTGACCGGCGGCGGCACCACGATGCCGTCGCGTCCACTGGCGGGATGCGGCCCGAAGCTTTCCATCTCAGCCAGCCTTTGCCAGGAGCTCGGCCTTGACCTCCGAGAGCAGCTTTTCGCCTTCGCTGCCCTGGATGCGGGCGATATCCTCCTGGTATTTCAGAAGCGTGCCCAGCGTGTCTGCAATGGTCTCAGGATCAAGCGCCAACCGGTCGAGTTCGGTCAGTGCCGTTGCCCAGTCGATGGTCTCGGCAATGCCGGGGTTCTTGAAGAGGTCGATGGTCCTCAGCTTCTGGACATAGGCGACGATCTGCCGAGACAGCTGCTCGTTGCAGCCCTTCACCTTGCGGCGGATAATCGCCAGTTCATCGGCAGCAGTCGGATAGTCCACCCAGTGATAGAGGCAACGGCGTTTCAGCGCATCATGCACCTCGCGGGTGCGGTTCGACGTGACAATGACGATGGGCGGCTCGGCGGCCTTCACCGTGCCGAATTCGGGGATGGTCACCTGGAAATCCGAGAGCACCTCGAGCAGGAAGGCCTCGAAGGCCTCGTCCGTGCGGTCGAGTTCGTCGATCAGGAAGACCGGCGCGCGTCCCGGCTCGCCTTGCAGCGCCTGCAGAACCGGACGGCGGATCAGATAGCGCTCGGAGAAGATGTCGCCTTCGAGCCGCGTTCGATCCGAGACGCCGGAGGCTTCGGCCATGCGGATTTCCAGCATCTGCGCCGGATAGTTCCATTCGTAGACAGCCGAGGCCACATCGAGGCCCTCGTAACACTGCAAGCGGATCAGCGGGCGGTCGAGCGCCTTGGCGAGCACCTTGGCGACTTCGGTCTTACCAACGCCGGCTTCCCCTTCCAGGAAAAGCGGGCGCTTCATCCTGAGCGCCAGAAACAGCACGGTAGCAAGCGGCCTGCCGGCCAGATAATCCTCAGCCGAAAGCAGATCGATGATGCCATCGATCGTCTCCGGCAGCGCCTTTCCCGAGGTCTCTGCCATGTCTCCTCCCATGTTCGAGGGAAAGTCTATAGCGTGTGATAGCACCGGTCCAGATAGATGAGAGACGGCTCACGCTCACCGAAATGCACCGCCTTCACCTCGCCGAAGAGCACCGTATGGGTATTCGTCACCTTGCGGTCAGTCACGACGCAGTCGAAGGCGACGATCGCATCGACAAGCACCGGCGAGCCGGTCTCCATCACCTGCCATTCGGCCTGGGCGAAACGGTCTTCGGCCGAGAGTTTGCCGAAACCTGCAAAGGCATTCGCCAGATCCTGGTGATGGGCGCCCAGCGTGTTCAACGCGAAATGCCCACTCTCGAAAAGCACGGCATTGCTTGGATTGCTGTTGTTGAGGCAGGCAAGCACCATGGGCGGGCTGTCTGACACCGAGCAGGCGGCAGTGATGGTGACCCCGCGCCGGATGCCTTGATGCTCCGTCGTCACGATCTGCACATGCCCCGCATAACGGCTCATGGCCTCGCGATAGACGACCGGATCCAGAACTTGCATGCTCAAACTCGAAACTCCCCTCGGTATGTTCCCCCGTCGATATCGGAATATGGGCCGCAGCCCTTACCTTTTCCACAACACCATCACGATTTCACAGCGGACCCGTTTCGATAAGCGGAAAGCCAGCATTTCCAATTGCCTGCGCGTCGGCTAGGATCGCGGCATGCCCCAATCGCGCTTGCTCACAACCTGGCTTTCGCTTCCACTGCTCCTGCTGCCGGGCATACCTGGAGCATCGGCAGCGGAGCTGAAACTTGCCTTGGTTGCGCCGAAAACCGGCAGCTTCGCCGTGCTCGGCGATCAGGTGCGAAAGGGCGCAACGCTCGCCGCCGAGGGCCTGTCGATAAACCTCGTCGAGATCGATGAACCCTGCACAGACGGCAGCGGCCAGGCGGTCGCGGAAGCGATCACGGCGGCCGGCGCGACAGCAGCGGTCGGCTTTCTCTGCAGCGAAACACTGAAGGAAGGCCTGCCCGTACTGGCAGACGCCGATCTGCCCGCAGTGACGCTGTCGGTTCGTTGGACGGGATTGATGGAGGATGCGGTAAAGGCTGGCTGGCCGCTTTTCCGTCTCGCACCGAATGGCGATCAGGAATCCGCCAAGCTCTCCGAAGTCATCCTGCGTGATTGGCCAGGCGAGCCCGTGGCGCTGCTGGAAGACGGCACGATCCGCGGCCGTGAACTGACAGAGGCCATCCGAATCACGCTCGAGGAGCGCGGCCTGAAGCCCGCTTTCGTCGACACCTTCCGGCCGGGACAGGAACAGCAACTGACGCTGGTCCGGCGGCTGAAGACGGCCGGCATCACGCACGCCTTCGTCGGTGGCGATCGCAACGATGTCTCGATCATCGCCCGGGATGCCAAAGCGGAGGGCCTGTCGCTGACGCTGCTCGGCGGTGAAGCCATGCGCGCGGCAGACGAACCGGTCCCTCTGGAAGATGGAGTGCTCGCGGTCGGTCTAGTGGAGACACCGCAAGGTCCATCGGCATCGGCGCTGATGAGCGCGTTCGAAGCTGTGGGGATCGCGCCGGAGGGCTATGTTCTGCCGGCCCACGCGGCGGTCACCATGCTCGCGGATTCCTGGGGCATCTCGTCTGCCATGGGCACACCCGTCACGGATGCCCTGATCGGCACGACCTTCGAGACGGCGATCGGTTCGATTACCTTCGGCGAGGGGCATGAGCTGACCGAGAACCCCTATCGCTTACTGCAATGGCAGGGCAAGGCCTTCGTGCCCGTGCCCGAACCATCGCAGTAAGCGCGCTCAGTCGCGGTAGGGCCAGAAGGCCTGGCTGAACACGCCGCCATCCACCCAGATCGTCTGGCCGGTGACGAAAGCCGATTGCGGACCGGCAAGGAAGAGGATCGGCCCTGCGATATCCTCCGGCGTGCCGACACGACGCAGAGGCGTCACATCGCCCCAGGTCTTCGCATAGTCAGGCGCTTCGGCCTGGGTGCGTGCCGTTTCGATAGCACCCGGTGCCACGCAATTGACGCGGATCTGATGCGGCCCGAGCTCGACGGCCGACACTTTGGTCAGCTGCTCGATGCCACCCTTCGACGCGGTGTAGTCGACCAGTTTCGGGAAGGCATGCTTGTTGCAGCCGGAGCCGAGATTGATGATCGAGCCGCCCTTGCCAGCCTCCACCATGCGGCGCGCCACGCGCTGGCTGTTTAGGAAGGTGCCCTTGAGATTGGTGCTGACGACGGCGTCCCAGCGCTCTTCGGAAAGTTCGAGCATTGAGGCCCAGGTCTGGATGCCGGCATTGTTGACGAGCACGTCTGGCACTTGTCCCGCCCAGGCGATGACCTCGTTCAGGAATCCTTCGATGTCAGCGCTGTTGGCCACCTCGCATTCCCGTCCGATCGCGCGCCCACCGAGGGCTGCGACTTCCTTCTCGACCTCCGCTGCGGCATCCGGCTGACCGAGATGGGTAAAGGCGACGTCGTAGCCTTCCCGGACAAAGGCCGATACCAGATGACGGCCGATGCCGGAGCTGCCGCCGGTGATGATTGCAAATTTGGCCATGTCGTCCTCCCGGATGGCTATGCTTTTGCCGAGGGATGCAGCGCCGGGCAGCAATCGTCAAGGCCAGCCATGCCGATGACAGGCGTCTCATCCGAAGGCATGGTTGCCGCTCAAGGGCGCCGATGCTATGCGGACCGCCATCAACAGCTGATGCCCGCGCCTCTCGTCCGCGACGGCATCGATCGATCCCTGGCCCGCGAGGAGCTTCCGATGACCCGTCCTCTCCTGATCTCGCCTTCCATTCTGGCTGCCGACTTCTCCCGCCTCGGAGAAGAAGTGCGCGACGTCGTCGACGCTGGCGCAGAATGGGTGCATCTCGACGTGATGGACGGCCATTTCGTCCCAAACATCTCCTTCGGCCCCGCGATCATCAAGGCGCTGCGCCCCTGGACCAAGGCCGTCTTCGACTGCCATCTGATGATCGCGCCGGCCGATCCCTATCTCGCCGCTTTTGCCGATGCTGGCTGCGATATCATCACCGTGCACGCGGAAGCCGGTCCGCATTTGCACCGCTCGCTGCAGACCATCCGGGCGCTCGGCAAGAAGGCCGGCGTTTCGCTCAATCCGGCGACGCCGCTTTCGGTCCTAGAGCATGTGATGGATGATCTCGACCTGATCCTGATCATGAGCGTCAACCCGGGCTTCGGCGGCCAGAAGTATATCCCCGCGATGACGGACAAGATCGCTAAGGCGAAGGCCCTGATCGGCAACCGCCCGATCGACCTCGAGGTCGATGGCGGCGTCACCGCCGACAATGCCGCCGAGATCGCTAAGGCCGGTGCCAATGCACTGGTTGCGGGCTCCGCGATCTTCAAGGGCAAGGGCGTTGACGACTACCGCAAGACGGTCGACACTCTGCGCAAAGCAGCCGAGGGAGGTCGGGCTTGAAACTGCAGCTATCTGCCATCGCGCTTGCGCTTCTGACGGCCTCTGCGGCCTCAGCCGGAGACGTGGCGGAGATGCGCCCCCTGGGTTTCTCGCCTGACGGCAAGTTCTTCGCCTTCGAGCAATTCGGCGAGCAGGATGGCTCCGGCTTTGCCTATGCCGAAATCCAGGTGATCGACACCGAAACGGACCGGTATGTCCCGGGCACACCTGTCAGCGTCTTGATCAAGCGGGAAGAAGCTTCGGTCGGCGAAGCGCGACGGGAGAGCCTGAAGCAGGCGAAGGACATTCTGGAGGCCCGCAAGATCGGTGATGATCCCGGCTATCTGGTGGCCCTCGCGCCGATCAGCGAGCTCTCCGGCAAGATCGATGAACTACGCTATCAGGCATTTCCCGGCTTCTACGTGGCGGAAGGGGTTTATCGCGTGAGCCTCGAAGAGTTCGACGTCAAGGGCGAGGATCTCTGCGCCAGTATGGATGTGGCGGTTCGCGGCTTTGCTCTTTCGATCGCCGATGACCAAACACCTGAAGCCCGGCGCGAGGTCTACCGCGACAAATCTATTCCCAAGAGCCGCAACTGCCCGAGTGCATATGCGATCGGCGGAGTCGTCACCCCGGGTTACGGCTCGAACGGACCGCACATGATCATGGTTCAGGTGTCATCCCTCGGCTTTGAAGGCAACAATCTGCGCTGGCTCGCCGTGCCAGTGAAGCCCTGATGCCGCGCAGCCCCCTGCCGTCGGTCCTGTTGTGGATGGGCGGGTCGCTTGCCTGGGCGCTGGCCATGGCGGCAAGCTTTCAGCTTTCCGTCCATCTTTTCGGGCGCGCGACGAGCAGCAATGACCTCGCCTTGACCCTGATCTACGCTGCCGGCGGTCTGATCGGCTGGCTCGTCGCCCTGCCCCTCATCTACCTGGTCGAGAGGCGCGGCGGCCCGCAGACCGTCCTGGCGGCCTGGCTCTTGCTGCTCGGCATCGTCACCGTTGGGGCAATCGCCGGGATCTACGTCCTGCAATATCGAACCTTCTATGCCCATTGGCATGCGCCATTCCCCTCGCGCATCTGGGTCTATCAGCAGATTTTCACCACCGCATCTGCCCTCTATCAGTTTGCCGTGCTCGGGCTGCGTCACCTGCTGCCGGTCGGATTGGCAATGCTTCTGGTACTCAGCATGATGATGGCCCGCCGCAGCCGTTGAGCTTGCCGCCCCACTTTGCTAAGGGGGGCCAGCATTTTCCATGTCCAACGAAAGACGAGCCCGATGATCCCGCGTTACTCCCGGCCGGAAATGGTCGCCATCTGGTCCCCCGAAACCAAGTTCCGCATCTGGTTCGAGATCGAGGCCCATGCCTGCGACGCGCTCGCCGATCTCGGCGTGATCCCGAAGGAATCAGCCCGCACCATCTGGGAAAAGGGTGGCCCGGCCGAATTCGACGTCGCCCGCATCGATGAGATCGAGGCCGTCACCAAGCACGACGTCATCGCCTTCCTGACACATCTCGCCGAATTCATCGGCCCGGACTCGCGCTTCGTCCACCAGGGCATGACCTCGTCGGACGTGCTCGACACGACCCTCAACATCCAGCTGGTCCGCGCGGCCGACATCCTGATCGCCGACATGGATCGGGTCCTGGCAGCCCTCAAGGCCCGCGCGTTCGAACACAAGGACACGGTCCGCATCGGTCGCAGCCATGGCATCCATGCCGAACCGACGACGATGGGCCTGACCTTTGCCCGTTTCTATGCCGAAATGGCCCGCAACCGCGACCGCCTCGTCAATGCCCGTGCGGAAGTAGCGACCGGCGCGATCTCCGGCGCCGTCGGCACGTTTGCCAATATCGACCCGCGCGTCGAAGAGCACGTCTGCGCAAAGCTCGGCCTCGTGCCGGAGCCGATCTCGACCCAGGTCATCCCGCGCGACCGTCACGCGATGTTCTTCGCCACCCTCGGCGTCATCGCCTCCTCGATCGAGAACGTCGCGATCGAAATCCGCCACATGCAGCGCACCGAAGTTCTGGAAGCGGAAGAATTCTTCTCGCCGGGCCAGAAGGGCTCGTCGGCCATGCCGCACAAGCGCAACCCGGTTCTGACCGAAAACCTCACCGGCCTTGCCCGCCTCGTGCGCATGTCGGTCGTTCCGGCCATGGAGAACGTGGCGCTGTGGCACGAGCGTGACATCAGCCACTCGAGCGTTGAGCGCGCCATCGGCCCGGACACCACGATCACCCTCGACTTTGCACTCAATCGTCTGGCCGGCGTCATCGAAAAGCTCGTCATCTACCCCGACAACATGTTGAAGAACATGAACAAGTTCAAGGGTCTGGTCATGAGCCAGCGCGTTCTGCTCGCGCTCACGCAAGCCGGTGTTTCGCGCGAGGACAGCTACCGCCTCGTCCAGCGCAACGCGATGAAGGTTTGGGAAAAGGGTGCCGACTTCCTGGAAGAACTGCTGGGTGATGAAGAGGTGCGCGCCGCGCTTTCGGAAGAAGACATTCGCGAAAAGTTCGACCTCGGGTACCATACCAAGCATGTCGACACGATATTTGCCCGCGTCTTCGGCTGATACCCGGCGAGCGGACATGTGACATAACGAGACGGGCGCGGAGACATTCGCGCCCGTTTTGATTGGGGAGGAGTAAAGCATGGCGCGCCTGTCACGCCTCTTTCTTTCGACAACCGCTATCCTTGCCATCTCGGGCATTTTGCTGCTGAGCGGCGATCGTTACGACTGGATGCCGGGGCTTGACCCGACTATCGACTCCTCCGGGATCGAGACGGATGGCAGCCGCGCGCTGGTTCGCACGGTACTGCTTGCGGCCGCTCTGGCTGCATCTGCGACGATCGCCTTGGTCACCAAGGCGCGATTGAGAGGCGAGCGCCTGCTGCCTCTCGTCTTGTCGTTGGCGGCGATCGCCGCCTATGCCGTCGGCGGCGCATAGGGGTCGAGAACTAGACCACCAGCCGGCGATAGAAGTGCCAGGTCGCATGGCCGAGCACCGGCACGATGATCACGAGCCCGACCATCAACGTCGCCATCCCGATCGCCAGCAGTGCGGCCACCATCAGGCCCCACACGGCGACCGGCACCGGATTGGCAAGACTTGCCCGGACCGAGGTCGAAACCGCCGAGGCGGCGCCGCAGTCGCGGTCGAGCAGCATCGGAAAAGCGACGATGCTGATGACGAGCGCGACTAGCGCAAGAACGAAGCCAAACGCGTTGCTCCAGAACAGGAAGGCCAGCGCATTGGGATGGTCGAGAATTCCGCTCGCAAAGGCAAAGAGGCCCGGCGAAGGATAGTCACCGATGAGCGAGAGATAGAGCCCGCGTGACACGACCAGCCAGACCATGAAGAGCGTCAACAGGTAGAGGCTCATCATCAAGAGAGCGGGCAAGGATGGCGACTTGAAGAGGTTGAGCACGTCGGACCAGTCGGCAGGCTGGCCGAGTTCGCGGCGACGGCTGATTTCCATGAGCCCAAGCGCCAGAAGCGGGCCGACAAGCGCAAAGCCGGCCAGGAGCGGATAGACCATCGGCAGCAGTTCGACGCCGGCGCTCCAGCCGATCATGATTGCGCCGGCAATCGGATAAATCAGCGCCACGAAGGCATAGTGGGAAGGCTTTTCGCGAAAATCCTCATAACCTTCGCGCAAGGCTGCGAAGACGTCGGACACGGCGATCTGCCGTACCGCAGGCCTGACAATCGTGCCGGTGGCACCGGTCATCACATGAAATGTCGACATTCTCACTTCCTCCTCGAGCAACAGGGTCTGTAAGCTGCAAAGTGAAATGCGGGCGGCGTCGGGCCGGATCGGTCGCAACAACGCGCCGTCAACAGGGCCGCCGCATGCCTGAAGGAACATGCGACACGCTTTGTCCTGAGCTAATTAGTGTATCAGCTAACATTTGTCATGTCGTGCGCAAGTTACGCACGAAGCCGTGAAAGCCCCGGCAGATCGGCAGTGCCGCTGCCGGGGCCGGACCGTCAACGGCAGATATAGCGGCCCTCGCCTTCGGCGGAGGGATCGTCCGCGGCACGCGTCACGGCGGGATAGGGGCAATAAAGGAAGCGCGTGCCCTCGAGCGTGGCCGCTTCCGCATTATCTTCCGTGATTCCTGCCGCAACGCCGGAGGGCGCATTGCCCTGCTCGACCCAGTCGACGAGTGGCGTGAAGAAATCGAAGTCGTTGAAGCTCGGACCACTGGCCCCATGCGGCATTCCGGGGATGCGGTAGAACTTCACGAAATCCGACGCCTTGCCATCATGGTTGGCATCGAGCTTCTTGTACCAGTCAACCGTATCGACGACCGAGAAGACCGGATCGGAATTGCCGTGGAAGACGAGCATCTTGCTGCCCGCCTCCCGGAAGGCATCGAGCCGCGGATCATCGGCACCGGGCGGCACCATGAAGTCCATGGCCGACTCGGTAAAGGTGTCGTCGGTGGCTGCAATCTTCGCACCGTCGCGCACAACGTCGAAGTCGCGCAGGAAGGCGATCAGCTCGTCCGGCGTGCCACCCACTTCCGTTGGCGGTGTCGTGAAGACCTGGGCCAGCGACGCTGCCCCCATCACCCCGATGATCGGCCTGTTACCCCAGGGTTCGATCGGGCTTTCGAGCTTCCAGGTGCGCCAGTTACCAGAGGCGATGCCGGTATCGAAGATCCAGTGCGTATAGAGCGCCCTGCCCTCGGCGTCTTTGGGACCGGCGACGGATGTCTTGAGCGCCTCGATCTGTTCCGGACGAAGGCAGCCGGTGTTTGCCCCGCTCTCGCAGGCAAGGGTCTCGAACTTGAAAGTCGTTTCGCAAGCGTCGGCATCCGCAACGATGCCGTCCGAGACACCGTCGAGACTGTCGCAGGCGGCCAGCACCCCATCAGCCACGAGCTTCAGGTCATCCCGACCGAACGCCTTTGCGATGTCGGCATCGACCTTTGACCAGGCCTGGATATCGAGCGGATGCTGGATCGCCGCCTTCGGCAAATTGAAACCGGGATAGCCGACCAGCAATCCGTCGAAGACCTCGGGCATACGCTCCGCCGCCATCATGCCGTGCCGGCCGCCATTGGAGCTGCCAATCCCGTAGCGATAGGCGATCGGCTTACCGTAATGCTTTTCGACAATCTCTTCGGCGAGTGGCTGCAGCGTTGCGACAGCACCATAGCCATAGTCACGGCGCGCCTGCGGATCAAAGCCGAAGGCCGCACCGCCAGCCAGACCTCGGTCCGGATTGGCCTTGCCGTCATGACCGGCATCGCTGGATACAACGGCGTAACCGCGCGCCAATGCCGTGTCACTCTTGCGACCTCCAAGAAGAGGACCAAGCGCCGGAACGACAGCGCCGTCATTCCCGCCATTGAACTGGTGGACGAAACGCTCGTTCCATTCGACCGGCAATCGCAACTCGAAGCGGATCGCATAGGTCTTCCCATCGATCCCCTGCCTGTCGGGCGTCTTGCCTCTGACTAGGCAATGGGCGACGGAAACCTCGTCGCCCGGAGGCGTCTCAACAGCCTCGGCGATCGTCACATCGGATGGTTGGTTCTCTGACTTAGCGAGGTCGGCGCAAGCGATGGCCGCCTTCGCGACGGACGGATCAAGGGCGAGCAGCAGCAGTGCCGCCGCCGTCAAATGGACGTGCTTCATGAAATTCCTCCCGGTAACGGCCCTGATCGATCTCCTCCCGATCCGGGCACGACGCGATCGTAACATCGACGCCAAACTCGAACTAGTAAGTGTTGCATATTATTTTTTACGATCCTGCAGGCTGCCCCAATCTTGACGAGGACCATGCGGGACAGCAGATAGGGGCCATGAAAGTTTCAGATGCAGAAATCCTGATCGTTCCCGGCTACACCAATTCCGGCCCCGACCACTGGCAAACCCGGTGGGAGGGCAAGCTGTCGACGGCGCGGCGCGTGGAACAGGCGGAATGGTCGAAGCCCGTGCGCGAAGACTGGGTGGCCCGCGTTGCCGAAGAGGTCAACGCGGCCACCAAGCCGGTGGTACTCGTCGGGCATTCGCTCGGCGTCCCCGCGATTGTGCATGCGATCCCGGAGATGAGGAACAAGGTCGCCGGCGCCTTTCTCGTCGCCCCGCCCGACGTCTCCAATCCTGAAATTCGGCCTAAGCACCTGATGACCTTCGGCCCCTATCCGCGCCTGACCCTGCCCTTTCCGTCGCTCCTGATCGCGAGCCGGAATGATCCCTTCGGCGAATATGCCCATGCCGAGGATATCGCCAATGCCTGGGGCTCGTTCCTGATCGATGCCGGCGAATCGGGCCATATCAACGCCGAATCCGGGCACGGACCGTGGCCGGAAGGAACGATGGTATTCGCGCAGTTTATCGGCCGCCTGCAGGCCTGAGTTCGAGAGCAAGCGTCCGATCCGAAGAGATGCAAACGTTGGGTTAATCCTGGCATCTTCAGGACCAGTTTAAGCCCTTCTTAAGCGGGTACTCATAGACTCCTTGCAATCACGTGAAGCGAGGAGCCTGATTTTGCGCCCACACGCGGCCTCTCCATCTACTCCCGGCGCGGGTGGTATCGACATCGCCTGCCTTCCCTGGCCGGCGGCCTGGCTCGATCCCGACGGCATTATCCGGACGATGAACAAGGCTTTGGGCGCAGTCCTTGGCGAAACCGCCGGGCCCGGCGACAATTTCGCAATCGCAGTACAGACCACCGACGCCGCCAAACTGCTGCTTGCGCTAACCCGACTGATGGACGGAGCACCGTCGACACTCGAAATCTCGCTACAGGGAAGAGATGCACGGCATTTCATTGCCTCCTTGGCCGGTCACAGCACAGTCGGCTCCAAGGACGGCTCCGTGCTTCTCCAGTTGACCGAGGTCACGGAGCTCCGCCGGCAGCTACGGGAGGTGCAGGAGCGCGAAAGCCGCTGGAATCACGCGCTTGTCGGCTCGACCTCCGGCGTTTGGGATCAACGCAGCTCAGGCGATTTCTACTATTCCAGCATCTGGCGGCAGATCCGCGGACTGGGGCCGGATGATCCTTTCCCACCCACCATGGAAGACTGGCTGGAACTCGTGCATCCCCAGGATCGCGAGCGCGTCTTACATTGCATCGAACGGCAGAACGCGGGCGACCCGGATTATAGCGTCTTCCAGTACAGGGAGCTTCACCGGGACGGACACTATGTCTGGATCGAGTGCCGCGGCGCCTGCGTGGAGCGCGACGAAAACGGCAAGCCTAGCCGCATCATCGGCACCGACACCGATATCAGCGCCCGCAAGCAGCAGGAGGAATGGCTGGAGGGTCTCTCCCGTCGCCTGAAGCTCGCCATCGACATTTCGGGTATCGGCATCTTCGAAACGGATTTCGAGGCCGGCACCAGTGAATGGGACGAAGGAATGCGCCGCATCTTCGAGGTCGAAAACGATTGCGAAGTGCAGATCGGCGGCTTTTGGGAGAGCAAGCTTCATCCGGAAGACCGCGCCCGGACGCTGGCTTATGTCGCGAGCAAGATCGCCGAACTGAAACCCTTCACCGACAATTATCGGATCATCGGCCGTGACGGCGGGACCCGCTTTATCCGCTCCAACAGCCTCCCATTCATGGACCACGACGGCCGGCTGAAGATGATCGGCGTAAACTGGGACGTGACCGAAGATCAACGCCTGAGACAGGAACTCGAGCAGCAGAAGATGCTCGCGGAAGCGCGCAATGCGGAACTCGAGCGGACAAGACTGGAGGCCGAGCAGTCGGCCCTGCACGACTACCTCACAGGCTTGCCGAACCGGCGCTACCTGGAGGAAAAGCTCGAAGAATGGCGCGCCGGCAAGGGCACGCTCGGATCAGGCATCGCAATCCTGCACATCGACCTCGACCGCTTCAAGCAGATCAACGACACACTCGGTCACGGCGCCGGCGACGCCATGCTGATGCTGGCGGCCCGGATCCTGCGCGAAAACATCAGGATCACCGACTTTGCCGCGCGAATCGGTGGAGACGAGTTCGTCGTCCTCCTCGACCACGACGGCGCAACCGCCACCCTCTCTGCCATCGCCAGCCGCATCATCGACCAGATGAGGCAACCAGCCTTTTACAACGGCCAGGAATGCCGGTTCGGGGCAAGCATCGGCATCGCGCATACGCTGACCCGCGATATCGATGCGAAGCAATTGCTGCAGAATGCCGATATCGCCCTCTACAAGGCAAAAAATCTCGGTCGCAACCGGTTCGAATTTTACAAGCAGGCAAGCCGGACCTTGCTTGCCGACACCAACCGCCTGTCCAGCGAACTTCTGCGCGCTTTGGAGAACGACGAGATATTCCCGCACTACCAGCTGCAGTTCGACGCGCGCACACGCGCCGTTGTCGGCGCGGAGTGCCTTGCACGCTGGCGTCATCCGACCCGCGGCATCCTGGGGCCCGACAAGTTTCTTCCAATTGCCGAAGAATATGGCGTCCTTGCTCAGATCGACGGCCTGATCCTCGAAAAGGCGCTTCGCAACCTGGAAGTCTGGCGCGAGAAAGGCATTGCTCCCCCGAAGATCTCCGTGAACGTCTCGGCCCGGCGCTTGACGGATCCGGAGCTCGCACGAGGCCTCGCCGATCTCCACATCAAGCCGGGCACGGTGTCATTCGAACTTCTGGAGAGCGTCTTCCTAGATCGTCAGGACGCGGCAGTCATGAGCAACCTCGACATGTTGCGACGTCTCGCGATCGACATCGAGATCGACGACTTCGGCACCGGCCATGCATCGATCGTTGGGCTTTTGAACCTCAAGCCGACCACCCTGAAGATCGATCGGCAGCTGATCGAGGACGTGCCCGACAGCCAGGAGCAGCGCATCCTGGTAAAATCGATCATCCAGATAGCGCGCTCGCTCGGGATCAAGGTGACGGCCGAGGGCGTGGAGACGGAAGAGCATGCCCGCATCCTCGCCCGGCTCGGCTGCGACGTGCTGCAGGGTTACGGCCTTGCCCGCCCGGCCGGCTTCGGTGATGTCTCCGAACGGCTCAGAAACAGAAAATCCGCCCAAGGCTGAGCCCGGGCGGATTGTCGTTGCAGTCGCGGATCGTTTGATCAGCTGTTCTGGATCTGCTCAATGGCCTGGCCGAGGAACTCGATCATTTTAGCGCGCAGTTCTTCGTCGGTGATCGACACGCCACCAGCCGTCAGATCGCCCATGACCTTGCGGATCACATCCTCGTCGCCAGCCTCTTCGAAATCGGCAGCGACGACTTCTTTCGCATAGGCGTCCGGATCGGCCTTGCCGAGCAGGCCGGCCGCCCACAGACCCACCAGCTTGTTGCGGCGGGCTTCCGCCTTGAAGCGAAGCTCCTGGTCGTGTGCGAACTTGTTTTCGAAGGCCTTTTCGCGATCACTCATGCCGCTCATATCGATCTCCCGTTCTGTCCCGTCATAACGCGGTTTGGTTTCCCCATTAATCAAAAGGGAGTACAAAGTGCAATGCAAACTTCCGCGATTCCAGCTGAGTCTCCGATGGCGCGACGTTTTGGCAGGAAGGGGTGATCTGCGCATTGTGAAAACCGAGGTTTTCCGTTAAGGGACCGCTTCAAAGACCGATCCACTGCATCCGCGCAACTGGCGCCGGGATGCCAACAATAGAGAAAACCACCCATGAACCGTCGCCGCCGCGTTTACGAGGGCAAGGCAAAGATCCTCTATGAAGGTCCCGAGCCCGGCACGCTGATCCAGTTCTTCAAGGATGATGCAACGGCATTCAACAAGAAGAAGCATGAAGTCATCGACGGGAAAGGCGTTCTGAACAACCGCATCTCTGAATACGTCTTCACGCATTTGAACAAGATCGGCATTCCGACCCACTTCATTCGCCGCATGAACATGCGCGAACAGCTGATCAAGGAAGTCGAGATCATCCCGCTCGAGATCGTCGTGCGCAATGTCGCCGCCGGCTCGCTCTCGACCCGCCTCGGCATCGAGGAAGGCATCGTTTTGCCGCGCTCGATCATCGAATTCTACTACAAGTCGGACACGCTCGGTGACCCGATGGTCTCTGAAGAGCACATCACCGCCTTCGGCTGGGCGAACCCTGCAGAACTCGACGACATCATGGCGCTTGCCATCCGCGTCAACGACTTCCTCTCCGGCCTCTTCCTCGGCATCGGCATCCAGCTCGTCGACTTCAAGATCGAATGCGGCCGCCTCTATGAAGGCGACATGATGCGCATCATCCTTGCCGACGAGATCTCGCCGGACAGCTGCCGCCTCTGGGACATCGAGACCCGCGAGAAGCTCGACAAGGACCGCTTCCGCCAGGATCTGGGCGGGCTGCTCGAAGCCTATCAGGAAGTCGCCCGCCGGCTCGGCATCATGAATGAAAACGAACCGATCCGTGGCACCGGCCCGGTTCTCGTCAAGTAAGCTTTGGAGAAGAGATCAGTGATCAAGGCACGCGTCACCGTAACCCTGAAAAACGGCGTACTTGACCCTCAGGGCAAGGCCATCGAAGGCGCGCTCGGCGCGCTCGGCTTCGACGGCGTTGGCCAGATCCGCCAGGGTAAGGTCTTCGATCTCGAGCTTGCAGGCGAAGACAAGGCCAAGGCTGAAAGCGACCTGAAGGCGATGTGCGAGAAGCTCCTCGCCAACACGGTCATCGAGAACTATACTATCTCCATCGCCTGAGGGTTGTAGGAGATGCGCGATGGCTGACGTCACCAGCGAATTGATGTTCGAGCTTCTGAAGCGGATTCATGCCGATGTTGCGGACGTAAAGCTGGGGCAGCGGGAGTTGCGCGCCGAGATGAATGCGATACGGGGTGCACTCGTTTCCGTGCATCAGGACATCCACAACATCCACACGACGCTTGCTCGCCAAGAGACGCGTCTCGATCGGATCGAAAATCGCCTGGAACTGCGCGAGTTCCAGGAAGCCCAGATAAGGTTTGAGCCACAGCCATGAAATCAGCCGTCGTCCAGCTCCCAGGCCTCAACCGTGACCGCGACATGATCGCGGCGCTCACCAAGATCTCCGGCCATGCGCCGGTGACGATCTGGCAGACGGAGACCGAGATCCCGGATGTCGACCTGATCGTCATCCCCGGCGGCTTCTCCTATGGCGACTATCTGCGTTGCGGCGCGATCGCCGCACGCATGCCCGTCATGCAGGCGATCAAGGAAAAGGCCGAACAGGGCGTCAAGGTCATCGGCGTCTGCAACGGCTTCCAGATCCTCGTCGAAGCCGGGATGCTGCCAGGCGCCCTGATGCGCAATACCTCGCTCAAATTCGTCTGCAAGGAAATCAAGCTCGAGGTCGTCAACGCCGATACCGACTTCACCCGCGCCTATGCCAAGGGCCAGATCATCCGCTGCCCGGTCGCTCACCACGACGGCAACTATTTCGCCGACGCCGAGACGCTGAAAACGATCGAAGGCAACGGCCAGGTCGTCTTCCGCTATGCCGACGGCACCAATCCGAATGGCTCGATGAACGACATTGCCGGCGTGATCAACGCGAAGGGCAACGTGCTCGGCATGATGCCGCATCCGGAAAACCTGATCGAAGCCGCCCACGGCGGCAACGACGGCCGCGGCATCTTCGCCTCGGCGCTGGACGTCATCGCGGCCTGAGGTAAGCTTCGCTTAACCACAGACCTTTAAGGGAAGGCGGCCATCAGCCGAAAGTTCGCCCATGCGCCGCCTTGCTCTCTCAGCCATTCTCGTCGCAGCAGCCGGCCTCGCGGCCTGCAAGCCTGAGGCTCCGCGCCCTCCTGCGAACGGACAATCGGCCCTCGACATCATGGAAAAGGTCGCCGTCGCCGCGAACACCTGCTGGTTCAAGTCGGGCGACGCCGCATTCAAGGCCTACCAGCTTTCCCCTGAACTCAGCTCCTTCTCCGGTCGCCCACGCATCCTCCTGGTGCGCAAGGGATCACGCGACGACCGCCCCGTACTGGTCGTTCAGGCTGAAGGAAAGCCCCCTCGGCTGGACGCTTTCGGCCCCCTCTTGAACGAGGATGTGGCGCCGCGGATTCGCCAGGACGTCGTTCGCTGGGCCAATGGCAGAAAAGACTGCTGATCAGAACGGCGGCTGGACCGGCCGATCGAGCAGCAAAAGCCGAGATTTCCTTATTTCACGCAAAGCCATCTCAGGCGACAGTCCGACATCGCGCAATTGCTCTTCCGTCAGTTGCGAAAGGTGCGCACGGGTCCTGCGTCCCCGCCACCACAGCTTGAGCATTCGGGCAAGACTGCTCAATGGCGACGATGATTCCTTGCGGACCGGCAAAGCGATGTCGTGACGGGAGTCGTTCGGCGCGATTGTCTCTATTGTCACCATGACGGCAGTTCCTTGCGTTTTTATCTCAACGAAGCCTCTATGAATTGACTCCCCAAGGGTGACAATCTATAGAATTGTCCTCATGACAAATTGGCTTCCTTCACTCGACACCGGCACCGGCCCGCTTTACATCCGCATCGCGGATGATGCCGAAAGCGCTATCAAATCAGGCGCCCTGCCCCATGGAGCAAAGCTCCCGCCGCAGCGCGATCTCGCCTATGATGTTGGGGTGACAATAGGGACAATATCGCGTGCTTACGCATTGCTTCGGGAACGCGGGCTGGTAACCGGCGAGGTTGGCCGCGGCACTTACATTCAGGCAAGTGACGGCAACGAAATCCCGGCCCGCGATCCCGTGACGATCAATTATGGGGGCACCCGGGCGATGGTTCCGCCGCCGGGCAAACTGCGCTTCGACACGACGGCTGCGATCGATGTCGGTCAGGCCGAGACGGTCGGTCGGATCATGGCGGAGATCGCAACGGCTCATCCGGGCGAGATCTCGAGCTATACCAGAACACTCTCTCCCGATTGGCTGGAGGCCGGTCGGCTCTGGCTCGCTTCGGGTAGCTGGCAGCCGGAGGCCGAGCAGGTCCTGCCGCAGCTTGGCGTGCATGCCGGCATCAATGCCGTCGTCGCCGCGGTCAGTGGTGCCGGCGACCGGATCGTCTGCGAGCACCTCACCTATTCCCAGGTGTCGCGCAGCGCCAACCTCATGGGACGCCAGATCGCGCTGGTCGATTCGGATCAGGACGGCATCCTGCCCGAGGACTTCGAACGCGTCTGCGCCCGCGAACATCCGAAAGCGGCCTTCATCATGTCCTCGGGCCAGAACCCGACGCTTGCCTGCCTGCCGCTCTCCCGCCGCAAGGACATCGTCGCCATCGCTCGCAAATACAACGTCTGGCTGATCGAGGACTATCTTTATGGCGGCATGATCGACGACCGCATTCCGCTGCTGGCGGAACTCGCGCCCGATCGCACCTTCCTGCTGAACGGCCTGTCGAAATCGGTCGCAGCCGGCGTGCGCGGCGGCTGGGTCGCCTGTCCGCCCCATATGAGCCAGCGCGTGCGCGTCACCCAGAAGATGGTGAGCGGCGGCTTGCCCTTCCTTCTGGCGGAACTCTCCGCACGGCTGGTGCTGTCAGGCGCTGCGGGTGAAATCAGGAGCAAGGTTCTGACAGAAATCGGCGCGCGCGAAGCAGTCGTCCGCGAGCTTTTCGCCGGCAAGGAATTGCGCGCCCATCCGCGCCTGCCCTTCTTCTGGCTGAAGCTGCCCGAGCCCTGGATGTCCGGCACCTTCAAGCAGGCGGTGCTCGATGCCGACGTGCTGATCGACGACGAGGACGAGTTCAAGCCGGCGCGTTCGTCGCGGGTCTATCATCATGTCCGCGTTGGCTTCAGCGAGGGCCGGGATCGCTCGATTTCCATCGAGGGGCTGAAGACGGTCCGCCGCATCCTCGACCAATCCCCCCTCGGTACCAGCGCCATCGTCTGACCATCGGGAATAGCCAAGGCTTCTTGGGCTGCAAAGCCGCAGGAAAGGCCTGATTGCGCGCATTTTTCAAGTGCGCCGGGCGCGTGCTTGGGTTATAGCCTGCCTCGAAACCGATCTCCCACCGATCTCCATTGCCCTGAGAGCCAGATGACCGTTTCCAACTCCCGTCCCATCACCGCAGAATTGATCGCAAGCCACGGCCTGAAGCCGGACGAATACGATCGCATCCTGAACCTGATCGGACGCGAGCCGACCTTCACCGAGCTCGGCATCTTCTCGGCAATGTGGAACGAGCACTGCTCCTACAAGTCTTCGAAGAAGTGGCTGAAGACGCTGCCGACCAAGGGTCCGCGCGTCATCCAGGGCCCTGGCGAAAACGCAGGCGTCGTTGACATCGATGACGGCGACGTCGTGGTCTTCAAGATGGAGAGCCACAACCACCCGTCCTACATCGAGCCCTATCAGGGCGCGGCAACCGGCGTCGGCGGCATCCTGCGCGACGTCTTCACCATGGGTGCGCGCCCGGTGGCTGCGATGAACGCCCTGCGCTTCGGCGCGCCTGATCATCCGAAGACCAAGCATCTGGTCGCTGGCGTCGTGGCCGGTGTCGGCGGTTACGGCAACTCCTTCGGCGTGCCGACGGTTGGCGGCGAAGTCGAATTCGACGCCCGCTACAACGGCAACATCCTGGTCAACGCCTTTGCCGCAGGTCTCGCCAAGGCGGACGGCATCTTCCTGTCGGAAGCCAAGGGCGTCGGCCTGCCTGTCGTCTATCTCGGCGCCAAGACCGGCCGTGATGGCGTCGGCGGCGCGACCATGGCGTCGGCCGAATTCGACAAGTCGATCGAGGAGAAGCGCCCGACTGTTCAGGTCGGCGACCCCTTCACCGAGAAGTGCCTGCTGGAAGCCTGCCTCGAGCTGATGAAAACAGGCGCTGTCATCGCCATTCAGGACATGGGTGCCGCTGGCCTCACTTGCTCGGCTGTTGAAATGGGCGCCAAGGGTGACCTTGGCATCGAGTTGCATCTCGACAAGGTGCCGGTGCGCGAAGAGCGCATGACGGCCTATGAAATGATGCTGTCGGAAAGCCAGGAGCGCATGCTCATGGTGCTCGAGCCTTCCAAGGAAGAGGTCGCCAAGGCGATTTTCGTCAAATGGGGCCTCGATTTTGCGATCGTCGGCTACACCACCGACGACCTGCGCTTCCGCGTCATTCACCAGGGCGAGGAAGTCGCCAACCTGCCGATCAAGGAACTCGGTGATGAGGCGCCGGAATACGACCGTCCCTGGGTCGAGCCGAAGACGCCTGCCCCGCTCGCCGAAAACGACATCCCGGCCGGCGACGTCGCAGACGCCCTCCTGAAGCTCGTCGGCTCTGCCAACAACTCCTCGCGCCGCTGGGTCTACGAACAGTATGACACGCTGATCCAGGGCAATTCACTGCAGCTTCCCGGCGGCGATGCCGGCGTCATCCGCGTCGAAGGCCACGCAACGAAGGCACTCGCCTTCTCCTCCGACGTCACGCCCCGCTATGTCGAGGCCGACCCGTTTGAAGGCGGCAAGCAGGCTGTTGCCGAATGCTGGCGCAACATCACCGCGACCGGCGCACTTCCGCTCGCCGCGACCGACAACCTGAACTTCGGCAATCCCGAGCGCCCTGAGATCATGGGCCAGTTCGTATTCGCCATCAAAGGCATCGGAGAGGCCTGCAAGGCGCTCGATTTCCCGATCGTCTCGGGCAATGTCTCGCTCTACAACGAGACCAATGGCCAGGGCATCCTGCCGACCCCGACGATTGCCGGCGTTGGCCTGATGAAGGACTGGAAGAAGATGGCCCGCATCCGCTTTGCGGCCCAGGGCGAAGCGATCCTGCTGGCCGGCGCACCGTCCGGCTGGGGCACCCATCTCGGCCAGTCCTGCTACCTGCGCGACATTCATGGCCGCACCGACGGTCCGGCACCGCATGTCGATCTGGCGCATGAAAAGAAGGTCGGCGATTTCGTCCGCGGCCTCATTCAGGATGGTCTGGCGACCGCCGTGCACGACTGCTCGTCGGGTGGTCTGGCCCTTGCCGTCGCCGAAATGGCCATGGCGTCCGGTATCGGCGCGCATATCAACGCCTTGAACGATGCCAACCCGGTCGCAGTCTTCTACGGCGAAGACCAGGGCCGTTACGTCCTGACGGTCAAGGAAGCCGATGTCGACCAGGTGCAGGTCCGCGCTGAAGCAGCTGGCGTCTTCTGCCCGTGGATCGGCCGCACCGGTGGTTCGAACGTGGTTCTCGGCGATGCAAAACCTGTAGCGGTCGAGGACCTCAAGACGGCCCACGAAGGCTGGTTCCCAGCCCTCATGGAAGGCGAGCTTGCCTGAGTTCTTGATCACATGCCTGTGGAGCATGGGGTAGGCGCTGCCTGCCCATTGAAACGCCTCAGCGAATGCACGATAGTTCTCACATTGCTGATTTGCATGAGGGATCCATTACATGCCGATGAAACCAGGCGACATCGAAGACATGATCAAGGCCGGCATTCCGGGAGCGAAGGTCGTCATCCGTGACCTCGCGGGAGACGGCGATCACTACGCCGCCGAGGTCGTCGCCGAAGCCTTCCGCGGCAAGAGCCGGGTCCAGCAGCACCAGATGGTCTACGACGCCTTGAAGGGCAACATGGGTGGCGTTCTGCATGCACTGGCATTGCAGACAAGCATCCCCGACTGACCAAGGACGCACCGATATCCAGACGCGAGAAGGCCTGCCCTATCAGTGGCGGGCCTTTATCATGATGGGGCTTGAAGCTTCGGGGCCGTCGCCGAATCCAGCGTCTTGAACGACAGCGCCGGCAACGGCCCCGCCGTCATCAGCGTGAAGTCGAAACCGCTCGGCTGATCCGGTCCCAGCACATATTGCCGATGCATTCTCAAGAAGTCGCGGCGGTTCTTCTGATAGCGCTCGGCAGACAGCGCATGCTTGAAGCGGATGAAGACGAGCTTCGGTTGCGGCGCGTCTGCGTGTCCCGACAGGGCCGCGGTGTGGCACTTGTAGAGATGGATCGGGTCCGTCAGGCACTGGATATCAAACCAGTCGATGGATGGATGACCCGCAACCGCCCCGATCCGCTGTCTGAGCAGGGATGCAGATGACAGCAGGCTGCACTGCAGGGCGGCACCGCCCAGCGTAACGAAGACGAGCCTTCGTCCCTTGAGCGCGTCCGGTGACTTTTCGAGAAGTCGCGCAATGACGGAAATGGCGAAGTTCGCACCCATGCTGTGCGATGTCACGAGAATCTCGTCGGCAGGACCTTCCAGGGCCGCAGCCGCCTCTCCTGCCGCCCGCTCGATGATGGCATCCACCTCCTGGCGATTTTCCGCAACGGCCACCGCCAGACGCCAATCCGCGAGCAAATGCAGGACGTGGTACCGCTCCGAAAACGGAATGACCCCGTGGCGGAAGACGAGATAGCCGGCAGGCACGGACAGCAGCAACCACCAGGAAGAGAGATCGATCGCAGAGGGAATGGCTGCGATGTTCACCGCCAGTGCAATGCCAGCGGCCAGGAACAGGAAGGGGAAAAGGAAGAAAAGACCAAAGCGCCAGGCATGACGGAAATAGCCCCAGGCACCGCCCTGCCAGACCACGTCGAAGCCCGCCTTGAAGCCTTTCGCAATCTGCATCCAGAGCGGCTCTGACCGCATGGTAGAAATCAGGGCATTGTGGTCGAAGACATGGATCTGCGTCCGGACCGCATAACTGTCCCCATGGGTATTCACCGCGAAATGTGCACCCTGCCCGTCAACCACGAGGTCCCCGACATTAAATCGCGCATGCCAGACGGCCGAGGCTTGCGCTGCCGAACGCTTGTAGCGCTGACGATGGGCTTCGGCGTCGAGCGGTTCGAAGCCCGGAAAATGCAGCACGATGCGGCTTTGGATCATTGAGACTGTCACTTGATAGACGGCAGGCCGCCGCAGGTGGCGCTTGCTAGACGAGAATTGCGCTGATTTAAAGAGCAGAGGGAACAAAACCCTCTGAATTCGAGGGCGTGGGGGAGTAAAGATGGCGGATCTGATCGGCAACATCGTCAAGAACGTCGTGGAAGGCGTGCTGAAGGAGATTCTGAAGAAGTCGACCCGCAAGGGCACCACGCGCAGGCGCAAGCGCCAGGCGCGCTCCGCGACCACGGGCCGTTATATCCGCAAGACGACGAAACGGGTCAAAGCCCCTGCCCGCAAACAAGTGAGCCGTCGCCGCACGGCTGCGAAGCGCAGCCGCCAGCGCAGCCGTTAATTCCGGCGCTGTCGCAAAGTCGCCACTGGCAAAAGTAAAGCCGTGTTGCTATTTCTACGGCAGATCGAAGCTGCCGCCTTGAACGGCATGTGAAAAGGAAGAATGCCATGAGCGCCCACGAATTCATCGACAACGAAGTCAAGACCAACGATGTCGTCCTGTTCATGAAGGGCAGCCCGCAGTTTCCGCAGTGTGGTTTCTCCGGTCAGGTGGTGCAGATCCTCGATTACCTCGGCGTGGACTACAAGGGCGTGAACGTGCTCGCCGACATGGAAATCCGCGAAGGAATCAAGCAGTATTCCAACTGGCCGACCATTCCGCAGCTCTACATCAAGGGCGAGTTCGTCGGCGGTTGTGACATCGTCCGCGAGATGTTCCAGGCGGGCGAACTGCAGAAGCATTTCGAAGATCAGGGCATCGCCGTCCGCGGCGCTGCCTGACAAACTCTGCCGCAAGGCTTTAAAAATCTCCAGGCGATGAAGGCGTTGTCCCAAGCAACGCCTTCATGCCGTTCTAAGGTCATAATTCATGTCAGATTCATTACAGTCCTCTCCCAAGACACTTGGGGGAATGGGACGTGCCGAATTCATCGCAATGATGGCATTCCTTATGGCGCTCAATGCGCTTGCGATCGATATCATGCTGCCGGGTCTGCAGGAAATCGGCGCAGCCCTGAATGTCGAAAACGAAAACCATCGCCAGTATGTCGTTTCCGCCTATCTGATCGGCTTCGGCTTCGCCCAGCTCTTCTACGGCCCAATCGCCGACCGCTTTGGGCGCCGGCTCCCGATGATCTTCGGTCTCGCGATCTATGTCGTCTCCTCACTCGCGGTCGTCTTCGTGCCCTCCTTCGAATCGCTGCTCCTGCTGCGCTTCATCCAGGGCATCGGTTCGGCTGCAACCCGCGTCATCACGGTCTCGATCGTCCGCGACGTCTTCGGTGGTCGCCAGATGGCGGAAGTCATGTCGCTGATCATGATGGTCTTCATGGTCATTCCGGTCGTCGCTCCCGGCACCGGTCAGGTGATCATGCTCTTCGGCGATTGGCACTGGATTTTCGTGTTCATGGCGGTAATCGCAGTGATCGTCGGCGTGTGGATGTATATCCGCCTGCCCGAGACGCTGGCGCCGGCGGATGTCCGTCCCTTCACCGTGAAGGTGATCTTCGACGGCTTCCGTATCGTGCTCACCGACCGTGTGGCCCTGTGTTACACGATCGCCAGCACCTTCATCTTCGGTGCGCTGTTCGGCTTCATCAATTCGGCCCAGCAGGTCTATGTTGGCATCTATCAGCTCGGCGTCTGGTTCCCGGTCGCCTTCGCGGCAGTTGCCCTGTTCATGGCGCTGTCGTCCTTCGTCAATGCCAAGCTGGTCGGCCGCTTCGGGATGCGCAAGCTCTCGCATGGCTCGCTGCTCGGCTTCATCGCGATCAACCTGATCTGGCTGGTCGTGCAGGTGCTCGGGCCTCAGCCGATGCCGTTCTTCCTGTTCATCACGTTCTTCTCGCTAGCGATGTTCCAGTTCGGCTGGATCGGTTCGAACTTCAACTCGCTGGCCATGGAGCCCTTGGGCCATGTGGCAGGCACCGCATCGTCGGTTCTCGGCTTCATGGGCACGATCGGCGGCTCGATCATCGGTGCTGCCATCGGCCAGGCCTTCAATGGCACGGCATTGCCGATGGTCGCCGGCTTCTTCGTAGTCTCGGTGATCGGCCTCGTTTTCGTGCTGATCGGCGAGAAGGGTCGCCTGTTCCAGGCGCACAACAAGCCGGTCTGATCCGAGACAATCCACTGAAATGCGAAAGGCCCGGTCAATGCCGGGCCTTTTTGCTGATCAGTCGACGGTGAAGATGCGTTCGCGCAACTCCTGCCAGGCGTCAGCATCGGAGGCCACGAGCAGGCCGCCCGACGTATGATGCGGCAGATAGGGTGAACCGTCGAAGCGCGCGACATGGGCACCCGCCTCCTGCATCATCAGCGCGCCGGCGAGGTGGTCCCAGGGCATCAGCTTGTTGTACATGGCAAAATCCATATGACCCTGGCCGAGCAGCCGGTATTCATGGGCGGCACAGCGATAGCTGGTGAAGAGACGGACTTCGGCGAGATTGGACAGGATCTTTCTGCGGGTCTCGATATCGAAGAAACCGGTATTGGCGATCCCGATCATCTGTTCGAGCGGGCCGCTGGGCCGTACCTGCATCTGCTCCTGGCTTCCATCCGGCCGATAGATCCATGCACCCGAGCCCTTCTCCACCAGCGCCCAATCATTGCCGATCGGGTCGTAAATGACGCCGCCGATGGTTTCGCCCTTGGAGACAACGGCGAGGATCATGCCGAACAACGTCAGTCCCGATGCGAAGTTGAAGGTACCGTCGATCGGATCGACGACGACGGCAAGCTCGGCGCCTTCAAGACGATCGAGCAGCGCCGGATCGGCCGCGACCGACTCCTCACCGACGAACAGCGCATCGGGCATCAGCGCCTCGATCCCCTTGCGAATGACGCGCTCAGCGGCCTCGTCTGCTTCCGTCACCAGGTCGATAGCCTCGGATTTCATTCTGACATCACCGTCACCGAGATTGCGAAAGCGCGGCAGAATCTCTTCGACGGCAGCCTCCTGCAGGAGATTGGCAAGGGCGGCGATATCGATGGTCGCGGTCATGAGAGGCCTTTCTGTTCCGTGAAAGAGGCGCGAGGACGGGCGCCGTTCGGGATGCGCCCGTTCTAGCCTGTCGACAATGCCGAAGTACAGCGCCAATGGCCCGGCAAGTCGGTTGTCAGGCTCGACAAATCATGCATGAATCCGAAACTACTCCATTTTCGAGGATGTCCTCCCCACATGATTTCCAGGCGCGCCCTCCTCTCCCAGGCATCCCTTTTTCTCGCAGCATCCATACTGCCCGCCGAAGCGGCAAAGCCCCGAAAGCCGCAGCCGCCGAATGGCCAGGTCTACCTGTTTCGCGGCTTTGCCGACATCTTCTCGACGGGCCTGAACACGCTCGGCCAGCAGCTGAAGGCCGATGGGGTGGACGCGCAGGTTATGTCGCTGCCGAATGCCCAGACCTTTGCCCGAAGGATTGCCGAGCGTTACCGCGCATCGAAGGACGCGCGTCCGATCATACTCGTCGGACATTCGTTGGGGGCCGACATGACATTCTCGGTCGCACGTGCCCTGCAACCGATGAGGATCCCGGTGGCACTCATCCTGAGCTTCGATCCGACCGGCAAGGGCCCCGTGCCCGCCAACGTCAAGAAGACGCTGAACTTCTACACCGGCGGAGAGAACCTCTGGTCACCCGTCCTGCCCGCGCCCGGCTTCAAGGGCGAACTCGCCAACATCAACCTGCGCCAGGGCGAAACGGCGATCAGCGGCATCGG